>CABTJC010000013.1:0-105239 GCA_902485095.1 uncultured Atopobium sp. | reverse complement strand
TATTTATGTGGTTTCTTTTGTGCGGTGCATCAGGTGTCTTACAAAACCGTTCTTTCCCAGTCATGCCGCATTTACTTTTCCTTTTGTAATTTGTGTCATTGCGCGTACGCAGACGTCGGCATACCTGGCCGAACTAGGCCAGCCTCTTCGATGGCTCGATGGAATAGCTACTGTTGAAACAGTGCTTGCAGCAGGGCTTTGTATTGTTGTGCTTGTACGATTACTTGCGTACGTGCGTGATCAGACTTTGCCTAAAGCGAGATCTATGAGTAGCCTGAGGTAACGTTTTTCATTTTGTTTGTTTAGAGTTTCGTGACGGAGCGCGCAACGCGGATGCGGGCGCGGATGTCCGCCACCCAGGAGTAGCCGCCCTTCTCGGCGATCTCTTGCTTTTTGCTATCCGGTCAATTTCTGCGCCGAGGAGTTGAGCGCTCGTGTCGAAGACGAGCTCTTAATGGGAGGGCATGCCCGGACCCCGATTCTGCCAAGGCAGATCTGCTGTAGGTACAAATCATACAATGGGAAATGATGCGATGACGGAAGCGGCTTGGATTGTGCTTTCCTCTGCGCTTGCAGCTTTGTCTGTATCGTATGTATTATTGTGAGTAATACATACGATACAGACATCGTTGGAGGCTCACACCATGCTCCTGCAGCTGGACTTCTCAACCGCGACACCCATCTACCAGCAGATCCGTGATCAGATTGTGCGAGGCATCGCCGAAGGCGAGCTTGCGCCTGGCGAGCGCCTGCCGACCGTGCGGGCGCTCGCATCGGAGTGCGGCGTCAACGCCATGACGGTGAGCAAGGCCTATCAGCTTCTCAAGCAGGAGGGACACGTGCTCGGCGACCGGAGGGGTGGCACCTTCGTGTGCGAGCCCGATGGCAGCTCGTACCCCGATTCCGGCATCATGGACGCGCTGCGGATGCGCCTGGCTGAGCTGGTGGCCGGTGGGATGTCAGGCAAAGAGGTTCTCGCGCTCTGCGAGCACCTGCTGGATGAGATTGCGTATCGCTAGAAGTAAGGAAGTTTATGATGAGCACTGCGACTATCCTATGGCTCTCCTGCAGCTGGATTCCACTCCTCATATGGTGGACGCTCAGGAACAGCGCGCGCTTCAAGAAGAACATTGTCGTCGGCGTCACTTTCCCGCGCGAGGCGCGGGAAGACGTGCAGGTAAAGGCGTTTCTTACCAGCTACCGTCACCTGCAGCTCGCGTGCGCTATCGTGCTCGTGGCTGCGGCACTTGGCGGTGCGGCGACAGGAACGGTACGAGCGTGGGCCGGGTCGAGCATGTTCTGCTGGAGCGTCTGGATACTTGTGGTCTGTATCGTGCCCGAGGTAATCTACGCGCTCACCAACCGCAGGCTCGCGGCCCTGAAGGACGAGCGCGGCTGGCGGCCCAGAGGCGCCGCGGCCCAGCGCGTGACGGTGGCCGATATTGGGGCGGCCGCGCAGTCGTACCCGCGCGTCTCGAGCATATGGTTTGTCCTCATCTGCGCGGCGAGCCTGGTCCCCGTCCTGCTCGACCGTGACAACGTAGTAATCTACCTGCTGTTTGCCGCATGTGTGCTCATGATGTGGGCAATCTTCCGTTGGTGTTACCGCAATCGCAGCGAGGTGGTGGACGACAACACCGCCCTCACGCAGACGCTCACGCGCATACGCCGGCGCGCCTGGGCGAGGGTGTTCCTTGTCGCGGCTGCGTCTTTTGCATTCATGAGCTGGGCGCAGCTCCTCTTCCAGGGTTCAACCAATCTGTACTTTATCGGTATGATGCTTCCCTGCACGGTCCTTGGAATCGTGGCGTTTGCAACCGAGATGCGCGTGCGTAGCCTACAGGAGCGTCTTACAAAGGCCAGCGGCGAGGGCTTCTACGTGGACGAGGACGATCACTGGATCTTTGGCATCTTTTACTATAACCCCGACGATGCTGAGCTCATAGTGAACGAGCGCGTGGGCATCAACACGTCGATCAACCTGGCACGGCCGGCGGGAAAGGCGATTGTAGTGGCCCTCGCTTGCTCGCTGCTCTGCCTGCCCGTGACGGGAGCGTTCATGGCGGAGGAATTTGGAGCTCCTGTGACGCTTGAGTTGAGCGAGCAGACGATTCGGGCACACCACTTGCTCACAACCTATGAGATTGACATGGCCGACGTGGTGTCTGTGGAGCTTGTTGACCAACTTCCCAAGATGACGCGCACGTTTGGCGGCGCGAGTGAAACCTTCCTTGAAGGTAACTTCTCAAGTGACGCATACGGATCGCTCAAGGTGTGCCTGGACCCCGAGGTCGGCCCCTGGCTCCTCGTGCGGACGAGGAGCGGCACAACCTACCTTCTGGGCGCGAGCGACACGGCGCAGACCGAGACCGTTTATGAGGAAGTCCCCTCGGCCTTAGTCGATGCATAGTGCGACCTCTCGCGCCTGAACTCGTCGGTGTACTTGTTGTTGCCCATGCCTTGCCTCGCTTTCTCGGTTGTCTGGGCATATACGATTCCTGGGTTTTGAATCTGGGATGCCCGTGTCCGAAAAAAACGATACAGGTCACTCTGACCCTGATTACGCCCCGTGGTGAGACAACATCGCGGACCACCGGGAGGACGTGGACTAGGGGTACAGGGTGTAAAAAACGCGACCGAGAGACTGTCCTAGCGTGCGAAAAACGCAATAAAACCTCTATAAAATGATGTAAAAAACGCAACTGAAAGCGTATCATAGAGTGTGAAAAACGCATTTCACTTGTTAATTACTATGGGGAGATGAAATCATGCTCAAACGCAAGGCATACCAAAGGCTGGAGGATTGGAAACGATACAAGACGAAGCAGGCACTTCTCGTCAAAGGAGCCCGACAGGTAGGAAAGACGACCCTTGTCAGGCAGTTTGCCGCAGACAACTATGAGATCCTCGCCGAGGTGAACTTCTTCGACAACAAGACTGCCAAAGAGACGGTCATGAGGGCGATTGATGCCGATGACCTGCTTCTACGTCTTTCCGTGCTCAGCGGGAAAGAACTGGAGGCCGGAAAGACCCTCGTCTTCCTCGACGAGATCCAGGAGTGTGGTGCGGACCTGCTCACCTGGATCAAGATGCTCCTTGAACGGACCGACTACGATTACATTCTTTCGGGCTCTCTGCTGGGGCTTGAGGTATCCAATATTTCCTCCCTTCCCGTTGGTTTTTTGCAGGAAGTAACCTTGTATCCCCTTGATTTTGAGGAGTTTTGCTGGGCAAGTGGGATAGGCAAGACGGCATTGGAAGCTGTTTCTGCCTGTATGGAATCCCTTACCCCTGTGCCTGATTATCTGCATGATAAGCTTACGGATACCTTTTACCGGTATCTTTTGGTAGGCGGTATGCCTGACGTTGTGCAGGCCTTTGTGGACAACAACGACCTCTTGCGAGCCCGTAATCTGCAGAGGGGAATTGTGAACATGTACAAGATGGACATGGCCAAGTATGTATCGGATACGCTTGAGGCGCGCCAGGTACAAATGGTATACGAGTCCATACCTTCTCAGTTGAATTCTGAGAACAAGCGATTCAAATATGCAAGGCTGGGGAAGAGTCTGAGGTTTGCCAACCTTGAGTTCGCGTTCGACTGGCTTGAGCACGTAGGGGTCGCTCTTCCGGCGTTCCGAGTCAATGAGCCGACGTTTCCCCTTGCCGCCCATGAGGACCGAAACATGCTGAAGCTTTACGCAAATGACGTCGGCCTGCTTACCGCCCAAATGATGGGGGATGTCGATATCGATATCCTCAATAGAAGGTCAAGCATAAACTTTGGGTCGATATTTGAGAATGTGGCAGCCCAGGAATTCAAGGCGTGTGGAAGGGAACTGCGCTACTATAATTCCTCCAAGATAGGCGAGGTTGATTTTGTGCTTCAGGGGCAACAAGGAGGCATCGACCTCTGTGAGATAAAGAGTGGTAAGAACTATCGACGCCACAGCGCGCTTGACAATCTCCTAACAACAAAAAACTACAGCTTCGAACATGTCTACGTATTTCATGACGGCAATGTGGATACTCCAGGAGCTTTCGAAGGTGTTACGTATCTCCCTATTTATATGATAGGTATGGCACTGGGCTGACGCAGGAACTGGCTGACCAAGAACCAATTTGTGGTCTCTATTTCACTTCAGCGATGGCATAAAGATGTGGCGCGCTTTCGAGAAGCCCTTCCAGTTGAGCTTTTGCCTCCTGGTTATTCGGGTTTTTGGCGAGAGTAATATTTGCTCGGATGGACGAGTCAAGCCACTCTGTATAGAGCTGCTCAAAGTTGTCAACGGGCGTGATGACATAGGATTTTGTCTGGGTACTTCCATCCGCAAATGTAACAGTTGCCACGAAGGCCGTCTTAGCGAGGGTCTCAGAGAAGCGCTTCTCAAGGGCGACTTGCAAACGGTTATGGTCCTTCTCGTATTGCCATAGTTCTTCGTCGGACGATGTGTCGGTGACCTGAAAAAGCCGATCGCTGAGGGCTTGGATTGTGCCGTCATCGACAAATGAAGCCCTTATGCTGCGGGTCAGGTTCTTCTCGTCATTCTGCTGAAAGTCCCCCACGGTGAAATCCAAGCCGCTTTCGCCTGCGGGACCGTCTTCTGCCTGGTCCTTTACGAGGGAATCGAAGTAGATATGAGTATCGGTATACGTGTTGTCGTTGGGCAGACTGGCGTAGTCTCCCTCAAGAGAATAGGTGAGACTTGCAACGTTTCTTGTTGAGCACGAGAGGTCGATATCATGGGTAACTGACCATACTGAATGGTCCCCGCCACTGAAAGACCCTAGTGCGCTGAGGGTTTCTGTCGGCAGGGGCACCACTGCCCCGCTCTCGTCCGGTGTTTCTTGGGCGAAAGCCTTGAGGGTGAAGAAATTCCCGCCTGAGGAACCCCCAAAGATCCCAAGCCCCACAAAGACTGCTCCCGCTGCTGCGGCTATGCCGCCGACATAGAAAAATCTGCGTCGGGTCATCGTCAGTTTGTGCTGTGGTGGGGAATCAGCCTGCATTGATAGCCCGTGCTGTGGTACGTGGCGAGAAGCATCTGTCTCGGCAGAGACCTTGGCATCGATTGCACGAGCTTCTCGCAATACCTTTTCTCTTACGGTGTAGGGGAGCTTGGCTTCCTTGGAAATCATTTTAAGCTCATCCATTGGGTTGGGGCTGTGGTGTGAACTGGTATGAGTCGGCTTATGCATAGCTATCCTCCTGTCTCAAGTTGGAAGTTTCTTCAAGTAGCGACCGTATCTGCCTGCGGGCGCGATACAGCCTTGTGCGGACGGTCGTCGGCGAGCACCCCAAGATGTGGGCGATCTCATGTGTCGGATAATCCTCGATATAGTGGAGAAGCACGACTTCCCTCAGTTTTTCGGGCAACTGCCCGATGGCCTGCCACAAGGCATTTGCCTCAAGCCTTCCGAGCACCTCGTCCATTACCTCGTTTGCGGGATATACCGCCCGGGCATCTGTCATCTGGGGTGACGGCCCATTTTGTGAGGTCTCTAGCGTGTCTGTTGCATCTATGGCCTCGACCCGGCTGTTCCAGGGTGCCCGATGCAGCTCGTGACATCTGTTGATGGTCACCCGCAGCAGCCACGCCTTGAGATGTTCTTCACTCGAGAAGACCGTGTTGCTGGTAAGTAGTCTGATGAATACATCCTGTGCGACGTCTTGTGCGTCTGCGACCGAGCGGGTCTGGTTGAGCGCCACGAGATAGACGGTCCCGCCCCATCTGTCCATCGCCTGTCGGATGAACTCCTCGCTGCTGCTGTCATTGCGAAGGTTGCTGTCGGCATGAAGACTGTCGATGGTGTGGCCGTCCTTTCTTGCCCTATTGCCTCCGCCTTGCTTTCGAGTCTCGATGATAATCGCCTCCCCTTACCTTTAATATGCGCGAAAAGAGGGAAACGTTCCATTACATGAACAAGATATTTCGCAAATTGACTAGTGTAGACTGGCGTATAGGGATGCCATCGGGATGCCATCGGAAAGCGTGGCATCAGAACTTCATGGCATGAGGTATGAGGCATTGAGATATAGGGGCGACAAGATATACGGTATTGGGTTTGGTCGTCCTTTCGAGGGGGAGACATGTATGGATAAGGAACCGTCTTGGGAGACTCCTCACAGGGCTCACTTTACCCATGAAGAGGACGTGGCATTTCTCCGCAGGGCAATCGAGGTTTCAAGAGATTCCCGCTCACACGGGAACACTCTGTTTGACGACATCCTGGTAGACGAACACAAGAATATCGTGCTTGAACAGGAGAACGTCAAAATTACCGAGCATCGCTGCATTGCACATGCCGAGACCATGCTGGCAGATTGGGCTTCGCTCGAATTTGACCGCGACTATCTTTGGCAGTGTACGCTTTATACATCGGCCGAACCTTGTGCTATGTGTGCGGGTGCTATTTACTGGGCAAACATCGGTCGTGTGGTCTTTGCCATGACAGAGCGTGACCTTCTTGCCATGACGGGAAGCAGTGAGCAAAACCCCACTATGGATACGCCCGCTCGGAGCATCTTTGCCTCAGGCCAAAAGGACATTGAGGTTATAGGACCATTTCCAGAGCTGATTGAAGAGGCGGCTGCGGCCCATGTGGGCTATTGGGGTGAGTAGGGAGTTAAGGTAAAGTCAGGGCTTTTAAGGTCAGGGCATCTTCGTTACGATCACCAAGGGGTACTTTTATAACAGAGGGGGAGAGACATGCCAAAAAAGCTTGAAGTATACCGAAGAGGGGTTTGCCGATAGGGTCTTCCACCTTCATCTGCGTCTTACCGGGGATAACGATGAGCTCTATTTCCGCGATTACCTGTGCGACCATCCTGAAGATGCCGAGAATTACCAGCTCCTGAAGCTCTCACTCTGGAAGAAGTTTGAGTACAACAGGGATGCCTACACGGATGCGAAAGGCGACTTCATCAAGCGCTGTACCGATCTTGCGCATCTTGCCTACGGCGACAGATATGCAACCAGAACGAGAGAAACGGACTAGTCACTGTAATCTATGTGGCAAAAGAGGAGATGGCAAGACTCATGCGGGCAGATAAAAGGTATTTCGATAAAGCCATGGGCTCATTGGCGGTTCTTCTCTCGTTGGTGCCTACGGTCGTTCTGTCTGTCATGTGGAATTCGATTCCCCAGTTGATACCGGCCCATTGGTCGGCGGACTCTATTGACCGATGGGGACAGAAATGGGAGCTTCTTATTGTTCCTACAATATGCCTGATATCTGGTCTTATGTTGGCAGTCTACGCGTTTAAGCGGGATTCAGATGATATGAACGGCGCAAATAACACAGATGGAGCAAACTCTCACTTTATCGTAAGGAACAGAAGACTTGCGATCGCTTTTTTGACAATCGCCCTGTTCTCGTTCTCTGCCCTGTCCCTTGTGCATACCTACCTGTCATTGCAGGCAGGAGAACCCATAACACTCCAATCCTACGGGATGACTCTCTTTTACATCATAGACGGCTTAGTTTTTATTCTATTGGGAGTTGTTTTTCCGATAGGTTCCGTGAACGCGTCTTCTAGATTAAGGCGACTCAACAGTGTCTATGCCAAGGGCCTCCTTATTCTGGCGGGAGCGACGATCCTTCTGTTCTGTGGCACCGGCTTTCTGAGAGGGCATGCCGCCTTACTGTTGATGTCTGTAATGATTATCGTGCCGGCAGTGCTCATCTCAGTCTCTTCTTATCGCAACCGGCAAGAGAGGTTCTTGTGACGGGGCGTGCCTAAGGGGCCGAAGAGAAGTCCGAAGACAGGTCCGAAGAAGAGGTTCGAAGAAGAAGTCCGAAGACAGGCACCACAGGCACCAACACTGGCTAGTTGTACGACCTATCCGACTGGAGGGCCTCAAGAAGTAAGTTGTACTTGGTGTCTAATTCCTCTTCTCGCCAAAGGTTTTCCGAAATCCGCTAAAATACCGCGACCATTAGGTATTTTCACGGCGAGAAGTGCCTCGAAAGGGGCCAAATCTACCTAATGGTCGGCATTTCCTAGCGGCGGATACCTAATGGTCATGATTCTTTAGCAGTCTTGGGTAGTTGCCACCTTCTAGCAGCCTTTGAGAGCAAATACTGACTTCTGCCGCGAGTATCCGATGAAACATTGATGGCCAAATGGAGCAATTCCGGCCGAATAGAGTATCTAAGGTTCAGGATTTGTTTTAGCATGGAGTGAAGTTAGTTGTATCTAACATTAGGGCTATAAAGCTATAGGGACTACAGACCCTGCTATAGATTCCGCTACAGGTTCATGTCGTAAAGAACACGTGAGCTGACGTGTTCGGGAAAGGATATCTCCATGTCTCATACTCCTAACGGTAACGTGGACACCGCAGCCGCCCAGAGCACCCCGTCTGCCCAGAATACCGCGGATCCCCAGAGCACTGCGGCCGCCCAGGTCAGCGCCGGATACGACGCCAAGCAAAACGTCGATCAGGGCACGGGTAAGATACTCAAGGGCCGCGACCTCATCACCACGGGCATCTTCTTCGCCCTGTACTTCATCCTCACGATGATTCCGATGTTCATTTCGGGTATCTCACCATTCATCTGGGTGCTCTTCCCCGGCCTCGCGGCGATTCTCGGCAGCATTCCGTTTATGCTGCTTTGCGCCCGCGTACAGAAGCCGGGAGCCATTCTCATCATGGGTACGGTCATGGCAATCATCTGTGCCATGATGGGCTATTTCATCCTGGCGTTCGGCCTGTTCTTCGGTGGCGCACTTGTCGCAGAAGCCATCCGTTGGGCCACCGGATACAGGAGTTGGTGGGGCAATGCCGTGGCCTTCATGTTTTTCTCGCTTGGATGGATGTCATCGCCTCTGCCGATGTGGCTCTTCCACGACCAGTTCATGGTCAAGATTAGCGGCATGGGTATGCAGGCAGAATATGTCGCGGCATGCGAGGCGGTGGCCGCTCCGCCCTTCATGGTGCTGTGCATCGGTTTCACCCTTGTTGGCGCAGTCATCGGGGTATTCCTCACCAGGGCCCTTTTTAAGAAGCACTTTCTCAAAGCAGGTCTTGCCTGATGAAGCGGAGGGGAGAAGGGCTTCTTGCCCTCGATCCTCGGACCCAGATGGGGCTTGTCATCACGACGACGCTCGTCGCGTTTGTTCCCAAGCCATTTTGGCTTGAGGCCGCTACTGTGGTTTGGCTGGCACTGTTGCAGGCGCTCTGTGGGCATCCTTGGATGGCTGTCGGCTATCTTGCGGGTTTTGCTGCCGTAATCTGGCTGCTCGACTATGCGTTTGCCTTTGAGGCCGCGGCGTTTCTCGGCATGTTCGCCTTTTGTTTCACTCTCTGGAGAAGGACGTTTGCGGTGGTCATGGCGGCTTCGCTGCTTGCGAGGGAGAATTCCGTCCATCGTATAGTTGCGGCGATGAGAAGGCTTTCCGTTCCCGAAGCCGTGTTGGTTCCCTTTGCGACGGGGCTTCGCTATCTTCCCACGTTTCGACAGGAGGCAAGCCATATCCGTGACGCCATGCGTCTCAGGGATGTTCCTCTGTCTGAGAAGGCAGAGGCATTTGTGGTGCCGCTCATGATGTCGGCGACGACTACGGCGGACGAGCTCTCTCGTGCGGCAGTCTGCCGCGGCATTGAGAATCCCGCCCCACGTGCCGATACCGAGCGATTGCATATGGGGATTGCGGATTGGGCTGTGCTTACCGTAGGGCTTGCAGTCTGTCTATACACACTTTTCGGAGGCGCACGATGAACATCATTGAGATGGACCGTGTGACCTGCATGGCTCAGGGCGAGCCGCAAGCCACGCCTCAGGATATGCCGCAAACCACGGCGCAAGGTACCGTACGATGCATCGCGCAAGGCGAGAAGATCTTGGATGATGTCTCCCTTGACGTCAGCCAGGGAGAATGCGTGCTTCTGTGCGGGCCTTCGGGTATGGGCAAGACGACACTGACAAAATGCATCAACGGGCTCATTCCGTCCTTTGAGTTGGGGATAGGGCTCGTTGGGGCAGTGAGGGTCTGCGGCCTTGTGCCCGGAACCTGTGAGACGTATGAACTCGCAAAACGTGTGGGGTCGGTATTTCAAAACCCCAAATCGCAGTTCTATCACTTGACTTCGGACGACGAGCTTGTCTTCGGTCTTGAGAATGCCGGCGCCGATGTGGGGCGCATTGAGAGGCGTCGTTCAGAGGTGGTCTCGGAGATGGGCATTCAAAGGCTCCTTCACAGGGATGTCTCAAAGATGAGTGGGGGAGAGAAACAGGCATTGGCCTTTGCATCGGTTGCCGTGGCGGACCCAGATGTCTATGTACTCGACGAGCCGACCGCCAACCTCGATACTGCCGCCATCGACGTGCTCCGGCGTCAGATTGCCGGCGTGGTCGCATTGGGGAAGACCGTCATCGTCGCCGAGCATCGCCTGGCGTTCTTGCACGGCATCATCGACAGGGCCGTGCTTCTTGAGGATGGCCGTATAAAGCGGAGTATGTCTTCTAGAGAGCTCATGGGGCTCTCGGAGAAAGAGCGCGCCTCGCTTGGTCTCAGGATTGTCGATCCGGCCTCCCTCCCGGCCTTTTCCGTTGAGCGGCCGGTCAGTTTTTCCGCCGCGCCTAAAAAGCGCGGGGTGTCCCTCCGCAACTTCACGGTCCTCCGTCATGGCGAGCCTGTATTCAGCCCCCTTAACCTCGATATCTGTCCTGGTGAGATTGTAGGTCTTGTCGGTGCCAACGGTTCTGGCAAGTCAACGCTCCTGCGGGGCTTGGCGGGCCTTGAGCGCAGGACGGGCGGGGGGTTCTTTTTAGATGCCGCCGAAGTACCCCGCCGTCAAAGGCGCAAGGTCTGTTCGATGGTCATGCAAGACGTCAACCACCAGCTCTTTAGCGACAGCGTGTGGGGAGATTGCGAGCTGTCGTGTCCCGATGCGGGGAAGATAGAGGAGGTTTTGGGGGCCCTCGACCTTCTCGCCCTCTCCGACAGACATCCCATGTCGCTTTCGGGAGGGCAGAGGCAGCGGCTCGCCATGGCAGACGCCATGCTTGCGGGACGCCCCGTCGTCTTGCTTGACGAGCCGACAAGCGGCCTGGATCTTAGGCACATGATCGAGGCAGGTGTGCTGATCAAAGGAATCGCCGCCCAAGGAGCCTGCGTCATCGTGACCACGCATGATGTCGAGTTCTTGGTGCGGACCTGCGATCGCGTATACAGCCTCGAGCAAGAATCGAATTCGTAAAGCGAGGCATCATGTCGGACGATATGAAGCGGTTTTTACGCGGTGTTGAGCACGATGCCGACATCTCCGTCTCAACTGAGGACGGCTGGCAGGTTGTCGATGTCAGAAATGAGACTGGAGAGGGCAGGATGCTGTTCACAAGCGTTCTCCCTGGGGTCTACTTTACGTACAACGATTTCGATATGGCGGGGTGCACCACGGACTTTGCAGCTCCGGAAGGCCGTTATCTGGGCATCAATCATTGCTCTGCGGGACGCATTGAGCAGAGGATGCCGGGCGGCGTATTCTCATATATCTCGACGGGCGACCTTAAGATCTCCGACTTCGCGAACCATGCCGGCATCTATGTCTTCCCGACCGAGCACTACCGTGGAGTTACTTTCAACTTTGATATAGAGATTTGTGAGGATTCTCTTTCGCGCTTGCTCGACGGGTTCCCGGGGAGTCCTCGTATGCTTCGCGAGAAGTTCTGTCGGAAGCATCCTCCTTACGTGCTGCACGATTTCCAGCCTGCCGAGAGGCTCCTCGCAAGCCTCTATGGGACCAAACCTGCGTTTCTCAGACCCTATGCCCAAATCAAAGCCCTTGAGTTGCTCCTGCTCCTTGCAGATGTCGACTATAGCGAGGGTTCCCAGCACATCGACTATTTTGAGAGCGTCCGGGTCGAGAAGGTCAAGAGGGCGCGCGACATCATGATCGCCGACCTTTCGGTCGCGCATACCGTACGTGAACTAGCGCAGGAAGTGGGGCTCTCCCTGACCGGGTTCAAGGATTGCTTCAAGGGGGTCTATGGTATGCCGCCGTATGGCTATCTTAAGTCATGCCGGATGGAGAGGGCTTCCGAACTGCTCCTTTCGGGAGACCTCCCCATTGCAGACATTGCCGGCATAGTCGGGTATGACAGTCCGTCCAAGTTTACGGCGGCGTTTAAAGGGTCCATGGGGTTGACGCCGACAGCCTACAGGCTTCATGAGGGAAAGAGAGGGTGAGGTCATGGTAGACAAGAAAACCCAGGTAGATGAGAAGGGCCAAATCGGCCAGACGGGCGAGAAGGGCCGGATGGACCAAAAGGGCCAGACAGGCGGTAACCCGAGGTCTGTCGACCATACGCACAAAGATACGTCCGGTTGGCTTAAGACTTTGCTCTCCTATGTATCGCGCTGTCGGGGACGCATGATAGTCGCGGAGGCCGCATCGGTCATAAGCGTCTTCTCGGGCCTCGTCCCGTTTTATGCCGTCTATCGGATCATCGATCTTGTCGTCGTGAGTGTCGGGGGCACATTTGCATGGGATGCCGTGTTTGGATGGGCCGCGCTTGCAGGCATAGGATATCTAGCCAAACAGCTCCTCTTTGCCGTCTCCACTATGAATTCGCATATCGCCGCCTATACGATCCTGGCCGGGTTACGCGATGATATTGCAGAGAGACTCATGGGTGCCTCGCTGGGAACGGCACAGGCGACCTCTGTCGGTGAACTCAAGGACGTCATCGTCGACCGTATCGAGCAGATTGAAGTTCCCCTTGCGCATATGGTCCCGGAGCTCTCCGCCAACATGCTTTTGGCCGTCGCCATTGCCGTCTGGCTTGTCCTTATCGACTGGCGCCTTGCACTGGCGGCCGTTGCCATCGTGCCGATCACCCTTCTGGTGATGGCCCTTGGCATGCAGAGTTATTACAAGATGTACGGCGGCTATATGGCCGAGCAGGATCACGTCAACTCCGTTGTGGTCGAATATATCGAGGGCATCCGTGTGGTCAAGGCATTCAACCAAGCTACAAGTTCCTACGAGAAGTTTGCACAGGCCGTTCGGGGCTTTTGCGATTATACGGTGGCATGGATGAGGAGATCGAGGGTGTCGATGGGGCTTGCCCTCTCGCTCCTGCCGACGACGCTTTTAGGTGTGGTGCCTATGGGTATCGCGCTTTATCTGGGAGGGTCCCTTACTGTGGCGCAGTTTGCACTTGCATGTGTCCTCGCGATGGCGATCGTGATACCCGTCACCTATTTGGGGACGAGTTTCAACGAGATGAACCTCATGTCGTATGTCATTGCCGATGCACAGGCCTTTCTCAAGCTCCCCGAGCTCTCCCAACCCACCGAAGCCGCTGTGGTACATGGGTATGGCGTGCGCCTCTCCCACGTCCGTTTCTCCTACGACGGGAAGACCGAGGTACTCCACGATATCTCCTTCGATGCGCCCGCCGGGACGTTTACGGCACTTGTCGGCCCCAGCGGTTCAGGCAAGTCCACGATGGCACGGCTTATCGCCCGCCATTGGGATGTCGGGGAGGGCGGCGTCTCCATCGGTGGCACAGATGTGAGGGACATGCCTCTCTTCCAGCTCTCCTCGCTGGTGAGTTACGTGTCTCAAGACGACTTCCTGCTTGACGGGACCTTGCGCGAGAACGTTGCCTTAGGTAAGCCCGGTGCTTCTGACGATGAGGTGGGCGCGGCGGCGGCCGCGGCAAGCTGCGACGAGTTCGTCAACCGCCTGCCTTACGGTTGGGATACGCCTGCGGGAGAGGCGGGTCACGCACTTTCCGGCGGGGAGCGTCAACGCATTTGCATCGCCCGTGCAATCTTGAAGGACGCACCCGTTGTGGTGTTCGACGAGGCCACGGCCTTTGCAGACCCCGAGAACGAGGCACACATCCAGCGTTCTGTCGCCCGTCTCGCGGAAGGAAAGACGCTCATTGTCATTGCACACCGCCTGTCGACGATCGTCTCGGCGGACAACATCTGTGTAGTTGATGATGGGCGCATCGTTGCGCAGGGGACCCATGAAGAACTTCTCGAGAGGTGCCCCCTCTATGCACGGATGTGGAGTGCCCATATCGGTGCCGGTACATGGGCGGCTGGATCTCACGGGGAATCCAGCGGGGGATCTCCTGAGGAGCTTTATGGAAGATCTCACGGGGAATCCCACGGGGAGTCCCAGAGGGAAGGTGACGTACGATGATCAGGTCGTTCAAACGTATCATGGCATGGGTCGGCAGTCGAAAAGGCCGTGTCTATGCAGGCTTTCTACTTTCTGTCGTCATTGCCGTTGCCACCGCCTCACCGACGTTCATAGCGGCTTGGGTCCTTGGCAGCCTTGTCGCAGACGCACGCGGGGAGGCGCCCATAGACTCCCAGCTCATATGGGTCTCTCTTCTCGCCATAGCGGCCTGTGTTGTCATCAGGTTCATATTTACCGTGCTCAAATCCCATATTCAAGAGAGTGTCGGCTACGAGACTGCGGCGGACGAGCGCCTCGCCGTCGGCGATGTGCTCAAGCGTGTGCCCCTCGGGTATTTCCAGCAGATGAAGATCGGCGACATCCTTACCGGCGTCACCACCAACCTCAACATGCTCGAACTTGAGGGAGTACGGCGGATCGACGGGGCTCTGGAAGGGTATGTCTCGGCCGCCATCATCACACTCTGGCTTTTTAGGGCGAGCCCTCTTTGTGGGGCGATCTCGCTCTTTGCGATTCTTCTGGTCTCATTTACCCTGATTGCCGTGAACCGGGCCGCAGCCCGTCTCACACCTGCTGCCAAGACGGCGACAGAGCGCCTGTCTGGTGCAGTCGTCGAACTGTACCGTGGCCTTGGGACGGCAAAATCATACGGGACGAATAGGTCTGTACTGCGACCTTATACATCCTCGGTTGACGATCTTTGCCGTGCTCGCATTGACATCGAGCTTGGGTACACGCCCCCTAACGTCACCCATAAGCTCATACTTGAGGTGGCGTCCGTCACCCTTGTCGTTGCGGCGGTCTCTGCGCTTGTCGCAGGGAGTCTCCAGTTGTGGGAGTTTTTCGGTATCGCGCTCTTCTCGGCAACAATCTTTGGCTCCATTGAGCGCCTGACCGACTCCGCCCACATATTTGCCGACCTCAGTGATTCCCTTGACCGCATCGAAGCCATTGAGGATGCCGAGTTTATCGATGCCGACGGCAGCGATGTCAAACTGGACTCATACGGCATCGGATTCGACAAGGTCTGCTTTTCCTACGGGGAGCGAGAGGTCCTCCACGACGTCACGTTTGACATACCCCAGGGGACGACCTGCGCCATCGTGGGTCCAAGCGGTTCAGGGAAGACCACGATATCCAGCCTTATGGCGCGCTTCTACGACGTCGATAGCGGGGCGGTGCGTGTCGGCGGCCACGACGTCCGTGAATTCACGGTGGACAGCCTGTTGAGGAATTTCTCGATGGTGTTCCAAGATGTCTACCTGTTCAATGACACTCTGGAGGCCAACATTGCGTTTGGGACTGCCGGCGCAACGCATGAGCAGGTGGTCGAAGCTGCCAAACGCGCACGGTGTCACGATTTTATTAGCGCCCTGCCCAACGGTTATGACACGATTGTGGGCGAGGGAGGCGCAAGCCTTTCCGGGGGAGAGCGCCAGCGCATCTCGATTGCTCGGGCGTTGCTCAAGGATGCCCCTATCGTGGTGCTTGACGAGGCGACGGCTTCGATCGATCCGGAGAACGAACAGCTTATCCAACAGGCACTTACGGAACTTACGCGCGAGAAGACCGTGGTGGTCATAGCACACAGACTTGCGACTATCGAACATGCCGACCAGATTCTTGTGGTAGAGGACGGTACCGTCATTCAGAGGGGAACCCATGAGGAGCTTCTCGCGCAAGAAGGTGTGTACCGGCGCTTCGTTGAGGCACGTGCCGAGGCGGAAGGGTGGAAGATAGGATAGTTGCAGGCCGTCAGGGAAGTTCAGGCATTGCAACACGTCCGTTTGATGATTTGTATCAAATGGGTTCATTTTTTCTTGTTATCGGCATGAAACCGACGTGTATGTGGGACACTACATATCAGTGAATACTGACCAGCCAAGAAAGGACGGCTCATGGCATACGAGTCTCGCGAAGAAATTGACAGCAAATATAAGTGGGATCTGTCTTCAATGTTCCCTAGTGATGAGGCATTTGAGGCTGGACTTGAGGAGCTCAAGGCTTACTGTCCAAAGCTGCTTGCGTTCAAGGGCAAGATTTCTACCTCTGCTCAGGCTCTTCTGGAGTTTCTGCAGCTTGAGGACAAGATGAACCTTCTGCTCTACAAGATTATCAACTACGCCGAGCGCAAGAGTGACGAGGATACCCGCGTTGCCAAGTACCAGGCCTACGTTGCAAACGCTACGAGCGCATATACGCAGGTTGGCGAGGCTACTTCTTGGTTTGCCGCAGAGCTTCTCGCAATTCCAGCAGAGTCTGTCGAGAAGTTCTATGCAGAGGTTCCAGCGCTTGAGTTTTATCGTCGTAAGCTCAACAAGATCTTGAACCAGCGTGAGCACACCCTTTCTGCTGAGGAAGAGGCTTTGCTGGCGCGCGCTGAAGAGCTTGCTGTTCAGCCAACCAACATCTTCTCCATGTTTGATGACGCGGACCTTACCTTCGAAGACGCAGTTGATTCTGAGGGTAAGACCCATAAGCTGACCAGCGGTTCATTTGTTCCTCTGCTGATGGATGCTGACCGCGTCCTGCGTGAGTCCGCATTCAAGCAGCTTTACAGCCGCTTTGGTGAGTTCCGCAACACTTCCGCTGCAATTTTGACCAGCCAGGTTAAGAATCTGCAGTTCTTCTCGTCATCTAGAAAGTATGCAAGTTCCCTTGAGGCTGCTCTTGCAGAGAACGAGATTCCTGTTGAGGTTTATAACAATCTGATTGACGCTGTTCACCAGAACTTCCCAGCGTTCTACAAGTACGTTGACCTGCGCAAGCGCGTCATGGGCTTGGATGAGCTACACTTCTGGGACGTCTACACTCCTCTTGTTGATGATGTTGACATGAAGTTTACCTACGAGGAGGCTTGCGACCTTATTGTTAAGGCGCTGGCGCCTATGGGTGAGGAGTACGTTGGCCTGGTCAAGAAGGGCCTTGAGAGCCGTTGGGTTGACGTGTATGAGACTCCAGGTAAGCGTTCCGGTGCTTATTCCGCAGGTGGCAAGGGCATGAATCCTGTCATGCTCCTCAATTTCCAGGGTGGCCTTGACGATGTCTACACCCTTATCCACGAGATGGGCCATTCTCTGCACACGTACTTCTCGTCCCACAACCAGGAGATTACCTACTCCGATTACTCCATCTTTGTTGCAGAGGTTGCATCTACCTGCAACGAGGCGCTGCTCTCGCACTACCTGCTTGAGCACGAGACCGATCCTGCGCGCCACGCATACATCCTCAACCACTTCCTTGAGGGTTTCCGTGGCACTATCTATCGCCAGTGTATGTTTGCCGAGTTTGAGCGCGACATCAGCCAGATGAATGCTGACGGCGTGGCTCTGAACGCCGAGGTTTTCTCCGAGCGCTATGGCAAGCTCTGCGCCGAGTACTTTGGACCTGGCATTGAGCTGGACGAAGAGATCAAGCTGGAGTGGTCGCGCATCCCTCACTTCTACTACAACTTCTACGTCTACCAGTACTGCATTGGTTTCTCGGCAGCTATTGCCCTGTCGCAGCGCGTCCTTTCCGAGGGTAATCCTGCGGTCAAGGACTACATCGGCTACCTGTCCGGCGGTTGCTCCAAGACTCCAATCGAGCTGCTCCGCGGCGCTGGCGTTGACATGGCAACTCCAGACCCTGTTAACGCTGCGCTCAAGTACTTTGGCGAGCTTGTCGACCAGCTTGAGCAGGAGCTCAACTAAGCGCGCGACGGCTACGGGCACGATCGGGTACGACCGCGCATGACTGCACAGCCGGGCGCGCACGACAAAGGAGGATTTATGCAGGCACGTTTTGTTCACCGCTGCACCCATGTTTTGGATAACGAGAAAACCGTCGAGTTCTACAAGAAGGCTCTGGGATTCCGTGTTGACCGTGTTAAGGGACCAGAGGACGGTTCTTGGACCAACACGTTTTTGGTAAACGACTGGTCTCCTTTTGAGCTGGAGCTCACGTGGAACCGTGGTTGGGTAGACCCTTACGATAACGGCGGAAAAGACACTCACATTGCGTTCCGCGTTGACGATTTTGATGCGTTCCACGCGCTTCACGAGGAGATGGGCTGCATTGTTAAAGAGAACCCAAAGATGGGGCTCTACTTTATCGCAGACCCTGATGGCTGCTGGATTGAGATCCTGCCAGAGAAGTAAATATGGCAGATTACGGTTTACTTGCAAAACAGATTGTCTCGCTTGCCGAGGTTGACGCTCACTGGCTACCGGTGTTGTCTAACGCCGCAGCTCTTCTGTGGGACGCTCTCGACGACATCAACTGGGCAGGATTCTACCTGGTAGATTCTGTGACAGTGACGCGTGCGGAGCTGGGCGCGGCCCCGGGTGCGGAGCCGGACGTAGCCCCGAGCGATCACGAGCCGCGCACTTCCGAGCTGCGCCTAGGACCGTTCCAGGGCAAAGTTGCTTGCGTGCGCATTCCTTTTGGTCGGGGAGTGTGTGGCACGGCTGCGGAAACAAAGACAAGTCAGCTGGTAGAGGACGTGCATCAGTTCCCGGGACATATTGCATGCGACTCTGCATCAAACTCTGAGGTGGTCGTTCCTATCGTCAAGGATAACCAGGTAGTTGGCGTGCTGGATATTGATAGTCCGAGCGTTGCGCGATTTACCCAGGAAGATCTCACCGGTCTTGAGCAGGTGGTAAAAGCGCTTGAGAGCTGTGCGAATTTCTCGGACTTCTGTTAAATACGACTACAGAGTTAACATTTGGGTACACAAATCATGTACGGGCAGGTTTGCTCGTGCATGATTTTTATTTACACAGCATTTGCGGAGAGGTCTGCTTATGAAGAAAATTGTATTTATCATCGGTTCTGGTCGAAAGAACTCGTTTAACAAAACGCTGAGCCAGGTTGCGGCAAAGGCACTTGAGGGCAAGGCAGAGATTAAGGTTGTTGACGTTTTGGACGTCCCTCTGCTCAACCAGGACGAGGAATTCCCAGCTCCTGAAGGTGTTCAAAAGGTTAGGGACGCAGTCATGGCTGCCGACGGCGTGTGGCTCTTTACCCCGGAGTATAACTACAGCATTCCCGGCACCGTCAAGAACATGCTGGACTGGCTGAGCCGTCCGCTCACTTCCGATTACGAGAAGAAGTCCGAGACCGCCATTGCTGGCAAGGTTGTCACTGCAAGTGGCGTTGGCGGCCGAAACAAGACTGCAGGATCGCTCGCCGTGGTAAAGCAGCAGTTCCTGGCTCTGCGTACTAAGCCAGTTGAGCCGTTCAATGGCTTCTCGCTTCCTGTTACCGCTTGGACTGAGGGAACTTGGGAGCCAGAGCCCGAGGTTCATGAGGCAATTGCTCAGCAAGCAGAGGATTTTCTCGCCGCACTGTAAGTTGCGAGCCCGGCGAACGCACCTGCAAGCTCGTGACCGCAAAGCGTGCCTGATTTCTGCAAAGAATCTGTAAATTCTGCCTGAAAACGTTAAAGAAACTGTGGATTTGCCTGATTTTGACAAAGAATCGGTGGCTCAAATACAGATTCTTTGCACTTTTCAGGCTCGCGGCGCGCCCGCCTGGCGAGAAACCCACGCACTCGAAAGCCCAGCGTGCGCGCACGCACAAAAAGAGCCCGGATGCCGCGCAATAGCATCCGGGCTTTGGTGTGTCTAGACGGAGGAGAGGGCCGTTGCTAGACAAGATGTGTATCGTACCTTGTTCGTGTACTGCGTTTATTCCCGCTTCGCAGCTTGTTTACACGAGCTTTACTTACCAACAAACTCCGAAATAGTCTTATACAAGTCGCTTGCCTGGAAGTCCTTGATAACCTTGGAATCTTTCCTCTGGTCGCAGACCTCAAGCAGTGCCTTCAGGGAAGCCTTATCGGGGTCAGTCTGATAATCTGCCTCGGCCTGAATGAGCTTGTACTTGGCAATGACCATGTCCATGAGCTTGGCGTTGTTGCCCTCAGCGTTTGCGTCGTCAAGGCCATCAAATGCCAGCGTAGAAACAACTCCGTAGCCACCGGTCAGGAAGTGGTTGCCTACAAAGTCATTAGGGTTCACCTTGTTGTCAATGACAGGCGAGTTCTTGGTATTGGTGAGCAGCACCAAGCTGGTGTTGTTGTAGACGTCAATGACGGTAAGTGTGCCGGTCCAGCCGGTGTGGCCAACGGTTGCAGCGTTTGCAATTGGCGAGAAGGCCCACTGGTAGCCAATGTGACCCTTACGCCTCCAGCCCAAACCGTAGGTGACGTTGGTGTCCTTTGGCTTGATGAACTGGTCGTGAACGTCCTCGCTGAAAAGCATGGTGTTGCCATAGCCACCACGGTTCATAACGGTCTGGACAAGAACAGCCAGGTCGGAAGCGTTGGCAAACAGACCAGCGTGACCAGAGATACCACCCATTGCGTAGTAGGCCTTCTCGTCATGGACCGTACCCTGAATGGTATCGGTACGCATGTTGTCAAAGGTAATGAGGCCGTCACGGGTGTTACCGTTAAGCTCGGTAGCTGCAATTCCGTCAGCCTTGAAGCCGTTGTCCAGTGGGTTGAACGTGACGTTCTTGAGTCCCAGTGGCTCATAGAGAGCTTCCTTAACGTACTGGTCAAGGCGCTTATTAGTGATCTTCTCGATGATAAAACCAAGGAGCATGTAGTCTACGTCGGAATAGGCAGTTTTGGTACCTGGGACGTACTGCAGAGGAGTCTCGATGATCTTCTGCAGAATCTCGTCGCGATTCTGAGAGTACAGCTTCTGGTTTGCGTTTGGCTGTGGATCGTCAGGCTTCTCTGGGTTGTAGTTGCGGTTGTGGTACTGAGGATCTGGTGGGAATCCAGCCTGGTGCTCTAGGATTTCACGAACGGTGAGCTCGTTCTTGCCCAGGATCTTATCGCCCTCCTGGTCCTTGAAGTCTGGAATGTACTCCTGAACCTTCTTGGAAACGTCCAGCTGACCGTCGGTAACCAGCTTCTCAATTGCCAGGTTAGTGGCATACATCTTTGTGTTAGAAGCCAGGTCGTAGAGGGTGTTGTCGTCAACAGCCTTGCCGTCTTTGATGCGAGAGCCGTCCTTGTTGTAAGAATTGACGTTGCCGTAGTTAGTCTTCTTGATAATCTTGCCGTACCTGGTAACAACTAGCTGGGCAGAGGTAAAGCCGTTGGCAATCTCTGCGTTTATGATCTGGTCAATCAGCTTGAAGTTGTCGTTGTCAGCGTAATCCTTGGTGCCGTCAATAAGGGTTGGGTAGCCAATCTTGACCTCAAAGGTTGCCTGAGTCTCTTTAACGGTGCTGACCTGCAAGCGGTTATCGCCGTTGACGGTTACATCAGAGATGTCAATCTGGTTCCAGGAGGAGCCGTCAAGTTTGTCGGTTGGAACTTGGTGACCGTTTACAAAGAGTGCAAAGCTCTGAGGCTCGGAGCTCTTTACATAAACAGTTCCCTGACCAGCAAAGCAAACAAAGCTGTTGAGCTGGTTGGTAACAAGAGAGTCGTCAAAAGCCTCGTTGTCGTTAAGAACAGGGAAGACCTTCTCGTACTGGAAGGTTCCGTCTACAGAGTCAACCTTCTTTGCGGTTCCCTTAGCAGCAGTTGCGCCACCCTTTGTCTGGCAGGCGGTAAGGCCAAGACCTGCTAGAGCGGCTAGACCAAGAGCACTCCTGCTCAGAAATTGCCTTCTGGTCTGTCCAGCAGGGGAGCCTGCGTTAGATGAGTGCTCAGAGTAAGCGTTTTGATTCTGGTGCAAATCTTCGTTGGTGCGCATATCGTCTCCTTCGGTTTTGCCTTAGGTGAAACACCTGCTATCTCAATTGGCTGAGATAATTTGCGCTTATGATGACGTGCGTTCCATCAAAATTGCAGCTAGTTTGCTCAAGTTGAAATAATGGGTACGTTAACGTACTGCGAGTGGTATCAAAAAAGCTGTCAATGGTATCTAAATTTGAATTTTTTAGGCAAAAATGAAATATTTTAATCAGGTTTCACGTGGTCAAATGTCTACTCGGTAGTAAAAGTTTTTATGAAGTGACAGTAACGTACCCAAAGCAAGGCTCAGTTTTTTGCGACAATTGTCCCCGCATTATACTGGGAAAACATGAGCAGTCGCGCATGCAACGCACATGGAGCGCGCTTACACTTGCGCATGCAATACTACCGTTTACGGCACTGCCTACTTTACAGATGAAATTTTTATGGCATCGTGAAACAATATAGTCAAACGTTTTAGTCAACTGGACGGCCGGAGGTGATTGCGTGAGAGGTGTTCGTCTACGTCTGGAAGAGTATCGCAAGAATGCTAGTTCAGCTGAACGCGATATTGTCGACTATATTCTGTCGGATCCAGAGGCGGCAGTTGGTCAATCAATCCATAAACTAGCAGCTCAAACGTATACATCTGCATCAACGGTTGTCAGGCTTTGCAAGAAACTTGGCTGCGGTGGCTATAAAGAGTTCCAGCAGGCGCTCATTTACGAGCTGGCAGTAAGCAATAAAAGCAACGATATTGCTGTCGGCGGCGTTATCGCAGGTGACACCACTGATGTGATCATCGAAAAAGTTACGGCAAAGAACATTTCTTCACTGGAGCTTACCAGGCAATTGCTTGACGCTCAGGTTGTTGACTCAGTTGTTTCACTCATGATGCAAGCTCATTCCATCTGCCTCTTTGGCATGGGAGCTTCGCTTCTGGTTGCAAGAGACCTGCAGCTCAAACTCATGCGCCTCAACATCAACTGCAATTTGAGTGACGATTACCACTCTCAGATGCTCTACGCCAAAAACATGGGGCGAGAAGATCTTGCTATTGTGGTCAGCTACTCAGGCCTTACGCGAGAAGCCATTGAGTGTGCATGGATTGCAAAGGCAAACGGCGCCAAGGTGGTTGCCATTACCCGCGGTGGTATTGACTCGGAATTGATTCACCGCTCCGACTACGTTTTGGGCGTTGCAGAAACAGAGCACATCATGAGAAGTGGTGCCATGTCTTCAAGAATTGCCCAGCTCAACGTTGTAGATGCGCTCTTTGCAGCCTATGTAAATAGAAATTACGAGAAGAGCGTTAAGCGTTTCTCGACAAACTATATTGGCAAGTTGGATTCAGCCGAGCGTGTCAATACGCTTTCTTCTGATCAAGATTTGCCTGGTACAGCCAACGATGTTATTGCGTAATATTGCGTAAAAATCACAACACAGAAGGTGGAAACGTGATTGATTTGACAAAACTTGTCACCGAGACAAGAAACCCCAACACCATGGACCTGGATCAGATGACCCCGCTTGAGCTGGTTAGCGTTATGAACCAGGAAGACCTCAACGTGGTAGCTGGCGTCAAAGAGGTTCTTCCCCAGGTAGCACAGGCAGTTGAGTGGGCAGTTTCCTCGCTAGAAGCTGGCGGCAGGATTGTCTACTTTGGCGCTGGAACCTCAGGCCGTCTGGGTGTTTTAGACGCGGTTGAGTGTCCGCCTACTTTTGGCGTTTCTCCTGACGTGGTCGTTGGTCTTATCGCCGGTGGCGAGAAGGCATTTGTACGCGCAGTTGAGGGCGCGGAGGACTCTCTTGAGCTTTGCGAAGAGGAGTTCAAGAAGATTGGCCTGAACAAGAACGATATTGCTATTGGAATTGCAGCTAGTGGTCGTACTCCTTACGTTATTGGTGGCCTGCGCTACGCTCGTTCTTTGGGCTGCAAGACCGTTGCTATTGCCTGCAATAAGGGCTCTGAAGTGGGCAAAGAGGCAGAGCTTGCCATTGAGCCTTCTTGTGGACCTGAGGTGCTCACAGGCTCTACGCGCCTCAAATCCGGTACCGCTCAGAAAATGATTCTGAACATGATTTCTACCGGTTCTATGGTTGGCGTGGGCAAGGCGTATCAGAACCTCATGGTTGACGTGCAGCAGACCAATAAGAAGCTGGTAGTTCGTGCGCAGAACATCACCATGGCAGCAACTGGGTGTACTCGTGAAGAGGCAGCTCAGGCGCTTGATCAGGCTGATGGTAATGCAAAGCTTGCTATTGTCATGCTACTGACCAAGATGCCTGTAGACGAGGCTAAAGCTAAGCTTGAGGCGGCTCATGGTCACGTCAGAGGTGCTCTGTAGGAACTACGGTAGGAACAAATGACACAAGCGTGAGCATTTTGTTCCGGCCGCATCGGTCAGTGGTATCAGCGTGACGTGCAAATGGTTGCAAAGTTTTTGAAAAACGCTTAATTTACCTGCAGTAACAGGGCGTTCGAATTAGGTCAAAACATGAAACAATGAACCACAGGTATGGATTGTTATACCGTCAAGTTCATTTTTTATGTATTCTTGATAAGTATTTGTTGCAACATCGCAACGAGAGAAAGAAGGAAAGTATGGATTACACCAAGCTTTCAGAACAGATTCTTGCTGCCGTCGGTGGCAAGGAAAATGTTCAGAGCAACATGGTCTGCATGACCAGGCTCCGCATTAAGACCGCAGATCCTTCAAAGGTTGACTCCGAGGCCATTAAGGCTATCGACGGTGTCATGGGTCTGGTCGAGGATGCAGAGTACCTTGAGGTTGTTCTTGGTCCTGGCGTTGTCAACAAGGTTATTGTTGAGTTCTCCAAGCTTACCGGCGTTGCTGCTGGTGACGCATCTGAGGACGACGTTGTTTCCGCAGCTAAGGACAACAAGGCAGCTCAGAAGGCTAAGTACGAGAACAAGCCTGTTCAGCGCTTCCTCAAGAAGATTGCTAACATCTTTGTTCCACTGCTTCCTGGCATCATTTCTGCAGGTCTGATCAACGGTATCATCAACGTTATCAACTTCTCCACTGGTAAGGCTTATGCTAACGAGTGGTGGTTCGCAGCTATCTGGACCATGGGCTGGGCACTTTTCGCTTACCTGCCAGTTCTCGCTGGAGAGAACGCTGCCAAGGAGTTTGGCGGTTCTCGCGTTCTTGGTGCTATGGCTGGTGCACTTTCCATTGCTAACGCTGGTATGCCTCTTCTTGCTTCCAAGACTGTTGACGGCGTTGCAACTCGTCTGGTTCACCTTCCATTCAGCCTCCCAACTGTTGCTTTCAAGGAGGGCGCATTTATCGTCGCTTCCTCTGACCTGTTCAACGCAGCAGCAGGCGGCATGATTGGTGCAATCATCTGTGCAATCTTCTTTGCATTCCTGGAGAAGAACCTGCACAAGGTTATGCCAAGCGTTCTTGACACCTTCCTGACTCCACTTTGCACCGTTATTCTCGGTGTTATTGGTTCTGTCCTGATTCTTCAGCCTGCAGGTGCATGGCTCACTCAGGCAATCTTCTTTGTCCTTCAGTTCTTCTATGATAAGCTTGGCGTCTTTGGTGCTTACCTGCTTGGTTCTACCTTCCTGCCACTGGTTTCCGTTGGTCTTCACCAGGCACTTACCCCAATCCACGTTATGCTTAACAACCCAGAGGGCCCAACTCAGGGTATCAACTACCTGCTTCCTCTGCTGATGATGGCAGGCGGCGGCCAGGTTGGTGCTGGTCTTGCAATCCTCTTCAAGACCAAGAACAAGCGCGTCAAGAAGTACCTGACCGAGTCCATCCCAGTTGGTATGCTCGGTATCGGCGAGCCTCTTATGTACGCAGTTACTCTGCCTCTTGGTAAGCCATTCATCACCGCATGCCTTGGCTCCGGTATTGGCTCCGTAGTTGCTTACCTCTTCCACCTTGGTACCGTTTCCCAGGGCGTCTCCGGCCTCTTTGGTCTGCTGATTGTCCAGCCTGGTAACCAGGTCTTCTACCTGCTTGCAATGCTTCTTGCTTACGCTGCAGGCTTTGCACTTACTTGGTTCTTCGGCGTTGACGAGGATCGTATCAACGACGTCTTCGGCGAGTAAAAACCACACGTTTTAGAAACGTTTATCCCTCTTCTTAGGTATCCTAGGAAGAGGGATTTTTCTTCTCGCCCGGCGCTCGACTGGCACTCGACTGGCCGCCCGACCAGCTGCCCGTCGGTCTTCTCGCCCGGCGCTCGACTGGCTGTCCAACTGGCGAGAAACCCTGTCTTTTAGAAAGCGTTTTGCAATTGCTTGGAGGATTTATGCGCACCGGAATTTCACTGTATTTTGCCAGCGGATACGAGGCTAATGCTGAGGTTGTGGCAAAAGCGCAGGTAGCCGGATGCCACTATGCATTCACTTCGCTACAGATTCCCGAAGAAGAGGGGATTGATTATCGCACTGAGGCTCGTCGACTTTTAGAGCTGTGCAAAAAGGCTGAGATCAATCTTATTGCCGACGTTTCTCCTGCAACTCTTTCCAAACTTGGCGTTCAGAAGTTTGACGAACTTGCAGAGCTTGGCATTACATACGTACGTCTTGACTTTGGATTTGACGCGGCAGAGACAGTTGAGCTTTCTCGCAAGTTCCACGTGGTCTTTAACGCTTCGACTATCACTAAGGATGACATCTCCGCGTGGCGAGCAGCTGGCGCCGACTTTACTCGCTTTGCCGCCTGCCACAATTACTATCCCAAGAGCTACACGGGCCTTTCGCTTGAGCGCGTCGCACAGATTAATGCACACCTTTCGGCACTTGGATTCCAGATTTTCTCGTTTGTTCCTGGCGAGATTTTCCGCGGACCTCTCTACGAGGGACTGCCAACTGTCGAGGAACACCGGGGACTTTCGGGCGATGCGCTTGTTCAGGCAATGCTTGCGCTTTATGATGCAGACTCTGACGTGGTACTCATTGGTGACCCAGATGTTACTGAGGCTACGTGGAAGCGCATTGGTCAGCTTGAGCAGAATTGTATCGAGCTAAAAGCCGAGTTAAAACCTGATTTTGAGTATCTGTATGATCGCTTGCAGACCGATCGACCTGATTCCAGCTCGTACATTATCCGTTCACAGGAGTCCAGACTCTGGAAAGATGCTCCGGTGTATGACGCGAAGCCTTCTACCTGGGAAACTGTTGCTACTGGCGCTATTTTGGTGAGCAGTAAAGCATATGGTCGCTATGCAGGGGAACTTTCGATTGCTCGAGGCCTGTTGGAGCTTGATGCTCGCGATAACGTCGCAGGAAACATCTGCGAAGAAGACCGAGCATTCTTGCCGTACATCCACTCTGGCCGCGGCTTTAGGTTTATCCGCAGGTAATTAGCCGCTTTCTGCTAGTTGAGTTGCTCGTGCGAGCGCGCCATATGCGCCGTGGTTACGCGGTGGCAAGTATGGCGCGCCAGAGCGCGTTGGTCGCACGGGGTGCACGAGGCGCACAGGGCGCATGAGGCGCACGCGGGCGCTCGAAAACACCTCAGCGTGCATAAAGACTGCCTAATATGCACAAAAACTAATCAAAAAATTGATATGTCATTCAGGAGGTATTGTTTTGGGTAAAAAACCCGTTTAGTTGGAAATAAATTTTTGGTTTTGCCATTTTGGCATTTACGTTTAAGCAGTTCAGAAATAATGTGAATGCACATGAAAAATTCGTCCAATTAAAAGCGCTGGTAAAACGCTTGCATAGAATTTTATTAATCCTGCATACTCCAACTAAACGCATTTTTTACCACTTCGCACCGAAATGGGCCATTTTTTGATCAGAGAAAGTCATTTCGCACCAGAAAAGGCCAGTTGGTGCCAAAATGGCATGCGACCGAACTATGTACAACCGTGTTTCGCACGAGCAATAAGCTTCCTAAATAGCAAAGACTTTCCCACTCAACAAAGAATTGCCTGCTAAACAAACTGCCTCCCATTTCCTCGGTGTCGGGAAATAAGAGGCAGCTTAAAAGGTAATGACACTTACAGCCTTTACAACCTGACGATAACATCCTCAGCTGGCTGGCGACGCTTCTGGACAGGATCCATATCACGATAGCCCAGGCTAAGCATGCAGGAAACGCCAAAGTCGTTGTACTGGCCGCCGTCGAGAAGACCCTCTTCTTCCAAAATCTTATCGACAGCTTCGCGGTTAAAGCCTTCGATTGGGCAGCTATCAACGCCAATCATAGCAGCCATGGTAAGCATGTTTGAAAGCGCAATGTAGGTCTGCTTGCAAGCCCAGTCAAAGGTTGCGCGCTCGTTGCTTACCAGGTCAAACATGTTCTCTTGGAAGTTCTTGAAGGCTGCAGCGTAGGTTGGCTCAAAGTCTGCAGGAAGCTGCTTGATGTCGTGCATCATATGCTTGACGTAAGCAGACTCTGCATTGACGTTCTTGCGAGCAAGCAGAATAACCAGGTAATGAGCGCCGTTAAGGGACGCGCGAGCACCATAGCATGGCTCGTAAAGTTTCTCTTTAAGGCGAAGAGACTGCTCAGAGGCCTGATCCTCTCGCAGATTAACAACCAGGAAGCGCCAAGGCTCCAAACCGTAGGAGCTTGGTGCCAGACGACCAGCCTCAAGAATCACCTCAAGGTCCTCGTCAGAGACGTTTTTGGTTGGGTCGAACTTCTTGGTTGCAAGTCTCCACTGGTAGGACGAGAGAACTTTGTTTGCAACGTGCTGTGCGGAACAGGCCATGTGAGGTCCTTTCTTGTTAGTGGTGCGGTGCTGAGCTAAGAGGCGCGCTGGGTGCGGTGAGCTGGAGTGTCGTCCAGGAATGCGCCACTCGGGAACATGACGTTTGTGAGCTGGGAGGCGCTACGCGTGGAAGGCTACTCGGAAACGATAAAGCGACCAGGCTGTCCAAGCTCCCACGTACCCTTGAGGTCGGCGGCAAGCTCAAAGTGCAGCTTGGAGATACCCAGGTCATAGTCTTGGATGAGGTGGCGCTGGTTAGGCATAGATGCGCTTACCACGCCATCTGTCAGGTCAAATACAACTGGCAGCTTGTTGATGGCGGTTGGACATGCCAAAACCGCATCAATGCCGCGGTTAAACCACTCGGGCATCTGCTCCGGTTCAGATGGAGTACCGTTTGCCGTCATAATCTGCGCAGGCTTCTTGGTACGCAGACGAATTGCGGTACGAATACCCTCCTGCTTGAGCGGAATTTTCTCCGGAGCGTATCCGATAGAAATAATAATGCCCAGTTTAAGGCCGTCGTACTCGTCGCGAGCCAAGGTCTTCCAGTCCATGGTCTCGGCAATCCAGCATGAACCAATGCCCAGCTGGGTGGCGAGAAGAACGATCTTCTCGCCATAGTAGCCGATGAGTTCACGGGCAATTGCGTCTTCACAATAACCTGCTACGTAGTGGTAAATGGGACCGACAATAGACCTGTTCTTCATGTGAACGGAAGTGCCATCCTCAAGGTGAGGGCCCTCGATGGTAAGGATTGCGGGGTGATCAGGCGCTTTCTCTGCCATCTGGGCATTTGCGACGTCAATGGCTTCCTGGAGCTGAGAAAGTTTCTCTTGCTCAATAGGCTTTTGGTCGTACGCGCGCAGAGATATGCGCTGGTCCATAGTTTCTTTTACGTCCATCGTGGTCCTTCCTGGAGCAAGGTTAAAGCAGCGAGCCAAATCGCTTGACGTAGAGGCTCTTAATTATGGTGATAAGAACCATATACCCGCTCATGAGCGCAGTTAGCCATCCAAAGAATGATAAAGGTAGCGCAACAAGACTCAAGGACTGGGCGAACACCGGCAGATATGGAAGAGCGCTGACCACAATGATTCCCGCGGTGGTTAGAGCAAGCAGCGATGACGATGGCATGCTCTGAATAAACGGAATCTTGTTAGTTCTAAGTGCGTGGAGAACAAAGGTCTGGGTCCACATGGATTCGATGAACCAACCTGTTTGGAAAGACAGAATAAAGAGTGCTTGAGCAGCGGTGTTTCCAGCTGCAGCAAGTTCTGCCCAGGTTCCTCCGGCAAGCGCGGGAGAGACTACAAAGAACATGAGGGCAAAGGTCAGCACATCAAAGATTGAACTGATAGGTCCAATCCAAAGCATAAAGTTTGTAATTGAATGTGCATCCCAAGAGCGAGGGCTTGAGAGGAACGAATCGTCAACGTTGTCCCAAGGAATCGCAATGCAGGTAACGGTATATGCAAGACCCAAGAGGAGCAGCTGAAGCGCGCTCATTGGCAAGAACGGCAGGAAGAAGCTGGCCACCAAAACGGATAGCACGTTACCAAAATTGGAGCTTGCGGTTGCCTTGATGTACTTGATGGTGTTGCCGTAGGTTCTGCGACCCTCTTCAACGCCGTGCTCAAGTACCAGCAGATCCTTCTGAAGCAAAATGATGTCAGCGGACTCTTTTGCCACGTCAACAGCAGTGTCAACGGAGATTCCTACGTCGGAGGAGCGCATTGCAGCAGCGTCGTTGATGCCGTCGCCCATGAAGCCGACCACGTGGTTGTTGGACCTGAGTGCAGAGACAACACGAGCCTTTTGCATAGGGGAAAGCTTTGCAAAGAGCTGGGTCTTCTCGACACGCTCTTTGAGCTGCTCATCGTTAAGGTTCTCTACGTCGCTACCAAGCAAGAGCTCGTCAACGTGGATGCCCACCTTCTTGCAGACGGCAGCGGCGACGCCTTCGTTATCGCCGGTAAGTACCTTGACCTGCACGCCTCTCTGGTTGAGCTTGGCAATTGCCTCACGAGCGCTTTCTTTTGGTGGGTCCAAAAAGGCCAGGTAGCCAATGAGCACCATGTCGCGCTCATCGTCTACACCAAACTCGCCGACGCCACGAGGGTCACTCTTCTGAGCAACGCCAACCACGCGCATGCCTTCCTGATTGAGCTGGTAGACGCGGTCCATAACGTTCTTGCGCTGAGCAGGAGTCAGCGGTTTGATTTCAGAGTCCAGGTCAACAAAGGAGCATGCGTTGAGAACTTCTTCAACGGCGCCCTTGGTGATCATATGCGTTTTGTTAGTTTTTGTGTTCCTTACTACAACGCTCATGCGGCGACGCTCAAAGTCAAATGGGACCTCGTCGATTTTTTCGTACTCAATGCTCAGCAGGTTAGTGGGCAGCTCATCGTTTGAAGTCTTGATAATTGCCTTGTCGATGAGGTTTCGAAGGCCCGTCTGGAAATAGCTGTTCAGGTACGCATGGCGGAGCACGCGAGGATCCTCTTCGCCCAGAATGTTGAGGTGGCGCTCAAGCACAACCTCGTCTGCGGTGATGGTGCCGGTCTTGTCGGTGCACAGGATGTCCATAGCGCCTAGGTTCTGGATTGCCGCCGGATTCTTGACAATAACGTCCTGCTTGGCCATTTGTGTTCCACCGCGAGAAAGGCAAGTGGTTACAATAACAGGCAACATCTGAGGGGTAATGCCAACGGCAACGGAAACGCTGAAGAGCAGCGCGTCAAACCAGTCACCCTTAAGGAAACCGTTTGCAAAGAACACAATAGGGCACATGATTAGCATGAACGAGACAAGCACTTTAGAGACGGATTTAAGACCCTCGTCAAAGCTGGTCTCGCCAGAAGGCTGCTGAAGCAGCTCGGACATAGTGCCTACGTAGGTTTTATTACCTGTTGTAATTACTACTACCGTGGCACTTCCCGACTGAACGGTAGTACCGGCAAACAGCAGGTTTGTGCACTCAGAGAGCGAGAGGGGATAGCGTGTACCATCCGCGCGGCGGCGAGCGTGCACTACACCAGCAGTTTTCTCGACGGACTCTGATTCTCCGGTGAGCGCGGTCTCGTTGACAAAGAGGTCCTTGGCGTCCAGAACACGGCAGTCTGCAGGAATCATGTCTCCCGAGGCTAGGCGGATGATATCGCCAACAACTACCTGTTCAAAGGGGATCTCTTCTCCCAGAGCAGAAGCAAGCTTGGGCTCTTCAGGAGCTTCGGTCTCGTCGGCGGTGTCTTCGACGTAGTCGGCAGCTTCATCTGCGGCGTATTCATCGTTGAAGTCCACGGCGGCATTTGCGGCGTCATCCGAGCCCTGTTCGAAGCCCTGCTCAACACCCGTGTCATCAAAGTCGATAGGACGGCGGATAACTCTTGTGGTGGAGGTTACCATTTTGGAGAGTGCAGCTGCAGCTGAAGCCCCCTTTGAGCTCTGGACAAAATCGATAATGCCGGAGATAAGCACCATTGCGGTAATGATGACGACGGTTGATGGGTCCTTCTCGCCATCTGCGGCAAGGGCCACGTTAGTGACGTAAGAAATACCTGCGAGCGCAATCAAAATGAAGGTGAAAGGACTTGCAAAGCTTTTGAGCAGGCGGATGATAAAGGGCTCTTCGGCGGCGCTGGTAATGACGTTTGGGCCGTCGAGGTCGTATTTTGCCTGCGCAATGTCAATGGCAAGGCCGTCTGGAGTGGTGTGGAATTTTCTACAGACGCTCTTCACCGAGTGAGTTGCGGCAAAGGTCAAGGACTGCCCAAGCTCTCCCGAGGTGGTCTGAGTTGTCTTTGGTTGGGTTGTGCGCTTCATGATTGCCATGTGCACCTCCGATGATTAGTGGAAACGAATGACTAACTGGTTGGTGTATGACACAAGCTGAAAGCGTTCTGTTATGTGCGAGATTTGAAACAGAATGGTCTGAAACCGGGGCATAGATTCATATATCTACAGAATCAAAATAATTGCAAACGAGCAGGTAAATCTGTAAATATATAAGCCAATAAGAGTTCTTTCAGTTTCAATTCAGTTGAAATCAAATCTAAAACTTTTTATGGGAGGTTTCTTTATATCCCATACGCACATGAACAGGATCATCGTCGGCTGTCATACGTAAGCCACTACTTTGACCAGGCATATAAAGCACCTCCTTAAAATTAGGTGTTTTGCAAGAGCAACGTCACTTAAAAAATGAACTTCCGTCCACTCAAGCATTCTAAGAGTAGTTGGGTTGACGAGATTGGTCAAGTATTTACTATATACCTTATAAACAGGACATTTATTTAATACACACTGTCGAGAAGAACATCGGGCTGCAACGTCGAGAAGTGCGTTTTACATCGCGGTGAGTGCCGAACCGAACTATTGACCGGCAAATTCGAGCGCTGCACTCTTGCAAGGAAGGGACCTCACATGGGCAAAGTGATCGTATTTGGAAGCCTGAACATGGATATATCCATCGAGGCAGATAAAATGCCACAGCAAGGCGAGACTATTGGTGGCAAAAACCTTGTTACCAGCCCAGGTGGAAAGGGCGCTAATCAGGCTGTTGCTGCAGCTCGAATGGGCGCGGACGTTCACATGATTGGCGCGGTTGGTGCTGACTCGTTTGGACAAGATCTCAAGCAGTCGCTTATTGGCTACGGAGTCAATGCAGAGCAGGTAGATGAGCTGTCTGGAGTCTCCACAGGTGTTGCTGTGATCGTGCGCGTTGGCGGCGATAACCGTATCATTTTGGACCACGGAGCTAATCACGTGCGCACAGCCGACGACGTAAAAACGGTGCTTGATCGCATTGCGGAGCCAGGTGACGTGTTCTTGACGCAGTTTGAGTGCGAGTTGTCGACCACGTTTGAGCTCATCAGATATGCACATGAGCTGGGACTCTATACGATGGTGAACCCGTCGCCATCGGCTACCATGACCACCGGTCTTCTCGCCAGCGTGGACGTGCTTTGCCTGAACGAGATTGAGTTTGCAGACTTGTTTGGCGAGGGCAAGATCAGCCCGCTGGCAGATCCCGAGGCTGCGGTGCAGAAGGTGCTTGCAAGTGGCGTGGCTACTGCGGTGTTGACGCTGGGTTCCAAAGGTTCCATTGCTGCCGACTCGCACGGCGTGTACCAGCAGGAATGTTACCGCGTGGACACCGTGGACACCACCTGTGCGGGCGATACGTTTATGGGTACGCTTGCTGCGTTCCAGGCATCGGGGCAGCTTGAGGGGCACGATATCAAGCAGGCGCTTGATGTGGCTGCAAAGGCTGCGGCGCTTGCCACCACTAAGGTTGGTGCCCAGCAATCAATTCCAACGTATCAGCAGGTAATTGAGTTTTAGGCTAAAATTGCAGTGATTGTTGCTCCATAATTTGCAGCTTACACGCGGTTCAAACGGCTCCAACCAAGTCCAAACGCAGTCTACATACAGTTCAAACGTAACGTACATGCAGTTCAAACACAGCTCAAACGTACAAAGGAGACTTATGACAACGCTTTCAACTAAGACGCGCGTCATCATTGACACGGATCCTGGCATTGACGACGCCATTGCGCTGGGATTTGCCCTGGCCGCAAAGGCGCTGGATATCAAGCTTATTACTACCGTCAGCGGAAATGTTGGCATCGAGAACGTTACCAATAACGCTCTTAAGCTGCTCAAATTCTGGAATCAGCATGTGCCTGTTGCGCGTGGTGCTGCCGAGCCTCTGCTCAGAAAACCAATGGACGCAAGCGACGTCCACGGCGCTTCGGGCATGAGGGGCTATGAATTTGACGGCATTCAGCCAGACTGTCTGCTCGAAGAAACTGCACTTGAAGCACAACATCGTGTCATCATGGAGGGTGCTTCGGCTGGCGAGAAAACCACGCTGGTGACGCTTGGTCCTCTGACTAACATCGCACTGCTGCTGAAAGCATATCCACAGGTCAAAGAGCATATCGAGCGCATTGTTATGATGGGCGGCGCTCTGACCCGCGGAAACCTTGGTGTCATGTCCGAATTTAACGTGGGTGTTGACCCCGAGGCAGCAAAAATTGTCTTTGCATCCGGCGTTCACGTGGCCATGGTTGGCCTTGAGGTGGGCGACGCCGCTCGCGTCATGCCTGAGGACATCGAGAGCATCCAGAACTCCGGCAAGAGCGGAGACATGCTGGTCAAGCTGCTTCTCAACTACCGCGTTCACTACCAGGAGGAGGGATTCAGCATGTACGACCCAACGGCCGTGGCCTACCTGCTGGCACCTCAGATGTTTGAGACCAAAGACGTGTTTGTGGACGTCGAATGCGCTGGAGGCTTAACCGCTGGCTGCACCGTCGTTGACCTGGCCGGATACCTTGGCGAGAAACCCAATGCAACTGTATGCGTTGGCGTTGACCAAAAGGCATTCCGCACTTGGTTTGTTCACCAGATCCAAAAGTGCAACGTCCTCGACGGCTCCGCCCCCGCGGTCGAAGGTGTGCTGTTGGACTAGATGCTGCTGGGGCAGTGGAACCTCGGCAGGCCCGTAAAATGATTGTCGCAAAACTCACAAGAAAAAAGCCTCTTCTCGCCTTTGAGAAGAGGCTTTGTAGTGCGTAGAGGTGCTGGTTGGTAACGTAAATTAGCCGATGATAGTCATTACTATCGGGATGACAATCGCAAAAAGCACCGTTGAAGTTGCAACAACGTTAGTTGCAAATTTGACGTCAGCCTTACCCTCGTTTGCCAGAATTGGCAGAACGGTTAGCGCTGGAACTGCGGCCTGGATGATAAACGTTCTAGTTTCAAGTACGTTCTGTGTACCAAACACGCCGGTAAACGCCATGATTACGCCAACCATAATAAGCGGGGCAATAACAAATTTACCAATAAGCGCAATTGCCGTGTCACGGTCAATTCGAATGCTCGAGAGTCCCGTCTCCTGCAAAATAATGCCAATGTAAATCAGCGAAAGTGGCGTTACTAGGTTGCCTAAATACGTAAGACCAGTGTTTACAACTGCTGGAACAGGGATGTTGAACACGAGAAAAACGAGGGCTACCAAGAAACCAAGCAATGGTGGTGGTAACAACTTGCTGATATTGAATTTGTGCTCAGCTGCGTTGTTTTTCTCGCCATCATTTTCTGTTGGAATTGGATCACCGTAAATGAAGAAGATTCCAATTGCCCAGGTAGAAATAGTGTTCATGATGTAGTACACCAAGAAGTACGGTACGGCGTGCTCGCCAAAGAGCGCAAGATTAAGCGGCATACCAATGAAGATGGTGTTGGCATTTGCAAAGGTATTGAGCATCAAGCCTCGGCGACCTGGTTGGACGCGGAAAACGTTGATAACCAAAAATCCTGCAGCATATGACAAAGTAAAGCTAATCGCTGCGATAAGCACCGAGGGACCAAGCTGGAGCAGCTGATTGAGAGACAAGTTTTTTTAGTACCGCTACAAAAATAGAGGAAGGAAGCGCCACATTCATGATGAGCTTAGATGCTTGACCAGCGAATGTCTCGTTGAGCCAGTTAATCTTCCTCAGTACATAACCCAGCACAATGATCAAAATGATGGGCAATACATTTTGTAGCGATGTCAAAAAGACAGACATGCTATGCCTCTAACTCTTTGTAGACAGGGAACCACTTAAGGGCGTCAACTGCCTCTTTTGCATCGGCAATTGGCTCGCGGTTCAGACCCTGCCTAATTGCCTCCCCTGCAACGCCAACAGCAATACGCTCGGAGAACTCGGTAATCTTGGAGACTGGAGGAAGAATTGCCGCACCAGGCTTTGTGGTGTCGACGATTCCACCAAGCGAGTGAGCTGCAAGCGAAATCATCTGGTCTGTGAGCAGGCGAGCCTTTGCGGCGAGGGTTCCCAGTCCAAGACCTGGATAAATCAGAGCGTTGTTTGCCTGGCCAATCTGGTAGGTTACGCCGTTGAACTCCACGTCATCGGATGGGACGCCGCAGGCTACAAGCGCGCGACCGTCTGTCCAGGTCAGCAGGTCTTGGGCGGTTGCCTCCGCAAGTTTAGTTGGGTTGGACAGAGGGAAGACCATGGGGCGTTCGCAATGAGATGCCATTTCGCGAATAATCTCTTCGGTGAACGCTCCATGAACGGTAGAGGTTCCAACCATGATTGTTGGGTGAACCGTCTTTACAACGGCCGCTAGGTTGGTAAGCTCGTCAGCGTTTGCGAACTCAGAACGCTTGCGAGCAAATGGCTTCTGCTGTGGAGTGAGGTTGTCCATGTCATCAAAGAGTAGACCCTGACGATCTACCAGGTAGAAGCGCTTACGAGCCTCTTCGCGATCCATTCCCTGGTCCACAAATTCCTGCAGCACACGATCAGCGATGCCGCAACCAGCGGTTCCTGCACCAAAGCAGAGATATACCTGGTCGACGAGTTTCTCGCCAGAAATATTGAGGGCGCCGAGGATGCCTGCAAGGGTAACAATACCAGTGCCCTCGACGTCGTCGTTGAAGACAGGGTAGGTGTTCTTGTAGCGGTCTAGGATTGCTGCAGCGTGCGAGCGGCCGAAGTCCTCGAAGTGCAGGTAGAGGTTAGGGAAGAGTTTCTCGACGGTGGTTACAAAGTTGTCAATGAATGCGTTATAGCGATCTTCATCAACACGCTTGTGGCGTTCGCCCAGGTATAGTGGGTCATCGAGAAGTTCCTGGCGGTTAGTACCAGCATCAATAACAACAGGCATAATGCGGTTAGGGTCAACACCAGCTGCGGCGGTGTAAACCATGAGCTTGCCAACGGAAATCTCGACGCCGTTGGTGCCCCAGTCGCCAATACCCAGGATTGCTTCTGCATCGGTGACGACAATCAGGTCGATGTCTCTACCTGCGGCTGCGTTCTTCAGTGAGGTTTCAAGGTCCTCAGGATGATCAACTGACAGGAAGCATGCATACTGTGGATCGACATAGCGCTGAGAATACTGCTCAATGTCTGGTGCGATAGTTGGATCGTAGACGATAGGCATGAACTCTTCAACGTGCTTGGAGAACAGGTTGTAGAACAGCGTGCGGTTCTCGGAGAAAAGCCTCATGAGATAGTGACGCTTTGTCTCGAGGTCAGGATACTGCTGGAAAAGCACGTATGCCTGTTCAGCTTGCTCCTCGATGGTCTGAATGTTTGGAGGTAGAAGTCCTACCAGGCCATATTTTTGGCGCTCCTCCTGCGTAAAAGCGGTTCCCTTGTTCAAAAATGGATCATTCAGTAGTTCAAAACCCGTCTTCATGATGCCTCCTTAGCGCATCAGCTTTAATAATTGCCGTATTTGGCGCAGATAGAATATGTTTTCTATCTGCGATAACAATACCCATATTCTGTTACGTATTTACGAGAATTAGAAGAAATCTCCTTCTTTTTTTGAAAAGATTTTCTTACTAAACATATATGTTCAACTGCGCATATATATATTTGGTCAAACTGACAAGGTGATGTTTTCAAATCCCAAAGTCGTGTTTTCAAATTCTTTTGTAAGAATCGTTTTAACGGATAAATGTAAGACCGATTTAATGCCAACTGCGGTTTTGCTGAGCGTTTGTCATGCAAGTGGTAAAAAATGCGTTTAGTTGGAATATGCAGTAGCGACTAGTTTTTATACAAGCCATTTAACTGCGGTTTTGTTACGGATAAAAATAGCAAAATATGGACACTTTTTGTCACCTGCGCAAACGCAAGTCAGGAATTTCCGTGATTACGATTTGACTTCCAACTAAACGGATTTTTTACCCAAAATAGGGGTTGAATTTTGGTGAGTCAATTTTTTGATACAAAACTCCGCATAAACAAGATGGAATATGCAATTTTCTCAGGTGATTGGATGTTGCTCGGTCAATTGGATAGTGGTCGGCCCTCAGTCGACGTTATTTCACCACAACAGCACCTTCAGGAAGCGCAATATCCGCATCAGTTGCAATTAAGAGGTTGTTACCTGGTGTTTTAGGAGTATCAGGCCACTCGGGCACGTACGCGACGTGCGCAAACTCCTGCGCAAAGACGTTTGCCACCTGGGAAAGTAGCGCAGATCCGCGGCCTTCCAGCGGACAGCGAACATCGGCCAGATACACCCCGTCAGCTGCAAGTTTTTCTTTGACCGTTTGTGCACCAGCCGCTGTTCCCAGGGGTCCAAGAGATTTTCGACCAGCAAACACCTCGTTTACCAGCACGTTAATGCTGCTAGCATCTGCATCCTGCAGAACCTTCCAGGCGTCGTCCTCGACAATACGCAGCTCACTTGAAGCCGCAGCTAGAGCCTCGTCCAGAAAGAAATGCTCGCGCGCAAGCGAGACTATCTTCGGATCAATCTCGATCGCATCAATAACGCCGCCTTTCATGTGCGTGGCCAGGTGCTTTGGCAGCGAGAAACCTCCGCCGCCCATGACTACAACGTGACCTCGAGCAGACACCTGCTGGATGACCTTCGCCATCATGCGGTGATAGTGGATGCAGAGCTCAAAGCGCAGCTCAGGCGCAATGTAGCTCACGGACTGGAAGGTGCCGTTAACGTTGAGCAGCCTAATGGGCGTACCGTCGGCGTCCTCGGAGTCAAAAATCATCGTGAGGCCAAATTTTGTACGCGTCACAAAAACGCCTCGAGCACGCAAAATTAACAGAAATAGCTGGTAAATGCCAATAATGGCAAGCCCCGCTACGGTCGACCAGATAAAAAATGTCCAAAAATCATGTAAGACCATGTTAATTCCTTGTTAGTAAGGTTTCCCTCGGTTATACTAGCCGATACGGCGTTTTTTCTGAACGCTTTTACAGGAAAAGATTTTCTGGGGGTTTATATGATTTTAGGACTTGGTATTCCTGAGCTTCTGATTATTGTTGTTATCGTCATGGTTCTCTTTGGACCTAAGAACCTTCCAAAGCTCGGCAAGGCTGTCGGCGAGACCGTTAAGAGCGTTCGCGAGGGCATGGAGTCTGAGACCAAGGAAGAAGCCAAGGAGCCAGAGGCTGAGGTCGTTGAGGACGAAGAGTCCAAAAAGGCTGAGTAACCCCATCTCACACGTATAGACCGACTGACCCATCAACAGAAAGAATACGATGGACACTACTAAAGAGATTATACTTACCCCAGAAGGCCGTCAGAAGCTTGTCGATGAGCTGGCTTATCGTGAGGGCGAGAAACACGACGAGATTGTTGAGCGCATCAAAGAGGCTCGTGGTTTTGGTGACCTTTCTGAGAACTCCGAGTATGATGCTGCAAAAGAAGAGCAGTCTCACAACGAGTCCCGCATCAACGAGATTCGTCAGATTCTCTCTGTCGCAAAGGTTGTCGAGGGCGGCAGCAAGCGCAATGTTACCGTTGCAATCGGTACAACCGTCGAGCTTGCTGATGCAAAAGGCAAGACAACTAAGTATGTAATTGTTGGTACTACTGAGACTAACTCCCTTGAGCACAAGATCTCTAACGAGTCCCCAGCTGGCGAGGCTCTTATTGGTCATAAGAAGGGCGACGAGGTTGAGTTCACCACGCCAAACGGCAAGGTGAAGAAGTACACCATTACCTCTATTACTCGCTAGACTGGCACAAAAGATTTTGGTCGCCCCGTGTCCGTCTGGCGCGGGGCGTTTTTACGTGGAGGATACATGTCCGAAGTAGAGAACAACATCGCTGGTAGCTCGGCCGCCGCTGACGCAACCGTCGCCGAGAACGTCGACGCAACCGAGGCCACCCCAGAGGCTTCCATCAACGACGAGCGCGCTCAGCGCCGTGCCCGTCGCCAGGCGCTCATCGACACCGGCATTGACCCATACCCAATCAAGTCCACCGTCACCGCTCACGTCGCTGAGCTGGAGGAGCGCTATGCTGACCTCGAGGACGGCCAGACTGGCGAGGAAGTCTATTCCGTAGCCGGCCGCGTTCGCGCCATCCGCAACCAGGGCAAGATTGCGTTTGTCGTGGTAGAGGACTACACCGGCCAGATTCAGCTTTTCTGCCGCATCAACAACCTTGACGAGAAGAACTGGGAGCTCCTGGGTCTTCTCGACCTTGGCGACATCATCGGCGCAACCGGCGCTATCATGCGTACGCGCCGCGGCCAGCTTTCCCTGGCAGTCACCTCGCTGGAGGTCCTCTCCAAGTCGCTGCGTCCTCTGCCTGAGAAGTTCCACGGCCTCACCGACCGCGAGGTTCGTTATCGTCAGCGCTACGTTGACCTCATTATGAACCCCGAGGTCCGCGATGTATTCCGCAAGCGTTCTCAGATCATCTCCATCATCCGCCAGTTCATGGAGGCAGACGGTTACATGGAGGTTGAGACCCCTGTTCTCCAGGAGATTCTTGGCGGCGCAAACGCAAAGCCGTTCATCACGCACTACAACGCGCTGAACACCGAGAACTACCTGCGCATTGCAACCGAGCTTCCACTGAAGCGCCTGCTTGTTGGCGGTCTTGAGCGCGTCTACGAGCTTGGTCGTCAGTTCAGAAATGAGGGCACCGACCTTACGCACAACCCAGAGTTCACCTCTATGGAGGCATACGCCGCCTACTCTGACCTGGCCGGCATGCGCGAGCTGTCCCAGAATCTCTTCCAGGAGATTGCCCGCAAGGCTTGCGGCTGCGAGGAGGGCCACGAGGTCATCACCTACCAGGGCACCGAGGTTGACCTCTCCGGCAACTGGCGCGTCGCGTCCCTGGCAGAGATTGCGTCCGAGGTCACCGGCGAGGAGCTCTCCATTGACACCCCTGTCGAGAAACTCCGTGCAGTCCTGGACCGCTATGAGATTGAGTGGAACCCAGAGTGGCAGGCCGGCAAGCTGTTGTTTGAGATCTACGACGAGCTTGGCGAGAAGAGCATCGTAAACCCAACCTTTGTCTGCGATTATCCTGCAGAGGTTTCTCCGCTCACCAAGCGTAAAGCAGACGATCCTCGTCTGACCGACCGCTTTGAGCTCATTATCTGCGGCGCAGAGTACGCAAACGCATATTCCGAGCTCAACGACCCCGTTGACCAGGAGGAGCGCTTTGCTGCCCAGATGGAGGCTAAGCGTCAGGGTGACGAGGAGGCCATGGAGTACGATTACGACTTCATCCGTGCACTTGAGTACGGCATGCCACCAGCGGGCGGCATTGGCTATGGCATCGACCGCATGATTATGCTTTTCTGCGATCAGCCTTCAATCCGCGACGTCCTTCTCTTCCCACAGCTCAAGCCTGAGAAGCGCTAATAGTTTGAGCGCACTGCGGATTCAACGCCCGCGACATACCCACAATAAGACTTGAAAGCTTGCGACACGCCTGTCTTAAAATCCTTCGTGTTCACACGATAGTCACATCAATTAAAACCGGTACCTGCACTTTTACGGGTACCGGTTTCTTGTGATTGTGGGTTTAACCTTTTGGGTACATACCTATCCAAATCAAGAGAGTTTTGAGAGGTTTCAGCACATGTTTGATAAATTCACTGACAGAGCGCGTAAAGTCATGAGCTTGGCTCAGGACGAGGCTCGCGGTCTTGGCCAGATGTATGTCGGTACCGAGCACCTGCTACTTGCTCTCATCAAAGAGGGGGAGGGCATTGCTGCTCAGGCTTTGGCTAAGCTAGAGGTCTCGTATGACGAGGCTCTGGCAACCGTAAAAGAGCTCACCACGGGCGCAGGAGACCCTATTCCTGGCGGCCACATTCCGTTTACTCCTCGCGCAAAACGCGTGCTTGAGGACGCGTACAGAGAAACCATGACCCACGGTCAAAGCTATATTGCAACTGAGCACCTGCTTTTGGGTATTGTATCCGAGGGTAACGGTCGTGCTATGGATGCCCTGCGTACCATGGGTGTCTCGGGCGATGCCGTAAGAAACGCTGTTGATGAGCTGGTTGCTCAGACTCCAGAAGATGCACCAGCTGGTCCTCGTATGGCAGAGCCTCGCATTGAGGGTGGCATCTTTGGCATGCCTGTTGGCGCTGGTCAGATGCGTCCTAACGCAAACGACGACGCTTCCATGTTGGAGCAGTTTGGCCGCAACCTTACTAAGCTTGCTGCAGATAAAAAGCTTGATCCTGTCATTGGTCGTGACCGCGAGATTGAGCGTGTCATGCAGGTTCTTGCCCGCCGCCAGAAAAACAACCCACTTATCCTGGGCGATCCCGGCGTTGGTAAGACTGCCATTGTTGAGGGCTTGGCTCAGCTCATTGCATCCGGCAACGTCCCTGACATCCTGCGCGGAAAGCAGGTTTGGACGCTTGACCTGGCAAGTCTGGTAGCAGGTTCTAAGTATCGCGGTGAGTTTGAGGACCGCATGAAGAAGGTTGTTGCTGAGCTGGAGAAATCCAAGAATGACATCCTCTTCATTGACGAGATTCACACCGTCATTGGCGCAGGTTCCGCAGAAGGCTCCATCGATGCTGCGTCCATCTTAAAGCCACCGCTGTCTCGTGGAGAAATCCAGGTCATCGGCGCAACTACGGCAGAAGAGTACCGTAAACATGTCGAGAAGGACGCTGCATTTGAGAGGCGTTTCCAGCCAGTCAACATCGGCGAGCCAAACAACGACGACACCATTTCTATCATCCACGGTCTTCAGGACCGCTACGAGAAGCACCACCACGTCCACTATACCGAGGCTGCTATCGAGGCTGCTGTTGCGCTTTCTAGCCGCTACATCCAGGACCGTTTCTTGCCAGACAAGGCTATTGACGTCCTTGATGAGGCTGGCGCTCGTGCACGCATCCACAAGATGAGCCTTCCACCAGAGATTGCCCAGGTAGATGCAGATCTTCTCCGCGTTCGTACTCAGAAATCCGAGGCAGCAAGCGCTCAGGAGTTTGAGCAGGCAGCTCGTCTGCGCGACCAGGAGAAATCTCTGGTAGCAGAGAGGGATCGCCTAGAGACTGAGTGGCGTGAGCAGCTGGACAAGAACATCGTTACCGTTGACGAAGACGATATTGCAAAGGTTGTCTCTGGCATTACCGGTGTTCCTGTTTCCAACCTCACCGAGACCGAGGCTTCAAGGCTGCTTCGTACAGAAGACATTCTTCACCAGCGCGTTGTTGGTCAGGACGAGGCTGTTGTTAAGGTTGCAAAGGCAATCCGCAGAAGCCGCAGTCCTCTCAAGGATCCTAAGCGTCCTGGTGGTTCTTTCATTTTCCTGGGCCCTTCCGGTGTAGGTAAGACTGAGCTTGCAAAAGCCCTGGCAGAGTTCCTGTTTGGCTCCGAAGATGCCCTGCTATCCTACGATATGTCCGAGTACATGGAGCGCCACACTGTAGCTAAGCTGGTTGGTGCACCTCCAGGATACGTGGGCTACGATGAGGGCGGCGAGCTCACCAAAGCTGTCCGCAGGCGTCCGTACTCTGTTCTGCTCTTTGACGAGATTGAGAAGGCACATCCAGACGTCTTCAACATCTTGTTGCAGATTCTGGACGAGGGCCGCTTGACTGACGGTCAAGGTCGTCACGTGGACTTCTCCAATACGGTTGTCATCATGACATCTAACATTGGTGCTCGCGAGATTGCCCGCACCAATACCATGGGCTTCTCGTCAGAAGGCTCTAAGGGACTCTCTGACAAAGAGATTACCAGCCGTGTTATGTCTGAGCTCAAGCGTGGATTCCGCCCAGAGTTCTTGAACCGTGTGGACGAGATTGTTGTCTTCAAGTCGCTCTCTACCGAGCAGCTTCGTGGCATTGTTGACCTCATGGTTCTTGAGCTGCGCGATCGCCTGATTGCCAATGGTATGTCCATTGAGCTTACCGAGGCCGCAAAGGATCTGATTGCCAAAGACGGAACCGATCCTGTCTACGGCGCTCGTCCGCTGCGCCGCACCATTCAGTCGATGATTGAAGACCCACTGTCTGAGGAGCTTCTCTCTGGCCAGTGGACCGCAGGCGACATTGTTGCTGTTGATGTTGACGCTGAGGGCAAGAAGCTTGTGTTCACCAAGACCACGGGCGTTATCCCTGAGCCTCGCAAGAAAGAGACAATGGCGCAGCTTGATCAGATGGATGTCAGCATGGGACCATCCTCGCTGCCGCAGGGTAGTGCAGGCGGTTCGTCCGACCTGATGTCCTCCGCCGAGTAAGACACTCCGACCCGAGGTTCTGCCTCGGGTCTTTTTGTATCGCAGCTCAAACGCACAGTTCTCTTGGCAGAAGCTCTTGGCGAGAAACCCGGGCGAGAAACCCGTCTTCTCCAAACCGTCACTACACGCGCCGGCAACAAAACCGTATACTTGAAATGTTGAAACAAACTGAAGCCGCAAACGCACCAGAACGCAAAACGCAGCCTGTAAGCTGCAAGTAATTGAGGGAGAGCCATGGAGCCAACGCAACTTGATCCAAGCGCAACAGAAAACGAGGACCGTATTGCCACCGCTCTGAAGATGACTGCCCCTGGCACAGCGCTCCGCGTTGCACTGGACATGATTATCGCTGGCCGTTTGGGCGCCCTCATTTGTGTGGGAGATACATCAAACGTCCTTGCTGCGGGCGGAGATGGTTTCAAACTTGATGTTTCTTTCACAGCAAATCGATTGTTTGAGCTTTGCAAGATGGACGGCGCTGTAGTGGTGGACAAAGACCTCACCAGAATTCTTCGCGCTAACTTCCACCTCAATCCTGATGCAACGCTTCCAACTGCAGAAACAGGCACTCGCCACCGTACTGCCGCTCGCATGAGCTTGCTCACCAGGTCAATTGTGATTGCTGTGTCTTCTCGCCGTTCGTTGATTACCGTCTACGTTGATGGTCACGTTATCCCGCTGAAGTCTGTGCCAGCCATTATGTCTACCGTCAATCAGCTTTCGGTTGCCATGCAAAATACGCGCCAGCAACTTGATCGCGCGCTTCTGCGCTTGACCGCTCTTGAGCTTGATAACTACGTCACCCTGGGCGATGTAGCAGGCATTTTCTACCTGTTTGAGGTTCTTATGAGTGCCGCTGACCAGCTTGATTCTTGTCTTTTGGAGCTAGGTAGCGAGGGAAAAACCACCGCTATGCAGCGCGAGGAGTATCTAGGTGGTATCGACGAGGCCTATAACCTGATGATTCGCGATTACGCTGTAGATTCTTCCGCTGAAGAGGCGCGCGCCATTCGTCGCCGCTTCCACGAGACAGCAAACACTGAGCTACGTTCTGCAGAAAGTGTCGGCCAGATTCTGGGCTACTCCGATGGCCGCGGAGAAGATGCGTCCATGGAGCCTCTGGGCCTGCGCACACTTTCCCGCGTTCACGTGGTCAACGATGAGATTGCGGCCAGAATTGTTGACGCCTACGACAACCTGCAGCAGCTGCTTCACGTTGCAGAAAACGATACATCAAGCCTCAAATCTCTGGGTGTCGAGAACCCCGGTGCACTTGCTAACAGTCTCCGCAGAATGTGGGGTAAGTCAGAATAATGGCTGCAAGCAGCACCTGTGCAAAGGTCGTGTCAAAGCCACGTCCTTCTCGCCTCACAACACATGGAGCAAAAGCCGATACCGTGGCCGTCATTGTGGCTGGCGGCATTGGCGAGCGCTTTGGGTATCCTGACGGTAAGCAGTTTATTTCTGTCTGCGGTCTTCCGCTGATGAGCTGGTCAATCCTTGCGTTTGATCACGCACCAAGCGTGGCTCATATTGTGATTGCTTGCTCTGACGAGAAACGCGCTGCAGTTCAAGAGGGTGTTGTGGCCAAGCTTGTACTCCACAAGCCTGTTCACTTTGCAACGTCTGGTGCCACTAGACAGGAATCGGTTTACAACGCGCTCCAGGTAGTGCCTGCTGGATATGATTTTGTTTCTGTTCATGATGCGGTTCGTCCGCTCATTGAGGTAGAGACTATTGAGCAGGTCATTGGTACAGTTCGCAAGTCGCCTAAGATTGCGGGAGCAATTTTGGCTCACCGCGCAACTGATACGCTAAAGCGCGTAGATGGTGCAACCATTGTAGATACGCCTGACCGCTCAACGTTCTGGGCTGCTCAAACCCCTCAGGTGTTCAAGACACGTACACTTCTTGAAGCCCACGAAGTAGCTCGCCAGGAAGGCTACCAGGGAACCGATGACTCGTCGTTAGTTGAGCGACTTGGTCTTACCGTGCTGTGCGTTGAGTCGCGACGAGAAAACGTGAAGGTCACGTACCCGTCTGACCTTGCAATTGTTGAGGCTACGCTCAGCCGTCGCCTGGTAGAAGGCGCAACCGGAAGTGGGGCTGTAGAGTGAGCATGCCAGAGCTTAAAATTGGCCACGGATACGATGTTCATCGCCTGGTAGAGGGCAGAGATCTTATCTTAGGTGGCATCAAAATTGAGCACACCAAAGGTCTTCTCGGCCACTCCGATGCCGATGTTTTAGCTCATGCGCTTATGGATGCCCTGCTAGGAGCTATGCGAGCAGGCGACATTGGTCAGCTTTTTCCTGATACAGACCCTGCTTATGAGGGTGCTGATTCTATGGTGCTCCTGTCCCATGTTATGCAGCTTGTTCGTAATGAGGGCTTTGAGCTTCTGGATTGTGATTGCACCGTTGCAGCTCAGGCGCCTAAGTTGCTCCCTCATCGCGATGCTATGAGAAACCGCATGGCTGAGGTCATGGGTGTTTCGCCAGATAAAGTTGGCGTAAAAGCAACCACTACCGAAGGCCTTGGCTTTGTAGGCACTCAAGAAGGCATTGCTGCCTGGGCAGTTGTACTGTTGGGACGTAGCGCGCAATAAATTACAGCTCTACGATATGGTCGGCTGCCTCCACCACTTTAGGGTCATGAGATATGAGAAGTATTATGTGGTCCTGCTTGACCTTCTTGAGAAGAGTAAGAAGGACATCAACACTGTTTTGATCTAACGCAGAAGTTGGCTCGTCAAGCAACATGACACTTGGATTCATAAGCATCATGCGGATAATTGCAATCTTTTGCTTTTCTCCACCAGAGATAGCAGAGCTTCGTTCAGCCAGGCGAACATCAAGATTTTGATCGTCACCAAGCAGCAATTTTTCCAGGTTGAATAGCTTGATATAGCTGATTATCTCTTCATCTGTTGGTTGGTTTTTGCACAGCAGTGTCAGATTATTTCTTACCGTATCGTCAACAATGCTTGGCTCTTGCTCGGTAAATCCAAGCGTATTTTTTCGAAGTTCATACTGATTAATTTGAGTTAACAAATCCTCATTAATAGCAATAGTGCCTGATAGGTGAGAAGACCACTCTCCGTTAATGAGCTTCAGAAATGTTGATTTGCCTGTACCGTTTCCACCGGTAATGGCATATATATTTCCTTTTGCAAAACTACAAGACAAGTTGTTCATCAGTACTTTATTGGTATGTGGATAAGAGAAAGACACATTTGTGCAGGTAATTTGATTGACATCGTCTGATGGAACGATAGTTCCAACGGATTCTTGAGGTAAATCTAGAATCTGCTCAATTCGATTAAGGCTTACCGTAATGCTCTGATAAGCCATACCAAATTCCATAAGAAGCGTAATAGAACCTAAGAGCGATACAAAATAGCTTGAAATGGTTGCAATATAGCCAGGCTGCAGTGCTCCAAGGAAAATTTGATATGCACAGGTAATAAAGACAATGGCTTGGAATACGGCAATCACAGCATTGTTTAATTCTTGTACGCCAAACTCAAGCTTGTACTGCTCATGAATGGCACTACGAACTTTTTGATTGACGGCATAGTGCTGATTAAAGAAACGCTCAAAGAGAGAATGACGCCTGATAAAATCTACGTCTGTGAATTGGGAGAGCTCAATAGATCCATACTGGGACCGCAGTTCTTTAGATTCTTTGTATCTTTTATAGGCCGAAGCTTGGATTTGCTTATAGATAATAAAACTCACTAGCAACAGAACAACCGTTACAAGGGCGGTTAATGGGTTCAAATATAAAATAATTGCCAGTGTGCCTAAGACAGAGACCATAGTTGTTACAAAGCTCACACATTGTGTAAGTATAAAAATCGAAACGTCATTAGAATCGTTATTTACTGTCTGGCGGTAATGTCCAGAATCATATGACGAGAAAAATGATGAATCTGCATGTTGAATCTTGTCAATCAGCTGTCGCTCAATAGTAAACGAAGAATCAATTTGTAACTGACAATAGCGTGTTTTAGCAAGATAGGAACAGCCAGCAATAAGGATTCCTAGTGCGGCAACCACGGCGCAATAGAAAAGTATCTCGCTCCAAGTAGTTCCCGTAATAAAAAGATTAATTACAAATCCAACAAGAAGCGGTTGAATCACCATAAGCGCTGTGACAAAGAATGACAAAAAGAGAAAAATAGCAAGACTGCCTTTATCCAGAATGGTAGATATACAGTAGCGGATAATGTTAAAAAACTTACTCATTCAAATCACCTTCTGAAGTTGTTAAGAGTAAGATTTCTTGTCTTCTAGTTCTTCGCAGTTTTGATTCAAATATAAATTTCTTAAATTTTTGTTCATCAAGTTTAATAAAACAAAAAAACAAATCCAGCACTAATCCGTGAACGGTAACAAAATTGAATCTTGATTAGTACGGTATGGAACTCAAAGGTTTTCCACAAACCGTTTATACTTACACCAATACACAATGGTTGCGAGGAGTATGCATGCTTGTCTATAACACTCAGACGCATAAAAAAGAAGAGTTCAAGCCAATCGACGAGGGCAAAATCCGCATGTACGTGTGCGGTCCTACGGTTTACGATCAGATTCACATCGGAAACGCCCGTACCTTCCTCTCGTTTGACGTTATTCGACGTTATCTGATGCACAAAGGTTATGAGGTCACCTTTGCTCAGAATTTGACTGACGTTGACGACAAGATTATTCAGCGTGCCATTGAGCAGGGAAGGACTGCTCAAGAGGTTTCTGAAGAGTTTTCTCAGGCGTTTATCGAGCAGATGCACCGTTTCAATATTCTAGATCCGGATATTCGTCCTCGCGCAACGCATGAGATTGAAGCCATGCTTCAGATGATTCAATCTTTGATTGAGCAGGGTCACGCTTACGCGGTGCCTTCGGGCGACGTGTACTTCTCGGTCCGTTCTGACCACGGCTATGGCGTGCTTTCTGGTAGAGATCTTGATCAGCTTCGCGCAGGCGAGCGCGTTGAGGTTAATGACGAGAAACGCGATCCATTTGACTTTGCACTCTGGAAGGCTGCAAAGCCTGGTGAGCCTAGCTGGCCAAGCCCTTGGGGAGAAGGTCGTCCAGGTTGGCACAGTGAGTGCTGCGCCATGATTCATCGCTACTTGGGCACTCCAATTGACATTCACGGCGGTGGCTCTGACCTGGTATTCCCTCATCATGAGAACGAGACCGCGCAGGCATCTTGCGCTTGGCACGCTCCTCTCGCCAATTATTGGATGCACACCGGAATGCTTCGCGTTGATGGCGAGAAGATGTCCAAGTCTTTGGGCAACTTCTACACACTCAAGGAAGTTTTGGATAAGTATCCTGCAGATGCAGTAAGACTTTTGATGCTTCAGACGCACTATCGTGCACCACTTGATTTCTCGTTTGAGCGCCTTGAGGGCACCGTTGGTACGCTTGAGCGCATGAAGACCTGCGTTGCAAATCTCCGCTGGGCTTTCAAACAGTCTTCTGCTCAGCACGAACTTTCCGATGCTGATTGCACGCTTGCTGAGGCAATTAATACAGCTCAGAGCGAGTTTGATGCTCAGATGGATGACGATTTCAATACTGCAGGAGCACTTGCTGCTATCTTTGCGCTGGTAACTGCTGCAAATACGTATCTTGCAGAGGTTGGCCAGAACGTTGGTGCAAGTCCTGTTCTCCGCGCAGCAGATATGTTGTGCGAGCTCACGGGAGCTTTGGGAATTGATTTGACTCAGGCAGCGTCTACCTCTGATTTACCAGAGGAGCTTGTGGCACTTGCTGCACAGGTCGCAGGCTATGAGGGCTCGTCAGCTGACGAGGCTGCAGAGGCTTTGCTTGCTGCTCGTCAGGAGGCTCGTTCACAGAAGAACTGGGCGGTTGCTGATCAAATTAGAGATGGCATTGCTGAGCTTGGACTTTTGATTGAAGATACCGCCGCTGGCGCTCGACTTAAGCGTAAGGCAGACTAACTATGGCAAGAAATCAGCGCTCTACCTCTAAAAACACGCGCTCCGAGGGTCCTGCTGGCCGTGGAGCAGCCGGACGCGGCGGCTCCACTGGTCGCAGCGGCGCAGGTCGCAGCTCCAAGAAGGCTGCCGACTGGGGCGGTTATTTCGGCGCCAAGAATGGCCAGGGCTCCAAAGGTGGTCGCTCTGCACAGGGCGGTCGCGCAACTCAGGGCACTCGCGGTCAACGAGGCGCTGGTGGACAGCGAGGTGCTGGCGCTGGACGTCCCAGCAATAAGAAGCCCACAACCGATCTTATCGAGGGTCGTCGCGCAGTAGCAGAGGCGCTGACTGTGGGCATTCCTTTGAAGAATGCGCTGGTACAAGCAGCAAGTGGGCAGAAGGACCAGGAGATTGAGGCGCTTGCACGTCAGCTTGAGCAGGAGGGTATTCCTGTCGAGCGTGTTGCAAAGCCCGTGCTTGACTCACTTTCAAGCCACGGCGCTCACCAGGGCGTTATTGTCCGTACGCAGCCTTTTGCCTACGCTGACCTCTCTGAAATCATCCAGCGCGCCGGTTCTGAAAACGCTCTGGTTGTGGTCTTGGACCACGTCACCGACGAGGGAAACTTTGGTGCAATCGTAAGAAGTGCCGAGGTAGTTGGCGCAGCCGGCGTCGTTATTGCAAACGCTCGCGCCGCCCGAGTTGGCGTTGGTGCATACAAGACTTCCGCAGGAGCTGTGCTTCACCTGCCAATTGCTCAGGTTTCAAATCTGCCACGCGCTCTTGAAGAGCTTAAAGCCGCAGGTTTTTGGACATGTGGCTCTACCGAGCACGCCACTCAGTCCGTGTGGGAGGCTCCTATGGGAGGTCGCCTTGCACTTGTCATGGGCTCTGAAGGTTCAGGAATTTCTCGCCTTATGCTCGAGAAGTGCGATTTTACGTGCAAACTTCCTCAGTTTGGCCAGGTAGAGTCCCTGAACGTTGCTCAGGCAACAACAGTCATGTGCTACGAGTGGCTCCGCAGGACTCAGGAAGCGTAAGCCCAGGAAGCGTAAGAAGTCCAGGAAGCCCAGGAAGCTCAGGAAGCCCAGGAAGCGTAAGGTATGGCTCAGAAAAAATCGCTGCTTGTAGTCGATGGCTATAACGTCATGTTGGCAACTCCTCGCTATGAGGCGTTGCTGGATGAGCGTGGCTCTTCTGCACAAGAAACCGCTGCTGAGAGAGCCTATCACCTCAACACCGATCCGTTTTATCGCGCCCGTTTGGCGCTCATTTCTGACGTTGCCACGTTTGCACAGGGCACCTACGAGGCCGTTATTGTGTTCGACGGAAAGGGAAACGTAAACGACGAGCGCCCGGAGCGCACCCACGCTGGCGTGCAGCTGGTTTTTTCCGAGACTGGGGAGTCCGCAGATAGCGTCATCGAGCGCCTGGTCACGGACGCGCGAGAGGCTGGTCGCAAGGTATTTCTGGTCACGTCGGACAGGGACATTCGCGCTACGGCCGGCTTTGGCCCCGGCGAGGTCACGCGCATTGCAAGCGCATCACTGGTCCACGAGATTTCCCAAGCAGATAACGTTGTCGAAGAGATGCGTCGCGATCAGGTCAGTACGCGCATGACGCTTGAAGACCGCATTTCTCCAGATCAGCGCGAGAAACTCTGGAAGCTGCTGGGCAAATAGGCAGCCAGGTCAGCGTCGCAAGCGCCCACGCGCTAATGCGCCCGACGCGACAATTTGACTGACGTGCCAATGCACTCGACGTGCCTGGGCGCAATCAGCGCGCCTGATTTCTGCAAAGAATCTGTAAATTCTGCCTGATAACAGCAAAGAATCTGTGGATTTGCCTGATTTTGTTAAAGAATCGGTGGCTTAAATACAGAATCTTTGCACTTTTCAGGCGGGCATTTCGTGACGTGACTTTTGAATCTGGTGTGGTTCATGGGCGCTTTCATCGAGCCTGATTTTCTCGCCAAGTCTGAACGATTTGCCGGAAAAGTGCGCCAAGTCTGAGTGTTTTGCCGGTTTTTCTCGTCATGTCTGAGCTGTTTTACTCAGACATGATGTACTTTTCAGGCTGACTAAACTTAACCAGACAGCGCATTTGTACCAAGTTCACCCCCACAGAAGGGCAGCGCTCCTACGAGCCACATTGACCAGTTTGTGGAGAAAAATTTCTCGAAAATTGAGACTAGACCAAAGACAGAAAAGTCTATAGAATATCCTCTGCACTTGATGCCGCTATAGCTCAGCTGGTAGAGCAACTGACTTGTAATCAGTAGGTCCCGGGTTCGAAGCCTGGTGGCGGCACCACTTGAATTTTCAGCCAGGCATTGCCTGGCTTTTTTCGTGCGAATTTTAGGGCATTCGCGACGTATCGGGTATGGCTCCTATAGACAACCGCTAAAGCCCGTACCCGTTTGGCGAGAAAACCGCTTGGAATTGTGGAAAAATTTGATAAGATACGCCCGGTTGGGTGGATTACGTTGACAAGATTTTTATTCAATCGTAATATTTTCCCGCTTACGAGGTAATACAGAAGTTCAACAAGACTTTCTGCGTACGTTAAACCGCAAGGTACAGCGTATTAATTACTTCAAGAGTGCTTGAAAACGGCATTTGGGGATATGGCACAGCGGCAACTGCGGCGGACTGTAAATCCGCTCCCTCTGGGTTCCTTGGTTCGAGTCCAAGTATCCCCACCACGCCCGTGTAGCTCAGTAGGTAGAGCACTTCGTTGGTAACGAAGAGGTCACCGGTTCAAATCCGGTCGCGGGCTCCATTTTTCAAGCGGCATTTATGCCGGCGTAGCTCAGCTGGTTAGAGCACACGGCTCATACCCGTGACGTCACTGGTTCGAATCCAGTCGCCGGTACCAGACTCTTTACGGCGTACATGTCCTAGACATTTGCGCCGTTGAGTATAAACAGACGTTTTTTCACCACGGTCTAGCCCGAGGGTTAGTTCCAGAAGGAGGATTGGCAATGGCCAAGGAAAAGTTTGACCGCACAAAGCCACACGTAAACATCGGTACCATTGGTCACGTCGACCACGGTAAGACAACCCTTACCGCAGCAATCACCAAGGTTCTCTCTGAGACCGAGGGCTGCAAGGCAGACTATACCGCCTTCGAGAACATCGATAAGGCACCAGAGGAGCGTCAGCGTGGTATTACCATTTCCGTTGCTCACGTTGAGTACGAGACTTGGGAGCGCCATTACGCTCACGTCGACTGCCCTGGCCACGCAGACTACATCAAGAACATGATTTCTGGTGCAGCTCAGATGGACGGCGCAATCCTCGTTATTGCTGCAACCGATGGTCCTATGGCTCAGACTCGTGAGCACATCCTTCTTGCACGTCAGGTCGGCGTTCCTTACATCGTCGTCTTCCTGAACAAGTGCGACATGGTCGACGATGACGAACTCATCGACCTCGTCGAGATGGAGACCCGTGACCTTCTCTCCGAGTACGACTTCCCAGGCGATGACCTTCCAATCATCCGTGGTTCCGCTCTCGGCGCTCTTAACGGCGAGGAGAAGTGGGTTGAGTCCATCCGTGAGCTCATGCACACTGTTGACTCCTACATCCCAACACCAGCTCGTGACAACGAGAAGCCATTCCTGATGGCAATCGAGGACGTCATGACCATTTCTGGTCGTGGTACCGTTGCTACCGGCCGTGTTGAGCGTGGTGAGCTCAAGCTCAACGATCCAGTCGAGATCGTTGGTATTAAGCCAACTCAGAACTCTGTTGCTACCGGCATTGAGATGTTCCGTAAGACCATGGACTTCTGCGAGGCTGGCGACAACGTTGGTATTCTTCTTCGTGGTGTTAAGCGCGAGGACATCGAGCGTGGTCAGGTTCTCTGCAAGCCTGGTACCGTTACTCCACATAAGAAGTTCACCGGTGAGGTTTACGTTCTTACTAAGGAAGAGGGCGGCCGTCACACCCCATTCTTCTCTGGTTACCGTCCACAGTTCTACTTCCGTACAACTGACGTAACCGGCGACATCTACGAGCTCACCGATGCAAACGGTGGCAAGGTAGAGATGGCTATGCCTGGCGACCACATCACCGTTGGTTGCGAGCTCATTCACCCAATCGCTCTTGAGCAGGGTCTGAAGTTCGCTATCCGCGAGGGTGGCCACACCGTCGGCGATGGCCGTGTTTCCACCGTCATCGAGTAACTTCTTTTAAAGTTGCTAACTTGCCCGGCGTGCTTTTTGCGCGCCGGGTTTTTTGTCGAGAAAAAATATGTGAACGCCTAGAGTAATTAGAGAAAAGTATTGACATCTCTGGGTAGTGGGTGCTAACCTAAGCAACCGCGTCACATTTCGAGAATACATCTCGTGACCGTGTTCAGGAGGATCAATGCGTACACTCGTTACTCTCGCCTGCACTGAGTGCAAGCGTCGTAATTACACTACGGACAAGAATAAGTCCAACAACCCAGATCGTATGGAGTTGAAGAAGTACTGCCCATGGTGCCACAAGCACACGGTACATCGCGAGACCCGCTAGGCTAGGTGGGTTCGTTCTAGGCCAGTAGCTCCAATGGTAGAGCGGCGGTCTCCAAAACCGTTTGTTGAGGGTTCGAGTCCTTCCTGGCCTGCCAGATAACTTCACCGGCCTTCCCATAAGGGTTGGCCGGTTTGTATGTAGGTATAACATCCAAGGGAGCGTAGGATGGCAAATAAGGAGCGCAATAAGAGGAGCGCACGTAAGGCTCGCGCAGAAGAGCGCGCCCAGCGTGAGGCCCTTCAGGCTGAAGCTACTCCTGAAGCTTCTGCTAAGGCCACTAAGGTCGAGGCAAAGAAGCAGGAGAAGTCCATTCAGCGTAACGCTAACCCTGGCTTCTTTGGCCGCCTGGGTGCTTACTTTGCAGGCGTTCGTACAGAAATGCACCGCGTTGTGTGGCCTTCAAGCTCTGAGCTTGCTGGTTTCTCTGTAGCCGTAATTGCAACAATCATTTTCTTTGGCTTGGTAACTTGGCTGGTTGATACTGGCATTGTTGCTGGTCTCGTCGCCTTTACTGGACTGAGGGGATAATCAATGGCTAAGCGCTGGTATGTAGTTCACACCTATTCAGGTTATGAGAACAAGGTAAAGACAGACCTTGAGCACCGTATTGAGACCTATGGCCTTGAGCGTGCTGTTGTTGATATTCAGATTCCTACTGAGGAAGTTACTGAGGTCAAGGACGGCGGCAAGCGCGAGACCAAAGAGTCTAAGGTTTTCCCAGGTTACGTTCTTGTTCGCATGGAGCTGGATGACAATACTTGGGCTGTTGTTCGCAACACCCCAGGCGTAACTGGTTTTGTCGGCATTGACGGCAAGCCAGTTCCTCTGCGTCGTGATGAGTTCGATAAGATCATGCGTCGCGGCGGTATGAAGACGGGTAGCCCTGTACCTAAGCGTACAGCAACCAATATTGAGGTCGGTCAGGCAATTCACGTTCTTTCTGGTCCTCTCGCTGACTTCGACGGAACTGTTTCTGAGGTCAACGCAGAGTCCGGCAAGATCAAGGTTATGCTCACCATCTTTGGTCGCGAGACTCCGGTTGAGCTCACCATGGATCAGATTTCCCTGATAGACTAGTAACTAACGGCTTATCCCGCACTTCTCGTCCCTTGTGGATTGCTTCTCGGGAGTGCGCGAGAATAGACTCAAACGTATTCAAACAGGAGGCTTAACATGCCCGCAAAGAAGGTTGTTAACTTTATTAAGCTGCAGATTCCTGCAGGCCAGGCAAACCCAGCTCCTCCAGTAGGACCAGCTCTGGGTGCTGCACAGGTCAACATTATGCAGTTCTGCCAGGCATTCAACGCTGCAACTCAGGACAAGGCTGGCGACATCATCCCAGTCGAGATTTCTGTTTACGAGGATCGTTCCTTTGACTTCGTAACCAAGACTCCTCCAGCAGCTCAGCTCATCAAGAAGGAGCTTCACCTCAAGGGTGGTTCCGGTGTTCCTCAGCGCGATAAGGTTGGCCAGCTCTCCCAGGAGCAGCTCACCAAGATTGCTGAGATCAAGATGCCTGACCTCAACGCAAACGACATTGAGGCTGCAAAGAAGATCGTCGCTGGTACCGCTCGTTCCATGGGTGTAACCATCGCCGAGTAGTGTTTACTCCCGTCAGCTATTTGTGTGGCTGACGGTTGTTTTGTCAGAGCATCCGACGTTAGTGCACATAGTTGGGTTTCTCGCCAAGAGGGCGTAACTATGGACGGAAGATGCAGGAGTGGGAGGGCAGACGCCCGCTAACCACAGGAGGTACATAATGCCTAAGCACGGAAAGAACTACAAGAATGCAGTTGCCAAGGTAGACGGTGCAAACCTCTACAGCCCAAAAGAGGCAGTAACCCTGTCTAAGGAGCTTGCAACTGCTAAGTTTGACGAGACCATTGAGGTAGCAATTCGCCTTGGTGTCGATACTCGTAAGGCTGACCAGAACGTTCGCGGTTCCATCTCTTTGCCTCACGGCACTGGTAAGTCCGTTCGCGTTGCAGTCTTCGCAGAGGGCGAGAAGGCCCGCGAGGCTGAGGCAGCTGGCGCTGACATCGTCGGTGGCGACGAGCTCATCGCAGAGGTCGAGAAGGGCATGCTTGACTTTGACGCAGCAATCGCAACCCCTCAGATGATGGGTAAGGTTGGTCGTCTTGGTCGTGTTCTTGGTCCTCGTGGCCTTATGCCTAACCCTAAGCTCGGCACCGTTACCATGGATGTTGCAAAGATGGTTAACGAGCTCAAGGCTGGTCGTGTTGAGTATCGTGCAGACCGTTTTGGTATCTGCCACGTTGCAATCGGCAAGGCTTCTTTTGAGGTCCAGCAGCTTGTTGAGAACTATGGCGCACTTCTCTCTGAGATTATTCGTGTCAAGCCATCCAGCGCTAAGGGTAAGTACGTCAAGACCGTTGCTATTTCCTCTACTATGGGCCCTGGCATCAAGGTTGATCCAACCAAGGTTCGTAACCTCATGGAGGACTAAGCTTTACGCTTAGAAGTACCTAGCACGCTTAATCCGGTATCTGCTTGCAGGTACCGGATTTTTCTTCGAGGCTTTAGCCTGTTGAGCGCGAGAAGCGCGCGAAACACAAAACCACCCGCTATGCGGGTGGAGAATACTTTTTGCTTTGCAAATTAAAATCCTTCCTTCTAGCATAGCGATTGTTCAGGTCACTAATAGCCAAGAAGGAAGGAGTAGCTATGGCACATAAGGCCAATAGCCTTGCGCACACAAAATGGTTATGTAAATACCACATTGTGTTTACACCAAAGTATAGAAGGAAAGTCATTTATAACAAATACAGAGAAGACCTTCGAGAAATACTCAAGATGCTTTGTGACTGGAAAGGTGTAGAAATTCTAGAAGGTCACCTCATGCCAGATCACATACACATGCTTGTGAGTATCCCACCTAAGATAAGCGTTTCAAGTTTTATGGGTTACTTAAAAGGTAAAAGCTCACTGCTCATGTTTGATAGACATGCAAACCTTAAATATAAGTATGGTAATAGAAAGTTTTGGGCTGAAGGCTACTATGTATCAACCGTAGGTCTTAATGAGGCGACAATAAGAAAATATATTCGAGAACAAGAAAACGCCGATATAGCTCAGGATAAATTAAGTTTGAAGGAATATGAAAATCCCTTCGATAAATAACCTCGCTAGATAGCCAGTTTAACTGGCTGCCGGTGTTACATTGCTATTGTGACCTGAACGAAGTGAAGGGCAAAGGACTTGAGTCCTGGGCAAGTATAATTAGGGTTATACCCTAAGAGCAAACCACCCGCTATGCGGGTGGTTATGATTGCAGCGTGCATGCGGTGTAGACGTGGACTCGGCTTGCAACGCGCGTGCGGCTGATATGTGTGTGGCTGAGTTGTGCGTAGCTGCTTAGCCGCCCTTCTCGTCAAATTTTTGTGAAGAGAAAGAAATTGTGCGCTCAACCTTGACTTGGATAGTTTTTTGCTGCACAATATCCAACGCAAGACAGACGTCTTGTAGTTGCACGTTCGCTGCCAAAGACAGCCGGCGCCTTGAATCCAAGGCTTAATGGGAATTCCCGCCTGCCGAGGTGGTCTTGAGATTAGTACATCCAGACCCCGCTTTGGTTGCCAAAGTGGGGTCTTTTCATGTGAGGGCCGCACCTGTTGGCGCTCGTGCCCGAGACATGATAAAGGAGGTGTACTACATGCCAGCTCAGTCTAAACTTGATTTGCTCGAGAAGGTTTCCGCTTCTCTCGACAATTCCAAGGGCCTGTTTGTTATCGACTATCGTGGTCTCTCCGTAAAGGAGACTCAGGAGCTTCGCCGCGCACTTACCGCAGCAGGCGCTCACATGAAGGTCTATAAGAACAACATCGTCAAGATTGCTCTTAAGAACGCTGGTATGCCAGAGATTGACGAGATGCTCGCCGGTACCTGCGCATACGTTTTCTATGAGAATGATCCTGTCGAGGCCGCTAAGGTCATCAAGGATCAGGCCAAGAAGCTCAAGAAAGTTGAGTTCATTGGTGGTATCGCTGATGGTCAGGCACTTACCGCTGACGAGGCAAAGGCTTACGCAGACCTTCCTTCTCGCGAGGAGCTCATTGCAAAGCTTGTCTTCGTTGTTGCAAGCCCACTTACCGGTATTGCACAGGTTTGCGCTGGTCCAGCTCGTGGACTCGCAACCGCTCTTTCTGCAGTCGCAGATCAGAAGAACGCTGCATAAGCAACGTTTTGTTGTACCCGCGCATTGGCGCAAACCGCGTGAGAGTGTAGAAGCACTTAAACGCACACATACAAGCCGGGCTTTTGCCCAGATGCAGTACAAAGGCTGCATCGTTTAAAAAGGAGAATTGACATGGCTGTCACTAAAGATGAGATTATTGAGGCCCTTAAAGAGATGCCAGCACTCGAGCTTTCTGAGCTCGTTCACGAGCTTGAGGACGTCTTTGGCGTTTCCGCTGCTGCTCCTGTAGCTGTCGCTGCTGCTCCTGCAGCTGGTGGCGCTGCTGAGGAGGCAGAGGAGAAGACCAACTTTGACGTTGTCCTCGAGGGCTTCGGCGACAACAAGATCGGCGTCATCAAGGTTGTCCGTGCTCTTACCAACCTTGGTCTCAAGGAGGCAAAGGAGGTCGTCGAGGGTGCTCCTAAGGCAGTCCTCGAGGGCGCTAAGAAGGAGGACGCTGAGGCTGCTAAGGCTCAGCTCGAGGAGGCTGGCGCTACCGTCACCCTTAAGTAAGTCCATCCTACATTGCTTACTGGAGAGGTCAGACTTCGGTCTGGCCTCTTTTTTGTTTGCCTGGCGAGAAATCCGTGCGCTCGGGGCGCATGGAGCTGAGGTGCGTTCGCTGCAGCCTGAAAAGTGCATCAAGTCTGAGTGATTTGCCGGATTTTCTCGCCATGTCTGAGCTATTTGCCTGTTTTTCTCGCCTTGTCTGAGTACTTTTGCTCAGACTTGGTGTGCATTTCAGGCTCATAAATCCTGCGTGATTGCTCTAGCTTACTGCGTGACTTAACCCAGCTTCCTCGCGCCTGATTTCTACAAAGAATCTGTAACTTTTGCCTAAAATTGCAAAAGAATCTGTGGATTTGCCTGATTTTGCAAAAGAATCGGTGGCTCAAATACAGATTCTTTGCACTTTTCAGGCGCACGCAGCAAAAGGCCGGCGCGCCCGGCGAGAAATCCGTGCGCTCGCACTCACGCCTGGCGAGAAACCCGTGCGCTCGGAGCGCGCTCGGGGCTCGTGGAGCGCCATGCGAAGCGACGTGGCGGGGGAGTGCCGCTCACCGAAAGCTATTTCTGTCTCCGTGGACCTTCTCCACAAAATCTTCATAACTAGAAAAGACGAGTTAGTCAAGGATTTACCTGCAACATAACGTTTGTGCAGTTGAAAAACATAAACGCGATAATATAGTCAAAACGTCTTAAAAAATCAAGTGTTTTTCTGTTGACGCGCATTAAAATCTTGACTAAATTACTAGGTTGCGACAATTGCCACCTTCCACCCTTTTGAAGGAGGACAACCTGGTGTCTACCGCTAAAAAGACTTCCCTCACCACGCCTCAGGCGCATACTGGACGCAGGACGTTCAGTAAGATTCCCGCAGCTATGGAGCTGCCAAATCTGATTTCTGTACAGAAGGAATCATTTGAGCGCTTTATGGGAGAGGGCCTTGCAGAGTCCTTCGCTGAGTTCTCGCCAATTGAGAACAGCGCTGGAACCATGCAGGTCACCTTTGGTGACCATCAGTTCGGCGACCCTGCCAATTCAATGGCTGAGTGTCGTGCAAAAGACATTTCATACCAAGCACCTCTTTTTGTTGACGTCCGTTTTGTCAACAAAGAGACTGGTGAGATGAAGGAGCAGCTTGTCTTCATGGGTGATTTCCCACTGATGACTGAGCGCGGTACCTTCATCATCAACGGTTCTGAGCGCGTTGTGGTTTCACAGCTCGTTCGTTCACCTGGCGTGTATTTCTCGTCAGAGATGGACAACGGTGTTCTGGTCCACAAGTCTCAGTTCATTCCTGCACGTGGTGCATGGCTTGAGTTTGAGGTTGATAAGCGCGGCCACCTGGTCGTCTCCATTGACCGCAAGCGTCGCCAGAGCGCTACCGTCTTCCTCCGTGCACTTGGCATTGCTGTTACCGATGACGAGATTCTCTCGCTCCTTGGTGATTCCGATGTTGTTCGCAACACACTTGAGCGTGATGTTGCAACCACACGTGAGGATGCTCTTATCGAGATTTATCGTCGTCAGCGTCCAGGCGAGCCACCAACTGTTGACTCCGCCCGTTCTCTGCTTGACGGCCTCTTCTTCAACGAGCAGCGCTATGACCTTGCTCGCGTTGGTCGTTACAAGATCAACAAGAAGCTTGAGGAAGAGATTCCTGCAGATGTTCGTGTCCTTACCAAAGAGGACATTGTCGCAGCTCTTCAGTACCTTCTTGCAGTGCATGCAGGTGATGAGTCTAAGCACCTGGATGACATTGACCACTTTGGCAACCGCCGCGTTCGTACCGTTGGTGAGCTGGTCCAGAACCAGTTCCGCATTGGTATGAGCCGCATGGAGCGCGTTGTTCGTGAGCGCATGGCATCTCAGGACGCAGACGACATCACTCCACAGTCTTTGATCAACATCCGTCCAATTGTTGCTGCAATCAAGGAGTTCTTCGGTTCTTCTCAGCTTTCGCAGTTCATGGACCAGGCAAACCCACTTGCTGGTTTGACCCACAAGCGTCGTCTTTCTGCTCTGGGACCTGGCGGTCTTGCAGGACACAAGTCCGGCTCCAGCCGTCGTACCAACGTTCCTACCGCAGTCCGCGACGTTCATAACTCGCACTACTCCCGTATGTGCCCAATCGAGACTCCTGAGGGACCAAACATTGGTCTTATCGGCTCCTTGGCACTGTACGCTCACGTAAATGAGTACGGCTTTATCGAGGCTCCTTATCGTAAGGTTACAGGCGGTGTTGTCTCTGACGACATTGTCTGGATGACTGCAGACGAGGAGGAGAATCACATTATTGCTCCTGCTAACACCCCAATTGACCCTAAGTCTAAGAAGTTTGTTGAGGTTGACGCAGACGGCAAGATTGTTGTTGCAGACCGCGTTATTGCACGTACCCGCGACTTCGACGGTTCCTTCGGTGCACCTGCACAGGTTCCTGTTGAGGACGTTGACTACATGGACGTTTCTCCACGTCAGCTTCTCTCCGTCGCAGCTAACCTCATTCCATTCCTTGAGCACGACGATGCAAAGCGTACCCTCATGGGTGCAAACATGCAGCGTCAGGCAGTGCCTCTAATTCAGTCCCACGCTCCATTTGTTGGAACTGGCATGGAGGGCCGCGCAGCTCAGGACTCTGGTGAGCTTATTTGCGCAGAGTTTGCCGGCGAGGTCACCGAGGTTGATGCAGCTCACGTTGTCATCTACTCCGATGAGCACGGTTCTCAGCGCTACGATCTTCCTAAGTACGAGCGCTCCAACCAGTCCACTTGCATCAACCATCGTCCAATCGTCACTGTTGGACAGCAGGTCGAGAAAGGCCAGCCAATCGCAGACGGTCCATCTGTTGACCACTCTGAGCTGGCACTTGGTGCAAACCTTACCGTTGCTTACATGCCATGGGAAGGCTACAACTACGAGGACGGTATTATCGTCTCCGAGCGTGTTGTTCAGGAAGACCTTCTGACCTCCGTTAACATTTCCCGCCACGAGATTGATGCTCGTGATACCAAGCTTGGTGCTGAGGAGATTACCCGCGAGATTCCAAACCTTGGTGAGGACATGCTCGCAAACCTCGACGATGACGGTATCATCCGCATCGGCGCTGAGGTTGGCCCTGGCGATATTCTGGTTGGTAAGGTCACTCCTAAGGGTGAGACTGCTCTGACCGCAGAAGAGCGCCTGCTTCGTGCAATCTTCGGTGCTAAGGCACACGATGTTCGTGATACGTCCCTCAAGATGCCACACGGCTCCTATGGTCGCGTTGTTGACGTTGTCCGCTTCAGCCGTGAGGCTGGAGACGACCTGCCTCCAGGAGTAAACGACCTGGTCCGCGTCTTTGTTGCTCAGCGCAGAAAGATCCAGCAGGGCGATAAGATCGCTGGCCGTCACGGTAACAAGGGTGTTATTTGTAAGGTTCTCCCTGTTGAGGATATGCCTTACATGGCAGACGGTACCCCAGTAGACGTTATTCTCGACCCACTGGGCGTTCCTTCCCGTATGAACGTTGGTCAGCTGCTTGAGTGCCACCTTGGTTGGGGCGCTGCACACGGTTGGGATGACGATGACGCAGATTCTAAGCGTTACGTTGAGGGCCCAATTCCTGTTGCAACACCACTCTTTGACGGTGCTACTGATGAGTCCGTTGCAGAGATTGTTCGCCGCACCAACATCAACATGATCAACAAGGCTCTCAAGGAGTACGGCGAGGACATGCGTGAGGAGTTTGTTCCACAGCTCAACGAGCGTGGTAAGACTACCCTCTACGATGGTCGTACTGGCGAGGCATTCAAGAGCCCAATTACCGTTGGTGTTTCTTACATTCTGAAGCTCGGCCACATGGTTGACGATAAGATCCACGCACGTTCAACTGGTCCTTACTCTCTTGTTACCCAGCAGCCTCTGGGTGGTAAGGCACAGTTCGGCGGTCAGCGCTTTGGTGAGATGGAGGTTTGGGCACTGTATGCATACGGTGCTGCTAACGTCCTCCAGGAGATCCTCACCGTTAAGTCTGACGATACCAACGGCCGTGTTAAGACCTACGAGTCCATTGTTAAGGGCGAGAACATTCCTACTGCAGGAATTCCTGAGTCCTTCAAGGTTCTGGTCAAAGAGATTCGCTCCCTGGCACTTGACATTGAGCCAATCTCCTATCGTAAGCGTGCAAATACCGCAAAGGTCACAGATCCTGAGGAGAAGAACGCTGTTGAGATCCTCAACGACCTTGGCTTCACTGAGGTAACCGCTTCCGACCTGTCCCAAGACGCTGAGGGTGCATCCGCACTTGTAGGCGACGCGACCACCGATAAGGAGTAGCGACTGTGGCAGATTTTGATTCCACTGAATTTGACGCTATTAAAATTTCTCTAGCGTCTGCTGATGATATCCGCGGTTGGTCCTATGGCGAGGTAAAGAAGCCTGAGACCATCAACTACCGTACCCTTAAGCCAGAAAAGGATGGTCTTTTCTGCGAGAAGATCTTTGGACCTGTAAGGGACTGGGAGTGCGCCTGCGGTAAGTACAAAGGCATTCGCTTCAAGGGCATTACCTGCGAGCGCTGCGGTGTTGAAGTAACCACCGCAAAGGTTCGTCGTGACCGCATGGGCCACATCGAGCTTGCTGCTCCTGTAAGCCACATTTGGTACTTCAAGAGCCCAACCAGCTTCCCTCTGGCACGTCTTCTTGATATCAAGAGCAAGGACCTCGAGAAAGTCCTCTACTTTGCATCTTACGTAATCACCAGTGTTGACACTGAGGCACGTGAGGCTGACGTAGACGATCTTCGTGAGGAGCTTGCAGCAGACCTCGAAGAGCTTGACGCAGAGCGTGACGATCAGATTGCACGTCTTCGCGAGCAGGGCCAGCCACAGGATGATGAGTTTGGCGATTTTGAGCCTCTTTCTGAGGACGAGATTCGTGCAGGCGTCGCTGATCTTGAGGAAGAGTACGAGGAAGAGAAGACGCTTCGTCGTGAGGCTTTCGAGAAGTTCATGCAGCTTGAGACTAGAGAGCTCATCTCCGATGAGGGTCTGTTCTCCGAGCTTAAGCGCTACTATGGCATCTACTTCAAGGGTGGTATGGGCGCAGAGGCAGTCCGCGACCTTCTCTCCAACATTGACCTTGAGAAAGAGGCCAAGGAGCTCCGCGCTATTATCGCCAACGAGGATGCTCAGAAGCAGAAGCGCGAGAAGGCCATTAAGCGCCTTGAGATTGTTGACGCCTTCCTCAAGGGTGGCAACGATCCAGCTAACATGATCCTTGACGTTGTTCCAGTTATTCCACCTGATCTTCGTCCTATGGTTCAGCTTGATGGTGGCCGTTTTGCAGCTTCCGACTTAAACGATTTGTATCGTCGTGTTATTAACCGTAACAATCGTCTTAAGCGCCTGCTTGACCTTGAGGCACCTTCTATCATTGTTAACAACGAGAAGCGCATGCTTCAGGAGTCCGTTGACGCTCTGTTTGACAACGGTCGCCGTGGTCGTCCAGTCACTGGTCGTGGTGGACGTCCTCTGAAGTCTCTTGCTGAGGCCCTTAAGGGTAAGCAAGGTCGCTTCCGTCAGAACCTTCTGGGTAAGCGTGTTGACTACTCTGGCCGTTCCGTCATTGTTGTTGACCCACACCTGAAGCTGCACCAGTGCGGCCTTCCATCTGCTATGGCACTTGAGCTCTTCAAGCCATTTGTCATGCGTCGTTTGGTTGAGCTTCGCAAGGTTGAAAACATTAAGGGCGCAAAGCGCGCTATTGACCGTGGTACCCCAGTTGTTTGGGACGTTCTGGATGAGGTCATTCAGGACCGCCTCGTTCTTCTCAACCGCGCACCTACCCTTCACCGTCTGTCTATCCAGGCATTTGAGCCAGTCCTTATCGAGGGTAAGGCAATCCACCTGCACCCTCTGGTCTGCGCACCATTCAACGCAGACTTCGACGGCGACCAGATGTCTGTCCACGTGCCACTTTCTACTCAGGCACAGACAGAGGCTCGCATTCTGATGCTCTCCAGCAACAACCTCAGAAGCCCTGCTTCTGGTAAGGTTCTGACCGTTCCTTCTCAGGATATGGTCTTTGGTGTCTACTACCTCACTTCCGAGAAGACCGGTGAAGACGCTAAGACTCTTACCTTTGCAAGCTTTGAGGATGCTCTTCTGGCTATTGAGGCTAACCGTGACCTTGATCTTCAGGCAAAGGTTGTTGTCCGCGTAAGCTCCAAGGATGCAAACGTTGCTGATAGCGATCGTGCTATCTTCCGCGTTATGACTGGCCGCGGTCAGTATGAGGACCTGGACGTTACTGAGGGCACCAAGCGTTTTGAGACCACTGTTGGTCGCATTATCTTCAACCGTCAGTGCCTGCCAGAGGATTATCCATACATCAACTACAAGATGGTTAAGTCCGACATTGGTGTTCTGGTCAACGATTGCTGCGACCGTTACCCAATGGCTGATGTTGAGCCAATTCTGGATAACATCAAGAAGACTGGTTTCCACTATGCAACTCTTGCTGGTCTGACCGTTTCTGTTTGGGATGCTGTCATTCCTCCACACAAGCCACAGCTGCTTCAGGAGGCACAGGACCGCGTTGACCAGATCAACGAGTACTACGAGGACGGCTTCCTTTCCGAGCGAGAGCGTCACGTTGAGGTTGTTAATGCATGGACCGAGTGCACCGATCTTCTCGGCTCTGAGATGCTTACAGGCTTTGCAGAGAACAATCCAATTTACATGATGGCTGACTCTGGAGCTCGTGGTTCTAAGACACAGCTTCGCCAGCTTGCTGGTATGCGAGGCCTGATGGCGGATATGTCCGGTGAAACCATCGACCTTCCAATTAAGGCAAACTTCCGCGAGGGTCTTGAGCCTCTTGAGTACTTCATTTCTACCTACGGCGCTCGTAAGGGTCTGGTAGATACCGCATCCCACACCTCCGACTCTGGTTACCTGACTCGTCGACTCGTCGACGTTGCACAGGACGTCATTGTCCGCGAGGAGGACTGCGGCACTGATGAGGCAGTTACCTATCCTCTGATTAAGCCTGGTCAGACTTCTGTTGATACTGACCTGATTGGCCGCTGCACCCTTGAGGATGTCTGCGATCCAAACACTGGTGAGGTTCTTATCCCTGCTGGTGGCTATGTTGAGTCCAAGCAGGATCTTGAGCGTCTTGTTGAGCACGGCCTTGCTAAGGTTCAGCTCCGCGCGCTTCTGACCTGTAAGTCTAAGTACGGCGTCTGCCAGAAGTGCTACGGCTGGGATCTTTCCACCCGTCGTCCTGTCAACATTGGTACTGCAGTTGGTATTATCGCAGCTCAGTCCATTGGTGAGCCTGGTACTCAGTTGACCATGCGTACCATTCACTCCGGTGGTGTTGCAGGCGCAGACGATATTACGCAGGGTCTTCCTACCGTTGCTCGTATGTTCGACGTCGTCGGCAACGTTAACGAGAAGATTCTTGGCCGCGAGGCTGACCTGGCTCCTGTTTCTGGTGTTCTTCACATTACCCCAGAGACCACCGAGTACCTGCTGCGTATTGTTGATGCAGACGATGCTTCCCGTGTCATCGAGGAGTGGCGTGTACCTGCATCTGTTCGTTTCATGCCTGGCATTGAGGATGGCGTTGTTGTCCGTGCTGGTGACCAGATTACCCGCGGCTTCGTCAACTTCCGTATGCTCCGTCGACTCACTGACATTGAGTCCACTATGCACACCTTCGTTGAGTCCGTTAAGGACGTCTATACCTCCCAGGGTGTAGAACTCAACGATAAGCACATCGAGGTTATCGCACGTCAGATGCTTCGTCGTGTTCAGGTTACCAACCCAGGTGACTCTTCGTACCTGCTTGGTCAGTATGTGGACCGCTATGTCTTTGCAGAGACTGTCCAGAACATTGCCCTTGCTGGTGGCACTCCACCAGAGGCAGAGCCAGCAATCCTTGGTACTCTGAAGGTTGCAAGCTCTATCGATTCTTGGCTCTCCAGTGCATCGTTCATCCGTACTGCAGGCGTTCTTACCTCTGCAGCTATCGAGGGCGACGTTGACCACCTGCTTGACCTCAAGTCCAACGTTATTGTTGGTAAGCAGATTCCTGCAGGTACTGGTCTCTCCGCATACAACGATGTTGAGCTTACCTATCACGGCACCAAGATTGATGGCCCAACCTCTTCTCTTGCTAAGTCTCTTCCAGACTGGGCACCAGCAGAGCTTAAGGACATCGAGGAGCAGCTTCCTAAGCAGCTTGACTGGGTCAACGAGGATTACAACGGTGGCGTTTACTCCAAGAATGGCCGCACGCTTTCAAGCGAGGACGCAAAGCTGTACCTCTTCGACGATCTTGGCGTGTCACAGCGTTGGACCAACAAGTTCAGCGAGGTTGGCATTGAGACCGTAGGCGATCTTATCGGTAAGACCGAGGAAGACCTGCTTCGCATCGATGGTATTGGTGCAAAGGCAATCGAGGAGCTCCGCGATGGCCTTGAGGCTCGTAACCTCCTCTACATCCTTGAGCCAGAAGAGGATGAGGCAGATTCTGAGGATCTTTCTCAGCTGCTCAACATGGTCTTCTCGCCAGAAGGCGATGGCGGCTTGATGTTGGGCTCTGCAGCTCCATCCACTCACTCTGATTACACCGAGACACTCATCGGTTCTTCTTCCGACGAGGTTAGCCCTGATGTAATCAACGAGGACCTTGGTTCTCTGGATGACCTTCTCAATCAGGTTGTCCGCATGGATGCTGAGGCAGACGGCGAAGACGAGTAAATAATCTCGCCTGATACATCAAACTTTTTCGGAGATTAACTCCGATACACAAGAGGACTTCAGCCGTTAGCTGGAGTCCTCTTTTAGTTGCGCGTAGATGGGGGAGTATCGGTATATACTAATCTTTTATGATTTACGTTAAGTAGCCATGAACTTTGCGACTCTCAAAAGATAGGAATAGCAAATGGATAGTCATTCCCACGATTCTGAACAGTGCGAGCACACTCATTCTACGTGCGATTACGTTTCTGACCAGAAGCTGAACGAATACCTGGTAAACGACGACATCATCTATGATGCAACCCAGATTTTTGATGCACTGTCTGATTTCACGCGATTCCAGATTTTGGGCGCCCTGGTAAATGGCGAGAAAAGCGTAACAGAGCTGCAGGAAATGCTTTCGGTATCTCAGTCAGCAACTTCTCATCAGTTGCGTCTTTTGCGCGACCGCGGTCTTGTCAATGCAAAAAGGGATGGCAGAAAGGTCATCTACTCACTTGCAGATGAGCACGTCACAACACTGATTCGTGTTGGCCTTGCACATGCTGCACATCTGTTGGGTCACTAACGTACATATCGGAGCTGTGGAGAGAACTTATGGGTGAGTATCGCGTCATTGAAGTTAAGCAGAGCGTTTTTGCAGCTAACGAGAAAAGCGCAGATCAGCTAAGAGAAGAAATGAAGAAAAAGGGAACCCTGCTGGTAAACCTTATGTCTTCTCCTGGTTCTGGTAAAACTACTACCCTTAAAAAGACTATTGCCGCTCTGAATGGCAAGCTTTCGCTCGCTGTTATGGAAGCTGATATTGATTCAGATGTTGATGCTGCTGCCATTTCTGAAACAGGGGTAAAAGCCATCCAGCTGCATACGGGCGGCATGTGTCACCTCGATGCGCATATGTGCGCTCAGGGTCTTGAAGGTCTCAATGCAGGAGATGTAGACCTTATCTTTTTAGAGAATGTTGGAAACTTGGTGTGTCCAGCAGAGTTTGACACCGGTGCCGGCGTAAATGTCACCATACTTTCTGTTCCCGAAGGCGACGATAAGCCGCTGAAGTACCCGCTGATGTACCAGGTCTGTGATGTGGTGCTTGTTAACAAAATAGACGTAGCGCCTTATTTTGACTTTGATCTGGAGAAACTCAAAAAAAATGTAGCCCTCAGAAATCCAAAGGCTCTTGTCATTCCTTTCTCTGCCAAAACTGGGGAAGGATTAGACGCTTGGACTGAATGGCTTTCTCGCAAAGTTGCTGAGTGGAAAAGCAGTCAGTAACTCATGATGAGCGCTTAAAGAATGTCTTATGCCTGATAGGAGAGGTCATGGCAGAGGAAGTACCAGCACGTAAGACCCCAAAAGATGGAAATGCCATGCGCGGCAGTCTTACTGATGAAGAAATTGCACGCAGAAATGTATTGCCAACTACTAACCCTGCAGGCGGCCCTATTCGTATACTCGCTCAAAATCACATTACAGAAAATGACGAGGTAGCTCATTACAAAACCGTAGATCCAAATGAGCCTGGACCAGCTTCTTCTGAGCAATTTAAGCCTCTGGTAAGAGATGAAGTTCAAAAAATTACCAGCCGCCTTGGTCACAAAATTGTAAAAGATGACCCAGAATATTGGGGAATTGCAGCAATTATGACTGAGGAAGAGGCTGCGGTAACCAAACATATGAAGGTTCGCCAGCCAGTTACTTTAGAGGAGCTTTGCAAGCGTACCGGCAAAACTGCAGAAGAGCTTCAACCTATCTTAGACACCCTGTCTGTAAAGGGCATGATTGAGTACAACTGGGAAAACAAGAGCAAGCAAAAGCAGTATGTTCTTCCCATGTTTGTTCCCGGCTCCGCAGAATTCACCGTGATGAACGAGCGTCAATTAGAAGAACATCCCGAGATGGCTTCTTTGTTTGAGCGTATGACCTATCTACCGCTTAAAAATGTCACCAAGCTGGTTCCTGAGGGTGGTGCGGGTGTTGGAATGCACGTGATTCCGGTTGAGCGCTCTATTGAACAGGTCAATCACACCGTTACCGTTGAGCATATCTCGCATTGGCTGAAGAAATACGATAGGTATGCTGCAACTCCCTGTTCTTGTCGCCTTGCTGAGCGTGTTCGTGGCGATGGCTGCGCCGACGACCCAGAAGATTGGTGTCTTGCTATTGGAGATATGGCTGATTACTGCGTAGAAACAGGAAAAGGCCACTACATCACCTACGACGAGGTCATCGATATCTGTACAAAGGCCGAGAAAAACGGTTTTGTTCATCAGATTACTAACATTGACGGTGAAGATAAGATCTTTGCCATTTGTAATTGCAACGTAAATGTTTGCTATGCACTCAGAACTTCTCAGCTGTTTAATACACCTAATTTGTCTCGCTCTGCTTTTGTGGCTCACGTTGATGAAGAAAAATGTGTTGCTTGCGGTGGATGCGTTGAAGTTTGCCCAGCTGGAGCCCCTCAATTAGGTCAGAAACTTCCTACTAGGAAGGGCAAAATTTCCTACCCAACACAGGATCTTCCAGATGATAAGTTCTGGGGAGAGTCTGATTGGGATTGGAACTATAAAAACAACAACCGCATTGAGTGTCACGACACCGGTACCGCTCCCTGTAAGGTCGCTTGCCCTGCACATATTTCTGTGCAAGGTTATTTGCGCATGGCAGCAGAAGGCCGCTATCGAGATGCGCTTGAGCTGATCAAAAAAGAAAATCCATTCCCAGCTGTTTGTGGCCGCGTGTGCAATAAACGTTGTGAAGCAGCGTGTACACGAGGAACTATTGACCAGGCAGTAGCCATTGATGACGTTAAGAAATTCATTGCTCAAAAAGATCTAGAGGCAGAACATCGCTTTATTCCAGAGCCAGTTATCCCGTCAAATAGAGGCCGATTCAACCAAAAAATTGCCATTATTGGTGCAGGTCCAGCTGGTCTGTCTTGTGCATATTACCTGGCAGAACGCGGTTACAATCCCGTCGTTTTTGAGAAGAACCTCCTTCCTGGCGGAATGATGGTATATGGCATCCCTTCTTATAAGCTCGAGAAAAACGTTGTTGCCGCAGAGATTGATGTTCTTAAAGAAATGGGCGTTGAGATTCGCTGTGGTGTTGAGGTAGGAAAAGACATAACCCTAGATGAGCTGCGTGCTCAAGGCTTTATTGGTTTTTACATTGCCATTGGTTGCCAAGGCGGTAGAAAGGCTAATATTGCTGGAGAAGACGCCGATGGGGTTATTTCTGCTGTTGATTTCTTGCATTTTGTAACCGAGCATCCTCAACATGAAGTACACGGTAAGACGGTGGTTATTGGCGGCGGTAATGTTGCTATCGATGCAGCTCGAGTCTCTGCTCGTTGTGGATCAGAGTCAGTCACTATGGTGTGCCTGGAGCAGCCAGAAGAGATGCCTGCACTGCCAGAAGAAATTACAGAAGCGCAGGAAGATGGCGTGTCAATCAAAAATGGTTGGGGACCTGCTTTTATTGACACAGATGAGCAAGGACACGTTTGCGGCGTGACGTTTAAACGCTGCACGCGTGTTTTTGACAAGGACAAGCGTTTCTCTCCTTGTTTTGATGACGAGCAAACAATGTATCTTGAGGCAGATGCTGTGGTCTTGTCTATTGGTCAAACCGTTGAGTGGGGAAGTCTTTTGGAGGGTCAGGCGGTTGAGCTTACGCGCGGCAATCTTGCGTGTGCTGACTCCCAGACGTATCAGACTGCTCAGCCCGATGTTTTTGTGGGCGGAGATGTGTATACGGGTCCTCGCTTTGTTATTGATGCTATTGCCGCAGGTCATGAAGCTGCTATTTCGTTGCATCGTTTTGTGCAAAAAGGCTCTTCTTTGACTATTGGTCGCAATCAGCGCCATTATGTTGAGCTTGATAAATCAGACGCAGCAGTTGAGTCTTGCGGATATGATCATGCAGGTCGCCAGCGTTCTACCTGTGATACGGTCAAAAACATTAGACACAACTGGTCAGACCCTAGCCATACCTTTACGCCAGAGCAAATCAGAATCGAGACCGCACGCTGCTTGAAGTGCGGCGCTTCAATTGTTGATGCAAATAAGTGTATTGGCTGTGGACTCTGTACAACACGCTGCGAGTTTGATGCAATTCACCTGTTCCGAGACAATCCTCACTGCTCTGATATGGTTGCCGCAGAGCATAAGGCCGGAAAAATTCTCTCGTATGTTGGAAAACGTGCGGTAAAGATTATTAAAAACCCCGCGAGAAAAACAAAGACTCCTAAGCCTCAGTTACATGTCACAACCGATGAGCTTGGTAATCCCGTTGCCTCAGGCAGTACTGGTATTTCAAGCTAACGTGCAAACAGAAATCAACTAACATGCATGAGCTGGGAATTGCGTTTTACCTCATAGATATGGTTGAAGACCTGGGAAAACAGAACAACCTCACTTCAGTTGCGCGCGTAAAGTTGCAGCTAGGGGAGGTATCTGGAGTTGTTCCAACGTACTTGTTGGATGTATGGCGCTGGGCAGCTGATCGCACGGAGCTGCTACACGGAGCTCAGCTAGAAATTGAAGAAGTACCAGCTCTAACACAGTGTTTATCGTGCAATAAAACGTACGTTACGGTAACGTATGGTCGCACATGCCCTTACTGTTCTAGCGAGAAAACAGAACTCATCCAAGGCTTAGAAATTGAGCTTGCTGAGATTGAGGCCACCTAGCATTTGTATTTTCTATGAAGTATAGATACGCCCGGCACAGTGGCTTGTTGACATGTGGCTTTCATCAGCGTAAAGTACTTCCCTGCGTAATTCCAAGGGGACAGTGCTGTGTCGCCTTTCGAATATGTAAAACTGCAGGTAGATAGGTATAAGAAGGAGAAGATCTTGCCTACTATTAACCAGCTCGTACGTAAGGGCCGCGTGAGCGTCAAGTCAAAGTCCAAGAACGCCGCTCTTCAGCACAACCCACAGAAGCGTGGTGTTTGCACCCGCGTTTTCACCACTACGCCAAAGAAGCCTAACTCAGCACTCCGTAAGGTTGCTCGTGTTCGTCTTGTTAATGGCATTGAGGTAACCGCTTACATTCCTGGTGAGGGCCACAACCTCCAGGAGCACTCCATTGTTCTGGTTCGTGGCGGCCGTGTCCGTGACCTTCCTGGTGTTCGTTACAAGGTTGTTCGCGGTGCATTCGACTGCGCAGCAGTTCAGAATCGTGCTCAGGGCCGTTCTCGTTACGGCACTAAGCGTGCTAAGTAATCACGTCCACTACTCGAACTAGTTCTTAGGAGATTAATATGCCGCGTCGCGCAGCAGCAGTACGTCGTGAGGTTATGCCTGACGCCGTCTACAACAATCGTCTGGTAACCCAGCTCATTAACAAGGTCCTTCTCGATGGCAAGAAAGCAACCGCAGAGCGCATTGTCTACGGTGCATTTGACATCGTCGCAGAGAAGACTGGCGAGGATGCCCTCACTGTCTTCAAGAAGGCTATGGATAACATTCGCCCAACACTCGAGGTTAAGCCTAAGCGTGTTGGTGGCGCTACTTACCAGGTTCCAATGGAGGTCAACTCCCGCCGTGCAACTACTCTTGCTATCCGCTGGATGGTCACTTTCAGCCGTAGCCGTAAAGAGAAGACCATGGCAGAGCGTCTTGCAAACGAGATCATCGACGCAACTAACGGCGTAGGTGCATCCGTCAAGCGCCGTGAGGACCTGTACAAGATGGCTGAGGCCAACCGCGCCTTCTCCCACTACCGCTTCTAGTCGGAATTCAGGAGTAGCAAACAAATGGCTAAGACTAAGTACAATCTTAAAGACCTCCGCAACATCGGCATCATGGCTCACATCGATGCTGGTAAGACCACCACAACGGAGCGTATTCTTTACTACACCGGTAAGACCCACAAGATTGGTGAGGTCCACGACGGTGCAGCAACCATGGACTGGATGGTTCAGGAGCAGGAGCGCGGCGTAACCATTACATCCGCAGCTACCACTTGCTTCTGGAAAGACCACGTCATCCAGATCATCGACACCCCAGGTCACGTTGACTTTACCGCTGAGGTTGAGCGTTCTCTTCGTGTTCTGGACGGCGCAGTTGCAGTCTTCGACGCAGTTGCAGGCGTTCAGCCACAGTCCGAGACCGTTTGGCGTCAGGCAACCAAGTACGGCGTACCTCGTATTGCATTCATCAACAAGTTTGACCGCGTAGGCGCAGACTTCTTCCGTGCAATCCAGACCATGCGTGACCGCCTTGGCGCAAACGCAATTGCAGCTCAGGTCCCAATGGGTGCTGAGTCCAACTTCTGGGGTCTTATCGACCTTGTCACCAACACTGCATGGGACTTCAAAGAGGATGCTAAGGGCATGATTTACCCTGAGCCACTCGACGAGATTCCTGCAGAGTTTGTAGAGATTGCAGCTGAGAAGCGTGAAGAGCTTCTTGAGGCAGCTTCTGACTTCTCTGAGGACGTCATGATGGCTGTTCTCGAGGGTGAAGAGGTTGACGTTGAGACCCTTAAGGGTGCTCTTCGTGCTGGCGTTCTTGCTGGTCAGATTAACCCTGTCTTTGTTGGTTCCGCTTACAAGAACAAGGGTATTCAGGAGCTTCTGGACGCAGTCATCGACTTCCTTCCAAGCCCTCTGGATGTTCCAGAGATTGATGGCGTCACTCCTAAGGGTGACGAGGCTGTCCGTCACGCAGACGTTAAAGAGCCATTCTCCGCTCTTGCATTCAAGATCATGACTGACCCTTATGTTGGTAAGCTTACCTACATTCGTGTTTACTCTGGTCAGGCTGAGGCAGGTTCTTACGTCTACAACTCCGTCAAGGACAACCGTGAGCGCTTTGGCCGCATCCTCGAGATGAACGCAAACGACCGTGTTGACCGTGAAGAGTGCTCCGCAGGCGACATCGTTGCATGCGTTGGTCTGAAGAACACCACTACTGGTGACACCCTTTGTGACGAGAAGAACCCAATCATCCTTGAGTCCATCAGCTTCGCAGATCCTGTTATCGACGTTGCTGTTGAGCCTAAGACCAAGGCTGAGCAGGAGAAGATGTCCATCGGCCTTTCTAAGCTGGCTGAAGAGGACCCAACCTTCCAGGTTCACACTGATCACGAGACCGGCCAGACCATCATTGCTGGTATGGGCGAGCTTCACCTTGAGATTATTGTTGACCGTCTCCGTCGTGAGTTTAAGGTTGACTGCAACGTTGGTAAGCCACAGGTTGCTTACCGCGAGACTGCTGGTAAGGCAGTAAGCCACGCTGAGGGCAAGTTTGTCCGTCAGTCCGGTGGTAAGGGTCAGTATGGCCACGCAGTCATCGACCTTGAGCCACAGGAAGAGGGCAAGGGTTACGAGTTTGTCAACGCTATCGTCGGTGGTGTTATTCCTAAGGAGTACATCCCATCTATCGATAAGGGCATTCGTGAGGCTCTTGAGAACGGCGTTATTGCTGGTTACCCAGTAGTCGACATCAAGGTCACCCTTGTTGACGGTTCTTACCACGAGGTCGACTCTTCTGAGGCAGCATTCAAGATTGCTGGTTCTATGGCAATTAAGGATGCTCTCAAGAAGTCCAACCCAGTCCTTCTCGAGCCAGTTGAGTCTGTTGAGGTTGAGACACCTGAGCAGTACATGGGCGACGTTATGGGCAACCTTTCTTCCCGTCGTGGCAAGATTGAGGGTATGGACGATCGTATGGACGCCAAGGTCATCCGCGCTAAGGTGCCTCTTGGTGAGATGTTCGGTTATGCAACCGACCTTCGTTCCCAGACCCAGGGCCGCGCGAGCTACACCATGCAGTTCGATTCTTACGAGCCCGTTCCTAACGCTGTACGCGAAGAGATTGTCGCCAAAAACGGCGGCTCTGCATCCTAAGTAAACGACCACGAGCTCTAGCTCATTTATGGAGGTACCCAAAGTGTCAAGCCAGAAGATCAGGATTCGCCTCAAGGGCTATGATCACGAGGTCATTGATCAGTCCGCTAAGCTGATTGTTGACACCGCACAGAAGACAGGTGCGCGTGTTTCCGGTCCTATCCCTCTGCCAACCGAGCGTAACCTTTACACGGTTATCCGCTCCCCACACAAGGATAAGGATTCCCGTGATCAGTTTGAGATGCGTACTCACAAGCGTCTCATCGATATTCTCGACCCAAGCGCTTCTACCGTTGATTCGCTTATGCGTCTCGACCTTCCAGCCGGTGTCGATATCGAGATCAAGCTCTAAGCATACGGCTTAATCCAACCTGCAAACCCTCCTGCGCTCTCTGCGCGGGAGGGTTTTTGCGTGGATGGACTTTCTGCTTGCGTCTGACCCGCTTGCGCCTAATTCCGCTTGTGCTTGACCTGCTTGCGCCTGACCCGCTTGCGCCTGATTATCTCGCCATGTCTGAGCGATTTGCCTAAAAATCGCCGGAAGTCTGAGCGATTTGCCTGTTTTTCTCGCCATGTCTGAGTAAATTTGCTCAGACATGATGAACTTTTCAGGCTGGCTAATGCAGGAGCACGTTGCTTTACAGAGTAAAGGACATGTTTAGCGAGAAACCCGTAGAATAGGGAAGCGGATTCTTTTACAGCGCACAGGAGAAGAGATGAACCAAAGCTCGCAGAATGCAAGTAGCCAGCTAAATACCGGCTGCTCGGTAAACGCTCGGCCAAATTACTCCTGCATGACAAAAATCCTTTTTGTGTGTCACGGAAATATCTGCAGGTCAACGATGGCGCAGTACGTTATGCAGGACCTTGTCGAGAAAAATGGTCTCGCAGACTCGTTTGTCATCGACTCAGCCGCAACCTCTACAGAGGAGATTGGTAATCCAGTTGATCCTCGTACGCGATGCAAGCTTCAGCAAGAGGGAATTCATTGTGGCAATCATCGTGCGAGGCAGATGACGCGCGCAGATTACGAGAACTTTGATTACCTCATAGGCATGGACCACAATAACCTGCGCAACATGATGCGTATGCTTAAGAATGATCTCCTTGGAAAGGTTTCGCTGCTCCTTGATTGGACAGAGAAGTCTCGCGACATTGCGGATCCATGGTATTCAGGAAATTTTGATCTGACGTATGACGATGTCACTGAGGGTTGCGAAGCATTGCTCAAGAAACTTTTGGCAAGGTAATTTCGGCAGCCTGGTTTTGGAAAAATTATTATCGTGGATTGTTTTTACAAAATTTTTTGAAAAAACTTTTCAAAATTCCTTGGGTTTCTCGCCAATGGATACGCCCGGGTCAGCGGTTTGACCTCGCAAAATAGGCGAGAAGAAAGATCTCGCAGCTAGAAGGTATCAAACGGTCTTCACAAAGCGTTCATCTTTTAGAGATTTTAGGCTTGTTTCTTGTCAAAAATGAGTGTAAAGTAGACGGGCTGCTCAAACAGGACAATTATGTCTAAAGGCAGTATGTACAGGACGTGGTCCGCTGGGGAAGAGTACCCGATGTGCTCTCAAGGTCCCATGACCACCGAAGGTTAGGAAAGAGCATGGTTAATACCATCCTCGGCCGCAAGCTGGGCATGACCCAGGTATGGGACGAGAACGACAACGTCGTTCCTGTTACCGTCGTTCTTGCTGGCCCCTGCACCGTTTCACAGGTAAAGACTGTTGAGACGGACGGCTACAATGCCGTACAGATTGGCTTCGGCGACATCTCCGAGAAGCATGTCAACAAGCCAATGGCTGGTCACTTCAAGGCACAGGGCGTCGAGCCAATGCGTTACCTCCGCGAGGTCCGCGTTGAGGATGCTTCTGAGCACAAGACCGGCGATGTTGTCACAGTTGCTGACTTCTCTGAGGTCACCGCTGTTGACGTAACAGGCACTTCTAAGGGTAAGGGTTTCCAGGGTACCGTTAAGCGCTGGAACTTCTCTCGCGGTCCAATGACTCACGGTTCTCGTAACCAGCGTCGTCCAGGTTCCATTGGTCAGTGCGCATACCCTGCACGCGTTCGTAAGGGCCTTCACATGTATGGTCACATGGGCGCAGAGCGCGTTACGGTCAAGAACCTTAAGCTTGTCCGCGTTGATGCTGAGCAGAACCTCATGCTTATCAAGGGTGCTGTTCCTGGCGGCAAGAATGCCCTCGTCCAGGTCCGCATGGCCTAAGGGCCTTTAGGCAAACACTTAGGCTAACAAGGAGACAACATGTCCAAGTATGAGATTAAGAACGTAGAGGGAAAGAAGGTCGGCGACGCCGAGCTCTCCTCTGACGTCTATGGCATTGAGCCAAACATCCCTGTTGTGCACCAGGTTGTAGTCTGCCAGGACGCATCCGCACGTCAGGGTACCCACTCTACAAAGAACCGTCACGAGGTATCCGGCGGTGGCGTTAAGCCTTACCGTCAGAAGGGTACTGGTCGTGCTCGCCAGGGTTCTATTCGTGCTGGTCAGTGGACTGGTGGTGGCGTCATCTTTGGACCTACCCCTCGTTCACACGCACGTCGTATTAACAACAAGATGGTCAAGCTTGCTATGAGGTCCGTCCTCTCCGGCAAGGTTGCAGACTCCGAGCTTGTCCTCGTTGACTCTCTTGAGTTTGCTCAGCCTTCCACCAAGCAGGCAAAGGCTGCACTTCAGAACCTCGGTATTGAGGGTAAGCGCGTTACCGTCATCGTCCCAGACGACGACGTCAACACCTACCTCTCCTTCCGTAACCTTCCTAAGGTTTCGGTCTTCGGTGTTTCTGAGGTTACTACTCGTTTCCTGATCGACAACGGCGCACTTGTTATGTCCGCTGATGTTGCTAAGCAGCTTGGGGAGGTGCTCGCATAATGAACTCTCCTTATGAGGTCATCATTCGTCCTATCGTTTCAGAGCGTGCTTTCGATCTGATGGAGCAGGGCAAGTACACTTTTGAGGTTGCTCGTAACGCAGGTAAAGAAGAGATTGCTGCAGCTGTAGAGAAGCTCTTCTCTGTACACGTCACCAAGGTAAACACACTTTCTGTTAAGCCAAAGAACAAGCGTGTACTTTATCAGCAGGCAGGCAAGCCCCGCCAGTGGAAGAAGGCTATTGTTACCCTCGCTGCTGGTGAGACTATCGAGATCTTCGGTAATAACTCTGCTGAGTAAGGTTTTTCTCCCGTGCCTCTTTTGAGGTACGGGTTCGTATGCCGCGCATAGTAGATACGCGCGGTACCGTGGTAATCCGGTGTTAGCTCGACTTTCCCTTAAGCGGGCTAGCCAACGGAGAAGAAAGGGATACTGTTTATGGCAGTTAGGCATCTAAAGCCAACAAGCGCAGGCAGGCGCTTCCAGACAATCTCAGACTTTGCTGAGATTACAACTGATAAGCCCGAGAAGTCCCTTCTCGAGCCTCTGCCAAAGAAGGCTGGCCGCAACAACAATGGCCGCATCACTACCCGTCACCAGGGTGGTGGCCACAAGCGCCAGTACCGTCGTATCGACTTCAAGCGTCGCAAGGATGACATCCCAGCTAAGGTCGCTACTGTTGAGTACGATCCTAACCGTTCCGCTCGTATTGCTCTTCTGCACTATGCAGACGGCGCAAAGGCATACATCCTTTGCCCAGAGGGCCTGAGCGTCGGTGACACCGTTCTTTCTGGTACCAAGGACATCGACATCAAGCCTGGTAACTGCACCACTCTTGAGCAGATTCCAGTAGGTACTCTTGTTCACGCAGTTGAGTTCCAGCCTGGCAAGGGTGCTGCAATGGCACGTGCTGCTGGTACTTCCGTCCAGCTCATGGGTAAGGACAACGGCTATGCAGTTCTGCGTATGCCTTCCTCCGAGCTCCGTCGTGTTCTTCTGACCTGCCGTGCAACCATCGGCGAGGTTGGTAACGCTGAGCACTCCAACATTGTTGTTGGTAAGGCTGGTCGTTCCCGTTGGGCAGGCGTTCGTCCTACCGTCCGTGGTACTGTCATGAACCCTGTTGACCACCCACACGGCGGTGGTGAAGGTAAGAACCACACTTCTGGTCGTCCTTCCGTCACCCCATGGGGTAAGCCAACCAAGGGTTATAAGACCCGCGACCCGAAGAAGGCTTCTAACCGCCTGATCATTCGCCGTCGTAAGTCCAAGTAAGACACGAGTAGGAGTAGATAAATGAGCAGAAGTCTCAAAAAAGGCCCCTTTGTGGAGACTCGCCTCCTTGCGCGTGTCGCTGCAATGAACGAGGCTGGCAAGAAGGACGTTATCAAGACTTGGTCACGTTCCTCAACCATCTTCCCTGAGATGGTCGGTCACACCATCGCTGTTCACGATGGTCGTAAGCATGTACCTGTGTACGTCACCGAGTCCATGGTTGGTCACAAGTTGGGCGAGTTCTCCCCATCCCGTACCTTCCGCGGTCACAAGGCCAAATAGGGGGAGTGTAGTAAATGGCTAAGAACACCGATTCTATTGAGGTTCGCGCAACAGCTAAGTATGTTCGCGTTGCTCCTCGTAAGGCTCGCGCAGTTGTCGCGCTTGTCCGCGGTAAGTCTGTCGAGAAGGCCCTTGAGGTTCTTCAGTTCTCGACTCGTGCTGCCGCTACTGATGTTGCTAAGGTTCTGCGCTCAGCAGTTGCTAACGCCGAGAACAACAATGGACTCCGCGCTAACAACCTGGTAGTCAAGACCGCTTTTGTTGACGAAGGCCCAACGCTTAAGCGTATTCGCCCTCGTGCAAAGGGTTCGGCTTCCCGCATTAACAAGCGCATGAGCCACATTACCGTTGTCGTTGCACCTCGAAAGGAGGCGTAGGAATGGGTCAGAAAGTACAGCCTACAGGCTTCCGTCTTGGTGTAACCGAGAGCTGGCGTTCTCGTTGGTACGCCGATAAGGACTACGCCGAGCAGCTCGGCAACGATCTTGCTATCCGCAAGTATCTTGAGAAGCGCCTTGAGAAGGCAGCTGTTGCTCGCATTGACATCGAGCGCGCTGGCGATAAGGTCAAGGTAACTATTTTCTCCGCACGTCCTGGTATTGTCATTGGCAAGAAGGGTGCAGAGATTGACGGCCTCCGTGCAGATCTTGAGCGTGTTGCTAAGGTTGGCAAGGGTCAGGTCAACGTTGATGTTGTCGAGGTTAAGCGTCCTGAGCTTGACGCAAACCTTGTTGCTCAGTCCATCGCAGAGCAGCTTGAGCAGCGTGTCGCTTTCCGTCGCGCTATGCGTAAGGCTGTTCAGTCCGCTCGTAAGGCTGGCGCTAAGGGTATTCGTATCCAGTGCTCCGGTCGTCTGAACGGTGCTGAGATGGGCCGCCGTGAGTGGTACCGTGAGGGTCGCGTGCCTCTGCACACCCTTCGTGCTGCAATCGGCTATGGTACCGCTACAGGTCGCACCACCATGGGCGCTGTTGGTATCAAGGTTTGGATTTATTACGGCGAGAAGATGCCTGGACAGCCAACACCTAACCCAGCTCTTGAGGGCTCCGCTCGTCCTCGTCGTGCTCGCAATGAGAGGAGGGGCCGTTAATGCTTGCTCCAAAGCGTGTATTGCACCGTAAGGTACAGCGCGGTTCCATGAAGGGCCAGGCAAAGGGTAATACCCAGCTGCACTTTGGTTCCTGGGGCATCCGTGCAGAGGAGGCTCACTGGATTACTAACCGCCAGATTGAGGCTGCTCGTATTGCTCTCACCCGTGAGATGAAGCGTGGCGGTAAGGTTTGGATTACTATCTTCCCAGATAAGCCAATCACCAAGAAGCCTGCAGAGACTCGCATGGGTTCCGGTAAGGGTAACCCAGAAGAGTGGGTAGCAGTTGTTAAGCCTGGTCGTATCATGTTCGAGATTGATGGCGTACCAGAGGAAGTTGCTCGTGAGGCTCTCCGTCTTGCTCAGCACAAGCTTCCAATCAAGACCAAGATTGTCTCCAAGGCCGATCAGGACGGTGAGAACTAATGAAGTACACCGAAATCAAGGCTATGAGCGATGCAGACCTCGCTAAGAAACTCGAGGAAGGCCGCGCAGAGCTCTTTAATCTTCGTTTCCAGATGGCAACCAGCCAGCTGGACAACACCGCTCGCGTCAAGGCTGTTAAGCGTGACATTGCTCGCGTTCAGACCGAGATGCGCACCCGTCAAATTGCTGCGGAAGCATCCGCAGAGCAGAACTAGATCGCAGGAGATAAGTTATGGCAGAGACCGAAAGCAGAAATGCGCGTAAGGTTCGTACCGGACTCGTCGTCTCCATCTCTGGCGAGAAGACGATTACGGTAGAGATTACGTACCGTAAGCACCACCCTAAGTATGGCAAGATGATGACCATCGGCAAGAAGCTTCACGTTCACGATGAGAACAACGAGGCTGGTCTGGGCGATACCGTCCGCGTCATGGAGACTCGTCCTCTTTCCAAGACCAAGCGTTGGCGTCTCGCAGAGATCGTTGAGCGCGCTAAGTAATTAGCACCTAGGAAACAGCTTTTAGCTCAACCTAGTTTTGTATCTATCATTATTTCTCATGTGCGCAAATACGCGCACCTCTGAGAAATTAGGTTCCGGAGGAACGTCACATGATTCAGATGGAGACCATTCTCAACGTCGCTGACAACAGCGGCGCAAGGCGCGTAAAGTGCGTCAAGGTCCTTGGTGGCTCCAAGCGTCGTTACGCCGGCCTTGCCGACGTCATCATTGGCGCTGTCCAGGAGGCTACTCCAGGTGGTTCGGTGAAGAAGGGCGACATTGTTCGCTGCGTCATCGTTCGTACCACTAAGGACACCCGTCGCAAGGACGGTAGCTACATCCGCTTTGACCAGAACGCATGCGTTCTTGTTAACAAAGAGGGTGAGCCCAAGGGTACTCGTATCTTTGGACCAGTCGCTCGCGAGCTGCGCGACCACAAGTACATGAAGATTGTCTCACTTGCACCTGAGACCCTTTAAGGAGGAACGACATGCCTAAGATGAAGATCAAGAAGGGCGACAAGGTCGAGGTCCTCACTGGTAAGGACAAGGGTAAGCGCGGCGAGGTACTTCGCGTATATCCAGAGAAGAACAAGGTTGTCGTTGAGGGCGTTGCAATTGCTAAGCGCCATGTCAAGCCAAACGCAGCTAACCAGCAGGGTGGCATCGTTGAGGCAGAGGCAGCAATCGACGCTTCCAATGTTGCTCTTATCGACCCTAAGACCGACAAGCCAACCCGTGTTGGCTACCTGATCAAGGAGGACGGCACCAAGGTCCGCGTCTCCAAGAAGTCAGGCGCTGAGCTCTAAGTTATACGTGTTTCTCGCTTTGTAGAAACATCTAAGAGCTACTTCAAACCCCGTTATCGTCAGATAGCGGGGTTTTCTTTTAGGCGAGAAGTGCGGTCTTGTGGAAGTCGTGTGATGACACGAAAAAATATCAGCTAGCTTGAAATTCTCGCCCCATTTTTGCTCAATAAGGTCTAATATTGTTCATTGCGTCTTTCTGTGGGACACGTATGTCTCGAGGACGCAGATGGCTCCTAGTTCGCCAAACTAGGAGGTGCGAGGCGATCCCCGCACTTAAAACCCCAAGAGTTAAGGAGAAACCATGGCAGACGAGAAGTACACACCTCGCCTTAAAGAGCTTTACTACGCATCTGTGCGTGATGCTCTGAAGGAGAAATTTGGTTACACCAACGTTAACCAGATTCCTAAGTTTGAGAAGATCGTTGTCAACATGGGTGTTGGCGAGGCAGCTACAGACGCTAAGGCAATTGACGGCGCTGTAAACGACCTCCGTACCATTACTGGTCAGCAGCCACTCGTTACACACGCTCGCAAGTCTATCGCAACCTTTAAGCTTCGCCAGGGTATGCCAATCGGCGCTAAAGTTACCCTTCGTGGCGATCGTATGTGGGAGTTCCTGGATCGTCTGATCGCAGTTGCAATTCCTCGTATCCGCGACTTCCGTGGTATCTCTGCTAAGAGCTTCGACGGCCGTGGTAACTTCTCCATGGGCGTAACCGAGCAGCTCATCTTCCCAGAGATTGACTTTGACAAGATGGACCACACCCGCGGTATGGACATCACCATTGTCACCACTGCTAACACCAACGAGGAGGGTAAGGCACTTCTCGACGCCTTCCACTTCCCATTCAAGCAGGACTAACTTTTACCTGCGCTTAAATTAAGCGCATTCCTGTTGGCATCTTCGATGCCGGGTGACATAGTCACCAGCACTATTGTTTGAAGTCATCTTGGCGTTCGCCAAGTTGCATTTTGAAGGAGGATTTGTGGCTAAGACTTCGATGATCGTCAAAGCCTCGCGTGAGCCGAAGTACTCTACGCGCACACAGAACCGTTGCCAGCGTTGTGGACGTCCCCACTCCGTTTACCGCAAGTTTGGTCTGTGCCGTGTGTGCTTCCGTGAGCTAGCGAGCAAGGGCGAGCTTCCTGGTGTCCGCAAGGCAAGCTGGTAGGACTCAGGGCTCTGGCGTCAAGGCATCTGCGCCACGGGTGTAGATGAACCAGACACGCAGTTTCATCATTAACGAAGGAGAAGGATCAAATGAAAATTACCGATCCCATTTCAGACATGCTGACGCGTATTCGTAACGCAAACTCAGCTGGCAAGGATTCCGTATCCATGCCATCGAGCAAGGTGCTCGTTGAGATTGCTCGCGTCATCACCGAAGAGGGCTATGTCGAGGGTTACACCGTTGAGGATACTAAGCCTCAGAAGACTCTTCACATCACCCTTAAGTATGGTAAGAAGCGCGCTAAGGTTATCCGCGGCATTCGTCGTATTTCCAAGCCTGGTCTGCGCATTTACTCCACCGCTGAGAAGCTTCCACGCGTTCTTGGTGGTCTTGGTACTGCAGTGGTTTCCACTTCTAAGGGCATGATGTGCGACCGCGACGCTCGTAAGAACGGCGTTGGCGGCGAGGTCATCGCTTACGTTTGGTAAATCTGACAGGAATGAAAGGAGACAGCCGTGTCTCGTATTGGTAAGAAGCCTGTCCAGATTCCTGCTGGAGTCACTGTGACAGTTGATAACACCACCGTTACCGTTAAGGGTTCTAAGGGCGAGCTGACTCGTACTTTCTCTGAGCTGGTTGCTATCGCTCAGGAGGGCGAGGAGATTCTTGTTACTCGCGTTGACGAGTCCACTGAGTCCAACGCTCAGCAGGGTCTTGTCCGTACCCTTATTCACAACATGGTTGTTGGTGTCTCTGAGGGCTTCGAGAAGAAGCTCGAGCTCACCGGCGTTGGTTACCGTGTAGCACTTAAGGGCAAGGATCTTGACCTTTCCCTTGGTTATTCTCACCCAGTTCTCTACGTTGCACCTGAGGGCATTAGCTTTGAGGTACCTGATAACACTCACCTTACCGTTAAGGGTATTTCTAAGGAGAAGGTCGGTCAGGTTGCAGCTGAGATTCGTATGAAGCGTCCACCAGAGCCTTACAAGGGCAAGGGCATTCACTACGAAGGTGAGCACATCCGCAGGAAGCTCGGTAAGGCTGCTAAGTAAAGCAACCCTACTTTTAGGCTAAAAGACCATCACCCCGTTAGGTGATGGCATGTCTCTAAGGAGAAGGAATGAACAAGCAGCAGGCGAAAAAGGCGGGTCTTGAACGCCGCAAGCGCCGCGTACGTGCCAAGGTCTTTGGTACACCTGAGCGTCCGCGTCTTGCAGTTCACCGCACAAACGCAAACATTTATGCACAGCTTATTGACGACGCTTCTGGAAGAACTCTCTGCTCTGCCTCTACGCTTGACCCAGAGTTCCGTTCTACTGGCAAGGTTGGCTCCAACAAGGAGGCAGCTGAGTTCGTAGGTGAGCTTATCGGTAAGCGCGCTGCCGAGAAGAACGTCACTGAGGTCACTTTTGACCGTGGTGGCCGTCTCTATCACGGCCGCGTCAAGGCTTTGGCAGATGGCGCCCGCAACGCGGGCCTGAAGTTCTAGGAGGATTCAATGGCACGTGATCGTAAGCGCCAGCAGGATACGGATCTTCAGGAGCGCGTCGTTTATATTCACCGCGTTTCCAAGACCGTTAAGGGTGGCCGCCGTATGTCACTCGTTGCTCTGGTAGTCGTTGGCGACGGTAAGGGTAACGTTGGTATTGGCCAGGGTCGTTCCGCTGAGGTACCTCTGGCAATTCAGAAGGGCGTCGAGGACGCAAAGAGGAACATGTTCAAGGTCCCACTGACCGAGACTGGTTCCGTACCACACGCAGTCACTGGTCACTACGGTGCAGGTTCTGTTCTTATTAAGCCTGCATTCGAGGGTACTGGTGTTATTGCTGGTGGTCCTATTCGTCCACTCTTCGAGCTTGCAGGTATCACCAATGTACTTTCTAAGTCCCTTGGTACCGACAACGCTCTGAACATGATTAAGGCAGCAGCTGAGGGTCTGAAGGAGCTTTCCAGCCCAGAAGAAGCAGCTGAGCGTCGTGGCCTAACCGTCGGCGATATGTTCGTCGGAAAGGAGAACTAACGATGGCTAAGAACCTTAGCATCAAGCTTGTCCGTGGCGCCGTTGCAGGCGTCAAGAAGGACCAGACTGCTACGGTGAAGGCCCTCGGCCTCCACAAGATCGGCGATACCGTCGAGCAGCCTGACAACCCAAGCATTCGTGGAATGATCTTCAAGGTTAAGCACCTTGTCGAGGTTGAAGAGAACTAGAGGTAGTAATAATGCAGCTCAATGATCTTCGCCCCGCAGTGGGTTCGCGCAAAAATCGTAAGCGCGTAGGTCGCGGTAATTCTTCAGGCAATGGTACTTTTGCCGGCCGCGGTATGAATGGTCAGCTCTCCCGCTCTGGTGGCGGTAAGGGCGCTGGCTTCGAGGGTGGACAGCAGCCACTGGCTATGCGTCTTCCTAAGCTTCCTGGTTTCACTAACCACAACCGTGTTGAGTACGCTCCAGTCAACGTTGCTCGTCTGAATGCACTCTTTGCAGACGGCGAGACCGTAGACGCAGAGGCTCTGGTTGCTAAGGGAGTTATCAAGTACAACTTCATCCCAGTCAAGGTTCTGGGTGATGGCGAGCTTTCTAAGAAGCTCACTGTTAAGGTCGACAAGGTTTCCGCCTCCGCAAAGGCTAAGATCGAGGCGGCCGGTGGAAAGGTTGAGGCCGAGTAGTGAGTAAAGGAATCGCCAACGCATTTCGTGTTCCGGAACTAAGGGGAAAGATTCTCCTTACGGTACTGATTCTTCTTCTGTACCGTTTTGGTGCGTATCTTCCTGTGCCCGGTGCTCCATTCCAGCAGATGCTTTCTGTTTATCAGAATGGTCTTTCTAAGAATGGCGCAATGGCCGTGCTTAACCTATTTTCGGGTGGCGCTCTTTCTCGCATGTCTGTTTTCAGTCTGGGCATCATGCCTTACATTACGGCTCAGATCATCTTCCAGATGATGCAGTCCGTTATTCCATCTCTTGGCGAGCTTGCTAAAGATGGTGAGAGCGGCCAGCGTAAGATTACGCAGTACACGCGTTATCTTACGGTTGGCCTAGCTCTGCTCAATGCAGTTGGTTACCTGTTCTTGTTTAAGAGCTATGGTGTATCTTTTGCATCTATGGAGGGCGTGCCTGAGGCACTTGAAAACTTCCTGGTAGTCTTTACTATGCTAGTTGGTGCCATCATTATTATGTGGCTCGGTGAGGTTATCACTCAGCAGGGTGTTGGCAACGGAATGAGTCTTATCATCTTTGCAAACATCATGGCTGGACTTCCAACAGCCCTTATTTCTTCAGTAGCTACTCGTGGTAACATTGTTCTTACCGTTGTTACTGTTGTGGTTATGCTCGCTATTATTCCGCTCATTGTTTACATTGAGCGTGGTCAGCGTCGTATTCCTATCAACTATGCCAAGCGCGTTGTTGGTCGTCGTATGATGGGCGGACAGTCAACTTACCTTCCAATTAAGGTAAACACTGCAGGCGTTGTGCCAATCATCTTTGCATCTGCAATCCTGTACCTTCCTGCTCAGGTTGCTGTGTTCTTCCCAGGAGTAGAGTGGATTCAAAATCTTGCTACTTCACTTTCTTCTGGATGGGTTAACTGGGTTCTCTCAGTTATGTTCATTGTCTTCTTTGCATACTTCTACACCTCAATGGTGTTCAATCCAGAGGAGACGGCAGACCAGCTTAAGAAGCAGGGTGGCTTTATCCCTGGTGTTCGTCCAGGTACTGCTACTTCAACGTATATCAAGACTGTTATTGACAGAGTCACCCTTCCAGGTGCTATCTTTATGGCAGTTCTTGCAATCGTCCCAACCATTATTTTCTGGTTCACAGGCGATTCGTTGATACAGGCGTTTGGTGGAACTTCCGTCCTGATTATGGTCGGTGTTGCAATGGATACACTCTCTTCCATTGAGTCCCACCTTAAGATGCACAACTATGAGGGCTTCTTTAAGTAGTTCTTAATACGTAGCATAAAGGGGCCTGGAAACAGGCCCCTTTTATTATTTGAAAGGAAGGCGAAGCATGAACATTGTTCTTCTCGGCGCACCTGGCGCTGGCAAGGGTACACAGGCTCAGAAGCTCGTTGCAGAGTATGGACTTGCTCACATCTCAACCGGTGACCTTCTTCGTGCTGCTGTTAAAGCTCAGTCTGAGCTTGGCGTTAAGGCTAAAGAGTATATGGATGCTGGTCAGCTTGTTCCAGATCAGCTTGTCATTGACCTGGTAAAAGAGCGCCTTTCTGCAGACGATGCAAAGGCTGGTTTTATTCTTGATGGCTTCCCACGCAACACCGCTCAGGCAGTAACCCTTGATTCTGAGCTTCAGAATATGGGCCTCAAGCTTGATGCAGCTCTGCTTGTTGCTGTTGAGCCAGAGGTTATTGTTGAGCGTCTTTCTTCTCGCCGTACGTGCAAAGAGTGTGGTTATACTGCACCTGCTGGTACAGAGACTTGCCCAAATTGCTCTGGTGAGATGTATCAGCGTGATGACGATAAGCCAGAGACAATTCGTAAGCGTCTTGATGTATACGAGAACCAGACTTCTCCTTTGATTGAGTACTACAAGGGTCATGGAATTCTGAAGGAGGTCAACGGAGATCGTCCTGTTGACGAGGTATTCGCCGACGTAAAGACACTCCTCGCACTATGATTACGATAAAAACACCTGAACAAATCGAGGCAATGAAGGTGTCGGGCGCCCTTTCTAAGGCAGCTCTTCGTCGTGCTGGATCCATGATTAGACCTGGTGTTTCAACGCTCGAGATTGACCGCGCTGTTGAAGCTTTTATTAGACTTCATGGCGGAACCCCAACCTTTAAGGGCTACGGTGGATTCCCTGGATCTGTTTGCTCTTCTATTAACGAGCAGATTGTTCACGGTATTCCATCAGCAAATGTCATTTTGCAAGATGGCGATATTCTGACCATTGATACGGGTGCTACCGTTAACGGTTGGGCAGGAGACAACGCTTGGACGTTTTACTGCGGAACAGTTGACGAGAAAACCCAGGCACTTTGTGAGGTTACGCGCGACTGCCTTAAGGCAGGTATTGCAGCTGCAGTTCCTGGTGCTCGCCTTGGCGATGTTGGACATGCAGTTCAGAAGCTTGCTGAGGATAATGGCTACGGTGTCATTCGTGATTTTGTTGGCCATGGTATTGGTCGCAATCTTCACGAGGACCCAGAGGTCAGAAACTATGGTCGTGCAGGTAACGGGATTGTTCTTCGTGAGGGAATGGTAATTGCAATTGAGCCTATGATTGCTATGGGTACCTACGATTGCACCGTTCTTGAAAATGGTTGGACCGTTGTTACAGATGATGGCCTGCCATCAGCACATTATGAGAACACGGTTGCTATTACTGCCGATGGTCCCGTTATCGTTTCAGAAGATGAAGTTGGTCCATGGTGCGAGATGCAAGGCGGTCTTGAGTAACACATACATTGTTCTTCTCGCTATCTAATTGTGTTGAAAAAATAAGTGATAGACGAGTGGCACATTTTTATGTATTATTGATAACCGCTGTCGATGTGTCGAGAGGATGAAAGTTGGCTAAACAAGACGCGATTGAGCTTGAAGGCAAGGTACTAGAACCCCTGCCAAACGCTATGTTTAACGTTGAGTTAGAGAACGGCAAGACCATCCTTTGCACCATCTCAGGTAAGATTCGAATGAATTACATTCGAATTCTCCCTGGTGACAAGGTTGTAGTAGAGATTTCTCCTTACGATCTTACCAGGGGTCGCATTACCTACCGTTATAAGTAAGTAATGCAAAAACCTCGTGCCATGCATGAGGTTATCTGTGTCTTTGTGCACGTCGCAAGGGCACATGTACGTAAGTACAGTCGGTATTTCACGCCAGCGGCTGGGCGAGTATATAGTTCGTATCAGCAGAACCGAAAGGAAGACACATGAAGGTACGTCCTTCGGTAAAGAAGATGTGCGACAAGTGCAAAGTCATCCGTCGCCACGGTAAGGTTTACGTGATTTGCGAGAACCCGCGCCACAAGCAGCGTCAGGGCTAAGGAAGGAGCACCAAGTTGGCCCGTATTAACGGCGTCGACCTGCCACGCGATAAGCGTGTTGAGGTCGGACTCACCTATCTTTACGGCATTGGTCAGACTCGTGCAACCAAGATTTGCAACGAGACTGGTATCGATGTAAATACTCGCGTCAAGGACCTCACAGAGGAAGAAGTCACCAAGATTCGTGACTTTATTGACGCAAATTACACCACCGAGGGCGATCTTCGCCGCGAGGTGCGTCAAAATGTTGCCCGCCTGATGGAGATTGGCTGCTACCGCGGCCTCCGTCACCGCAAGGGCCTCCCTGTCCACGGTCAGCGTACCCACACTAACGCTCGTACTCGTAAGGGTAAGAAGCGTCAGGTGGGCGGCAAGAAGAAGTAGGCGAGGAGTAGCTAATGGCACAGAAAAAGAACGCTCGCACTACACGCGTCCGCCGCTCCGAGCGTAAAAACATTGCAGTGGGCCAGGCCCACATCAAGAGCACATTCAATAACACGATTGTCTCTATTTCCGATCCCCAGGGTAATGTAATTTCCTGGCAGTCCGGTGGTACCGTCGGCTTCAAGGGCTCTCGTAAGTCCACTCCTTTTGCTGCACAGCTTGCAGCAGAGGCAGCAGCAAAGGCAGCAATGGAGCACGGTCTCCACAAGGTAGCTGTTTTTGTTAAGGGCCCAGGCTCTGGTCGCGAGACCGCAATCCGTTCCCTTCAGGCAGCAGGCCTCGAGGTTTCGGGTATTCAGGATAAGACACCTATTGCACACAACGGCTGCCGTCCTAAAAAGCGCCGTCGCAACTAGCACGAAAGGACAAGCAAATGGCAATTGATAGGACCCCGGTCCTTAAAAGATGTCGTCAGCTTGGCATCGATCCCGTTGTGATGGGGATCAATAAGACTTCTAACCGTGAGCCACGTCGCCGTCGTCGCCAGGAGAGCGAGTACGGTATGCAGCTCCGTGAGAAGCAGAAGGCTAAGTTCATTTACGGCGTCCTTGAGAACCAGTTCCACGGTTACTATGAGATGGCTAAGAAGAACCCAGGCATTACTGGTGACAACCTGATGAGCATCCTTGAGACTCGTCTTGACAACGTCATCTTCCGCCTTGGCTTTGCTCGTACACGTAAAGAGGCTCGTCAGACTGTCCGTCACGGTCACATCACCGTTAACGGTCAGCGCGTTGACATTCCTTCTTATCGCGTAAAGAGCGGCGATGTTATCGCTGTTGCTTCCAAGGCAAAGGATCTTCTTCCAATCAAGGAAGCTCTTATTTCCTCCGAGCACATGGCAGTTCCTGCATGGCTTGAGGTTGACATTGAGAAGCTGCAGGGCACTGTTCTTCAGCTTCCAACCCGCGATCAGATCGACCTTGAGATTGACGCACAGCTGATTGTCGAGCTCTACTCCAAGTAAGCCCGACCCGTTTTGGAGGTAGCAATGTCCGAATTTATCCGACCAAACGTGTCGGTAGATGAAATCGGCGCAAACGTCGCTCGTGTGAGCGTAGAGCCGCTTGAGCGTGGCTATGGTGACACGCTTGGCAACTCCCTCCGCCGCGTACTGCTTTCCTCTCTTGAGGGAGCTGCGGTTGAGGCCATCCAGATTGATGGCGTTCAGCATGAGTTCACTACGGTTGAAGGCGTCTATGAGGACGTTACTGACATCGTTCTGAACGTTAAGGGCCTAGTTTTCCGCAACACCAACAACTCTGATGAGGCTGAGGCTTCCATCTCTGTTGATGGTCCTTGCAAAGTCTCTGGTGCTGATCTTGATGTTCCTATGGGCTACGAGCTGGTTAACCCAGCTCAGCACATTTGCACTCTTGCTGAGGGAGCTCATCTTTCCATGAGACTTCGCCTTGGTAATGGTCGCGGTTATGTTTCCGGTGAGGATAACGAGCGTGAGAGCGATCCAATTGGATTCATTCACGTTGACTCGATCTTCTCGCCAGTTCGCCGCTGCGCTAAGGCTGTTGAGCCTTGCCGTGTTGGCCGTCACACCGACTATGATCGTCTGGTGCTTGAGGTTGAGACCAATGGTGCAATCAGCCCTCGCGAGGCTGTCGTTGAGGCTGCAAACATCATTAACCAGCACATGAGCGCATTCATGGGACTTACTGATTTTGACGAGACTCAGGAAGAGGCTTCGATTTTTGCTAAGGCAGACGTCGAGGACGATTCCGAGCTTGAGAAGCAGGTTGAGGACTTGGACCTTTCCGTCCGTTCTTACAACTGCCTCAAGCGTGCAGGAATTCACTCTGTCCGTCAGCTCGTTGATTTCTCTGAGAACGATCTTCTCAACATCAGAAACTTTGGTGTTAAGTCTATTGAAGAAGTCAAGGAAAAGCTCGAGAGCATGGGCCTGTCCCTTAAGGCTTAGTCGCGCCTTGTCACGCATAGGAGAATGTAAATTATGAGGCACAATAAGAAGAGGGGCATGAAGCTTGGTACTGATGCTAGCCACACCAAGGCCATCAAGAAGAGCCTGATCCAAGCCCTTTTCACTAACGATCGTATTAAGACTCTTGACGTCCGCGCTAAGGCAGTTCGCGGCGAGGTCGACAAGGTCATCACTTGGGCAAAGCGCGGCGACCTTCACGCTCGTCGTCTTGCTATGGCCAAGGTTGGTAACGCAGAGCTTGTCCGTGAGGTATTTGACAAGGCTGCTCAGGGTATGTGGGCTGACCGCAACGGCGGCTACACCCGTATTATGAAGCTTGGTCCTCGTAAGGGCGATGCTTCTGAGGTTGTTATCCTTGAGCTCGTTACCGAGCCAGTTCAGCCAAAGGCTTCTAACAAGAAGGCTAAGGCTACCAAGGTTGCTCCTGCTCCTGTAAAGGAAGAGGAGACCGAGGCTCCAGCAGAGGAGACCGAGCAGACCGAAGAGGCTGCAGAGTAACTTCTGTCAAAGTGAATCTGAAGAGGTCCTGGCTTTTTGCTGGGACCTCTTTTTCAAATGAAGGAGGGTTGTCATGATTGAGTTCAAAAACGTATCTTTTGCATACGGTGCGTTAGCTGCTACACAATCCATGACTGACTCTTCTTCTGAAGATGCCATAGGAGCCACAGAGAGCCAATCTCCGCACCCAATGGCACTAACCCTTGATAACGTTTCATTTACCCTAAAGCCGGGCTCTAGAACGGTTGTGCTTGGCCACAATGGTTCAGGTAAGTCAACGCTTGCAAATCTTTGTAATGCATCACTTTTTTCTCTATCCGGAGAGGTTTTAGTAGACGGCAATTCAGTGACCGTAGTGCCGTCTACTCAGATTTCTTCCGTTGTGGGAATGGTTCGTCAAGATCCAACAGCGCAGCTTGTTTGTGCTACTGTCTTTGATGAAGTTGCCTTTGGCCCTGCTAATCTTGGTTTGCCAAAAGAAGAGATAGTTTCTCGCGTTACTCAAACACTGGAGCTTTGTGGCATTGCCGATTTGATTGATGCGCCTACCCATACGCTTTCTGGAGGCCAACAGCAGCTTGTTTCTATTGCAGCAACGCTTTCAGTGCATCCACGTTATCTGGTGCTTGATGAGGCATTTGCGCAGCTTGATACTCGATTCAGAAATCACCTTTCTAACCTGGTAAACACTCTTGTTACAAACGGAATGGGTATGCTTGAGATTTCTCATTCGTTTGAGTCTCTTCCCGGGGCTGACCAGGTACTTGTTTTGGAGAAAGGCCAGCTCGTTTGGTCGGGAACTCCCACAGAGTTCCTCTTGGATGCAAATGCAATCGCAAACGCTGGTTTTGATGATGCACTCACAGCAACAGCGCATATAGCTGCACAGGCTGGCTATAAGTTTGATGTGCCTTTTAACGCATCAGAGTTTGTTGCGTTTCTTGTTCAGAACAACCTTGCGTTTGATGCTTTGGATACCCTTGTGTATCAGCGTGCCCTTGAGGTGGTGCGAGCAAACAACTATGACGGAATTCAAGCTCTTGGCGAGGAACACGAGCTGGTAGTTTGTGGCGTTTCTCATGCTTTTGACAAGCCCGTTCTGTATGACGTAACTATTTCCTCTACGGGAGAGCTTGTTGTTATGGTAGGCGCTTCTGGCTCTGGAAAAACAACCTGCGCCCGCATAGCTGCTGGCCTCATAGAGGCTGATACCGGGCACGCAACAATTGATGCGCGACTGGTGTGCCCTGGAGATGTCGGCATGTGTTTTCAGCGCCCCCAGGATCAACTCTTTGCCCAAAGTGTTGCTGAAGATATCGCGTTTGGTCCAACTAACAAGGGTTTCTCGCCAGATGATGTTGAGGCGCTTGTCACGTATGCGGCAGCACGTGTGGGGCTTGATCAGCAGGTCATGGATGCGTCTCCGCTAACGCTTTCTGGTGGCCAGGCTCGTCGCGCAGCGCTTGCAGGAACGCTGGCCTGCGCAACGTACGCGGTGGTGTTTGATGAGGCAACGTCTGGACTTGATGGCGAGGCGCGCTCGCAGGTGCTGCATCTTGCTCGCGAGCTGGCAAACGAGGGCAAAGCGGTTCTTGCAATCACCCATGATGTAAGCGAATGGCTTCCTTTTGCTGACAGAGTAGTGTTTCTCGAGAAAGGCTGTGTTGTTGCAGACGTCAATGTGCAAGAAGCACAGACAACCCCAGAGATATACGAGGCTGCGCAGCTTGATTGCCCGCTGTTTGTAAGCGTATTGCACGAGCTTTTGGAGGCCTGCTATGTCTAAGTGCCCCTGTGCTCTGCTTAAGTGCTTCTCGCTTGCTTCATTGACAGCGCAGACAAAAATCGTTGCCACTTTTGTGGGTATTGTTGCTCTCTTCTCAGTACAACAGCCACTTGCCTTTGCGGTGTTCGCCTTGATTTGCGTGAGCCTTTTGTGGAGTGCTCGTGTAAGCTTGCCCGAGTTTTTGCGCGTAGCAAAGCCTGCGGCGTTCGTTTTGCTTATATCATTTGTGGCCAATACGCTGGTGTTTATTGGACATCCCGATATCATTTTCTCTGGATCAGTTGGTCTTTCTGTGGCGGGTTTTTACAGAAGTACCGTGGCTATTGCCCGCGTGTTGCTTGCCTTGGCGCTGGTTTTATCGGTTGCGTCAACAACTACACCTACGCAGCTTGCTGATGGCTTTTCTGTACTATTGCTGCCGTTGCGCCTTATTCATGTTGACGTTGATGGTTTGAGCATTGTGCTCTCAATTGCTCTGAGGGCAATTCCGCTTACCTTAGAAGAACTCGACAGAATTAGAGCAGCTCAGAGGGCACGTGGATTCAATTTTGAATCAGGCGGTATTGTTGAGCGCATCAAAAAGTGGTTTACGCTTTTGGTGCCGCTGACCGTCTCGCTCTTTCAGCGCGCAGATCAGATGGCGCAAACAATGACAGATCGCTGCCTTGGCGCAGCTAAACGTACGCGTATCTCCGCAAAAATGCAGCTAGTTGACTGGGTAGTGTTGCTGCTGTGGGTTGCACTGTGCCTTGGTCTTACAACGCTGTAGTGATCTTGCATTGCAGGTACTGCCTTGCATTGCTGTAGCGGTCTTGCGCCCAGCAGCTACAATACGTGCGTCAACTTTGAGCCTACGATACAATCACTCTAGTGGGCAAAGTCATTTCAAGGAGCTTCATGAACTCAGAAACATCACAAAACATTGCATCAAATTGCAGTTTTGATGCATGTGAGGAGTCTTCGGCTGAGTCTTCAGCTCCTGAGACTCTCGCTAAAGCTCCTTCTGAGCCTGAAGCTACGCTTGTTATCCAGCTGGGTTATCGCGGCGCTGCATTCTGCGGCTTTGCCGAGCAGCCCACCCAGCGCACCGTGGCAGGAGATCTTCGCCGCGCACTTGAGACCGTTTTGCGCAGAGAGGTCGAGCTCACCTGCGCAGGCAGAACCGACGCCGGCGTGCACGCCCAGGCCCAGTACGTGAGCCTTCCTGTGTACGGCGCTGAGCTGGCGCTGTCTGGCGAGAAACTCGTTCGCTCGCTCACCGCTCTGACCGACGATGACATCTCTATCCGACAACTCTTCCGCGCCCCACAGGGTTTCTCGGCACGTTTTGATGCCCAGGCTCGCTCGTATCGCTATCGCATTTGTGCAGGTAGCGCCCGTCCCGTGCTGGGCTGGGACCACGTGTGGTGGTACAACGGCCACTTGGATGCAGAGCTTATGGACAAGGCGGCGCAGGCGCTGGTGGGAGAGCACGATTTCAAGAGCTTCTGCAAGGCAATTTCTGCCGAGGGCAAGCCAACGCATCGTTTTGTGGAGCGCCTTACCGTTGAAGAAATTGAAGAGGCTGGCGAGAAACTCATTGCAGTTGATATTACGGGCAACGCCTTCTTGCATAACATGGTGCGCACGATTGTGGGCACGCTGGTTGAGATTGGCCGAGGTCACAGGCCTGTTGAGTGGATTGACGAGGTTCTAGCTGCTCAGAATAGAATTGCTGCTGGCAGTTGTGCACCTGCTCAGGGCCTCACGTTTGTAAGCGTTCGCTATCCAGAGGGTGTTTTGCAACCCTGGTAGCGCTTTCGGTTCCTTGATTGCGTCGTAGTATCTGTGTGCCAATCCAGCTTCATTGGTCTTCTCGCGCCGTTTACGAAGTCTTTTCTACCACTTGTATTGTGTGCGGTGGTTTCCCTCGCAAAGTAATAGCATCATAGAAGAGAGCGTCTTTTTTAGGAGCTCTTGCAGAACTGATGAACAGTGAGGCAGGGAGCCAGTATGTTTAGGAAAAGAGAAAGATTTGAGCGCAGCGATGTTCCGCGTGAGAATCCCTATACCAACGTGATTGGCCTTGCTGTTGTTGCCATTGTTGCTGTTCTTGTAGGCATTGTTGTTGTAACTCTTTGGGATCGCGCGCAGCTTGAGTCTCACTTGGGAGATCATGGGCTTAACAAGGCTGTAAAGAGCCAAAGTGTTTCAGGTAATCCAGATGGCACTACACAATCTGATGATGACTTTCTTACCTATGCCGTTATCAGCACAAATTCGCTTAAGGCAGGGGATTCGACTCTTCAGTCTGTACGGCTTTTGGTCATTGATCGCACGCAGGGAACCGGCCATATAGTGTCTATTCCTACTGATGTGTATGCAGAAGTAGACTCAAACGCTAAAACACTGGCAGATATTTACAAAGATGACGGTCAGAGCGCTTTTGTTAGCGCACTTGCTTCTGTCACCAACATCAAGATTACGCACGTTATCATTGCCACAGATGATGTGTGGGAGAAAATCTCGGCACTTTCTGGTTCGGGCGCTCGTTCACTGGTAAGCAATGCTTCTAGTTTGTTGTCTTCAATGATTACCGATATGAATCCCAATCAGCTTCTTGAGCTTGTAGAGATTGTGCAGCCAATTGGCGTGTCTAATCTTGAGCATGATGAAGCTCCTGTTGTTGAAGGTTCAAGTGGCACTACCGTTGACCCTACGGCCTTAGGAAAGCTTGTTGGCATGCTCGTATAGACGTTATGGGCGTTGTGTGTAGCGCCGCTCCTACAAAACAGGTCAGATGTCCACATAACAGCAGTTAAACACGATGTGTGGAGAGATTTTGATAGAATAAAAATGTCTTTTTAATTCACTTTTTATGGGTAAACTGGTATCTAAAATTTAGGACCAGTTTGGGGGATGTGGAATGCACGAGCGCTCATACAATCCACATATGATTTCGGTTCTCATGGCCGCTGATAATGATGCTGATGCTATTAGAACGGTAATTAGGCAACTTCAAGAGCAGACATACCCTCATTGGGAGCTCATTGTTGTTGACAATAGCTCCGATCCCCAGATTGCTCGCATGTTAGATAACCTTGCCAATCAAGAGCCTCGTTTAGATGTCTTGTGCCAATCGGGCATTAGCCATTTTGTTGCGCTCGAGATTGCTCAGGGTCGTGCTCGCGGAGCCTATACGCTTACTACTGAGCCTTCTTATAGGTTTAACTCCCACCTTTTACAGGAGCTTTATTCTGCAGCTACCGCTTTGGGTCCTGTTGGTTCACCTAAAGCGGCTGATATTGTTATTGCGCATATGAAAACTGCCAATTCACCCATGGAATGCAAAAAAGCTTTTGGTGCAAAAGCTTCTTCATTGTTGCAGGTATTTGAGGAGTCGCAGCTTCCTTATTTGACGTCCATGAGCGGAAAGCTGTGTTCAACGCGTATTCTGACCGAGATTAAGCATGAGCCAGAAACTGATGGCGAGTGCAGTTTTGTTGGCTATTGTTTTGAGATTGCAAAACATGTTACGTACGCCCCAGAAGCAATTTTTGTTGATGTACCAGCGGAATCTTCTGAGGAAGAAAAAACTATTGCTGCTTCTATGGACAAGCTTACTCAGGAGCGTCAGGCGCTCATGGCTCTTGCCAAGCATCTTGGCTTTGCAAACTCCAAAAAAGTTCAAAAATTGATTAGTCGCTACCTGATCAGCAAACTTCTTAAAAGCATGTATCCTGCATTCAACGAAGAATCCCAGCTCAGCCATGAGGAAAAAGAAAACTTTATCGTCAAGATTCTTTCTAATCCTGTAGCGCACCTTATTGTCACTGAAGCAACTTCTCCGCGACTGGTAGCTCATGCCTTGCTTGGTGCTATTTTGTCTACTACAACACGAGCTCGTTATGCCTATGTACGTAGAGCCGTATGGTATGCACGTTTTATGCGCATTCCACTTGTATAAGCTTCAGCGACACATAAGTAGCATCAAAATTTAAGTGTGTGATTCTAGAGTAGCCCTGACGATTTGTGTTTAGAGCCAGTCTTTAGAGCCAGTCTTAACGCCTGTCCATGAGCGATTTAAACGTCTGTGCTATGCCGTCATTTTTGACACGGAAAAATCCCTCTTTGGCTAGATATGCATAGCGTGCAAACTTGTTGTCTTTTGGCAGAGTAATACCTCGCACCTGTGCAAAGAAAGCTTTTCCAGAGCCTGAGATTGCTGGGTTTTCAAACACGCGCTTTGCGTCCATGCGCTCAAAGCTCTTGGCGAGAAGATCGTGCACTTCTGAGTCAGTCTCACCTGCAGCATCATGTTCTTCTCGCCAGGTAAGCGCGTCTTTTGTAAGCAGCGCGTAGTTGATGCCGCGCAGTGTGAGCGCGTTGAGCACCACGTCTGAGGTAATGTTGCGTGCGTCCACAACATCCATCATGTCGTTCCAGCGCTCAAGCGGAATTTTAGGCTGACGCTGCGCAAAGGTAGCGGCTTCTGCATAGCCATTCTCGCGATAGTTGTAGAGCGCAGAGTCTGTGTACACTATGCGAGCTCTGCAGCAATGCGAGGCAATGAGGAAGGGGTTGTCCACCCAGCCTGCACCGGGGACTTCTTTGAAATTGATGTGGTTCTGGGTTAAGAATTCCTTGCGATAGAGCGCCGTCCAAATGGCAGGATGGTGCAGTAGAAGCTGTGCCATCTGATCAATTGAACAAGGCAGCTGCTTGGGTTTGACGCGGCCCTTATATGCGCAGGGAACTCTGTACTCGGCAGCGCCGGCAGCAGCTTTAAACTGCGACTTTGCTCCCGCACGGCCATTTTTCTGATTGCCAAATACGCGCCAATAGGCAGAGCGGGCAATATCTACCTGGCTTTCTCCACCGTTTGCTTGGATAAGATCAACAAGCTCTTGAACCATGCTTGGCTCAAGGTAATCGTCAGGCTCTACAATACCCACCCATGAGCCGTGAGCTGCGGCAATGCCACGATTACACGTTGCTCCGTAACCCTCATTTTCTTTGTCGATGATGATTATGCGACCATCACGGGCAGCGTATGCTTCCAAAAGAGCCAAAGACGAGTCAGTTGAGCCATCGTTTAGGCAGATAATCTCCAGGTTTGTGTAGCTCTGTGATTGAATACTTGCCAGGCATTGCTCCAGATAGTCTGCAACGTTGTATATGGGCACAACAAGAGAAACCAAAGGTTGGTGGTTTTGAGCGTGACTCATCTAAACTCCTTTTGATTGCTGCTTTATACTATATAGGCATCAACTCACTCACGAAGTCACATTTTGAGGAAATATGAAGCGCACCGCCCTTGTCATAGTCACCTTTAAACGCCAGGAACTGCTTTCCAACCTGCTCAATTCCATTACGCAGCTCACGCAGGCTCCATGGCGCATCATTGTTGTGGACAACGAGAACTCCTCTGAGACAGCCTCGCTTGTGTCGGAGTTTTCGGAGAAGGTCAAAACCACGTGGGGAGAAACCACTGATGATCCCGACGCTCACGGTGGCACTAATCGCGTGTGTTACGTCCCTATGGAGCAAAATACCGGTGGTTCCGGCGGCTTCTCTGAGGGTGTGCGCGTAGGTTATGAGCTGGGTGCCGAGTGGTTCTGGGTTATGGACGATGACGTAGCTGTGCTGCCTGATGGTCTTGATAAGCTTGACGCATGGTCAGATAAGGCTGAGGTTATCCAAGGTCAGCGCTACGACTTTGATGGTGGTCCTTTCTTCTGGCAGTATCGCTTTAGCACCGCCCTGGGCATCTACAATCCGCTGGCAAAGGCTGGCTTTGACGGTGTGCCTTATCGCGAGTGCAATGTGATGTGCTTTGAGGGCGCCTGCTTTAAGCGCTCTGTAGTGCAGAAGATTGGCCTACCTGACGCGCGCTTCTTTATCTACTGGGATGACGCCTTATATGGCTATTTGGCCAGCAAGGTAACGCAGCCTATTTTGATTCCAGACTTTGTTCTTTCAAGATGTCGAGAAGTTCCTGGTCAGAGTATTGGCTCTGTGCGCCAGCTTAATTCAACCTCTGACATGACACGCTATTACATCACACGTAACCGCGGCTATATTGCCCGTTACTTCCAGGTTCACGGTGATTACAACCCTGTACTCTTTGGTGTTGGTACCGCGCTGACCTTTGCAAAAGAGATTATTCGACTCATTTTGGTAGACAGAGCGCACTTCTCGTCTGGTCTTTCTCGCCTTATAAAGGGCTGGAAGGATGCACGTCTTATCTATAAAGACGCAACCTGGCGTCCACAACCTCCACTTGAGTAAAGCTCAGAGCCGACATTTTGTGTCGGCTTTTTTGTTGCCTTAATGCTCAACAAAAGTGAGCGCTGAGGGATGAATTGTGGGGCATTTGTGAAAGGCGACGAATGCCTACATACAAAAAATCGAATTATTTTTTGACCATTAATAAATTTTGTAATTAGCGAAGTTTCTAGCTAATTTTCTACCAGCAGAGATATTGGTTGCCGTAACGTGTCAATACATAATTTTGTATTCGTGTGGAAATTTCACAATATATTGTTATAGTTCTCGAACTCAAACACTATAACTTGTGGCATAGTAGTTTCCATCACACAAGCGGGTTCCCAACTACTTCGCTTAGGCAAAAGCTTAGAAACCGCAGTGATAATCCAATTAAACACGCATGAAAGCGTTGCTTTCACCAACGTTTGTTCAAGGAGTTTGCACATGAAGATTATCAAGCGCAATGGCTCAGAGGTCACCTTCGAGGTTGAGAAGATTGTTAACGCAATCGCTAAGGCTAACGCAGAGGTCCCTGAGGATCAGCGCCTGACTGAGCGTGAGATTCAGTTTGCTTCTCTCAACGTTACCGATGAGTGCGAGAAGGCTGGACACACCGTCACCGTCGAGGAGGTCCAGGACCTTGTCGAGGATCAGCTCATGGCTCTTGACCGCTTTGAGGTTGCTCGTAAGTACATCATTTACCGCTACATCCAGAACCAGAAGCGTCACAAGAACACCACTGATGACAAGATTCTGTCTCTGATTGAGTGCAACAACGAGGAAGTCAAGCAGGAGAACTCCAACAAGAATCCTACTGTTGTTTCTGTTCAGCGTGACTACATGGCTGGTGAGGTTTCTAAGGACCTCGTTCAGCGTGAGCTTCTTCCAGAGGATATCGTTGCTGCTCACAACGAGGGTCTCATCCACTTCCACGATTCCGATTACTTTGCACAGCACATGCACAACTGTGACCTCATCAACCTTGATGACATGCTGCAGAACGGCACTGTTATCTCCGGTACCCTGATTGAGCGTCCACACAGCTTCTCCACTGCATGCAACATTGCAACTCAGATTATTGCTCAGGTAGCATCTTGCCAGTACGGTGGTCAGTCCATCTCTCTGGCTCACCTTGCTCCTTTTGTTGATGTTTCTCGTAAGAAGATTCGCAAGACCGTTATGGAGGAGATGAACTCCGTCGGTGTTGAGCTCTCTGCTGAGCAGCTCAACGAGATGGTTGAGAAGCGCCTTCGTGATGAGGTTTCTCGTGGCGTTCAGACCATTCAGTACCAGGTTGTCACCCTCATGACCACCAACGGTCAGGCTCCTTTCATCACCGTCTTCATGTACCTCAACGAGGCAAAGAATGAGCAGGAGAAGCAGGACCTTGCACTCATCATTGAAGAGATGCTCCGTCAGCGTTACCAGGGCGTAAAGAATGAGGAGGGTGTCTGGATTACTCCTGCATTCCCTAAGCTCATCTACGTTCTTGAAGAGGACAACGTTTACGAGGATTCCAAGTACTACTACCTCACTCAGATGGCTGCAAAGTGCACCGCTCGCCGCCTTGTCCCTGACTACATCTCTGAGAAGAAGATGAAGGAGTACAAGCTTTCTAAGGGCGAGAAGGAAGGCGAGGGCGATACCTTCACTTGCATGGGCTGCCGTTCCTTCCTGACTCCAGACCGTTCTGGTAATGGCTTCAACAACGTTGCTCGCGCAAAGAACTATGAGCCAAACAAGCCTAAATATTACGGCCGCTTCAACCAGGGTGTTGTAACCATCAACCTTCCTGATGTTGCTCTTTCTGCTGGTCGCGATATGGACAAGTTCTGGAAGATCTTTGATGAGCGTCTTGAGCTTTGCCACCGTGCACTTCGCGCTCGTCACGATCGCCTGAAGGGCACCCTGTCCGATGCTGCTCCTATCCTTTGGCAGTACGGCGCACTTGCTCGTCTGGACAAGGGTGAGGTTATCGATCCTTTGCTTTACGGCGGATACTCCACTATCTCCCTTGGTTATGCAGGCCTGTACGAGTGCGTTAAGGCTATGACTGGTCACAGCCACACCGACAAAGAGGCAACTCCATTTGCACTCCAGGTTATGCAGCACATGAACGATAAGTGCACCGAGTGGAAGGAAGCAGAGGATATCGATTACTCCCTCTACGGAACTCCTCTTGAGTCCACTACTTACAAGTTTGCTAAGGCACTTCAGCGTCGCTTTGGTGTTATCCCAGGCATTACTGACAAGGGCTACATCACTAACAGCTACCATGTCCACGTCGCAGAAGAGATTGACGCATTCCAGAAGCTCCAGTTTGAGTCTGAGTTCCAGCGTCTTTCCCCAGGTGGAGCAATCTCTTACGTTGAGGTTCCTAACATGCAGGACAACATCGAGGCTGTTCTCAGCGTCATGCAGTTCATCTATGACCACATCATGTATGCAGAGCTCAACACCAAGTCTGACTTCTGCCAGGAGTGCGGTTATGACGGTGAGATTCAGATTGTTGAGGAGGACGGCAAGCTGGTTTGGGAGTGCCCACACTGCGGCAACCGTGACCAGACCAAGATGAACGTTGCTCGTCGCACCTGCGGCTACATTGGTACCCAGTTCTGGAACCAGGGTCGTACCCAGGAGATTAAGGACCGCGTCCTTCACCTCTAAGTTTTAAGTACTAGACAAACGAGCAGAAGAGCGCCTTAGCCCTTCTGCTCGTTTTTATTATCTCTATCAGGTAACATCCACAATATGCGGAAGTTACCCATCAAAGGTTATGTATGAACTATTCAAATATTAAGTTTTCAGATATTGCAAATGGTGTTGGCGTAAGAACAACTCTGTTTGTTTCAGGTTGCCGTCTGCACTGTGAAGGCTGCTTTAATTATGAGGCGTGGGACTTCAAGAGCGGCGGAGAGTTTACTCCAGAAGTTGAGCAAGAGATTATTGACTCTCTTGCACCTGTCTATATCAACGGTCTTTCCATTTTGGGTGGGGAGCCTTTTGAGCCAGAAAACCAAGAAGGTCTTGTTGAGTTTGTCGAGAAGGTCAGGGCTACCTATCCACAAAAGAGCATCTGGATGTATTCAGGTCACACCTGGGATCAGTTGACCGAGGGAAAATGGCACACAGAGTATACCGATCGCATCCTGTCTTGCATTGATGTTCTGGTAGACGGCCCATGGGTTCAGAGCCTTTACGATATTACCTTGCGTTTTAGAGGTTCTTCCAACCAGCGTCTTATTGATGTCCCTAAAACACTAGCTTCAGGAGAGATTACACTTTGGTCCGATGAACCTATGATGAGCTCTCGTGAGATGTAAGAGTTCCTAAGTGCAATAAAAAAGCCCGCGTCTGATGTGACCCCCAAAAGTTAGACTTTTTTAGCGTAGCAGTTTATATGGCTGCTACGCTATTTTTATGCAGCCAAGAGTCTAAGCCTGTATTGCACTGGACTTAACCATCCTAGTCTTT
>CABTJC010000012.1:0-47207 GCA_902485095.1 uncultured Atopobium sp. | reverse complement strand
GCCCGCAATTGAGCAGAATATCCGACTTAGGTGTGTTCCTTAGGTGCGGAATTTACCTATAGTTAAATCTTTTATATGACGCTATTCATTTTCTAGCATATTAAATGAAGTTTATGCATAGAGATGCATATCAGGTAGTGCGACCGCCTAGCTGCTTGGTTATCTTGATTAAGAACATGTCGATTCTTCGGCAGAACACCAGAAAGCTGCGCTATTTTGTGCGCCAGGCCTAAAAGCCGACGCTAACACGCTGCAAAATCATAATCACCCGCATATGAACCGCCTCCCATTTCTTATGTCCAAGAAATGGGAGGCAGTTCACTTGCCAGCTCTCTTTTTTGGGCTTCTCGTCGTTTTGCTTTACCATAGCCACATAAGGAGATGATGCGACATGAACAAAGCAGCTCAAGTAATCAAGAACCTTTCACAGGGATTTTTAATTTCAGGTATTTTAAGTGCGCTCATGGGTGCATACTACCTGTTCGCTAAGGCTGGACTTCCTCTGCAAGATCCTCCGCTGGCGCTCAAAATTCAATACGAGATTGACTTTGGCGTTGGCGAGAAAATGTTTATGTTAGGTCTAACCTGCCTGTTTATCGGCTGCGTTGGCTATACCATTGCGTGGATTTGCTCCAAGACAGAGAAAGTTCAAGAGCAAGATAATCATCAAGCTGGTAGACCTTCTCGCCCTGGCGGAGCAAACTAAGGCGAGTGAGCAGAGGCGCGCGGACCGAAGCCGCGGACTGGGTGCGGCGTCTTGAAGCGCGATGGCTCAATTCATATTCGCAAGCAGCAGATGCGGTACAAACACAAAAATTTGAACTATTTTTAAAATAGTATTGTCCATACAAACTATACTATTCATCAGCCTAATTCACTTTTTATGTGAATACTAATTTCTCATATGTTTTGGCTATCAATTTGTAAGAAAATATAGATGTAATATGCACATCTTTTTGAGGGGCCATCATGAAAAAAGGTTTTCTTAAGAGAATCTCAGTCTTTCTCACCATGGTTGTGGCATGCCTGTTTATGTCTATTAACACAGCTCAGGCACTTGATCGCCAGAAAGACGATAGTGATCTTACCCAGATCAACATTTACCAGTTCACGCTGACCAGAGACAACATGACTGTTCTCTCGCAGGGAGCTGGCGTTAAGCGTGTAGAGATTCCTGCTTCTGACACAGGCAGACTGCCCTCAACAGCTTTTGTTGTTCGGCCAACTAAAGACGGTTCCAACCAGCAGTATAACCAGCCTCTTTCGCTGAAGTTTTCTAACGCTGGCACCGTTGACGGCAAGGACGTTGACGTTTATGTCACCATCAACTCTCTGGACCTTACCCTTAAGAACGCCAACGCAGATTACAACAACCCTAATAAGACTGACGTTGCATTTTTGACCGTTGATGAGAACTGGGGAACTAAGTCCTTCCAGATTATGGACTATATTGACGTGAATCACCCCAGCTATACTGCTGATATGTTCAGGTCCTATGCAATCAACGCAAACGTAACAGTAGAGCTTAAGTACACCGATGGCACCCCTTGTGACCTCAAGCTTGTTATGCAGCCAAGCGATATTGACGTTGTCGGTGATGCTGGCGCAAATGAGACCTTCTCGCTTATTAACGCCAATAGCACCATCGATAGCATTGTTATGAACAACAGGAACATTCTTGTTGAGAGCACCAGCGGTAGCAATATTACCTGGAATCCTGTTCGTGGAACCTCTGGTCCTGACCAGGAGAAGAACCTTGCAGGTTTTGCTGTTAAGTCCAAGTCAAGCAGTATGACGTTTGAGTCCACCAGCGCGGCTACCAGCGGCAGCCTTTTTGGCGTATACACCGAGGCAATTACTCCAGCTCCAGTAAAGGCCGTTGATCCAGAGCAGGCTCCTGCTAAGGCCGGAGAAACCATTACCTATACCGGCACCTTTACGCTGCCAAAGCAAGGCATTGATACCATCGGCAAGATTAAGTCGATGAGCATGGTTGACACCTTTGACGAGCGCCTTGATTTCCAGAGCCTTACCGTAAGCTTTGACGGCCAGACCCTCACTGAGGGCACCGATTACACTGTTGCTGTTGACGGCCAGAAGGTTACGGTCAACATCAAGGATCACCTGCTCACCAAGGCAAATGGCGGCAAGAAATTTGTTATTACCTACAAGACTGTTACCAACAGCAAGGTAGAGACAGACGGCTCCAACATTGATAACGAGCTTACACAGGTTGTCGACGGAAACGTTGCTCACTCCAATAAGGTAACCACTGAGCTTCTGTACGAGAAGACCCACGAGTTTGTAAGCGGCACTCCTAACAGGGAGCTTCCTCAGGAGGTTCTGGATTTGCTTCCTGGCAAGCAGACTAGAATTCCTAACGGCACCACCGTTACCCCTGATCAGCCTCTTGGCGGCGTTACTCGCGTAGAGACTCCAGATGGAACGTGGGTGTTTATCGGTTACGATCACGATTCCGAGGTCATTGACCACAAAAACGCTCACTTCATTGGCGTTTGGGTAGTTCTGCTTCAGCCAAAGAAGGATGTCCTGGATGGTCAGGGTAACTCCATCGACGGCAACAAGGTAACTGCTGGTCAGGTGCTCACTTATTCCGTAACTTACACCAACACCACCAACACCGCTCGCGATGTCACCATCACCGATGTCATCCCAGAGCACACAACCTACGTTGATGGCTCCGCTGATAACGGCGGTACCTACGACCCAGCTACGCGTACTGTAACCTGGACACAAAACGTTGCTTCGGGCGACACACTCACCGTTACCTTCCAGGTCAAGGTCAACAAGGGCGAGAAGGACGTTACGGTGGTAAACACCGCTCACGTCAGCGATGGTCTTATCGACACAGATACCAATACCACCACCAACCCTGTTGTTCCTAAGCCTCGCAAGTCCCGCACTCCTTACACCGGCGACGATGCATTGCAGAACACACTGATGTTTGCTATTGCAGGCGGCGCAGCAGTTCTCTTTGCGCTGGGTACGCTCAAGCTTCACGCAGCTAGAAACTAAGCTGCGGCGAGGTCGACACGCTCGCAGGCATAGCGCACGGTAACTTCAAGCCGCTCTCATTTTGAGGGCGGCTTTTTGTGTAGGCGCTCGTGGGTGCTCACAAGTGCGAGCTTGGGGCGCAATTGGGCGCGTAAAGCGGCATTCAAGAGCACAGTCGATGCCTAAAGCGCAAAGATTGCATTTCACGAGCCAGTTAGTGCATTTGAGTGACGCGAAGTCCCGCATAAGAGCTGCAACCGTTATTCTAAAGATGCCTTAAGGCAAGGAAGCAAGCGGGGAGCAGTTCCGCTGCAGCAAGAAAACGAAACGTTAGGTCAAGTAAGTTGTTTGGAAGTGTCATGGAAATTCGTGTAGTTGAAGAAAAGGGTCGCGCGCAAATCGAAGTGACCATCTTGAGCGGCCCCGATGACCCGCGCGTTTCGGGAATTGTCCGCCAGCTCCAGATGGTTGACGGAAAGATGACTGGATACGTTCCCGGCACCATCAACAGGCGCGTCGTTCTTCTCGCGGATGTTGCATGGATTCAGACGGATGGCAGTGTGACACTGATTCACCTGGTAAACGGGGAGACTCTGGAAAGTTCTAGTCGCTTGACCGAGCTCGAGGACGCGCTCAAAGACACGGCGTTTGTGCGCACTTCTCGACAGGAACTGGTCAATTTGGATCAGGTTACGGGCATCAAACCCGCAGGTTCCGGCCGCATGCTGCTGTCGCTTGGCGAGAAAACCCTCGTTGCTTCAAGAAAGTATGCCGCCGAAATCAAACGACGCATTGGAATTGTGTAGGGGATAGAGGGTTTTCTCGCGCATCGCTCCCGGTGCCGAGCGCCAAACACCACTCGAACCACACTTTAACAGCAGTTTTATCCCAGAGAAGGGAACATCATGGAACGCAACGAATCACAAAACTGGCAAGGAATTGAGCGAGAGACTCAGCAAGAATTTGATGAGGGACTCAATAAAACAGTAGGTCAAATCATGTGCAAAGGTATTTCAGGTGGCGCGATATGCTTCACCGGCATCTCGCTTGTGTATGGCGTCATTGCGCTGGCAACCAATTATGGTGACAGGCAAAATAACATCATACTTCTTACGCTGATCGCCGCCGGCGTCCTGTCGGGGATTTACCAGCAGATTTGGTTCAACTATCAGCCTCTGATTACTAAGCTCAGCTACCTTCACAGGTTTCTTGGCTTCAACGTTTGCCTGTTCCCAACGCTTGTGGCGATGGCGCTCATTGGAGGATGGGTGCCAAATATGGCTCAGGCTTGGATGTCTTTTACTGCGCTGTACCTGGTCATTCTTCTGGTAACTACCCTGTTTTTCAACGCCATGTTCAAGAAAGAGGAGCAGAAATACAAAGCTGCTTTCGAGAAGTACCAGGCATCTCGTCGCGGATAAAGTTGCAACTGATTTTGGACCTTGTAGCTGCGCCTTATTTCTGCAAAGAATCTGTAACTTTTGCCTGAAAACGTAAAAGAATCGGTGGATTCTGCCTAATTTCTACAAAGAATCTGTGTCCCAAACACAGATTCTTTGTACTTTTCAGGCAGACTTTAAAGCGTGCCTAAGGTTACCCTTCCATGAGCGCTCTCATGGAACCTGATTTTCTCGCTAAGTCTGAACGATTTGCCGGAAAAGTGCACCATATCTGAGTGGTTTTGCCGGTTTCTCTCATCATGTCTGAGTAAATTTACTCAGACATGATGCAGTTTTCAGGCTCAAAGGAACCTTCGCCAAGCTATACGCAAAGAGCTCGGCCTGTCGAGAAGACCGAGCTCTTGCGAGTCGCACCTGACCAGCGCCTCCGACCTGCGTGTCTGCCGTGCGTCCGAGCGATCGCGATCTGACGGTCGCGCTTACTTTTTCTTCAGAGCGTTCAGGATGCTGATAATAACGTGGTAGAGGAGCGCGGAAACAGGCCAGATAATCCAGGAACTTTTCCAGTCCTTGGTGATGAAGCTATAGCCCACGTACAGCAAGGTAATGGTGCCAAAATACGCCCTGGCAATTGGCCTGTACTTCAATGCTGCGGATTTGGAGTCTCTCTTGTTGCTTTTCTCGTCGTGAGAGAAATCGCCTTCCTGGAGAAGAACCCTATAGCCATCTCTGATGATTCCCGAGTAAACCAGCAGGTAAACGCCAAGAGAAACCAGAATTGCTGCCACGAAGAAGCCAAGGGCAAAGATGAGGCCAGTCCCATAGTACGAGGCAATAAGGAAGGGGATTGCGCTCAGGATGGTAAGGCAGACGCCGGCGGCTTGTTGCATGTAGCGCAACGATTCGGTTGACTCGGCGCGTCTACGAACGGCGGCTTCGACACCGTACTGGAGCTCGAGAGAGGCCTCCTTGAGCTGCTTAAACTTCGCGAGCTTCATGTCCTGGAGAATCAGCAGGCCAACGCCCGCAGCAATGAAGAGCATCATGATGCAAATGCCTGCGATACCCATCGCATCTGGAGAAATGTGCATCGGATCAAAGTAAAGCGCGTCTTCGCTGTATGTTGCAAGCGAGACAAGAAGCGCGGGCCCCAGGATAAAGAGGGTAATTGCACCTGCCGTGGGGCGAGAAGTTCGTGCGATTGCATCCAGGTATTCGGTGGCTGTTTCAAGCGATATGCTGAGCTTCGGTGCCACAGTTTTGCCGGTAGATGTGTCGTCATCTGAGGAGTCGCTGCCGGTACCGCCATCAGTGCTGTCCGCGGTGCTTGCGGCAGCAGGATCCGAAGAGCCACCCTGGCCCGAAGAGGCCGCGTAATCAGCGGCGATGGCAGTAGCTGGAAGTTCCTCAAGCTCGTCTTTGAGTAGGTAGTCTGTGGAAACGCCAAAGAGCTCGCTCATAGCCATAATCTTTTGGATATCAGGCATGGAAGCCATGGACTCCCATTTAGAAACTGACTGTCTTGAAACGCCTAGCTGCTGCGCAAGCTCTTCCTGTGACCAACCATTACGCTTTCTGAGGCTCATGATTTTCTCGCTCAGTAACATGACTGTCCTTTCTGTTGGTGATGTGGTGGGATTCACATGTGATGGCTATTACTCTAAAAATTGCCTCGATTGCACACCACCAAGTTGAGTTGGAAATTTGTCAACTCTCAGTTGCGTAATAGTTTACCTGCAGAAATGCTATCAGATTTTTAAAAAATAGTTTTAAAGATCATTTAAAATTTTTGTGCGTTCGCGGAATATGTCGACAGGACGCGACATTTGTTCAGTATGTATATGATATTATTCGCTCACGGGGAAACTAAATAATCTATATCAGAAAGGAATGCGCTAAAAATCCTGTGCTTCCAGCCATTTGTCCTGGTGCATGCGTTTTGGCGTAAAAGCTACATGAAGAATTTAAAGGTATGTATCGCATCATCTGCTCTTGCAGCCGCGTTAGCACTTGCTCCAGCATCTGCGCTGGCAGAGGGCACAACGTCTGCTCCTACAAGCACCACCGGTGCTACTGCTACTACTGGCATAACTCCTATTCCTGCACCAACCAGAGAGGAGCTCATGGATCCAACGAATAATCCATATGCTCCTGAGGAAGCATACTTCCTTCCTGATATCACTAACCCAATTCCAGACGGATTTATGGTTGGTAACGCTGACGGTGAGACCATCATTGATAACGGCGATGGCACTGTTACCGTTAAGGGCCACTGGGTTACAGCAGAGCCATTCGATGAGGTTATTTCTGTCTACTTTGTGCGTATCCCTGACCCAGCCCCTAATCCAGATCCAACTCCAACTCCAACCCCCGATCCAACTCCAACTCCAACCCCCGATCCAACTCCAGCACCAGAGCCAGAGCCTGCACCAGCACCTGCACCAACACCAGCGAAGAAGTCCGTACTTCCTGCAACTGGTATTGCAGATGTTGCAGTTCCAGCTTCTGTTCTTGCAGTAAGCGGCCTTGGTTTTGTTGCTTCTTCTCGTAAGGTTCGCAAGTAAAAAGAATCCGCGGCTTTGCTGCGCGTAGCACGCATATTGCATCACTAAAGTGCCTGATATTCGGGCACTTTTTTTGTGTGGAAAACCAGTTGGGCGTCCGAGCAGAAATTGGGTACACTCTGAGTAACAAAGTTCGGAGGTTGTTATGGAAGACCAGCAGCAGAAATTCTCGCAGATAGATGGCGTGGAACAGACACCCGTGCACTCATCATCGACTGCACTTGTGCTAGAAGGTGGCAGCTATCGAGGCATTTTTACTGCTGGAATCCTTGATGTGCTTCGCGAGAAGGGCGTCACTAACTTTGAGAGCGTGTGGGGAGTTTCCGCGGGTGCTATCAACGCCGTGAGCTTCAGGTCCAAGCAGATGGGTCGCGCCATGCGTATTATGCTGGCCTTTAGGGACGACCCCCGTTTTCTTTCAATTCGCTCGCTGATCACTACTGGCGACATTGCTGGTGCGGATTTCATGTTTGACGAGATTCAAAACCGCCTGGATCCCTGCGATAACGAGACGTTCAATCAAAATCCCATGCAGATGTACGCGGTGGCGTCTGACGTTACGTTTGGCACGCCGGCGTATCTGCACGTAAAAAAGTTCCCGGAAGACGTGACCATGGTCCGAGCGTCCGCGTCGATGCCAACGGTTTCTCGCATGGTTGAGCTGGACGGACATCGTTATTTGGACGGCGGAACTACCGATTCAATTCCGTTTGCAGCAGCGCTTGGTCTACCCGACGGTAAAGCGGAACGCGCGGTTGACATTCCCGACCACAAGCCGGCAAAGAAAGCGCTGGTCATTATTACGCAGGATAGGGATTTCGTAAAAACCGACGTCAACGAGCAGATTGCAATCCGCTCGCAGCTCTACTCCGCGTATCCATACTTTGAAGCCGCATTGGCTTCTCGCGCTGAGCGCTACATGGATCAGCGCAAACAGCTCTTTGAGCTGGAGGAAGAGGGTAGAGTGCTGGTGCTTGAGCCTCCCGAGCCAGTTGAAGTTAAAGTTAACGAGAAGTCCGGTGAGGCCCTGTTGTCTCTGTACCTGACAGGTCGACAAGTTGCACTTGAGCGCCTCGAAGAGATTGATAGTTTTATCGAGTAGGGACGCGAGCGACGCTCACGTTGCCTGTGCAGGAACCACAAATTGATACGAAAAGAGTTTGTTTTGAAGACACCGATGAACAGGTTTTTGAAGGTAATGTTTGCGCTGGTTATCGTTGCGATGACTGGTGCGGCAATTCTGCAGATCGTCGCCCCCGAGTACATGGGAAGCAACGCCGCTTATGGCATTTCGACCGGATGGCAGCGAGAGATTGGTTTTTGGAATCTCGCGGTGCTCATCATTTTGGTCACCACTTGTTTCCACTACGATTGGGTCTATCTACGTGCAATTTTGCTCGCGCTGATTCTGGGCGGCATTGGAATTGGAACCAATCACTTCATCCATTTTTTGAGTGCTCACGAGTCGGTAAATTTGGTGGGCGCTATCGAGAATTACGTTCTTGCAGTTGGTTGGATGATTGGCTGGAAGCTCGAATGCAACCGCAGGAAAACCGCGGGTGCTACTGATTAACTGCGGAAAGGTCGCGAGCGTTTTCGCACGACGGCGCTTCGAGTGAGACGTTATGCCCGCGACGTTATGCGCACGACATTATGCGCGCCTGATTTTCTCGCCATGTCTGAACGATTTGCCGGAAAAGTACTCCATGTCTGAGCTATTTGCCGGTTTTTCTCACCATGTCTGGGTAAATTTACTCAGACATGGTGCAGTTTTCAGGCTCAAAATTTAGGGTCAAAGCGCCTATCGTTCACGCGCCTGATTTTGTCAAAGAATCTGTAAATTTTGCCTAAAATCATCAAAGAATCTGTGGATTTGCCTGATTTCTGCAAAGAATCTGTACCTCAAGTACAGATTCTTTGCACTTTTTAGGCGCACATTGCTATACAGGCCCGCCTGGCGAGAAACCCGGTGCACCCGCAGCTCCCCGCGTGCTCGCACCCCGAACGCTAGCGCAGGCGCGTGAGCTGCACGTTCTCGATAAGCGAATCCACAACCGAGCGCTCCGCCGCCTGAGTTCCGCTCTCCATGACGTTTGCGGCGCCCGTGGCCATAGCCAGTCGCAGTGCGTCTTCTGTCGAGAGACCCTGTGCATCTGCAAAGGCAAACGCCGCCACAACGGAGTCACCGGCACCGACAGTGCTTCCTACCTGGACTTTTACTGGGCCTGCATACCAAACCTCGTCGGCCGTAGCGTAGACGGCGCCGTTGCCGCCCATGGAAACGCAGACCGTGTCGATGCCACCAGCAACAATCTCGGATGCGGCAGCAGCAATCGCGTCCACGTCGGCAAGCTCGCGGCCAAGCATGGCGGAGAGTTCGTGATCGTTTGGCTTGGTGAAGTATGGCTTCTGCTCAAGGCCAGCTGAAAGCGCTGCGCCGTCAGCGTCCAGGTAAACTTTCAGCCCGGCGTCGCGCAGAGCACGAGTCCAGCGGCCATACGTATCAGAGGCAGCTCCGCGGGGGAGGCTGCCGGAGAGAACCACAATGTCGCCGGCGGAAGTCTTGGCAATCACGTCAGCAAGCGCCTGGTCAAGTACGGTGTCGGTGACCTCGGGCCCGGGCTCGTTGATGTCGGTATTGGTGCCGCCCTCGGTATCAACAACCTTAAGGTTGGTGCGCGTCTCACCAGGAACAGAAATCGTCTGGACCTTGATGTTATTCTCGCCAAGTGTATCGGCGATCCATTTGCCGGTTTGACCTGCAAGAACGGCGATAGCGGTAGACTCTCCGCCCAGCTTAGCGATAACCTTGGAGACATTGATGCCCTTGCCGCCCGCGTCCTGCCTGAGCCACGTGATGCGATTCACCTGGTCAACGGCAAAATTTGGCACCTGGACGGTCTTGTCCAGAGCGGGGTTGAGCGTGACGGTGTAGATGCTGGGCATAGTCGCTCCTCGGTTTGCGGCGCCGCAATCGGCGCTTGAACGGCACTTCCAAGCGGCGCAAGTTATCTACGCTGATAATACTTCAGTTTCGGCAAAAAAGTAACCGCGGACAGCGTTGTTACGCGCATGTCCGCGGTCTTTTCTGGCGAGAAACCCGGCGCACTCGCGGCTCGCCTTGGACCCGCGGCCCGGTGGCGCACACGCCGCTCGCCCTGCGCCGCCCCGCGCTGCCCGGCGCGCCGTCAGCGCTTACTTGCTGTCAGCGCTCTTGAACTGGTCGAGCGCCCAAGCGTACGCAGTTGGAGCAACCCTGGACCAGTACTTCCAGTTGTGGTTGTCGCCGGAGTCGCGCTGGTAGTCAACGTTGATACCAGCATTTTTGAGCTGCTCAACAAAGGCGTCGACGTCAGCAACAGGTACTACGCCGTCGTCGGAAGTTGTTGCCACAAAGAACGAAACCTGACTTGGATCAACCTCACCAAGATACTGGGTTGGGAATAGCTGCTTGTACAGATCCCATGACCAGCTGGTGGTTCCGTCGCTAAAGGCGTGCTGAGACGTGTAAATAAAGTTGTCGTCAGCAAGTGTGGTCCAAACAGAAGGCGAGAGCAAAATGCCCTTGCTAAAGTAATCGGAGTGGTGCAAAACAAATCGTGCCGCACCATAACCGCCCATAGAAATGCCGCCGATTGCGTGATCTTTGCGATCTTTTGACACGCGATACGTGCTCTCAATGTAAGGTACCAGGTCGTTCATAATTGCAGATTCCATCTTGAGGCCGCGGTCGGCAGAGTCAATATAGAAGCTGTTAAAGCCGTCGACAAAGACTACGATAGCTCCCTGACCAGCGGTTTGAATAGCCTCGTCAAGCATGGCGGACGAATCAAAGCGCTCCAGCAGATTGCGATGATTGCCATACAGTCCATGCAGCATATATACAACAGGATAGGTCTTATCGGGATTGGACTCGTAGTCTGCAGGCAGGTAGACGTCATAGTTCCAGTCCAGACCAAGGGTTGGCGAGTAGAACGATGTCGCCTTAACCGTACCTTTAGGAGCTTCGTCTTTCTGCGCCTCCGTTTGAGCGGTTGAGCTGCCCTGAGCGTTCTCAGAAGCGGCTGGTGAGCAACCATAAAATGGAATCACCAGTAAAAGCGCCGCAAACAGAGCAAGCGAGGTGCTCAGAACAACATGGTTCTTGAAGCGGGTTTTGAGCTGGCCGCCCAGCAACGCAATGTTCCGGTGCAAACGTGCGACAAAATCTGTGTCACGCATTGTTTCCTCCTGACGTTGTAGCTTTGACCTTGGTGTTAACATACGAGCACGCCCGCACTTCTCGCCCTATGAAATAAAAAGTCGAAACAAAATGCATCGCACAGCAGGCCAAGTGGTTGTTCTTGTGCTGTGGACGGCTTTTCAATGTGGAGAAACCTGTCAAATTTGAACGAATTGTTGCATTCGTGAAGCAACAAAAATTCCCGCGTACAACAGCTAAAGAGTGGAGTATACTTTTAAGGCTTTTCCACAGAGCCCCGTAATCTCTGACAAGAAAAAGCATCGATGACCCGTCCAGGGGTTATCAACTCGTAATTCGTAGGAGGAGTCAAGTGAAGAAGTCGACTCAGTTCGCCAAGGCTGGCGAAGTCGAGCGCAAGTGGGTGCTCATCGACGCTGAGGGCGCAACGCTCGGTCGTCTGGCTACAAAGGCTGCCATGATTCTTCGTGGTAAGAACAAGCCACAGTACACCCCAAACGCTGATACTGGTGACTTTGTTGTCATCATCAATGCAGACAAGATTGTCCTTACTGGTGTTAAGGCTGATCACAAGGAGTATTGGCGTCACTCCGGCTACCTTGGTGGCTTGAAGATCACTTCCTTCAAGGAAGAGATGGAGAAGCACCCAGAGCGTGTTGTTGAGCACGCAGTCAAGGGCATGCTTCCTAAGACCACTCTTGGTCGCAAGCAGGGTATGAAGCTTAAGGTTTACGCCGGCGCTGAGCACCCACATGCTGCACAGAATCCCGTCAAGATTGAGCTGGAGGGCTAAACGATGGCAGATAACACCGCTGTTTACACCGGCACCGGCCGTCGTAAAGAGGCCGTCGCTCGTGTTCGTCTTGTTCCTGGAACTGGTAAGGTTACCGTTAACGGCCGCGAGGCAGTCCAGTATTTTGGTCGCCAGCAGCTCGTAGACAACGCAACCGCACCTCTCCGCATTACTGATACTCTTGGTCGTTTCGACGTTCTCGCAAACTGCGATGGCGGCGGCATCAACGGCCAGTCTGGCGCTCTTCGCCTGGGCATCGCTCGCGCTCTTCTTGAGGCTGGCGAGTATCGTGATGACCTTAAGAAGGCCGGCTACCTCACCCGCGATTCTCGTGCGGTCGAGCGTAAGAAGTACGGTCTGAAGAAGGCTCGTAAGCGTCCTCAGTTCTCCAAGCGCTAAGGCCGCTGGACCCAAAAAAGTCCTCACAAAGAGACCTGTTGTATATCGGCAGGTCTCTTTTTTGTATACTTTTAAATGGTTGCATTTTGCATATTTGCGCAACCGTTTAGTCCGCACGTTCTTCTCGCCATCTGGCGAGAAGCCCCACCTGTCGAGTAGTTCGCTGGCGCTTCGCGCGCACGTTGCTCTCCACCCGACAACACTACATTTGCAGCTAGGAGACGCTTATGAAGTACTTTGGAACCGACGGCTTTAGAGGCCGCGCAAACGAGGGTTTGAACGTCGATCACGCATACAAAATTGGCCGCTTTATTGGCTGGTATTACGGAGCTAAGCAGGCTCGCAAGGCTCGTATCATCATCGGTAAGGATACCCGCAGGTCAAGCTACATGTTTGAGTCCGCACTTGTCTCGGGTTTGGTTGCTTCCGGCGCTGATGCGTACATGCTGCACGTTATTCCTACGCCTGGTGTTAGCTACGAGGTAGTAGACGGTGCCTTTGACTGCGGCGTCATGATTACTGCGTCCCACAACCCCTTTACCGATAACGGCATCAAGCTGGTCAACAAAGAGGGCTACAAGATGGACGAGGACGTCCTTGAGCAGGTAGAGGCTTACATTGACGGCGAGTTTGACGTTCCTCTGGCAACCGGTGACAGCATTGGCCGCACGGTTGATTACATGCAGGGCCGTAACCGCTACATCTCCAGCCTTATTGCAAGCTGCGGTTTTAGCCTCCAGGGCCTGAAGATTGGCCTGGATTGTGCTAACGGTGCAGCTTCTAGTGTTGCTCGCCCTGTTTTTGATGCTCTGGGCGCCGAGACCCACGTTATCAACAACGCACCAAACGGCCTCAACATCAACGTTGATTGTGGCTCTACCCACATTGACCAGCTGCAGCGTTTTGTGGTTCAGAACGGCCTTGACGTGGGCTTTGCTTACGACGGTGACGCTGACCGCTGCCTGGCAGTCGACGAGCGCGGCCACGTAGTTGACGGAGACCTGATTCTCTACGTCTGCGGTACCTACCTCAACAAGTATGGCCGCCTGGCTAAGCAGACCGTGGTCACCACCGTCATGAGCAACTTTGGCCTGTTCAAAGCATTTGACGACGCTGGCCTCTCTTACGAGAAAACCAGCGTGGGCGATAAGTACGTCTACGCTTGCATGAACGAGAACGAGTACAGCCTGGGCGGCGAGCAGAGTGGTCACATCATCTTTGGTGATCTTGCTAAGACCGGTGACGGCATCTTGACCAGCCTCCGTATTATGGAGGTCTTACGAGCAGAGCGCGAGAAACTCTCTGAGCTGACTCGTCCCGTTACACTATATCCACAGCAGTTGGTTAACGTCCGCGTCACCGACAAAGAGGCAGCTATGCAGTCTCCTAAGGTCAACGATGCTGTTGCAGCTGCCGAGAAGTTCCTTGAGGGCAATGGTCGCGTGTTGGTCCGCGCTTCCGGAACAGAGCCTCTGGTACGCGTTCTTGCAGAAGCTCCAACCGATGAGCTTTGCCAGCAGGCAAACCAGATTGTGCTCGATGCGCTTGAGGAGTATAGGCTTAGCGCTTAAGCGCAGATAGATCCAGGGGATACGATGGCACTGGCAGGAATAGGTGTAGATATGCTTGAGATTGCCCGCATGCAGCAGGCAATTGAGAAGCGCCCTCACTTTATTCGCCGTATGTTCACCGATGCCGAGCGTGCGTATTGTGAGCGCACTGCTCGTCCTGCGGAGCACTATGCTGCTCGATTTGCGGCAAGAGAAGCCGTGCTCAAAGCCTTAGGAACGGGTTTCTCGTCTGGCATTGGTTTTCAGGATGTGTCTGTTGAGAGAGATCAGCTGGGCAGGCCACAGGCTCGTCTGGCTGGTAAGGCTGCGCAAATTGCGGCCGAGCAGGGCGTGCAAGAGATTGCGCTTTCTATCTCGTACACCAGAGACGTGGCGGTAGCCAATGCGGTCGCGGTGACCAACGCCGTAAAACCCAAGGTAGATCAAAAGGAAGATGCTGCCCAAGAGCTGGCGCGTTCGTTTAAAGAAGCTCGTTCTGTGTTGGATGAGCTTGAGCGCGTGCAAGAACCTATAATTGAGACAACCTTTGATGATGTTGTTAAATCCGAGGAGTAAGTTATGCAGCCGGTACTAAATGTTGAGGACATCAAGCGCGTAGAGATTGCGCTGACACGCGTGGGCGTGAGCGTTTCTGAGCTCATGCACCGTGCAGGTTACGCCGCTGCTCAAGAGGCCCTTGGCATGGGAGGGGACATCTCTAACGTTGTCGTCCTCGTAGGTCTTGGCAATAACGGTGGAGATGGCTGGGTGGCAGCAGAAGCGCTGCGCTCTAGAAACTGCAACGTTAAGGTGGTCACTCCGCTTGAACCTGATCAGATTTCCGGCGATCTTGCACGTCAGATGGCGCAGCGCGCCGTTCGCGCGGGAGTTTCCGTGCTTGTTGGCCCTTCTCGCCAGGAGCTGATTGACCTGCTGGCAACGGCTGACGTGGTGCTTGATTGCATGCTGGGCACTGGCTTCCACGGTAAGGTCCGTGCTCCGTTTGATATTTGGATTGAGTGCCTGAATCAGTCTGGCGCTCGCGTACTTTCCGTTGATGTGCCCAGTGGCCTTTCTGCACAGAAAGGCCAGGTAGAAAGCGCGTGTGTTGTTGCTGACGTTACCGTTACCATGATTGCGCTCAAGCCCGGCCTTATTGCAGACGCAGGCCGCGACGTTTGCGGCTCCATTGTTGTGGCTCCTCTGGCCGAGCAGACCGAGCGTCTGGTTGTTGAGGCAGATCCTGTTGCCTGGCGCGTTGACCTGGAAGATTATCTTGCTTCTGTTCCTGCCCAGCTCAATGACTGCGATAAGTACTCTCGTGGCTCCGTATTGGTGGTTGGTGGTTCAAGCCGCTTCCCCGGAGCTGCTGTTTTTGCTGCTAAGGCGGCTGCTCGTGCAGGTGCTGGCTACGTTACGCTGGCAGTTCCTGAGGCCATTGTCAGCTGCGTTCAGATGATGTTGCCAGAGGTTCCCGTTATTGGCCTCCCGTGCGACGCTGAGGGCGTGTTTACCGAGGAAGCAGCTCCACTGGTGCTGCAGCTTGCCGCTATGCGCACCGTTACGCTGGTTGGCCCTGGCATGCGCGTCTCTGGCGGAACCGTCAAGGTTACTTCCGCGCTGCTTGACTCTGAGCTGCCCGTTATTGTTGACGCCGACGCGCTCAACTGTATTGCTCGCCTCACCAATAACAACCTCCCAGATTTCCCTGAGCTTACTCGCCGTACCGCTCCACTCATCATGACGCCACATCGTCGCGAGCTTGGTCGCCTGGTTAACCAGGTAGACAATCCTCCTGCAAGCCTGGTGGCTCAGCTTGAGGCTGCTCGCAAGATTGTTTGGGCAGACGGTGGCTCTGAGCTGGTTATTGTTGCTAAGGGAACCGCTACTGGCTGCGTTGGCGTTCAGAAAGCCGTGCTGCCAAAGCCTGGTCCGGTCACGCTGGCAACCGCTGGCTCTGGCGACGTTCTTGCTGGTACCATTGCTGGCCGCTTGGCTCAGGTTGCTGGTCAAGTTGATGATCTGCCAACCTTCTGCTCGCTTGCGTGCGAGGTTCACGCATACGCAGGCCAGCTAGCTGCCGAGAAGTTCGGTGTACGCGGAGCTATGGCTGGCGACATCTGCGACGTTATTGGCCTTGCTTCTGATGCGCTTGAGGAGCAGATTGCATTTCCTATGACAGACTTTGAAGAAGCTGCGGAGTAGGTGAGCCTAATGTCGGCATATCCCCAGGATAGATGGGCCTGGATAGAGATTGATCTTTCTGCCGTCCGCCACAATGTAAAGGCGTTTAAGGCCCAGCTTAGCCGTGGTGTCAAGATGATGTGTGTGGTCAAGGCTGACGCCTATGGTCACGGAGCAGCTCAGTGTGCTAAAGCCATGCAGTCCGTGGGTGCCGATCAGTTTGCCGTTGCAACGGTCGATGAGGGTGTTGAGCTGCGCTGTTCCGGTATTGATAACCCCATTCTGGTGCTTTCCGAGCCGCCGGTCACTTCCATTCCAGACCTCGTCCGCTTTGACATTATGCCTTCCGTCTACACGGTGGACTTTGCCCTTGCGTACGGCGAGGCTTCCGCCGCAGCTAATAAGGTTGGTCGCTATCACCTGGCCATCGATACCGGCATGACCCGCATTGGTGTCAGGCGAGAAGATCTTCTTGAGGTACGCGGTTCTATCGATTTCCACAGGGGTCTTGAATGCGCTGGTACGTTTACGCATTTTGCTACGGCCGACGCGCTCGACAACTGGGACTTTGACCTGCAGGTTAATCGCTTTATTGAAGCGGTTACGGCACTCAAAAACGCGGGCTATGAGCTGGGCTTGGTTCACGCTGATAACACTCCTGGCACGGTTCTGCACAAAGACATTCAGTTTGATATGGTTCGCGTGGGCATTGGTCTGTACGGACTTCACCCAAGTAAGCTCACCATTCCCCGCATTGACCTGCAGCCCGTTATGAGCGTGCGCGGTCGCGTGACGCGCGTGGTCTATCCGGCTGTTGGCGATGGCGTTAGTTACGGTATGACGTGGCGTGTTCCTCGCAATAACATCCAGGTAGCCACTGTCCCTATTGGCTACGCCGACGGACTTGCACGTTGCCTCTCTAATCGGATGGATGTTTTGACGCGCGGAGATCGTGTTCGCCAGGTGGGCAACATCTGCATGGATCAGTTTATGATTGCTGTTGATACCGCAGGTACACACGCTAATAAGCCTGCACATGAGATTCGCCATGGTGACGTGGTTACCCTCATCGGCAAAGACGGCGACCAAGAAATCACCGCGGATGAGATGGCTGATCTTCGCGAGACCATCAATTATGAGGTAGTTTGCAACTTTGGCGCTCGCCTCGATAAGGTGTACATCTAATGGCAGTCACGCTTGACGAGATTCGCAAGCAGATTGCTGATTGCAAGAAGTGTACGCTGTGGGAAACACGCACCAACATTGTGTTTGGTGGCCCAAATCCTACAGCTCGTGTCATGATTGTGGGAGAAGCTCCTGGTAAAAACGAGGATCTAAGCGGTCAGCCTTTCGTGGGTGTATCGGGCAAAAAGCTTGATACACTGTTAGAAGAAGTTGGCCTTTCTCGCCAGGATGTTTTTGTCTCTAACGTGGTCAAATGCCGACCGCCTTCAAACAGAAATCCCAAGGTAGCCGAGGTGGAGGAATGCTCTCCGTATCTTCGCGACCAGATTCGCGCTATTAAGCCGGACGTCATTGTCTGCTTGGGTAATTTTGCAACACAGTTTGTCATGCACACCGATAAGGGCGTGACGGAGCTGCGCGGCAAGTTTTACCAGATAGGCGCCTTTAGCGTGCTACCTACTATGCATCCCGCATCAACTATTTATCGCAAGGAGTGGGCGCAGTTCCTCAAAGATGACCTGCGACTTCTTGCTGATTGGCTTGAGGAACACCCTCGAGGAGGCTCTTGTGACTAACCTTTCTACCAGCGCAAACGACGCTGCAACAAACAACCTGCCAGAAAAAACTGCGGTTGGCGCGTATGTTTCTACCACTACAGAGCAGACTATTGCTCTTGGTCAGGCTCTAGGAAAACTTCTGCAAGCAGGCGATGTATTAGTGCTCACAGGAGATCTAGGAGCAGGAAAAACCCAGCTCACCAAAGGTATTGCTGCAGGTATGGGTGTTGCTGACGATGTGACCAGCCCAACCTTTACTATCGAGATGGTTTATGAGGGTACGCTTATGCCGCTTTACCACTTTGACCTGTATCGCCTAAACGACCCTGATCAGCTTGAAGATACGGGCCTGTACGATGCGCTTGAGTCTGATGGTCCAACTATCATCGAGTGGGGAGAACAATTTGCGGAGCAAATTGGCGAGAGAACCCTGGATGTCTATGTTTCTAGATTGTCTGAGGAAGAGCTGGAATCCGACGACGCTGAGCCTCGTCGCGAGATTCGTTTTATCCCGCAGAATGCTCGTGGAGAAGAAATCATTCAGTCGCTTTAATTTCAGTTTCAAAGAGAGGTAATCTTCTCAAATGAGTACAAAAGCAGAGTTTTTAAAGATTATGTCTGAGCAAACCGAGATTGCCTTGGCAACATCTGTAAATAATGTCCCAAATGTGAGGATTGTAAATTTTTATTTTGACCCAGAAGAAAACGTACTTTACTTCTCGTCTTTTAAAGAGAATGACAAAATCAAAGAGATAAAAGCAAACCCACATGTGGCGTTTACCACAATTCCTCACTCGGGAAATGAGCACGTGAAAGCAAAGGGAATTGTTCAAAAAAGTTCAAAAACTATTTTTGACGTCGCAGATCAATTTATTGCTAAGGTTCCAAACTACAAAAATACTATCGAATATGCAGGGGAATCCTTGGTTTTATTTGAAATAAAATTTGACACGGCTGTGGTCACAAAGGACTTAAGCTCAATCGAAACATTAGAGCTGTAAGTTAAAACTTGTCGTGAATTATTTACAACACCTCCTCTTTTAGTAAAAACGTTTTTGTCACCCAGTTATAGATATTTTAAGAATATCTATAGTTGGGTATTTTAGCAGTTTACCTGCGATTTCTTTTCATATATACTTACCAATCTGTTGAAATATGTTCAAAAAAGAAAAACAATAGTTTTTCTTGAAATACACGAGTTAAGGAATATGAAATGTCAAAGTATTTGCGCAACAACGTAAAGCTGCTCGCAATTGCAGGCATTATGGCAAGCGTGCTGGTTTTCTCGCCAGTGCTTTCTTCTCTTGCCCTTGCTGAGGGTACTGAGGTAGCTGAGGCAAGCGCCACAACTGAGGCCACCGCCTCAACCGAGTCGTCTGCCGCTACGACCGAAGCGACTGCTACAACTGAGACGACCACTGCTGCCTCAACAGATGATGAAGGTGATGTGCAGGCAGTTGGATCTTATATGGGTGCCGATGGCATAATGCGTGAAATCCACATTTCAGTCTCAACAGATGGCGGCACTTATAACGGAAAAGATTATATTCCACCAACTATTTCAGATGATTTTAAGAGTGTTTCATTTAGCAGCAATGTTCAGCGTGAGGGATACACGCTGGTAGGTTTTTCAACAGGTTATTTTTCGCAAGAAGAATTGAGCAATGCAACGCCAGATATGTCGAAACCATATACTATCGATGAGAGTGGCAATGTTCATATGAATTTTGATGATATTGTTGCCTGGAGTGTTACCGACGATATTGATACAAACACTATTACGTTTCGCTATCATCTAACTACCTTATGGGCACCAAATCCTGAGCCAGAACCAGAACCAGAACCTGAGCCTCAGCCAGAACCAGAGCCCACTCCAGTTGTGCCTGTCTCTGATGCAACCCAAACTCCGGCACCAAGGCGCGAGAAGAGCGTTCTGCCTAATACAGGTGACGCAAGCTCTGTAGCAGGTATTGTTGCAGCAGCCGGTACTACTCTTGTTGCACTTAGTCTCCGCAAGAAAATGCAGCAGTAAATAGTCGCCTCCTAGTAGAAATAAATCCTTATGCCTAAGTATTTTCACAACAGCACAAAGCTCCTTATTCTTTCTGGTGTTCTTGTAGGAGCATTGGTCTTCTCGCCAATATTTTCTTCTCTTGCGCTTGCAGAGGGTACTGAGGTGACAGAAGCAACCGCAACTACTGCAACGACTGCAACTAACGATGCAGCTGAGGCAACCGTCACAGTTGAGACAACCGTCTCGACCGAGTCGTCCGCTACAACTGAAGCAGCCACCGCAGCTGAGACGACTGCGACAACTGAGACAACCACTTCAACTGAGGCTGCTGCCAGCACCACCTCAACAGATGACAATGGTGCAACTATTGTTCGTTATTATGATCCTGAAGTTGGTTGGAATATTAGGATTAATCTTGTTGTCGGCGCATACGGCACTCAATACAACGGAAATGCCTATATCCCTGCGACGATTTCAGACGATCATAAGAGTTTTACTTTTGATGGAAATATTCAGCGAGATGGTTACACGCTGGTAGGATATTCGTCAGAAATACTTCTCAGTAATCAAAGGGATAACGCAACTCCTGACCAGTCAATGCCTTACACCGTTGATGCTAATGGAATTGTTCACGTGAATTTTGCTGATATTACCACGTGGTCCGTTACTGATGACCTGCGTGACGACACTACAACTTACTATTACTTTTTTGCTCCTCTTTGGGCACCAAATCCTGAGTCAGAACCAGAGCCAGAACCTGAGCCTCAGCCAGAACCAGAGCCCACTCCAGTTGTGCCTGCCTCTGATGCAACCCAAACTCCTGCACCAAGGCGCGAGAAGAGCGTTCTGCCTAATACAGGTGACGCAAGCTCTGTAGCAGGTGTTATCGCAGCAGCTGGCACTACTCTTGTTGCACTTGGTCTCCGCAAGAAACTGCAGTAATAAACTGCAAGAGCTAATAAGCAATAAATACGCCCCTAGAAATAAGATTTTCTAGAGGCGTTTCTTTTTAAGGTATCTTTTGATTTGTGGCTCGCGGTTAAACGAGCTTTTAGGACACTCTAAAAGATATATCCCTTTGCAACAGCCCAGTTCCAGATGCGGTCAGCCTGTACTTCACAGCGCTGCTTAAGTTCAGCAGTGTTAGAACCTGTGAAAGTAACTTGCTGGACAGAAAGAGGAAGGTTATCTGGTCTAGTAATAGTTAGAGTTGCACTGTTCATAGCCATGCGAGCTGTCTTGTTAGTACCAAGGCGGACCTTAACAGTAAAGTAACCACGATCAACAGGCCACTCGGTAACTTCTCCGCTATTGGCTGTTCCAGACCTAAATCCGTTTGCATTAGCAATAATGCTATAGCCATTCATAAAGAAACCAGCTGCAATAAGCAGGCCACCAATGGCACACAAAAGAATTCCTGCAAAGATGGTACCCTCACCATTTAAATTAAAGAAATTCCAGAGGCCGCCAACAGCAAAAAACGCACCGGCTGCCCAACCAACAAGAGGGCTAGCAGCTCCCTGAGGTTTACCAAAATCAATTACATCGTAAGTAAGAGGAATTGGGGAGGTGTCGTTTTTATCGTAAAGATAAACGTTACCTAGAATTTCCTGTTTTTGAGCGGGTTTTTGTGGTGCTTCTGGTGGAGTTGGAAGTGACATAAAGCGTCCTCCTTTTAGCTGGTAGAACTATTCAGGATATAAATAATTATCCTATTTGAGAGATTTATTGTAACATATTGGATAGTAGAGGCTTAAATTTTTTAATTTGGCACTGCTCCCACTGAAAGGATGCTTAATGAAAAGACGTCAACTAGTACTGACTTGTGCACTGGTACTTGCGCTTTCATCAGGTGTTGTATTTACTGCGTGTAGCCCTAATATTTTTGGTTTACCATCACCTGAAGAGATTGCCGCTCAGAAGGAAGCAGAAGAGAAGAAAGCTGCTCTTGCTCCTTATGTAGGCATTTGGGAAGCCAAGTCAATCGAAGATGAAAATAAGGGCACAGTCACTGAAGACATGTACAAAGATGTTAGAGATGTTTATCTAGCAATTTATGGCTATGACTTCTCTGATGATGGCACTGGTTTGTTTGTTCGCTTCGGCGCTCAGAAGCCCTTTACCTGGTCTGTTGATGCCGATGGAAAGCTTACTATCACCCTTGCAGGCAATGCTGGAAGCTATACAGCAAGCGTTGATTCCTCAGGTCAGATGACCGTTGAGGGCTCTGATGGTTCTAAAGCTATCCTTACTCAGGTAAGCAAGACCTCAGGTGATTATTCTCATATTAGGTATGAGCCCTTTAATCCATTAACAGGAACGGGCAACATTTCTAAAAACAAGTCATCGCATGAAACTAAACTACGCTTTACTATCACCACTGAGCTTGATCAGGTCATTGTTGATACCGATGAGCTCTATGTAAGGCTTATTGGCATCGCTTCCCTTAAAGACCTCAAGGGTTTTGAAGGCTATGTCTTTGAGGTTATTAATAGAACTCCTTATACAACCGGCTATCAATTTACTATTCAAGATCCAACCGATGGCTATTGGGCTTATGGATTTAACGTGTTAGAGCCAGGTGAGAGAGTCTATGAGTACGTTCTTAATAACCAACGTAGAGATAAGTCACTTTCTGAAGTCACAGATGTAAAAGGCACTCTTGAGTATGACCACTCTAGCAATGGCGCCCTTCATAATGACGAGAAAACCGTGACATTTGATTTGCCTACCGGACAGAGCAAATAACTGCTAAAAGTTGGTTTTATATCGCTGCACGTATGGAAGGAAGTTTAATGAAAAAGCGTCAAATGCTGTTAGGATGCCTGCTTGCACTTGTGCTTTCTGTAAGTGCAGTGCTTAGTGCATGCTCATCAGGGGATAACAGTCCCGCAGGAAACAAAAAGTCTGCTGGTCAGATTGTAGGTGTTTGGGAAGCCTATGATGTCTTTGAACCCGGACTAGGAAACCTAAAGGAGGGCGCAGCCTACGACGATTATAAAGAACAGTTCCATGCAATTTATGCTTTCAGCTTTGCTGAGGATGGAACTGGCTTGTTTACTCGCTTTGGCATAATGAAGCCTTTTACCTGGACTGTTGATGCAGATGGAAAGATTACCGTTACTCTTGAGGGTACTGCGGGTTCTTTTACGGGACAGATTGACGCTGAGACTGGCAGGTTAAGGCTCAAGGGCACTGGCGACGATGAGACTGACGCCGAGCTTAAGCAGATTTCAACTACTGCTGGAGACTATACAAGTGCTACCTATCAGCCATTTGATCAACTTACCAATAAAGGTACCCTACCAACCATGGTTAGATATAACGATCTCAAGATTAAGAATTTTGAAATAACTCGAGAGGTCAATAAAGTTCTTATCGATACAGATAAGCTGTATATGAATCTGTACGCTATCGCTCAGGTACCGGGAAGCTCTCAAGAAGGTTACGTTTTTGAGATTGTCAACAAGTACTCCTATAACCTTTTTATAGAATTCTCTCTTGGAGATCTACACGGTCCTTTAAAGGCCTTTAATGTCGTCTCCTTACAGCCTGGCGAGAGATTTTATATGTTTACTCCCAATATCTCAGATACACCAGGATCTCTTGTAGCACTTTCCAATCCAAAAGCTATGATTGCTTTTGGTTACACTGACCCAACAACTGGCACAGTTATTCAGGAAAGACAGAGAGTGGAGCTTGACCTAAATATCCCTCCTAAGTCTGAGTAGCAAAAGAACGCATATCTTCAGCGTGCTCACTATCACTGAAAGGATACTTGATGAAAAAACATAAATTGCTGCCAGTTCTTGCGCTTGTCTTGGCGCTCTCTGCTGGTGTTATGTTTACAGCTTGCACTCCTAACATTGGTGGGCCTTCGGCTGAAGAAATTGCAGCTCAGAAGGAAGCAGAAGAGAAGAAAGCTGCTCTTGCTCCGTTTGTGGGCGTTTGGGAAGCAAAGTCTATTAGTGATCCAAAGAAGGGCGAGATTCCCGAGAGTGTCTATCCAACAGCAAGAGACACATTCCAGGCCATTTACGGCTATGACTTTTCCGACGACGGCACTGGACTATTCATCCGTTTTGGTGCTCAGAAGCCCTTTACCTGGACCGCTGATGCCGATGGCAAGATTACCATCACCCTTGCTGGCAACGCCGGAAGCTATACAGCAACCGTTGATTCCTCAGGCCAGATGACCATTGAGGGCTCTGACGGTTCCAAGGCAGTGCTTACCCAAGTAACTAAAACCTCAGGTGATTATTCTTCTCTTAAATATGCTCCATTTGATGCGCTTACGGGTAAGGGAACTATTGGAGGAAATTATTCCTCCCATGATGACTTCTACATGAATTTTAAGGTAGTTACCGAGGTCAACAGGGTTGTTGTTGATAATGACGACATGTACGTCAGATATGTTGGAATCGCCACAACACCAAGCGGTCAAACCGAAGGTTATGTTTTTGAGGTAATCAACAAGTCCGATAAGACGGCCTCATATGACTTTAGGCTGGATAATTCGGATTCCACTGTGTTTGGAACAGCTCTTAATGTTCTTGAGCCTGGTGAGAGATTCTATGAGTTTGTAGTTGATAGCTCCAAAGCAGATGTACCTCTGGCTAAGCTTTCTGAATCTCAGGGAACTTTTAAGTATTCCCATGTTGCAGATGGAAGCAGTCTTGAAGACGAGAAGACCGAGCAGTTTGATTTGACGATTTCGCAGAATAAGTAATGCACTCAGACGATACCTAGATTGAGCAGAATGAACTTCGTCAAAAAAGTGTCGCTAAGAAAAGACATTGTCAATCTAGAGAGCTTTGGTGTTGGAGGGACTTTCTTGAAACAGCGTAGACTACTTTTTATGCTTGTACTTACACTTGTGCTTTCTACCAGCATTGTGTTTACGGCTTGCACTCCTAACATTGGCGGACCATCTCCTGAAGAGATTGCAGCTCAGAAGGAAGCAGAAGAGAAGAAGGCTGCGCGCGCTCCGTTTGTGGGCGTTTGGGAAGCAAAGTCTATTAGTGATCCTAGTCAGGGAGATATCCCCGAGAGTGTTTACCCAACGGCAGTAGAATCCATGAAGTCAATGTATGGCTATGACTTTTCCGACGATGGCACTGGTCTATTTATCCGTTTTGGCGCTCAGAAGCCCTTTACCTGGTCTGTTGATGCCGAAGGAAAGCTTACTATCACCCTTGCTGGCAACGCCGGAAGCTATACAGCAACCGTTGATTCCTCAGGTCAGATGACTATTGAGGGTTCTGACGGTTCCAAGGCAGTTCTGAAGCAAATCACTAAAACCTCAGGTGATTACTCCAGCCTTAAGTACAAGCCTTTTGATGCAATGGCAGACAAGGGTACCATTGCATATAACTTCTCTTCTACTAAAGGCGAATACAAGATGCGCTTTAAGCTGAAGACCGAGGTGGACAAGGTTCTTATCGATAATGACGATCTCTATGTCAGGTATGTTGGTATTGCTAAATCCCCAGATGGTTACTCTGAAGGCTATGTCTTTGAGATCATCAATAGATCTGAAAATTGGGTAAATTGTACCTTTAAGTTAGATAATTCTGATGATTCCGTATGGGCTAACGATTCCAACTATCTTGAGAGCGGCGAGAGGGTCTTTGCATTTGTAATTAATAGTACAAATCAGAAAAAGCCTCTTGCTGATCAGACTGAGGTAAATGCAGTTGTTGAGTACTACCACATCAAAGGTGGTAAGAGCATGGAAGACACTAAGACAGAAAACGTTGACCTGATAATCTCTCAGAAGAAGTAAGTGTGCCTTTGATAATGAGACAAGTACATACACATAAAACATTTACGTGTTGAACGTGGAATACAGAGACGTCACCTGTACAATGGGTGGCGTCTATTCTTTTACTGACCGCTCTTTAGAGTTTAAGAAAGAAGCGTGATTAATCATGCAGAAGGCTTTGATTTCGATTGATTACACCTATGATTTTGTAGCAGATGACGGAAAGCTGACAGCAGGTGCGCCAGCTCAGGCTATTTCAGATGCTATTTATGAGGCTACAAAGTGCGCTTTTGATCGCGGAGACTATATTTTCTTTGCTATTGATGCTCACGATCCAGAAGACAACTTCCATCCAGAGTCTAAGCTTTTCCCACCCCACAATATCATTGGCACAAGTGGTAGAGACCTGTTTGGTCCTCTAAATGATTTCTATCAGCAGCACAAAGATGATAGCCATGTGTTCTGGATGGACAAGCGCCATTACTCGTCCTTCTCGGGAACTGATCTTGATATTCGTCTGAGAGAGCGCGGCATTAACACGGTTATCCTAACCGGCGTTCTTACCGACATCTGCGTACTGCACACAGCGGTTGACGCTTACAACCTGGGTTATCACATTGAGGTTGTTGAGCCAGCAGTTGCATCACTGACGCCCGCAAACCATCAGTTTGCGCTTGCGCATTTCAAAAATACGCTTGGTGCAACATTGGTTGATGCAGATCTTAATGAGATTGAGAGCGCATAAATAAATTAGCGGCTTCGTAAATTAGTTAAAGCATTTATTTGACCCAAGGTTAGAAACTTGGGTCTTTTTGCTCGAGGCTTTAGCCTGTTGAGCGCGTTAGCGTAGGCTTTTAGGCCTGGCCCACAAAATAGCGCAGCTTTGGTAGGTTCTGCCGAAGAATCGACATGTTCCTAATCAAGATAGCCTGGCTGATAGGTGGTCGCACTACCTGATATGCATATTTGTGCATAAACTTCATCTAATATGCTTGAAAATGAATAGCGTCATATAAGAAATTTAACTATCGATAAATTTAGTATCTACGGAACACACCTAAGTCAGATAATCTGCTCAAATGTGGGCATTTTACACATCTAATAAAGATAATCTGCATGATTGAGGTATTTTCAGCGTAATGTATACGTCTTTTTGACAGATTATCTGACTTAGGTGTGTTTTGAACTGCCTCCTATTTCTCGTGTCCAAGAAATGGGAGGCAGTTCATCCGCCGGCGCCGATATCGGTGATCGTACCTCCGCAAGGATATGAATAATTCAAAAATTAGCTTGAGTTAGCGCCTGTACTTGGCGTTCTCGAATGCAATCTTGAAGTCTTCAAGGAGCTCACGAGGGACCTTCTCCTGATCTCCGTGATGGAGCTCCTGCATAAAGACATTGCTTATAGCTCCAAAAATCAGGCGAGGAGCAATCTTATCTGTAAGAGGCACAAATTCTAGAACATATCTTTTATCGTCAATGGTAAGCCAGGTGACTCTCCAGCTACTGACGGTTCCCTCAATATCTGAAGCATGAGCCGAAGCAAAGACATTTTGATTGTTATCAAAGAGGTACACAACGCCATCTGCGTCAACGCCAACAAAACCGTCTGTAGCGCATTGCTCAAAACCAGAAACAATATGCGCACCACTGGTCCAGAACACCCAGTTCTTCTCGCCAGCCATAGACAGACCTTTCTAAAACATCAAAAAGTTTCTTGTTTAAATGGTAGTAGGAGGGAACTTTTAGGGCAAGTAAATTTCGTTCAAAAAGCATAGTTTACCTGCTAACTCAACCTGTTGTTGAGTGGTCGGAAACCGTTGCGATACCTAACTCAACTGATGCGTTCTTGTTGAACGTATTGTTACGACTCATAGTGAAATCAGCGGCCCGCAAGCTATTTCAGTAATAATGAGTTGAGAAAAGGAGCAACTATGACTACTTCATCTGAGACCCTTGGTCGTCGTATTGCACGTCTTCGTTTAGCTAGAACTGCAACGCAGGAGCGTCTGGCAAAGGAGCTGAACGTGAGCCCGCAGGCGGTGAGCAAATGGGAGAACGACATTAACTATCCGGATATCTCGCTGTTGCCAGATCTTGCACGCTTCCTTGGTGTGTCTGTTGACGAGCTTTTGAGTGGCGCAAGTGCTTCCGCTCAGGAGACTGAAGCTGCCCAGGAGAGCGCTGCCGAGAAGAGTACTGCTGAGGTTGTTTCTGTTGCAGCTGACGAGCCTGCAGAGATCGTAGAAGAGTCTACCGAGCAGGACAACCAGGGTATTGCTACTCAGTCTTCAGGTTTCAGCTTTGGTAAGCTTTTTGGTAAGAGTATGATCAAAGTCGAGAAGAACGACGAGGCTGACGGTAGCAAGAAAAAGGGTGTTCGCCTGGGCAACGGCTCTGCAAAGCACGGACTGCACGTGTACATTGTCTCCGATGACGGTGACGTTGTAGATATGTGCGTGCCTCTGGGTCTGGCAAAATTTGTTTTGAATTCGGGAATCCAGGTAAGCGGAAGCTATCTTAATCAGGAAACTCAGGAGCAGCTCTCTAACATCAATCTTGATGCGCTTATGGACGCTGCAAAGACAGGCGAGAGTGGCACACTTGTGGATATTACATCTGCAGACGGCGACGTTGTAAAGATCTGGTTTGACTAAGCGCTAACGATTACTTAGACTGACTAAAACGAGATACGCCCGGGCAGTTGCTTGTCGGGAATCGGTCTCGTTTTTTTGTTGGCGCGGATTTACTTAAGGTTCGCTATTCCATGGTATTTCTCATTTGATGTAAAATAGTGCCACCAAATTGCGTACTGGATAGTACGGGCTCAAGAGAGCCAATTATCTTTTTTGGCATCTTCATATTGCATGGAGATGCCATTTTTTAAAAGGAGAATGTAATGGAGCAAATTGCTCTGTTGTTCGAATCTTCTGCAGAGAACCCTAATGTTGTTGATTCTGTTTGGTATAACGAGTGGTCGGCAGCAAAAGAGTTTTCACAGTTTGATGTTCATCTCTTTAATTACGAGGCATATCTTAATGGCGAAGAACTTATTTGTGATAAAGCTCCAAAACATGACATGCCAACGTTTCTTCGCTGTCATCCAACGTCTAAAGAAAATTACAAACACCTAGAGCATGATCTTTTGTCTTTGGGGTATAGGCTTTTGACTGATTCTTGGCGCGTACTCGGTCCTGAGGAAAGGGGATTAGGAGGATATTCTTTTGTAGGTGATTACGAAATTGAGAATATTAATGTCGGCGCATGTTTTGGTTCAAGTGGTCATGGCTCCTATCCTCCTACTGTCTATGTTATAAGAGACGCTGATGGTCCTCTTAGTGATTTGAATGAATGCCTCGCTATAGGATATTTTTCAGGAGATGAGGGAGAAGAACTTGCTAAAAAATTTGAGAAAGCAAAAGGTACTTACTTTACTGGTAGGGCTTTTTTCGAGAAACATGTAACAAAACTTACATGTAGTGATGTTCCTGTGACTTGGAGAGTTTTTTATTTTGAGGGTAAGGCTTCTTTTAAAAGTCCACTAGAGCCAGAAGCCTTAACAATTTGTCCCAATTTACCCAAACCACCTAAAAAGCTTATTAGGGCGTTTCAGAATGTTGCCTGGAACCTGTTTTATGCTTGCGATTTCATCTTATTAAAAGAGGGCGTTTGGAAATGTAATAGGTTTTTTGACGGACAGATGTCTCAGGTCCCGATTGGTGAAGACACTAAAAATTTCTATACAACACTTGCTGGATGTATTAAAAAGGCACCTCAAATTCCAGAATGGGTATGGTGCCTTACTGCGGAAGTTAGAGATGAAAATAAGATTGGTGAGGATAAGCGCGTAGTTCATGGAACGCGTCATTTTTCTCCGGGTACAAAAGTTTTTCTTCACCCACCAAATTGGGACGAACGTGTCCCTGCAATAGGCATCCCTCGTTATATAGATAAATATATACGCGTTGTTATGGATGTCAGAAAACTTGAGCATTTTGCATTAGAGAAAGTAAGTGATCCGGAAATTGTAACTGCACTTCAAAATCCTGGTAACATCTGGGCGTTTACCCACATGGCGCCAACTTCAGTTGGACGTGGCTACTGGGATCAGAGTGAGGAATCAAAACAACGTATTCAGGAGGATATAGATTGGCTTTCTAATTTAGACCCAGACGGAAAGCGCTGGTCATAACTTATTTTGTTGACATTATATTGCAGGAATGTAGAATTACATTAACAACGTGTAGCACAATTAGCAGTGCCCTTGTTGGAGATGACCCAGGTGCAAATCCTGGCCGTTGTTATTAGCCGCTTTAGAGCGGCTTTTTGTTTAGTGTAGATTTTGACGTAATGCTACAACAGCACGTTCTTCTCGGCCGATAGTGGAGATTCTTACATGAAGTCTTTGATTGTGTACTATTCATATTCCGGCATCACAAGAAGGCTTGCAGAGGATATTGCGCTGATTACCGATGGTGAGCTGCTGGAGCTTAAGCCTCAAGAGCCCTATTCTTTCTCGTATAACACGGCGGTAAAAGAAGTTAGAGCGCAAATAGAAAAGGGCATTTGTCCTGCTCTGATGCAATACGATACAGATGTTGCTGACTTTGATACTGTTTTTATAGGATCGCCCAACTGGCTTAAAACATTTGCTCCTCCGGTGCTTTCGTTCTTACGGGCAACGGATTTGACTGGCAAGACAGTCATTCCGTTCTGCACGCATGGCGGTGGAGGATTTGGCAACATGATTGAGGAGTACAAGAGGGAGTGCGGTACTTCTCGTGTGATACCAGGGCTGGCAGTGAAAGGCACGTATACTTTTAGTGAAGTGCAAAAATGGCTGGAGTCGATAGGGTTGGACGATGCGAGTACTTCTAGCTGAAGACGAGAAGAGAATGGCTGCGGCTATCGTGGCCCTATAAAACGGGTGGCGTGTCCTCCCTCTATGCAGAGCGAAACTGCGCCACCAGCAATCCTTAATATATCACATTTTGTCTTGGATAAAAGTGCTCTACACAGACGTCTTTCTCGACAAGACGTCTTTTTTATTTATGCAGGTAGATGAGTGTATTATAAAATATGCGAAAATCGCATATTTATGGATTAACGTGCGGTTTTATAAATATTCTAAAATTGCATATTTTAGATTTTATCTGGGGCTACTCGGATTCCGTATCATCATGTACAAGCAGGGAGTTGAACAGCTCGTCGATATCGGTGTGTCGCTGAGCGGTTTCTTCCTCGGCGAGAGTCCATGAGCCGTCTTGGTAGTAAAGAACGTCACCCTGACAAGCGTTGCTTGGAAGCTCATCAACAGAAACGGTAAACATATTGCCTGGCTGGTCATCTAGTTCAAGCACGGCAAGATTATTGTCTTCAAATCGATCAATGATTGCTTTCATTACTTGGACCTCGATGTCGACGACGTGCTAGATTTTTCTTGTGAGGTAGGCGCTACAACGGTACCGTTTTTCTCGCTAGATATATCAATGGTTGTACCATCGCAGGTAATGGTAATGGTTCCGTTGGCGCCCGTTCCCCAAACCTCAACGGAATGTTTATGGAGGGCGTTCAGAACCGACTGCATGGGATGGCCGTAGGAGTTGTCTAAGGCGTACGAAAGGACGGCGTAGGTAGGTGAGAGCCTGCGAACCAGCTGCTCGGTAGTACCTGTTCGGGATCCGTGATGGGAGAGCTTAAGCACGTCAATATGGCCAGGATTGGAGTCCAGGATGGCGCTTGTGGGCGCGTCTCCCGTGAAGAGGAACGTTTTGTTGCCAACGGTCAGCTTGATGATTATCGAGTAATCGTTGGTGTCGGGGAAATTTGCATCTTTTTTGGGCCAGAGAATTTCTAGCTTGTAGCTGTCGGTTTGGTCGATGATGGTGCCCGCTTCGGCAAGGGTTATCTGCAGGTTATTGTTCTGGATAGCGGTCAGAAACTTCCTGTATGTTGCCGTGTTGTTTGTCTTATTTGGTGCGTAAATGGTCCCGATTTGTGTGCTGGAAATGACATCCGCCATACCACCAATGTGATCTTCGTCGGGATGGGTGGCTACCAGGTAATCAATCTTGTCTCGACCAAGTTCTTGGAGCACCTGGGCAATTTTTGGAGCAGACCCTGTGGGACCGGCGTCGATGAGCATGGTTTTCTCGGGAAGTGCAATGAGAATGGCTTCTCCCTGGCCGACGTCGATAAACTTGATGGTCACGTTTGCGCTGGTCTGCGTGGTGGCTGACGGAGCGCTGGAGCCTGATTGTGAGGACCCGCCAGGCGCTTGAACTGCGGTTTGTTGGCCCGAGGACCCCGCGGTAGATAGGGTGGTCGGAAGCGGTTGCGTGAGCGCTGCGCTAAAGTAGAGCGCTACCGTCAGCGTGGCTAGTGCGATTCCAGCTTTCTGCTTTCCCGCGTATCGTTTATGTGGTTTGAGCTTGCCTTTTATGAGCTTTTTGGGAGCACTGGCATCCTCGTAGATGAGGTTCAGAGCGCTCTCGATAACCGGAAGTGAAAAAATTGCTGGTAGAAGGTAAGAAAGCATCGACGGCGAGGCAAGTGTTTGCGCCAGGGCAAATGCGCCAACAATCAGCGCTGCGTTTATAGCAAGCCTGGTAAGTCCCGATTTCCAGCCTTTAAGATAAAACTGCGGAATACCAAAAATGCCAAATACCAGGGAAAGAATGAGCGCAAATAAGTAGTCAGATTGCTTGCCAGAGGATGTACCGGGTGATTCAGTTTTGCTGTTAAATTGCTTTTGGTTGGGCATAAAACCTCTCTGGACACGTGCGTTCTGAAGAATCTTACCCTATTTGACCAGCCAGTCCAGGGCTTTCTGTATTCTTCCTTCAACGTTTTGGAAGTGATTTCCACGGTTCAGCTCAAACATTGAGGTTATTCCCGCACTCTCTAGCCTGCTGGCGAGAAGTTCTGCGTTTTCTCGCACGTGCATTATTTGTGGATTGGGGGTTCGTGCTTCTCGGTCACCCAGAGAAAGATAGGCGTGTGTGAGGCCGACCACCCCTCCTCTGAGCTGCTGATCTACGTAATCCAAAAGCCCTGGGAACCAAAACGATCCCGAGACAGCTCCGATGCGCTGGAAGGTAGCGACGGAGGCGTCGACGTACGGCGCGCCGGGACCGCTGAGCTGCGGCGTCGTGGCGGTGCCGGGCTGGCAGCCGCACGCGACCTGCTGTGACACGCCAGTCCACAGGCTAAACAGACCTGCAAGTGAGTATCCCACAAGCACCCTATACGCTGGTGACTCGGTGAGTTCCGATTCCGCCCAGGGGATGACCTGGTTGATGAGGGTATCGAGCGTTTTTTGGGCGCCGTCGCCAAAGTTGGGTCCCTTGGCAAAAACGCGCGGGGCACACCAGGGCGAGAAGTTCTCTTCCCACAGGTCAGCGCCAACGTTCACTAGGCTGACGCCCTCAGGTACCTGAATGGGGGAGTTGTCGGCCACGTCACCCAAGAGGTAGGCAATAGGTGCTCCTGCTACAGAGGACATCTGCATGTGGATGGAAAGCCCGGAGATGATTGTTTTTCTCGCCGTGTGGTTGGCGGGGTGCGCAGCAGTGTTGGCGGGGTGTGTAGCCGTGTCGGCGCTGGGGTGCGTGTCTGGTGTAGCGCTCATGCTACTCACTCAACGTCATTTGCAGGTAGTAGACGTTTTCGCGCAGGTGAGCGGCAACCTCGCGGTCGATGACGCCCTCAAACTGCAGGCGCGAAATCTGGTCCAGCTCAATACGCAGCGCGTTTTCTGCCACGTCGTCGGCGTACTTTCGAGCATCCGCAAGTTGCTGCCTAAAGTGCGGCGATATCTTGTGTGAACTCAGATTGTAAGGTAGCTGGTAGGAGGCTTGAGTATCGCTGGAACCATGCTCCTTGTTGATATTGATGCGACTCCAAATAGACTCAATTACTGATTCATGGTCAATCATCAGGTTTGACGCGACAATAGCCATCTGCTCGTCGTCGCCGTTAGCAATACGCTCCAGGTCGTCGAGCTCAGCGTATTCCATCTCAAGCGCATACAAACAAGCCTGGTAGTAGGACTGATCTGCGTCTTCTAGGTGTCTGATACCGCCATCGATGATGCGCTGAGCAGCTAGTTTAAGCTCGTGGAGGGCAACGGCAATCCGTGAGCGGTGGTTTGTCTTTGAGGCAATGTTTGCGAAGGGTCCATAATAACCTACTGACCTGCGGATTGAAGTAATATCGTCGACAATTTGGTCCCACGGAATGGGATTTTTTGTTTTGATGTGGCGCTCGTGCAGTTGCTCAAGGCACTCCTGCTGAACCTCGGTTCCGTGAAGTACCAACTCTTTTATCAGCTTGCTTGAGTTAGGCGCCGTAAAGTGAGACGCAAATAGGCGATTGGTGTAGCGCGCAATATTCAAACGAAGTGCAGGTAAATACTTTGCATTGGCGTTTTCCGACTGCAGCAAACTCCTGAGCTCTGCAAGCGTTGCTTCCAAAACAGCAATCTCTCCCTTATGGAGACGTACGGGCAGGTCAGAGTCTGTTTCAGGGGACTTTGATAGCACGGGCAACAGATTGTCCGCCAAAAGCAATGTGGCGAGAATAACGCCGGCAGCGATGGTGATCAGCAGATCCCTCTGCGGAAATGCTGCTCCGGACTGGGTCATGAGTGGCAAGGTGAGGATAATCGACAACGTTACTGCACCTTTTGCGCCCGCAATGGTGGTGACCAGCACGTTCTTGATGAGCTCGGTCGACGTGATGGAGATGGGTTTTGGAGTGCACGTGGGTTTGGACTGCTCGTCAGTTTTCTCGCCATTCGAGTCTTCGGAGTCGCTGGCATCGTCTTTTCCGGTGCAGAGATGGCCACCTTTGTGGAGTTTGTGAGTTTCCAGCGCGTAGAGCCACGCAAAGCGAACTGCGTGCATGAACAGGGTAATCACGACAACAATTCCTAGAATCTGCAGGATATTGAGGCCGCCGTTGGTGCCAGGGAGCACAGCAAGGGGGAGCTGCATTCCCAGGAAGACAAAGATGGTTCCGTTGATGAGGAAGCTGATGACTTTCCACGTGGAATCTGAGACCAATTTTTGCCTTGCAAATAGCGCGTTGTTGTTCTGCCTGCGAGGGAGCGCAATCACCAATCCTGCTGCTACAACAGCCAAAACACCAGAAACGTGGAAGGTTTCGGCAAGAAGATAGACAAGAAACGGCGTCAGTACTTCATAGAGGACGTTTGCGACAGTGTCCACGTAACCCAACCTACCAAGCATTGCGTTGATAGAAGAGAAGACAAAGCCGATAACAATACCCATTGCCACGCCGCCTACAAAGAGCACCGTAAAAGATCCCGCCGCATCTATCAGGGAAAACGTTCCCGTAACGGCTGCTGCAACAGAGAACTGAAACGCGACAACGCCAGATGCGTCGTTAATCAGAGACTCTCCGGAGAGAAGCATCTCCTGGCGATGAGTCAGGTGGATGTTGGACTTGAGTGCGGTAACTGTGGCTGCATCAGTTGGTCCTAACGCCGAGGCCAGCGCAAACGCCGCAGCCAGAGGGATTGAGGGAACCATCAGATGAAGGGCGTAACCGACCGAGAGCACGCTGACAACCACCAGTGCAATTGCCAGTGACAAAATGCTGTTCAGGTTAAGGAGAAGTGCACGAATGTTGGTTTCTCTCGTCTCGTTGAAGAGGAGTGGGGCAATGAAGAGCAGCATAAAGAGCTCGGACTCTAGGTGAATCTCTTGGACACTGGGCAAAATGAGCGCAACTAACAGGCCGATAATCACCTGGATAACCGGGATGGAGACGTTGACAAATTTGTCTATAACCGAGGAAGCTACGACACAGGTCAAAACGATGAGCACAAATTCGAAGGTCTCCACAGGCTTCCTTCCTGGTCGTAGGTGGCCACGACGGCGAGCGTCGAGCAGCGGGCGTCGGTGGGTCCGCGACGAGCGGCGGGTCCACGAGGGTTCCGAGCACACGGGGCTTCTCGCCAGATAACGCTTCATTCGAGTATATACGGTTTTGCGGCTCTAGCTTGACTTGGCGCAGATAACACATGGTTTCTGTGGTGGTTGGTTACTGTACGCACGTGCTTTTGGTTGCTCACGTGATCCAAAACCGATGCAATTATGTGTGCCTCACTGGTAAATGTAGGTTTTTGGAGCTCGATTAATCCAAAAGCACACTAATTATGTGTCGAGAAACCCGATTTTGATCCAAAACCCACTTAATTATGTGTCTTTCAGCACATAATTAGCCCTCTTTTGGATTCAGTGGACACGTAATTACCCGGGTTTTGGATCAATCGACCCTGAAAAATCTATGGCGCGGGCCCACACAGGCTAGTAAGGGCACTCTTTTTGAGTTGGGGTTGCTAGTTGAAGTTTTTCTCGACAAAACGCAACTTATTAAGAAGATGCAAGCGAGACACTCTTTTATCAGGACTTACTCGACGATTGATGTCTTTTTGTTGCGTTCCCACACACTTCGCAAGCGTCCGAGCAAGCTTGTCCATGTAGTCAATGTCGCCGTACTGCGTATTCCACACGGTAAACGAGCGAATTCCAAGAGCCACGAGCTCGTTGGCCCGTAAGCTGTCAGAAATCACTTGATTTTTGTGGAAATCGCCGTTGTATTCCAAGGCGACGTATTGATATTTGCTTCTTGCAGAATTGACTCGGATGAGCAAATCTGGTTTACGAACCACAGTAGTCTTTACCAACCTGCCCATAAGTTCTGCGTTAAGAGTTGGATTTAAACTGATGTCTTTAAAGCCGTAGCCACCCATTCGAACTGGTAGCGTCATGCGCATAAATAGTTTAATTTCCATTGGTGACATAGCGTTCTGACACGCAAATTGGCAACACTTAAGAATCTTTTTTGCGCCTCGTATATGTTGGTTTTTGATAAAAAATTTTCTAATCTTGTCGATATTTGTAATAGGAGAATCAATGACTTTGATTCCAAGCTCGTTATCTTGATGAATAAAATTTGAACACATTTCGCTTATAAGATAAATCAATTCAAGGAAGCTGCTTTTCTGCGCGAAAGACGCAAGAAGGAGCTCCGGTGAGACAACGGCAATTTTAGAATTAAAATTGACGACGCAGTTACCAGGTAATTTAGCCTTAATAACATGCACTTTAAAATTTTTGCTCGATCGAGAAAACCGAGGATTGCTGATTAAGACATGAGGACGCAATCCTTTAGTTTGTTCGTTGTTTAAATAATGGCCCAACATGTTGTTGAGATCTTCGAGGTCTCTAGGAGTTGGAGGTTTTTCGGGAATTAAAGCCGTAGCGTACGATGACCTGCTCCTAGAGGAATGCAAGGCTTCAGACTGTCGAAACAGCGAAAGAGCGGTTATGTTGGTAAGTAGAATTTTCATGGTGAAAGTAGCTTAGAGCATTGTGCAACTAACAAGAGTGGGAATGTATGAAAAATATTGATTTACCTGCACAGATGATGGTCAGACTTGTGGCAGAAAAGTGACAAATAAGCCTAATTGTTGATAAGTCATTTTTAGAAATATTTACTGCTGATAAGGGCTGGTTTGGATTGATCGAAATTTCAGGTAATTATGTGCGAGAAGATCGTGCGTGTGGTCATGCAGGTCCGCAAAGGTCCGCGCAGACTCGTGTCAACCCGCGCCGTAGATTTTTCAGGGTCGATTGATCCAAAACCCGGGTAATTATGTGTCTGCTTGATCCAAAAGCGTGGTAATTATGTGCCGAAAGGCACATAATTAGGTGGGTTTTGGATTAAAATCGGGTTTCTCGACACACAATTAGTGTGCTTTTGGATTAATCGAGCCCCAAAAAATCTACAAAAACCAGCTCAGACACATAATAGCATCGATTTTGGATCAGAAAATCCAGTTCGAGAGGGCTAGAGTCGCGGCGTTGCATGGCTGCCAAAGCGCCCCTGCGTAGCTGCCGAGACGCCTCTGCATAACACTACGGAGCAACCGCGTACAACAGAAAAGTGGACATCTGCCCTTTTGATTCGGTGAACGGTAACCGTTCGCCGATAAGCGTTGTTTTGCATTGGTCGAAGGTTTGGTTAACGGTATGTTAGCGTTCACATTGTTTACGTGCACAAATATTCGTTATTTGTAAAACGCATTTCTCGCCACCCTAAAATTCATGAAAGTCTGCTCAACCTTTCACGGTTTCGTTCTAGATTTACGTAAAAAAGTGCTTGAAAATGTACTTCGCGAGTGTTCGTCGTTTTGTTGTGGAGAGGATCCAATTGTGGCTGCAACAAAGCAGCGAGCTTTCGCAAAAACGTTTATTAGCCTCGTCAGTGTCACGCAAAAGGCGTGCTCCTCCACGAGGTAGGTAGTGTTTCAACTTCAGAAACACAGATTTTAGGAGGGTTTTATGAAGGGTTATGCAATGCTCAAGATCGGCGAGTCTGGCTGGATTGAGAAGGAGACACCAAAGTGTGGTCCTCTGGACGCAATCTGCAAGCCACTTGCGGTCGCAATTTGTACATCTGATATTCACACTCTGTGGGAGGGCGCAATCGGCGACCGTCACAACATGATCCTTGGTCATGAGTGCTCCGCAGAGGTTGTCGAGGTTGGCGAGTGCGTCAAGGACTTCAAGCCTGGCGACCGCGTCCTCGTTCCTGCAATTACTCCAGACTGGAACTCCCTTGAGGCTCAGGCCGGCTACTCCATGCACTCCGGTGGCATGCTTGCTGGCTGGAAGTTCTCCAACTTCAAGGACGGCGTCTTCTCCGAGTACTTCCACGTAAACGACGCTGACGGCAACCTTGCTCACATGCCAGAGGGCATGGATCCAGCAGACGCCTGCATCCTTTCCGACATGGTTCCAACCGGCTTCCACGCAGTTGAGCTCGCTGGCGTTGAGTTCGGCGACACCGTCCTGGTCATCGGTATTGGACCTGTCGGCCTCATGTCCGTTGCTGGTGCTGCACTTCACGGTGCTTCTCGCATCATTGCTGTTGGTACCCGTCCAGTCTGCGTCGAGGCAGCTAAGGGCTACGGCGCAACCGACTTCATCTCCTACAAGGACGGCCCAATCTGGGAGCAGGTCATGGAGCTCACCGGCGGCAAGGGCGTTGACCGCGTCTGCGTCGACGGCGGCGGATGCGAGACCTTCGAGGACGCTGTCAAGGCACTCAAGCCTGGCGGAAAGATTGGTAACGTCAACTACCTCGGCTCCGGCGACTACGTCAACATTCCTCGTGTCGAGTGGGGTGTTGGTATGGGTCACAAGGATATCCGTGGCGGCCTCATGCCTGGCGGCCGTCTGCGCATGGAGAAGCTCTCCAGCCTGGTCACTTCCGGCCGTCTTGACCTTCACCCAGAGGTTACTCACCTCTATCACGGCTGGGATCACCTCGAGGAGGCTCTCTTCACCATGCGTGATAAGCCAGCTGACCTCATCAAGCCAGTTGTTGTTATCGACTAGGTAACCAATCAGGTAGCGTGATTTAGTTCGTTTAAGCTGGCGAGAAGTTCGTTTTTCTCGCCAGCTTTTTGCGCTGGTGGGCGCCAACGGAGTTTAGAAAGCGGTTGTATTCATGAAAATCCTTGTTGTATCAGGCTTTCTTGGAGCTGGTAAAACCACCTTCATTCAGGAGCTCGTGCGCCGGACTGGGCGTGATTTTGCTATCTACGAGAATGAATATGGCCAGGCAGACATTGATGCGCGCCGTCTGAGGCAGGACTCCGACCTCAAGGTTTGGGAGTCTACCGAGAATTGCATTTGCTGTTCGGGCAAGCAGGATTTTGCGACGTCGGTGCTGACCATTTCAAACACCATTGACCCCGAGTATTTAATTGTTGAACCAACTGGTGTGGCTAAGCTGCAGAGCATTCTTGATAACGTGAATCAGGTGGCCTGGGAGCGCATTAGTTTGCTTGCACCAGTTACCGTGGTCGACGCCGTTTCGTGGCAGAATCAGCGCACCGATTTCCCAGAGATTTTTGACAATCAGCTGAGCGCCGCCGCGAGCGTGGTGATTTCTAAATTGGCTCCAGGTAGTGAGGATGCCGCTGAGCCCATTAAGCAGCTTGCGGCAGAGATGAATCCGCAGGCAGAGGTTATCGTCGAGTCTTCATATGCTGATATTCCCGACGAGTGGTGGAATGCTCTGCTGACTCGCGCGCTTGATGGTTCTGTTCTTAAAGATCCAGCTAGCGAGAAGGACGAGGGGCCTGACCTGGAGACTATGGCGCTGACTCATGCTGAGCTTCCAAGTCCAACGCACTTGATTTGGCTTTTGGACGCAGCGTCGGCTGGCGTTTTTGGAAAGCTTGCGCGTGCAAAAGGAACGCTGTCTTGTGGTAATCAGTGGGTCAAGTTTGACCTGGTAGAGCGCGCATGGGCGATTACGGGTGACGAACCTCAGGAAGAGTCCAGATGTGTGTTTATCGGTCGCGACCTGCTGCGTCATGGAATTCGCGAGGCGTTTGTGCCGGCGTTCTGGCACGAGCAGTCGGACTTGGCTGACGAGCACGATCACTCGCACTGCGACCACGAGCACGGTCACTGCGTGCATGAGCATTGCGATCACGAGCATGGCCACTGCGAGCATGAGGGCCATGAGCACGGCGAGCACCACGAGCACCACGTGCACGGTGAGCATTGAGTCGCAAGCGCATAAAAGCTGCAACTAAAAAGAGCCTCCGATTGAACTACCCCCCATTTCTTGGACATAAGAAATGGGGGTAGTTCAAAGCACACCTATGACAGATAATCTGTCAAAAAGACGTATACATTACGCTGAAAATACCTCAAACGTGCAGATTATCTTCATTAGGTGTGTAATATGCCCGCAATTGTGCAGATTATCTGTCATAGGTGTGTTCCTTAGAGGCGGAATTTACTTATAGTTAGATTTTTTATATTTCTCTATTCATTTTTCAGCATATTAGATGAAGTTTATGCACAGAAATGTATACCAAGCGGTGCAACCGCCTAGCTTCCTGGCTATTTTGATTAGGAACATGTCGATTCTTCAGCAGAACCTACCAAAGCTGCGCTATTTTGTGCGCCGGGCCTCAAAGCCGCCGCTAACACGCTACAGAATCATAATCACCCGCATATGAACTGCCTCCCATTTCTTGGACATAAGAAATGGGAGGTAGTTCAGATGTGGAGGCTCTTTTGCTAGTTCTTGAGTGAATTGAGTGGAGCGGGGAAGCGACCGCCGCGGTGTGCAAGCACCGTACCCGCAAACTGGTTGACCGGCATGATGGGTGCGGATCCAAAGAGGCCACCAAACTCCAGGACGTCACCCTCGTTGTAACCGATAGCTGGGATAACACGGACCGCTGTGGTCTTGGTATTGATGACGCCAATAGCCATCTCATCTGCGATGATGCCCGCAATGGTTTCCACGGAGGAATCGCCAGGAATAGCAATCATGTCCAAGCCAACGGAGCACACTGAGGTCATTGCCTCGAGTTTCTCGAGCGAGAGCGCACCGTCTTGAGCTGCGCGAATCATGCCCGCATCCTCGGAGACCGGGATGAATGCGCCGGACAGGCCGCCAACGCTGGACGACGCCATGACGCCGCCCTTTTTGACAGCATCGTTGAGCAGGGCAAGTGCGCAAGTAGTTCCGGGACCGCCGCATTCGCCAACGCCGATGAGCTCTAGTATCTTAGCGACGGAATCGCCAGCTGCTGGGGTTGGCGCAAGACTCAGGTCTACGATGCCCTTCTCGACACCCAGGCGCCTTGAAGCCTCGCGGCTCATCAGCTCGCCTGCACGGGTAATCTTAAATGCGGTTTGCTTGATCTTCTCGGCAACGTCCATGAGGTTTGCGGAGTCGGGGAGCTCGGCGAGGGCTGCAGCCATGACGCCAGGACCAGAAACGCCCACGTTAATGACGGCGTCCGCCTCTCCGCTGCCGTGGACCGCGCCGGCCATGAAGGGGGAGTCCTCCACCATGTTGGCAAAAACGACCAGCTTAGCGGCACCGTAGCACTGAATGTCAGTGGTGCGACGAGCGGCTTCGAGCACGGTTTCTGCCATGAGCAGAACGGCGTCCATGTTGATGCCCGCGCGCGTGGACGCGACGTTTACCGAGGAACAGACGCGCGACGTGGTGGCCAGCGCTTCGGGGATGGATGCGATGAGTCGGCGGTCGGCGTCGCCAAGGCCCTTGTGGACCAGTGCCGAGAAGCCGCCCAAAAAGTCGATACCCAGCGTCTCGGCCGCGCGATCAAGCGTGTGAGCCAGCGGCGTCAGATCCTGCGCCGAGGTACAGGCCGCAATCTGCGCGATTGGCGTGACGGAAACGCGCTTGTTGGCAATGGGGATACCGTACTCGCGCTCCAGGTCTTCGGCCACGGCAACCAGGTGCTCGGCCTGGCGCGTGATGCGGTCGTAGACCTTTTGGCACATGCGGTCCAGGTCCTCGTCTGCGCAGCTATTGAGCGAGATGCCCATCGTAATGGTACGCAGGTCAAGGTTTTGCTCGCTGACCATGGCAAGAGTCTCGACGATCTCCTGTGGTGTAATGTTCATGCGCGTCCTCTCGGAATGCGGTTGTCGTACGGGCGCCGGGGCGCGCGCCGCAGCTTACGTGCGCTGCCGGGGCGTAGTGCAGCTTGCGTGCGGTGCCGGGGCGCGGCGCGGTTGTCGTGTGGAGACAACGTCTGGCTTTTGGCGGACGACCTGCCGCAGGGGTTTCTCGACTATTATACTTAAGCAACAACGACAAACTGGGCAAGTTGCGAGGTAACGTGGCAGAAAAAGTCACCCTAAAAACGATTGCGCGCGAGGTGGGGCTGTCGCCCGCCACGGTTTCGCTGGTGCTGAACGGCCGGCCGGTGCGCGTGAGCGACGAGAGCCGCCGCCGCATCCTCGACGTTGCCCGTCGCGAGCACTACATTCCCAACCAGATCGCAAGAAGCCTGGTCACACAGCACACGCAGACGCTGGGGCTGATCGTGCCGAATATCGAGAGCCGATTTTTCTCGTCATTTGCCAAAATGCTGGAGATGAAGTGCCGCCGCCGCGGGTACGCGCTGTTCATCACTAACTCGGATAACAGCACGTCAAACGATGCGGACCTTGTGCGACTGCTGGTCAATCGCGGCGCCGACGGCATCTTTATCATCACGTCCGACGAGGTAGAAGCCTCAAAGCAGCTCATCGCCGACCTGGAGCAGCTGCCCGTGCCATACGTCATGGTGGACCGTACCATCGACGCGCTTGACTGCGATAAAGTCACGTTCAACAACGAGCTCGGCGGCTATCTGGCCACAAAATACCTGCTAGACCACGGTCATCGCCGGATCGCGTGCATGGTCAACACCGCCTCAAACACCGGCTGCGCGCGCCTCAACGGCTACGTTCGCGCACTTGGCGAGAAGGGCCTGGAGCTAGATCAGTCGCTTGTGTTGACCAGCGATTATTACATTCCTGATGCATATCTTGCAGCTCAGCAGCTGATTCGCGTGAACGCTACGGCTGTTGTTGCGACGTCGGACAACATTGCGCTTGGGTTGTTGCGCTACCTATACGAGCGCGGCTTGCATGTTCCGCGCGACTATTCTGTTGTCGGATACGATAACAGCATTTCAGACGCACTGTTTGAGCCGGCGTTGACTTCGATTGAGCAAAATGTTGATGAGCTTTCTGACGCTGCGCTTTCGATTATGTTCCGTCGTCTGGGCGAGCGCGGTGCGGAGGTTGTGCAGAGAGCTGCGATGGAAGCAGCTGCGACGCAAGAAGCTGTGACGGAAGAAGCTGCAACGGAAGAAGCTGCAACGGGCAAAAATAACGGCATCGAAGCGCAGGATGACAGCGCCTCAATCCAGATAATCCTTGAGCCGCGCATGATTGAGAAGAATAGCGTGCGTGTTTTGGGGCGCTAATCAGATTTCTGCATATTTGTGCAATTAAATTCATTCCTATGAATACGTAATTTTTGGGTTCAAAATTATGTACCGAAAAAGGTAAAAAACCCGTTTAGTTGGGGATGAAAACTTAAAATTGGCCGATTTATCCCCAACTAAGACGATTTTTTACCTCCTCAAAAACTTTTATCTGGGCAAACGTTGTATGCAGAAAAATGAAATCCCCAACTAAACGCATTTTTTACCACTTTGGTGTGTATGCACTCTACTTGGCACCATTTTGGTTGCATTTTGGCATTGTGGGTACTGTTGGGGGATCGTTTTGCTGCTTAAAAGATAGCTTAAGCGTCTCTCAGGAAAGAAATTTACAGAAATCTCACAGTGATAAAACGTTTTATCACTTAGAGTAGTATTTGAAACATAGCCGAAGCATCATACTGTTATGTATGTGTTGTTTTATGTGCGCCCAGTTGAGTGCGAACAAAACAAACGCTCAGGTGATGGAAGCAACGAGGTTGCCTAACCTGCGTAAGCGCGCAGGCAGCAGCCCAGGAAAAGGAGGAGCACATGGCTCAGCCCGTGTACGGTACACCTTGGCAGACCCTGAATCAGCCTGTATCTGAAGAGGCTCTTGCCGGCGTCGATAGGTATTGGCGCGCAGCTAATTACCTGTCTGTTGGTCAGATTTATCTTCGTAGCAACCCACTTATGAAGGGTGATTTCTCTCGCGAGGACGTTAAGCATCGCCTGGTTGGCCACTGGGGAACCACCCCAGGCCTAAACTTCCTGTTTGGCCACGTCAACCGCTTCATCCGCGACCATAACCAGAACACCATCTTCCTCATGGGCCCTGGTCACGGTGGACCTGCAGGTACCGCGCAGTCCCTGCTCGACGGCACTTATCGCGAGACCTACCCATTCATCACCGACGATGAAGAGGGCCTCCAGAAGTTCTTCCGCCGCTTCTCTTATCCAGGCGGAATTCCTTCCCACTACGCACCTGAGACTCCAGGCTCCATCCACGAGGGCGGCGAGCTGGGCTACGTCCTCTCCCACGCATACGGCGCTGTCCTGGACAACCCATCCCTGCTGGCAGTCGCTGTTGTCGGCGACGGCGAGGCAGAGACCGGCCCACTTGCAACTTCTTGGCAGACCAACAAGTTCATGGACCCACTGACCGATGGTATCGTTCTCCCAATCCTGCACCTCAACGGCTACAAGATTGCTAACCCAACTATCCTTGCTCGTATTTCCGACGGCGAGCGCGACGAGTTCTTCCGCGGCATGGGCTACCACCCATACAACTTTGTTGCTGGCTTCGACGACGAGGATCACGCATCCATCCACCGTCGTTTCGCAGCTCTTCTCGAGGCTGTCTTCAACGAGATCTGCGCTATCAAGACTCGCGCAGCCGCAGGTGACGCATCCCGTCCTTACTACCCAATGATTATCTTCCGCACCCCTAAGGGCTGGACTTGCCCTCCTTACATCGACGGCAAGAAGACCGAGGGCTCTTGGCGCGCACACCAGGTTCCACTGGCATCCGCTCGCGACACCGAGGCTCACTTCCAGGTCCTTCGCGACTGGATGGGCTCCTACAAGCCAGAGACTCTCTTCACCGAGAAGGGCGCAATCCGTCCAGAGGTTACCGCTTTCATGCCTAAGGGCGACCTCCGCCTCGGCGCTAACCCTAACGCAAACGGTGGCGCAATCCGCCGCAACCTCGTCCTTCCTGACGCAAAGAAGTACGAAATCCCAGTTGCCGAGAAGGGCCACGGCTTTGGTGCTACTGAGGCAACGCGCGTCCTTGGCGAGTACACCGCTGAGCTCATCAACAGCAATCGTTCCGAGTTCCGTATCTTCGGACCTGACGAGACCGCTTCCAACCGCCTGCAGCCTTCCTTCCAGGTAACCGACAAGCAGTGGTTCGGCGGCTTCAACGACGACTTCGAGAACGACGAGCACATCTCCCCAGTTGGTAACGTTATCGAGCAGCTTTCCGAGCACCAGTGCGAGGGCCTGCTTGAGGGCTACACCCTGACCGGCCGCCACGGCATCTGGTCCAGCTACGAGTCATTCGTTCACATTGTTGACTCCATGATTAACCAGCACGCTAAGTGGCTTGAGGCTACCGTTCGCCACATCCCATGGCGCAAGCCTATCTCCGCTCTCAACCTGGTCCTTTCCAGCCACGTTTGGCGCCAGGACCACAACGGATTCTCTCACCAGGATCCTGGTTTTGTTGACATCATGCTCAACAAGAGCTTCAACAACGACCACATCACCAACATCTACTTCCCAGCAGATGCTAACCTCCTGCTTGCAGTTGGCGAGAAGTGCTACACCTCCACAAACTGCATCAACGCAATCTTCGCTGGTAAGCAGCCTGCTCCAACGTGGGTAACGCTTGACGAGGCTCGCGAGGAGCTTGCAGCTGGCGCTAAGGAGTGGAAGTGGGCTTCCAACGCTGAGGCTGGCGAGGAGGACATTGTTCTCGCATCCTGCGGCGACGTCCCAACCCAGGAGCTCCTGGCAGCTCTTGACATGCTTGGCAAGCTGGGCATCAAGGCTCGCTTCGTCAACGTTGTTGACCTGCTCAAGATCCAGAACGCTTCCGAGAACAACGAGGCTCTCTCCGACGAGGAGTTCACCAAGCTCTTCTCCGCAGACAAGCCAGTTCTCTTCGCGTTCCACGCTTACGCTGGTTCCGTCCGTCGTTTGATTTGGAACCGTCCAAACCACGACAACTTCAACGTTCACGGCTACGAGGAGCAGGGTTCCACCACAACTCCTTACGACATGCTGCGCCTGAACAACATGGACCGTTGGGCACTTGCTGCTGACGCTCTCCGCATGATTGACGCTCAGAAGTGGGCAGATCAGATCGACGAGTGGGAGAAGTTCCGCACCGAGGCCTTTGAGTTTGCTGTCGAGAAGGGCTATGATCACCCAGCATTCACCGACTGGTCTTGGCCAGACGCTTCCGATGCTGATCAGGCTATCTCTGCAACTCAGGCAACTGCCGGCGACAACGAGTAACACGTCGCGAGCTGCGAGCGCCGCACGGCGCAACCGCGCTAGCTGCGAGCGACGTGCGTGCTACGTACGAGCCGCGAGCGCCGCGCGTGCTAGCTGCGCAAACGTGCCTTCCGCCCGGTATCCACTTCGTGTGGGTACCGGGTTTTCTTGTGCAAAAGCGCTGCTAGCAGACGGGGTTTCTCGCCAGGCGGGCGGCGCGCGCGGTGTGCGTTCAATGCGCCCGGGTATGCGCCCGACGCGCGCCTGATTTCTGCAAAGAATCTGTAAATTCTGCCTGAAAACGTAAAAGAAACTGTGGATTTGCCTGATTTCGTCAAAGAATCTGTATCTGAAATACAGATTCTTTGCACTTTTCAGGCGCGCTTTGAAGTATGTCCGAAGCTGATTTCGAAAGCCCCTTCATGAGAGCTCTCATGGAGCCTGATTCTCTCGCCTTGTTTGAGTAATTTGGGACGTAACTGCGCCCGCGCACCCAGGTGGTAAAAAATGCGTTTAGTTGGGGAATACAGGTTTCTGCATACAACGTTTGCCCAGATAAAAGTTTTTGAGGAGGTAAAAAATCGTCTTAGTTGGGGATAAATCGGCCAATTTTAAGTTTTCATCCCCAACTAAACGCATTTTTTACCTTTTTCGGCACATAATTTTGAGGTCAAAAATTACGTATTCATAAGAATGCATTTTATTACACAAATATGCAGAAATC
>CABTJC010000011.1:0-290861 GCA_902485095.1 uncultured Atopobium sp. | reverse complement strand
CAAGCCATCCTGCTTCTACTGGAGAACACACTATTGATGGTAAAGACTATTACTTTGACGCAGGATATGGTCTTGCTCGCAATCAATGGATTACCCGTTCCGATGGCGTAAGACGCTGGGCTGGATTAGACGGTGTACTTACTGAATACAAGCGCTAAATCAGTCTACAGCGGCTCTTTATTTGCTTGTGATTTTTGTTTTGGGGATAGAACATGAAAAAAAAGACGCGTTATTCATGCAAGCCTTCTACACAGAAGCTAATTGTGGCCGCATCTCTGAGCATGGCTCTACTTTGTGGTCTACCTGCAGCTCCGGCTCTTGCAGAGACTACTGATACTTCCACAGTAAGTGCTCCTGAATCAACTTCTAAATCCTATTATCCAAAGTGGAAAATAGTTGATGGAAAGTTTTATTTTTATACTGAAGATGGAACTATTCTAAAAAGTCAGTGGATCACTTATAACGATAGTCAATATTATGTAGATGAAACAGGTGCAGCAGTATCTGGTTTCTATACCACACCTGATGGCAAAACCTGGTATTTTCAGCCAGGGTCAGGGTTACCGTATGCTAGATACGGCTTAATGATTTTTCTCGAAAATAATAATACTCCTAGTTATCACTACACTTTCTACTACGTAGATAAAGATAACGGCTTGATAAAAAACAATTGGGTTAAAACAGATCATGGTTGGAGCTGGGCCGGAGCTGATGGTCGTTTTATTGAAGGATGGTTTACTGCTCCTAATGGTACAACCTGGTATTTAACTGTTAAGACTGAAGGGGGTGCTCCGGTTATTACTGACGCTGCCTCAGTCAATGGAAAGCTGTACTTCTTTGATCCTTCGACAGGACTTTTACGAAATTCTTGGGTAAATATGGGCCAGGGTGTAGAAGCTTGGTGCTGGGCTGGTCCAGATGGTGCTGCTATCTCTGGCTGGTTTAAAACTCCAGATGGCAAAACTTGGTATGCTGACCCAGAAGATTACAATGAAGTGGTAATGGGCGGAATAGATATTAATGGTAAATATTATTTCTTTGATCACAGTAATGGCCTTGTTACCCATGGTTGGATCGGTGGTGGTGATGATGGTGAATGGGCTTGGATTGAAACAGTAGGCTCTGTTTATTCTGGCTGGAAACACATGCCAAATGGTAAGTGGTTCTATTTTGATCAAAAAGACCCTTATCACCGTATGCTTGTGGGTGTCATCCAAATTTCTAGTGGAACCTACTACATTGACGAATCCGCTGGAATGACCTCTAACGATTGGGTGCAGCTCCCTAATGGCGGTTGGGCTTGGGCACAGTCGAGCGGCGCATTTGCTTCTGGTTGGTACACCACGCCAAATGGCAAAACTTGGTATTTTGATCCATCAGATCCGCAGCATCCTGCAATAATTGGTGAGACTGAAATTAACGGTCAATCATATTATTTTGATTCAGGCTATGGTCTTCTGAAAAATGGATGGATTCATAGAGCTGATGGTTCTTGGTCTTGGGCTGGAGAGAGTGGGGCGCTTCAATCAGGCTGGAAGCATATGCCTAATGGCAAGTGGTTCTACTTTGATCCAAAAGACCCTTATCACCGTATGCTTGTAGGTGTCATCCAAACTTCTAGTGGAACTTATTATATTGATGAGTCTGCTGGAATGACTGCTAATAATTGGGTACAGCTCCCAGAAGGCGGTTGGGCATGGGCACAGTCAAGTGGCGCATTTGCTTCAGGATGGTATACCACACCAAATTGCAAGACTTGGTACTTTGACCCAGCAAAGCCAAGCCATCCTGCTTATACTGGAGAACACACTATTGATGGTAAAGACTATTACTTTGACGCAGGATATGGTCTTGCTCGCAATCAATGGATTACCCGTTCCGATGGCGTAAGACGCTGGGCTGGACCAGATGGAGTGCTTACCTCATATAAGCACTAAATTAGTTTGAACTGCTCTTTATTACCTGGATTTATTGGAGTTAAAACAATGGAGAAGAAGATGCGTTTTTCCTACAGACCTTCTACACAGAAGCTTATTGCGATTGCTTCGTTGAGTACAGCTCTACTTTGCGGACTCCACGCTGCTCCTGCTTTTGCAGAGACTGCTGATACATCCGCAGTAAATGCTCCTGCTGTAACAACTGAAACTACTGCAACATCTGAAAATACTTCTCCTACAGCACCTGAAAACTCTCAGCCTACCTCACCTGCAGCACCAACAACAACTCCAACAACAGACCAGACACCTGCTGTTCCAACAGAGAATACTTCGCCAACCCCTCAGTCTTCTGGATGGAGACAAGAAAACGGCCAATTCCACTATTACAAAGAAGATGGAACACTTGTCACAAGCCAGTGGATTAAAGATGATTCTGGCTGGCACTATGTAGATGCTAGCGGTAATGCAGTCAAGGGTTTGTACACAACACCTAATGGAAAAACTTGGTATTTTGATCCAACTGACCCGCAGCATAAGGCAATCTTCGGTGAAGTTGAAATTGATGGTAAGTTTTATTACTTTGATTCAACAAACGGACTTGTAACAAATGGATGGGTATATCGTTCGGCAAGTTCTTGGTCATGGGCAACTGAAGATGGTACTTACTATTCTGGATGGAAGCATATGCCTAACGGCAAGTGGTTCTATTTTGATCCAGAAGAACCTCGTCATCGTATGTTAATTGGAACAATTCAGGTTTCTGGTACCTCATATTACATTGATGAATATGCAGGTATGATTTCTAACAGTTGGATTCAACTACCAACTCGTGAGTGGGCTTGGGCTCAAAAAAATGGCGCTCTTGCCTCTGGTTGGTTTAACACACCAAATGGTAGAACTTGGTACTTTGATCCATCTGTTCCACAGCATCCAGCGCTTATTGGCAACGTCGAAATTGACGGCACATATTATCATTTCGATGAAAACTATGGAATCCTTAGAAATAGTTGGATTCACAATGATGATGGTTCATGGTCTTGGGTAGATTCTTATGGCTCATTCTATTCAGGTTGGAAACATTTCCCAAATGGTAAATGGTTTTACTTCGATCCAGAAGACTCAATTCATCGCATGAAAACTGGACTTTTCCAACTTCCTAGCGGTTCATATTACGTTGATGAAAATGCTGGTATGACTTCAAGTAATTGGGTGTCCCTACCAGACGGAAATTTGTCCTGGGCTCAATCTAGCGGCGCGCTTGTCTCTGGATGGTTTACTACTCCTGGCAATAAGACCTGGTATTTTAATCCGAACTCCATTGATCACGCTGCTTATATTGGTGAGCGTTCAATTGATGGAAAGAATTACTACTTTGATAAAAGCTATGGTCTAGCAAAAAATGAATGGGTTACTCTTTCAAATGGTGTAAAACGTTGGGCAGGTCCAGATGGAGCACTAACTGGATTCATTTCTCCCGAAGGAGTCTTCTCTACAGATGACGGTTCACAGCCAACAGGAACGGTACATCTTCCAGGATTGACCATTAATGTTGGAGCTGACCATAAAATTAAGACGGGATGGATAAAAGAAAATAGTAAAGATTTTTACTATCTTTCTAATGGTGCACCAGCAGATGGATGGCTTAATATTCATGGAACTTGGTACTATTTTAGTTCCAATGGTGAAAAACAAACTGGTTGGATTAATTCAAAGGGCAGTTGGTACTTCCTTGATTCTGACGGCAAGATGAAAACCGGATGGATTAAAGATAACGGCAAGGACTACTATCTCAGTAATAATGGTTCCATGCAAACTGGTTATGTAACCTGGGGCGGAAAACTGTATTGGTCAGCTGCTGATGGCGCCATGGAGGAGCAGCCTTGCTACTACCCTGATATGTACCGTTACGCTCAAAACTACTATAGTGCTACTAACTGGCTCATCCAGATTGATACTACTGGCAATCGCTTTGCTGTATACAGGGGTTCACACGGCAACTGGGTTGTTTGGTACGAATGGCAGTGCACTACAGGAGCACCAGGCATGTGGACCCCTCATGGTCAATTTACCGTAGGTAACAAGGGTCTCTACTTTGGCTCTGGCTTTAGATGCTGGTATTACACGACCATTTCTGGTGAGTATCTTATTCACTCCATTCTCTATAACTCCGACGGTTATACCGTCCGTGATGGTAGGCTTGGATACAACGGTTCCCACGGTTGCGTACGTCTTGCAACAGAAAATGCTAAGTGGGTTTATGACAACATCCCTTATGGAACTAAGATTGTCATTTGGTAATCCAAATAAACATGAAGCTCTATAGCAATAAACCCCAACTCATATTGAGCTGGGGTTTATTTGTTAGCTTATAATATGTGGTTACGCAAAATACTTTGCTTCAAAATCCTTAAATTGCTCTGGAGTAGCGTTTTGATCTACCGAGAAGGACTGTGCAACCGCTACTGCCTGCTGTCTTCTGAGACCAGCCTTATCCCCGTCTCCTAGTTGCTCATAAACGTGAGAGAGCCTATCGAGTGCATACACCACATACTCTGCAACTGAATCAGCTACGCCGGAGAGCAACATCATAGTTACAAGAGAGTCTGGCGAAAGCGCAAGAGCAGTCTCTGGGCTCAAATCAATGAGCTCTGCAACAGCTGCCTCTACCCCATCGAGTGACTCTTCAGTTTGAGTCTCTAAAGCATTTCCCAAACCTGCTGTGACCGTTGAAGTAAAGTCATCGATTACTTCCAAAATGTAATCTCGTTGAAGCATTTTGTTCCAATCTACTAGTTAGTAGGAACAGGAATACGTAAGTGATCAAATGCAGCATGCGTTGCCTGTCTACCTTGAGGTGTTCTAATAATAAGCCCTTGCTGCAAAAGATATGGCTCATAAACATCTTCAAGTGTAGACGGATCTTCAGAGACTGCGCTTGCAATGGTTGTGAGGCCAACTGGACGACCTCTAAACGTCTCACAAAGCGCACGTAAAACACGCACGTCCATTACATCTAGACCAAGCTCATCAATCTCAAAGAATGAAAGCGCCTCTGAGGCTACCTGCCAGGTAATAGTACCTTCAGCTTTAACTTGTGCGTAATCTCGTACGCGTTTTAACAGACGATTTGCCAAGCGTGGTGTGCCTCTTGATCGAGAAGCAATTTCAGCAGCTCCCTGCTCATCAACTTCTACATCAAGGATGTTTGCCGAGCGCATGACAATAGTCTGAAGCTCAGGAACAGTATAGTAATCAAGACGATAAGAAATACCAAAACGATCGCGCAAAGGACCAGTTAGAAGTCCGGTTCTTGTTGTTGCAGCCACAAGAGTAAAGCGTGGAATATCAAGCCTGATTGACCTTGCCGCAGGACCTTTGCCAATAACAATATCTAAGAAGAAATCTTCCATTGCTGGATACAGAATTTCTTCAACCTGGTGATTAAGCCTGTGAATCTCATCAACAAAGAGGATATCTCCCTCTTCAAGATTGGTGAGAATTGCTGCTAAATCCCCTGCTCGCTCAATTGCGGGACCTGAGGTTGTATGAAGCTTTGATCCCATTTCTCCTGCTAAAACACCTGCAAGCGTTGTTTTGCCAAGGCCTGGAGGGCCAGAAAAAATAACGTGATCAAGCGGCTCATTGCGACTTTTTGCTGCCTCAATAAGAACACGGAGATTAGATTTAACGCGCTCTTGACCAAGATACTCATCAAGAGTTTTTGGTCGCAAGTTTCTATCTTGCTCCAAGTCTTCTGCCTGAAGCCCACTAGAAACTACACGCTGAGAAGTGTGTCCTGGAAATGGAGCTGGAGTAGACGACGACTCAAATAAGTTATCTGCATCTGCTTCCCACATTAATTACCACTTCCCAAACGCCTTAGTGCATATCCAATAGCAGCTTCAATTGTAATAGCACCAGCCTCTTCATACCCTTCAAGAGCAAGCGTTGCTTCCTGAGAAGTAAAGCCCATTCCAAGAAGAGCCTCAATAGCCTCTGATTCTACAGAGGTTACAGCAGGTTTTGGAATAGCAGCAAAGTCTGCAGGAGACGTAAGACCAACAAGCTGCTTGAGCTCTGCATCTTTTGCGAACACATCAGAAAGTTCAATTACTAAGCGCTCTGCCTTCTTCTTACCAAGGCCAGAGACACTCTTAAGACGATTTCCGTCATTGGTAGCAACAATTACCGCAAGTTGCTGTGGCGTAAACGTAGAAAGCACAGAAAGAGCCAATTTAGGACCTACTCCAGAAATTGCACGTAAGCGATCAAAGAGCGCTCGCTCTTCTCGCGAAGCAAAACCAAAGAGTTCCATTGAATCTTCTCTGACTACCATACGAGTTAAAACGGTAACGCCTGCTTCACCCGCTTGTGGAAGTGCAGCAGCAGTTGAAGCTGATATGCCAAGCTCGTACCCAACGCCATTAACGTCAAGAACAGCAACTGAAGGAGTAACGGATACAAGTGTGCCCGTAAGCTGGACAATCATAGTTGTATTCTTCCCTTTCCAAGCGAGGTAGTTCTTACAAGATTAGCGTGACAAACTGCAGCAGCTAAAGCGTCAGCCGCGTGATCTGGATGAGGCTGATGGTCCAAGCACAATATGTTTTGAACCATATACATAACCTGCTGTTTATCAGCAGCTCCTGTACCAACAACAGCTTGCTTTATCTGCATTGGAGTATATTCTCCAACCGTAAGACCTGCTTTAGAACAAGCGACAATAGCAGCACCGCGAGCATGTGCAGTAGGAATAGCAGATTTAACGTTTTGTCCAAAGTAAATGCTCTCAATAGAAAGAGCTTCTGGCGAAAACTTATCTATAACCTCAACAATCTGGTTATAGATTCTTCCCAAGCGCATATCTATTGGTTCATCTGCGGTTGTAGTTATGCATCCATAGGCGCGTGCACGGCATTCAGAACCCCTAGTCTCTACAATTCCCCATCCAGTGTGAGCAAGACCAGGGTCTATTCCAAGAATTACCATTGCACCTCCTAATATAGAACGTTCGTTCTATATTATCACAGAGTCCGCGCAAACGATGCAACTAATTTTCTGAGAAAGGGCCTCTCCACATTTTGGGGTCAACCATGCCAATTTGTGCATCAGATTCTTGTGCCAGCTCTTTTAAAAGCTCCAGCATATCCTTAAAGCCCTCCTGAGCCTCCGCTGGATCAACTGACAACTCAGGCAGATGCATAGAAGCTCCTTGAATTTCTCGCAAAGAATTTCGTAAGGACTCTACCAGGTCAGATTCGGAAGCCTTTGTATCTCTAATTCTGTCTTGCCAGACTGATGCGTGTGGAATTTGAGCGTTTGTGAGGCTCTTTGAAGACATTTCCAGAACCTCAGTGGTATTTCTGCGGTCTTTTTGGCGAGCGTGGAGCATAGAAATAATTGCTTTGACCTCGTCAACCTTTCCCATTTCTTCCACAATGGCAGAAATGCTTTTATTCCACTCAAGGTAGCTGGTAAGCACATAATCAACAAACTCGATACGTTCTTGAGGCGTTGGCGCGGCATTTTCTAACCCATCAGTTACAACCTCAGAGATATTCTCGAGAACTGCATGATCAATAGCTGGTGAGAAGGTATTTCTTACCCTTGCAAGGTCAACAATGTCTGCATGATACATATCTCCCAGAGGCCACAGAGAGTGTGCGCTAGAAATCTCTGTTCCCTTGAGCGCAAGGATGGTCTTATCGGCAGTCTCAAGCGTCAAGTAATTGTGCTGGTCAGCGTATGCATAGCCGTATGCACTCACCAATTTTGTATCGGTAAATGTCGAGAAAACCGTGCTGTCCACAGTAACTTTATTAACCCGAAGTCTTGCGGTAAGCAACTCCGCAGCGCTTATTGCTCGAGAATCTTTATTTGGAAGCAACAGTACGTGGACGCGCATAGGACCTAAAGCGTCTGAAGCAAGCGCCATGGTAACAAGAGAATTGAGCGAGCCATCAACTGCAATAAACACGCCGTCAAAGCCAGACTTTACCGTGTAGTCTCGCACTCCTGTAGCCAATACGCCCCAGGTAGTAAGCGCGCTATTATAGACACCCGCAGTATCTTCTCTATCAAAGTTTTCAATAGTATCTTGATCAACATCGCAGACAACCATGTCTTCTGAGAAAGACGCTGCTTGTTTAACCAAATCTCCTGAAGGAGACAAGAAGAAACTTGAACCACAAAACACCTGGTTACCATAGGCGCCAACAGCATTTGCAGCAATGAGCCAGCTATCAAACTCCTCAACATCTCCCAGATAGCGGCTTTCTGCCACCGCCATGCCCATGGCGGACGACGAATCATCAACAGCAAAGCCAAAATACGGCAGATAAATGACAACATCTAACGAGTCGTCGACATCTTGCCACGCGTCAAGATCGTCGTAGGTAAAAGCAACGCCAAACGTAAGGCCGCCTGCTTCAAATTTTGCGAGCTCAAAGGTATTCTCGCCAGATGTTTGTGCAGAGCTAGCAGAACGAGCAAGAGCGCTCATGTGCGCTATCTGGGCAGTCAATTTCAGCGGAGTTACGGCTCCGTTTCTAACGAGAAGAGCCTCGCTCGCTGCACTTCCATCAAACTCTGTTACAACAGGAATAAGGGCCGTAATTGGAAGCTTTTCTGAAAGCGAATTGATAATCTCCGAAAGATCTGCAAAAAGTCCTTCTATATCAGCCTCTGGCACGCTTAGCAGCCCTGTAAGAGTTGGCGCAGGATAAATGACCAGCTCAGCACCTTGCTGTTGAGCTCTCTGAGCATATTCCAGCATGGTCTGAGCGGTAAACTCGAAGTCTCCGGCCTGAGTATTCATTTGTGCAACTGCTATGCGCATACCATTCCTATCATAAAGTGCTTAATTTGTTTTTACCCAAAAACAAACAGGTGTAGTAAGAAAAAACGGAGCTGCAGGTAGCAGCTCCGTTTGACCTTAATAAGCTAGTGCTTATTGTTAAGTCAATAGACTTAGAGAGAAGCCTTCCAAAGACCGTGAAGGTTGCAGTACTCATAAGCCTCTGCCTCAACACCCTCCTCAAGAGTGAAGGTAGCAACTGGCTCCTGGCCAGGCTTAAGCTGTGCAAACTGAGCGCCGTTCTCAGAAACAAGAGCGATGAACTCAATGTAGTGCTCTTCGAGCATTGGATGAGCAACCTCACCAACACGGACGGTAACGGTATTGCCCTCACGAGTAACAAATGGAACGTGCTTCTCAGCTGCACCGTCAGTAACGCCAGCCTGGAGAAGCTCAAGGTCTGCTGCCTCTACGTTGCCTGCGACACCGTAAACAACAGCGCCTGTCTCCTTGTTACGATAAAACTTTGCGTCGATCATTTTTTCTCCTCTCACGACATCCGAAGATGTCAGAATTTCTTAGCAAGTGCTACTTAAATAGTAACAGTTATTACTTAAGAGTAACCTGCAAATTTTGAATCGACAAAATCTAAACAATCTGTGCGTATCCGCTTTGACCAATAAAATCTTTAAGCTCGGTCAAAAGAACCATGCTACGTCCATCAATCCTGGTAGGAATCTCCATGCGCATAACATCGCCCATGTCTGTTTCTACCCTAATCTCAATACAGTCCATGCCGGGATAGCGCGAGAAGATCTGTCCAAGTGTCTCGATAACCTGTCTTTGAAGTTGAGAAGCAGGCATATGAATAACGAGTGTCTTTGGTGTGTTGTTAGCACTGTTAAGCTCAATAGGATTAACCTCTTGAGCAATAACCTGGTCTCCTCTATCAGAGCGCTCAAGCTTTCCAAGAACAGAAATGAAGATGTCGCTCTGGCTCTCGCCAGTCTCTGGGTCAACATCTCCAGCAAGAAGTCTTGCAGCCTTCTTGTAGAGCTTAGGGAACATGACAATAGTGACGCTACCCTCCATGTCTTCAAGCGTAACAATTGCCATTGGGTCGCCATTTTTTGTAGTGCGCTTCATAACATTAGTAACCATGCCCGCAAAGCGAATAGGCTTACCTTCTGGAACTTTGAACTGCTGAGACATAGCACCGTTAGGAAGCTGAACCTCTACATTCTCTTCAATTTCTGCAAGGGCATAATCTCTGCTCTTAGCAAGGGCATACTCGTATGGACGAAGTGGATGATCAGAGACATAAATGCCTAAGACCTCGTACTCTTTAGTAAGCTTGAATCGCCTATCCCACTCAACGCCATCTGGCTCTGGGACAATATCGCTAAAACCAGAACCCTCTACTTCTGCAAACATATCAAACATAGAGAACTGACCAACAGCCTTATCTTTTTGACGCTTAGTGGCAGCATCGATAATGTTTTGTGGATTGTTCTTATCCACAAAACTCATCATCTGCATACGGGTATAGCCTGTTGAGTCAAAAGCTCCTGCTTTGATAAGAGCTTCAACAACGTTGCGCTTTGCCTGGCTTGCATCAACACGATCAACAAAATCATGAATGTTGGCAAAAGGGCCGCCCTTTTGACGCTCAAGCATAATGGCTTCACCAACACCAGCTCCTACGCCGCGGATTCCCGCAAAGCCAAAACGAATACCCTCTTTAGTAGCCGTAAAGTCTTTACCGGACTCGTTGATATCTGGTGGAAGAATCTTGATGCCCTCATGACGGCAAGCGCTTACGTAGTGAACAATCTTATCCGTCTTGCCCATGTACGAGGTAAGAACTGCTGCCATAAACTCATGTGGATAATGCGCTTTAATCCATGCGGTCTGCATAACAAGAATTGCATAGCCAGCAGAGTGAGACTTGTTGAATGCATACGATGCGAACTCAAGAACATCGTCCCAAATGCTTTCTGCAACCGAACGATCAAATCCATTACGAACTGCGCCGTTTTTCCAGTGAGCCTCCATGGTCTCATCAGTACCGTCATCCCAGTGCTGGACAACTTCCTGCATGAGTTTGATCTTCTTTTTTGCTACTGCTTTTCTGACCTTGTCAGACTCGCCTGCGGTAAAACCAGACATCTTCATAGAAATCTGCATAACCTGCTCTTGGTAGACCATGGTTCCGTAGGTTTCTTCCAAGATATCGTGAAGACGTGGATCGTAATCTTTGACTTCTTCTCTACCGTTCATACGGTTGATATAGCTGGTAACCATACCTGCGTTAAGAGGACCAGGACGATAAAGAGCGATAAGTGCGACGATGTGCTTATATTCTGTTGGTCTCATGCCCTTAATGGTTGCAGTCATACCTGCAGACTCAACCTGGAAAACACCAGCAGTTCTGCCTTCTCTAAGAAGTCTATAAATTTCTGGATCAGTAAACGGAATGTTATCTACATCGATATCAATACCGTAGTTATCCTTCACGTTTTTGATTGCACGAGAAATAACCGTTAGGGTTCTCAGTCCCAAGAAGTCCATCTTAAGAAGGCCCATGTCTGCGACAGAGTGGCCCTCGTACTGCGTAATTTCTACGCCGCCCTTGGTATCTACCTTGGTGGGAACGTGGTCATTTACAGGCGTAGGAGCAATCAAGACCGCACAAGCATGCACACCCTCACCACGATGCAAGCCCTCAATAGACAGAGCTGCATCAATGATTCTTCTAGCATCAGGGTCATTCTCGTACGCATCTTCAAAATCAGCAGAATACTGATCAGTGCCTTTTTGGCCTTCTTGAGCCTTATGAAGAACAAACTTAAGGTGAGCGTTAGGATCTCCTGGAATCATCTTAGAGAGGCGCTGACCCATATAAACGGGGTAACCCAGAACGCGGCACGCGTCATTTATTGCCTGTTTTGCCTTGATGGTCGAGTACGTAATAACGTGAGAAACACGCTCAGATCCATAAATCTGACGGACGTGCTCAACAACCTCAAGACGACGCTCATCGTCGAAGTCCATATCAATATCTGGCATCTCTGAACGCTGTGGAGACAAGAACCTCTCAAACATGAGGCCATTCTCAAGAGGGTCAAACGAGGTAATATCCATAGCGTATGCAACAATAGCGCCTGCTGCAGAACCACGACCAGGGCCTACGCCAATACCATTCTCTTTTGCCCAGCGAACATACTCCTGAACAATCAGGAAGTAATCTGCAAAGCCCTTTTTGCAGATGATGTCATATTCATACTCAAAACGGTCTTTAACGTTAATCTCATTGATAACAACGTTTTGCCAATCATCTCCATAACGTCTTGCAAGACCAAACTCACACTCTTTTCTAAAGCGCTCCTCTGAGGTCTCCCCCTCTGCCAAGTCTGGGAACTTTGGCAGGTACATATGGGTCCAATCCAGCTCATAGTTGCACTTATTTGCAACCTCAATGGTGTTCTCGATAGCTTCTGGACACCACGAGAAGATCTGACGCATTTCTTGCTCACTCTTAAGGTAGAACTCGCTGCCTGTCATGCGTTTGCGGTTCTCATCATCAACGCGAGCGCCTGAACCAATGCAAGAAGCAATATCTTGAACGCTTGCATCCTCTTTAGTGAGATAGTGGTTATCGTTGGTAGCAACTACCTTAATACCAAGGTCATGACCCATCTTTACAATGCGCTCAGCAAGGGTTCTATCGGTATAGCCACCCCAACGTGGATCAGACAAACCGTGGTCTTGAATCTCTAGGTAGAAATCATCTCCAAAGATATCTTGATAGATTTTTGCCCAACGCTCTGCTTCTTCTGGACGACCTTCAAACAACATACGAGGAATGATGCCAGAAACACAAGCTGAAGTGCAGATAATTCCCTCGTGATAACGCTTGAGCATCTCAAGCGTAGTACGTGGTTTGTAATAGAACATATCTTTTGAGCCAGCCTCTGACATCATCTTCATCAGGTTGACATAACCGGTCTCATTTTTAGCAAGCAGGATAAGGTGATAACGTACCTGCTTAGTGCCCTTCTCAATACAATCATCAAGAATGAAATAAGCTTCACAGCCAAAAATTGGCTTAATAAGTGGAGAAGGTTTATTGGCTTTTACAGCCTCAATATTATGTGTTTGATTCCAAATTTGAACGTCAGAAGCCCACTGAGCATGAACCCTATCATGCTCACCAGCATTGGGATCATCTGTAGGAGGCTCTTCTAGATCCCAACCCTTTTCAAAACATTCCACATCATGACACCACTGGCCAAAGTCTTTAAGCGCCTCATTGTACTTACGGCATGCAAGGTCAAAATCTGGAATTCCAAAGAGATACCCATGATCAGTAAGAGCAAGTGCTGGCATACCAAACTCTACAGCTTTACTAACCATATCTGGGACACGGCTAGCTCCATCAAGAATGGAAAAATCTGAGTGGTTGTGGAGGTGAACAAATGCCATCTTTTTCTACGCTCTTCTCTTTGTGCTTCAAAATTTGTTCTTTTACCAAGGATTCTTATTTTCTTTGTATAGTGTAGCCGATTCGCCGGACAATAACTACTAATACAAACATATGTTCTATGTGCTAATACTTCTATTGCCGCTGGTAAATTGGATGAAAATATTTTCTCGCCAATTTCATAACGTCACAAAATCTCTCTTAGTTGACGTGAACCATCTGTTCAAAAATTTCTCAAAATAAAAAGTTTCAAACTGGTAACTCTTAGACTAAGGACACCTTAATTGGGAATATAGTTTTTGTGTTAAGTAACCTAGCTAAGGAGATCACATGGATCAGATGAAAAGCATTTCCTTTGACGACATTGCAGCGGCTCAGAAGAACTTTGAGTCCGACCGCGCCCACACAGTAGCTAAGAATGCTACTACCAGCGCTGGTGTTAGAAAAGCAGCTCGTGTACCAGAAGGTGTTGCCCTTAATCCTCTTACTTTTGATGTTGAGGTAAAGCAAGGTGAGCGTACCAACCAGAAGCGCTCTGGTCGTTGCTGGATGTTTGCATCGCTCAATACGTTTAGATATCGCATTATCAAGAAATACAACCTCTCTACCTTTGAGCTTTCTCAGGCATATCCACTGTTCTGGGACAAGATGGAGAAGTCTAACTGGTTCCTTGAGAACATTTTGGACACCCTTGATGAGCCTCTAAACGGCCGTCTTGTATCCTTCCTGCTTACCGATCCAATTGGTGATGGTGGCCAGTGGGATATGTTCAAGAGCCTTGTTAAGAAGTACGGCGTTGTGCCAAAGAGCGCTATGCCAGAGACTGCTAACTCTTGCAACACCCACGAGATGGACGCATATCTCACTCGTTATCTTCGTAGTGCTGCAAAGCGTCTTCGTGAGACTGCAACAGCTGGTGAGTCCCTTGAGTCTCTGCGCGAGATGAAGAAAGAGATGATGGAGGACGTCTATACTCTGCTGGTAACATGCCTGGGTCAGCCTCCTGTATCTTTTGAGGCACGCCTGCGCGATAAGGACGATAACCTCGCTCTTTCTGGCACCTTTACTCCTCAGGAATTCTTCGCTGAGACTGTTGATATGAACCTAGATGATTACATCTCAATCATCTCTGCACCAACCGCAGACAAGCCTTTCAACCACACCTACACCGTTTCCCGCTTGGGCAACGTTGTTGAGGGCGGCGGCGTTCGTTACCTCAACCTGGAGATTCCTGAGCTTAAGCGTCTTGCTGTGGCTCAGCTTAAGGACAACCTGCCTGTCTGGTTTGGTTGCGATGTTGCTCAGTCCTACCTTCGCGAAGAGGGCATCATGGACACCCGTGCGCTTGACGTTGACGGTCTCTTTGGCTTCCCTGTCGAGGGTGCACTTGACCGTGCAGAACGTCTTGATTACGGCGAGTCTCTGATGACTCACGCTATGGTTCTTGAGGGTGTTAACTTTGACGCCGAGGGCAACACTACCCTCTGGAAGGTTGAGAACAGCTGGGGTAAAGACCACGGCCGTGATGGCTTTGACACCATCTCCGACCCATGGTTTGACGAGTACGTCTACCAGATTGTTGTTGACAAGAAGTACCTCACTCCTGAGCAGCTCAAGACCTTTGAGACCGAGGAAGCAACCGTCCTCGAGCCATGGGACCCAATGGGCTCTCTTGCAACACTTCGCTAAGGTACAAACCATCTGGCGAGAAGATCGATCTTCTCGCCAGGTTTTTTCTAAACGCTACAAACAAAAGGAGCCTCAATGGCTGATCAGACCGTAAATCCACAGTGGGCAAACGAGGAAACCGCTGCTTTCAGCGCAGACCGTGCTAACCGCGTTGCTCGCAACTCCGTAACCTCTATGGGCGTTTCCGCAGCTGCTCGCGACATCACCACCATGCGTACCTACGCTGACACCTACGGTGTTGCTGTTGCAAAAACCGGCGACGTCACCAATCAGCGTCAGAGCGGTCGCTGCTGGATGTTCTCTTCTTTCAACGTACTTCGCCAGGAGGCAATCAAGAAGCTTGACGTTGATACCTTTGAGTTCAGCCAGGCATATGGCATGTTCTACGACAAGCTTGAGAAGGCAAACTCTGCACTTGAGTACATCATTCAGACCGCTGACCAGCCAACCGATTCTCGTGTTGTCAACACGCTTCTGACTGAGGGCATTGGCGATGGCGGTTACTACTCATTTGCCATGAGCTTGGTTGAGAAGTACGGCCTGGTTCCTAAGGATGCTATGCCAGAGACTGCTTGCTCCAAAAACTCCACTCAGATGGATGAGCGCATTGACCGCCTGTTCAGAAAGAGTGCTGGCGAACTTCGCGCAGCATACGCAGCTGGCAAGTCTCAAGACGAGCTTCGTGCGCTTAAGCAGGAGCAACTCAAGGGCTTCCACCAGATTCTTTCCGTCTGCCTTGGCGAGCCACCTCTGACCTTTGACTTTGAGTGCAAGGTTGGCAAAAACGCACAGGTAGATAAGGCAAAGCTCTCCCCTGTTGAGCCAAGTAAGGCTTCTGACAACAAGGACAAGAAGAACGGCGAGAAGGACGAGGAGAGCACCCAGATTCTTCGCGACTTTGGCATTACTCCTCTTGAGTTTGCTGAGCGCTATTGTGGCGTTGATCCTCGTGGCTTTGTCCAGCTCATTTCTGTTCCAAGCAAGAAGTATCCTTACGGCAAGGTGTATCACCCAACCTTCATTGATACCGTTTTGGGCGGCATTAAGACTCGCTTCTTAAACGTTGAGCCAGAGGTTCTTGAGGCAGTTACCATTGCTTCTTTGAAGGACGGCAACCCTGTCTGCATGGCCTGCGACGTTATGCAGGAGTTCCCTCGCCACAATGAGGACTTCAACTACGTCCTCTCAACCGACACCATGGATTACAACGGCCTCTTTGGCGTTGATTTTGACATGGATCGCGCCTCAATGATTGAGAACTATGAGACTTCCCTTACCCACGCAATGACCTTCCAGGGTGTTGAGCTTGATAAGGACGGCAAGGCTAAGCAGTGGCGCATTGAGAACAGCTGGGGTAAGGACTCCGGTAAGGACGGCTACCTCATCATGAGCGCAGACTGGTTCCGCCTCTACGGTGGCGAGGCTGATGTTCGTCGTCAGTACGTTCCAGAGGACCTGCTCAAGGTTTGGGACGAGGGCGAAGATGTCCAGATTGATTTCTGGGAGAACCTTGGCTACTCCCTTGGTGGTCGTAACCGCAAGTAAGGTACGTGCAACCACAGCCTACTAAGCACGCACATAAAAGCACCTATGGCCGGTACAGAATTTTCTGTGCCGGCCTTGTTGGTGTATACTGGAGTATAAGAAAAACCTTATCTTATTTTAGGAGGTTTTTATGAAGTATTTTTCAAAGGAACGTATAATTTTACGGATTATTGTTATATTTCTTTTCCTCTTAATCTGGTATTGCGATTCTAAAGGCATGCTTCCAGAAAACGGCCGCACTATCCTTACTATTCTTTTATTCGGTATTTTTTGGTTTATCGAAGCTAGATTTATTAAACCAACTAGAACAGATCAAAACGCGCCGCGCAGACCTCGGCTGTAATCTTTCCAGCGCTGAGCTCTGTCAACGCGGCTGTAAACGCCGCTTCTTCTCCGCACCTAAAGTCTATGGCGAGAAAAACGTCCGCTCCAAACTCTGCCGTTATAACCTTGCCGCCGGTATCTGAGATCAGGCGCTGAATCTGCTCATACAGGTTATACGGAGCCGACAACTCCACCCTCACAACCTGCAGCATTTCCTGAACAGCAGACGCTTCCTCAGCAGCAGCCAAAGCCTCTTGAGTTGCTGCCGTATACGCACGAACAAGTCCGCCAGGCCCCAAAAGCGTTCCGCCAAAGTAGCGCGTGACAACGCAGCAGACGTTCTTAAGTCCCGCGCCGCGCAATACCTCCAGCACCGGCATTCCCGCCGTTCTAGAAGGCTCTCCGTCGTCGGAGGCACGCTCTGTGCCGTCCTCCAAGATCCATGCAGGAACGTTATGGCGAGCGTTGTAGTGCTTCGCTCTTACCCTAGCGAGAAACTCTTGCGCTTCTGTCTCTGTCTCTACATGACAAAGCTGGGCTATGAAGCGGCTTTTTCTGTCTTCAAAAAGACCTTCCGCAACAAAGTCCAGCTTGAGTGTCTTGTAGGATGTGTCAGACATGGAGCAGCTGCAATGCCGCAGTTATGCGAGTACACAGACCTTCTCGCCAGCAGAAACTGGCTGGTCTGCTGCGGCAAAAATCTCTACATTGTTGTACTCGCTAGAGTTAGTGATAGCAAGAATGACTACCTCAGGATGACCCGCGTCCTTAACCTTATCCAGGTCAAACGTCATGAGTGGCTGACCAACCTCAACACGCTGATCTTGCTCGACAAGGGCGGTAAAGCCGTCACCCTTCATCTCAACGGTATCAACGCCTACGTGAATCAAGACCTCTTCTCCAGAATCGGCAGTGATTCCAAATGCGTGAACAGTTGGAGTAGTTGCGGTAATAGTGCCCGAGACTGGCGCGTACACAACGCCCTCAGAGGGCCAGATACCCAGACCCTGACCAAGCATGCCACCTGCAAAAACAGGATCAGGAACGTTCTCTAGCGCAACAACTTTTCCACTTGCTGGTGCATAAATTGTTTTAGCAGTGTAATCAGAAACAACAAGAGCCTCTGGCGCAGCTGTCTTGGAAGATTTCTTGAAAAGATCAAAGAGTCCCATGGTAGTCCTTTCGTATTTAAGCCTGTCCATCATAGCAGCATTCAAAGAGGCAACTGTTGCTTTTCATGAACACGACGTACCAAAATCACACCCTTCTCGCCACTCAACGTGTGGTGAGAAACCCGCGCACTCGCGACGTCTCATTTACTTGGAGATTGTTTGACTTCGGAGCTTCTAGCCTTATGAACGTGATACAATCGCCCATGCAAAGTGGACCAGACAACCGCGGAGTGCCCGTCCAGCTAAATGGAAGGGTGCTATGAGGAAAGTCCGGGCTCCACAGGGCAGGATGCTGGCTAACGGCCAGGCGGGGTAACCCGACGGAAAGTGCCGCAGAAAAGAAGACTCTCACCTGCGCATTCGCGTAAAGAGAAAAGCTGAAACGGTAGTGTAAGAGACTACCAGCATGCTGGCAACAGCATGGCTTGGTAAACCCCATCCGGAGCAAACGCAAATAGGAGCGCTATGGTGTGGCCCGCACTGCGCTCGGGTTGCGCGCTAGAGACCAGTAGCAATGCTGGTAGTAGATAAATGGTTGTCCGCGACAGAACCCGGCTTATACGTCCACTTTGCCTACTGAATACAAATCCCCCGTACGATTTCTGTGCGGGGGATTATGATTCTGCAGCGTGTTAGCGTCGGCTTTTAGGCCTGGCCCACAAAATAGCGCAGCTTTCTTATGTTCTGCTGAAGAATCGATATGTTTCTAATCAAGATAGCCAGACAGCTAGGCGCTCACACTGCCTGATATGCATCTTTATGTATAAACTTCATCTAATATGCTTAAACATGAATAGACTTATATAAGAAATTTAACTATCGATAAATTCTGTATCTACGGAACACACCTAAGTCGGATAATCTGCTCAGATGAGGGCATTTTACACATCTAATGACGATAATCTGCATGATTGAGGTATTTTCAGCGTCATGTATACGTCTTTTTAACAGATTATCCGACTTAGGTGTGTTTTGAACTGCCTCCCATTTCTCGTGTCTAAGAAATGGGAGGCAGTTCAATTTCTGCGCGGGGATTTCTTGTACAGGAAATCTTTAGCAAGATATTCTTGCAGGCAGCTACACGCGTTGCAAAATCACATAGCGATTCAAATCATTGTCTTTGCCATCTGCACTAAATTGCGCACAAACTTGCACGTCAGGGCCAAGGCTTGCAAGAAGCTCATCAAGTTCCTCTTGCGAGAAGTGATGACAATAACGCCAGGTATCCGCCTTATCTTGCCAGCCAATCAGATAGTCATTCTGCTCAAGATCTGATGCGTCTATACCCAGCGCACGCAGCCCTTGAGCAGTGGTTTCTTGAGCTTTAGCAGCAAGTTTTTGGCTGTTCATAAACTGCCAGAAAGAAACACACACAAAGCCGCCAGGTTTAGTCTTATCTAACAGAGTGTGCAGAAGCTGGATTCTCTTTTGTGCACCTGGCACATGATGCAAAAAGCCAAACGCAACCACTAAATCACAGGACGGAACAGTAAGACGCGAAGAAAGCGTGTTATCAAGCAGACTCTTTATCACATCTAATTCAATAAATGCCAGCTCAGAGACATGAGTGTCTGCCTCACCACTCTCTACCAGTGGCTTGCAATTATCTACAGCAAAATACTTTGCCGGAACAATCCCCGCCTCATCGCATAAAAAGCGAGCAAAGCGCAGGTTGCCGCAACCCACATCAAGTACAGAGGGTTTCTCGCCAGTTAAAAGCTGAGGCATGGCATCTAGGCACTGCTGCCATCCCTGCCAAGGCATCTGTCGTGTGGCCGAGAAACTCTGCGTCTGCTGAGAGTAAAACTCAGAGGTTACGTAGCTCAGCTGCTCAGCGGTAGATGCACTGATAGATTGTGTATGTGATATGTGCAAAGAAGTGTCCATACAGAGATTTTACGTCATCGCCTTGCTCCCAAAGGTCAGAAGCTCACCTTATTGCCTATACTGTTTATATGGATGAACTCATTTTGGACATATTGAAGCAGCTCAGAGATGGCTCACAAGGCGCTCTTGATACGCATCAGCTTGAGATGCTCATTAACTCGCACAACAGCGGAATTGACTCTAGCGCTCACAGTACAGAGCGCGAGAAACTCATTCCTAAACGAGCAATTCTCCCCTATTTTTTGCAGGTCAAGCAGAACAATGATGAGCTGTGGCAATCGTGGAATGTGACCTCTGAGCTGGAAGAAAGGTTTATCCGCTCTGTACGTATGAAGCCTCGTCGCACCGCTTCTGGCGTGGCTACCATTACCGTGATTACCAGGCCGCATACCTGTTCGAGCAATTGCATTTATTGCCCGTGTGATCTGCGTATGCCTAAGAGCTATCTTGCTAACGAGCCTGCCTGTCAGCGCGCTGAACTAACGTTTTTTGATCCATACGTGCAGGTTGCAGCTCGTCTTCAAGCGCTCCATCAGATGGGTCACTCAACCGACAAAGTGGAGCTTATTGTGCTCGGTGGCACCTGGAGCGATTATCCAGAGAGTTATCAGTACTGGTTTATCAAAGAGCTCTTCCGTGCGCTTAATGAGTGGCCAAACTCTCCTAGCCACATCCAGGAGCGCCTGAATTGGTACACCTCGTTTGGCTTGCAGAACTCTGAAGAGGCACTTTCTTCTTTTGTTGCTGAACAGCAGGCAGCGGTCTTTGATGATACTGCCACGTATAACCAGGCTTTTCATAAGCTCTACGACACCAGCCAGCCTCACCAAAACGCGTGGTCTCAGATGCAAAGTACCTATGATGAGCTGGTGGAGCAACAACACGTTAATGAAACAGCTGCTGCCCGTGTGGTTGGCCTTGTAATAGAAACCAGACCTGACACTATTACGCCGGATAACCTTCGCATGTTTAGGCAGCTTGGGTGTACCAAAATTCAAATTGGCATTCAGAGCACACGTCAAGAAATTCTTGACGCAAACCAGCGTCAGATGAACGTTGCCCAGATTAAACGAGCGTTCTCGCTGATTCGCTTGTACGGATTTAAAATCCACTCTCACCTGATGGTCAATCTTTTAGGCGCAACCCCTGAAGCAGATAAACGGGACTTTAAAACATTTGTCACAGATCCAGGATTTCTCCCTGATGAGATTAAACTCTACCCCTGTGCTCTGGTATCTGGAACGCAATTGGTCCAGAAATACCGTGAGGGTGCATGGCAGCCATACGCCAAAGATGAACTGGTAGACGTGCTTGTTCAAGACGTGCTTGCAACGCCTCCATACGTGCGTATTTCTCGCATGATTAGAGACATTAGTGCCACCGATATTCTGGTGGGAAACAAACACACCAATCTGCGCCAGATGGTTGAGCAAGAGCTTGCTGCTAAAGATGTTGCAAGCCGCGTGCAGGAGATTCGCTTTAGAGAGATTAACCAGCAGCAGGTACGTGCAGCGGAACTTACCCTTCAAGACTTTACCTACACTACCGCAGTCAGTGACGAGCACTTCCTGCAGTGGGTAACTGCTGACAATAAAATCGCAGGTTTCTGTAGGCTTTCACTTCCCCACTGGGACAAACTGACCGCTGGCGCATGTGATGTTACCGCCAATGAGCTGCTGGTACAGCCAGGTCAGGCCATGATCAGAGAACTCCACGTGTACGGACAGGCGCTTTCGCTGGGCTCAGAAGGAATGTCTGCTCAGCACCAAGGCTTGGGTCAAAAACTTCTTGCCAAAGCCTCCTCTATTGCAGCAGATGTGGGTTATACCAGTCTTAACGTCATCAGCTCAATTGGAACGCGAGCCTACTATCGCGCTCAAGGCTTTACTGATGCAGGCTTCTACCAGCAAAAAGCCCTGTAGAAAGGTAGCTTTGTACTTCCAAACTAGCTATACGTGTTCACTTTAAAAGTCACAAAAAATGCCGAGAAGACCGTTGATCTTCTCGGCATATTCATGAGCGCCACCCTCTCCTGGACGCAAATGGATCTTAAGGAATCAGTGACAAAATCTGAGAGAGATTCTTCTTGCCGAAGTCAACCTTCTGGCCGTCGTTGATAACCAAGCAAGGAACGCTCATGACATCGTAGGTGTCTTTGAGTTCCTTGAAGTGATTGATGTCATAGACATCGCAGGTGACCTGAGGGTTGTCTGCAGCAATACGCTGAGCAGCTACAACAACGTCTGGGCACATGGTGCAAGAAAGTCCTACCAAGACCTGCAGATGTGTCTTTGACTCAATAGCGGCAATGGATGCCTTATCCTCGTCACTAATAGGCTGACCAGGACCTGCGGCGTTGTAGAGGCCAAGAACAAACGAAGTGAACTCATGACCGCCAGGAACACCATGGAACGCAAGACCTGTTGGCGTACCATCCTGTGCGCACACACGAACAACAGGAAGGTTCTTCTCGCCCGTGCCTGAAACCGTCTGAACGCTCAGTTTGTCGGTCATGGAAGAAAGTTCTTCCATGTAAGCTACAAGCTCCTCAGAAACAGGTCTTTGATCAAGCTCAAGCTGAAGCACAAGCGGACGCGCCATGCGCTCAAAGACAGCGTTGAGCTGTGCCTTCATATCATCGGTGAAGATCTCTCCGGAGTCAGAGGCACTCTTAGCCGCTGGAGCCTCAGGAGCCTCTTTCTTAGACGAGATGCGCGTGACGTTCATCTGTGGAACAAGGCCAGTTTTCTCCTGAGCGCGCTTAATATAGCGCTCCATCTCAGTAGCGGTGGTTGCCGCCTGACCGATAGCCGTTGCAACCTGACGCAATGGCTTCTGACACACATCACCTGCACCAAAAAGACCCTCACGGGTTGTTTCTTGATGCTCGTTGGTGATCAGATAGCCGTAATCATCAGTCTGTGCCAGCTCTTTTACCAGGTCGGTCTCTGGCGCGTAACCCGCGAAGACAAAGACGCCAATGGAATCTCCATCTTCTGGAACAAAGGTGGTCTTCTCACCCGTCTTGAGATTCTTGTACGTAATAGACCTAAGTGCGGAATCTCCGGCAACGGATTCAACCTGCGTGTTATAGAGAACAGTAATATTTGGATTAGTGCGAGCAGCCTCGGACGACGCAGGGGCGCAGGTAAATGCTTCCTCGCGCACAAGAACCGTGACGTGCTTTGCGTACTTAGTTAGAAATACGCTTTCTTCTGCAGCTGCAAAGCCTCCACCAATAACAAAGACTTCCTTGCCGGTGAAGAACTCGCCATCGCAAGTGGCGCAGTAAGCAACACCGTGGCCCTGATAGTCCTCTTCTCCCACAAAGCCGATATGACGTGGGTGTGCTCCTGAGGCGAGAAGAACGGAGAGGCAGGGGCGCTCACCTTTGGTGGTGTGAACTACCTTAACATCTCCGGACATGTCCAAGTCAGTAACTTCTGCCAGCAAAAACTCTGCACCAAAGGCCTCAGCCTGCTTACGCATGGTTTCTGAGAGTTCAGAGCCACTAGTAGAGAAAACTCCCGGGTAATTAACGACCTCATTAGTAATAGTGATCTGTCCGCCAAAATGGTCCTTCTCGACAACTAGAACACGGTAGCGAGCGCGGGCCAGATAGAGGGCGGCGGTGAGCCCAGCTGGCCCACCGCCGATAATCACCGCGTCGTAGAGGTCTTTGACGTCGGTCATTGTAAGCTCCTAAATCTTAGAGCTGACCAACAAGGTCAAGGCTTGGCTTCAGGGTCTCAGCACCTGGCTGCCACTTAGCTGGGCAGACCTGATCGCCGTGCTCTGCAACAAACTGTGCAGCCTGGAGAAGACGGAGAAGCTCCTCAGCGTTACGGCCAATGCCACCAGCGGTGACAAGCTCAACCTGAATGACACCCTCAGGGTCAACGATGAAAGCACCGCGCTCGGCAAGGCCAGCATCCTCAATAAGGACCTCAAAGTTCCTTGCAAGAACGTGAGCTGGGTCAGCGAGCATTGGGTAGGTTACCTTAGAGATACGCTCGGACTCCTCGTGCCATGCCTTGTGGACAAACTCAGTGTCGCAAGAGACAGAGTAGACCTCTGCGCCAGCAGCCTGGAACTTGTCATAGTTGTTAGCAAGATCCTCAAGCTCAGTTGGGCAGACAAAGGTAAAGTCAGCTGGATAGAAGAAGAACAGGCTCCACTTACCCAGTGTGGACTCCTTGCTTACCTCGGTGATGTCACCGTTGTGGAATGCGTTTACCTTAAAATCACCAATTTGCTTACCAATAAGAGACATAGTCAGTTCCTTTCTGTAAGTAAAACAATTTGTAAAACGTACTAGTTAGAAGTTTACTCTCTTTAACTCTTTTGTCAATAACAATAATGATTACTATTTATATCCACAAAAAGAAACAGGCCAGATTACTCTGACCTGTGAACAGTTGGTGGGCGTTATAAGATTTGAACTTATGACCTCTTCCGTGTCAGGGAAGCGCTCGTCCCCCTGAGCTAAACGCCCGAATATGTTTGCTGCTGGGGATGCAGCAAGGGATATATTACGAGAAACCCGCCCCTCTTGCAACCGTCAAACTCAACTTTTTTAGAAATTTGCACAAGAGCGTCTCGTCAATGCATTGACGGCTATTTAAATACCGCGGGCTATCAAATGAATGACCGCCTTTTAAACCCGTACGTCTTCTGCACCTCAATTATTAAAAAATAGGCAACTGGATTGTAAAAGCATACGGTCAGAAGTATTATGGCAAGCGGTTCGATTGAGGGAGAAACTTATGAACTTTCTGGAATATAACAAAGACGAGAAGCTTCACTTTAATTATAAGAAATCATGCGGTCTCTGGTTAATTGTTGTAGCTCTCATCATTTTTGCAGCTACCGTAATAGGTGGAAAGCAGATTATCAATATGTCCGTATTTAGCTTTGGATATGTTGCAGCCTTCTTATCAATAAATACAAATAAGAAAGTTCTCAATAAGTTTTCCGATGGTCCTTCAAGTAAGTTCCAGAACAAAATGTCTCTATACGCGGTGATTTTCTTATTCATTTTGATGTTTTTATTAGGTGGACCATTTTTTGCAACTGAAAACTGGAGACTTATTTGGTTGGGCGCGTTAATGGCCACGGCGCTGCACTTTTTCCTCTATTACTATGTACATGGAAAATCGATGATCTATTTGGCTATACTCTGCGCCGTTAATGTTGGTATAGGTTATATTTTTCCAGACATCCCACTGACAATAACTGCCTATATTGATGCGGCAATTAAACTTGGCTTTGGAATATACCTGTTCTTTTTCTCAAAGCCAACTCAACAAAAATAACCTTCGCCTAGAGACCGTGTGCGTCAAACGTGTCCTTAACCAGTGCAACAAGCATTGGTATAAACACAGCCACGCCTGCTAAAAGCATTGGATTGTCACGTACTTCCGGAATGTCCTGTAAGAAATTCTGCAGATCATAGACAAGACCAACGGCAACGGCAATAAGAATAGGTGCCAGAATAATCAAAATAGGATTTGGTGGTTTACGCATAAGGATGCTTTCTTTTACAAGTACTGCACACGCAGCGGTCCAATAGAGCAAAGATACGTATCAAGCCACATTCTGGCTTTTCTTCCTTACTTCTTCCCTACTTCTTACGCTTAACCTTAATTTGAATGCCAGAGGTCTCTGGACGAGACGATGTAGAAGCAACAGTGGGTTTCTCGCCATTTACAAAAGCCGAGAAACGCTGACGGAAACGGTTCCACTTGTGGTAGATAGGCTCGTGATCATGAGATCTAAGGCCCAAAAGCATGCTTGCGACCATAGTTGGAAGCAGATACTCAATAGCGCGCCAAAGCACAAAGCCTGCGGCAATTTCCTCGCCAAACATATGGCCAAACAGGAAGGCAAAGCCACCCTCTGCACCACCAGTACCACCAGGAAGTGGAATGGCCGAGGTCAAGAGCTCAAGCATTGATCCAGATGCAAGGCAGGTCAGAAGGTCTGCAGGCTGGCCAAGTGCTCGCAGAACAAAGTATGGCAGTGCATAGAGGCAGCCAAGCTGGACCAAGGTAACCAGCAGAACAACGCACATCTCTGGGATGTTCTTTGCGGCAGTCTTAAAGCCGTTTGAGAACTCATCTACCTGCGTGTTAATGATGCCATGCCAGTGGTCGTACTGCTTTACGATACGAAGACGTGAAAGCAGCCTTAAGCCCCAGTTGCCCACGGTCTTAACCATTTTAGGAAGCAGGCAAATGGCCAGGATAACTGCAACCATCACTATCTTTGCGCCAAACAAGATAACGCCAATAACGGTTACATCGCCAAATTGCTCGTAGAAATAATTGGCCCTAAAGATAAGCATCAGAGCTGCAAAGATGCCCTCGCCCGCCTCGTACATAACAAAGCGGGTGAACTGCAAAGCTCCTGCCTGACCCACGGAAATTCCCGCACGAGTGAGGCGATAAATCTGAGCAGGAGCAGCTCCTGCACCGTTTGGCGTAAGGTTCATGAAGAAGATGCCCGACGCCTCAACGCTCATCAGGTCACGGACACCAACAGGACTCTCGGGATCTGTAATGACTGAAATTACATAGGCGAGAATACCCAGGAAATAGTAGACAAAATAGCAAAGAGCGCCAGCAATAAGCCAGCCTGTATCTACGTCTGCTAGAGCAACAACAAACTCATCAAATTGACCAGAAAAAACGATATAGAGTGCGTACAGTATTACAACAGCAAAGAGGAAGAGAATGCTCTTTCTAACTTGACCAAAGCTCTCTTTTGCCTCTTCAACCTGCTCAGATGAAGAAGTTGGAGCAACACTAATCTTAGGCTTTTTGGTTGAAACACCCTTAACGGTTGTAGATCCAATCTTCACCGTTACCTTCGGTGTAGATGAGGGGTGCTCGGTTTCAGACGCGCCATCTGGGCGATCCATGGGCACCTCCTTGGACTCTGGATCACAATACGTGTACAGAAACAACACTCTTTGCAGGTAAACGATGCAACCTCAGAGGGTTTCTCGCCACCTACCTGCTTTTTATTTTACATGAACCGCTCAAGTATACTCTTGTCGGCCTCAATAATGCCACCGCCGCAAACTTCCTGGCCATCGTACAAAACCGCCGATTGACCTGCTGCAACAGTTTTTACGGGCTGGTCAAATTCAATAAATCCACATTGATTATCTGTGAGCGTAAACGTTGCGGGAACCAGCGCACCTGTGTGACGAGTTCTGACCACATACCTACCGTTAGCTGCAGGTTCTCCAGAAATCCAATGCATGTCCGAGAGCTCCATGCGACGAGTCCAGAGCGCAGGACAGTTGAGGTCAGAGGTTACGTAGACCACATTCTTAAGCGTATCGGTTGCCACAACATAGCGTGCGGGACCTCCACCGATGTTCAAGCCTTTTCTTTGGCCAACGGTAAAGAGGAATGCTCCGTCGTGGGTGCCAAGAACCTTACCTGTCTCCCACTCAATGACGTCGCCCTGCTTTTTCTGAAAAGTGTCCAGCAAAAACGTGCGCAAGCCAACGGGGCCAATAAAGCAAATGCCGTCGGAGTCTGGCTTAGTTTCTATGCCCAGACCTCGCTCTGCACACAGAGCGCGCACCTCTGCCTTGGTGGCAATGTGTCCAATAGGAAAAAGCGTGCGTTCAAACAAATGACCAGGTACTCGCCACAGGAAATACGTCTGGTCCTTGTGAGCATCTGCGGCACGCAAAAGTTTTTTGGTGCCCGGGACGTTCTGCGCATAGTGACCTGTTGCAACAAAATCAGCACCCTCAGCAAAAGCACGTTCTGCAAAGGTGCCAAACTTGACCGTCTGGTTGCACATAACGTCTGGATTAGGCGTACGGCCGTGCTCATAGGCATCAAGCAGGTAATCTACAACGGTAGCCTTATACTCGGCCTCACAGTCCCACACGTCCAAATCAATGCCCAGCGTTACGCAGACGCGCTCGGCATCAGCCAGGTCATCTGCCCAGGGGCACTTAAAGCCTGGCAAGTCCTTTGACCAGTTACGCATATAGATAGCCTTGACGTTGTAGCCCGCCTCAAGAAGCAAGGCCGCGGACAGCGCCGAATCAACGCCGCCACTCATGCCAAGGTAAACTAATTCTCCCATGTCACTCCTACACGAGCAGATTCCTGCTTAACAGCCTCAGCGATTGCCCAAGCTGCGTACAAGATGTCGTCTTCTGTGGTAGTTCTTCCAAGCGTCAACCTGAGGCTTCCCGCTGCTACTTCTCGCGGTGCTCCAATTGCCTCAAGCACGTGAGATATTTGCATCTTTGATGCGGCGCAGGCAGAGCCCGTTCCCACCGACACGCCTAGACGCTCAAGCAGAATGACCAAACGGCGAGCCTCAAGTCCCGGGAAAGAAACGTGTAGCAGGTTAGGAAGCCTCAGCTTGGCGTTCTTTGGCCCCGAGACAATCATCTGCGGAAACTCTGTGCAAAGCAGCTCCTGTAGCTGATCTCTGAGGCGAGAAACCCGTTTTGCCTCGTCAGTGCGAGTCTCATCAGCAAGCGCTAAAGCACACGCAAAGCCAATGACGCCCGCGACGTTCTCCGTACCCGAGCGGACACCGCCTTCTTGTCCGCCGCCGAGCACCAGCGGCCTTAAGCGCACATCATCGGAGGCCCACAAGAGACCTACCTGCTTTGGACCGGAAAGCTTTGCTGCGGAAAGCGTCAACATATCCACGCCCAAAGACGACACGTTCACACTCAGGTATGCCGCAGCTTGAGAGGCGTCTACGTGCAAATGCAGCGGACGAGTCTCCCCTGCCGCAAGCCTGCGCGAGCGCTCCTTTGCAAGCACCTGCGAAATCTCTCGGATAGGCTGAATGGTGCCAATCTCACCGTTTGCAAGCTCAATGGAAACCAGCTCAGTCTCTGGCTTGAGCGCTTTTGCTACGCGCTCTGGATTCACGCGACCGTCTGCTTCTACGCGTAGTGTCTTGTGCGAGAAAATCCCTGCACACGCAAGGACGCTCTCATGCTCAATAGCATCAACGATGACGTGCGCATCTTCAGAGACCGTTGCAAACGCCAGGTTGTTGGCCTCTGTAGCACCTGCTGTGAGCACCACGTTTCCTGGACGAGCGCCAATGGCATGCGCCAAGACAGCGCGGGCACGTTCTACCTCGTTACGAACCTGGCGAGACAGAGCATACGGAGCTGAAGGGTTGTAGAACTTCTCCGTGAAGTACGGAATCATTGCATCAACTACACGTGGATCCATAGGTGTAGCTGCGGCAAAGTCCAGGTACACGTTGCCTGTTGGATGTTCTGGTTTTGCAGAAGGCATGTGCATTACAAATCCTTTGGGTTTCTCGCGGTCTCGCGGTCTTGCGGGCTTACGGGCGTGCGGCATTGCGTGCTTGCAGTGTACGTTCTGCGGACGTGTGGTCTTGCAGACGTGCTGCGCGCGACGCTTGGTGGCTACGACTTGTCAGCCGAGTCTGGCGGTGTAAAGGTCATGTTCTGGAAACGAGTAGATACAAAGCTGTCGTCGTAATGAGTATCTACCCACATCTCGAACGCATTTGACGGAGGAACGCCAGCGTCTCGCTGAGCCTTTCTGCCTAGGCATGCCACCGTCATTGAAATGTCGGCGACAAGATACACCGTAAGCAGGGTAACAAAAATTGCTTGCCTTTTTGATGTTGGCTCACCTATCTTGTAGAGCGCGCGAGGCATGATGACCCGACACCAAATCAGACCCAAAATGCCCCAAAATCCCAAGAATCGCCAGGCCACCCACTGTGTGATGGCATCTGGAAGATGAGCGTACGTCCACGATTCCGAGTGGAAAATCTCTTGCATTCCCCAGCCGGTAAGTTGCTCCAGCGTGCCACCAACAACAACCGAGACCAAGAAAATAATAAGGCTATTGGCATGGTGCTTGTGCAGCTGGTAACAAATAACGGTGAGAAACACCGCGCCAGTTCCATAAAGCGGGGAAAATGGTCCCCAGATGAGGCCAACCCTGCTCTCGGTCAGGCCAGCGGTAATGAGCATCCAAATCTCTTCAATAAGAAGGCCGGCCATACAGCCCACTATGAAGAGGATGACCACCTGGTACCAGCCAAGATGCATCGTGTCCAAATATGCTGAGAGCTCCGCTTGCGTTGGCTTGGGCTTGGAGAACGGAGCGGTCTGGGGTGCTGGTGATACGGCATCACCTGCAAGCCCATCGATCTTCTCGCCAGACGAAAGCCAGCCCCAAAAATAGCGTACCACGCGAACAAAACCGCTTGCGACAAGATACGCAAGCGTCAAAAGAGCTAAAAGTGACGCGACAATAAAGAACATACAACCTCATTCAAAAAGTTCTTGTTCTATGATACGGCAAGCAGTCACACTTGGCAATTTACCTGCTCTTATTTACAAGTTTTGCAAGAAAAATCCACCTCTTGAGCGCCACGGGATTCGTGACTTTTCTAAAAAAGTTTGACGATTTTGAAATTTACACTTGCGCTCAGCCGTGAACTTGCGTATATTATTCCTCGCGTTCGCGGGCTTAGCGCAGTTGGTAGCGCGCAACCTTGCCAAGGTTGAGGTCGCGGGTTCGAACCCCGTAGCCCGCTCCATGATTTTTCGGCCGGATTCGTTTCGGCCTTTTTCATATGGCGAGATGGCCAAGTGGTAAGGCAGAGGCCTGCAAAGCCTTTATCCCCGGTTCGAATCCGGGTCTCGCCTCCAGTGAATTGACAACCCCAGCTTCGGCTGGGGTTTCTTTTTGTCGCGCGCGACCGTGCTTGCTGGAATTCTGGATTGCGTGCCTGAAAAGTGCAAACGTTTTAGTCAGACGAGCCTGAAAAGTGCAAAGAATCTGTATTTGAGACACCGATTCTTTGACAAAATCAGGCAAATCCACCGATTCTTTTACTTATTTAGGCAGAAGTTACAGATTCTTTGCAGAAATCAGGCACGTTCTAACTAGGGTGTTGTCTCCAAATTTTGCGAGCCTGAAAGCCCCACCATGTCTGAGTAAATTTACTCAGACATGGCGAGAAAAACCGGCAAATAGCTCAGACATGGTACGTTTTTCAGGCAAATCGTTCAGACTTGGCGAGAAAATCAGGCTTGCAGCAGGCTCACACTCAGCTCACGCCACCCGCCTGGCGAGAAACCCGTCCACTAACAGCGCTTTCGCACAAGAAACCCGGTATCCACACGAAATAGATACCGGGTTGAAATCACTTGTGACCTGCGTACGCAACCTGCGCACGCAACCCACACGCCCTAGCGCATCATCTTGACCAGGCGAACAATGGTGCCGTTGCCGGAAGGTTTCTCCTGGATAGACACGGCGTCCATAAGCAGGCGCATCAGCTTAACGCCGCGTCCACGCTCGGCAAACTGGCCGGTCTCGGGAGGCTCTTCCTCATCGGAGACGCTAAAACCACCACCGCAATCCGAGACGTCAATGACCACTCTGTCTGGATACGCGGAGACCGTGGTCAGCACGCCCTTCTCGCACGCGTGATCAACGGCGTTGCCAATAGCCTCGCCAACTGCAAGTTCAATGTCAAACTTTTGATCCGAGGTAAACGGCAGCGTCTTCAGCAGCGCGATAGCCCTTGAGCGAGCGTCGCACATTTTATTGGGATCAACTCTAAACGTTGTCTGAAACGATGGATGCGTGCCCGGTGCAAGCGGAGTCACGCGCGACTTTGCGGCGCAGGTACTTATAGGCATGAAATCGATAAGACCCATGCGTACCAGCGCCTTAAACGCCGTTGGCTGCACGTTGGTCAAGCTCATAAGACCACCGAGCGTCTTCATGCGTCGAACAGCGCACACGATAAAGCCCATGCCGCATGAATCGATGTACGAAACCTCCGACATATTCAGCACAATTCTTCTGCAGCCGCTATCAATGAGCTGCTCAATCTGAGCCTTCACGCGCGGAACTCCCCTCACGTCAAGGTCAGTATTGACTGAAACAACTGCTATGTTTGGCTGCGTATACATACGTTTCTTGTTCCCGCGCAGCAACAAGAATTTCAGATATCTGCCTTTTTTGACGAGAAAATCGTTTAGTTGACGAGAAGACTATCTAGTTGCTCTTCTCACCAGAGTCGCCACCGCCAAGCTCGTCAAAGCGCAGAGCCACCATAGCAACGTCGTCATCAAGCCTTCGGCCGGTGTAGCGATCAAGCGTGCTCAAGAACCTGTTCAAAAGGCCGTCAAAGCCTTGGGGAACCTCGTTCATAATCATGTCACGGAGTCCAGTCTCGCCAAAGAAAGCGCCTTCAGGGCTTCGAGCCTCTGTGGTTCCGTCGGTGTAAAGCAGCAAGATATCGCCCTCATGCAAACGAACTGTGCCGTTTTTGTACTCCATGTCGTGGAACGCACCCACAACGCCCGACTGTACGTCCAAAAGCTCGGCGTCACCTGATTGAGCAGACACCAAAATCGCTGGTGGATGGCCAGCTGAGCAGTACATAAGCGATGAGGTTGCAAGGTCAACAATACCGACAAAGAGCGTCGCAAACGTCTCAACCCTTGAGAAGCCCAGCAAGAATTCGTTGAGCGTTGCTACCATGCGAGCAGGAGTTCTTCCCTCCCACGCGTAGGCAGAAAGTGCCGTTTTAACTGCGGACGAAATAGAAGCCGCCTCAATGCCCTTGCCAGAAACATCACCCATAATGATGCACGCGCGACGACCAGGCAGCTTAATCATGCTGTAAAAATCGCCGCCGACAAACGCATCAGCAGTTGCGGATGAATAAATTCCCTCGGCAGAGATTCCCTCAACCTGCTGCAGCTCATTTTTCATGCCCGACTGCAGCGCCTGGGAGATATGCTTATTTTGCTGGCTCTCTTCGGCACCAACGGCCAACGAGTGGACCAGAAGCATCACGCGATCCAAGAAATCAAGCTCAATATCGCTCAGAGGCTCAGCGTTTTCTTCTCGCAAGAAAAGCCAGGTATGCTGCTCACCTGCAAACTTACCCAAAAAGAGCACAGCTCCCTTGCACGGCAAACCTTGTGCAGCAAGCGCGCGACTCAGCGCAGAATCCAGCTCGACCTCTTTGACCGACGCCTGGCCCTCCCCTGTCTTGAGCCCCTCAACCGTCGATGGAAGCGCAATCTGTTTGCCGCCATCCTGCGCGACGCCGGTCCCGGCTGCAGCTTGCTCAGCGCCAAGCGCATGGAGCGTAATGTTGCCTGTGACCTCACAGCAATCTACCGAGAAAACCTGTGCAGAGAGATCAGTACCCACCGACCTCATAACCTGCTGTAATCGCTCACCAGAGATTTTCTCGCCCTCTGCAGCGCTATGAAGCAATCCTTGGCGCACGCGAGCTAATGCCTCGCGAAGCGCATCTCTACGCTGCGTTCTCATGGCCGACAACGCGCCCACAAGCTGTACCGAGAGGTAATTTGCAATGGAGTCCAGAAGCCGTGCGTCTTCAACCAAAAGCGCACGCTTACGCTCCCAGCCCACTTCAATCAGAGCAACAATGTGGCCACCAAACCACACAGGAACCACAAGAAAGCTGGTAAACGGAGGCAAATGACTTGCGTCAACGGTTATGACCTCACGAGTTTCTTCGTTAACAAGGTTGCGCTTTTTAACTCTTCCCTGCTTGAGCGCGCTAGAGTTCAAAGGCATGGTATGCAAGCGAAGTGCGTGCTCGGAATAAAACGTCAAACGCTCCAGAGAGCTGTTAAATGCAAAGTAGCGAGGAATTCTATCCAATGACGCACTTCTCAAAGACTCCGTTGCACCATGAAGGTGATACCCGTCTTGCTCAGCAAGATAGATAAGCGCACCATCAGCCTCGACAGTCTCTGAGAGCTCTTCTAACACGCGCTCGATAAGCTGACCCATATCTTCCGAGTCAAGCGTGTCCAAAACAATCTGAAGCGCTCCTGAGAGCCTCTTATTAGCTCGACGAAGGTCCAAGACCATTCGTTCATCATCGTGCATAGGGCTAGCCATGTCACGAAGCTTAGAGGCAGTCAAAACAATAGCCTGTGTAGGCGCACCAACATAATCCGCACGCACACTCAAAACCTGCGACGTGCCATCTTGCGCAGGAGCGGCCACCATGGAAGTGGAGCCATCAATCGCAAACGGCAGCGACTCTACAAAGAACGGTTTCTGTAAGTTCTCTTGATTTGCCGGCGTGAACAAAAAGCGAACATCCAGGCCGGCAATGGTGCCGTCTTCCTTAGCAAATAAGCTTTCGGCCTCCTCATTGGCGAGAAGAACTGTGCCCTCCATATTAAAAACAATGACTGCATCGCTGGTCAGGCGCAGCAACTGAGACAGAGTTGCAGCAACGGTTCCGTCGACAACTCCCTCAACACGCCTTACGCTCAGCTTGTTATCTGCCACAGTCACTCCTTACCAGCAAGGAAAAACAAATCACATAGTCTAAGTATACGAAAAAGGCGGACCTCCGAAGAGATCCGCCGAAATTCCGTGGTGTCGGAGGCGGGACTTGAACCCGCACAACCGTTAGTAGGTCACTAGCACCTCAAGCTAGCGCGTCTGCCAATTCCGCCACTCCGACTTGCTTTGCAGCGAGGGATATACTAACACATCTTCAAGCAACTTTACTGAGAAAAATTAAAAACTTTTTCTCAAAAGAACTTTGCGAGAAGATAGCCTTATCCCTTACTTACTTCTGCCAACCAACAATGGTTGCTGGTGTGCTCTGGAAGAGTGATGGACCAAAGTTGGCAAGACCCTTCTTAACAACGTAGCAGTCTGGACCAGTGTAGACAGGAAGATATGCGTAAGTCTGCATCATCTTCTTCTCAGCCTCATTCATGAGCTTCATGCGCTCATCAAAGTCCTTGGTAGAGACAACCTTTGCAAACATCTCATCGGTCTCTGCGGAGCCCTGCTGACCAAAGTTGGAACCAGACTCAGAGCCGTAGAGCTGATTGCCGTTGTTGTAAGAAGTTGAGGAGCCAACCCAACCAAAGAGGCAGACATCCCAAGAGCCAGAGGTAAGAACATCAGAGAACTCAGAAGATGGGTGAGAATCAAGGGTAAGGTTAATACCAGCGTCCTTGCACATCTTCTGGATTGCAGCAGCGCGGTTCTTAACAGTGGTACCGTCACCGAACAGAGTGTAGCTAAAGGTTACCTGCTGGCCATCCTTCTCGTAGTAATCACCATTGAGCTTATAGCCTGCATCCTCAAGAGTCTTCTTTGCAGCAGCCTTGCGCTCGTCAACAGACTTGAGGTTCTTGATATCGTCTGGGAGGTTGTTGTCATAACCAGCTGCCCAGTAAGGCCAAAGCATGGAGCCTGGTGCGTCCTCTTTCCAGTTAACACCCTGGAAGACAATGGAAACGATAGTTGCAGGGTCAACGATCTGGCAGAATGCCTTACGAACTGCAACATCCTGAAGAGCACCGCGAGTAGAGTTAAGCTCGATAACAGCAATAGACATACCAAGACCACGACGAATCTGAGCCTTATCACCAAGACCGGAGAAGTTAGAAAGAAGCTCAGCAGAACCTGCGACGGAAGAACCAGTAGTGTCAGTCTCTTCGTTCTTGAATGCGTTAATGGAAGCCTGGGTATCCATCTGCTTGTAGACAAGGGTATCAAGCTTAGGAGCGTCACCCCACCACTTTGGATTTGGCTTGAAGGTTACAGCAGAGTCATCGAAAGAATCAACAATATAAGGACCAGAACCAAGCTCATTGTGTGGCTCATTGTTATAGCCATTGTTGAAGAAGTCTGGATCCTGAAGCTTTGGGTGCAGAGCATAGCTCAAGATGCTCTCGATTGGATAGACTGGCTCCTTCATGGTAATAACAGCGGTCTTAGCAGTATCACCCTGCTCAACAGACTCATACTTGTCATAACCATCAGTTGAAGAAACCGCAAACTTTTTATTCTGACCACACATAGTGATGAATGCGGTCTGAATTGCGGTCCAATCAATAGCGGTACCATCGTTGAAGGTAGCCTGATCAGTGAAGGTCAGGGTAGCAACCTGCTTGCCGTCCTTCTCCTCTACCTTGAAGTCCTTGATGTAATCCTTGTTTGGCTCAAACTTATCGCCATCAGCATTGTTAAGGAACAGGTCACGAGGGTTGATAAGACCGTGAAGGATGTTCATGTAAGAGGTATTACCAGCAAGTTGGTAATAATTCCACTGTGGACCAATCTCGTTGATTGGCTGAGTCAGAGTACCGCCATCCTTAACCTCATCACGAGACTTAGGATTGTTGTACGTCTTGCCCTTCTCTGGGATTGGAAGCTGATCCAGAGGAGTGTTTGCAGGGGAGCCGTCCTGTGGCTCAGTACCAGTGGTGGTAGAGCTGCTCTGAGGATTTGATGGAGCGCAGCCAGCAAGGCCAAGGCCTGCGGCGGTGATTCCAGTCAAAGCAAAGAACGAACGACGGGAAAAACTGTCAGCCATATGATCACCCATTTCGTTAAAGGCCTACAGATATTCACTTAACTATACGAAATTGCCTGAAAATACTCCATAGCAGAAACATTCCCGTAACAACCTCGTTCACTATTTGTAACAAAGAAAAACCCGCACCTAGTTTTAAGTGCGGGTTTTCAAAAAATTTATTGAATCTTTGTTACTCGTTAGAGATGTGAGTAGCAGGAACCAGCTTACCATCCTGGTAGATCATGCGCTCACGGGTACGCTCAATCTTTGGATCAGGAATTGGAATAGCCGAGAGAAGCGCCTGAGTGTAAGGATCTTGTGGGTTAGTAAAGACGTCTTCAGTCTCACCGTACTCAACAATCTTGCCCAGGTGCATAACAGCAACCGTGTCAGAAATATGACGAATAACAGCAAGATCGTGAGCAACAAAGAGATAAGAAATCTTCAACTGAACCTGAAGATCCTCAAGGAGGTTAATAATACCTGCCTGAATGGAAACGTCCAGAGATGCAATTGGCTCGTCCAAGAGAAGAATCTTTGGACTTGTTGCAAGAGCACGAGCAATAGCAATACGCTGACGCTGACCACCAGAGAACTGGGATGGGAAGCGGTCAACATAGTCTGGGTTGATACCAACCAGACGCATGAGCTCGCCAATACGAGTATTAATATCCTCTTTGTTCCAACCCTGTGCCTGAAGTGGCTCAGCCAAAACGTCATAGACAGGCATACGTGGGTCCAGAGAACTCATTGGATCTTGGAAGATAACCTGAAGATCTTTACGCAGCTCTCTACGCTGTGCAGCATTCTTAAGCTCAGCAACATCTTTGCCAAGGACCGTAATACGACCATCCTCAGGCTTCAGCAAATCCATAATCTGCATCAGAGTTGTTGATTTACCAGAACCAGACTCACCAACAAGCGCAAGGGTTTCTCCCTCATGGATCTCAAAGCTTGCACGGTCAACTGCAGTCATAGTGCCCTTGCTGCGCCTAATAAAGCCCTTACCCTGAACAGGGAATGTCTTGGTAAGGTTCTCAACCTTAAGCACAACAGGACGCTCATTACGAGGAACGTCAACCCACTTTGGAAGGATTGGCTCAAAGTCTGGATACACCTCAGCATAGGTGAGGTTCTTCTCGCAAATCTCCTGAAGGTGGTGGCAAGATGCCAAGTGACCCTCAGCAGCATTTGCAGGAAGTAGAACTGGCTCTTTCTTGGAGCACTCCTCGGTAGCCATAGGACAACGTGGGTTAAAAGGACAACCAGTTGGAATGGCTGCAAGTGATGGTGGATTGCCCTTAATAGGAACAAGCCTATGCTCTGCCTGAAGGTGAGGTTTTGGAACAGCACCCAGAAGGCCCATGGTATAAGGATGGCGAGGCTCAGCAAAAAGTGTATCAACGCTTGCACGCTCTACGCCGCGGCCTGCATACATAACCATAATGTCATCAGCAGTACCTGCAACAACACCAAGGTCGTGAGTAATCAGAACAACTGCTGCACCGGTCTCTTTCTGCGCAACCTTCAAGACGTCAAGAATCTGAGCCTGAATAGTTACGTCAAGAGCAGTAGTTGGCTCGTCAGCAATGATGATGTCAGGGTTATTTGCAATAGCAATTGCAATAACAACACGCTGACGCATACCACCAGAGAACTCATGAGGGAAAGAATCCAGACGATTCTCTGGATCAGTAATACCAACAATGGAGAGAAGCTCAATACAACGCTTACGGACATCTGCCTTGCTCATGTGAGGATTATGAGTAAGCAGAGCCTCTGCAAGCTGATCTCCAATAGAGAACATTGGAGTCAGAGCAGACAGTGGATCCTGGAAGATCATAGAAATCTTAGTACCACGGAGCTGTGACATCTCTTCATCGGTCTTACCAATAAGCTCCTCGTCACCAAGCTTAATAGAGCCGGTAACGTGAGCATTGTCATCAAGAAGACCGATAAGAGACAGAGCGGTTACTGACTTACCAGAACCAGACTCACCTACGATACCAAGAGTACGGCCACCCCAAAGGTCAAAGTTAACACCGCGAACTGCGTCTACACGACCAGCCTCAGTATTAAAGGAAACCTTAAGGTCACGAACAGAAAGAACTGGATCTCCTGTTGGAGCGCCCTTTGGGCCGTTTGATTCAAGCAGTTCGTAGCGAAGGACATCGTCCATCTCTACACTTCCCTGCTTTGTTGAAGTAGTAGTAGTGTCAGACATTATGCACGCTCCGTAGTTTCTTCAGAAACGATGCTACCCTCAAGATCGCCGAGCTGAGCGTCATCCTTGGAAGAATCCTCTTCCTGATCTTTGACGCTACCAGCAGCGCGTGAATAAGGGTCAAAGGCATCGCGAAGGCCATCGCCAATGAGCTGCAGGCCAACACAAACAATGATCAGAAATGCCGATGGAATCAGAATCATCCATGGAGTAGTAAGCATTGCAGAAGAACCAGCACTCAGAAGGTAACCAAGGGAAGTATCTGGTGCCTTAATACCAAGACCCAAGAAGCTGAATGCTGTCTCAGAGTTAATACCACCAATAACAGCCAAGACCAAGTCAATAATAAGAATTGAACCAAGGTTTGGAATAAGGTGACGAACAATGATGGTAAATGGTGGAACACCCATGTACTTAGCGGCCTTGACGTAATCTCTCTCACGCAGAGACAGAGCCATGGTACGGATAGTACGTGCGCGACCAATCCAACCAAACGCAGTCAGACCAAATATAAGCATGAGCCAACCAGACTCACCGCCTGCTGCTCGAACAATCATAGCAACCAGCAAGAAGCTAGGAATGACCATGAGCATATCAAGAAGCCACATACCAATCTTCTCTGGAATACCACGGACATAGGCAATGGCAGTACCAATAATTGCAGAGATGATAGTGGTCAAGATTGCGTAGCTAATACCAATGGTCAAAGAACGACCAAGACCGTGGACAACGCAAGCATACAGATCAATACCGGCACCATCAGTACCAAACCAATGCTTTGCATTAGGAGCCATGTTAATTGCAGTAAAGTCAGCATCTGTGTAATTAAATGGGGTGGCATATGGTCCAAAAACTGCAATGAGAACCATAATTCCAAGAATAATCAAGCCGATTACTGCAGAACGCTGGCGGAAGAAACGCCTTGTAATCAGGCCAGCATAGCTAATTCTTTTAACTTCTTTATTGTCAGACTTAGCATCTGCCTGAAGCTCACGCTCAGCGTTAGTAAGACCTGCATCAATGGAGACGTTTTTCTCGTCTTTATTCTGAAGCTCTTCTTTAGACATGTCCGCCTCCTTAGCTCATCTTAATTCGTGGATCAAGAGCAGCAGCAAAGAGGTCAGCCAGAAGAGCGCCAACAAGAGTCATTGCGCCAGAGAATGCTGCAACTGCAACTGCACCGTGAATATTGTTGTTGTTAATACAGTTAATGAAGTATTCACCAAGACCGTGAATTGCAAAGACCTTCTCGGTCATAACAGCACCTGTGAAGATACCTGCAAGAGAGAAAGCAACTGAAACAGCGGTTGGAATCAAAGAAACGCGAAGAGCGTGCTTACGAATTGCCTTCTTACGAGTAAGTCCCTTTGCGCGAGCAGTACGGACATAGTCTGCGTGCATCTCGTCAAGCAGGTACGTACGCTGAGAGAGGTGGTAACCAACGGAGCTTACGATAGTAAGAACAATGGTTGGAAGAATAATGTGCTGGAGGAAGTCAATGAGCCAAGTGAAGAAGTTTCCGGTATCTCCACTGGAAAGATCGGTAACGTAGAAAATACGGGAACCGGCACGTGCGTTAATCTCGATTGCTGCAAAAACAATCAAGATTGCCATAACAACGGTTGGAATAACCAGCAAAACCGAAGCAACACCACTTAAGAAGCGGTCCTGCCACTGATACTGACGCTGGGCAGTATAAACGCCCAGGCTAACGCCAATAACAACAGACAAAATAGTTGCTGGAGTCATAAGCTCAATAGAAGCCATAAACTTAGAGCTCATCTCACGGTTAACATTATCGCCTGTTGGAGTCATACCAAGATCAAACTTGGTAAATAGATTGGTAACCCAAACCTGATAACGTTCAATAACTGGAGTCTTATCATTCAGATTAGTCCTATACAGGTTTTCCTCAATAGACTCCTGTGGAGGACGTGGAGTACGCTGCTCAAAGTTGGAGCGTGGGTTCATAAATGATGATGCGAGGAAGAATGTGAGCGAAGTTGCAACAAAAATCATCACAATGTAGCTCAAAATCCTCTTTGTAACGTACCAAACAAACCGTGCCATTGACTCTCCTCACCGCCTTGCGCTTATCCACCCGATAAGCGAGGTTTTCTCGGTATGGCAACCTAGCATTCCTACAACAAACATGCCGTGAATACACAGCAAAGTGCAATTTTACCATGGATAAGCTGCTTAACCCAAAAAATATCTCTTAGATAAACAAGATTATGCATACCAATCCCAGTAAAACGTATCCACATATAATGACTGTTTGAGTCCAGCGTGCAGGTCACAATCAAATTTGTTTACATATGAGAAACGTTATTGAAAATTCTGTTAAGAAGTAACAGAAAACTACTATCTGTCGCATCCAACCATTTTGCCGTTATTCCCAACAGCAAATTTTCACATGCTCCGCAGGCTACGAATAAAAAATGCCGAGAAACTCGGGTTTCTCGGCAAGTAATTCAAATATGCAAGCGACTGCTTAGCCAATAGCGCCAACAGGGAACGTCAAAGCCATCACAATAGCACAGACCAAGAAGATGGTTGTAGTGATGACGGTAAGGCGATCAAGGTTCTTCTCCATAATGCCTGAACCAGCGCTTGCGTTATACATAGATGCAGCAATCATGTCAGAAACGCCGGTGCCCTTTCCGGAGTGTGCCAAAACAAGCAGCACCGTCAAAATGCCAGAAAGTACAAACAGCACTAAAAGAATTGTATTCAGAACGCCCACGAGGTTCCCCCTCTTGCTGGCGAGAAGATCCAGCCCTAGTTATTTTCACGTACAACAGAAAAGAATAGCACACGCCACTCCCCTTTGGGAATAACGTGTGCCAAGTTGCAAAACAAACAAGAACTTAACAAATGAGCCAAGCGCCTCACCGGCGGTAAGGAACTTTGTCAGAGTTTAGTTCATTGCGCTCTTTACCATTGCAACGAAGGAATCAGCCTTGAGCGATGCGCCGCCAACAAGTGCGCCGTCAACGTCCTCTTTCTCGAGGAAGCCGCCAACGTTCTCTGGCTTTGCAGAGCCACCGTAAAGAATACGGATACCGTCTGCAATTTCTGCGCCAAAGATCTCTACCAGGGTCTTACGGATTGCACCACAAACTTCCTGAGCGTCATCAGCAGTTGCAGTCATACCAGTACCAATTGCCCAGATTGGCTCATAAGCAATAACGTACTTGGAAGGATCTGTAATCTCTAGACCCTTGGTATCTTCCTTAATCTGGTCAACAACAAACTGAACATGAGTACCGGCGTTACGAACCTCAAGTGACTCACCGCAGCAAGAAATAGGAACGATGTCATGAGCCATCAGTGCCTTTGCCTTGCGGTTAATGTCCTCGTCGGTCTCGCCAAAGTAGCCACGACGCTCGGAGTGACCAATGATGCAGTAAGTTGCACCAACAGAGGTCAGCATTGCTGGAGAGGTCTCACCAGTAAAGGCACCAGACTCCTCCCAGTACACATTCTGTGCAGAAAGAGCAACAGAAGAGTTGGCCTGAGAAAGAACCTCAGAGACACCCTTAAGGTCTACAAGAGGTGGAGCAATAACAACATCAACGTTTCCGGTACCGGAAGCAAGCTGATCAACAATTCCCTGAGCAAGCTCAACACCCTCAGCGAAAGTCTCATTCATCTTCCAGTTACCTGCGATCATACGATTACGCATCGAGAAGCGCCTCCACTCCTGGAAGTGCCTTACCCTCAACGAGCTCCATGGAAGCACCGCCGCCAGTGGAAATCCAGCTCATCTTGTCAGCAAGGTGGAACTTGTTAACTGCTGCAACGGAATCGCCGCCGCCGATAATGGAAGTGCAATCAGCATCTGCAACAGCACGAGCAACAGCCTCGGTGCCCTTTGCAAACTGATCAAACTCAAAGACGCCCATAGGACCATTCCAGAAGACGGTCTTTGCGCCCTTGATAGCCTCAGAGTAAAGCTCAACGGTCTTAGGACCAATGTCCATACCCATGCGGTCTGCAGGAATCTGATCGGAAGGAACTACCTCACCAACAGCGTCCTCACCAAAGTGATCGGTAACAACGTTGTCAACAGGAAGCAGAATCTTAACGCCCTTCTCCTCAGCCTTCTTGAGCATCTCGCCTGCGCGCTCAATCCAGTCTGGCTCCTGAAGAGAAGTACCAACGGTATAACCCTTAGCCAGGAAGAAGGTGTATGCCATACCGCCACCAATGATGAGGGTATCAGCGGAGTCGATAAGGTGATCAAGAACACCAATCTTAGAAGAAACCTTGGAGCCACCAACGATAGCTACAAGTGGGCGCTCTGGGTTAGAGAAGATAGAGGTAAGAGTGTCAACCTCTTTCTCAAGCAGGAAGCCAGCATATGCAGGAAGGTAAGCTGCTGGTCCCACAACAGAACCCTGTGCACGGTGAGCGGTACCAAATGCATCAAGAACAAAGACGTCACCATAAGATGCAAGGGTCTTTGCAATCTCTGGATCGTTCTTCTTCTCACGCTTGTCAAAACGGACGTTCTCAAGAACAAGAACCTCACCGTCCTTGAGTGCGTCTACAGCCTCACGGGCCTTCTCGCCATAGGTGTCCTCAACAAACTTAACCTCGCGGCCAAGAAGCTCAGCAAGCTTCTCTGCAGCTGGGCGCAGGGAAAGCTCTGGCTGGAAGCCGGTGCCATCTGGACGGCCAAGGTGGCTCATCAGGATGACCTTTGCGTTGTGGTCGAGAAGATACTGGATGGTTGGAAGTGCAGCACGAACGCGGGTGTCGTCAGTAACAACGCCGTCCTTCAGAGGCACGTTGAAGTCAACGCGCATAAGAACGCGCTTACCATCAACATCTGCATCGCGGACAGTCTTCTTTGTAAAAGCCATGTCACTCCTTTAAATACGTTTCCAACAAAAGAAGGCGCGATCGCGGCAGATGCTGCGACCGCGCCTAAGGCGTCTATGTAACTAGAACTTAAGCAACGAACTTCTCGAAGTACTTAATGGTGCGGACCATCTGAGAAGTGTAGGAGTTCTCGTTGTCGTACCAAGAGGTGACCTGAACAAGAGTGGTGCCGTCGCCAAGGTCAGAGCACATGGTCTGAGTTGCGTCGAAGATGGAGCCGTGGGTCTCGCCGACGATGTCGCGGGAAACGATGTCATCCTCGTTGTAACCAAAGGTCTCTGGGATAGTCTCTGCATATGCCTTCATTGCAGCGTTGACCTCGTCAACGGTGACCTTCTTGTCAACAACAGCATAGAGGTTGGTGAGGGAGCCAGTTGGCGTAGGAACGCGCTGAGCAGCACCAATGAGCTTGCCGTTGAGCTCAGGAAGAACAAGACCAATAGCCTTTGCAGCACCGGTGGAGTTAGGAACGATGTTCTCTGCACCAGCACGGGAACGACGGAAGTTACCCTTGCGCTGTGGGCCGTCGAGGATCATCTGGTCACCAGTGTATGCGTGAATGGTGGTCATGATACCGGACTTGATAGTTGCGAAGTCGTTGAGACCCTTTGCCATAGGAGCAAGGCAGTTGGTGGTGCAGGAAGCTGCGGAGATGATGTTGTCATCTGCAGTGAGGGTCTCATGGTTAACGTTGAAGACGATGGTTGGGAGGTCATTGCCTGCAGGAGCAGAAATGACAACCTTCTTAGCACCAGCGTTGATGTGAGCCTGTGCCTTGTCCTTAGAAGTGTAGAAACCGGTGCACTCAAGAACAACGTCAACGTTGAGATCGCCCCAAGGCAGGTTGTTAGCGTCTGCCTCCTTGTAAATAACAATCTCGTGACCGTCAACGATGATGGAGTGGTCAGTTGCCTCTACCTTGTGATCGCGGGAATAGTTGCCCTGAGTAGAGTCATACTTCAGAAGATATGCAAGCATCTCTGGAGAAGTAAGGTCGTTGATTGCAACAATCTCGGAACCCTCGTGACCAAACATCTGCCTAAATGCAAGGCGACCAATGCGGCCAAAACCGTTAATAGCAACCTTTACTGCCATACGTAATGCTCCTTTCGGTGACCCAGAGCCATTCTCCGGATTCATTAACATTTAAACCGTACACCGAGTATTTTACCGCACTCGCCGATAACTTATGCATCTTTTTCTAAATCCTGAACGATTTTTTCCAAACGAAGCAGTCGGTGATACATGGCGGACTTGGATACGGGTGGTACAAACGACTCCCCCAACGCTGATAATGACAGCTCAGGGTTATCTTTTCGTGCAAGACAAAAATCTCTGACCGCTGGCGGCAGAGCTCTGAGTCCAATGAGTTTCTCGGCCTTTTCTATGAGCGCTAACTGGTCTGCCGCTGCATTTGAAGAGCGTGTTTGATTTGCCATCTCTGCGTTGACAACTCGGTTGACGTTGTTGCGATAATGCTTTTGCACACGCGTAAATGCAATAGCGCGCGCCATGGTGGGCGCACCAATCTCTCGCAAAAACTTGATGATGTCGTCAGAGCTCTTAAGGTAGACGGCATAAATTTCTCTGGTACGCATCAGAGCGTTGGTATGGCGATTACGATGATTAAGGCGTGCCTTAACGCCAATGGATCCCATAAGTTTTACCAGCTCAGAGGCAAATCTTTCACCCGAGACAGCAATCTCTAGGTGAAAATCTTTTAAGGGATCAGCCAAAAATCCGCCCGCCATAAATGCTCCGCGCAAAAAAGCACGCTGCGCCTGCTTGGTGCGAATAACACTCTTTGGAATGCCGCTTACCAGGCCTTCTCCCGGTATGTAAATGCCAAGAGCGGAAAGTGCTTCTGCAAGCGAATCCTGGTTAGAAATCTCAAGCAAATAGTTGCGTTTCTTATGCATGATAGAGCGGCGGTACTCAACGGAAGTACCCAGATCAAACAAACGGCGAGAAGAACTAATAACGGTACGGGCAACCGTGCCAGTCTCGGTAACAATGCGAACGGCAAATTTACCAGGGCCGTGCATCGACAACGTTCCAGAAACACGAATAAGCGCAGAAAGCTGTGCTAATTCACACTCCGTCTGAAGTTCTGGTACGCTAACCAGCTCATTTTTTACCAGGGCTGTATAGGACATGACAGACTAACTTCTACTCAGCCTGCTGAGACTTCTTCTGAGCCGCATCAAGATCGCGATGGAACAGCGTTACGCGATATCCCTGGCTGGTAAGATGCTCTGCAGTAGCACGTGCGATTGCAACACTTCTATGCTGGCCGCCCGTGCAGCCTACCGCAATAGAGAGCAAGCTCTTGCCTTCCTGAACATAGCCAGGCATAACCACATCAAGCAGCTCAAACCAAGACTTAAGGAATTTCTTGGTAGTGCCATGCGTAAGGACAAACTGAGCTACTGGCTCATCAAGACCGGTAAGTGGCCTGAGCTCTGGATCATAGTAAGGATTGGGCAGGAAGCGCACGTCAATCATAAGGTCAGCCTCAACAGGCAAACCATTTTTGAAGCCAAAGGAAAACACGCTGACATCCATGAGCTGCTGTTCAGCAAGCTCTGAAAATGCGCGACGAAGGCGACTCTTTAATGTATTAGTACGCATGGACGAGGTGTCTAAGACCACATCTGCCAGCGCTTTTATGTCTTGAAGCTGTGAGCGTTCCCTAGAGATTGCAGATAAGAGATTTTCTCCCTCCTGCGCTAAAGGATGACGACGGCGGTTCTCGCTATAGCGACGCATGAGCACTTCATCTGAAGAATCCAGGTAGACAATCTTGTAGGTAAGCTCGTGATCTGCAAGTGACCTCAGCGCTTCAGAGATGTCATCAAAAAGACCTTGCGAGCGCAAATCACAAGTAACAGCCAAGTGACGGCCAACACCTGTGTTAATGCCCACAAGGTTAGAAAGCTGCAAAATAAGAGCTGGTGGCAGGTTATCAATGCAGAAATAACCCATGTCCTCAAACACATGAAGCGCCTGCGTACGACCCGATCCAGACATACCCGTAATAATGACAATGTCGGGAATAACTGAAGATGTAGGATCGTTTTTCTTCACAGGCGCTCCTTAAATACGTGACGAGAAAACCTTACCGCTCCAAGCGTTAATCCTCAAGTGCTGCAGCAAACCAAGAGGTAATTGAAGTTGGATGTGTAATGGCTGTACCTGAAACAACTGCCCAAGCGCCTGCATCCAGAGCATCTTTTGCGTCTTGTGGTGTGTGGACGTGACCCTCGCAAATAATGGCAATACCTGGGAATTCAGTGGTTGCCTGCTTGAGAAGAGCAATGTCAGGACCATCGTCAAGCGTTGTATCAATAGCAGCCTTGTTGTGAGAGAGCGTAGTTGAAACGAGGTCACAACCAGCGGCAACAGCGCGACGGATGTCATCCATAGTCATGCAGTCAGCCATAATCAGCACGTCAGACTCTGCGCGCAGAGCTGCAACGGTCTCTTCAAAGGTTCTACCATCTGGCCTTGGACGGTCTGTTGCATCCAGGGCAACAACATCTGCGCCAGCGTGAATACAAGCACGCGCATGACGAAGCGTAGGAGTAATGTAGACACCCTCATGACCCTCTTTCCAGAGGCCAATAACAGGAATTTCAACTCTACCTTTAATGGCAGAGATGTCAGACAAACCCTGGCACCTAATAGCTGCAGCGCCGCCAAGCTCACAAGCGCGAGCAATCTGAGCCATGGTCTCTGGATGCCTCATAGGCTCACCAGGATACGCCTGGACGCTGACAATGAGTTTTCCTTTAAGTGACTCAACAAGCTCTGAATATGCCACGGTATTCTCCTCACAAAAATGTACGTACGTTAAAGGTGTCTGTCTTTGCGACATACCTAGTCAGCAAGCAATATGCCTGCTGACATGCTTATGCCTAAAGACGTGTCTCTAAATAACCAGGTAGAATAAGGTTTTCTGCAGCTCCAATAAGAGGAGCTTCTCCACCAAGCGTGCCCTTCACAATGGGCGTTGCCTGAACGGGAGGCATTGCCTGCAGCTTAAATGCAGCTTCAAGTGCCTCGTGCCAGTACTTTCCGCACTCTGCAACGGAGCCAGACAGAATGATGACAGAAGGGTCAAGCATGTTGCACATGCTGCCCAGAACCTCACCAAGCGCGCGGCCCGAGCGCTCCTCTGCAGCTTGAGCGATCTTCTCGCCAGCAAGAGCTCTGCGGTCAATCTCGGCTCCATCAAGAGCAGAGCCGTCTTCAAGCGTGTCGGAGCCGCCAAGACGGACATACTCGCGAATAATGCCAGGACCTGCAGAAACAGGCTCAAGGTGAGAAGTTCCACCACACGGACAATCAACGCCTGCAGCGGCTGGAGTTGCAACGTGACCAATGTGGCCAGCCTCGTCGTGAGCACCCAGCATCAAGATGCCGTGGTTCACAAAGGCGCCACCAATGCCCGTGCCAACCGCTACGGTTAGAACGCTGTCTTTGCCGTGGCCAGCGCCATGACGAGCCTCGCCCAGAGCATGGGCGTGAACGTCATTGAGAACGCTGCACGGAAGGCCAAACTCGCTGGTAACTGCAGAGCCAAGAGCGGTTCCACCCCAGCCTGGCATAAGCTCATTTGCGTAAGTGATGTCTCCGGTGCGAGGATCAACAACACCAGCAGAAGAAATGCCTACGCCGGAAATGGTAAGGTCCAGCTCTTCTGCGCGAGCAAGAGCCTCTCTAATTGCCTGCAGAACGGTGGCAAGAACCTGCTTGCCACCCTCTTTTGCATTGGTAGGAACCTTTTTTACGGACTGAACGTTTGGAGCGTCGGTGCCGTTAAGAGTGACTATGCCACAGGCAATTTTTGTGCCGCCAATATCAACGGCGCAAACATGTGTTGGATAAACAAACTTAGAGTCCATGGTGTCCCCTCTTGTTTAGAGAAGGCCGTTTGCAACAAGAACCTGCTTGATTGCCTCACGGTTCTGGCCATCAAGTGGCTTAACTGGACGAGGCATCTGATCAGAATCAAAGATACCCATGAGGTTAAGTGCGCACTTGAATGCGCCAACGCCAGCACCATAGCCCTGAACGCCTGAAGTGACATCAAAGATGTGGGAAATCTCGTTAAGTCGGTCCTGCTCACGCTTGACCTCTGCCCAGTTACCTTCCTGAGCTGCCTTCCACATGCGGACGTAGCCCTCTGGCTCAACATTAGCAAGGCCAGGAACAGAACCGTCTGCACCAGAAAGAAGGGCGCCGTCAACAACAATCTCATGGCCGGTCAAAAGGGTCAGAGGATGACCGTTCTTCTCGTTTTCCTGAACAAGATATCTGAAGGAAACGTCATCGCCAGAAGAGTCTTTGACGCCTGCAAGAACGCCCTCTGCACCCAGACGAGCAAGCATCTTCCAAGGAAGTTTAGTATGAACACAGACAGGAATGTCATACGCAAACAGAGGTGCATCCAACTCCTGGTGAAGGATGCGGAAGTGCTCCTCAACATCAGCTGGGCCACCAAGTGCGTAGAAAGGAGCGGTTGCTACAAGAGCATCTGCGCCCAGTGCGAGGGCACGGCGACCGTGCTCCAAGACACGCTCGGTCTCGGTATCAATGATGCCCACAAGGACCGGAACGCGGTGGTCAACAATGCGGACAGCCTCGCGCACAATCTGATCGCGGCGCTCATCAGTTGCAAAAACAACCTCGCCAGAAGAGCCAAGGAAGAACAGGCCGTCTACGCCAGCTTCAATGAGACGATTAATAGAGCGCTCAAACGACACAACATCAAGCTGATGGTCTGGGGTATCTGGGGTTACAACTGGTGGAACAACACCGCTAAATGGTACGTTACTGGACATGCTTTATCCTTTCACACGTTGGAAAATCCAACTGGTTTCATACAACAATGTACTGAAGTGGCCGACCAAAGCATTGATCAAAAGCAACTTCAAAGAACCTACGTAATTATAGTCCGCTTAGTTATGACAAAGTCCTGATATAACCTCGCAGAGACAGTTGATTTGCTCGTTCTCAAATTGATTGATGCGCTCGTGCCCAAACTTGGGATACACGCGTATCTCTTTCTGCCCTTTCAGGCGGTTGAACAGCGCAAACGTTCCCTCAGTTGGCGCGGTCTGGTCCAGCAGGGCCGTGCCGATAAGCGCAGGTACACGCACCAGCTCGGCCGCGCACGCGCTGTCGAGAAGACCGACCGCGTCGATAGCTGCATCTGACTGCGGAGTGTCTCCGCACCCGACAACCGAGCGCAGGGTTGTTGCGTTGTCGGCAAAGAGCGGGTTCAGCGCCATGGTAGCGCTCACATCCTTGGGCAGAAGCGCAGCCGCAAACAATGCCTGCGAGCCGCCTAGACCTTCTCCCCAGGTAACGGTTGTGCATCCCAGAAAGCGTGAGGCAACCGAGGCAGTTACCAGTGCGTCATCGATGAGCTGCTTGAGCGTGGAGGATGCGGCGTCATCTGGGTTGATGAGCGCGCGGGCAAGCTCCTCTGCGGTCAACGCTCCCCTCCAAGCGTCTTTGAGTGGCGCTTCGCACGGGCGAGCCTCTAGGGCTACAACGGGCATGCCAAGCGCAGAGAAACGCAATAGGTGCAGCCAGCTACGCACTCCCCGACCAAGATCGGAGAAGAGCACCACCGCGGGCAGTTTTGCCGAGGCGGACAGCTCTGCTGGGGCGGACAACTCTGTCGCAGCTAGCGGTTCTGCCACCGACACACCTGCTGGAAGAATGACGCGAGCACGCAGCTGCGTCTGGTCAGTTGAGGTGAATGTGATGCGCTTAAACGTTGCCGCCTGGGTAGCAGACGGAAGCTCAACCACACTCTCTACGTGCGCATTTTGTGCAAACGCTACGGACGTCTCCCAAAATGATTCAAAGTTTGATGGTCTAAGCCACGCGCCGCGATAAGAACGAGCATCTTCAAGCCTTTGTGTTAAGCCCCTCATGCTTTCACCTCGCCTTCTGCTTGAGCAGGAAATGACGAGTCCAACTTTTCAAGAGCTTGCTCTCCCTTGTCTGAGCAGAAGAAATCAATGATCTTATCGTCAAAATCGCCAATCTCTTCATGCGCGTATCCGGGATAAAGAAGATGTCTCTTTGGGCAGGTCAAGGCATTGTAAGCTGCAAACTGAGCCTCGGGAGGAACTACCGGGTCATCAAGTCCGGTGCCAAAAAGCACAGGACAGGTAACCAGGCGTGCAAAATTAGCTGAATCAATATAGGCAAGCTTTGCAAAGACCTCATCAACGCGAGAACCATCTGCGTCAAACCAGCGGGAATAATAACGGATGCCCTCGTAGGCAACCTCATCAGCATTAAGTTCCCACACACACCTAAAATCGGTGAGGAAGGGATAAAGAATTGCTGCCCTGTTGATAAGGTCTTGATTGAGTGCGCAGGTAGCAAGACCAATACCGCCGCCCTGTGACGCGCCGTTTACAAAAACGCGATTTGTATCAATTCCTTCAAGCTGGCGAACAATTCTGCAGAGCAAGCGAATATTCTGATACAAATGAACAAAGTAAAGGTCCTCTACAGGTCCATCTAGTCCGAGCACCAAGTGACCCGAGACGGTAGTGCTCTTGTACGAGCTTCCGTCCAAACTACGGCCACCCTGCCCAGGATTATCAAGCGCAATCAGCGAGCAGCCCAAGCCCAAAAATGAGCTCTGCTCAAACCAACTGCGAGAAGATCCTGGATAGCCATGAAACTGTAAAACAAGCGGGGTTTGTACATCTAAGGCAGTCTGTGGTCGCAGATACTTTGCATAGACTTCTGCGCCATCAATACCCACAAACGTTAGGTCAAAAAAGTGAGCTGAAGCAGTTGATGTGACCTCTGTTGAAGGAACAATCTGCCAGCTGAGAGGAGCGTTATCTGCTTCCTCCATACGTGCCTTCCAAAACGCCTCAAAATCCGAAGGATAGGGCGTCAAAGCATGAGCTGCCTTCAATTCTGCAAGCTCAAGCGTTTCTTGGTGCATTGATCCACCTAACAAGCTAAAAGAGCGCAGCCTAAGCTGCGCTCTAGTCAAACAAAAACGTAAGCGCTACTCACCCAGTTTAGGATGAAGCAAAGATGGTGCAGCACCCAAAAGCGTCTTAGTGTAAGGATCTGTTGGATGCTCAAAGACCTGCTTAGCAGGACCATCTTCCATAATCTGGCCGTGATTCATAACAATGATGCGGTCAGAAACATAGCGGACAGTCTGAATATCGTGCGAAATAAAAATCATCGAGAGACCCAGCTCAGACTTGAGGTCGGTGAGCAGGTTCAAGATCTGTGCGCGAACAGAAACGTCCAGTGCGGAAGTAGGCTCGTCAGCAATGATTGCCGATGGGTTCAGAGAAAGCGCACGTGCAATTGCAACACGCTGACGCTGACCACCAGAGAGCTGACCTGGAAGGGCGCGAAGTGCGGAATGTGGAAGTCCTACCAAACCGACAAGCTCATTAATACGGGCTTCTCGCTCCTCTTCTGTTCCTACCTTGTGCACGAGCAGTGGATCCATGAGCTGGTCTTTAACAATCATACGAGGGTTAAGAGCAGTTGCTGGGTCCTGGAAGACAACAGAGACAACGCGGCCAATCTGCTTTCTAAGCTCTGGAGTACGCTTGGTAACATCCATTCCCTTGAAGTACACATGACCGGACGTTGGTGACTGAAGGCCACACATGACATTTGCGGTAGTAGACTTTCCGCAGCCAGACTCACCAACAATACCAATGGTCTCACCAGGCATAAGCTTGAGAGAAACATTCTGTACTGCGTGAACCTTATTAGGCTTAAAGATTGAACCCGTACGTGTTTTAAACGTAACCGAAATGTCATCGAGGAAGATAATTGGCTGCTCTTCAGTTGTTGTAGCCATTTACCTCACCTCCTTTTGAGAACGCTCAAGGTAAGGCACAAGACCATGCTCCTTCAGATACTCATCAGGCAGCTCGGAGAAACGATGGTGCTTACCAGGAATCTCCTTGATAACAGGGTGAACCTCAAGTCCCAAATCTGGGTGGCTTGAACGAGGAGCAAACCTATCGCCTGTTGGGAAGTCTTCTGGAGAAGGAACAGAACCTGGTACCTGGTGAAGCCTGGTACCATCCTGTGCGCCTTCCTCAATGGAAAGAACAGAGCCGAGAAGACCGCGGGTGTACTCGTGAACAGGATTGGTCAGAAGCTCAGTAGTAGCTGCCTGCTCAATAACCTGGCCTGCGTACATAACGGTAATCTCAGAAGCAACCTCTGCAACAAGTGCAAGGTCGTGGCTAACAAAGATCATTGCGAAGCCAAGACGACGCTGGAGGTCATTCAAGAGCTTGATGACCTGCTTCTGAACAGTAACGTCCAGAGCGGTTGTTGGCTCGTCGCAAATAACCAGAGAAGGATCGCGGGTTAATGCCATAGCAATCAGAACACGCTGACGCTGACCACCAGAAAGCTCATGTGGATAAGACTCAAGCGTACGCTTTGGATCCAGGCCTACAAGCTCTAGAAGCTCCTCTGCGGAACGAGTGCCTCCCCTGCTGGTAAGTTGCTTCATCTGAGAAGAGATAAGCATGGAAGGGTTCAGCGAAGACAGAGCATCCTGGTACACCATTGCAAGCTCGTGACCAAGCAGCTTGCGGTGCTCTTCTTTGGAGAGCTTCAGGAGGTCTTGGTCTTTGTAGAGAACCTCGCCAGTAATGGTTTCCTTTGGATCAGTCAGACCCATGATGACCTTGGTGGTAATTGACTTGCCGCAGCCAGACTCGCCGACCAGCGCCATGCACTGACCAGGACGGACATCAAAGCTTACATGGTCAACAACCTTGACGTCTCCGTGAGACTCAAAGCTGATGCACAAATCTTTAACGCTGAGCAATGGTGCAACATCAAAGTCTGGCTTGCGTCTGTCTGTTCTGGACAGCTCAACCTCTTTGAGTGCATTAAGTCTGCGCTCAAGAGACTCTGCCTGCTCTGCGTACGCACGAACTGGATCAGATGCCAGGATGTCATCTGCACGCCTGGAATCAGAGTTCTCTGTGTCAACAGGAGCTCCAGGTGCTGCTGCCATAGCATCAGTAAGACCCTCGGAGAGGATGTTCAGTGCCAGGCAGGTCATCATAATAGCTAGGCCTGGGAAGAATGCCTGCCACCAACGACCAGCAAGAACGCCAGCACGAGCATCAGCCAGAATATTACCCCATGTTGGAGTTGGCTCTGCAATACCTGCACCGATGAAGGTCAAAGATGCCTCAAAGATAATTGCGTCTGCTACCAGCGTAACGGTAAAGACCATGATGGGAGCAATGCAGTTACGAAGAACATGCTTCCACAGAATCCAAGGAGCACGAGCACCAGAAACAATGGTTGCCCTTACGTAATCCTCGCCGTACTCACTTACGATGTTTGCACGAACAATACGCGCAATCTGTGGCGTGTACATAAAGCCAATGGCAAAGATGATTGAAGGAACGCTGTTACCAAGAATAGAAACAAAGACTGCTGCAAGTGCAATGCCTGGGAACGACATGATGATGTCGAGCACACGCATGATGACCTCAGAGACAGCCTTTCTAGAAACAGCGGCAATAGCACCAATAATTGAGCCACACAAAAGTGCCATACCCGTAGCACCAAAACCAATAACCAGTGAATACTGACCACCATGGAGCATACGAGAAAGAATATCGCGGCCCTTATCGTCAGTACCAAAAATAAATCCATTACCTGGAGCCTGACGAGCGTTGAAGATCTCAAGTGGGTTATGTGGAGCAATAAAGTTTGCAAAGACAGAAGCAAGAACAACAAAGACAAGAATGACAAGAGCAATCTTGGAAGCTGTCTTCATCTTCTTAAAGCCACCAAAGGTTGAACCCTTTGCAGCAGCTTCTTCGAGCTTCTCGACTTGTTTTTTTCTAATTTGTACCATCGCACTACACCGTCCTAATGCGTGGGTTAATCAAGATGTACAACATATCAACAACAATGTTGATGATGATGAAGGACAGTGCAACGACAACAACAACGCCCTGAACAAGCATTGCCTCGTTACCCTGGATGCCCTCAAGAATTGCGGTACCCATGCCAGGAAGGTTAAAAATAACCTCGATAACAACGGCGCCACCCATGAGGTAACCAATCTTAAGACCAAGTGTAGTTACAGGGGTAATAAGAGCGTTGCGAAGTACGTTTCTTGCAATGACGATTCTCTCTGGAATACCAGCACCGCGAGCAGTACGGACGTAGTCCTTATCCAGCTCCTCGACCATAGCGGTACGAACAATACGGGTCATCTGACCAGACATTGGAACCGCAAGTGCAAATGCCGGCATAATCATACGAGCCAGGTAGCCGACAAGATTTACCGTAGGATCTGGCAGCGCTCCAGAGGCGGGCAAAAGCTTGAGCGTAGACGCAAAGACCAGAATCAAAAGAACTGCCAACCAGAATGATGGCGTTGCAAGACCGGCAATTGAGAATACGCGGATGATTTGATCGGGCCATTGATCTCTATAGAGAGCCGCAATAACGCCCAACGTAAACGAAACTATTGCGCCAATAAAGAGACCCATAAAGGTCAACTGCATAGTTACTGGCAGAGCCTTTGAAATTCTTTCAGCAACTGAATAGTGAGAAGTGCCGTAGGTACCCAAGTTTCCATGAGCAACATCACCGATATAGCGTACATATCTCACAGGCCATGGGTCATCAAGGCCATTCTCAATGTGATACTGCTGGATAGCTTCTTCAGAAGCAGACTCTCCCAAGGCATTGTATGCAGGATCAACATGCGAGAAAGACATTAGGAAGAATACGAGAAAGGTGACGCCTAAAGCCATAATCGGCAGCGCAATAAGACGGCGTCCGATAAGACGTAATAGGTTGTTCACTATCTCCCCCTCTCTCTTTAAAACAAACCGTACAAATAAAATTTGATGAGACTTTGTGCACCTCAGGACTAAATTTTGAGCACAAGAGCCCGAGCGTTATAAGTAAAACGCTCGGGCCCCAATCTATGAGATGCTAAGCGCGTGACGACAACAAATTAGCTAGCAGTAACTGTGTTGACATCAATGAAGGACAGGCCGGTGGTTCCGATGCCCTTGAAGCCCTTGAGAGCAACGCCGTTGCTGTTTGGCTTCTCGCTCCAGGAAGCGGTGAAGGTCTTAGCAAAGAGAACTGGGTACAGAGGTACGTTCTCAGCGATGATGTCGAAGCACTCGTTCCAAGTGGACTGCTGATCAGCACCAGACTGGCCAAGAGCCTTGGTCATGAGCTCGTGGAGCTTGGTCCACTCAGCGGACTCCTTCCATGGGCAACGCTTGGTCATCCAGACGTTATCGCCATACCACCAGTTGAGCAGCAGGTCGACGTCTGCACCGAAGCAGGAAGGATCGCCAGGGGCAAGCAGGATGTCCCAAGAGCCGTCAACTGCGTCAATTGCAGCATAGGTTGCTGGAGAAGTATCGGAAACGATGCTTACATTAAAGCCAAGTGCGTCAAGATCATTCTTGACCTGAGTTGCCATGGACTTAACCTGCTCGTTATCGGTGGTGCGAAGAACAACATCACCAGGAGTGATGCCAGACTCAGAAATGAGCTTCTTAGCCTTATCAACATCGTGTGCATAGACAGTAGATGCCTTGTGATAGTTAGCAAAGGAAGAAGGAAGGTAGCTGGTAGCAACCTCAGCTTGACCAGAGAATGCGTTTGCAAGCATCTTGTCTGTATCAAGTGCATAGAGGCATGCCTGGCGAACCTTAACGTTGTCCCAAGGAGCCTTGCCAAGGTTGAACATTGCAAAGCGGACACCAAAGCCCTGAACAGCGTCAACGGTGCAGCCTGCGCCCTTGAGCTGATCTACAGCGTCTGCAGGAACCATTTCCATAGCAAGAGTGGTTCCATCCTGCTGAGCGGTCAGACGAGCGGTTGGATCCTTAAGGACGTCATAGTGGAGCTTCTCGTCCTTAGCAGGAGTTGCGCCGTTGTAGTTTTTGTTAGGAACAAGGTCAAGAGTGTTGTCAGAGATGGACTCAAACTGCCATGGACCAGAACCAACTGGCTGCTTCTTCATCTCATCCTGGGAGCTGCTTGCTGGAACAACGCGAACAATGGACAGACGCTCCTTGAGGAGGGAGAAGTTAGCAATAGTGGTCTTAACGGTGACAGTCTTGTCATCCTTCTTCTCTACGGAAGCAATTGGGGAAAGCATTGGGACGTAAACGCTACCCTTAGCAGCGGAACGGTTGAAGGACTCAACAACGTCATCTGCCTTAACTTCATTACCATCAGAGAACTTTGCGCCGTCACGGAGGGTAATCTCAAAGGTGTAATCGTCAACCTTCTTAGGATCAGCAGTAGCAAGCTCATTGAAGGTGGAATAGTCGTGGAAGTTTAGGCCATAGAGACCCTCAACTACCTGCCAGTTAACACCAAGGGCAAGTGCTGATGAAGTAGTAGATGGATCATAGTTCTGTGTTGAATAAGCGGTTCCAGCAGTAATTGTGCCGCCGCCTTCCTTTCCAGATGGAGCCTCAGCTGCCTTCTGCTGTCCGCCACCGCAAGCGGTGAGGCCAAGGCCAGCTGCTACAGTTGCTCCGCCAAGGAAGCCGCGACGCGAAAGTGGACGGTTAATAAACTCGCTCATTTCTGCCTCTTTCTAAAAACTCTCCTTGCCACAACGTGGCACCAATGCCACTTGTGTGGCTTACATCTACATAACTATATGAAGAAAAGATATTTCTTCTGAACACAGTTCGCCCAACGGTACAAAAATATCGCCCATTGGCTGCTCAAAATATGAAAACGTGTTTTGTTGTATTATTTACTACATATAAATCTTAATAGCAGCTAAGAAGGCCCGCAGATAGCGGGCTTTATTATTATTTTACCTTATCAAATATATAAAATATTTAACTAACTACATAAGTAGTAATCATTGTCAACTACCGTTTACCGATGATTTGCTACCGTTTACCTTTAGAAATTACGGATATGTTGTGAAGATTAAACAAGAGTCAGTCCAAAATGAACTGACTCTTGTCTTAGAACAGCAAAAACACCTCAAAATTACTTAGCTAAATCTACAACGCGCTCAGGGTTCGCCATAAAATCTAGATGTTCTTCCCCTAAATGAGATTCGATTATCTCTGATACTTGTTCGTCATTTTTTTCAATGTCAAAATTTCCATCTGCTGGGCTATAACGTCCTAAATAGCCATCAGCTAGATACGGTGGCGGCCATCCACTTAACCCTAAGCCACAAAAACTTCTAACTAGACATCTATAATTTCTATTATGCATTTCTTGTAACAGCCCAGCGTTCCTTGTTTGAATCCACATTTTTGGAGTTCCAAAATAAGACCCAATGGCGAATAGCCCCAAATCTTGCTCAACAGTACCAACAACCGTTTCTTGAGAGCTTATTACCCAATATAAATCTACATTCAACATAAGTAGGTTAGCTTGACTGACTCCTAAAAATGGCCCAGAGATAGTAGCGGTCTCTAAATCAATATTTTCTGCGGACCCAAAATCAGACTTAAGACCATTTTTCTTATTCTCATATTGTTGCACAACATACTGAGCTGCCTGCTTTTTTAACTCTGGCAGTCTCATAGTATTCAGCTTAAAAAACCAGTTGTTAATCAGTAAGCCACAAATAACAAGAACTACCAATAATGACAGACCTTTTATAAACCTTTTTCTACGCTGCATCATCTGTCACCTCACTAGAACTGCTTGTCGCAATTGACATACGAGTAATGACTAGGTTGCTCTAATGATATTCCGTACGAGTATGCTTTAGCAGTTCATCTGTCGGCCAATGGCTATATTTCAGCGATGAATGAAAAAAATAAGAATGGCATAACAACACTTCATAGCTGCCATTCTTATTACAAATAACTCTATTGTTTGATTTGGTTTTAGAGATTGTGCTTCTTCATCCTTTGCTCAAAGAGCTCGTTGATAATCTTTGACATCTCTTCAACTTGTTGAGCACTAGGTTCATCCTCAAATGCAGCGTAAAGCTCTGGATACTCCCGAGCAATATACTCACAAGACTTACCTGTTGCGTGACCACGAACAAAGAATGGAATACGCTTCATGTATTCTGGATTCACGAGTGCCAAGATCTTCTCGTCTGCTGTTTTACTCATGAGTTCCTCCCCTTGCATCTAACTTCTCATGTACAGTCGTAGAGGATTCTTCCCAAGCTTTGAGCTCTTCATAAATAGTTTCTGCCAAGTTCACAGAAACACCTTTTACCTGAGAAATATCCTCAACACTTGCAGCCTTTAAGCGCTTAAAAGAGCCAAAATGGCGCATGATATCTTTTTTGCGTTTAGGTCCTACACCAGGGATTTCGTCCAGAATAGAGACAGTCATTGCCTTATCTCTAAGCTCACGATGGAAGGTAATCGCAAAACGGTGAGATTCGTCACGGACTTGCTTGATAAGGTATAAAGATGCTGAACCTGTAGGCAACACAATTGGTGTGTCGTCCCAAGGCACAAAGACTTCCTCATCAGACTTAGCAAGGCCGCAGACAGGAATATCCAGCCCCAGCTCATTAAGCTGATTGATTGCGGCGGTCAGCTGAGGCTTACCACCATCAACTACCAGCAAATCAGGTCGTGAGCCAAAGCGCTCATCCGCCATGCGCTCCGGACTATACCTTCTGCCTAGAACCTCTGTCATTGAAACAAAGTCGTTTGCTTCATCAAGCTCAGCACGGATCTTAAAGCGTCGATACTGACTCTTATCAGCCTTTCCGTTAGTAAAGACCACCATAGACGCAACAGTAAAGTTTCCATGAAGCGTAGAGATATCAAAACACTCAATGCGCAGTGGCGGCGCGTCAAGCGCAAGTGCGCTTTCAAGCTGAAGAAGTGCCTGGTTAGTACGGTCGTCAGCATAACCCGTGCGAATCATATGGCGCATCAGCGCATGACGAGCGTTAGCGGAAGCCATCTGAAGAAGACGGAACTTCTCGCCACGTTGTGGGTGGTGAAGCACACAGTTGTGGCCTCGTTTTTGTGTCAGCCACTCGGACAAAACCTCTGCGTCGAGAAGATCGATGGGCAGGTTAACCTCTGCGGGAATGTCAGCGGTTTCATCGTAGTAGCGCTTTAGGAAGCCCGAAACCAGCTCTTCCTCGGAAACGTCCAAGCCTTTGTCCAGGATAAACTCAACTGAGCGGATGGTACGACCTTCTCGCACAACAAAAACGCAGGCAGCGGAGATAGTTTCTTCTCGATAAATGCCAATGAGGTCAATGTTGACCGAGGTAGGAAATGTGACTTGCTGGCGGTCGTCAAGATCAGAAAGTGAAGTCAGGCGGGACTTAAGCCTAGCTGCCTTCTCAAAATCCAGGTCAGCGGCGGCTTCTTGCATCTGATCTTTGAGCTCAGAGACAATCTCGGAACGATTTCCGCGGAGAAAGTTTTCTACCTGCCTGACGTTCTTTGCGTAGGAAACGGTATCAATGGCGCCAACGCACACGCCAGGTCCCTTGCCTACGTGGTAATCAAAGCAGGGACGTCCCTTCTTTGCCAGCAGCAAGTTAGCAACAGCCGCCCCATCAGGGTCTTTTTCGAGCAAACGCTTAGCACGCTTCCACTCCACGCACGTAGCGGAGCAGATAGGCACTACTTTTCTGAGCGTCTCAATGGTCTGGCGAGCGGCGTAAGAATCAGTGTAGGGACCAAAATAGCGCGTACCCTTCTTGTGTTTCTCGCGCGTGTATTTAATTGCTGGGAAGGTATCTGACTCGGTAATGGCAATGTAGGGATAGCTCTTATCGTCTTTAAAGTCCACGTTGAAGTAAGGACGATACTGAGCAATGAGGTTGCGCTCCAGCACCAGTGCTTCGTGCTCGTTTTCTACCACAATGTAGTCAAAACTACGCACGACCTGCATCATCAGTGGAATCTTGGCTCGATCATCTTGAAGTGTGACGTACTGCCTCATGCGAGCACGCAGGTTCTTAGCTTTTCCTACATAGATAACCTTGCCAGACCCATCTTTCCAGAGGTAACAGCCTGGATCAGTTGGCACCTGATCAACCTGCTCTCTGATGGATACCAGATCATCTGAAGGCTCGGAAGAAAATGACGGCGCAAGTCCCGGCGCCCCCGAAGGCACGTAGTTGGGATCAAGGTTGTTCTGAGAGCTATCTTTGCCGTTTTTTGCGCCGCTTCTGGCCATGCTATGACCTCACGCGAGAAACCAGTGAACGAAGCATGGCGGACTCTGGTGATTTAAAGAGGATTGCCAAGCCATAGGTAACCAAAACAGCTGGAATACCTGCAAAGATGCAGTACAGCACGCCATAGAGCGCTCGGCCGTCTGGTACGCCAATAACGGCGCGCAGGCCCACCATGATAAGAAGTGCTGCAGCCGATCCTGCCAGGCCAAAAAGAATTGAACGAACAAATGCAAACACCATGGACTTAAGTCCAATCTGACCAAGGTGCTTACGCAGGCTGATCAACATAATGGTATCGATAACCACATAGAAGATGGCTGAAGTAGCTGCTACAAACATCATGCCAAAGTGAGAAGTACCCACCAGCAGCACTAAAACCTGCACGACAGAGCCAAGCGTTGCAGAAACAGCGTAGAGCGTCATACGACGCATAGCAGAGCAGACTTTTTGCAGGTACATGCCAATGCCATACAAAGGCAAAGCAAGCGACTGGCCAATCAAGAATTGCTGGGTTAACAGCAGTTGGTCTTCAGTGAACTTGCTTGCTCCAATAATAGAAACAAGAGGCATCGAGAAGATCATCAAGTACATCATGAACGGCACGGTAAAGAAAAGAATCTGGTTGATACCGTGCTTGAAGTCCTTCTTGAACTGGTCCATATTCTCTTTTGCCCAGCTATCGGACAGCTCGGTAAAGAGGGCTGTGGTAATAGGCACCGTCAAAATGGAATATGGCAGCGTGTACCAAAGACGAGCGTACGCCGCAACGGAAGCGCCCGATGCAGAAACACTGAGCTGCGAGCTTGTCTGCACCGACATAGTTACAAACGTGGCAACCACAACAATCAGAGCAGGCGCGCCAATCTTGAGCGTCTCTTTAAGTGCGGGGTCTTTGAGGTTAATTCTCCACGAGAGCTTAATCCCCTTGCGCTTAAGTGACGGTACCTGAATCAGAACCTGAATCAAAACGCCCAGGGGATTCCCCAGTGCAAGAATAAGAAGGCCCAGCTCAGGGTTTGTGTTAACCAAGAAAGCATACGCAAAGAACGATGCCGTAGTCACAAAGTTATTAAAGATAGGGGCTGCGGCTGGCCAGAGGTAGTCTCTTTCTGCATTCAAAACACCAGAGAAAATGGTGGAGAAACAATACAGCATAACCTCAATAACAAAGAACCTAAAGAAGTACACTGCCAGCGTTGGATCAAAATCAGCACCTGCCGAGAAGGACTGTGTATACACCACTTCTGCGGCAAAGAAGAAACCTAAAACGGCAACAAGACCTGTTGCGACAACAACAATGGAAAGCAGGTTGGAGGTATAGGCATTTGCCTCATCCTGTCCAACCTTCTTCTTAATAGAGAGATATACCGGCAAGAAAGCTGTAGTGAGCATTCCTGCACCAACAAGCTCATAGAGCTGGTCAGGAAGGGTGTTTGCAATGGAATAGCAGCTTGCAAGAACAGTTGCACCCATAGCAAATGCCTGAGCCCAGGTTCTTAAGAAGCCCGTGATACGACTAATCAGAACAAGCACGCTCATCATAGAGGTAGAACGGCTCAAGTCTTTCTGCTTAGAAACGTCCTCTTCCTCAGAAGCTTCTTCACTATAAGGATTACCTGCGTCGAAGTTGCCGTCTGACACAGAGCTGTTATCTGTCTCAGAGTTATCCTCTTCAGCAGCGGCCTCTTCGAGTTTCTGACTCACAATCTGCTCAAACGCCTCATCCTCAATTGGTTGATGAAACGTCTCTGGAACAACAATGTTATCCACTACAGGAGGCTTATCAAAGGTCTGATCAAGAGCCTTGCTCAGAGTTTCTTCAGATAAGGTTCCATCAGAAGACTCTGCTGAAAGTCGCATATGTTTGGGCTGATATGCCACTAGTGCACCTCGCGAACAATATCTGCAAACGTAGCCGATACAAATGAAGACAAATCTTCTGGAGAAAGCGTCAAACTGAGTCCGCGTTTTCCGCCAGAGATATGAATAAGCTCAAAAAGCTGAGCAGTCTCGTCAATTATAGTGGGAAACTGCTTCTTCATACCAACGGGAGTACAACCACCACGCACATAGCCCGTTAAACCCTCAAGCTCTTTAACGGGCAGCATGGAGAGGTTCTTTTGACCGGATGCAGCTGCTGCTTTTTTAAGATCAAGCTCTTGATCTACTGGAATGCAGCACACCACATGCTCTCCACTTGAAGACACGCAGACAAGCGTTTTGAATGCAGCGTCTGGATCTTCTCCAAGCATCTCTGCAATATGAGTACCCAACTCTCCAGAAGGAACGTCTTCGTCTACCTCATAAGATTGGAACTCGTAAGCAATGCCGGCAGCATCAAGCTCCCTCATTGCATTTGTCTTTTGGACCTTGACCGTTTTTCTCGCCATATTATGCGCGCTTCTTCTGAGCTTTTTTCTCTGCAGCTAGACGTGCGTTATCGCGGTCAAGAATCTCTTTGAGGAACTTACCTGTGTGGCTTTCTGGTGTTGTCGCAACCTTTTCTGGCGTACCAGAAACAACTACGGTTCCACCGCCATCGCCACCTTCTGGACCCATGTCAATAATGCGATCAGCCATCTTGATGACATCCAAGTTGTGCTCAATAACAAGAACGGTGTTACCCGCATCAACAAGACGCTCAAGAACAACAATAAGCTGTCTGACATCCTCAAAATGAAGGCCAGTTGTTGGCTCGTCCAGAATATAAAGAGTTTTACCAGTCTGCTGACGGTGAAGCTCTTTTGCAAGCTTAACACGCTGCGCCTCGCCACCAGAAAGCGTAGTTGCAGGCTGGCCAAGGTGAATGTAGCCAAGACCAACATCGTGGAGAGTCTGCAACTTGTTCTTAATGCGAGGAATATTTGCAAAAAACGCTAGTGCCTCATGAACAGTCATGTCAAGGACGTCAGAGACAGACTTGCCGTGATAGAGAATCTCGAGCGTCTCGCGGTTGTAACGCTTACCGTGGCAGACCTCGCAAGGAACGTAGACGTCAGGCAAGAAGTTCATCTCAATCTTTATCTGGCCGTCGCCCTTACAAGCCTCGCAGCGGCCTCCCTGGACGTTAAACGAGAAACGACCAGCTGAGTAACCACGAGCACGAGACTCTGGGACTGAAGCGTACAGCGCGCGCAGGTCATCCCAAAGGCCAATATAGGTTGCTGGATTAGAACGAGGTGTTCTTCCAATAGGACTCTGGTCAATATCAATGACCTTATCGATAAGATCGACGCCTTCAAGCTTTTTATACTCTCCTACCACACGTTTTGAGTGCTGAACTGCATTGGTAAGCGCGGGTGCAAGGGTATCGGTAACCAAAGAAGACTTACCAGAACCAGAAACGCCTGTGACTACCGTCAACGTGCCCAGCTCAATAGCGGCAGAAACGTTTTTAAGGTTGTTAGCGCTAGCTCCTGTAATCTTGATCTTTCCACGACCGGGCTTACGGCGAGTCTCTGGAAGTCTAATCTGCTTCTTTCCTGTAAGGTACGCGCCTGTGATGGAATCAGGGTTCTTAATGATCTCTTCTGGAGTTCCCGCAGCAACAACGTGACCACCAAGCTCACCGGCGCCGGGACCCATGTCAATAACGTAGTCAGCTGCACGAATGGTATCTTCATCGTGCTCGACCACAAGTACGGTATTACCGCGATCTCTGAGCTGCTTGAGGGTCTCAATGAGGCGGTTGTTGTCTCTTTGATGCAGACCAATGGAAGGCTCGTCCAAAATGTAAAGGACGCCCATGAGACCAGCGCCAATCTGAGTTGCCAAGCGAATACGCTGGGCCTCTCCACCAGAAAGCGATGCTGCTGCGCGAGAAAGCGTGAGGTAATCCAAGCCAACGTTAACCAAGAACTGTAGCCTTGCCACAATCTCTTTGACAATAGGACCTGCAATAACCTTCTGACGGTCAGTAATAGTCAGCTGCTTGAAGAACTGGAGCGACTCTTTACAGGAAAGTTCACAGATCTCCCAGATGTTTTTCTCGCCAACCGTAACGGAGAGAATTTCTGGCTTTAAGCGAGCTCCGTGACAAGTTGTACAGGGCATCTCACGAATGTACTTCTCAAGATGCGTCTTCATATTCTCTGACGTGGTCTCTTGATACTTGTCAAAAAGAATCTTTCTGACACCAGAGAACGTGGTAAACCAGTGTGTATTGCGGCCGTCTCGCGTTTTGTAGTCAACGCGAATCTTAGTTGAACCAAGGCCACCGAGAAGGGCATCTTGCACCTTCTTAGGCAGCTTGTTCCAAGGTGTTGTATCAGACACGTCAAAATGTTTGCAGACTGCAGACAGAATCTGCGGATAGTAATTAGAGTGGCCAAAGAGGCTTCCAAAAACGCCCTCTGATACGGACAGTTTTGGATCAGCAATCAGTGCCGCAGCATCAATGATTTTACGAGTTCCTAGGCCATCACAGTCAGGACAGGCGCCGTAAGGGGCATTGAACGAGAAATCACGAGGCTGCAGGTCATCCATAGAGTGACCGTGAATAGGACAAGCAAGCGCCAGCGAATACTGCAGGAGTTCTTCTGGCATAGTCTCTGGATTGGATTTATCGGCCAGGAGCAATATGCCTACCTTGCCCTGGGCAAGCTTAGTTGCCTGCTCAACGCCTTCAACAATGCGGCCCAAAGAATCAGGACGAATGACAATACGGTCTACAACCACCTCAATATCGTGCTTGAGGGTCTTTCCCAGCGTAATTTCTTCATCAAGTTCACGCACAACACCGTCAACACGAACGCGAGAAAAACCTTCTTTTCGCAGATCTTCAAAGAGCTTGACGTACTCGCCCTTGCGACCCAAAACAACAGGAGACAGGACATAAGCTCTACGTCCCTGACCAGCCTCGAGGATTTTATCGGCAACCTGATCTGTTGTCTGGCGCTCAATAACGCGACCGCACTCAGGGCAGTGAGGAGTACCCATGCGAGCATACAAAAGACGCAGGTAATCGTAGATTTCTGTAACGGTACCCACGGTAGAGCGAGGATTTCTGGAAGTGGTCTTCTGATCGATGGACACCGCAGGAGAAAGGCCATCGATAGAGTCAAGGTCTGGCTTATCCATCTGTCCCAAGAACTGACGGGCATAGCTGGACAAGGACTCAACGTAGCGGCGCTGTCCTTCTGCGTAAATGGTGTCAAAGGCAAGACTTGACTTGCCCGAACCAGAAAGTCCCGTAATAACTACCAGCTGATCACGAGGGATATCAATATCAATGTCTTGCAGGTTGTGCTCTCGTGCACCACGGATAGCAATTTTGCTTGAAGCCATAGTTCCTCACATAACCAGTTTGACATGCGCATTTCTTTTACGCGCCAACTGCCAAACAATAGAAAACAACATCAGTACACCGATGCGATTTGTGCGTACTGATGTTCTAGTATACCCAAGATAATGCCGCCAAAACACGGCAAGCGCGCTTCCCTATTTAATGCGAACCTTCATCACGGCCTTTTTGAGCTTTGAGCCAGATTTCTCCAGCGTACAGCCTGGTTTGTGAGCATCAGATGGAGGTGTCACTAGAAAATCACCAGCGTGCAAGGTAACCCATGTCTCTTCTCCAGGATTGGTGTAAGCACCAAAATCAGCATCAAAATTAAATTCACCCTTAAGAACACACTGCTCAAGAGGGGCAACAGCGATGCTTTCGGAGCCAGAAATAACCACATGAATATCAGCGTAAATCTTATGAGCCTCATAGTCCTTCTCGCCAGGAAGAGCTGGCTCAAACTCCATGACGTTCACAAAAACGTTATCTCCATCAATTTCTGTTTTGCCCAAAGGCAGCTCATCCAGATTGTGGGTTGCTAGAAACTCCGCAGCACAGGCCATATATTTCTGACCAAAGTCATTCTCAGATAAATTTTTAATTGACGAGAAAATCATGTGAACCTCCTACGTTCAGCTAAAGTGCGCCGAAAAGATTATAGCTATCTCGTTTGCCATAAAGTTCTATGGGTAGAATTAAGTAGTTACTGCATACAACTGCTACATAAGGAGAGACATGGCAGACGTAGATATTGATAAAGAAGCGCTTCGTAAAGAGATTGACGCTGCGCTGCATGGCAAAAAGAAAGAGCCACAGCCACCTGCCGGCTTTGAACTCAATCAACACTCAAGCGTTAAGCACGTTATTGGCGTTGTTTCTGGCAAAGGCGGTGTTGGTAAGTCTTTTGTCACCGGCATTCTTGCTACTAACCTTGCTCGCGCAGGTAAGCGCGTTGGTATTCTTGACGGCGATATTACCGGACCTTCAATTCCTCGTATGTTTGGCATCTCTGATGAGCGCTCTTACGGCGTTGAAGAGCAGCTTATTCCTATCGAGGACGCAAACGGTATCAAGATTATGAGCGCTAACCTGGTGCTTCAAAACGAGACCGATCCTGTTCTCTGGAGAGGTCCTGTTGTTGCTGGTGCTATCCAACAGTTCTACAGCCAGTGCAACTGGGGTGACCTTGATTACCTGCTCATCGACATGCCTCCAGGAACAGGCGATGTTGCACTGACCGTATTTCAGTCCCTTCCTGTTGAGGGTGTTGTAATTGTTTCTTCTCCACAAGATCTTGTTCAGATGGTTGTGGGCAAGGCAGTGCGCATGGCAGAAATGATGCATGTACCTGTACTTGGTTTGATTGAGAACATGGCATACATCACCTGTCCTCACTGTGATGAGCGCATTGAGCCTTACGGTCCATCAAAGCTTGCCGAGACCGCAGCGGCATTTAACCTCAAGCCTTTGGGACAGCTTCCTATGGATGCAACCTTTGCGCAGATCGCCGATAAAGGAACCTTTAGCACCGAGCTTCCTCAAGGTCTTGTCCCTGACGCAACACAGAGCGTTCTTGACCTGTAAGCCCTAGAAGCTGGTGCTTACACAACACAAAAGGTAATTCTTACTATGGCTCAAACAACGCGCATTAAAGAACGACAAGCAGCACAGGCTCAGCGTATTAAGCAAGCTCAGGCGTTCATGGTGCCAGACAACATTGATGTAGCAATTCTTGGTGGCGGCGCGGCAGGACTCTGCGCTGCCATCACTGCTGCTGAGGTTCTTGGTACCAATAAGCGCGTTGTTGTCTTTGAAAAAGCACTAGAGAGTGGCAGAACAATCCTGGCAACAGGCGGCGGTCGTTGTAACTTTACCAATGCTGATTTGAGCTTTGAGAATTTCTCTCATCCAGAGTTTGTCCAAGCTGTCTGTAAGGACAAGGACACGTTTCTTGCGGACATCCTGGCTTTTTTTAGGTCTAGCGGTCTTGCTTGGGCAACAGAAGACGAAGGCAGAATGTACCCTCTTACCAGGCAGGCAAGCTCCATCCAATCATTGCTGCTCAAGCGAGCGCAAAAAGCAGGTGTCCAATTTGCCCTGGGACGAGAAGTAACGTCAGTCAAATCCCAACACAACGACTTCACCATTGGCTTCCAAGAATGTTTTGGTGACGAGAAAACACACAAAGTCCAAGCGTCATCAGTAGTTCTAGCTACTGGCGGACTCGCAACCACAAATCTTGCAGAGAGCCTTGACTTGCAGACCACTTCACTGCGACCTGGACTCTGTGCACTTTCCTGCACTCCCCAGCCTCCAGCAAGTCTAGATGGAAAGCGCGTTCGTGCTCATGCAACGCTTTTAAGGAACGGCACTATCCTTAAACAGGAATCGGGTGAGCTACTCTTTAGACCGTTTGGACTCTCAGGAATCATGATTTTCAACCTGTCACGTACTGCTTTACCTGGAGATATTCTTGAGATTGATCTTCTCCCCCATCTTACAGATGAAGAAGTTGCGGCAGCTATAGAAGCTCACACCACCGACGGTCTTCTCGACCCACAAATTGCTGCTTATCTGAGTACTCATGACTCAGTAGAGGGTACTATTGCCAAGGCTCACAAAATAGCATTTACCGTAACAGGTACATCCACCAAAGTTGTACCACAGGTCTGTGTTGGTGGTATTCCCGTTGAGCAAGTGAGTACAGACACACTTGAGGCGCGCAGCATTCCGGGTCTGTTTATCGCTGGAGAAGCCCTTGACATTGATGCTCAATGTGGAGGATTCAACCTCTCGTGGGCATGGAAAAGCGGCATGGTTGCTGGTCTGGCTGCCGCAAAAAGCACTTGTCAGAAAAATGCACCTTTGAAAGAGGACAACTAACATGCTAGAAGTATCAAACATTAAAGTTCATGTTGCTCCTCTTCGTAAGCATCCTGCTAAAGAATCAAAGGTGGGCTTTGACGCGCTGCTTCGCGCTCTCCGAGTCTCTGCGGATGAGGTTACCTCATATGAGCTGCACAAACGCTCAATTGACGCCCGTAAAAGAAACGATATTGTTCTCATTCTCACCTATCACGTAAACCTTAAAGGTGGGCCTGTTGCGGAACAAAAACTCCTCAAGAAAATCCAAGGCAAGTCAGCAGCAAAGCATATCAAGCTTGCTGAGCCAAATACTTTTACGCTTCCCAAAGCAGTACAACCTGCCCCCTCAGAGAATCGACCCGTTATTGTAGGAGCGGGGTGTGCAGGCTTGTTCTGTGCACTTACACTTGCCAAGGCTGGTCTCAATCCCCTGCTTATTGAGCGCGGAGATGATGCAGCACGAAGAACTGCAGCGGTAGAGCATCACAACCAAACTGGCCAGCTAGATCTTGAAAGCAACATCCAGTTTGGCCTTGGTGGTGCGGGTACATTTTCTGACGGCAAGCTCAACACAGGCACTAAAAGCGCTTCTCACCGATTTATTCTTGAGACTTTTGTTAAAGCAGGTGCACAGAAAAACATTTTATGGGATGCAAAACCCCATGTAGGAAGTGATGTTCTTCCCGCTGTTGTGACCAACATTGTCACAATGATTGAAGAGGCGGGCGGAGCCGTTGCATTTAGGACAAAGCTCACCTCCCTAGAGCGAGCCTCAGATGGCTCTCTTTCTGCAATTCAGGTCGAGAAGACTAATCCAGACGGCTCAACTCAAACTGAAACCATAAAAACTCGCACAATGATTCTTGCGACTGGTCACTCAAGTAGAGACACGTATGTCATGCTCAAAGACAAAGGTATTTCTATGGAGAGAAAAACCTTTGCCATGGGTGTGCGAATTGAGCACCTTCAGTCTCAAATCAACAAATCACTGTACGGTCCCGAAGCAACCAATCCCGTACTTGGAGCGGCCCCCTACAAGCTTTCTGTTCATCTTCCCTCTGGTAGAAGTGCTTTCTCATTCTGCATGTGCCCTGGCGGCTATGTTGTATCTGCAGCTAGCGAGAAGGACGGCGTAGTCACAAACGGCATGAGCCTGTCTGACCGTGCGGGCAAAAATGCCAACTCCGGCCTGTTAACTAACGTCTATCCAGAAGACCTACCAGGAGACGACGTACTTGCTGGCATTGAGCTGCAACGCTCTTGTGAGCAAGCAGCTTTTAAAGCAGGCGGCGGCTCTTATGTTGCTCCTGCTCAGCTGGTTGGTGACTTTCTACACAAGAAAGCTTCTACTGGACCCCGCTCGGTAAAACCAACGTATCCGCGTGGTGTTACCTGGACCTCACTTGAAGACTGTCTGCCTCCCTACATCCTACAAACCTTACGAGAAGCCCTTCCGGTTATGGACAAAAAGCTTCATGGTTTTGCTCATCCCGATGCTGTGCTTACGGGAGTTGAAACAAGATCAAGCTCTCCTGTAAGAATTACCCGTGATGAAACAGGACAGAGCATTAACACACCGGGAATATGGCCTGTAGGTGAAGGCGCTGGCTATGCGGGCGGCATTATGAGTGCTGCTGCAGATGGTATTAGAATGGCTGAGCTTGTAGTAGAGCACTACAACAACGCTTAGTGCTTGCCTCTATAACGTCTGCGAGTTGCGTGAGCACTACCCTTCCTAGCTCCTGTTTTAAGCCTCTTGATAACATCATCTGAGGTAGTGCCTTCAAGCTGGCTTCTAATGGCTACAATCTGATCTCTGAGCTCTGCTGCATGTTCATAATCCATTGACGCAGAAGCTTCTGCCATCTCTGCTTCCATACCAGAAAGCATAGCCTCAACCTCTGAGCGCGGAAGATTTTGAAGCTCTTCAGCAAGCAATTCTGCAGGCATCTCAAGAATTGATTCTTGCTGTTCTTCAAGCGAATCTTCGTCATCAGAGGCGGTATAGAACTCTCCGTTTTTGCGCTTACGCTTATCAACGTTTTCTGAAGCTTCAGCAATAAAGCCTGCAATATCCGTAATGGATTTCTTAACGGTCTTAGGTACAATACCGTGCTCTTTGTTAAACGCTTCCTGAATTTCTCGGCGTCTTTTTGTCTCATCTATAGCAATGCGCATAGAATCAGTGATTTTATCGGCATACATAATGACCTGGCCTGAAGCGTTTCTTGCCGCTCTACCCATAGTCTGAATAAGAGACCTTCTGTTTCTTAAGAAGCCCTCTTTATCTGCATCAAGAATTGCTACGAGAGAAACCTCTGGAATATCAAGTCCTTCTCGCAAAAGGTTAATGCCAACCAGTACGTCAATCTTTCCCTGGCGCAAATCTCTAATGATTTCTACGCGGTCAAGCGTAGCGGTATCCGAGTGCATATAGTTGACTTTAATGCCCTCATCTAGCAGGTGATCTGTAAGATCTTCTGCCATTCTTTTAGTAAGCGTGGTAACAAGAACGCGCTCTTTTTTTGCCACTCTCTCTTTGACCTCTGAAATAAGATCATCAATCTGACCTCTTACTGGTCTGACATCAATCTTTGGATCTAGGAGGCCAGTTGGACGAATAATCTGCTCAACCTGTTGTTGGGCAACCGTCTCTTCGTAGTCTCCAGGAGTTGCAGAGACGTAAATAAACTGTGGAATACGTCCCTCAAATTCGTCAAATCTGAGCGGCCTGTTATCAAGTGCAGAAGGAAGTCTAAATCCGTGATCTACCAGCGTAACCTTACGAGACCTATCACCCTCATACATACCTCTAATTTGAGGAACAGTAACGTGTGACTCATCAATGATGCAAATCATGTCTTTAGGGAAATAATCAATAAGCGTATAGGGAGGCTCACCGGGAGCACGCCCATCTAAATGGCGCGAGTAGTTCTCAATACCATTGCAATAACCCATAGTCTCAAGCATCTCTAAATCATAGTTTGTCCTCTGAGCAAGACGCTGAGCTTCTAGCAATTTATCGTTTTCTTTAAGCTCTTTAACACGAGCTTCCATCTCTTCCGAGATGGTCGTAAGAGCATGGGTAATTTTTGGACGCTCAGTAACGTAGTGAGATGCTGGCCAAATTGGAATAGCATCAAACTCTCTAAGCACTTCTCCCGTTACATTGCTAACCTCTGAAATACTTTCTACTTCATCACCAAAGAACTCAATACGCAGCGGATTTTCTGCATACGGCGGGAACACATCAACAACGTCTCCACGAACCCTAAACATACCGCGCTGTAGATCGTAATCATTTCTATCGTACTGGACATCAATAAGATCTTTAATAAAATCATCGCGCTCAAGAGGAACGGATTTATCTACATTAGGTGCAAGACCTGCATAATCTTGAGGGCTACCAATACCGTAAATACACGATACAGATGCAACTACAATGACATCTCGTCTAGATAGAAGCGATGAAGTTGCCTGGTGACGGAGCTTCTCTACCTCTTCGTTGATGGAAGCATCTTTTTCTATGTACGTATCAGACTGCGGAACATATGCCTCTGGCTGGTAGTAGTCATAGTAGGAGACAAAGTACACAACAGCGTTGTTAGGAAAGAGCTCCTTCATCTCTGAAGCAACCTGTGCAGCTAGTGTTTTATTGGGTTCCATAATAAGCGTGGGGCGGTTGAGCTTCTCGATAGTTTTAGCCATAGAGAAGGTCTTACCCGAACCCGTAACACCTAAGAGCGTCTGGTACCTAAGCCCGTCTTCAATTCCTTGAGCAAGCTTTTCTATTGCCTGTGGCTGGTCACCTGCGGGTTCAAAAGGAGATACTACCTGAAGCTTCTCTTCTCCTACTTCACGACCAAATCGGCGCAGTTCAGCACCTATATATTCTTTATGTTGATCTTCAGCATGAGATGCATCCATGAGATTCTCCTTTTCTTGTGAAAGTAGTATACCCCACTTCTCAAAACTGAAACACTTGTTCTATACTATTTATAAATTGCAGTATAGTTTCAAAGTGTGACGGGTAATAAATACATTACCTATATGCGTTAAACTAGCATTTAAATAAACAAGTTACATCAGATAAAGGAGATACCTTGGGCGTCTCAGATCTTTTCTCGCTAAATAAAGCTTCAAAGCAACCTCAGGGTTCTACCCTAGAGAAGATTTTACTGCGCTCAAATAATGTCATTGCCGCTCTTAAAGACCTTGTTGCAAACAATCAGATTGCAGAGGCTGGTCTTCAAGAGATGCTGATGCGCTCTAAAAATCTCGAGAATACCAATCTGCCCAAGGGCGATGTTCATAAGCTAGACAGAACGGGTCGCTGGTGGTTCAACGCCAACACAATGGAGTGTGCTCCAGAAGAGTACGATGCTTTTATTGCAACAGAAGCAATCCTCAACATTTCACAAGATGTTGAAGCCCTAAAGAATACACATGCTTCTGAGACAGATCTTCAGCTTGTTCGTACTACCCTCTCGCAGGTAGCAAGTCTCATGCCCAAGTCAGCTTCTCTTTCTGAGCAAGTTGCTCCTTTTAGTGGTAACGCTGATGGCAGCTCTGACTGGATGAAGCGTCTCTGGTTTGCCAACTTTGTTGAGAACACGCCATTCCCTTTTAGGATGGTATACAACTTCTCTTATAATCCACAACTTGATATTTTGGTATTCGAGTTCTTTGTAGCTCGTCCTCGCTGCTTTAGTTTCTTATCCGCAGAAAAGGCAGAGCAAATTGCAGCGGCGCGCGCTTACGCGCTGCGTACTTCTCTTTGCGTGGCTCGTATGGCACTTCAAAGCTGCAAAATCTCTCGCGTCTGCATCAACGGCAGCTTGCGCGGAGAAGAACGCATTGTCCTATCCATGGACTTAAACGAGGCTGCTCTTGCTCGCCTGCTGCCTACTGCAGCAAACACTCAAATTGACGGCAACAGCTTCCCACAAGATCCAGCGCTCAGAGTTTCTTTTGACTCTGAAGGTTGGTTTAGCGAAGTTGAGCCTTTTATGAAGCCAACAGACGAGTGGGTTTCTCCTCGTAGCTTCTTTGAAATGCCAGACCTTTCTGATCGCCCCTGCTCGTCAGCAGTTACTGCTGTTTGTGGAGCCCAAAAGGTAAGTGACCTTGGATACTCTGAGGCATCTCATCGCATTAGGCTTTGGAACACCACTCTCAACAACATCCCAAAAGATGCCTCTACCGCAGATGCAGTTGGTAAATTTGAGGAAGCAAAAGCTTCAACTTCTGATATTTACGCCATTGAAGGCTTTGATAGAGTCATCCATGGCCTGGTTGAAGGCACTATTGATTTCTCGGACAGAAGGTCTATGGCCGAGAAATTCCTCTTTGGTTCGCCTTTGCAAAAAACGCTTCAATCCATAAATAACATCATGGACGGAGAGCCAGATGCAGACGCTCTAGAAAAGGTGCTTACAGAGCTTGAGTCTCAGGTTTCACCAACCCTTGATATGGGTCTGTATCTGGATGACTCTGATTCTATCTACAGATATTTTGATTCCCTCTCAGAGCGCGTAGCTTATAACCTTGCATTCCCCAATGAACCAAGAAAACTGGTGCTTATTCCAGACACCTATTTTATGTCTTTAGCAAGAATGGCTCGTGCCTACAACCTGCTTGAGCAGCCAGAAAAAGCAGAACGCTATGCACAAGAAGCCCATAGAATTTCTCCTTTGGGAATTGATGCAACGCTGCTTTTGGTAAGAACATTAGAAGATCAGTCAAAAGTTTTTGAGGCTGCAAAGCTGCTCAAAGACCTTATCGCACACATTTTCTCTAGCTCAGATGTTGCTCTGGTGTACTATCGCTTGGCCTATATGGAGTGGAAGCTAGGACGCTCTGACCTTTGTGCAGCTTGCTATCAAATGGCAATAATTATCGGCGGCAGTGTTGCCCAGCCTGCAAAAGAAGAGCTTGAAGACCTTCTCAAGGCAGATGCTTCTGTTAAGAAACTGGATACCCCTCAAGAAGTCTTCTCGTTCCTTAAGCAAAATGGTGTTCCTGTCTTTGACCAGAAAGCTGTGTTTAACAAGGCAGTTGCTATTGGCAGCGCATGTGTTAACGATGGCATTTATTGTGTTGGCCAAAACATGCTCAAGAACTGCCTTGAAATTACCTTTGACGATGCAGCTGCCAAAGTAGAGAGTTCACTGAGGACGCCCTTCTAGAGGCCGCGCACGTAAGCTATAACTTATTGCTCTGAATGCTGGTTAAACCGAGCGTTTAACCAAAGCTCTACCTGTGCTTTAAGATCATCAAGGCCTTCAGAGTTTACAAACACTGTATCCGCCTGATTACGCAAATACGTATCGGAAGGCTGATGCGCTATACGCTGCTCAAACTCTTGGCGAGAAGATCCTCGCTGTTCAGCGCGTTCTGCTCTCAGTTCCAAAGGCGCTACAACAACGACAACTTCATCAACCAGCTCAAGCAAGTCTTCAACGCGGTCAAGCAGCGGAACCTCTACAAAGCAGAACTGAGCATCTGCAGCAGGAGCCTCTTTTGTAAGGAATTGACGCATATATTCCCTGATAAAAGGCATCTCAAGCTCTTCTAAGAGCTCAGCAGATTCTCTAGTGGCAAAAGCCCTACGACCAAGCTCTCGCCTATTAATCTCGTGAGTAACAGGATCTAGTAAATCGTTTCCAAAAGCCTCTGCCACACGATACGTACACTCGCATCCAGGTCTCAGAAGTCTACGAGAAACCTCATCAAGGTCAAAGCGCAGACCACCTGCTGCTTCAAACATTTTAGAAACAGTTGATTTACCAGACGCCATTCCGCCGGCGAGAATTACCTTGTACATGTAGTTCACTCCTATAACTGCAGTGCTGTATAAGAGCCTAGCAGTTTTACTTCTTCAGGAGTATGAGTTACCCAAATTACAACTTTTGATTCAATGAACGGTTTGACAGAGGCAATAACCTGCTGCTTAAGCGCTTCGTCTAATCCCTTGAGCGGCTCATCAAAGAGCAAGATGTCTGCATCTGCAAAGAGTGTACGTAAAAGAGCAACGCGTCTCTTTTGACCACCGGAAAGCTCAGAAACAGGCTTGTTTTCTGTTCCTTCAAGTCCTACCCCACAAAGCGCCTCTTTAATACGCTCTCGAGCGCTTTGTTTTTGCTCCTTTGGGTGCAACTGTATAGCAAGCATGATATTTGCCATAACGCTCAAGTTTTCTAGCAGTCTATCTTCCTGAAACATCATGACCGTTTTAGCGTCAGGCGATTTAAGCACTGTGCCTGAATCAGCCACTTCAAGACCACAAAGAATACGAAGAAGTGTTGTTTTACCTGCTCCAGAGGGCTCAGAGAGTACGTACACCCCCCTCTCAAACTTGTAGGAAAAATCATCAAGCACAACCGTATTACCAAACGATTTAGTGATGTTTTTTACCTCAAGCAACTGCTCGGTTGCATAGGCACAATTAGTTGTATTCATACTCATGAGCAGCTCTTTTCTAGCCTTGCAGCAGCCCATGAAACTAACCGCATCACGATCTTCTCGCCAAGCGCGCTCATCACAATAACCACAAGCGTCCACGCAAAAAGGGCTGGCGTATCCAAATACACTTTAGCGTTATAGAGGTGCTCGCCAATGGAGAATGTGGGAAGTCCAATGACCTCGGCGGCAATTCCCGACTTCCAGCAAAATCCCATGGCAAGTGAGGTGGCTGTCTTAAGCGAGGGCATAAGCTGCGACAAATAAATTGCTTTAATGCGTTGCCAACCGTGAATTTGGTATACATCAGCCATCTCAATAAGCTGCTGGTCAGTGCTGAGGAGCCCCTCAAGTACTGCAATGTAGATGATGGGAAGTGCCATCAAAAATGAAATTGAAATTGAAAGGTAGGGCGTGCGAACCCAGATTAGTAGCAAGATGACAAACGATGCCACGGGAATTGATTTGATTGTAGAAATAAGCGGCTCAAAAAGAATCTTGATCAGCTTGTACTTAAAACTCAAAAACGCCAGCAAGGAACCAACGGTAAAAGCAAGTGCTCCACCAGCAAAAATACGCAAAAGAGAAAGACCAATAGAAACCCAAAACTCGCGTAGTTGAGCTAGCGAGAAAAGCGTCTGAATGGTCTGAATAGGTGAAGTTAAAACAATATCTTGATTGATGACAACCGCAGCTATCTGCCACACGACAAGCCAAAATACCAGTGCGCCTAAACGTACTCCCCAGCTAGAAGCAACTTTGCGCACAGTCGGTTTACCTTGCACGCGGCCCGCACCTTGGGTCTGACCTGCGCTTTGGGCCTGATCGTTTTTCTCGACAGAAAAATCTGCCGAGGCAGCGCCTTTCTTGGCACCACCTCGGGCAGAAATACTATCTTTTATGTGCGGGTTATGCGCCAAAGTAGAAATCGTCTCCAGGAACCTGTCCGCCTACTGCCTGAGAATTAGCCTCAGCCAGAATGCCTAAGTAACTTGAAAGTGCGCTCTTCATATCTGCGCCATCAATATACGTAATATTACACTTAGGCAGCGCAACCTTGGCAATAGGCTCTGGAACAATACCGTATTTGCCCACAAGTGTAGCAGCCTCATCTGGATGATCAACCGCAAATGCAACAGAGTCTTTGTAGTGAGAAAGCAGGGCCGTTACCGCATCTGGAGAATCTGAGATGAGCTTTGAAGAAATAATAGTTACGCCGGCAATCAGCTTGCTCTGAGGATTGACAGCCTCCCACTCAGCGCCAAGGTCGATTGCAACGCGAATCTGGCTGTTCTTGCTTTGTGCCACCGTAACAAAAGGCTGTGGGAGCAGCGCAATTCCCTCTGGATCTTGCGCAAGAGCAGCAACGCACTCGGTATGCTCGCTCTTCCACTCTACCTGGACATCTTCACCAAGTGTCATGCCATTTTTGCTGAGCAGGTAAGACAGCGTGTACTCTGGGACAGCGCCCTTGCCGGAAGCATAGAGCGTCTTTCCCTTGAGGTCAGCAAGCTTAGAGATGGCGCTACCTGTCTCAACAATGTAGAGAACATTCAGCACGTTGAGGCAAGCTACCTTATAGGCGCCCTTAGTCTTATTGAACAGCGTAGCTGCAAGATTTGCAGGAATAGAAGCAACGTCTACATCGCCCTGAGCAACCTTAGCAACTACCTGGTCAGGGGCATCCAAAATCTCAAACGAGTAGTTGTTATCGGTAATGTTTTGCGCCTCAACCTCGCTCATGAACTTAACCAAGCCCATAGCAGTAGGTCCTTTGAGCGTTGCAACTTTTACCGCAACAGGATCAGATTTCTTAGCCTCTTCTTTTGTGGCATCCTGAGACTTCTCTTGGTCTGTTCCCTTGCAGCCAAACAGTGCTGTAGCTGGAATAAGACCTGCAAGCTTAAGGAACGAACGTCTATCCATGAATCACTCCTGACTCGAAAAGTTAACTACGGCTACCTTATCACGTCTACAGCAAAATTCATACGATATACAGCATATCTTGCAAACTCTTTGATACATCCATAAGAGCAAGCTGTACCCATGGCGAGAAGAACTAGTTCTTCTCGCCATATCCAAGGACGTACGCGCGGCACAGATTCTCGGTGCCGATGATTGCATCAATGTGGCAACGCTCGCGACCGTGAGTGTTGAGGCACGCTGGACCAAATGCGCCACTCTTCAGATCATTACCAGAGAAGTACGCAGCGTTTGCGTCAGTTGAGAAGTGGAAGGCAACCTGCTGATTCCACTTTTCTGGCTCAACAACCTCCTGCGCGCAGGCAATAAGCTTGTTGGAAACTTCCCAATCGTAAGGCGAACGAATATCAGAAACAATGATGCCTACGTGGTGTTCATTTGAATTGTAGTCTGGACCAATGAGGGTAATGTCCAGCGATACGTACTCATCTACCTCAACAGGCAAGAATGCGCCGCCGTGACCAATCTCCTCGTACATGGGGAATGCAAACAAGGTGTTATAGAGGGGTTTCTCGCCAGACTGTGCAAGCCAACGGAGCGTATGAAGCTGCGCTGCAACACAAGCCTTATCGTCGATAAAGCGAGAAACTATATAGCCGTTGTCATACATCTCAAAGTGTGGGTCAATAGCAACAACCGCGCCCTCAGAGACGCCCAGCGCACGAGCTTCCTCTGCAGAAGAAACGTCAGCGATAAGCGAGATGGACATGTTGTCCTCGGTGCGCTCCATGGTTCTAGCGTCTTCAAAGACGTGAACGGAGTGGTGGTTGCAGATTACCTGGCCGTCAACAACGGAGCCGTCTCTACAGACAACGTGGCAGGTCTCGCCCTCAATGCTGTGGTAGTTGATGCCACCCAGCTGACGAACGCGCAGCGTACCGTCTGAGTTGAAGCCTCGGACAATTAGACCAATGGTATCAAGGTGGGCATTAACGCCAACAGTCTTGCTGGTATCCTTGCCTTCTACCAGGACGTATGCAGTAGCCTTATTGTCAATTTGAAGCTCATAGCCTGCCTCAGCGACAAGCTCACGAAGCAGCTCGTGAATGCGCTCATAGTAGCCAACAGGACTATCGCACTCAACAAGTTTCTTTGTAGTGTCAATCAGATACTGTGTATCAGTCTCAAAATGAGTCATGAAAATCTCCTAGTTTTGTGGATGGGTGTAGAGTTCTACCAGGTGCTCCAGCATGTCAACCATGCTCTCAAGTTCTGGGACAGGAACAAACTCTCTGACACCGTGAGCATTGTAGTAGCAGGCAGAAAGATTAGCGCATGGGAATCCTCTAAAGGAAAGTTGGGATCCGTCGGTGCCGCCGCGCATTGGAATGCAGGTCATCTCTACACCGGTCTTCTCGTATGCAGTACGAGCGTTCTCAATTAAGTGTGCATACTCGGGCTTGAGGACAATATCAGCCAAGTTGTGATACTGATCGTGAATCTCAACGGAGAGTACCTCAGAGCCAATCTGCTTGTTTACATATGCTGCAGCATCAACCATCAACTGCTTGCGGCGCTCAACCTTTGCCTGGTCATGGTCGCGAATAATGTAATCAGCGCGAGCAGACTCGCAATCACCATTGACGCGCTCCAGATAGAAGAAGCCATCATAGCCCTCAGTAAACTCAGGGCGCTCCGCAGGTGGAAGCAGCTCGTGGAAGCGCATGATTGCCTCAGATGCATTGATCATCTGGCCTTTTGCGGTACCTGTGTGAACCGAAAGTCCGTGAGCACGCACAAACACCTCAGCAGCATTGAAGGTCTCGTAACAGAACTCGCCAAAGGGACCACCGTCAATGGTGTAACCATACGCAGCACCAAAGGCGTCAAGATCCAGAAGGGCTGCACCGTGGCCAATCTCCTCATCAGGAACAAAGGCAAGTGCGATGCGTGGGTGCTTAAGCTCTGGATGCTCTTTGTAGCGAGCGAGCAAGCTGACCAGCATGGCAATGCCAGCCTTGTCGTCGCCGCCAAGCAGCGACGTGCCATCAGTGGTAACCAGCTGCCAACCAACCATATGCTCAAGCTGAGGATTTGTCTCAGGGCTGATATAGACCTCTCTACCCTCGCGATCAGAACCAACTACCAGCTTGCCGCCCTCATACGTAACAACCTGAGGATGAACGGGGTTACCCCAAGACTGCCAAGCCGTATCAATATGGCAGCAGAAACCAAGAGTTGGAAGGTCCTCCAAACCCTTGCTTGCCGGCCAGTGAGCAACCACGTAGGCGTGCTCATCAACAACTACATTTTCTGCACCAAGCTCACGAAGATCAGCCGCAACAACCTCAGCCATCTGGTGCTGAGACTCAGTTGAAGGAACGGCATCTGCCGTCAGAGGATTAGACTGAGAAGAAACCTTGCAATACGCAATAAATCTATCTAGAACGTCACTCATAAAACTCCCTTACAAAAAACTGCGCTAACCAAATAGTTAACGCAGTTTAGAGTATCAATGTATTAACGAGAAGACCGTGAGGCTCGTGAAGCTGTAACAAAGGATTTCCAAAGTTCGCAATCAGCCTTGCTGTAATGCCATCCATACTCTGGATGCCACTGTACGCCTAAGGCAAACGTCTTCCCCTTGACCTCAGCGCCTTCAATAATGCCGTCTGACGCATAGGCAACTACCGTAAGTTCAGAAGACACCTTTCGGAGTGCCTCATCGTGATATGAATTTGCCTGAATGTCCTCTACCTGGCCCAAGGCGTTGTATAGCAAAGAGTCTTTCTGAACATGAACAGCATGAGCTGGATGATACAGATTTGCTGAGTGAGTCCAGAATGCATGATTTTCTGCTGGCTCCATGGTATGCAGATCTTGTACAAGCGTACCGCCTAGCACAACATTTAAAAGCTGAAGGCCACGGCAAATAGCAAGTAAAGGTTTATCTGCAGCAAGTACCTGCTTTACCAGCTCAAACTCAAGCGCATCTCGTATAGGACACAAACGATTAAGGTCGCGTGGTTCTTCTCCCCAATTACGAGGGTCAACATCGTGACCTCCCGTAAGGCAGAAGCCATCACACATCTCAACAAACTGAGCAATAACCTCTGGGTCTTCTGTGAGAGGCATCATGATTGGAATGCCGCCAGCTGCAAGAATGGCGTCAAACTGAATTTGTGCTACAGAAGCAGAATCAGAAAAATTTTCTTCAGGCATCCAGCGAGGAGTCACACAGATAAGAGGGCGCTCAGAAGCAGAAAGCTTGGGAACATCATTAAATGCATCTTTGACAATATCTGGAATAACCACAAAATCCTCTTAACACTCAGCTCTTCAAACAACATAACAGTAAAGGTTGACCCTTATTGAGTCTTTGACTTTATCGCTTTTACGCTTTTCGTGCCACTCTATCAAGCCCTCCTCCACAATGTTTTTTCATTAATGAAACATTTTTCTGTATTGCGTACAATTAATTTGGGTATTAAGAAGCCAGTTCTTTACATTTAAGCTTCATATTTTGAAGATGCAAACGGAAGGCGCCCTATGAAAGAGCACGTATTTAATAACCTTTCCCGTAAATCATTCTTACGTGGATCTTTGGCGGCTGCCGTTGCCGCCGGTTCTGCTTCACTACTTTCTGCTTGTGGCGGTTCAGCTGGCGGAGACGCAGAGAAAAAGGTATTGCGCTTTGGTGTAAACAACCCAAAGGTAACCTTTGATACTCAGAAGACTTCTGGTTCTGTTGGTGTATCTGAGGCAGTTGCAGAGTCTTTGCTGGTACTTAATCCAGACACAAAAGAGATTGAACCAAACCTGGTAACCGGCCTTCCTACTGTCTCTGAAGATGGCCTTACCTACTCATATGAGCTTAAGGATGGCATCAAATTCCACAATGGAGAAACCCTTAAGTCCTCTGACGTTAAATACACCTTCACGCGTATGTTCTTGCCTGCTACTAAGGCAACCTCAATTGACTCGTACGCATACATCGAGGGTGCTAAAGACATCATTGCCGGCACAACAGAAGAGCTTTCTGGTGTTGTTATTAAGGATGACCGTCACTTTGATATTAAGCTGACACAGCCTTATTCAACCTTTAATGCAATTATGGCTCAGTTCTACGCTGTTATCTACCCAGAGAAGGCTTGCAAAGAAGCCGGTGAGGCATGGGGTACTGAGACCAACTTCATTGGTACCGGTGCTTACAAGCTTGTCTCTAATGACAGCACCACAGAAGTTGTTCTTGAGGGATTTGCTGACTACCATGAGGGCAAGCCTGGTCTGGATGAGCTCAGATTTGTCTACATTGACGACGCTAACACCCGTATTCTTAACTACAAGAACAATGATGTTGACCTGGTCTTTATTTCTCAGTCTCTTATCCAGCAGTACCAAAATGATGAGTCTATTTCCAAAGAGATTGTCAACTACACACCTGCATCCACGCAGTTTGTAAACTTGAACCTTAAGAGCGAGAACCTCAAAGATGTTCGCGTTCGTCAGGCTCTCTCTATGGCAATTGACAGAGATACCATTTGCAGCACCATTCTTTCTGGTGTTGCCAAACCTGCTAAGTCGTTTATCCCATCTTCTGAGACTGGCTACAATGAGTCCGCTCCAGAGTTTGAGTACAACGTAGACAAGGCAAAGCAGCTTCTTGCACAGGCAGGTGTTTCTAACCTCACTCTTAATGCACAGGTCAGAAGCCAGGACCAGAACCTCATGGTTGCCCTTCAGGATGCATGGTCCAAGATTGGTGTTACCTGTAACGTTAGCGTTATTGACTCTGGCGTTTGGAGCGACGCACGTACCAACGGAGAGCTTGAAGTCACTCTTGTTACCTGGTCTACCCTCTCCTTCCAGGGTGTTGAGCACATGGGCTCCTACTTCCGCTCTGACCGCGCCGCAAAGAAGTCTTCCTTCTACAACAGCACCGAGTTTGACAACCTGGTTGACCAGGCTCGCCTTACCGTTAACAACAACGACAAGGTACTTGAGCTCACCCGTCAGGCAGATAGCCTTATGACTCACACAGACTACGCTTGCCTGCCTATCGACTGGCCACAGATGCCTTACGTCTTGAAGCCAGAGTTTACGGGCCTCAGCGTTCTGGTTAACCCTCACTTCGATAAGGTTAAGAAGAAGTAAGGCTTCCTACACCCAAAAACAAAGGCGAGAAGATCAATTGGTCTTCTCGCCTTTTTTGTGTTTGTATGCCGTTTTAAGACACGACAATAAGATGCGCTACTCGGAAATCTTCTCCTCAAGGCGCGCTTCTTCTACGGCCTTCTGAGCCGCCTCAATAGCGCGTGCAACCTGTGGTGTACGGTCAGCGTCGGAGAGTGATGTGTCGTACAGGTGGCAGGCGCAGAAGTGACCTGGCTCAGCCTCAATGCGATCAGGAACGCGCTCAGAGCAAACCTTCATTGCCTTAGGGCAACGCGTGTGGAATACGCAACCTGAAGGTGGATTAGCAGGACTTGGAACGTCACCTTGAAGAATGCGCTTTTCCTGGATACGCTCGTGGCGAATACGAGGAATAACGTCCAAAAGTGCCTGAGTATATGGGTGCAGTGGGCGCTCAAAGAGGGCGTCTTTAGTAGCAAACTCCATCTGGTGACCCAGATACATGACCATAACAGTATCTGCAATGTGGCGAACAACGGAAAGGTCATGGCTAATAAAGATGTATGCCAGACCGTGGTCCTTCTGAAGCTCTTCAAGCAAGTTGATTACCTTGGCCTGAACAGAAACGTCCAAAGCAGAAACAGGCTCGTCGCAGACAACAATTTCTGGCTCAAGCACAATAGCGCGAGCAATGCCAATACGCTGGCGCTGACCGCCCGAAAACTCATGAGGGTAGCGGTACTTGAACTCAAGGTTAAGGCCAACTTCCTCCATAACCTCTTCAATGCGAGCATCACGCTCTGCCTTAGTCTTATAGGTGCCTGCAATATCAATAGGCTCACCAATGATATCCATGACCGTCATACGAGGGTTCAGTGAGCTGTAAGGATCCTGGAAGATAAGCTTCATCTTCTGACGAGCACGCTTAAGATCTTCTCCCTTAAGTGAGGTGAAATCTTCCCCATCAAGCTCAACCGTACCAGAGGTTGGCTCGGTGAGACGCAGTACGCACTTGCCTGTTGTAGACTTTCCGCAGCCAGACTCACCAACAATGGCCAGGGTCTCTTTGCGCCTGAGCTCAAAAGAAACATCCTCAACAGCATGAACGGAAGCATTAGAACGACCAAATACACCGTTTTTGATGGGGAATCGCTTAACCAAGTTCTTTACGGACAAGATGGTTTTCTCGCCAGAAAGGTCCTTGACGTCTGTGTTTTTCTCTTCTGCCATGACTACACACCCCACTCATCAGTGTATTTCCAACAGCTGACAGTATGGCAATTGTCTTCACCAACAGCAGTCAAGCCAGGACGACGATTCTTACAAATGTCCTTAGCAAACGGACAACGTGGATGGAACGGGCAGCCAGAAAGCATGTGAGAAAGCATAGGAACGCTACCAGGAATTGCATAGAGTTCCTTGGTGCGCTCGTCAAACGATGGAATAGATGCAATCAGGCCCTGAGCATAAGGATGCAGAGGGTTAGTAAAGAGCTCTGCAGACTGCGCATACTCAACGCGATGACCAGCATACATAACAAGAACCCAGTCAGCCATCTCGGAAACAACGCCCATGTCATGCGTAATCAGCATGACGGCGGTACCCAGGTCTTGCTTCATGCGGTCAATGATCTGCAGAATCTGTGCCTGAACCGTTACGTCCAAAGCAGTTGTTGGCTCGTCGCAGATAAGAAGCGATGGCTGGCAAGCTAGTGCCATAGCAATCATGACACGCTGGCGCATGCCACCAGAAAGCTCATGTGGATATGACGAGAAGACCTTCTCTGGTGCAGGAATACCCACCAGTTTGATCATATCAAGTGCCTTCTGATCTGCCTCCTGTTTGCTCATGTTGGGATTATGAACAAGGATGCCCTCACGAATCTGAAGGCCAGATTTCATAACAGGGTTCAAGGAGGTCATAGGCTCCTGGAAAATCATGCCAATGCGATTACCGCGGAAGTCACGCATGCCACCACGAGGAAGCTGAGTTAAATCAGTTCCCTCAAAAATAATCTCTCCGCCAGTAATTTGTGCAGGAGGTGTGGGAAGCAGTCCCATGACCGACAATGCCGTCATGGACTTACCGCAGCCAGACTCTCCTACTACTGCAAGAGTCTCACCTTTTCGCATGATAAACGAGAGGTCACTTACTGCAGGAAGTGCGCCATCTTCGGTAAAAAGCGTGACATCAAGATGATTCACGTCGAGAAGAACGTTCTTTTTGCACTGCTCTTCTCGCTCCTTTTGAGCGGTTTCTTGCGCAAGCTTGCGCTCCTCAAGACTGCAAAATTGCACAGACTGACCGTTTGGACCCTCAATGACGTGCTCAAATAATGCATCTTTGGTTTCTTTTGTCTGATCACTCTCTTGTGCAAGAGCATCTGTTTTTTCTGCCATAAACGTAACCTCCTTTCTAAGAACGCATCTTTGGATCAAGGGCGTCGCGAAGGGCGTCGCCAAGCAAGTTGAAAGACATAACTGTAATGATGATGACAATACCTGGGGCAATACTGTAGAGAGGCTGTGATGCAAGGTATGGCTGAGATGCTGCAATCATTTGGCCCCAACTTGCCTCAGGTGGCTGAACGCCTAGTCCCAAGAACGAAAGTGTTGCCTCCGAAAGAATTGCGCTTGGAATGCCCAAGGTAGAAACAACAATCAGCGTTGACATACAGTTAGGCAAGAGATGTTTCATGATGATGCGGAAGCTATTACCGCCAGACAGAATACAAGACTGAATGTATTCAGAATTCTTCAGGCGCATGACATCGCCACGAATCAGCCTTGCGGTGGTAGTCCACATCAAAAGACCCAATGCAATATAGAGGTTAATGAGACCTGGACCCATAACAAACATAATCAAAATTGCAAAGAGCAAGAATGGGAAGCTGGAGAAAACCTGGATGATAAAAGACACAACTGCATCAACCCAGCGACCATAATATCCTGCTGCAACTCCTGCTACAAAGCCGATAAACAGGGCAATTGCCTGCGAAATAATACCAACAGAAAGAGAAATCTGGCAGCCGTAAATAATACGAGAAAGAATGTCTCGGCCGTATTCATCAGTGCCAAGCAGATGTGCAAATGTTGGATTCTGATTCTGAATTGAAAGGTTTTGATCTTTGTAGCCATAGGGAGCAAGAACAGGAGCAAGAATTGCAATAATTACCAGCGCCAAAACAATGCCCAAGCAAATCATGCCCAGTTTATTTTTCTTAAAGATGTTCCAGCTAACCTGCCAATAGCTCTGCGCACGGACTTTTCCCGTGGCAGCCTGTTCTGCTTCTTGAGCCTTGGCGGCATCTTCAAGTACAGCTTCGGTCTTTTGGACCTTCTCGCTATTTTTATCGCTTGTAAACAAAGCCATTACTCTGATGCCTCCTCTCCAAGACGAATGCGTGGATCAACCACTGCGTACAAAATATCAACAAGCAGATAGATAACAACGCAGATAATTGCCACGTACATGACGCTACCTTGAATCAGCGGCAGGTCACGAGCATTAATTGCATCGATAAGCAGCTTACCCATACCGTTCATGTTGAAGATCTGTTCAATGATGATGGAACCAGTAAGGATGTCTCCCAGCTGAGATCCAGCAATGGTAATAATTGGGATAAGAGCATTTCTGAGCGCGTGCTTCAAAACAATAGCGGAGCGCTTTAAGCCCTTAGCTTCAGCGGTTCTAATGTAGTCCTGATTTAATACGTCCAGCATGCTAGTCCTGGTAACACGAGCAATACTTGCTGCATAACGAGAACCCAGCGCAATAACAGGAAGAACGTAGGCGGATGGTGTTTTAACGCCTGATAGCGGGAACCACTTAAGCGTCATAGCAAAAATAATCTGCAGTACTAATGCCACCCAGAATGAAGGGGCAGAAATACCAAAGATTGCAGCTGACATAAGTGTTCTATCAAGCCATTTTCCATGGTTTACTGCGGCGAGAATACCCATCAAAAGACCAAATACTATGGCAAAAAGATACGCAAACACTGCTAAGCGTAGCGTAACTCCCAAAGCCTTAGTCAGAAGTGCAATGACAGGTCGCTTTTGAGTGTAAGAAGTTCCAAAATCTCCGCCAAGCATTTTTACAAACCAGTTTGCATACTGCTCTGGAATTGGCTTATCAAGACCCATGGTGTGACGGACCTGCTGAACCGTAGCTTCATCAGCCATATCGCCCATCATGACTCGTACTGGGTCACCTGGGACAATGTTCAAGACAAAAAACGTTAAAGCAGAAATGCAAACTACAACGCTCACTGCTTGAAGGATTCGTTTGATTAGAAACGATCTCACTCCTGAGCTCCTCTCCCCTCAAGAAAATGAAGCGGCATCCAAGAATCTTAGATGCCGCTTTAAAGTTTATAGCAAGTTTGCTACTTAGTCCTCTGGAACGGTGTAATCGGAATTTGATGTATCAATATCAATATCAAAGAAGTGATAGATCAAGTTTCCAACCTTAGCGTTCTTGACGTACTTCTTAGCGACAAAGGAGTTCTTTGGCCAGTACAGAGGAAGTGTTGCAAAGTCTGTACGAGTCAGCAGGTTATCTGCGTCCTTGTAATCCTCTGTTCTCTTATCCTTGTTAGACTCAGAGCGACCCTCAACAAGGAGCTTGTCAAACTCTGGGTTGTTATAGAAGGAAGACTTCTTTGCAGCGTTAGTGCTGTAGAAGTAGGTGTACAGGTGCTGGTCACCATCGGCAAACAGTGGATACCAAGCAAGGGTAGTAATCTGGAGGTTACCAGCAGCCCAGTCAGTATTCCAGACTGCGTTGTCCTCTACCTGAACATCAAGGGTAACGCCAACCTTGCTCCAGTACTCCTGAACAGCAACAAGGAGTTTTTCGTAAGACTTTCTAACCTTTGCAGAAAGCTTAAGGTCAGATGCACCAGCCTCAGCAAGTAGAGACTTAGCCTTCTCTGGATCGTATGCAAATGCAGCTGCGCTCTTGTCGTAACCAGGTGTTGCAGGAGCAAGCCAACCACTTGCAACGGTACCGTTACCGGAAGCAATGTTGTCAACAAGCTCCTGACGGTTGATTGCCAGAGAAAGTGCCTGACGAACCTTAGGATCAGTCAGACCCAGACCCTCTTTGAGGTTAAGGTTGATGAAGTTAACGCCAAGGGTCTGATATGCGGTAATGAGGTCCTTAACGTCAGCATCGCTTGAATACTGCTGGTACAGAGAAGATGGAAGGTCGCAGAAGTCAATGTCGTTGTTCTTGAATGCAAGCAGCTGAGTGTTGGTGTCATCGTAGTAGTGAATACGAATCTCATCCAGTGCAGGCTTGCCATCGTGATAGTCATCGAAGCGCTCGAGAACTACCTCAGTGGTGTCATCATTGCTCTTAATCTTGTACTTACCAGTACCAATGAGGTTAGTACCAGTACCCCAATTAGCGCCAGCAGCCTCACAAGCCTTCTCTGGGAAAATGCAAGCATAGGAGATACCAAGAACGCTTACAAAGACAATGTAAGGCTCAGAAAGTGTAAAGGTGAAGTGAGTATCATCCTGAACAGTCAGGCCCTCAAGCTCAGTTGCCTTACCGGCAAGCATCTCTGGAGCACCCTTAATCTTGTCAAAGAAGCTAGTGGAGAGAGCCTTAGTTTCTGGCTTAAACATACGCTCAAAGGTGTACTTAACATCCTTTGCGGTCAAAGTAGTACCGTCGTGGAACTTAATGCCCTCTTTGAGCTCGCACTTAAGAGTAAGACCGTCAGACTCAAAGGTTGGAATCTCTTTAAGCAGACATGTGACAAGCTCATTATCCTCAGTCCAACGGAGCAAAGACTCGCAAACAGAGTCTGCAACACATGCGGACTGGGAGTTGTTTGCACGCTGCATATCAAGGCCCTGCTTAGAATTTGCGGAGCCGTAGCGAAGAATCTTCTTCTTGTCAGATGCCTGAGGAGTATCAGTGGAGGAAGGATTGCAGCCAGCCAGCATCATAGATGCGCCACCACCAGCCGCTACCATACCTGATGCCTTCAAAAAATTACGACGGCTTAGTGAGTTCTCCAGCATGTTAACCCTTCTTTCTTATTAAAACGATTTATAAGACAACCCTGCTGGGGTCAGATAACTATACAAAACAATTACCAGCATCTACCTATATATACCTAGGATGAAATAGACATGAAACATTAAATTGCGACGATAACAGCAAAATCTATTTACCTGCACTTTTTGTCTAACCATATAGGAATTACCTATATTGAAACATAAAAATTGACTAAGCATTTTTGGACAGTTGTCCATTTTTCCATAAAAATATTGGCAGGTACTAAAGAGATACCTGCCAATACAAATGCATGTAACGAGAAGAACTCTCTGTCTTAGTGCTTACGCTTCATAAGTCCAGCGGCTGTCAAAGCAGATGCACCCATAACCATAAGAGGCATTACCAGAAGCTCTTCACCCGTATTTGGAAGCTGTGCTTTCTTCTTCTTTGTCTTCTTCTCTTTTACAGGAGAAGCAGGATTGGAAGGCTCTTCTGGAGCTGGAGTTGGTGTTGGAGTTGGAGTATCAGACTCAACAGTTAGGGTAACCGTCTTTGCTGCCTCGTAGTCATTGCCTGCAGCTGCAGCATTACCGTTGAAGTAATAGTAATACGTAACGGAGTATGCGCCAGGAGTCTTAGAAATCTCTTCTGCCTTTTGAGCAACAGTTGCTGCATCCATGGTTGCTGTATCAAGTACAACTGTACCGCTCTGATCAACAACCTTAACGCGAGCGTCAGCAGAACCAGCAGCAGGGGTAACCTGACTAGCGCTGTGATCAACCATAGCATCAAGGTTATCAAGAATAGTCCAGGAATCCTGGTTAGCGGTAATAGTGCTGTCGTGTGCCGTAACTACCTGCCTAAGCTCTGTATAAAGAGGAGTAATAACGCCATTGTTAAGATCAAGCTCATCAGTTGAGTTCTCAGAAGCATTGATGATAAGGTTGCCGCTAGAAAGAGAAGTGTACGAATACTCCTGATACACATCATCAGTAAGGTCATTATCAACAGCAAGCTGCCAGCCAGGAAGATTGAGGTACAGTCCTCTATTGGAATTTCCAGTGTGAACTGAATAGCCATAATCCCTCATGGCATTCTTAATGTTGGTCAAATCAATGTAGTACGCACCGCCGGTATACAGAGCATCATTCTCCGTTGCGCTGTGGCGATCTTCATACAGGATATTGTCAACGTGAATATCACTTGCAGAAATAGTTGGCATGTAATTCCACTCGTCCTGTGGGATAGCGTAATAGCTACCGTCAGGCCTAATAATTACGCCAAGATATTTCTTATTGCTGCTAAGAATGGAATTGTTTGTTCCCTCTTCCAAGACCTGCCTTGCAAACCTGACTGAAACACGAGGGTTTCCGTAAGAGGTTCTGTGATCAAGCAGGTACTGAGTAAGACCTACATAGTTGGTGCCATACAAATTAAGAGTAGAACCATTGGTAAGCGTCAAAGGAACGGTAAGTGTAATGGTTTCACCAGCAGCCAGGGTACCAGAGACAGAAACGGAACGCATCTCAGCATTGTCCTGACCAGCTGCCTGGTATGCAGCATAAGCATTTGCTGCAGGCTGAGAGCCAGAACCACCGTTCAGTCCACTAATGTTCAGGTTAATTGCAGTTGCTGTATTAGTTGACGAGAAGGTAAATCCAGTTGCACGCAAATCAGGATTAGGGCTTGAGCTGACATAGTAAGTAAGTGGCAGCTGCATAACCTCGTTAACAGAAACTGGAGATGAAGAGATATTGGTAATCTTTACCACTGCCTGCAGATTCTGATACTTATCAATATCTACAATGGAGCGGTTCATCTGAGTGGTGTCATTATCCTTATAAGCGTAGTTAGATGTCTGGCCAGAAGCATCTGTAAAGTAAATAGAACGCTCGATAAGACCATCCGCACTCACAGAAGGAGACACGTTAGTAGTAGTGCCGTTATAGAACGAATTGTTACTTGCAGCGTATGCAATATTTGGCATAAAGATTAAAGCTGCCAAAAATACAAACATAACAGCAAGAAAACTGCGGCCCTGCATCTTTGATGTCATAGGCGTATTCCTCCTCAGAATAAAAACTTAGCGTTATATTTTCGCATTAACACCCTGTTGAAGGAATGGAGATATTTGTTACTTACATAAAAAGAGACGCCATCTTTCGATGACGTCTCTTGACAAATCTCTAGATGCGCAAAGTGCTCTACTCTGCTGCCTCTTCGGTTGCCTGTGCGTTAGCCTCAGACTCAACAAGGTGAGCCTCAAGATCAGCCTCAGCCTCAGCTGCTGCTGCCTCTGCTGCTGCACGCTCCTCCTCTGGAAGTGGAGTGACCTCAATGTCAATGCCAAGGGTCTCTGCAGCTGCCTTCATAGACAGGGAGATGCGACGACGGTCAAGATCAATCTCCATGACCTTTACCTGTACAACGTCGCCAACCTTGCAGACCTGAGATGGAGCGGTGACGTGCTGCTTAGCCATCTCGGAGATGTGAACGAGGCCTTCAACGCCGTTGCCAAGGTCAACAAATGCACCGAAGGTAACAAGCTTGGTGACAGTGCCCTCGATGATAGCGTCAACTGGGTACTTGGAAACAAGTACACGCCATGGATCCTCGGAAGTCTGCTTAAGACCAAGGGAGATACGCTCACGGTTAAGGTCAACGTCGAGAACCTGAACCTCAACCTCCTGGCCAACCTTAACAACCTCAGATGGGTGATTAACGTGGTTCCAAGAAAGCTCGGAAATGTGAACCAGGCCGTCAATGCCGCCAAGGTCAACAAATGCACCAAACTCAACGATGGAGGAAACAGTACCCTTGAGCTTCATGCCAACCTGGAGCTTGCCCAGGATGTCCTGACGCTCTGCCTTACGAGCCTCCTCAAGAACAATACGGCGAGAAAGAACAACGTTGTTGCGGTTGCGATCCATCTCGATAACACGAGCCTCAATACGAGTGCCCATGAATGCACCAAGATCCTTGACACGACGGAGGTCAACAAGGGATGCAGGCAGGAAGCCACGGAGGCCAATGTCAAGAATCAGGCCGCCCTTAACAACCTCGATAACCTCGCCCTCAACGGTCTCACCAGCGCTGAACTTATCCTCAACTGCCTTCCAAGCACGCTCGTACTCAGCACGCTTCTTGGAGAGAACCAGACGGCCCTCTTTGTCCTCTTTCTGGAGAACAAGAGCCTCGACGTCCTCACCCAGGGAGATGACCTCTGCAGGGTTAACGTCTTTACGAATAGAAAGCTCACGAGCAGGAATAACGCCCTCAGACTTGTAGCCAATGTCTACGAGGACCTCATCGCGCTCAATCTTGACGACGGTGCCGTTGACAAGATCTCCCTCATCAAAATCGGTGACAGTGCCGTCGATCAGGCTGTTCATTTCCTCATCGGAAATTTCATCCAAAGAGAAGATGGACGAGTTCTGAATCTCACTCAAAGGTGGACCCCTTCCAAAACGGGGCCCCGGTCAACATGGTTGCTGCCAGAGTGCCAATACGTGGGCTTCTCTACTCGGAAACTTACATGCTCTCGGGGGCCAACAGATACAGTGCATAGCTTGACGCCATACGGGCAATAGGATAGCGCTCTTCGGCTGATTAAACAAGCCAAAGAGCGCTACTTTGCACAGCTATTACGCAAGTTTTACAAAATTTCTTCAAAGTTTGTTTCTTGCGAGAAGATCTTGTTGTGCTTACGCACGAAGACGGTAGCCTTCTTTCTCTACGGCAGCTCGGTACGCATCGACATCAATTGGATTTTTGCTGAGGATACGTGCCTGACCACCAGCTAGAGTAACCTGCGCCCATGTTCCCTCAATACTATCGAGAGCTCGAGTCACATGATTGACGCAGTTCTGGCAAGTCATACCACCAATCTCAAATGTTTGAACATAAGGGTAATGAGATTCATCTTTGTCTTCTGGACCATCTGCAGCAGAAACCTGCTCTGTGTTACAGGTAGTAACGCCTGTTCCCTCATCAGAGCAGCAGCCTTTTTTACCTGCGGCAATTCCGTAAACACGATAAACCGCAAAACCGCAAAGCGCTACAACAGCAAGAATAACAATAATATTGATTGGTGACATACAAACTTCCTTTCTGTTGCTGTTTTACTACCCATCATTTTCTAGATTATTCAAAAAAATGATGTTTTTCTCGCAAAATTTAACAACAACAGTAAAAATTGTAATGCAGCTTAAGCAGAAAGCTTTGCACCAAGGCCGCGAAGAGCCTCAAGAGCATCGTCATCTGGCTCAAGGTTGCAGATAAAAGTCTCAACAACGTTGACACCCTCTGCTTCAGCATTCTGCTTCCAAGTCTCCATCCAGTCGCCGGTTCCCCAGTCGTAAGAACCAAAGAGAGCGGTTGGCTTCTGACCAAGCTTGCCAGCGCAATCGTTGAAGAGCTCCTCAAAATCAGGATCAAGCTCCTCGTCACCCATAGCAGGGCAACCAAAAGCAAATGCATCGTACTGATCGCACATATCTGCAGAGAACTCAGAAGACTCAATAGCCTCGGTATCTGCGGCACTTGCAAGCTCTTTTGCCATTGCCTCAGTATTGCCCGTCATGGACCAATACACAACTGCTACTTTACTCATACATTTCCTCCTTCTGTGTCCAGGTTCCCCCTGGAAAACTACACATTACTTTCAATACCTCAACAAGAAATTCAAGCACACCCCTTATGCAACCTGACATTTCTTGGTATTGCCATACGATGAGAGAATCTGCGCTAAAGATTCCCCTTTATAAAAACGATGCTTGCACTGGTCTTCTGCATCTTTAAGTCTTTCGAGACGCAGGCGAGTTTCTTCCGTGTTGTCATAGACTTTCCAAGCACCAGTAAAAAGCTCAGGCTGTCCATTCATAAAGCCCTGAACATCAGTAAGTGGATAGCCCAGTACCAGTCCAATCTCGTGCGGAAACGCGGCTTTCCTTGCGTGAAAAGCAAAAATTCTTGAACGCATGCTCTTCATCAACGCCTGTACGGACTCAGTGGAATGGCCAAAGGCAGCCAGAAACTCACAGTGCTCTGATTTGGCGAGAATATCCTCAACAAGCTTAGGTCTATAGGCAACAAACGTCACCTTTCCGCCAGAAATAGCAGAGGTAGCAAGAAGCGTTACCCCAAACAGTGAGAGCTCGTGAGTAGCGTTGCAGAGAAATGACCTCAACGTTTGATCAGTGCAGACAAGGCTTGCACAAGAGCTACAAGACTTATGAGAAGCAAATGAAAAGAGTGCAGCCGGCTTAACGTGAGCAATAACACCAGCAGCACAGCGAACAAATGTTGTTGCAAAATCATGACAGAGCTCGGGAGCATACGCTCTCTTACCCTCATTAAAAACAGGCTTTTTATCAGCGGAATAGGTATAGGGAGAAGGAACGTCTAGGAGCGATGAATTCTCAAAAGAAGTAAGACAATCCATACCGTACTTGCTCCCTTCTTAAAAATGCGCCGTCGACTAAAAGGGAGCCGACGGCGCCTGGATTCCGGACCCTTGGAGAGGGGAAAGGTTCCGGGCTGATAAAGCAATTTTGTTAGAACTAGCTCCTGTTATATAAAAACCTTAACAAGTTAACCTCTTCTAACTATTTAAAGTGTAAGCCATAGCTAACTAAATGCAAGAGAAAACTCAAAATATTTTTACTTTTTGACAGAAAAAAGCTCCCGCCTCTTACAAATAAGAAACGGGAGCTTTAACGCGATCTAAAAAAGCGCTTTGTTGACGCACAAGTACGTTCTAGGCAGCTTGTCCTTCAGTTAAAAGCATCTTTACCTCAGAAGGAACATTAGGGTTATGAGCTGCAGTGGTAAGCAGTGACCTTGTGTTTGCAAGCGTTACCATAAGTGTCAGAAGATTGTGCATATATGCAGCAGCACTTACGGTAATAAGACCTGCAACGCCTGCAGCAATGAAAGAGCTGTTCAGCGCAACAATCGTACGATAGTCGGCGTGAATCCTCTTCATTACCTGCTGGCCTAAAAGACGCATGATTACCAGCGATTCAAGCGAATCATTCTTAATCGAAATATCCGCAACTGCGCGAGCAATATCAGTTGCATCAGACAGAGCCAGTGAAACATCAGATACGGCTAGTGCAGGTGAATCGTTAATACCATCGCCTACCATTGCAACGGTGTAGCCCTCCTGCTGGAACTTCTTAACATACTCGCACTTATCCTCTGGGAGAATCTGTGCCACATAGTCATCAAGACCAAGCTTCTTAGCAACACTTGCTGCAACGTTTTCTGAGTCGCCAGTCAACATAACCATACGCTTAACACCAAGAGCACGGAGCTGCGTAATAGTTGCTGCTGCATCTTCCCTTACAGGATCGGTAATACAAATTGCTGCAATAAGTTTTGAATCCTCGGACATAAAGATAATGGACGAGGTTGGAGCAATCTGTGCAAGGTCGTCTTGAATTCCCTCGGGCATTGGGGTCTTCTCGTCATCAAAAATGAAGTGAGCTGAGCCAATGCAGACCTCTTTGTCGTTAACCTTGGTACGAATACCGTGAGCAACAACATACTTAACCTCTGCGTGGAACTCGTCATTGTGCTTGAGGCCACGTACCTTTGCCTCGTTCACAATTGCTCGAGCCATGCTGTGTGGGAAGTGCTCCTCAATACATGCAGCAAGACGCAGAAGCTGGTCCTCGGTGCGACCACAGAAGCTGACAATGCACTCAACATGTGGAACTGCCTTTGTCAGCGTACCGGTCTTATCAAAGACGATAAGATCAGCAGCAGCGATCTTCTCGAGGTATTTTCCGCCCTTAACCGTCATGCCAAACTTAGCTGCCTCATCCATTGCGCTACCCACTGCAACAGGAGTGGAAAGCTTAATGGCGCAGGAATAGTCAACCATAAGAACGGTCATAGCCTTAGTGATGTTTCGGGTAATGCCCCAAATACCAAAGAAGGCAAGGAAGCTGTAAGGAACCAATGCATCAGAAAGGCGCTCTGCCTTAGACTGTGCGCCAGCCTTAAGCTCAGCAGACTGCTCAACCATATCAACAATATTGTCGATACGAGACATTCCTGGAGGAGCAGTGACGCTTACCATAAGGTCACCATCTTCAAGAGCGGTGCCTGCGTAAACGGTTGAACCAGGCTCTTTGGTAACAAGGCGAGACTCACCTGTCATGGCGGCCTCGTTCATCTGGCCAATGCCTTCAACAACTTTGCCGTCAACAGGAAGAACGCCACCAGCGCGCTGGTGCAAAATCATACCCTTCTCAACCTCAGAAAGGGCAATCATAACGTCCTTGCCGTCAATACGAGCCCAGACGTTCTCAGAACGAGTGATTAGGCCATCACGAAGTGCAAGACGTGCTCGGCTTGCCACGTGGTTCTCCATAGCAGCAGACAGCTCAAGCAAGAACATGACGGTAGAAGCATCTGCCCACTCATTCCTCAGAATAGAAGTGGTAATTGCAGTTGCATCCAAAACCTCAACAGTAAGTTCTTTCTTGAGAAGGCGCTTAACGCCTTCTACGACAAATGGAATTGCACGGAGAATGACATAGGTGTAGTTAGCAACTGCAGGCAGTGGCAAAAAACGTATAATCCAGCGGCGTGCGAATGTGGTCACAACCTCCATCTGGAAGCGATTGTTCTCAAGAGCCATCTCAATTGAGCTACAGAAGTCCTCAAGACCTGCCTCTTCTTCTCGTGGCAAGTTCAAGACATCAAAAGCGCCAACAGCCGCAAGTACCTGATCTCTCTTGAGAGGGTCAAACCTTAGCAAGAGAGAACCGTTTGCCATGTGAACTTCAGCGTGACGAACTCCGTCAACACGCATCAGCTCATAAGAAATACCACGGGCTTCAGCCTCATCAATATGACCCAGGTCGCATTTTGCACGAATGCGACCTGAGATTTCATTAGTAATTGTAAAGCGCATGAATTATGCCTGTGCGCCCTCTGCGTCGACCTGCTTGGTAACCTCAGCGCGGATACCCTCCTCGAGCTCAGCAAGGCGAGCGCGAACTGCAGCGTCAATCTTGGACTCACGGCGAGCCTCTGCGACAACGTCGTTAGCCTCGTCAACGACGTTCTGAGTCTCTGCGGAAACACGGTCAGTGACGCGAAGACCACATGCAGTTGCCTTGACAGCTGCCTTGTGAAGAGTGCCGTTAGAAGCAAGACCAGCAACAACGCCAGCAAGTGCAGCGCCACCGGCTGCGAGACACCAATTGTTCAGTTTCATAAAAATCCCCCATCTGCTTTTTGCAAATTAATCGGTTAATGACATATTGAAGATACGGGTTTTTTGACGAGAAAACAAGTGAAAATCATTACTAATTGGTTATCCTAATGAAACAATTGTACACAAGTAATTTCTTACCTGCGAAAACGTTTCCTATGGTTAGCCATGGTGTACATATAAATTTTGTGAAGAAGCTGCTCTAAGGCGTTACTTAAATATTTGATATCATGTTCATTTGGATTAACAAATTAATGAAACATAACACCTCCTCTGTGCTCTTACTATGAAATTTAAATTGTACACAATTTATTTGTGTTAAGCTAATCCAAACGGGGTACACTACCCAATACACAAAACCATCCAATGCTTCGGACAATCCGCGGCTCGTTGAAAGGAACATCATGGCCAACACCAACATCTATGACCTCTCCGTAGAAGAGCGTGACGGATCTCTTACTTCCCTCTCCTCATTTGACGGTAAGGTTCTTCTTATTGTTAATACTGCAACTGGCTGTGGTTTTACCCCACAGTATGAGGATCTTGAGCGCATTTACGCTGCTTATAAAGATCAAGGCTTTGAGATTTTAGACTTCCCTTGCAATCAGTTTGCAGACCAAGCCCCAGAGTCCGATGAAGAGATTCACCAGTTCTGCACTATGAAATTTGGCACCGATTTTCCACAGTTCAAGAAGGGCGACGTCAACGGAGAGACTGCAAATCCTCTCTTTGTGCGTCTTGCAACAGCTTTCCCCTTCCAAGGCTTTGGTAAGGGCATCAAAGCCCTTGCGCTAGATAAATTTGCAAAGGCAAACAACAAGAAGTTTGGTGACAAGACTTATATCATGTGGAACTTCACTAAATTCCTTGTAGACCGCCAGGGAAACGTTGTTGCACGCTTTGAGCCAACCACCGATATGGCAGAAGTTGAGTCTGCAATTAAAAGCCTACTTGCGTAAGGCGAGAGGACCGATTTACTCATGAGTTCTTCTCAAAAAGAAATACAGTCCGTTGCGGCCGCTAGCACTTTTGCTAGCGGCACTTCTACACTCGACAACTCCCCCGATATCCCCGAGCTTCTCCTCAAAAACCAGCTCTGTTTCCCGCTCTACAGTGCCTCAAAAGAAGTGGTGCGAAGGTATACGCCGCTGCTTAAGCCCTTTAATATGACGTATACACAATACATTGCCATGATGGCGCTTTGGGAACATGAATCCTTGGATGTCAAAACCTTAGGTGAGCTTTTATTTCTTGATTCAGGTACTTTGACCCCACTTCTCAAAAAGCTTGAAGAAAAAGGTTTTGTCCTGCGTCAAAAAACAGGTAAAGACGGACGTCAGCTGATTGTTTCTCTTACCCAAAAAGGCAAAGACCTTAGGCGAGAAATGCAAATAGTCCCACATCAGATTGGCTCATGCGTTAATCTCTTGCCCGAAGAAAGCGCTGAGCTTAAACGATTGCTTTTAAAGGTTCTTTCTAACGTTACAGAAAGCTAGATTTATTATGACCCAATCGCAGGTAACTATAACCTCTTCTGAGCGCGAAACTGCCATAGTACGTACCAGCGCTATTGGCATTACAGCCAATGTTGCACTTGCGGCATTCAAAGCAGCTGTAGGCATTTTATCTAACTCAATTGCCGTTACTCTTGATGCGGTGAACAATCTCTCCGATGCAATTTCATCAATCATCACCATTGTTGGAACCAAACTCTCTAACAAAAAAGCTGATCGCGAGCATCCTTTTGGTCACGGACGCATCGAATACATCACTACAACAGTAATTGCTGCAATCATTATGTATGCAGGTATTTCTTCACTTATTAAATCTATCCAAGACATCATGGATCCTGTTACTCCAGACTATAGTCCCCTGTCTTTAGTCATCATTGCAGTAGCTGTTCTCGTAAAGATTATTTTGGGTCACTACGTCCGCTCTGTAGGTAATCGCGTAAACTCCGACACCCTTATTGCATCGGGTTCAGATGCACTTTTTGACGCCACACTCTCCACTTCTGTTTTAACAGCTGCACTTATCTTTATCTTTACAAAAATTAGCCTTGAAGCATATGTAGGCGTTATTATCTCTGTATTTATCATTAAAGCTTCAATTGAGCTGTTACAGGGATCTATCAAAGAAATTATTGGCATGCGTCCTGACGCTGCTCTTTCAACACTTATTTACAACATTGTGAAAGAGGATCCAGACGCAGAAGGCGTCTACGACCTTATTATCCACAGCTATGGCCCAGATAAATTTGTTGGCTCATTCCACACTGAGGTTCTTGATACCACTTCAGCTATTGAGATTGATACGATGACTAGGCGTCTGAGTACAGAGATTTACAAGCAGACATCAGGCAAAATAATCATTGCTGCTATTGGTATTTATGCGAGAAACACCACCGATAATCGCATTGTAAAGATGCGCACTGAAGTAACTGAAATGGCTTTAGCTCATGAAGGTGTTCTTCAAGTTCATGGTTTTATTGCTGACATTGAAAATCAATTTATGGCCTTTGATGCAGTCATTGAGTTTGGTTATGACGGCAAACAAATTGTTCACGATATTATTCATGAAGTAGAAGCAGCCTACCCTGACATGAACGTCTCGGTTCTTTTGGACCGCGATACAAGCGATCTTTCTGAACATGAAGAAGACAGAGACTTGCACTAAACGCAAGTAAATACATCTTAAAAAAGGGGCGAGCCGCTGACACCCAGAGTCAGCGGCTCGTGTTCTACGCTCGCAAGAAAGGGAGAGGGTCTTTCTCCGAGCTACGGGAACCTGAATAAAGCAAGCAAGTAAATTGCTTAAAAACATAGTAAGTTAACCGAGGGAAACTTACAAGAATCTTTTTAGTTTTTTTATCTAATTTCGTAAACTCTACAAAAAGTTAGACTAAGTTTACATGTCTATGGATTTTTATCTTATATCAAGAAAGTCCGAGATAAACATAAACAAAATCCCCCGCACCGAATTGGTGCGGGGGATCAGGTCAGCATACTCAGCTAGTAGTAGCTTATGCCTTTGCAACCTCGGTAAGGTTGGTTAGGATCTTATCGTCCTTCTTATCCCACTTTGGAGCTGGACGGAAGAGCTGGAAGAGAATTGCCGCCAAGAAGATGAAGGCAATAACAGTCCACACACCAAAGGAACCAAGGACAAAGAACTCCCAGAACTGATTGATCATCAGGCCAACAATCCATGCAAATACGCACTGATAGCCAATAGCAAACCAGAACCACTTAGAGTCGTTCATTTGTCGACGAATAGAACCTACTGCAGCGAAGCAAGGTGCGTCAAGCATATTGAATGCAACAAATGCACACATTGCACCAACGTGGAGGATACCACCAGCATCAGTAAACATACCAGCAAAGCCAGACCACATAGTGACAGACTTCTCACTTGCATCGCCAAGGCCATAAAGAACGCCAAAGGTGGAAACAAGATTCTCTTTTGCAATCAAAGCAGAAATAGAAGCTACAGTTGCCTGCCAATTTCCAAATCCAAGTGGAGAGAAGATAAATCCAATAGAACCGCCAATAGCAGCAAGCAAAGAAAAGTCCATAACATTATCAGGAGCACCCTGAATACCTGGGAGATAGCCGAATACTCCATTTGCGCCGTCCCAGTTAGCCCAGCCAAAATTGGATAAAACCCAAATTCCAATTGCTGCAGCAAAAATAATGGTACCAGCTTTAATAATATACGCAGAAATACGCTCCCAAACATGCATTGCCCAAGACTTAAGAGAAGGCATGTGATAATCAGGAAGTTCCATGACAAATGGTGCTGGCTCTCCCTCAAAAGCCTTAGTCTTCTTTAGCATGATTGCAGAAATAACAATCATAGCTACACCCAAGAAATAAAAGGCTGGGGCAATCCACCAAGCAGTAGTTCCTCCAATAAGAACACCCATAATCAAGGCAATAATAGGCTGTTTTGCCGAACATGGAATCATAGTGGTAAGCATAATCGTCATGCGACGATCTTTCTCATTTTCAATAGTACGAGTAGAAAGAACGCCAGGAACACCACAACCAGAGGAGATAAGAAGTGGAATAAAAGACTTACCTGATAGACCAAAACGACGGAAGACACGGTCCATAACAAAAGCAACGCGGCTCATATATCCGCAGTCTTCCAAGAAACACAACATAACAAACAAGACAAACATCTGTGGAATAAAGCCAAGAACAGCACCTACGCCGCCGATAATACCGTCAACTACAAGACTGGTGATGACGGGGCTTGCGCCAGCACCCTCAAGAGCGCCGCGAGCAAGCGTAGGAATACCAGGGACATACATGCCGTACTCAGATGCCTCTGGCTCAGTAGCAGCGCCTTCAACAGCGGTCTTGAAGCCCGCAGCAGTTACGCCGCCCAGAGTCTGAAGTTCTTGACCTTCAGCAAGAATTGGGTTGCCGTTTGCGTCAAGCTGAAGAGGATTGCCGTCAGTATCAATGAAGTTGCCATCCTCATCATGAACTGGTGCGCTCAGAGCAACGACGCTCTTTTTAGAAGCTTCGTTCTCAAAATTAGTAATAGCGTCAGAATCCCACTGTTTAGCCGCGATTGCAGCACGAACCTCAGTGGTATCAATACCGGCCTCGTCTGCTGCATTGAGATATGCGTCAATCTGGTCGCCATAGTGGTGAGAGTCAAAATCATCTTTTGCCTGACTATACTCTGCATCTCCGATGCCCAATACGTGAAAACCTTTGTCAAACAGATTATCATTGACCCAGTTAGTAGCATTGATACCAACTGTAGAAATAGAGATAAAATACACCAGGGACATTACAATAACAAAAATTGGAAGACCCAGAATACGGTTAGTAACAACACGGTCAATCTTCTCGGAAGTACTCAGTTTTTTAGGTGCTTTCTTGACGCAAGCTGCCATTACGCCAGCAATCCACTCATAACGGTCAGACGTAATGATGGACTCAGCATCATCGTCGCGGGACTGCTCAACTGCAACAATGATCTTCTCAAGCTCAGCGGTCTTCTCGGCAGAAAGGTTAAGGGGAGCAATTGCATTTGCATCGCGCTCAAAGACCTTAATGGAGTACCAACGAGAAAGAGTTGCAGGAGCAAGACCCTCGATTGCAGCAGCAATCTTGCCAAGAGCCTCTTCTACCTCTGGGGTAAAGCACTTAACACCCTCAGCAGGAGTTCCCTCCTGGCCAGCCTTAATTGCCGTCTTTACCAGAGTATCAATGTTCTTGTTACGAAGTGCGGAGACCTCAACAACCTCAACACCAAGCTGCTTGGAAAGCTCCTTGGTATCAATGACGTCACCGGACTCCTTGAGCAGGTCAACCATGTTAAGACCAAGAACAACAGGGCGGCCAGCCTCAAGAATCTGAGTTGTCAGATAGAGATTTCGCTCCAGGTTGGTAACATCGAGAAGGTCAATAATGGCGTCTGGACGCTCATTAATGAGGTAGTCACGAGATACCTGCTCCTCTGGTGAATATGGAGACAGAGAGTAAATACCAGGAAGGTCGACAAAGGTGACGTCCTTATCGGCACGCCAATTTGCCTGCTTCTTCTCAACGGTAACGCCTGGCCAGTTGCCGACGTAGCCGTTTGAGCCCGTAAGCTCATTGAATAGGGTGGTCTTACCGCAGTTTGGGTTACCTGCAAGACCAATAATAGTCTTTTGTGCCATTAGGCTTCCTCTACCTTGTGAACGTCTACTACTTCAATGCTTGCAGCTTCATCCTTGCGGATAGAAAGCTCGTAGCCACGAACTGTGAGCTCAATTGGGTCTCCCAGTGGTGCTACCTTTTTGACGTGAACCTCAGTACCCTTAGTAAGGCCCATGTCCATGATGCGACGTTTCACGGCGCCTACACCCTTTAGCGCAGCAACCGTGCAACTCTCCCCCACCTTAACTTCTTTCAGAGTTGCCATAACCTTCCTTTCATCGAAACACGTATTAAAAGCCGCGGGTTTTACCAGCAGCGCAATACAACAAAGTGTTTAGAGCGGAGAAACCATGATGTGCGACGACATCTGACGGTTCAGTCCAAGTCGTGCACCCTTAACGCTAACAATAACGTCGCCGTTGACTCGTGAAATAACCTTTACCTCGGCGCCCTCAACAAAACCAAGTGTTGAGAGGTGCTGGCGAAGATCAGAAGCACCCTTAACCGTTACGATCAGCGCAGTCTCTCCCTCACCAAGCATGGCAAGAGGAAGAACTGGACCAGAATTCGCAGGACCCTGTGAGGTCTTTTCTGTATCCATGCATCCCCCAAAATAACGTAGGCAAACTAAGTTTGCTCTTTCGAACTTTTACTTCATTAGTATCAACTAAAAGTTAAGGTAATTCAACTTTCATTTAATAATTAAAATAAAAATAAGGCGAGAAACTCTGTCTACCAGTGGTTTCTCGCCTTGTAAATATTGCAACTTTATTTCAGGTAATCCTAGTTTTACGTAAACATAAACGATTGTTTGCTCAAGCTTACGGCAAGCTGTGTGACATCAGCCCGTATTCTGCAGACCTGCGGCAACACCAGACACGGTGCACAAAATCAAATACGTAATGTTTGCACGTTCCTCTGGAGTAAGCATGTCATCTCTTATACGAAGCTCAGACAGGGCATGCACCTGCGTAACCGAGAGAATATTAACAAATGGCAGACGCAGGCGGATAACAGGACCAAGCACGCGACGGTTCTCCAACGGCCACTTGTTACCGGTGATAGCAAGGACCCACTTGCGCGTCAACGACATCTCGGAGAGAACCATCTCCGAAAGTTCAGGGCGATCACCCAGAGCCAGATAAAGTCTTGCAATACGAGCATCAATTTTGGAGATTGACATCTCAATGTTGTCGATAAACGTAGTGAACAGCGGCCACTCTCTATATGCCTCACGGAGGCGTTCGATATCCCCTACTGCCTCGCAGGCACTGCCCAGTCCGTACCAAGCAGCCAGGTTGATACGAGCCTGTGACCAGGAGAAAATCCATGGAATAGCACGCAAGTCATCAAGAGACTTGGCGCCCAGGCCACGTTTTGCAGGTCTTGAACCAATAGGGAGAAGACCAATCTCTGTCAGAGGGGTAACAACCGAGAACCACTCAGCAAAGCCATCGGAGTGAATGAGCTCCAAGAAACGCTGCTTGGACGCTTTATCAAGCTCAGAAGCGAGCGAAGCAAACTTCACGTCTGTCTGAGTATTCTTCTGTTCAATAGAAGGTGCCATCTGAAGCAGTGTTGCTCCAGCAACGGACTCTACGTGACGGCGAGCAAGCGTTGGGTCACCATAGCGAGCAAAAATAACTTCTCCCTGCTCAGTAAGTTTAAAGCGACCGTTGACTGAGCCTTTGGGCTGAGAAAGAACAGCACGGTTTGCAGGACCACCGCCACGACCAACTGCACCGCCACGACCATGCATCAAGATGAGGTCAATGGAGTTCTTCTCTGCCCACTCTGCCAAAGCAGCCTGGGTCTTATGCAGAACCAACGTTGCCGTAGTTGGACCCTCGTCCTTTGAGGAATCGGAATAGCCCAGCATGACCTCAAGCTTGCGGTCTGTCTGAGCAAGACGTGCCTGTACCTCAGGAAGCTGAATTACCTGGTCAAGTGTAGCAACAGCGTTCTCAAGGTCTTCAATTTGCTCAAAGAGTGGAATAACGTCAAGAACAGGAACATCCTCTTCATTTGCGAACGCAAGACGTGCAAGTTTGTAGACATTCTCAACATCCTGAGCAGACTGCGTAAACGAAATAATATAGCGACGAGCAGCGTTAATGCCGTTCTTCTTTTGAATTGATCCAATGGAGCGGAAGGTATCTAGCACCTCCTGCGTCATAGCATCAAGTTTGGCGGGTTTCTCGGCAGTTGATGGGTGTGCCTCAATATCTGTAAGTGCACGCTTGTGCACCAAAGAGTGCTGACGGAACTCCATCTCTACCAAGTGGAAGCCAAAAGTTTGAGCCTGCCAGATAAGCTTCTGAACAGGACCGTAGGCAATACGGAAAGCCCCTGCTTGAGCCAGTGAATCCTGAATAACGCGCAGATCAGCAATAAACTCTTCAGCGTTTTGATACATCAGGTCAGCATTGCGCTCAATGGTGGCGCTGAGTCGGCCAGAAATGACGCGCATTGCCGCACGGTGCAACTCAGACCCAGCCTTATCAATAGCCCTAGAGGTCAGGGCCTGGCTCATTTCTACCTGCTGTGCCCAAAGATTGACAAGCGCAGGCGAAGCTGGAGTAGAAATACCATCAAGCGTCAGACCTCGACTGACTTCCTTGGTAGCCCGAGCCAGTGCCTGCAGTACGTGTACACGGTACTTCTCGGCAACTTGGCGAGAAACCAGGGCGGTAACATTAGGGTTACCGTCGCGGTCGGAGCCAATCCAGCTACCTGGACGGAAAAATGGTGGGCAGACAGGCGACACACAACCAGCGTTTTCTCCCAGCACCCAGTTATCAAAGCGGCGATATACCGAAGGAACCATCTCAAAAAGAGTGGTGTCAAAAATGTTGAGGACAGTATCTGCCTCCTCCAAAGGAGTTGGCTTTTTATGACCGATAGGAGACGTACGGAATAGGCCGTCAATCTCTTGCAGCATGCGACGCTCGTTTTCCACACGAGCAGGACCACCAAGCCTCTGACGCTCATCAAGAAGCTCTGAGATGGTACGGATTCGGCGCTCAACATTTTTACGACGAGCCTCAGTTGGGTGCGCAGTAAAGACGGGGTGGAACTCAAGACGATTAAGACGTGATTTTGCCTCTTCTTCTCCGCATTCGTCAATAAGCTGTCTATATGCAACGGTTATCTCATTGATAGGGTCTTCCGCAGAAGATGGATCAACAGAAGCCTCACGAGAGCGCAGGCTGGTAACGCGATAATTCTCTTCACAAAGATTTGCTAAGTGAAAGAAAGTTACAAATGCACGCATGAGAAGCACGGAGTCTTCCATACTTAGGCTGTCAATGGTAGAAGCAAAACGCAGAAAAGCATTAAGCGATTCCTTCTCTGAATCTACTTTGAGTACCGCATTGATTGCCTCAAGCAGCAAAGGTGCGCGAGTTGTAGACAAATCATCTGGTCCAGCTTTAATTGCCTCAACCAACAACGTGTCAAAACTAGTAAGAAGATCTGGATTGTACTCAGCAAGCACTTTTCTTACCAAACGCAAAAAGAAGGTAAGGTTATCGCGCAGAGGAGCTGGCGCTTTAAGCGCTTGAATAAGGGTACGAGCAGCAGCAATCTCATTCCCGCGTCGTTCAAGAAGCGACTGAGCTACTTCAGGAGTTGTTGCACCATCGATGGGTTTCTCGTCAAAAGAAGCATTGCTGGACTCTAGATTTGAATCTTGAAGATTGCCTGCCATGCTCATCCTTTCCCACATGACTCTGAATACATAGTATCTACCATACTCTTTTGTAACAATCTTCGTACGATTGTTTGTCAATCTGTTACCTAATGTACATCGTGGACTACAATCGATATAACAAATAAAAATTGATATATCAAAATTTCTGGCCACGCTAAAGAAGATTTTAGGTTTTACATGCTCAATCCATTCAAGAAAAGTCGTACTGCGTACAACAATTCTTCCGTACATAAGCAGGTAGAGCGTCTTCGCACACCTCGCTATGAGCTTGATGACTCGCGCACAAACGGGGGTCAACCTGGCATTGTGGTTACATGGTGGACCAGGCTTCTCTCTGCCGTGGTCTCTGGCGATATTGCTAATCAAGACGAGCAATACTTGGCACATCAAACGTCCCAGGATTATCTCTTCAACGCACTTGGACAAGGCGCCTGGGGCGCACTTTTCCCGCTTTTAACTGTTGTTTGCTCCCAGCTTGTTGGCATTGAACAAGCAGGACTTTTCTCCATGGCATTTGTTGTGGCAACGCTTTTGTTATTTATTGCCCAATACGGTGTTCGCACGTATCAAGTTTCCGACATAGCTGAACAACGTAGTTTTTCTGATTACCAGATTCAACGCGCAGCTACCGTTGTTGTCATGGTACTAGCAGGTCTTATTTGGTGCTTCTTTAAAGGGTACACCGAGCCCATGTTTTCTATCTGCACGGGAGCTTTGCTTTTTAGGGCAGTTGACGGTATGGCTGATGTCTACGAAGGTCGTCTTCAGCAAAAAGACAAGCTCTACCTCGCAGGACTCAGTCAGGCTCTTAGGTGTAGTGCCAGTTTTATTCTCTTTACTGCTGTGTTGTTTGTTACCAGAAATCTTGTATGGGCAAGCTGGAGCATGGGTATTTGTGCCCTTATCACCCTGGTATTTGTTTCTGCTCCCCTAGCCATTCTTGAGACCGATAAAAGCGTGCGCATCAAACTTGCAAACATCAAAGATATCTTTGTACAGTGCTGGCCTCTCTTTTTAGCACTTTTCCTCTACAACCTTATCGATTCGCTGCCAAAGTTTGCCATGGAAGGCACACTTTCTTACAGCAATCAGTTGTACTTCAACGCACTTTATTTCCCAGCTCACACTATTTTGATGATCTCTACGCTCATCTACAGGCCACAGCTCTTCAAACTTGCTAGTTTGCTAGAAACCTCAATTCATAATCCGGCTAATAAGAAACGCTTTGGCGTAATGGTACTTGCAATGTTTGGAGCCATTGCCGTAGTCACCATTGGTACTGCTGCATTTGTCGAGTTCATTGGCATTCCTCTTAACGGCTTCTTATATGGCGTTGATTTTGAGCAATATCGTGGACTTGCACGTATTATGGTGGCCACGGGTGGACTTTGTGCTGCAATTGACTTTTTATACCAGCTCATCACGATCATGCGAGTTCAAAAAGCCGTTACGCGCGCGTACCTCATTTCATTTGCTGTATCCATCCCCATTATCTGGATGATGGTCAGCTTTACGGGTCTTAACGGCGCAGTTATTGGAAGCTTCTCCTCTATCCTTATCCTCTTCTTACTGCTTATCAGCGAATACGCCGTAGCACGTATGAAAAACTAGCAAAACAATTGATGCTCAAACGTAAAACCCCTCTGCTCCATACGCTGGAACAGAGGGGTTTTAATGCATATAGCGAGAAACCCGTCTGCTAGAGGGGTTTCTCGACAATGAACTTAGAAGGAGCAAGCGCCGCCGATAGTGCAAGCAGCTGCTGAAGAACCGTCGTCTGAATCATCGTTTGAACCAGAAACATGGAAGACCTCGGAGAGGTAGTTAATGATGTCGCCGGACTCATACATTGCCTTGCCGTCAATGAACAGACATGGAACCTGACGCTTGCCGCCAACCTCAATGAGGCGCTCGCGAGCTGCGTCATCAGCAACAATGTCATGCATAGGAAGCTCAATGTTGTTCTGCTCCATGAAGGACATAACCTTGTGGCAGTATGGGCAGGTTGGCTTATAGAAAAGCTCAAGATTCTGAGTAGCCATAAAAACTCCTTTTGTTAGTAATTACTACTACTTTGTCTATACCCATCACGTTGCAGTTGTTTCACATGGATTTAGATAGGCATAAAAATAGCCGCACAAGGCGGCTATTCAATAATTGATGGTGCCAGCAACCAGGATCGAACTGATGACCCCCGCTTTACGAGAGCGGTGCTCTACCAACTGAGCTATGCTGGCGTGCAAAAGCGCGCTAACAACTATACGGGGAAGCCCTGTATTATTCAAGCAGAAATACTAAAGAAGCCCGAGAACACCACGAACAAGGCGCTCAAGATCATCTGCGTACTTCTCGGATGCCTCTTGAACACTCTTATGCGTAGTTCCGTGAGCTCCAGCTGGGTTTGCTGCAAGCGTCAAAGCTAACACGTTCATATCAAGAGCTCGGGCCATAATAACCTCAAGAGCTGTGGAAACGCCAACGTATGAGACGCCAAAGCTGCGAAGCATAGCAACCTCTGCAGGAGTCTCAAAGTTTGGTCCCAAAAGACCAGCAAAAACACCCTCATTGAGCTCAATTTTAAGGTCATCCGCTACGCCACGTGCAAGCGTTCTTAGATAAGGCGAGAAGGCATCATTCATATCTACAAATGGGGTCTCGACATCGCGAAGGCCTGCCCACTCTGCAAGCGGATTGGTTCCCGTGAGGTTAATCTGATCAGTAATAACGCCAAGACCAGTCTTTGCGTTTCCAGAAACAGCACCTGTTGCACCTGCAAAAATAATATCTTTGCAGCCCAGGTGATGAGCATGTTGAACAAGAGAGGTTACCTCAGCTGCAGAATAACCCTGATAGAGGTGCACACGACCAGGATAAACAACTACAGGCACGCCGTCGATAGTACCAATAGTTGCCTCAAAGCTGTGACCAGCCATAGGAGAAGCGTCAACAGGGAAACCTGGAATGTCACGATAATCAATACGACGGACTGGCTTTACCAGATCGGCAAGATGACCAAGTCCGGTTCCCAAAATAAGAGCAACGGGATGCTCAACAGATGGGCTTACATTCTCAATGGTTTTCTCGGTAACCACGCAAATCCCCTCCTCTAAGAGGTGACGAGTAAGTGTTCCCTCGCCAGAAACAAGCTTTCCTGAGTACGTACCATCATAAATCTCATGCACGCCACAAGACGGGCTCTTTGCCTTCAAAACGGCGAGCGTTATGTCAGAAGACGTAACGGCATTAAGAGCAATCTTAGATCCACGTTCAAAATCTTCCGTTACATCTGAGCCATCCTTGAGCCAAACACGTCCTTCTCGCTGTTCCGCGGGCGGACGAGGTACAGGAAGACCTGAGGAGGTCTCGGGGCAGATCTTTGTGACGTTTACTTTTTCTGCCAGCTTTTGTACTGCAGAAACAGGCTTGGCCCCTCCGTCATATCTGACGGGGAGGCCAAGTAAACAAGCGCTAATAGCAACTTTCATTGCTTTTCAGATCCTAGAGAGCAAGAGAGTAAACAGCAATAGATGCCTTACCAAGAATCTCGTTGATCTTCTGTGACCACTCCTGAGAAGCCTTGCTTGCAACAGCAGAGTACTTGCTCATTGCAACCTGATAAGCGGTCTGAGCAGCTGCATAAGAAGCGGAATCGTTGGAGATTGAATAAGCAGAGAGCTGCTTGTAGTAATCGCCATCCTGGGAAGCCCAAGTGTTGTTCTTAGCGTCCCACTCATCACCAGCAAGACCAATGATGTACTGAGCGTACTCCTGGCTTGTGGTCTCAGAGTTGCCGTCCTCAGGTGCAGTTGGTGCCTGTGGAGCATCTGGAAGGGTTGTAGTCAGAACGCTATCACGATACTTCTTCATGATGACAGCATCATTAATAAGCTTCTTTGCAACATCTTCAGAGAGCTTGTATGCAGAAGCAACCTGGCTAACATCAGTAGTCTTGAAGTTGGTCTGCATGTAATTGTTGACCTCGTCATCAGTGACGGTAATACCCTTGCTCTGAGCCTCAGCTACAACAAGAGCATTACGAACATAGCCAATAATCTTATCGGCTGCTGGAACAGCATAGGTGCCGTCAGACTGCTTTGCTGCGTCAAGACCAGAAGTGTTCTCAATAACCTCACGAGCAGTTACTTCTTTGGTCTGACCGTTATAGGTATAAGAAGCAATAGGAGTGTTGAGCTCGCCCTCAGAAAGTGTGGTGCGACCGTTCAAAGAACCAGTAGCTCCGCCGCCGCCAAGAAGGAAGCGACCGATGACAATACCAAGAGCAAACAGTACAACTGCTCCAACTCCGATAAAAATCTTTGAGTTCTTTCTTACATCAATAGATGGCATATCCTTGCCTTTCATCGCTCAATGCAACTATGCGTACACTAATACAAACCTGTAGTTTACTCTTATTAGCATGCATAAAACATACAACCAGTAAACTCCCCCGTTTGCACACAGTCGTTTACATGCAAAACAAACTATTTGGTAGCTGCAACAATCTCTTCCGAATACTGTTTGATGTATCCAGTGGCATTTTCTGCATCAAACTTCATGCGCTGAGACAATGCCTTCTTCACATCCTTAGAAATAGTTCCGTGTGCTAAGGCGAGAAGACCCTGGAGCATATCATGGTACTCAGCATCTCCGTGATAGCACTGAACTGCCTCATCCAAAAGTGGCCATGCTTCATCAGAATGCTTTGCAGAAGTTGCTCCGTACTGACAGAGGAACAAAAATGCTGCGAGACGCACCGTTGCTGAGTCGTCATCAAACAAAGAAGCTTCAGCAGCGTCAAATGCCTTAAAGACCTGGTCACCAAAGTGAGCGCTCAGATTGGCAAGCGCATCAAGTACTTCCCAACGGGTTTGTGCCTCTGGCCTATATAGTGCATCAATAAGAGAATCAATGTGCTCTTCAAAAGCAAGAGGAGCAATATGGGCCAGCTCCGCAAGCTCATGAGAAGCGTCTTGACGAGCGCGCCTACTAGCATCAGATAAAGCAATGACCAGTGCATTCACTTTTTTCATCTGTGCCATAGTTGGCTTTTTTGTAGCCTTCTTAGCAGGTTGCTTTTCTTCTTTTGGCGCCTTTGTAGAGCCCGCTTTTGCGGTTGCCTTAGTTGAAGCCTTTTTTGGCTTCTGAGCAGTTTCTTTCTTTTCTGCCATGAAACCTAAATCCTCTCTAAAACACCCTTTATTCTCTAAATCCGTCTACGACAACGGTGCCGCTTTTTTGATCCTCATGAATTTTAATAAATCCAAGGCTCGATGCTTCACGTAAAAGAGAAGTAAACGAACGATATCCATAAGTTGCCTCAGCAAACTGTGGACGCTTCCTTCGCATAGTCTCTTTGAGCCGCGATGCATAAATAAACGTTTCGCTTTCACGCTCCAAAGACTCGATGGTCTCAAATAAGAGCTGATAGCAGTCGTGTTTCTCGACAGGTACCTTCTCTTTAAAGTCTGGAATTCTGCCAGAACTCAAAATATCCTCGTAGAAGATAAACTCGTCACAAACTTCAGCAAGAAGCGAGCTGGTAGACTCCTTCATACCAACGCCAATGACTGTTTTACCAGCCTCTTTAAGCTTTGCCACAAGTGGCGAGAAGTCCGAGTCACCGGAAAGCACAGCAAAGGTGTCAATGTGGTCTTTAGTAAGACACATCTCAACAGCATCTACCGCAAGTCTAATATCAGCAGAGTTCTTGCCGGTATAAGCCCTATCTGGAATCTCAATGAGCTCAATACCAAGCTCATGCAGGGGTGTAATAGCATTTGGAAAGCGCTGCCAATCGCAGTATGCACGCTTGGCAGTAATGCGTCCCTTATCAACCAGCCTCTCCATAATGAGCTTCATCTCTGGAAGATGGCCTGGCTCTTGATGACCGTTTCTCTTTCTTTTACCTGTTCCTAGTGCCAAATTTTCATAATCGATGAAAACCGCAATAGAGCTCTGAGGAGTAGAAATATCACTCATAATCGGGGTTCCTTTGCGGCTAGCACTTAGTGGCAGCAGTGGCCGTCATGACCGTGCTCGTGACCTTCATGCTCATGATGATGTCCGTGACCATGGCACTCGCACTCGTGATCGCCATCTTCATGGTCGTGGCCACAGCAGCACTCGTGCTCACCCTCATCTTCCTGGCTCTCAAGAAGTGACCAATCAAGACCAGCTGCAGTGCTCGTAGCTTCATCAGCATAAAGCAGTGAGATTGCCTGAGTACCTTTACGAGCGCCACCAATCTGACACAGCATGTCATACAGGGTAAAGGCGGTCTCTGCGCCAGGGAGGGTTATCTCAAGGTCCTCAGACTGAGCAAGGGCAAGTGCAATATCCTTGCGGAAGTGCTCAGCCAAAAATCCTGGTTGGAAGTCTCCCTCAAGCGACTTAGGAGCAAGCTCTTTAAGTGCGCGAGAAGAACCCATGCCACTAGCAACAACCTCAAGCATCTGCTCAACGTCAAGTCCACCCTGCTCTGCCAAGGCCATTGCGTCTGCATAGCCAATCATGCAGGAAGCAAGAGAAACCTGGTTACAAAGTTTTGCGGTCTGACCCTTACCGGCACCACCCATGCAGAAAATCTTTGCCGAGAAGGTCTCGAGAAGAGCGCGTACTGGCTCAACATCATTCTCAGTTGCGCCGACAATCAGCGTAAGAGTGCCGTCCTGAGCACCCTTCTGGCCGCCCGTAACAGGACAGTCAAAGGCATGCTTTCCCTCAATTTCAGCAGCATCGTGAATATCACGAGCAAGCTGAGATGAAGAAGTGGTCAGATCAATAAGGTACGCACCCTTCTTAGCAACGCGGATAAGGCCATCTGTTGCCAAGTAAACGTCTTCAACATCAGTTGGATAACCAACCATGGTAAAGACAACATCAGCGTCTTTTGCAGCATCTTTCACACTCTCTGCAGCGTGAGCGCCCAACGAGACAAGCTTTTGTGCTTTCTCTGGTGTTCTGTTGTAAACAGTAACGTCATAACCAGCAGAAATAAGGTGCTCTGCAATAGGAGCGCCCATAATGCCTGTTCCAATAAAAGCAACCTTTGCATTCTTGCTCAATGCCATGTATGAGTCCTTTCAGACTGAAATAAATATACAAACTGGGGCCGCTCCAAAGAGCGACCCCATACCTTGTACCCGTTAATTAGATTTACGAACCCTGTTAGCAATTCGGTCAGAAAGCGAAAGCTTCTCGCGGCGGTCAGTTCCCCAGAAGACAATAGCCACCATGCCTGGTCCAACGTGAGCACCAATGACTGGTCCTACCTGGCTATGAATAATGGTAAGTCCCTCGCAGCCCTTCTCTTTACGAATCTGAGCCTCTAGCCAATTAGCGTCCTTCTGTGCGTCTGCAGAAATAATGCCAACAGGAAGCGAGGTGTCATGAGAATAGCTATCTCTAAAGTCCTGGATAAGAGACTTGAGCGCCTTCTTGCGACCTCTGCACACTGTCTTAACGGTAAGGGCTCCTGTTGAGTCATAGGTAAGTTCTGGCTTTACATCAAGTTTGCCGCCAATATTTGCTGCAGCAGCAGGAATACGACCGCCCGCAGCAAGAGCATCCAAGGTCTCAAGTGTTAAGTAGCCATGAATATAGTTACGCGCATCTTGTGCCCACTCGGCAATCTCTTTTGCCGAGAGACCCTTATTAGCCTGATGTACTGCTTCAAGACCCAAAAGCTGAGCTGCGGACGAAGGTGCACCATTGTCGACTACGTAAATCTCAAAGTCTGTGTATTTCTCTCTTACCATATCTGCTGCTTGTTCAGCTGCATAGTAGGATGAAGAAAGTGCAGAGGTAAAGCAAAGATATACCGTTGGAGTGCCCTGCTTTGCAGCACGCTCAAAGACCTCGAGGTAATGACCAGGAGTAATTGCAGAGGTGGTGTAGCGCAGCTTTTTGTCTTTGCGCATACCCTCAAAGAACTCATGTGCACTGATGCTCTTCCAGCCGTCATCATAGTGCTCTCCATCTGGTCCCACATAAGGGAACTGGATGATATCAACACCTAGTTGTTCAGCAATTCCAGGAGCAAAGTCTGCGCAAGAGTCCATGATGATTCGAACGTTACTGGGCTTATGATATGCAGCTGAAAGCTCAGTAGGCTCAAGATCTTCAAAGGCAACCTCGCTGATTTCTTCTTCGGCTTTATCTTTTTTATTGAACATCCTGTTCCTCAATCTTAGGTTTGATAATTCCATAACCACCATTTTTACGATGGTAGATGACATTAGTCAAACCAGTAGAAGAATTAACAAAGACATAAAAATCATGGCCGAGAAGGTCAGTTTGGACAAGCGCCTCCTCTTCCGTCATTGGCTCAAGATCAATGTATTTCTCGCGAACAAGCTGGTCATCAAGATCTTCAGCTGGAATCTCAATGAGATTGGCAAGATCTTCTTGTGTAAGAGCAACTCCGCGCTCAGACTTTACATGATGACGGCGCTCAACAACTTTTGTCTTGTACTTACGCAGCTGTCTGGAAACTTTTTCTGCTGCTTCATCAATAGCCACATACATATCGTCAGAGCTAGCAGTGACACGAACAACATTGTTACGAACAAATACCGTAACCTCAGCTGTCTTTCTATCTGGATTTGATGGGTTTTTGTCTACTCTAAGAACTACATCGCAAGACATAGGAGTGATGTCAAATACTTTAAGAGCATCACCGATTTTCTGATCTACGTGTGTGTGCAAAGCCTCAGAAATGCTTACCTTGCGTCCCGAAATCTTGATGTCCACCATAGGAGCCTCCTATCGGATACACGAGACATCTTCTAACTGATGTCTGTATAACAACAATACCCATTTGTCGGTCAATCATTCCATAAAAAGTTGAATTGAGCGGTAAACGGTTAGAGACTATTTCTCTTTGTGTGCGATTAATTTTGCTCAGAGGAAGATGTAGCTGAATCAGCGCTGGTAGGTTGCGTAGAAACTTCCACAAGACCAGAAATCTTATTGGTAGTTGAGAGGTGTGGCAAGGTGCCAATCCACTTGTTTCTAATAACTCCCTCGACACCGTTAGATTGAATAGCTGAAAGAGCTTGCTGAATTTGTGTAGCGAGAGCTTTGTTACTGGTTGCTACAGAAATACCAATCGTGGATGGAACGTCAACGACACCAACCATAGAAATATCTTTGTTTGCTGCTAAATAAGCACCAGCATATGCATCACAGGCCACATAATCGATGGAGCCATTTTCAAGTGCTTCAAAAGCATCATTTAGGTTAGAAAAACCTTGAACAGACATGCCCGTGAGTACCTGACCCATTGCGCGCTCAGACAAAGAACCCGTTTGAACGCCAACTGACTTTCCACTCAAACTATCAGCAGTAATGTTTGTCTCTGAACCTTTATGGAAAAGAGCTGTTGCATACTCAGCATAACCAGAAATGAGCGTACTTGTTGAGTCTTCACCACTTCTGACATCCATGACAATGTCGCAACCTGCTTGTAGGCCATCTACTGGTCCGTTAACTGATACAAACTTGACGTCTACGCCTAGCTGATCTGCAATTGCAGAAGCTATTTCAACGTCAATTCCCTGCAATGTTCCAGCTTCTGAGGCCACAACCATTGGAGCTGTTACTGACTGAGTACGTAGACCAACGGTCAAAGTGCCAGCTGTGTGCAGAGAGGAATCAGGAATCTTCTGCTGACGGGCTTCTCGCTTCTCTTGGATTGCCTCTTGCACTGACTTGACGTGGAACCATTTATCCAGATCAATGTTGATAGGACCAATGGAGCATCCTGTTAAAACAACAGCAAGTGCTATAAGAAGTAACACCTTAAGAGAACTTTTACCGCGCGTCATCAGAACTCCTTCTTCTATTCAGGCGTCTTTTCAGCTGACCTGGTATTTGACCCCACACTCGCATACTGGAACGTTTGCTTTGCTACCGCAGCAGCTCCACTAGTAGTTCTCTCGCCTGCGAGACCCTTTGTCTCTTTGATATAACAGGCGGCATGGCTTACTTCTAGGACGAGCCATGATCGTTTACGTGCGCACACGCAAACTTACGTGGATCCCTTTGACCTCGTCTGTCATGGACTAAAAGCTCACAGAGAACTTCGCAACCACAGACCTGAAAAGACTTATCAAGTATAGCCGTTTGCAACCATAGGTAACTCACCATACGCGAGCTAATGCGCCTACGGTTACAGAATGCACGCCTGCGGCACAAAGTACCCTTGTAGCTTCTCTGATTGATGCTCCGGTAGTTACCACATCATCTAAAAGTAAAATATTTGATTGGTTAACTGGTACGGTACAAGCAATACTTCCTTTCAAATTTATCTGTCTTTGAGCGGATGAGAGTGTTCTTTGGTCCTTTGCATGAGGACGTATAAGCACGTCATACAAAGGTAAGCCTGTAAGCTGGCAAAACGATTGAGCTACAAGTTCCATATGATCAAAGCCTCTGCGCGCGTACGCTTCTGCAGTTGCTGGAATAAAGGAAACGCCATCAATTTTTGAACTATCAAAGCGAGAGGTACCGTCACGAGCTTTCCATGCTGAGGCTTCTTCAAGCGCACACAATAGAGCTGCAGCAATTACCGGTGCCAGTCGAAACTCGTGTCCATCCTTAAGCGTCAAGATCAACCGTGCAGGAGGACCCTTAAATCCCATGGCACAAATGACCGCTCTACTCTCCCACTGAACAGGTCGTTTCTTTTTATCTGCGCACTCTGAACAAACAAGCTTCCCGTATGGAGCGCCGCAATTAGGACATGCCCACTGCTGAGAAATCCATGGCAGCTTTGCCCGACACTCATCGCAGAGGAGCTGGCCGGGTTTCTCGCATACGACGCAGCGCGTAGGAGCAAGCAGCTCAAGTGTTGAGTTTGCCGTTGCAGTAAGGATAGATGTAGGTTTCATTTTTACCCCCACATTCTGGGGGCTGACAGTGAATACAGTCTAGATCAAAGGTCGCGAAATGGAAGGTATTTTAGGTAAACGGAAAAAGATGGCTTATCTATAGCTCCTACCAGTGAGATTGTATTTTGTGAGGATTCGGCTAACGGATGTTTGCCACGGAAGCCATAACAAAATCAAGAAAACAAGCGTTGCTACGCCGTGCGTTAGATCAAGCGGAATTGAAGCCGCAAACGCGAGAAGAGCAGATTCAAGCGTTAAAGGATGTACAAATCCAATAACAAAGTACACGTTCATTACAAGGCCAAAGAATGGTCCAGAGATAAACGCCCAGATCATAAGCAAGAAAGGTGGAAGTTTGCGGGGTTTCTCGCCTTGTTGGACGGATGTGCGTTTAGAAGATGCAGGGCGAGCTGAGGTAAAAGTTGCAAGAAGACCTCCCAAGTAACCAACAAGCCCCCACGCATACATCTGCCATGGTGTCCACGAGCCCTGACCAAAGAAAACGTTTGAAAGAAGCGCAGATAAGGCTCCTACCAAAAAGCCCGCATGCCTACCAAGAAACGCTCCCGCGAAGATAGCAACTGCGGAAACAGGCTTTACGTACGCGAGTGGCGCAAAGGCAATTCTTCCCGCAGAACCTAAGGCGCTAAAGACGGCAGTAGGTACCAAATTGGCAACTGAGGGCTTCTTTGCCTCAAAACTTAACATAAATAATGCAACTGAAATGATCGCTAAAATAATTGAAGATACCGCGGTAAAATCGGGAAAATATATCATTTCAACAGCAAGAATAATAGGTGTAGCAAAGAGTGCCACAACCTCTAGAGCTATTGATAACGTGTGCCGATTATCCACAAGAACCTCACGCTTACCGTCAAAATAAAAATATCGAGAAGGTCTATCTTATTTTGGCATAAGATGATTTGAAACTACAACAAGGAGGTCTTCATGATCTATCTGGGAAACTTTAGCTACAACGACGAGCTTGACTCTTCGGACAACTACTGTCTTATGCCTTGTATTGTTGAGGCAGATTCCACAGATCACGCGCTTGAGCTTTTCTCGGAGCACCTTATTGAGGTTGCAAATTCATCTGACCTGCTCGACGGCGCAAAAGAGATTTTCTTGGATTCTATTGTTGAGCTGGGAGAAGTTCCTACCACTCCTCTGATTGCTCAGTGGCAAAAGATTATGCCTGCAGGAGTTGGTCTGTGCAGCATTACCAGCGCTCTTCCTACACTTGAGTTTGATGATGAGACGGCCAATGCCTACGGCTTCAATGAGCATACTCACAATCATGAGGAAGATGAAGAGGAGCATGAACACGAGGAGTTTGGCGACATCAACGATCTTGACGATGAGCTTCTTGAGGAGCTTGGCCAGGATGAGGAGCCGTTTTTAAGGTTCTAGCCACCTACTCCGCCGACCATACCCAAGAGTTCTCAAAGAATTCTGAAGTTGGCTCTGTCAGAGAAATCTGGCCATCAAATACTAAAGAAACGTTATCAGCAACGCGCGATATCAACTGCATATCGTGCGTTGCTATTACTATGGTTGTACCTTCTGACTGTGCGCGAGAAAGCAAATTGACAACCGCATCTTTGGTTGGGGCATCCAAGCCTTTTGTTGGCTCGTCAAGAATAAGCAGTCGCGCTTTTGTAAGCAGCACTTTTACGAGGGCTAAGAGTTGCTGCTGTCCACCTGACAAATCGTATGGATGAGAAGACATAAGCTTCTGATATGTTGTGCGAGCAAGAAGTCCTGAAGCTTCCAGAAGCTCCTGAACGTCCTGGTCAGAATAGGCGCCACTCTGCTGCCACTGAGCAAGCTCCTCGCCCACACTTTGACAGGTAAAGAGCAGCTCGGGGTCTTGTGGAATGTATCCTTGGGATTGCTGGAGCTGGTTGTAGATATGTCCGCGCCTTGGACGGAGAACGCCCGCTGCAAGCTTTAGCAGCGTTGACTTACCTGAGCCGTTGCCGCCTACGAGCGCACGAATTTCTCGCCCCGTGACCTCAAGCGAGCACTTGCTGAGCACCAGCTGATCACTCTGTGGATACGCAAACGTCACAGCGCTGAACTCGAGCACGGGAGTGCTGTCGGCCGCGGTGGATGCTTGGTTTGACGCGGAGGTACGAGGACAGAGCGCCTGGCGAGAAGAGCTGTCTGCTTGGAGCGCATCGGGTTTCTCGCCACCAAGGCAGACGCGTGCGTCAGCGAGGTACTCGAACGCGGTGACGTCGTGGGTGGCAACAAACACGGCAACGTTGAGCTCGCGCGCCACTCGCTCCAGGAGCGCGGTGAAACTCTTCTGCGCAAACGGATCCAGCTGCGAGGTTGGCTCATCCAGCAAAAGCAGCTTTGGGCGCATGACAAGCGCTGCGGCAAGGGCCACGAGCTGCTGTTCTCCCCCGGAAAGTTCGTTGCAGCGCTTGTGCAAAAGCGATTCCATGCCAAAGAAACTGACCGTCTCAAAAATACGACGGCGCATTTCTTTCTCTGAAACGCCTCGATTTTCCAGGCCAAAAGCCAGCTCTTTCAAAGGTGTCTCACACACAAGTGCTTGTGAAGTGGCTTGCGGCACAAATGCAATGGTGTCTACGGATTGCGCCTGCGTCATCGTAGAAACCTCTTGGCCGCAAACAAAAATGGAGCCCTCTCGCCTACCTTGAGGTGCAATCTCGGGCTTAATGAGGCTCAAAATGGTGGACTTGCCTGAACCAGTCGGTCCCAGTAAAAGACTAATCTGACCAGCACAAACCTCACAGGAAAAATCTTCTACAACGTTGCGGTCTAAAGTTAGAGCATACGCAAACGAGAGATTTTGAATAGCAAGAACTACTTCTTTACTAGCTGAAGTAGTAAGTGAATTCTGAATATAGGAAGAATGCTCACTCATACAGACTGCTCCCATAAGACAGTATCAATACGCACAAAAATTGCTGGTAAAACGGTAAACAGCACTACGCCCAGATACCAAAAGCTCACTTGGAACTCTGGCATAGTAGGATAAAACTGCCAGGCTTGTACCAGCATATACAAAGAAACCGCAGCTATAACGCTTAAGAAAGTAAATACCAGCAACGCCACAGTATCATAGGCGTCAAGCACTTCAGCGCTCCATCTACTCCTGTGCCCTGCCATCCCCCAACCTCGAGACACGATAGACTGAAACGTACTCATCGACTTCTCCAGCGCGCTCATGCACACTGCGTTAATGGTGGCAGCTGATTGCACAATAGTTTTTCTCGCGCTCAAAAGACGGCTTTGACTTGGAACACGGCTTTGCTGATGTGACTGCACAGCAGAATCACACCTTCTAGCTGCGGTATTTGCTGACTGAATTTGACGGGCTGTTGTCAGATCAGAAAGTAGTTGTGGCATAAGCTGCACAGAAAGACTCAAGACCAGCTGCAATCCCGGAAAGCGCACGCTTGATCGCTGTAACATCTCGAGCGGCGATACTACTGCAAATAGGCACTCAAGCCAGCTCAAAGTACTTACGAGCACAAGACCCGAGGTAGCCCCGTACACCAGACTTTCTGCGTACAGCTGTGTGTGTCCAAAAGAATACAAAACGGTAGAGCCAGATGCCGAGAAAAACGGATTGATTATCGCCATCAATATAATAATTGGAGCATACCAAACAAGCTGTTTAGCAGCATGTTTGGTGCCAAACAACTGGATTGTACAAAGCTGCGCCCCTAGAAAAGCAATCAGCGCACAGAGAGGTTGAAAAGAAAATGCGGCAAGCACAACCTCGCATCCAAACAGCACAACCGTAGCAAGTGGATGAAGACGAGAAAAGCTTGTGCGCGCGGGATTCATTAGTTCACCGCGTTAACGTACGTCCAAACAACCGAATCGCCATCATGCAGAACATATGCATCTGACGTGTAGTTAGGCTGAACACCGTTAACTGAATATACCCAACCGCTCTGTGGACCATGGTCACGCTCTGCAAGCCCATTAATAGCCGCAACGTACATACCAAACGACGTGCTACGTGCATTTACCCCGGCTCCACTTGCAAGCAACGCGTCATAGACTGACGTACCCTCTTGCACCTTGAGGTTGACAGTAAATGAAGACCCTTTGGCTGCAGAGCCGTCAACCGTAACACTTACAGAAAGCGCACTATTCTCTTTATGAGGAGCAGCTACAGCGTTTGTTGAGTTACCAGAGTTAGAAGGCTCCGACGTTTTCTGATTAGAAGAATCCTGCGTTTTAGACGCATCAGCATTTGATTGAGCGTCTGAACTAGAGCTCCCTTGCGTCTGTGACGTCTGAGAGTCTGTTTGTGTGCCAGAAGCACCTGCTACCGTCTGACCTTGTGCGGTAGGAGCTTCTTGAGCAGAAGTGCTTGAAGCAGGCGTAAAGAAATACTGAATCAATGTCCATGCAAAGAAAAGCATGAACACAAAAGATACTATTGATGCTGCCAAATAGAGAATCCGTTTGGATTCTCTTGTGAGCTTAACCACTATCTCACCTGGCCTCGGCCATTGGAAACATGGTGAATTGCAGCAGTTTCTTTCTTAAGCAACACTACAAACACTGCAAGAACTGCACCAGAAGCAAAGAAACCAAAGACACTCAGAAGTGGAATGGTAGGCGCAGAGGACACCTGCTGTGGGGCAGCGGCCTGCTTATTTGAGTATTCAGTAGGTGGAAGCTGCTTCTCGTCAGAGTTAGTGTCTGCAGTCTTGTTCTCAGATGGAGCCTTTGTAACCTCCTCACCAGCACTCGCAGCGGTGGTCGAGGAAGTTTCATGCGCAGCTGGAGATGAAGGATCTTGAGCTGGCGCGTTTGTAGCTGTGGAATCTGTCCTGCTAAAAATGTCTCCAGATGGCTGGGTATTCTCGCCAGAAGGTTTCTGATTAATAAGCGAGAAAAGCGTGCCGGAGTCGTTAGTGTAGTAAAGATTGCCCTCAAAATCTGCAATGACCGACGACGTGGTGTAGTTCTGGTGATCTTTATCTGGAGTGTAAATCTGAGCTGCTCGGCTGGTGCCCAACTTGTATACCCATACGCCACCAGGTAGACCGTTTACCGTGAAATAGGCATAGGTACCGTTTTGCTGAACAGAAACAAGAGGAGTGCTCTGAGACTTACCCTTGCCAGCTCGGGCCTGGTCAATCACCGTAAAGGTATCAAGAGAAATCACAGAGATAGTTCCGTAGCCCTCAGCATCGACGCCGTTAACAAAGACGTTAGAACCGCTGATAGTTGGTGTAGAGGTGGATTCTGCTGCAAATTTGACTTGCTTCTCCTCAACAAGAGAAGAACCGTTTCTTCTAATCAGGTGCAGCGTACCGTCATTTCTGGTTACAGCAAGATAGGTTCCATTACCGTTTTGATCAACAGAGACAGGAACAATACCTGCGCGAATTGGCGAGCCAAGGTTAAGCTCGGCCTCAATGGCGCCGGTTGTACCGCTGATAAGTCTGACAGAGGAGGACTCGTCGCCAATCATAAAGTCAGAGCCAGAAGCCGCTGCGCCAGACCAGTAATAACCTGAAGGCTGACCAGAGGTTGCTCCAGGTGTATTTGCAGGTTGTGCGTTCTGCTTCCAGCGAAGCGCACCAGTTGTAGCGTCAACAGCAACCATGTAGCCACCAGCTGCGTCAAATCCGCTCATCTTAGTAAACTCAGCCAAGATGGTGCCATTATTAACCGTCAGGCTAGAAACAGATTGCAGCGCATTGGTGGTATCCAGCGGCTCTGTCTTCCAGATGCACTCCATAGTTGTTGCCGAGAATGCGGTAAGACATCCATCATCGGTAGCAACAACAATCATGCCGTTAACGTACAGAGGACGTGCAAAGTACGAGACCTTGGAGCCAATCTGTGCCTCGGCAATAAGGTTACCTGTTGCAGCGTCAACTGCTTTGAGAGTAGAACCGCTTACGTAATAGACAGTGTCTTTAACAATGACCTGATCAGAAATAAATCCAGGTGTATTCTGAGTTCCTTCAGTCACACTCCAACGAAGAGCTGCAGAATTAATGGGGGTACTCTGCGTAGTAGTGGAACCGTTTCCACTACCAAAACCGCTCCAAGATGCCTCGTAGTTAGGGTGCTCAGCAAATGGATTGATAACCAACTCTTTTTGAGGAGTTGGAATGGAGCTATCCTGTCCACCATATGTCCAGGTAATAGTTGTGTTCTCGTCCAAGGTAACATTATTTGCCATCTTGTCCGAAAGCTGGCCGTTCACAAAGAACTGCCACCACTTATAGGCACCATCAACCTGAGCTGTTGCAAGTGTCAAACCCTGTGCAGGATATGTAATAGAAGATAGATAACCGCCCGCCGCATCGTAGGTAAGACCGTTATTCTTCAGGTAATCGTACGTTACCTTATCAGCAGTTGTGCCCTTGCGAACCTCAATAGTCTGTGTAGGAGCCCAGTGCTGAGGCTTGCCGTCTTTATCAAGACCCACTACAGAAAGGGTGACGGAAACAAGCTGACTTGGGTCTGGATCTTCCTCTGCAGTTCGAGCGCCCTTCTCGCCCGCCACGGTAAAGGCGGCAGAGACCTTCTGATTAGTAAGGGCCTGGAACTGCTCATTATCTGGATACAAGCTTGCATAGCGAGAATAACGTGCACTTGAAAGAAGTGCCGAAACCGTAACAGACGTGTTGTACTCAGGAGTCTGTGCGAGAACAAGATTCTCGTTCTGAATGATTGTTGGCTGAGAAGAACTGTACGTGCGCGCCTGATCAGAAGGGCCCATGGGATCGTATGTTGGGAACTCTGAAGGCACAATACCGCTTGCGGACTTATCGGTATTGTTAACATCATAAGACCAGGTCAAAGAGCCGTCAGTAGCACGATAGAACTTGTTTGGTGTAGCCAGGGATTCAGAAACACTGTCTTGTTTATTCTGCTGACCAGAAGGAGTAGCAAGCGCATCCCAGAAATGAGCCTTAGACTCATTCATCAAAGCAAGCTCTGCATCAATATCAGCCTGATTAAGCGGGCTTACCGTAACCGTAAGAGTCTTAGAGACTGATACCTCGGGATTTTCTTTATCGGTAACGGTCAGAGTGATGTCTACCTGCTGCGCGGAAGCAGAAGGCAGAGGCTGGTACACCGTTCCTCTATAGCCATTGAACGTAATAGCAGCATTGGAGGAAGTGTACGTAAACTGATAGCGCTTTCCGTCCAAGCCAAAGTTCTTTGGCGTAGGCATCTGCAGGTCGTCTGCAACTGCCTGGGCATTAATTGAGTGATTGGTATACACATCTTTAATGCTTGATGCCGAGAAACGCCTGTTAATGCGCCTCAACAGATTATTCTGTGCATCGGTAATAGCCGAAGGATCTCCGGGAACCGTTATGGTAAAGATTTTCTGATAGCTTGTCTGAGGAGCGTCGGAGCTGCTCAAAGAAACATTTGCAGTCAGCGTTACCTGCTTGTCACGAATACCGCGGGTAACTGTTGCCTTATAAGGCTCAGTGCCATATCCATCAATGCGAACGACAGAGGTATCTGAGCTAGTCCAAGTGACCTTAGACCATGAAAGTTGGCTTCCATCTGCGGAAACAAGCTTATGTGGAAGGGTAAAGTCTGAAGTTACAGAAGATTCATTTTGTCCTGCCGCGTATGATGGCGCAAGGTTTTGAGATACGTCAGCAAGTTGCGCCTGAGATTTTGCCTCATCCCAAGGGATTAAAACATTGCAGGTATATTGAACGGTCTTGCCATCTTTGGAAAGTTCAAAGGTAACTTTTGCCTGACGGAGGATAAGAGTGCTTCTCTGGTTAGTAAAACCGGCCGCATCCATCCAGAAGTACTCAATAGAACCATTAGTCGCAAAATCAGTAGAAATGCCTGCGTGAGCATATGAAGCTGTCGAAGACATCTGAACAGATGCCACTCTAACGTTAACCTCTCCAGCACCAATGCGACGCAGCTCTTCTGCAACCATGGTGTTGAGGTTAGTATCTACACCATAGTGAGGTTTTGGCTTATAGAAGGAATTAGTCAGAGTTTCTACTGCCTGGTCCAGCGTTTTGTGCGGATAGTCAGTCTCATTTGTGGTTGCTGCAACGCCAGGGCCTGTCTCTTCAGAGGTTGTGGTTGCACCACTTGTAGCTTCTACCGTACCGGAAGCAGCTTCCGTACCAGAAGCGTTGTCCTGAGCAGTAAGAGCATTCTCTGCTGAGGAGGTTGCAGTAGCAGTAGTGGTCAACTCCCCCGCTGCTTCTGCGAATGCAGGAGCTGGTAAGAGCGCAAGCACTAAAAGTATGGAGAAAAGGCTATTGAGCGCCTTTTTAAACATGCTTCTAATTCCTTCCAACTTGTGGTGAATTTAGCCTTCTTGCCAAAACAAGCACCACAATTCCAAGTACAACTAAAGGCAGACTGAGCAACTGTCCCATGGTAATAAAGCTGCCAAAAAGGTAGCCAAGCTGCTCGTCTGGAACACGAACAAATTCCACGCCAAACCTAAAAATGCCATAGAGCATCAAAAACGTTCCAATGAACGTTCCTTGTGGACGAGGAGGGTACTTCCTAGAAAGGACGTACAAAATGACAAACATCACAAGGCCCTCGAGAAGTGCTTCGTAGAGCTGAGAAGGATGACGGTAGACCGCTCCTCCTGTCTCAAACATTACTCCCCAAGGCAGATCTGTTGGCTTTCCCCAAAGCTCACCGTTGATGAAGTTTGCGCAGCGTCCAAAGAAAAGACCAAGCGGCGCACCAATAACTCCCAGGTCACAGATGGTAGGGATAGAGAGACCCGATGCCTTACAGACAATAGAACCTCCAACAACAGCGCCTACAAGGCCACCGTGGAAGCTCATGCCACCTTGACTTAAGGCAAATGCATCAAGTGGATGAGCCACGTAATAACCAGCACCGTAGAAAATAACGTAGAACAGACGGGCGCCAACAATAACGCCAAACGAGATGCCAACCATCAAATTAAGCACGTCATCAAGGGTAACATTAAGTTTCCAGCGCTGAGCAGTTCTATACATAACTACGCCAGCAAGCACAAAGCCTACGAGATATGCCAGACCATACCACCTGATAGACAGTGGTCCCAGAGAAAGTGCTACTGGGTTTAATGAATGATAGAAAGCATCAAGCCACACAATACGTCCTACTTACTAAAACTACTTTGAAAGAACATGCGAAGGAGTTGCTCCGCGCTGACCCTGATAATGGCTGCCAAGATCTTTGCAGCCATAAGGACGCTCAACAGGAGAGCTCATACGCTCAAAGGAAAGCTGACCAATCCTCATGCCAGGATGCAAAATGATTGGAAGGTTAGCAACATTAGAAAGCTCCAATGTGAGCTCTCCGTCCCAACCTGGATCAACATAACCTGCAGTTGAGTGAATCATAAGGCCCAGGCGTCCCAGGGTGGACTTACCTTCAAGCTTGCCAAGGATATCGTCAGGAATAGCAATGCGCTCAAGCGTAGTACCAAGCGCAAACTGACCAGGGTGAAGAACAAAAACTTCTCCCTCAGGAACATCAATTGACTCAGTAAGACCCTCTTGAGCTACAAGTGGATCAATTGAGGTGTGCGTAGAATTGCGGAAAATTCTAAAGTTTGAGCCAAGACATACGTCAACCGATGCAGGCTGCACATTTTTCTCGCATAAAGGCTCAATAACGATACGACCAGCAGCAATCTCGGCTTTAATGTCGCAATCAGAAAGAACCACAACGTCCACCTTTCTTACGTCATACAAATGTATGGTCAGAAAAACTAGTTATCCATTTATATAAAATATCACGCCCTACACAATAATGTGCGGGACGTGATATATAAATTTTGTAATTACGCAGGTCAATTATGGTTCACCACAACTTCTCTGCATAAAAAACACGTTTATGCGCATGAAGCTCACAACCGATAAGCGTCAAACGTTCACTTTTTGACGCCGAGCGATAACTTACAGCATTGCAGGTTGAACGCGCTTTACACCAGGAACGTGCTCAATCAGGATGCGCTCAATACCCTCAGACATATCATATGCAGACATTGGGCAGCCAGCGCAAGAACCAGTCATCTCAAGCGTTACAGTGCCGTCATCGCTTACATCAATAAGCTCAACGTCGCCGCCATCGGTCTGAAGGCTCTGACGAATAACATCAAGGGTTGCATTCAAAAGGTCACGATTAATGGCCATGTTTGCTCCTATTCAAATCTACTTAAAGCGCGTCCGCGCTCATGACTTACAACAAAGGTATCCTACCCAAAATTTCAAACTTATTTCTTGCCTATCCAATTGGCGAGAAAAGATGTCCAACTGACGCATCTTTCAGACGTGCAGGCAATGATGCACCCGACGCTGTTGCCGCAATCGCAGCAGCCACGCGAGAGGTAGCCTCCTGTGTCTGCTCCGTGCTCAAAAGCGTTGCATCTACCATAAAGCGCTTCACGCCGGCAGAGAGCATCTCGGCAATCTCTGGCACGCCGTCAAAGAGCTTAGGGCTCCAAATCTTAGAGCGACCGTGTCTGTCGGTCCTGACCGGCATGTAATCGTTGTCAATGCCTCTGAGCGTGTGTTCCTCAAGACGCAGCTTGCAGGCATCACAATCGTGAATGCACTTGCCCGTAGACATCAAAATACAGTGCTCAGTTGTCATGGTGCGAATACGGCCGCTGACCATATAACCCACAGGAATCGAGGCGTTTCTCGCCATATGGCAGATCTCTTGAAGGGTAAGCTCGGAGTTGAGCCAGACGCCTTCTGCGCCCATGTCAGCAAGCGCCTGCAAAGCGTAATCGTTGTGGACTGGAATACACTCGCGCACCTCAGGGGTGGCTCCGCGCTCAACAGCCAGCGCCAGCTCGGAGATGTTTCCCACGGCAATCGGCTTACCTGCAGCAACGTAGGGATCCAGGCGCATATGGTCAATCTCGCGACATACCTCATCAAGCCATGGGGTTACCTTGGCGAGAAGATCTTCTGGCCACGAAGTCTCTGCGAGCGCATCGGTAGTTGCATACAGACGATTTGCTCCCGCCTTGAGCGCAACACGTGCCTGCTCTGGAGACTCAACTAGAACACAAACCTCTGCCTGCGACGCATTTGTCTTTGCAGCCACCTCATCAAAGACAAAAAGCTTCTCTTTGTCCTGGGCTTCTCGCTCCTTTTGATAGGCAAGACGGGAAAGCGGAGCAATCTTCTGCTCGCGGTTCTGGTACTCCTCAAGAAGCGCAGCCTCGAGCTGCTCACATGCCGCAGCGCGGACCTTGTGGACAGCACTAAAGCTCATGCCGCACGCATCGTCCATCTGGACGTCAAAGCTTACGGCCTCAAACGGCGAGGTTCCCATGCGTCCAACGTGCTCAATGAGCTCGTCAGAGGTTACCGCCTTAGTGCGGGCCTCCTCCACCACAAAGCCCTCAGCAGACGCACGTGCAACGCCATCTGCGGTAGAGAGCGTCACCGTAAAGGGCTGGCCAATGCGGGCAATAATAGCCACGTCAACGGCACGTTTGCGAGGATACTCCAGTGAAGAAATCTGCTCAGCAGCTACGCGCGCAGCTTCAGAGCGAATGATGCGCACCGTAGATCCGGTCTGCATAACGCGAGAAGTGCGAACGGTAACTGTCTGACCAGGCTCAACATCAATAGGACAAAGAGCGGTCAGGAACTTGTCAGGCTCATCGAGCGGCCTAATCTCAAGCAAGTCGTTCTTGCCAATAGGCGCGTGTGCAATTAGATCAACATCCGCCTGCTTGTAGCGGCGCAGCTTAACACGGCCACCATTCAGACCACTCTTGCGCTCAAGAGCATCCTCAAGTGGGCGTCCGCCGGTGACCTCACCAACAATCTCACCGCGGTTGTTGGAGCGCTCGTAGCTCATCATCTCGTTGCCAGCGGTACCATGCAGGTAGGCGTTGGTTAGGCCACGGTTAAACGAGCGTTTAAGCAAGCGGTGGCGGCGTGCCACATCAGCCTGGTTGTCCACGCCTTTCTCGGCAGCATCAATTGCCTGACGATACGAAGACACTACCGAGTACACGTACTCAGGTGCCTTCATGCGGCCCTCAATCTTAAGTGAGCCAACACCCGCCTCAATCATGTCAGGTACGTCATCGATAGTGCAATAATCCTTGGGACAGAGCAGCCTATCAATGCCGCCCATCGAAACAACTTCGTGCTTAGAATTGAGCAGCTCATACGGCAGGCGGCACGGCTGAGCACAGGCTCCACGGTTAGCAGAGCGATCTCCTCGCATAGACGACATGTGGCAGATGCCCGAATAGCAGAAGCACAAAGCGCCGTGACCAAAACACTCCAGCTCAACGCCGAGCTTGGAAATAGTAGAAATTTCTTCTTTCGTGAGCTCTCTGGACAGCGTAACGCGACCCACACCAAGCTTTTTGCAGGCAGCAACACCGCGCGTATCGTGGATGTTTGCCTGTGTTGAAACGTGACACTCAATCTCTGGCCAGGTCTTTCTTACCTGAGCCATAAGGCCCCAGTCTTGAATGATAAAAGCATCAGCACCAAGAACCCATGCACGACGAATCAGGCGCAAAACGCGCTGCATCTCGTCCCATTTAACGACAACGTTCACGGTGACGTACACGCGAGCGCCAGCTAGATGAGCCTGTCTACACGCACGTGCAAACGACTCGTCATCAAAGTTGTCTGCACCACGACGAGCATTGAAGTTGTTGCCCAAGCCGCAGTAAATAGCATCAGCACCACCAGCAAGAGCTGCGGTAAATGGTGCTGGACCTCCCGCTGGGGCGAGAAGTTCCATCTGTGTTGCGCGAGGGAGCGGCTGAGTTGAGAGCTCCTTGTCAGAAGCTTCCTCTGTCCACTCCGCCTCGTTCATGCGATTTAGCTCGTGAGCTGTGGATTCTCGCTCACGACGATTACGTTCGTTCATAGTACCTAACTTGCCTTCAGCGCTTGTTACTTCTTAAGTGAAGAAAGTGCTGGATGAATCTTATCTTTGTCGGAAAGAATAACCTTTGCTGGATCTAAGGTCTTCTCGCCAAGAAATGCTGGCCACTCAATGCCAAGCTCTGGATCGTTCCACATGATGCCGCCCTCATCGCCTGGATGATAGATGTCGTCACACTTGTAACAGAACTCAGCGGTCTCTGAGAGGACCAAAAAGCCGTGGGCAAAGCCGCGAGGAACAAAGAACTGCCTGCGGTTCTCAGCGGACAGGACAACTCCCTCCCACTGGCCCCAGGTTGGACTTCCCTCTCGCAGGTCAACAGCAACGTCAAAGACAGTGCCGGAGATTACACGCACAAGCTTTGCCTGTGGATGCTCAATCTGGAAGTGAAGGCCACGGAGCACACCTTGAACGGATGAGGACTGATTATCCTGTACAAAAGAAGCATCAATGCCGCCAGCAACAAAGTTTTCTTCACGATAAGTCTCCATAAAGCCACCACGAGCATCACCGTACAGCTTTACGTCCACAACCTTTACACCTTCAATCGAGGTGTCATAAAACGTAAAATTGCCCGATTGAATAGGGTTTTTAAGCTCTTTTGGAAACTCCATAGCGTTCACCTTTCAATTTCTTTAGGTAATCTACTATATACGAGTCAAGATTAATTCGGCTTTTGAGCTATGATATTCATGCAGTTAACGTGTAATTTGCAATTCAAAGGATGCTTGTGAGAATTCTTGCAGTCGTTCCCGCTTACAACGAAGAAGCCTGCATTGCTTCAACTATTACAGAGTTGTGCCAGGTAGCCCCTCAAGTTGATTACATCATAATCAACGACGGCTCCGCTGACCGCACGCTGGATATCTGTAAAGAGCGTGGATTTAACTACCTCAATTTGCCTGTTAACGGAGGCCTTTCTGCAGGCTTTAGGGCTGGTATGCGCTACGCCAAAGAACATGGTTATGACGCTGTGGTGCAGTTTGACTCCGATGGTCAGCACAGGCCTGAGTACATTGCTCCTATGGCTCAAGCAATGGTAAACGAGGGAGCAAATATCGTCATTGCTTCTCGCTTTGTCACCAAGGCTCGCGGAAACTCTCCTCGAGAGATTGGCTCCAAGCTGATTTCTTGGCTTATCAAAACAAGCACTGGTCAGACCATCACTGACCCTACCTCAGGCATGCGTATGTACGATCGTGGTCTTATTGAAACGTATGCGCGCTCCTTTGATTTCTCCCCCGAGCCAGACACTATCTCGCTGCTGATGCGTCGAGGAGCTAAGGTTGTCGAGATTGAAACTGAAATGCGCGAGCGTCAAGGTGGCGAGTCCTACTTGAGCTTTTACAACTCAATTATGTATATGGCTCGCACGTGTCTCTCACTTTTGCTCTTCCAGTGGTTTAGATAAGGTGGCACCATGACTTTAGTTCTCAGAATTTTGCTGCTTATTGGTGCTCTTTTTGCCATGGGCATTGTCATCAATAGTGTCCGTAAATCAAAGATTCGCATCTCCGACTCAGTCTATTGGGTTGTTTCTGCAGGAATCCTCGTTTTGTTTGCGCTTATCCCCCAGCTTGCGTATTTCTTTGCTGGGCTTTTTGGCTTTATGAGCCCTGCAAACTTTGTCCTGATGCTGGTTATTGTGCTGATGCTTATCAGGATTTTCCATCAGTCCTGTGCGATTTCTAAGCTTACTTTTAAGGTTGAACAACTTTCAAGCGAGCTTGCTCTACGCGACAAAGATGCACGTGACGAGAAAAACCTTGATTTTGTAACTGATCTTAACCAGCGTACGCGCGTATAAACAACGCGTCGATCCTCTGGCAGCATGCTCATCTACCTGTACTTTATTTAAAAAGTCCGCTTACGCAGCGGACTTTTTCTTTTGGTCTTTAAATCCCAAGAAGCAGAAGATTCCAAATACCAGAGCAAGAATTGCAAGCGAGATATCATAGAGCACACATGCTCCCATAATGCCAAAGTTGCCTACAAACCAACCTCCTGTAAGCGCAGCGAAACCTGCACCTGCAGCGTAGCTCACAAACACCGCAACCTGCTTACGCATGGTTACTACCGCATAGTACAAGATAACCGTTAAAGCATTAAGCAAGCCGCCAAAAAGCAGCATCAAAAGCTCCAGCTTATACGGTTCAAAATCAAGGCCGTAGAGAAGACCCAGAACTGGAGCTCCTAGCGGCCAAGCCAGCGCCATAGAAACAACAGTAGCTAAAGCAACTACGGCAAAACCCTTAAGGATCAGGCCCACAAACTGCTTGTCTTGCTGATTATTCCAATATTCAGCCATCTGAGTAAGCAGCGGCTTAAAGACAAAGTTACTTAAAAGATTGATAACCATAGCAGGCATGGCTAATGCGGTAAAGAACGTAAGAAGCGCCTGATTGCTCAAAGCGCCCAGTGCATAGCGAGGAGCGCCAACAACGTATGTCAGCAAGAATGAGCCAGCAAATAATGGAGCGGTGGTAACCAACAGCTTTGTAATTTGCTTAACGTCAAAGGTGGGCTTAAGCGTTGCCATCTGCTTAGTAGGAGGAATAACAAGCGCAATCATAACTACCAGCGATGCAATAAAAGAAAGAGCCGCACCAACAAGCAAGTTCTTTGTAAGAAGCACGCCTCCTGCAAAGCCAACAACGGTTGCAAGCACGCGGTAAAAGAACGCTCTGCCGGCAATATCTAAACGACCATGTTGTTGGAACATGCCGTGGAAAACATCTTCTACAACGTCAAATAAACGAAGCGAAGCAATGAGGGCATATAACACTCCCTCGTAGCTCCATCCCTGGGACTGCAGGGTAAAAATAATGATTCCCGCAATCATCAAACCAGTTGTGATGATTCGTGACGCAAGATACACACCAAACGAAAATACTTCTTCTGTATCGGTAACCTGGTATGTTCTAATCTCAAAGTGACCAATGACCATAAGCTGCTGGGCCACGGCATACGCAAGCGAGAAAACACCACCGGCAGCAGCTCCCATAGTACGCGTGACCACCATCAACATAAGTACCGTTGAAGCCGCGTTCATCAAGGAACCAAGCGTATTCCAGAAGTAATTTTTTCTAAGCTGCTCCGCAGAAGTATCAATAGTCATAATTAACTTTTCTGGCCAAAGTCTTCAAATGCCTGGCGGCTTCCTTTGGTAACATCCACATCTTTCCACTTGCCAAAATCAAGTGCACCAGGATGATGATTTTTACGATCATTCTCTGGGGGAAGCTGCATGTAATTACCATATCCTCTGGTTAAGAGCTTGTCGTATTCCTTAGGAAGCGTAGTAGTAATGTCCTCAAAAGGAACACGAACCATAGGAAATACATCCTCTTTATCCATAGACCAGTTCTCTGGATCAGGTTCAACAAAACTTGCGTAATGATTGGTATTCTCGTCCTCTGCAGCACGAGCTGCTTCATCCCACTTACGCTGGATCAGCGCAGATGAAACCCTAAAGAGCTTCAAGGTGTGGTGAATGACAAAACATCCCGCAAGAGCAACTTTCTTCTTCCAGCCGGTCAGCGGTACGCGTGGAGTTGGAGTAACCAGAAGGAAGTTCAGACGGCCCCAGAACCATGTCTGACGCTTAATCTTGGCAAGCTTCTTAGGATCTGCAGGAATCTTATCAAAGGGAAAAATGCCAATAGAAATAGCGTACGTAAAGGGGCAGGTCATAAACTCATCAGGCACACACACTGTTCCCTTTAAAGAAAGGTTTGTATTTACTGCAGGAAAGTAATTGTTCGTCCTGCCGTTTTGAATGCAAAAATCTGGTCGAAGAAGCGCAGGTGCTTTCTCCAAAAAAATCTCATAATCTTCGCGGAACATCGAGATATCTACATCATCATCCCAAGGAATAAAGCCTTTGTGTCTCACAGCGCCAATAGCTGTTCCGCCGTACGCCTGATACGAAATGCCAAGCTCCGTGCAGACGCGGTCAAGCTCATCCATCAAAAGCGTAGAAAGAATCTGGATCTTTCTTAACTCATCGGGGTTCTCGTATGTCTTATATCCGTCAGACTCCACAAAGGCTCCCATTCGCCATCGTCCGATAACATTCTTATAATACTAGACATCGGAGCTAATCGATTGGATGTAGCAATGTATACACCTCAGGATCACACGTTTGCTGTCTGCGCATATGGCGAGAGTCCCTATCTAGAAGAGTGTATTCTCTCGCTCAAGAAGCAGACACTGTCTACGAATATTCTTTTGGCTACTTCAACACCAAATGAACTGATTCAGTCTCTTTGCGAGAAGTATGACATTCAGATGTACGTCAATCCTGGACCGGGAGGTATTGCCGGCGACTGGAACTTTGCCGTCAGCGTTTGCACAACTCCTTTGGTAACCATTGCGCACCAGGATGACCTCTATAAACCCAACTATGCAGAGTATATGCTTGAACGCGTGAATAGCTCTTCTCGCCCACTTATTTATTTCACCAATTACGGCGAGTTGCGCGACGGCGAGGAGGTTCTTGAGAATCGTCTACTTAAGGTAAAGCGTCGTCTCTTATACTCGCTCTCAAAGCAAGAAAATGCAGGCAAGTCATGGGCCAAGCGCCGTTCGCTTGAACTAGGTTGTGCCATTTGCTGCCCAAGCACCACACTGGTCCTTCCCAATATTGACGTCCCTGTTTTCAAAGCTGGATTTGGCTCCAATTTAGACTGGGAAGCATGGGAAACAATTAGTAAGCGTGAGGGTGATTTCTTGTACGACACCCGTGTTCTAATGCTCCATCGCATTCATGAAGACTCTGAAACCAGCCACCTTATTCACGACAATCGTCGTGAAAAGGAGGACCTTGAGATGCTCAAAAAGTTTTGGCCAGCTCCTGTGGCCAAGCTCATTAACATGGCCTATAAGAGCGGACAAAAAAGTAATGGCTAACGAAGATAGAATAAACACAACAATATACAAGCAGTATTGGCATCTTGTTGCGAGCTTCTTTTTGATAAAAAGATAAAATAAGCTCTGTTAAATCTATTCCACTTAAACAAGGGGTTTCGTTGACTATGACCACATCGTCAGCCAATAAAATTCTGTTCATCATCCATGGCTCACTCTACACGCTTGCGTTGACTTTGATTTGGTGGTCGCTGCTGCCAACAACGGCTCAAGCCTATGTTGATCCGTCAGTTATGACCTATACCATCCAAGCGTTGGCAGCAGTTGTAGTTGCGCTCTCAGCCGTGCTTGGTGTGGTGTTTAGGCGCTCTCGTAAGGTGCTGTTCCGCATCCTTAAGATTGATGAGAACGCAAACAAGATTGTTGAAGGCACCGTTCACAAGGTTGATGCCAAAGGCGCAGAAGCAGCAAATGCTCAGATGAAAAAGATTCTTGCAGCAGAGGCCGTCCGTCTCAAGGAGCAAAAAGAGGGAACCCTCAAACCTAAAGGTCGCATTGGTGTTGCATTTCTTATTTCTTTCTTTACTGTCTTTACCATCTTGGTTGTAGCCCCACTTGAGTTGGTAGCAAGCAATGCAAAGGATTTATCATTTAGTCTTAATGATGTAGCAGGTCCTGTATTTTTATCTGGGCTTTTGCTAACGCTAATTTCTACCGCAGCTCTTTCACTCCTGCGTAAGCGCGTGTTTAACGTTGCCGTTGCATTTGTGGGGGCCATCGGTGTGGCGTCATACGTTCAGGCAGTATTCTTGAACGGTGGTATGCCACTTGCAGACGGTCACGAGGTTATTTGGTCCAACTTCACAACCCAAATGATTGTCTCCGGCCTCATCTGGCTAGCAATCATTGCAGCCGCAGTGACCTTCTCGCTCCTTAGAGCAAGACAGCTTAGAACTGGTCTTCTGGTAACCGCAACCGCTCTTATCATTGTCCAGGCAGTTGGCGTTGCAAGTCTGTGGGGACCAGCTGTAGCAGCTTTTACAGATGTAAACACAAGAGAATCTCAGCAAATTTATGCAACAAGAGATGGTCTCTTTAACGTTTCTTCCAAGAAGAACGTCGTGGTGTTTGTCCTGGACACCACCGATACTGCCTTTGTACAGCAACTTTATAACGAATATCCCGAGACATTTACTCATATGACAGGCTTTACCTGGTACAGAAATTCCGCTGGTTCAATGATTCCAACACGCTATGGCATTCCTTCCCTTGTCTTTGAAAATCGTCTGCAACCTGGCCAGTCATTTGGTGACTTTGTTAATGGTTGGGCAGATAACAGCCATTATCTAGATGACATCAACAAACTTGGCTATTCCGTTGGTCTGTATACCGATAACTTCAATTCAATTTATACCGACTATATGCACAACCGCACTATCAACTATCACGAGCTTCGCGGTCGTGGTTCAGAGAATCAGCTCAACGTTCTTGGTGCGCTGCGTATTCTTTATAAGACGGCTTTCTGCAGAGATATGCCTTGGGTAATTAAACCTCGCTTCTGGTATTACACCGAGGACCTCAACATGCGTATGATGAGAAAATTTACGTACGACGAGGTTGATATGTCTTCTCAGCGCTATAACGAAGATGACCTTAAGTATTATCAGGAACTCCAGCACTATGGCCTGTCTGTTCATGATGAAAACGATACGGGAAGTTTCCGCTTCATTCATCTTATGGGCTCTCATGGTCCTTTCATCCTTAATAGGAACCTTGAGCATCCTAAAGATCCAAGCGAAGAAAATGAGATTGAGCAGACCCGCGGTGCTTGGAAAATCGTAGATGCTTATATTGCAGAGCTTAAACGCCTTGGTCTCTACGAAAATACCTCTATTATTGTGACTGCTGATCATGGTCGTTGGTATCTAACACCAAACGACATTACAGAGACTTCTGCTCCAGCAATTTTCTATAAACCTGCCGGTCAAAGCGCGGAAGCCGCAGCTCAGCCTATGCAGGTCTCAGACGCTCCTGTTTGGCACTACGATATCCTGGCTCAAACACTTAAAGATATGGGCGCAGATCCTCAGATGCTCTCCAGGTACACTACTCCTCTTGATGAGTCCTATGAGGGAGAGGTTCGTCCTCGCTACTACATTGAAACTATTACCGAGAATAACCGTGATGCAGAGCTTAGAGAGTTTGTCATCAATGGTGACGCAACCGACTTTACCACCTGGAGTTTGACGGGAAATAACTGGAAACTCGTTTCCGATAAATAGTCCTTGCAAACGTAGTTTCCAACCTTAGGCATACAAAAGCGAGCCGTTCTTATCGCAGAATGGCTCGCTTTTTGTAAAGACACCTAGGAGTGCAGCAACAAATTAATCTCTCTTGAGCAGTTCGTTCCAGTCTGGAGTTGCAGAAAGAACCGTTCCCACAATAATGACAATGCAGCAAATTACAACCAATGGAGATGGAATTGCTTCAGGCATAATTGCTGGCAGGATAATACCTGCAAGAGCTGCAAAAATTACCGACCATGCAGAGTAAGAAATGTTCAGTGCCATACCGCGAGAAGCGCCAATGGCGTCAATTGCCTTGTAGTAGAAGAGATACGAGGCAGTACCAGCAAGTGCTGCAATAAAGACAACGCCATTTGCAGGAGTGAGTGCAACCTGTGCAGCAAAATCAACGGAACCAGCCAATGGCAAGATGAGAAGACCATAAGCAAATGCTGAGGTGGTTTCCCTAATCTGAAGAGCAGTCTCATTATCAACAGCATCGTCTTGCATACCCCAAGCCAAAATAACCGCCTCAGATCCCCAGCCAAAGACACAAGCAGCAACGCCCAAGATACCCACAAGAACGTTTCCGTTACCCTCGCCTGCTGCTGTTGAGAGACCAATAACCATGACGCCAACAAGAGCAACGATAAGGGCAATAATCTGCTTTAAGTTCATCTTTTCTTTGAGCAAAAGCCATGCTAAAAGCGAGCCGACGGCTGGATAAAAAGCTGAAATTGCAGCGGTGTAACCAGGTCCAATGGTGTTAATAGCAGCTAGGTAGCCACTCATACCAATTGGTCCACCCAGAAGTGCGCCAAGCATAACTACACGGCCACTCTTTGTTTTTGCTGCCTCAAGGGTGTCTTTAAGTCTGCCTTTCTGAGCCATCATGACTAAAAGAACTGCAGCGGCAAAGAAATCGTGCATGAATGCGCTGACAAATGACGCCTGAGCTGAATCAACATAAGGACTCATACCAAGAGCAACGCCAAGAATAACGGTATCAACCGCCCAAAGAATACCGCTTAAAAGACCGTAATACATAGTTTCTCCTTTTGCTCTTAGTTCTGAGCGTCTTCGTACCAAGAAAGAACACGATCAATATTGTTTGCAGCATAGCGATAGTAAATGAAGAACCACTCGCCTACGTTCTCGCCCTCTGCTTCCTTAACCAGAGACCAGAGATACCAGCACCAACCGGCAAAGACTACATAGCTCCAGAAGTGTCTGCGTTGCTCAAAAGTTGCCTCTTTTCCAAAGTAGTAATCAATAGCAGCATTAGCCTCATCGTCAGTAAGCTCGCAGCAAACCGTAAAAGTACCAAAGTCATTTGCCTCATCTGACATGCCTGCATATTCCCAGTCAATAAGGCTGTAGGTACCGGCCTCATCAATCAAGAAATTCAGATAGAAGAAATCATTGTGTGAAATAACAATTGGATACTGATCTGCGTCTGCAAACTTCTTCAAGCGCAGGACCTTCTCGCGAAGCTCGTAGTAGCCAGGAATCTCAATAGGACCCTCTTCAAGCAGGAGCTTCTCATAATTAAGTCCCTCGTTAACAAAGTCAAAAGAACGATCAAGTGAGGCGCCGCTATGATGCAGTTTATAACCCATCTCCATTGCGCGCTTGAGCTGCTCAGGGTTATGAGGATCAAGATTCTGAGCGTTTTTCACAAACTTGGAAATCTTCCAACCTTCTTTTTGGTCCTCGTAAATAAAGGTGTTGTCTAGGCCCAGCTCACGAGCAAGTCGAAGACCAGCCTCTTCAGCTGTACGATCAACGAGTTTCTCGGTACCAACACCTGGATGCCTGTAGACATACTCCTGAGCATCATCACCATATCCCACAATAAAGTGAGCAGATAAATTGGTAAGTCCCTGTTTTAGAGGATAGAAACCGTGGATATCCTTCTTCTGGCAATGAAGCACCGAGACAATGTTGTCAAAAATCTCTGAGTCGATGTTCTCAATAAATGCTGGGTCAAACTGACGAAGCTCATCAAGGGAATCAAACTCGTAAATAACACCGTCAGGATACTTTCTAATGGTCATGGAAAGCTCTTTGATATGACGGACGTAAATCTCTTCCCAGAGCATATCAACGGTTTCTGGCTTGTCGTAGACAGCCTCAAGAATATCTACAAACTTCTTTGAGAATTGCCTGTCAAAATAGACGTGACCAAGCATAATCCAAGAATTTGAACCGCCAATTTCTACGCCAGTAATACGTCCACCACGTCCCTCTTTAAGGCACCACTCATCAGTTTCTCCTGCAACATACGTTGCTGAGTAATAAGCCTCATAGACATAGTGTTCAAATGGATTCTGAGTAAAGTAGTCATCTGACGAGCAGATATACGTATTATCAAGCTGATCTTTCACATACCAAAGCGTAGAGTTGTTATTTCTTGTTGCATAATCTGGGTTAACAACAATCTTGACGCCATACTTCTCCTCCAGATAGAAGAAGTACTCCTTCTTATAACCCACAACAACGGTGATGTCAGTAATACCAGCTTCAAGCAACTGATGAATCTGGCGCTCGATCAGAACTTCTCCACGAACCTTCAGGACACCCTTTGGCTTCTCATATGAAATAGGTGCAAAGCGAGAAGACAGACCAGCTGCCATAATAATGGCATTCTTAACCTCATAAGGTTTCAGAGCTTCAAGACCCTTTGGTGTGATGAGTCCCTCTTCAATAAGACCCTGGTCCTCAAGCGTTTTTACTGCTGAATTAACTGATCCCAAAGAAAGCTCAGTTTCTTCTGCAAGCTGTCTCTGATTGAGCTTCTCGTCAGAAAGAGCAATAGTTTTTAATACAGAAAACACGTTATTTGTTAGTGCCACGGTTCCTCCAAATGAAGACCAATTAACTGCGAAATAAACTTCCATACCAATTAACTTCAGTCATAATACTCCTATGTTCAAATTTATACAAGTATGAACATATTTTGAACATATTACCTTCAGAGGATTGTCAAAGACTGCCAATCTAACAAAAAACGGCACATGAGATGCCGTTTTACCTTTTATGTATTGCTTTACAGGCGAGAAGACCCTAGTAAGGACCAAAATCCAAACGCGCTGGATAGTGGTTTTTACGCTTCTCAACTGGAGGCATCTGCATGTAATCGCCGTAAAGCATCCTAAGGAATTTATCATTTTGGTTAGGGAACGCTACTTGAATTCCGTCAAAATCAAGCTTTTCAACAGGAAAAACTTCATCAACTGGATAGGTGTTTACAAACCTATCAGTATCGTGAAGATAAGCAATTCTTTTTGTCTTAACGTGAGCAAAGCGGTTACGGGCTTCCTGCTCACGCTCATACATTTTCTGAGTAGAGAGATGTAGAAGTTTGCAAACTCCTCTACCCATAGTAACTGCTGCTTTTAAGAGCTTTCCTTTGATGCCGTCGGCCAAAATAACAGGACGAGGAACGTCAACTAAAATGCGCATATGTGACCAGAACCACGCGTCAAATGCCTGCTTCTGGTATTCTTTCTCGTCATCTGAAACGTTATCAAAGCAGTAGACATCCAGAAAAATACCAAGATCAAGCGGAAGTGAAGCAAGTGCCTCTTCGCAGAATTGCGTACCCTTGAGCATGATACGAGTAGTTGGAAATGGATAGTTGCTATCCCTCTCAGTATTCATGATTGAATACTTTTCTGACCACTCTTTATCATAGATATCTAAAAGTTTGTTGAAGTCTTCTGCAGGAAGACAGACATCAATATCATCGTCCCAAGGAATAAATCCCTTATGACGAAGAGCGCCAATCGCGGTGCCTCCAAAGCCAAAATAACGGATGTTATTGGCCTCACAGGTATCAACGAAGTCCTTTAAAATCATCAGCTCAACTTGCTGAAGATGTTTGAGTGTCTCTGTATCGTATGTGCGCATTATCGACCTTCATACATTTTCTTGTAATAGTCCTGGTAATCACCAGAAACTACATTCTTAACCCACTTGCGGTTCTCCAGATACCAGTTAATAGTGGTAACAATTCCCTCTTCAAATGGAGTCTCTGGATACCAGCCAAGCTCTTCTTTAATCTTATCTGGCGCAATGCCGTAGCGGCGGTCATGGCCCTTACGATCAGTGACGTAAGAAATCAGATTTTCAGTAATCTGAGTATCGCCAGTGATTCTTGCAACTTCACTAATGATGCGCTTAACAATGTAGAGGTTGTTGCGCTCGTTGTGACCGCCAACGTTATAGACCTCACCAAGGCGTCCTCCTTCAAGAACCATGGCAATTGCCTTACAGTGATCATCAACGTACAGCCAATCGCGAACATTAAGTCCGTCGCCATAGACAGGAAGAGACTTGTGTTCCAAGCAATTCTCAATCATCAGAGGAATGAGCTTCTCAGGGAACTGATAGGGGCCGTAATTGTTAGAGCAACGGGTAATTACTGCTGGGAATCCGTATGTATCATGCCAGGCCTTTACAAACATATCTGCAGAAGCCTTAGATGCAGAGTAAGGGCTATGAGGGCTCAATGGTGTAGTCTCACGGAAGAACGCCTCTGGATCATCAAGCGGAAGTGAACCGTAGACTTCATCAGTAGAAACCTGCAGGTATCTGTGGTCTCCGTAGGAGCCCTGGCCATCATTCCAGAAAGACTCTGCAACGCTCAGAAGAGCGACAGTACCCATAACGTTAGTGTCAGCAAAGGCACCCGGATCTTCAATAGAACGGTCTACGTGACTCTCTGCTGCAAAGTTGATAACATAATCGGGATGATGAGTCTCAAACAGCTGCGTCAGAGCCTCTTTATCCCTAATGTCTACGTGAGCAAAGGTGTAACGAGGGTCTTGATCATATTCCGAAAGGTTCTCAAGATTGCCAGCATAGGTCAGGGCGTCCACGTTCAAAATATGAATGTCCTGAATTCTTCTAAGCATGTAGTGGATGAAGTTTGAACCAATAAATCCAGCTCCACCAGTTACTAAATAGGTCTTCACGCTAACCTCTTTCTACCTTCGAAAGATATGCCGCAAGAGCCTCTTGCCAAGGCCTCATACAATTTCCAATGGTACTCTCAAGATGTCCATTTACCAAAGATGAATATGCGGGGCGAGAAGCGCTTTCTGGGTGCATCTCTTTCCACTGAGCAGAAGTTACCCTGGTAACCTTACAGTCGAGATTACTACCAGCCATAATAGCCTCTGCAAAATCAGCCCACGAACACGTTCCCTCGTTGGTTGCGTGGTAGATGCCATAGTTCTCAGTAGCAGCAATGCACAAAATTGTGTGTGCCAAATCATTTGTGCTGGTAGGATTACCTACTTGATCATCAACAACACTAATCTCTGGATACTTTGCACCAAGGACGCGCATGGTTGCCACAAAATTTTTGCCAACATAACCGTAAAGCCACGCCGTTCTAACCACAAACGTTTGAGCATTTGCGGCCAGCGCAAGTCCCTCTCCTGCTAATTTGGATCGACCGTACGCAGAAACAGGACAAGGAGCATCTTGTTCCGTGCGAGGAGAGCTTTCCTTACCACTAAAGACGTAATCAGTAGAAACCTGAACAAGCTTTGTCTGCGTAGCACTGCAAGCTCGTGCAAGATTCATAGGGCCAAGCGCATTTACCGCAAAGGCCATCTCAAAATTGCTTTCGCAGCCGTCTACATTTGTTGCGGCCGCACAGTTAATAACAAGGTCATAACGATCATGCTGGTCAAACCATGTATTTACCGCTTCTGAACTAGTAATATCAAGCTCGTCTGCATCGGTATAGTCAACATCTGGATCAACAAACAACTTTGGAATAGGACCAATTTCAGAGATACCAGTCTCAAAAAGACGCTTGAGTTCATTGCCCAACTGACCATGAGAGCCAGTAATAAGAATACGCATGTTATTCCCCTTTTTCAGAAGGAAGAATACGTCCCTCTGCAACGCTCTTGAGGTGCTCACCATACGTTGATTTACCGTAGCGTTCTGCACACTCGATGAGTTTAGAGCTGTCAATCCAACCGTTCTCAAAAGCAATTTCTTCTGGAACGCTTACCGGCAGACCCTGAGCTGTTTCAACGGTACGGACAAAGGTTGATGCCTCAAAGAGAGACTCCATAGTTCCTGTATCAAGCCATGCAAAACCGCGGCCAAGTGTGACAACGTCAAGCGTGCCATCCTCAAGATACAGACGATTAAGATCAGTAATCTCGTACTCACCACGAGCACTTGGCTGAACTTGCTTTACCAGCTCAGTAACACGCTGATCATAGAAATAGAGACCAGTTACGGCATAGTTAGACTTTGGATGGGTTGGCTTCTCTTCAATTGAAATGGCGTTGTAATTCTTGTCAAACTCAACAACACCAAAACGCTCTGGATCATCCACGTGGTAACCAAAAACGGTAGCTCGACCAGCAGTCTGTGCCTGTTGGGCAGCTTTTCTCACAAGTCCTGAAAGACCGTTTCCATAGAAGATATTATCTCCAAGAATCAGAGCGGCAGCGTCATCACCAATAAACTCTTTACCAATAACAAATGCCTGAGCAAGTCCATCGGGAGAAGGCTGCTCGGCATAACTGATGGTGATACCGAAGTCAGAGCCGTCACCCAAAAGCTTTTCAAAATTTGGAAGGTCACGGGGAGTAGAGATAACAAGAATGTCTCTAATCCCCGCCAGCATAAGCGTAGACAGAGGATAGTAAATCATTGGCTTGTCATACACAGGCAGAAGCTGTTTAGATGTAACGGTTGTCAGGGGATAAAGCCTGGTACCGCTACCTCCTGCAAGAATAATGCCTTTCACAATCTACTCCTCATCAATCGAGTTTCTCGCGTAATGGTACTTAGAATAACGCTCATACGTAAGCTTACCAAAGTCCTACTCAACGGCCGTAATTCTATATAGTCTGTAAGGACCTTCTCGAAGAACAAGCTCAAATCCAGGATCTTTATCGGTGATTTGTAGGCCTGAGAAGAAATAGCTTTGATCTCCTAACAAAGCTGGATTTTCCAAGTCGAGCAACAGGACATATCTTGCTCCAGTTTCTCGGACCGCCTGCTGAACCTCTGGATTAGTAGCTACCTCGTTAAGCTTTGTACGAATAATCGCACTTTGTGGCAATTCTTCCGATTCTACCTTTGCACGGTAAAAAATGTTCATGCCATAAAGTGAGTTGAGAACAAGCGAACCATCGTATGGATTATTAACTACCAGGTCATTACCAACAATCTGGAGAGCTTTTTTTACAAACTCATCCTCACTTGCCTTATAAGTTGTATGCTCACGAGGCTCAAAGACCTCATTAAGCCAAATGATTCCCCAGCGAAGCTCACTGCGTTCTCTTCTGGGCAGGCTTGCTAAATCCCAAGGACTTAGGAGTGCACAACCCCACAACACAGCAATAATGCACATGAGAATGCCAGAGTTTTTAATAAACATGCAGGGCTTACAGGTTGCCTGATCTCCGTTTGCAGAAATGGTGCAAGCAGAATTCTCTGAGTTGTTTTTCTCGCCTTTATTGCCTTCTTTAACTGTCTTAATTCCGTGTTTAATCAGATCAAACAAAAGCGTAATGGCGGTTTCCATGCCAATAATTACAACAGGAACTGCAGCTATTGCTACCATCGCAGCGGTTCTTTCTGGATCGGTATACCAAAATCCCGAGAAGAACCTCTTAATAGGAAGAATCTCAGAAAGACTTGCCACATAAATGACAGCCGTCATGAGAAACGCCAGAATAAGCCAACGATAATTCTTGTTCAAAATGCAGCTAACAAATCCAATCCAGAACGCAACCGCAAAGAGGATTTGTGGCATGTTCATGAGCAGGCCAAAGTTCAATACGGTTTGAACTGCTGCAAGCGGTTTGACATAAATCTCCCACACAAAATTGACCGTAGGAGCCAAGAAGCTTGTATTAAGCAGGAAAACCCAAATGCCAACCGCAAGGCCCGCTGTTACAACTTCCATAACCGCTAAAAGCGCAATACCTTTTGTTTTTGAAAGCGTGAATTTGTCTTGAAGGAAGTTGGTAAGTCGTGGCAAAAAACTACAAAGCACATAAGGTAGGACACAGATAGCCCAGAAGAAATCTGCGCTTGGATGCATCATAGCAAGGGCGAGAATACCCATCACACACAAAAGTACGAGCCTTGGATTTACAAACGAAGCCGACTTTAGCTGTTCAGCAGCAGAATCATTTTTGTCCGGAACAGCACCATTGAGCATCAAGATGAAAAGTACAACAGCACTAGGAACAGCGCAGAATCCCATTACGTTTGGAAATACTGCATGAACAGTGACCATTCGAAGAGGAAATGCCAGCTGTGCAAAAACTACAAATGAGGTTAGAACGCTGGCAACGAGGTTTTTCTTTCCTATTGTTTGAAGCAGCGCGCAAATACCCACTGGATATATAACTGCCACAGAGACAAACCACACAACGTTTTCTGTCAGTGCTTCATTAAGACCGGTTATGGCCGTAGCAACAGCAGCTACCGAGTGAAGAGCATTTGGATAGAAACCTTCATCAAAGAAGGGAGTCTGAAGCTCTGGCCTTGCTCCTGTATAAAAGGCAGCATGCAGCATGGAATAAATGCCCGACTGAACACTTCTTGTAATGTATGCAAGGTGCGCGTAGTTATCAGCGGACTGCAAGAACCATGAGGGGTTTCGAATTGCTTTATGAAAAATAACAAAGAATATTGCAGTAGAGATAACAGCAGTTACTAAGAGAAAGACTCCGTTTAGAGAGTCCTTCTCGCCAAGGTTTGCATGAGATTGATTTTCCTGGGTGGGTCTGATTTTCTGAATAAGATACGCAAGTCCAGCAGCAATCAGAATAAAAAGACCAACGCCTCCCAAAAGCGGCGTTACACCTCTTAGACCCAGAGGGTAGATGGCGATTCCAGAAAAGCCAATGAGGCAGACCGAAATAAGCGGAGCTACCACAAGGGATGTCATTCGTTTAGTACCAAGAGCGCGAGAAAAAAGATATCCCGGTACATAACAAAGAACCAGTACAACTACTACGGCTAGAGCAAACTGTCTCCACATGTGTCAGTTTCCTTATTTGGTGGCCATTACCGACTAGATGAGCTGAGCCCAGCGCTTCTTGCCTGCCTGGAGAAGAGCTCCCTCAAGAACTGATGGCTCAACCTTATAGGTCTTTGCTGGATGAGGCTGCTGGTTAATCTTGATACCACCGCCATCAATCAGACGACGAGCCTCACCGTTACTTGAAGCAATCTCTACTTCAACCAAAATCTTTGGCAGGTAAATGAGACCGTCTTCATCTGCTTCAAGGGAAATTGCAAACTCTTTGACATCGTCAGGAACTTCATTGTTCTTGAACTGAGCATCAAAAGCTGCCTGAGCCTTAAGTCCCTCTCCCTCACCGTGATAAAGGTCAACAATATTTCTGCCAAGAGCACGCTTAAGCTGATAAGGATCAGCAGTACCGTCTTCAAAGCTCTTATCGATAGCATCAAGCTCATCAATAGAGAGCGTAGAGCAAAGACGGTAATACATTGGAATAATCTCGTCAGTAATAGACATGACCTTGCCAAACATATCATTTGGCTCATCAGTCAGACCAATGTAGTTGCCATAAGACTTACTCATCTTCTTAGTACCATCAGTGCCTACAAGAAGAGGCATAGTAAGCGCAATCTGCGGCTCCATGTCCATATCACGCATAAGATCACGACCGGCAAGCAAGTTGAAGATCTGGTCGTTTCCGCCCATCTCTACGTCTGCCTTGATAACAACAGAATCATATGCCTGAAGAACTGGATAAATAAACTCATGGAGGGCAATTGGCTGTTGGTTGTGATAACGATTAGAGAAGTCTTCTCGCTCAAGAATACGAGCAATGGTGAACTTGCTCATAAGACCAAGCATGGTCTCAAGGTTCATAGGCTTAATCCAGTCACCGTTATGAACAACGGTAGTTCTTTCTGGATCAAGAATCTTCATTGCCTGGTTGACGTAGGTCTCTGCGTTGGCATCTACCTGCTCTGCAGTGAGCGGAGGACGGGTAGAGTCACGTCCAGAAGGGTCGCCAATCAGTGCGGTGCCACTACCAATAATTAGCGTGACATTATGGCCAAGGTCCTGGAACTGACGCATCTTGCGCAGCGGAACTGCGTGACCCAGGTGCAGGTCAGGGCTTGTTGGATCTACGCCAAGCTTGATGTTAAGAGGAGTGCCCTTCTTGAGTTTCTCTTTTAGACCGTCTAAAGGAACAATCTGCATAGTTCCTGAAGTAATAACACGGAGCTGTTCTTCTACTGAAAGCACTCTGTATCCTCTCAACGCAAGACTGTTAAACCATATAGTTACTGCTATAAATAGTATCAATCAAAAATGTTATCTATCAGAATACAACAGAGTTGTAACTCTTTATTCACTGAAACATAAATATCAGACTATAATAGTGAGAGCTATGACAAGGAGGCTCAATGGGTATTAGAACCCGTCGTGCACGTACACACGCAAATACACATGCCGTAGGTTTTGGCGTTGCTGGATTCTTTGGCTTTATGGCTCTTCTCGCGCTTGCACTTGCTCTTTCTTTGGGTGCAGCTGTTTCTTCATGGCTCGAGGATCTGCCGGATTACAACTCTGCTGATGCCTATCTGGTAGCAGAGCCTACTCGCGTTTATGACTCTAAGGGCAACGACATTGCAGACTTCTATCTGCAGCAGCGTCGCTCTGTTACCTTGGATCAGATTTCTCCTTATGTTATTCAGGGCACCATTGATACTGAGGATAAGCGCTTCTATTCCCACAGCGGTATTGACCCCTGGGGTATTGTTCGTGCATCTGTTGGCTCGCTGTTTGGTGGCGGCGAAGGTGCTTCCACTATTACGCAGCAGCTTGTTCGTAATACCGTTCTTTCTAACGAGCAGTTTGAGCGCTCTTTGAAACGTAAGGTCCGCGAGGCTTACATCTCTATTCAGATGGAGAAGAAGTTTACTAAGGACCAGATTCTTAATATGTACCTCAACACCATTTACTACGGTAATGGTGCCTACGGTATTGAGGCTGCAAGTATTATCTACTTTAACAAGCATGCAAGTGATTTGACTCTTGCTGAGGCTGCAACGCTTGCTGGCCTTCCAAATGCTCCTTCTGCCTATGACCCAACTGTTAATCCAGAGGCAGCAAGAGAAAGGCGTAATACCGTTCTTGAGCGTATGCTTCGCGCGGGCGATATTACACAGGAGCAGTACGATGAAGCTGTTGCTGAGGACTTAGTACTTAACCCTGGTACTTTGACCGACAACATTGGCCAGTTCCCTTACTGGACTGACTACATTCGTAGCCTGCTTCAGGAAGACTTTGATAGCGATACTATTCTCCAGGGTGGATTGCGTGTTTATACTACACTTGATCCTGACCTCCAGAAAGATGCTGATGAGGCTGCTAGAAGGCGTATTGCTGAGCTTGGCAACCCTCGCCTGGGCGCTGCTTTGGTTTCCATTGATCCTCAAACTGGCTACATTAAAGCAATGGTTGGTGGACAGGATTACTCAAAGAGTCAGTACAACATTGCAACCAGTAGTAACCGTCAGATGGGCTCCAGTTTTAAGATGTATACGCTGGTAGCAGCCCTTTCTGAGGGTATGAACCCAGAGATTGTTCTTAACGGCAACTCCCCTATGCAAATTACGCCAACCTGGTTGGTTAAAAACGCTGGCAACTACAGCTACGGTGCAATTACCCTGCGTCAAGGTACGGTTTACTCGTCCAACACTGTTTACGCACAGGTTGCTGAAGCTATTGGTATCGATAAGATCCTTCAGACGTGCTATGCCATGGGTATTCGCACTCAGCTACAGCCATACCTGTCTACCACTCTTGGTTCTCAGGGCGTAACCCCTATTGAGCAGTGCACCGCATTTGCAACCCTTGCTGCAGGCGGTGTTCGTCGTGATGCTGTTGCAATTACGCGCATTGAAGACCGTAATGGCAACGTTATCTACGAGCACAAGGACAACCCAGTTCAGGCAATTAGTCCTGCTGTTGCTGCAGCTGCTACCGATGTTCTGAGCGGCGTTCTTACCTCTGGTACTGGTCGCTATGCCTACAACCTGAAGACCTTCAACCAACCAGTTGCAGGTAAGACGGGTACTTCCGATAACTCCGAGGACCTTTGGTTCTGCGCCTATACCCCACAGCTTGCAACCGTAGCTTGGTGTGGATATCCAGATAGTCGTGACCCTGTTATTATCGGCGGCGGAGAGTCCTCTACCTTTGTTACTGCACAGTACGTATGGGCGTACTACATGAACGCAGCTCTCTCTGGTGTTGCTCGTGCTGAGTTCCCTAAAACTACTGAAACTATCGCTTACAAGCCTGATAGCTACTGGAAGTTTGTTGGTGGCTCCGCTAATGCCAAGCAAGAAAAGAAAGATGACGACGAAGAGGAAGAGGAAGAGGAGGAAGAGGACGATTCAACCACTACTCCTACCACTCCTACCACTCCGGCCACTCCTGGTACTGGTACTGGTACTGGTACGGGCACCGGAACAGGAACGGGTACTGGTACTGGTACGGGCACCGGAACAGGAACGGGCACTGGAACTGGAACTGGAACAGGAACTCCATAAACCTCTGGTTTATCTACAACAAAAAGGAGTCTGCACTAAGCAGGCTCCTTTTTCTTTTTGAATGAGGTGTGCTTTTGACGGGTTTCTCGCCAAAAGCTTTGTGTTTTATAGAACGCTCTCTACATTGCCAAGCTGCGTAATGATGCGCACCACGTCTGCAGCGTGCTCAGTCTTATCCACAATCATCAAAACGGTATCGTCGCCGGCAACGGTGCCAACAACGTGGTCAAGCTCAACATCGTCAAGGGCAAACGCAACGGCTGATGCAGTGCCCGGATGGCATCGAATCACAATAAGATTCTCTGCTGCCGTAGCCCCAACCACAAACTCAGAGAGCATTTTCTGCAAATGCATATCTTCAGAAAGCACATAGGCGCCCTCAGGAAGCTTTTGCAAATCCATTTCTGCAGTATCACGAGAAACGGTTGCTTGAGTACAGGCAAAGCCACGATTTTTGAGCATATCAACAAGATCGCGCTGTGTGCGGATGGACTCGCTGCGAACAAGCTCACGAATCACGTCCTGTCGAGCATTTCTATGCTTCACGACGCCTTCTTTCCTTATACGACTCGCTAACTTTGAAAACAAATGATAGTGAATAAAAGAATATACTTAATCAACCCTTATGCGCATGCCAAACCGCTAAACGGTGCAAATAACCCGCTCGTCGGTCGGAATATTGCATTCACCGTTTTCTAAAAGTATTTATACACTTCTCGCCGTATGATTCATCATGAGTGAAACTATTTTTACGGCTTGGAGGCCACCATGCCCCTGAATGATTCACCTGATAGAAGACAAGGCTCCTACGGAGATCCTGCAATGCGTCGTCGTCCTCCACAAAATGGCCGTCCTTCTCATGATGGCGGTTTTTCTGATAGGCAGGCAAGACGTCGCAAGAGAAATACCCTTGGTTCGCAGGCCATTCTTTTTAAGAGACAGTCTCTACTACATCGCATTGATTCTCGTACGAGAACCTATATTGTCATTGGTCTAGCGGTTATTGCAGCACTTTTACTGATCTTTATTGTGTCGAGCTGCGTGCGCGGTTGCGCTAAAGAATCTACTCCAGAGGTAGAGGCCAACTCCGTTGATTCTCGTGTTGCTGTGGGAACTTCAGAGGAGCTGACTAAAGCCCTGGCAGCCAAGCTTGATCAGAACAAAAATCTTGCGTGGATTGCAGAACACGCTGATAAATACAGCGATAAAAGCCTCATTGAGCTGGCACTTGCCCACCCCGAGGCTATTGATTTTGTTGCAAACTATCCCGATTCTGACGGCAAAGCCAAGACCTACGACGATTCAATCACCAAAGGCACAGCTCCTCAGCTTTATACCTGGGACTCCAGATGGGGTGGCGTCTCATATGCTGGTTCTGTAATTGCCACCAAGGGCTCTGGTCCCACTGCACTCTCTATGGCATACATGGGCCTTACCGGAAAGAACAACTGGACTCCAGCAGATATTGCGGGCGCTGTTGAAACAGCTAAAGCAACGGACACCGACTCTGGAATGAACAGATCATTTCTCGAGAAGAATTTAGCTAACCTTGGTCTTACCGCTGAGAGCTATAACATTTCTGCCGACAATATCACCACGCTTCTAGATGCTGAAACCTTCCTGCTTGTTGAGGTTAAGGGCAATAAGCTGAGCTCTGATGGCGATCACTGGATTTTGGTAACCAGCAAGAACGATGACGGCACCGTAAACGTTCACGACCCTCTGTCCCCTGAGGTAAGCGCACGTCCATGGGCGGCAGAAACTATTGCCAGCGCTGCAAATGCCCTGTACACCGTGACGGTAAAGGCTGCCGAGTAAAAAACCCAGCATCCACAAAAGGTGAATGCTGGGCTGGACGGGTTTCTCGCCAAAGGACTGTGCGGAGAAAGACGCTTTTAGAGGTAAAGACGGACTATGAAAGTACCTTCTGAGCGGCCTCGCTGAGCTCTGCAACGCGAGCCTCAGCCTCTTCGCGAGTAGCGCCATTGGCAAAGAGATAGGCCTTGACCTTTGGCTCGGTGCCTGATGGACGGAAGATGACCTTGTTGTCTCCCTCAAGCCTGTACTCAATAACGTTGGATGCTGGCAGCGTCTGAGGAGCCTCTTTTTGCAGGCCCGAGACGCGAGGCATTTCTGCACACTCAGCATAGTCTGTTACGCCAACAACCTTGTAGTTGCCCACCGTTTCCAGTGGATTCTTACGCAGGCTGCTCATGATCTGAGCCATCTTAGCGGCGCCCTCAGCGCCTGGATAGGCAGCATTGACAACGCCATTGAGGTAGTAGCCATAGCGCTGATACAGGGCATCCATCGCCTCGTAGAGGTCCATGTTGCGAGCGGCATACCAAGAAGCCATTTCAACGCAAAGCATGGTGGCGACAATAGCGTCCTTATCGCGAGCATGTGTGCCAACAAGATAGCCGTAGGACTCCTCAAAGCCCATGAGGAAGCGATCCTCCTCACCGGCATCCTTGAGCTGGTCAATTTGGTCGCCGATGTACTTGAAGCCCGTGAGCACGCGGCGCATCTCAAAGCCGCGAGCACGTGCCAAGACGTCGGGCATAGCAGAGGATACGATGGTGGAAACGGCTACCTTATCCTGGGGTTTCTCGCCACGCTCTTCAGCCATGGTAAGGAGCCAGTCCATAAGCAGGACACCCATCTCGTTACCGGAAAGCAGCACGTAATCGCCGTTATGAGGGATTGCAGTGCCCATACGGTCTGCGTCAGGGTCGGTTGCCACCAAAAGGTTTGGCTTGACCTTGTCGGCAAGCTTGAGGCCCAGCTCAAGTGCCTCACGGAACTCAGGATTTGGATAGGAGCATGTGGGGAAGTTTCCGTCTGGCTCTGCCTGCTCTGGAACAACGTCAACGTCATTGACGCCAATCTCCTTGAGAATGCGCGTGACACACTCCATGCCTGTACCATTGAGCGGCGTGTATACAACCTTGTAGCCGTCAGCAGCCTTAAATCCTGGAATAGAAACACGCTTGATAGCCTCAATAAAGTTGTCCAGGACCTCTTCTGGAGTCCAAATGATCAAGCCCTTCTCCAGGCCTTCTTCAAAGTCCATAGGCTTGACGTCAAAAGGATTGACGCGTGCGATGTTTGCAGAAATCTCAGCCGCTGCCTCATCCGTAATCTGACCACCGTTATCGTTGTATACCTTATAGCCGTTATAAGGCGCAGGGTTGTGGCTTGCGGTAAGCACGATACCTGCGGAAGTCTTGAGGTAGCGGACGGCAAACGAGAGCGTTGGGACAGGCTCAATACGTGGGTAGACATATACACGGATGCCATTAGCTGCCAAAACACCAGCTGCAACCTTCTGGAAATTCTCACCCTTAAGGCGAGAATCCCTTGCAAGAGCCACGGTAGGATTTTGATAGTGAGCATTGAGGTAATCCGCAAGACCCTGGGTTGCCTGGGCGACAACGTAGACGTTCATGCGGTTGGTGCCAACGCCAATGGTGCCGCGAAGACCAGCAGTACCAAAAGCAAGTGAACGATAAAATGCATCGTAGAGCTTATCTTCTGCTTCTGGCTTTGCAAGCTCTCCGAGCTCTTTTACCAGGTCTTCTTCGGTGACGTTTGCACGCCAGGACTCAAATGTTTCCATAACTTTTGCATCCATAAGGACTCCCAAACCTCAAACAGCTCTCTATTTCTTAGTAAAAGATACTATGCGTATTTTAAGCGAAAAATAACAGATGATTTGGGACATTATGTATGAACTTCCGCTCTTCGGTGAGTGGAGGTTGGTGCGGGCTGCAGACGCGCTGCTCACAGCCACGCACGACCGAGGGACGACTCAAGGGAACGCGCGCGGCCGAGCACCCACGGGTTCTTGATGTATTTTCTTTTCCCCAACCATTTGGCGAGAAAAACATGGGAAAATGTTGCACTAGTATGTATTCAATTCCTACGGGCGAAAGGTGTCCCGATGTCTCAAGAACTTGAGTTCTTTGCAACGTGTCCAAAAGGCTTTGAGAAGCTTCTTGCACAGGAGCTTGACGGCCTGCGCATCAAAAAGGTGCGTCCTCTTGGCGGACAGGTTGCGTTTTACGGCTCACTTGCCGATGCTTACCGCGTCTGTTTATGGTCTCGCCTCACGTCTCGTGTCATTTTAGTGCTTAATCGCGTTGGCGCTGCAACTTCTGACGCGCTCTACGAAGACCTCTCCCACATTGCTTGGGAAGACCATATTGGTCCGCATGCCACCATTGCAGTCAGCGCTCACGGCACAAATGACCAGCTCAGAAATACCAATTTCATTGCTGTCAGAACAAAAGACGCTATTGTAGACCGACTTGCAGCAAAGCGCGGAAGCCGTCCTATGGTCAACACGCTTGCGCCTGACGTAACTATTGTCGTGCGCGTATCACGCAACCGTGCCACGGTTGGCATTGACCTTGCTGGTGAGGCGCTCTTTAAGCGCAGTCTGACTGGCGGTCGAGGGCCGGCACGTGAGTTTGCGCCGCTCAGGCTGGACTACGCTGCTGCCCTTCTGTACCTGCAGGCGCAAACTGCTGCGAGTGCACCGCTCTTCTCGCCAGATGTGCCGCTGCCGGCACTGCTGTTCCCGGGAGCAGGCGCGCTTGCACAGGAGGCAGCGGGCATGGCGCTGGACGTGGCGCCGGGCATTCTACGCGCTCGCTGGGGCATGACGGGATGGGCTGGCCACGACGACGATGCCTGGCAGGATTTGCTTGTCGAGGCTGATGAACGTGCCGAGAAGGGCCAAGAGCGCCAGATCACACTCTATGCAGCGGACCCTCGCCCAAAGGCCAAAGAGGCTGTGCTTTATACGCTTCGTGCAGGCGGGCTCAAGGCTGACGTGCAGTTCTTGGCAGCTTCTGAGCTGCTCAAACATGCAGAGCACTTCACGGGCATTGTTGCCGATCTCTCGTGGACCAAAGAAGAGCCCACACTCCAGGGTTCTGCTTACGCTACGCTTGGACTTTTTGCGGGACAGGCAAGCACGCTTCTTACCAGCGATACAAATACTGATACGGTACTCAGAGCAACTCCATTGCAGACGCTTTCTGTCTACGTGGGCAACTCCATTGCTACGATGCGCTCCTACCCTGCCGCAATCGTTGAGGAAGTCGAGGCCGGTGCGTCTGATGCACCAGCAAGCAACTCTGAGTCAACCTCCGTTCCTGCAGGCCCCACCGTTATGGTCAACAACCAACCAGTAAGTGTACTGGTTCCTGCATCAGATCAATTTGCCGCACGCCTTGCTAAGGTGGCCAAGCAACGCGCTAAGTGGGCTCGTAAAAACGACGTCTCGTGCTACCGCGTATATGACGCTGACCTGCCCGATTATGCCGTCAGCATTGACATCTACAAAGGCGCCACAAAGCCAACTACCTGGCTGCAAATCTCTGAGTACGCTGCATCTAAAGAGATTGATCCAGACCTTGCAAAACGCCGCCTCCTAGACGTCCTAGCTTTGGCTCCTCGCATTCTAGGCGTACCCAGCTCAAACGTAAATCTACGAACAAGAACGCGTGCAAAGGGTGGCTCTCAGTACTCTGACGAGGGCAGCGCAGCCGATAACTCCAGAAAAGAAATGCTGCTCATTGATGAGGGTGGCCTACTCTTTGAGGTCAACTTTGCATCCAGACTGGACTGCGGAATCTTCCTAGACCACCGCGATACACGTGCAGAAATTCGTGAGCTCATGAAAAGCGCCGGACCTGCTAAGAGCTTCCTCAACCTCTTTGCCTATACAGGTACCGCTACCTGCTACGCAGCAGATGGTGGCGCGCTTCACTCCGCAACCGTTGACCTCTCCAAGCCTTCGCTTGAGTGGGCCAAACGCAACATGAAGCGCAACGGTTTTGACGGAGAGGAGCACGAGTTTGTCCAGGCAGACGTTCTGTCTTGGATTACCGAGATGCGGCACACCAAAAACCGCTGGAACGTCATCTTCTGCGACGTCCCTACCTTCTCCAACTCATCGCGCATGAAGCAGAGCTCGTTTGATGTCCAGAGAGATCACGCTGAGCTTATCATTGGCATTTCTCGCCTTCTGACTCGCGGTGGCGTTGCCATTTTCTCGTGCAACCTACGTACCTTTAAGCCAGATGTCGAGAAAATCCAGCGAGCTGGCGTCGACATTGAAGACATAACAAGTGAAACTATTCCGGAGGACTTCTCAAGAAATCAGAAGATTCACCATGCATATAAAATCTCGAGAAAACCGCGGGAAAATGAGTAAATTTTTCCGCTTGCAGGCAAAATAAGTACGTTTGTACATTCGTCTAGTTATAACTAGGTATATGGACTAACATATGATGACGAACTGTACTAATCATCTGTTGAGAGGATTAATAGATGAATACAAGTAAAGCTGCATTTCATGCGCTTTTCTCTAAGAATAAAGCCAAGAAATCAACTGGCATTCCTCTAAGTGCCGGCATGGTACTTGTTACCCTTGGCATCGTCTACGGTGACATTGGCACTTCTCCAATGTACACCATGAAGGCAATTATTGCTGGTAACGGTGGTCTTCTTACCATGAGCACCGATGTTGTTTTGGGTGCTCTGTCCCTCATTATCTGGACGCTGACACTCATTACAACCGTTAAATACGTCATGGTTGCAATGAAGGCAGACAACCACAATGAGGGCGGAATCTTTGCGCTCTACAGTTTGGTTAAAAAGTGCGCCAAATGGCTGATTATTCCTGCCATGATTGGTGGCGCAGCTCTTCTTGCTGACGGTATTTTGACCCCAGCTGTTACAGTAACCACCGCTATTGAGGGTTTGCGTACTATTCCTGCAGCTCATGCTATCATTGGTGATAATCAGCACATTGTTGTCATGATTACCATCATCATCCTCTGCACCCTCTTTGCCTTACAGAAGGCAGGTACTTCTACCATTGGTAAGGCCTTTGGCCCTGTCATGACGCTTTGGTTCTTGTTCTTGGGTGCCATGGGTGTTATGAACATGTTTGCTGACATTAGCGTTGTTCGAGCTCTTAACCCAGTCCGCGGCATTCTGTTTCTCTTTGATGGCAAGCTCAATGCAGCTGGTCTCATGGTTTTAGGTAGTGTCTTCCTTTGTACCACTGGTGCAGAAGCACTTTATTCTGACATGGGCCACGTTGGCAAGAGCAACATTTACGTAAGCTGGCCTTTTGTTAAGGTCTGCTTGATTCTGAACTATCTTGGACAAGGCGCATGGCTCATTACCAACCACAATAACACCGTGCTAAATACTATCAAAGACCTCAATCCTTTCTTTGAAATGCTTCCTGGTCAGCTTAGACCATTTGCCGTTATTCTCTCTGCGCTTGCTGCAATTATTGCCTCTCAGGCACTGATTACCGGCTCTTACTCCATTGTCTCTGAGGCTATTAAGCTTGACCTTATGCCTCATATCAAGATCAACTACCCCTCCACAACTAAGGGCCAGATTTACATTCCACTTGTAAACAACATCATGTGGGTTGGTTGCATTGGCGTTGTACTTCTCTTCCAGAGCTCTGAGCACATGGAAGCAGCGTACGGTCTTGCAATTACCGTTACCATGCTCATGACCTCAATCTTGCTCTACACCTACCTGGCTGTTATCAGAAAGCGCCTATGGGCGGCCATTCCATTCATTCTTTTCTTTGGTGCTATCGAGGCTATGTTCTTCTTCTCAAGCCTTACCAAGTTCTTCCACGGCGGCTACTTTACCGTTCTTATGGCTACCGCAATCTTTGTTGTCATGTTTGTCTGGCGGCGCGGTACCGCTGTTGAGAGGACGCAGAGCGTTTATCTCCCCGTAGATAAATACATTGACCAGCTCCGTAGCTTGAGCCACGATGCAGATTATACAACCCTCGCTGATAACCTGGTCTTCTTGACCAATGACTCTTCATTTGACAAGCTGGATCGAGACATCCTCTATTCCATCTTGGATAAGCGTCCAAAGCGTGCTAAGGCCTACTACTTTATTAACATCTCGCTGACAGACGATCCAAATACCCGTGAGTTTATCGTCAATGACTTTGGTACAGACTTCCTGTTCAAGATTACCCTGCGTCTTGGCTTTAGGGTAAACCAGCGTATTAACACCTATCTGTATCAGATTGTTGGTGACCTGATTAAGAACAATCAGCTTGCTCCACAGAATCACAAGTATTCCATCTACAAGGAGCACTCCGAAATTGGTGACTTTAGATTCTGTCTGCTGCGTAAGGTACTAGCTCCAGAGACTGACATCAACGGTTTTGACGCTCGTTGCCTTGAGCTCAAGTACTTTATTCGTCGCATCTGCGGATCTCCTGCTCGCTGGTATGGTCTTGAGAACTCCAACATTGTCTTTGAATACGTTCCTCTGTTCTCCAAGGTTAAGCGCGGGCAGAAGCTTACTCGTATCACGCTTGATGACGCAGCTCAGACGGGTTCTATGCCACTTGTTGAGGCTCCTATGAAAGAGCGTATTGCAGAGATTGAGGAAGACGAAGATATCTTTGCAGAAGCGCTGCACAAGGAGCGCGTTGAAAACGCAGCTACTGTTGCAGACTACGTTGGTGGCGATACCGCTAGCTTCCGTCCTCTTAAACTTGACGAAGAAGAGGCTGATGAAGATGTCTTTGAGGAGCAACAAGACTCCAATCACTAGGCCTAGCGCGTAGTAGTTTTACTTCTCATAACAAAAGCCGACAGATTGTATCTGCCGGCTTTTCCTTTAAACCATATGTCTCAAGCAAAACTCTGAGACACTACTCCTTCAGCGCCAAGTGCTTACTCCCCCAGTGCCCACGTAAGGAATCGCGAGAAACCCGCCTCATCGTTAGTGAGTGTGATATAGGTTGCTGCCTCAAAATCTTCACGACGAGCGTTAGCAACTGCCGTGCCCATTCCCGCCGCAGAAAGCATGGCGACATCATTGAGCGAGTCACCAAAAGCTGCGGCGTTCTCTGTAGAGAGGCCAAGATGATTGCAGAGCCACTTAAGTGCAGCACCCTTTGAAGTGCCGTCGGCCAAGATTTCCATTCCCATACTCATGGAAGCCGTGCCACTGAGTCCCTTTACCGAAGCTACAGCATCTGCTACAAGTGCCTGGTATTTCTCGCCTTCCGCAACAGACCAGTAGGAACCAAGACGCTCAATGGTAGTAACGCCTTCAATAAACTCCTCAACGCTTTGATCAAAGGGTGTGCGAGAACGCTGCATAAATGCTGCGTGATCTGCGGGGATACCAAGCTGAGTAATCAGATTGTGTCTTGAGCGCTCCAGATAGACACCTCCGTCCGCAAAGATGTCAAAAGTCACAGGATAGTCCTTAAGCTTTTGATACAACTCAAGTGCCTGCTCTTTTGTCACTGTGGACTCGTGAAGCACGGTCTGAGTTGAAAGATCTCTGATAACGGCACCGTCACAAGAAACCACATACTTAGAAGCAGGATGGTTCACAACTTCTTTTGGCAGTACGTTAAACGCGCGTCCAGAGCATGGGACAAAAGGAATGTCTAACTCAGCCAGACGGTCCAGCATTGCCATGTTTTTGACATCAAGAGATTTGTCAGTATGCAAAAACGTCTCATCCATATCGGAAAAGACAATATCTACTTTCAAATTTGATACATCTTGAGTGAGCCAAGACTGTTTTTGAGCAATGAGTTCTTCAGTTGAAAGCTCTGACAAAACACTACCTCTTTATGGACGATACATAAACGTGAAGACCTCTTCACGCTGCATGTTAACCTGTACACCAAGCTTTTCTGAGACGGTATCAAGACGCTCTTTGAGGCTCAAGAAAGACTCAGCATCCTGAAGTTCAACCAACATGGTCATAGTAAAAATACCAGACAAAATGGTTTGAGCGATATCCAGAATATTAGCGTTGGACTCGGCCAAAGTGGTAGAAATTGCTGCAACAATTCCTGGAGCATCGCTGCCCAAAACAGTAACAACAGCACGATTTGCAGATGTTTCTGAAGCCATAATTTCCCATCTCTTGAACGGATGGTTTAATTGTACGCTATGCTTTTCCAATTTCTACGCCATAGCGCGAACTAAACACCTTTTGAATCTCGTCAACGGTGCAATTAAGCGCCGTAATAAGCTCGTAAAGACCACGATTACTAGCCATCTTAAAAATTCTCTCGTGAGAAACAGGTGGTTTCTTGTTGAGCGAACGCGCCTTATCAATACGAGCTCTAAATGTTTTAGCAATACTAATGGAGTCTTTACAAGAACCTTCCCTGATGGCATGTCTAAAGTGAGATTCTTCAAGAGAGGCGTTGTGGATGTGAAAGGTAATGAGTTCAATTTGAGGATATATATCAACAAGATTTGTAGCCTCATCACGCGTCATAAGATCGCGTAGTCTGAATTCTTGATCAAGAGGAAATACAATCTGAACAGGATGTTTTTGCCCAATAGGAGACAAAACGTAGGCCGGAGTAGGCTCCGAAACTACATTTTCAACAAGACATACGCCCTGACCTGGGTGAACGCAAAACTCGCCAACAGCTCGCATAACACCACTCCTCTCGGATAACAATAGTATATCATGAGAGGCCTGTTATACGCTAATGACCTGCAACTTTATAACTTTTCGCAGGTCATTCAATAACATAACAATATTTTATATAAGGAATCTAGTCAATCATTGTGATGGACTCAATGACTGGCTGCTCTGAAGCAGGGATAGTTCCATTTGAATCGGTTGGGGTTACGCCTTTACAAATTGCATCGACAACGTCCATTCCACTTGTTACCGTGCCAAATGCAGCGTAATTTCCATTCAGAGTTGAGTTATCTGCCTGCATGATAAAGAACTGTGAGCTTGCAGAGTTTGGATCTTGGGCGCGTGCCATGGAAATAGTTCCACGTGTATGCGAGATGTTATTCTCGACACCGTTTTTGGTGAACTCGCCCTTGATTTTATTCTCGGATCCACCCGAGCCATTGCCCTTAGGATCTCCACCTTGAATCATGAAGCCGTCAATAATGCGATGGAACGTAAGGCCATTATAGAAGCCCGACTCGGCAAGATGAGCAAAATTAGAGACTGTAATAGGGGCAACGTTTGCGTTAAGGGTTGCCTCGATAGTGCCGTAATCCTTCACCACAATACGAACATGGTGAATGCCCTTTGCATACGGGTCATCCGCTACTACAGAATCAATGTAACCCTTGTTTTGTGAGCTCTGAGACTGCGTCTGTTGCGTCTGCTGCGTCTGTTGTGATTGCGAGCTTGCTTGTGACTGAGACTTATCAGCACCTCTCATAAGAGAGAAGAATATTGCTCCTACCGCAAGCACAACAATAACAACAACACCATACAGTCGGCGGTTCTTTGTTTGAAACACGCTATGACCTCCCCTTTAAGCAGACGCGCACGAAACAATCCAAGACACCAAGTTGGCAGTTGCATTGCCTGTTCTCTCGGCAAGAACGTGGCCCTTATCCCAAACAAGCGTGTAATCAACACTGCTCACGCCCGAGAAATGCTTTAGAGACAGGCCCAAATTGAACGAGGTGCAAATTGAAGTATCAGTATTCTGAGCGCCCTCATTAATACGCCAATAAGGAGCAACCGATGCTGTCTGATAGCCTTTGTAAGATGCGCTGGTAAAGTACAGTGGATTGAACATATCAACACGAGTTGGAATGTCATTCTCCAGCGTATCAGCCTTATTCAGATCAGAGGTCCAATCATTAGCGTAGCTGGACTTCCAATCGGCAAGTTTCATGTAAGTATCAAGGTTCTTTTTAATGAGGTCAGCAGTCTGCTCATCAAAATGCAGCGTACTTTGCTCGCCAACACCAAAAAGCTGATTAGCGCGGGTGCTTCTATCAGGAGCATCAAAAGCTCCAACAGGAAGCGACGCGCCTCTTAAAGCTCGCGAGAAACCCCTCAAGTTCTCAAGCTCAACGCTCTGACGACGAAGGTTATATACAACCCAAATGGATTCTGAGTTCAGAGAGCCAAAATAGTGCTCAGCAGTATCGTAGATAGTAGATTGAACCTGCTGAGTAGCAGGAGCTGCATTATCTGTACCACGAACCGTTGCGAGATTTGGATCACCTGGGAACGTAGGCTCTTCCAGTCGCTGAGGAGTAGAGGTATAAGGGAATGCGTTGTCTCTGACAAAGTTATTCGCAGAAGTCTTAAGCTCGTTGATAAGAAGGTCTGCATATAATCCAGCGGTATAGACGCCAGAGTTAGTCTCATCAAGACTGACCTTGCTGTCATTGCTGTCGAGAAGATCCATGTTGTTGACAAATGAAGCATATGCGCCAGCAAGATCTTGCGAGAGAGGTTGGGTCCATACACCCTCAGCACGAGAATCTGTTGCATCTGCATACTGACCGGCCGACCACTCATACGCTGCGTCTGCAAGGTCGTATGAAGTTGCAGGACACCATGAAGCGCTGCCGTAGATAGAGTCTGAAAGCTGCTCGCCCTTCTCGCTATGTGTAGCAGCACCAACAGCCTTAAGATATGGCGTATAGAGCGGAGAGTCTCCCGAGGTTCCCAGCACCGCGCTGAGGCCGCCGCCAGCCGCAAAGCCAAACACAAAAATCTTCGATGTATTGCATGGGAGCAGCTCGTTGTTGTAGCGCAAATACCTGATGGCAGCCTTGAAATCTACTGCTGGCCAAGGAGATCCGCCTGCGTAAAGCTCATCCGAACCTGTGGTTGAATCGTAGCCGGCGCTTCTACCGCGGAAACCTGCGTATACGTACACAAAGCCAGCCTCAAGGTACGGCGCGAGACCTTCGTATGAGTAACTTGTAGGAGCGCTCTGAGGGAACAGCGTTGCCGTGTTAATAGGCATGACGATTGGCGCAGTACGTGCGGTGAAGCTGCCCACAACGGCTTTCTCGCTTACTTCGCACTCGTACGTCGAGCCCTTCTTGGTTCCCGAGAAATACTTACCAGGCACAAAAACCGAGAGAGTGTTTACCGACTTGCTTGCAGGCTTAGTGCAGTACTGAATGCCCAGCTGATAGTAGCAGTCGTTATCCTCGTCATAACTCCACTGGGTCATGTCCAGCTTAAGTGACTTGAACTCTTCAAGGTCCACGTTAGATGCAGGCTGATTCGTATCCTCAGACGTCCTTGCTTGTGGAGTACATGCAGCCAAGGTGCCTGCAGCTCCTAAAGCAGAAAGGGACAAGAATTCTTTTCTCGTAAAAGCCATAATTTCCCCTCGAATAGTTTATTCAGTGGAGGCAGCAACGACCGCTGACCTAATTCAAGCTAGACAATCTATTGTACCAATTTGCAAACGTGTATGCTTAAGAGCAAGCGTTTAGAGAAACGAGTTAGCATGCCAAAAGTTGTCAATTTCTTTGACCTCATTCATCTCAATGAAAGGCTTGCTCAGCAGGGCCTTTTGAGCAAAATCCACCTGCGTGACACATGTGGTAAGCAAACCCTCTGGATAGAACTCCCCTCTGGCGAGAAAACCGATGAGCGCGAGAAAATCGACGGTCAAGAGCTCGAGAAAACAAAGGAGCAAATTGAGGCGTTTTTTGCAATAAAAGGTATGACCGTTGAATTTGACCTCACTGGCGGAAAAAATTTCTGGATTGTATAAATTGCCCGCTTGACGAAGCGCTTGAGTCTGTTATAGTAAATAAGCTTTTCGAAGCACCAATGGCTGGGTAGCTCAGTTGGTAGAGCAGGGGACTGAAAATCCCCGTGTCAGGGGTTCGATTCCCTTCCCCGCCACCACGACTTGAATCGGCTCAGAGAGAAATCTCTGAGCCGTTTTCTTTTATCTTTTGATGTAGACGTGGCAAGTAGTAAACAGTAAAGGACGCACCTCTTTTAAGAAGCACGTCCTACATAAAGTTTCTTATATTAAAAAGTAATCTAAAGCTATCTAAAGCTATCGATACGTACGCAACGCTTCGATAAGTTCGGAAGCTTCTATACCTAAGGCTTCGGCAAAAGAAAAAACTTCTCCGAGCTTAACGCCACGCTCGCCTGATTCAACCTTTGATATAAATGCTTGATCTCCAGCAAGATGCTCAGCAACCGCCTCTTGGGTAAGACGTTGCTTCTTTCGCAAATCGCGAAGGCACTGGCCCACTAATCTGTTAGATATCTGCTCCATAAGTGCAGCGTAAAACTATCAACTCAAATATGCCAAAATCGCATATTTTCTAAAAAAAGAAATTCTCCCCGATTAGTTCACGGGGAGAATTAAGACCTTTAAACGTTGCTTCTTGCAGTGTTTATTGAAGCGTTTATGGCGTTAGAAACCGCCACCGCCACCGCCACCGCCGAAGCCGCCGCCTCCTCCGCCGGAGAAGCCGCCACCAAAACCACCGCCGGAGCTTGAGTTAGAAGAAGCAAGTGCCGCTGTTGAGACGGAATGAGCAGCTGTAACGCTCTTAGTTACGCTCTCAATTGCATTGGTTCGCATGCCATTTCCATAGTAATACCAGCTATAAACAGGCATAAACTGAGGATCTTTGAGCATCTCTGGCATTGCAACTTTCAGCTGCTCGATAACCTTATCCGCAACACCAAGCGCAACTGCCATAACCAGAAGCCTATTCCAGAGAATGACATCGGTTGGAATTGCTTCGTGCAGGTTAGTGAACTCAGTAAGCCACTTTCTTAGCGCACGAGTCTTAGCGAGCGTCTCAACACCTTCTCTGTTCATTAAATCGAAAGAGCCAATGTTTACAAGTGCAACCAGGCCGGCAATGACAAGAATAAACAGATGTAGTAGTAGATTGGCAAATGAAACATCAGCCATAACACCCATCATGAATGCAGCAGCGGCAACAAGAACATCGACAGCAATCAGAGCACCAAGAATTCCCTTACCGTGGAATGGAATCTTATTTGTTCCATACTTAGCAGCATAGCTAAGCTTGATGGGGCTCTCCCAAGACTCATATGCCTTATTAAAATCTTCTGGATGTGATGAAGCATACTTACCAATTTGTTTCATGGTAACAGTAGTATTTACCGCTCCAGATTCTCCAGCCTTATCAAAGATTAGCTTCATTGCCATGATATCAATCTTATTTGACTGTGAACTGCCAGGGTAGAAAGGCTGCTGGCTTTCTGAAAGGTCTTGAACCTTTGTAAGACAATAATCAGACTTCTCCATACCAAGGAAGTTTGTACTAACCGTCTTATTCAAGCTAATGTACTTTGAATCAGAAAGGTGCATAAGGGTTGCTGTCAGAGCGTCTCCCTTAATTAACTCACCGTTGTAAAGCATGGAAAGGACTGCTGGGTGATCATTAGATGGGACATCTCTGTAGTAAAGGTCATTAAACTGAGGGGTCATAACCTTTTTGTATTTAATACGCAGCAAGATTGCTGCTACAACGGTGATAGCTGCAAGTACTAATGGTGCATAAAGAATAAGAGCTACCTGAGTTTTTGCAACATCACGCTTGTGATTTGCCTCGTCAGCCCACGCTTGTTCCTCAGACAGAATGCTGCTCAGTTTATTCTGCTGAATGGGAGTTAGCCCAGAAACCCAATCGGTTGGGAACGTAATACGAGCTTCCGCAAACTCATCAGTTCCCACGCCAGGGACTTTGTAGACGACCGCATTATTGGTAATTTCTACATTCGCGTCTAGTGGACCATGTCCCCAAGCACGAACTGTATCTCCAGCCACAATTGACTGTCCTGAAGGAACAGGAAGATGAATAGTAGCCGTTACATTGCGAGACTCTGAATCCCAGCCATCAGATACAAATTTCCAGTACAACTCTGCAGTATCAGACCAGTTTGTTACAACATTAGTAATGTCATACTCGATAGTTATATGTGCATACTCATCATCATGTGCTGAATAAATCTTCAAGTTCAACATATTGCCTGATAGAGTGGGAACATAATACTCGTCTGAGCTGGCACTATTTCCATTTGAGTCTTTGCTGTAAAGCTGACGCGTTCCCTGCTTATCCTGAACGGTAACTGAAGTAATGTTTACTTCAACGTTCTGCCCATTATATTTATTCTTTCCAACTGGAAGATTCCAATAGACACCGTGAAAGCTTCCTCTGAAATAGAATGTACGAGTTTCTACGACATGCAACGTTCCGTCCTTTTGAACCGTCGCATCAATATTTACCGTATCTATTGAAAGGTCACGTGCAAATGCTTTTGCCGGTGCAATTAGAAACGCAACAGCCAAAAGCATTACGCAAAGCGCAATCCTTACAAACTGGCTCTTTTTAGAAGAGCGAAGCGAAACTTTATACATGAAAACTCCTTTATGTTACTTTCGCAACTCTTCCTAAAAGGATACCACGTACTAATTAATCTGCTGGTGAATATGAGTTATCCAGTTCAAACAAAGCAGGTGGCAGTCCTTTATCCCACTCCTCTCCTACTTCCTCAGAAAGCAAATACTCATCAGTTTCTATAAGAGGAAGGTTAGCAATTCTTTTATTTCTTGATGTTTCGAGATTGCATACAAGCGAGCTTGGGCCGCTGAAGTCTAGAAGGCACCCGTAACAAATTCTCATGTCCTGAAATAACTTTTCTCCGCATCTGGGGCAAATTTTGACGGAGTAGTTTTCTATAGCCATAGCGACTCCTTCTTTCAACATTGCTTTCCTCGGTACTTATTTCTTGAATGAGCACTTTCTGTCCCACTTCAAACCATGGGAAATCATCAACTGATGGTCTTTCAAATGTGCAATAGGCGCCTGCGCAGCTATGAATTTGTTTAGGCTGTACTCGTCTCCGAATTTTTAGAATTTCTCCATGATCATCTGCAAATGCAATATCAATCGGATATGTCATTCCAAAAGTATGAACTGAAGAACACCTCAGAAGTAATACTGGAGGAGCTGTTATCTCGGTACCCAAAAGCCCAACGAACTTTTCGAAGCCCCCTTGTAACAATTCAAAAATCTGTTCAGAATTAGGGGCTTCTTCTATCGACACTTGTACGTTCATTTTCAAATCACAACTCCCGACTTATAAGGACTAACAACAATTGAGGTTGTATGGGTAAGACATAGAGGAGACTCTAGTGACACTAAAGGGAGACGCAGGGTATGTGGCCAAGGCTTGTACTTAAGAGTTACTTGGTATTTAGGAAAAATAGAGACCATGTTCCCAATCCCCTCGCTTTCTCCCTCCAATGAGACAACAATGTCGCAATTGTCATCGCAATTAAGAGCAGCTTTTATTTTCTGAGTTAAGTTTTCTAGTGCTCCTCCATCTGTGGAATGACTAGAAGAAATTCCATGAGCAATAATTTGATCCGCCGCAACACGGTCAAACTTTGAGCACATATCTGCAAACTTAAATAAATTGATTGCAATTAGAGCAACCACTAATACAACCGGAAGAACCAATGCAGTCTCAACAAACATTTGCCCTTTTTGGCAACAAAGAAATTTCATTTTTCTCATATGCCACCAAAAACTTTCTTAACATCAATTTCTAAAGGAATCTCAATATCAATGACAGGAATGGTCAGCTTTGCAATTGTGATTTTGTCAGGCAAATACTGGAGAGAAAACGCACCAAGTGAACGAGCTAAAGCAATTGGATCTGATGTATTAGGTATTTTCTGAACTAGTTCACGAATCGTTGATTCTTTCTCAAAGCCAGCTTGTCTCAAAACACTTTCTGTATTAACAAGAACAGGCTTCATTTGTCTTAAATCACTTGGCTCTAATCCAGCGTCAATAACTATTTGTTTCAAAGCACTCTGTAATTTGGAGCCGACACTTCCACCTGTTATTCCGTCAACGTTATCAAGAAATTCCGACAGCTTAGAAGACCAAGAAGTTACACCATCCCCATATGAGATTAAAAGAGATCCCCACAAGCTCATTACCTTATCTATGGTCTGTCCAATAAACCCTCCCCTCCTTTCAACCTGATCAAAAAAGCTTGAAAGAACGTTGTTTGTAGAAGAGCTGTCTGGAGCAAGCGTTGCTCCGGATATTGCATATCCTTCTGGGAGAAAAACTGACTGCTCAAGTGTTCCTAAACTTCCTTGAAATTCTGGAGATGAACCTCCTCTTCTCACAAATGAAATACATCCCCAAGCTCCTGGAGGACATAATCTGGGCCTAGCAACCTTTAGGGCATCAAGTGCTTTTTGAAATATTCCAGTTGATTTATCTGCAGCTTCAGACAACTTTTTTCGCAAATCTTTTATTTGCTGACGTGATGATTCATAAACTTCAGACTCTTCGACTACGATTTTCCAGTAATACTCAAACCCGTTATCAATATTTGTCGAAGCAGAAGCCACTCTTCCCACATCGCTGCTCGTAAAATGACAATGTTGACACTCATGAACCGCTCCAGAATCTAAATCTTGTAGCGATGCAAATCCCGCGTTTTCTCCTGTTGCTCCTGGACAAGACCTATGAGCATGAATGGTTTTCTCGCCATTTTCATAGGTGCAAGGCCAAATAGGCTTTAGATACAGGTCTGTTTTCTTTGTCTCCTCTAAGTTATGTGGCAATCGAGGTAAATTCATATCGACCTCACCATCAGCTGTTTCTTTATAAAATCCTTTAGAAAGTTCCGTAAACGCAAAGTTGTAAAACGCTTTTCGTATAGCAGAATCACGTAATTCTTCTGCAGTGCTTCCATTGACAATTTCTTGATCATATCGAGCTCTGTAATATGCTCTAGCTCGCTTTAAAGCGATACCGAACGTCCAAGAAGTTGGCGACGGGATAGATGGATTTATATCCCCAGAAAGACCAGCGAGATGCTCTGCTCTTTCACGCATAGAATACGGACCTCCACCGCAGTCTGCCTCCCACGCCCTCTTTTTAGATGTCTCTGCTTTACTTTGTAACTCTTCAATTTCTTTTGCTATCTGCTGTAATAGCTCGCTCTGTTCTTTTAATTCATCTGACGAAACGTCACTATTTAAATGTCCAAAATCAGATTGTGACTGAGCGGGAAATAGAAGAGCTGATCCCACGAAGTTACCCGCATCAGTAGAGTTCTTTTGTATACAAGAGCTCGCTGCCATTGCTGCAAAAACTGGAAGCATTTTTTCAGTTTCCTCTAAGCCTTCACAAGCTGAAGTAGCAAATTTTTTACGCGCTTCAAGTGTCTTAAAACCTGCATCACACAATTTAGAACCCGCTGAAGCTAAACCTGGAACACATGAAGCAACCAATCCGGCTCCAACACATAACAATCCTGATAACCCAAGACTCAAAATGCTTGCATCAATTACCTGCGCAATAGTTGTGTATTTAGCTACGACATTTTCTCCTGCCATAGAAGCCGCATCTGCTATTGACTGAGTTTTGTATGCTCTCGATGAAACCCAAGCGACCGATACCAGTGCGAATACAAGCGCTAGACATACTAAAAGCGCACTTGCAAAAGCGATTGACGTAATACCGCCTTTATCGTCTATAAACATGGAAAGTCCAAGCTTTATTCTCTTATGTTTATCCTTTCCAAAAGGCAATCCAATCCGCATAAGAACCCTCAATCCAATCTGGATACGTACTAGCAGATAAACTTGAATGCAAGACAATCCCTTGGTTATCCGTCTGACCTGCAAGGAATAAACACCAGCCTATTGGCGGCATCGCTGCCACATGACCCGTAATTTCAATCAAGACATCGTTTTCTTTTTTATCAATAGAGATATTCCAGTCCTCATCTCCACCCTTATGAAATAGAGGTATCTCTGGTATAGCCTTAAGTCTGCGTTTGATATAGGACTCTATTAACTCAGTGTCAGAAGACGTTGTTGCTACTCTTAATCCTTCTGCACAGGCTCCATCCATAACTGTCTTTGTATAGAGAATGCAAACAGGTTCTACAAGCAATGCAATAATCATCAGAATAACGGGAAATAAAAGTGCTGCTTCTACTGACGCTTGACCAGCATTCTGTTTAAAACGAGAGAACATCTTTGGCTAAATCTAAAAGAGAGTCATGCATAGTATGTGAAGCAGCTTGAGTAGCCAGTTGAACAACTGCTCCATTTTGCACAAAGTGATATATCACACCAAGAGACGTAATGACAATTAAGCACGAAAATAAAACTAGAGCATATTCAAGCGTTGCTTGTCCTTGTGTATTCTTAACACCTAGTTTGATTGCTCTAATAGATTCTTCGCATCTTGAGTGGATATGTGACATGTTGAGACCCTCCTTATCTCTCCTTGATCAGAAACAGTCGCAAGTTCTGACCAATTTCCACCATTAACTAAACAGCCCCATACATTGCCGGCTATGTCTAAATATCCGGAATAAACAAGCACACAATCAGCTCTTTGCTGATAGCCCTCTAAAATACTCTGGGCTTCGTTTTGAATAGTTTCTTTACTATCTCTTTGCACGGAATTCTGTTTAAACAAATCTTCTGCTGCTGCATATGAGATTGGCTGTTCATTGGCTTTTTTGTCGTCTCTATTTTCATGAGTCTGCACATAGTCTGAGCTCGTATTTGATGAATGGTCCTGTTTTCTTGGTAATACGAGAAGTGCAGCAAATAGCAAACATACAGTGACAATAATGAACACAGAATAAGCAGCAGTACTCTTTCTGCTCATAGAGAATTAATTCCCGATGTAATTGCTTCCCAAAGCTCAGAAACTTTACCTTTAAAAGCAATGATTGCGACAATCGCAATAACTACAAGTACGCCAACTAAAATTGCATACTCTGTAGTTCCCTGTCCAGATTCATCCTCTTTTAAGCCTTGTAGATACCTAAAAAATTGATAGAAGAACATCATCGGCTTTCCTTTCTCTTAAGAAGAAAATGCAGGTCCAAGCAAGGGACCTAAAATTGCAAGTAACATTGCTGGAACAATCAGCGTTCCTAGAGGGATGAGCATTTTAATTGGGATCTTTTCAATTTCCGTTTCTAACAGCGAACGCTGCTCATCGCGAAGAACTGAAGCTTGTCTATCTAATATTTCTGCAAGAGGAGTTCCAAAAGTAAGCGCTTCATTCACAACAGTCGCAAAGCTTTTAAGCGATGGAACTCCTACTTTTGCCGCCATCTGATTGAGTGCTTCTTCGCGAGTAGTAGCACCAAGCTTCCAAGTCATATGAGCATTTGAAAGCTCTCTCGATAATTCTCCAGATTCTCGCAAACAATACAGATCAAGCGCTGAATCAAAAGATAGCCCTGATGACAGCCCAAGAATCAAAATGTCAATCATTTCTGGCATCTCACGTAGGCATGATTTTCTTGTAAACTCAGACTTTGCCCGGAGGCTCATTCTCTTGTGACTTTTTATGCCTCTTATAATTTGCTGATAATAGCTATGGACATCAAAATGATTCAAATTGACGGGAACAACTAGGGCGAGAATACCTATGCATGTTGCAAATAATACGGAGCATAGTAAATCCATCACTTCATTACTCCTTTCATAATGCTTCGAATAATCAAAAGAGCAACGCAATCCATGACCATTGCAATTGATGTGCATATAACGCCCGATGGCGTAAATAAACCCTTTTGAAAGTCCGGCGATAGAAGCGACAAGACAATCAATAAAACAACTGGGAGAAGACATACAATTCGAGCAGATAATCTAACTTGAGCAGTCTTTGTTGCTATGAGCCTTTGATTCTTCTCTTGTAATTCAACTAACTCGGCAGTTTTTTGTAACAGACTCTTAAGCGGAGAGCCCGTTCTGTGCGAAATTACTAAAGCGCTAGCCAGCAAATTAACACCTGGAGCATCCAGTCTCTCTGCCAAGTCTTCAATAGCTTCTTCAATAGGAAAACCGCACTTAATTTGCATGTCAGCAATATAAAAGTTTTCTGATACGACACCTTCTGTATGTTTACTGACATATTCAATAGATTGAGAGAGTGTAAGACCTGATCCAAGAGCAACAGCAATAGTTCTAAAAATCGAAGGCATCATATGGGCAATTTCTAAAGCAGACTGATGCTTAGCATGTTCATATAAAAAATAAGGAACGAGAAATAACGAGAAAACACCGCAAAGCGTACCTATTGCAGACTCAAATAGAACGCCAAGCAGAATGGATGCAGCTATACCGCCAATAAAAAACAGTACGAAAGCATCACTGACTAAGGTGATTCCGTATTTGTACAGAAAGCGATTACGTAGCTGTGCTGATATATAAGAAAAAGGTTCCCATTTGAGCAAGCGCTGGGCAAAAGTGCTATTACGTGCAAATTGAAGAAACTGGACTATATAACCTGCTACTCGTGCATTTATTTGAGAGATAGTTTTTTCCTCACCGTTGCATGCAAGAAAATAAATAATTACTCCAAATGCACCTCCTGTGATTGTGGAAGTGAAGACATCCATGAAATAACCTCCTTTTTATTGAGTATTCCTTCTTGTATTGCGCGATTAATAAAAGAAGGACTTTTTATAAAAAGCCAACTTCTTTTCTGCGCGTCAAACGACACCACCTCTTGCACTTCAATTGATCCTGACGAAGACAAGGAGATTTCTGAAACACTGGTCACATATCGTTTTCCATCAGGAAATCTTTGAGACATAACTATCAGATCAAGTGCAGTGGCAATCTGCTTTTCTATGATTTCTGCAGGTAAGTCCATTCCAAAACGAGCCATCAACACTAGGCGCAATATTGCCTCTTGAGCGGTTCCGGCGTGCAATGTAGTTAAAGAACCGTCGTGACCTGTATTCATAGCCTGCAGCATATCAATGCACTCCTCCCCTCTTACCTCTCCTACTACAATGCGATCTGGCCTCATTCGGAGCGCGTTTCTCACCAATGATCTAATGGTTATTTCTCCTGTTCCTTCTATTGAGGCGGGCCGAGCCTCTAGCCTGACAACATTTGGATGCGAATCGAACTTAAGCTCCGCTGAATCCTCAATAGTGACAATTCTTTCTGACTTTGAAATTTCACATGAAAGTGCATTTAAAAGCGTAGTCTTACCGGATCCTGTTCCTCCAACAACCGCGATTCCCTGTCTGCACTTCACAGCCCAAGACAAAAATCTTGCAAGCCATTGAGGCAGCGATTTCATTTCCACTAACCGGTCCAAAGAAGTAATTTTTCCAGTGAATCTTCGGATAGTTACTGAAGTGCCGTTCACTGCAACAGGGCTTGCAACTGCATTGACACGGTCTCCATTCTCAAGTCGTGCGTCAACAATAGGACTTACCCTATCCAGCCTTCTTCCTAATGGAGATAAGATACGATCCATAACAATCAAAATCTGCTCTTCAGAGTCAAAGACTGTTTTTGATTCAAATAGCTCGCCGTTTTTCTCGTAAAACAAATTGTTGCAGCCATTAATCATGATTTCCGTAACATCTTTATCATTCAGTAGTGGCTGAATTGGACCAAGACCACATACTTCATTGATTACCTGTTCGATTGTTTCCTCATAGTCAACTGAGCTAAAGAGCTCGTCCTTCTCTTCATTAACAATTGCTTCACAGGTAACTCTTAGTTCGTCTCTTACGCGATCGATATCACTGCCTGTTATAAGAGAAGAAACCGTAGAAAGTCCTAATCGAGAAACAAGTTTTTCTTTTAACTTCTTTCTAGCCTTCTGAAATACTTCTTTTTGGAGTAGTGAGTCATTCTCATCTTGAGCCTCAATTTGCTTAGCAACGCGTTCAAAGACAAGCATTAACCCACCTCCTTCCTCCTATTGAATAAGCTAAATGTCTTTTTCTCAGGAGTTGCTTGCAGGGCAATTTGAGCCTCGCGCAGTTGTGGAAGAATACCCAACTCGTTAAGGAAATGCGCAAGTACAAAAGAAACCGACTGTGTAAATGAAGTTTCCTCTTGTAACAGCACAGAAAGCTTTCCTTGCTGAATAAGCTCTTGAAACCCTGGTCCGCCTTCAAAAATCCTAAACATCTTTGCAGCTTCAAGACCAACCTCTGCTTTTCCAACAGAGAAGTCCTGTTTAACCCTTGGATTTGCTTTGTTCTCAAGTCGGATAATGCGAGTCCTTGCCACTCCAAGGCGCACTGCAAGTCCACTTACTTTTGCTAAAGAGTTAATACACGTAAGAGGGTTCTCTGAAACAATAACCAGCCTATCTGCACATTGTGCTGCCTGAGCATAGCAATCCGTTGATGCTGTCGTAGTGTCTACGAGCACCAAATCAACCAAACCAGAAACAGCTTGAAGAAAATGACTCACGCAAGGAAATAGAAGCTCTGCCATTTCAGGTTTTACACAAGGGCCAAAAAGATACAAATTTCTATGGACACAAGTTGCCTTTTCAAGAAGGCTCTCTTTTTCTGAAGGTACATCAGCGACAAGATCAGAGAAGTCTTTTGGCTGCCTAATTCCAAGCTTCTCAAAAGCATTTCCATAAGACAGATCAAAATCAACCAACGCAACCTTCAAGCCCCAAGAAGAAGCAAGCAGTGCCATTGAAGAAACAAGTGTGGTCTTTCCCACTCCTCCTCTTCCTGAAGTGAACGTCAGAATCGGAGCTTTTAAAGTCTTATCAAGAGGAATAAGAGATTGTAGATAGGTATTTAGCTCTTGGATACTGGCAACATAATCTGAAGCTTCTGGTAAAGGCTGAGAAAGCCTGTCAGCCCCGTATGATTGATACCCTCTTCCAACCTTTACCAGATCCCCCAATTCCATAGGGTCAATAACTAAATCAACTCCTGCTTTAGCTGCTCTAGAACGAAGTGATCCAGAAGCGCCAGATCTTACAAGCACTACACAGCGAGCATTTCCATCTTTAACAATTGCAGCCGCTAGATTTATATCCGAAACATCGGAGCCGGTATTACCAATTAAGACTGAATAATCTTGAGGAGTTGAAGAGGCTACAATTGATCTAAGAGATGCTGCTGAATCGGCAAATTCACACCTATTGCTAATTCCCAAGTACGTAAGAATGGCTCCAATTTCAACGCGTGCGTCAAGACCTACGTATGAGATCCACTTTTCTAACATCACGCTTCACCTCCTGGATTAGTAGACGAGTCTACTTGTGACGCACTGTCGCTGTTTTGGTTGGTTGTTGAAGAAGTAGGGTTCTCTGGATGCACATCTTCACTTACATCAGATGAGCTTGCTTGATCTGTCTTGTCAGAAAGATCCTTTGAGTCTTCTTGTTCAACGAAGGAGTTGTTCTTTACTAAGTCCTGAGCGTTAATCTTTGACCCAGGAAGAGTAAATCGAAGTGTTCCTCGAGCGTATGCAGAAAGCACGGCAGGAACCTGTTCAGGAGTCAATCCAAGCGTTACGGAGGAGGAAGTGTAAAGAGTGCCTTCGGTGTCATCTGACAACACCGCAATATCCGAAGCAATACAGGTAATAAGAGAATCAGTAACCTCATACGCTGCAAGCTTTGTGCCAGCACTGAGCCTCTCAGCTAATCCGTACTTCTCGCCATGGGAAATAGTGAGACCAACAAGATTTTCTGGAATAGAAATTTGAGAGGCAACTGATCGTAGATGAAGAGAAACAACAGGCATTCCAACTCCAATAACTGATGAAACCGTACGACCCATAACACTTTCTGGATTAGTAATTGCGCCTTCGGGAATCAAATCAGAAATCCAGCTTTTTATCTGGGTATTAGAAGATGAGAGAGTTTCTCCAGGTTCTATTTGTTTTGTGGCCACCAGAATTGACGTGAGTTCTCCACCGTATTTTTGTATTGCCTCTGCTCGTGACTTCTCTGCATCAGCGCGAACGCTTTGTACGTATGCAAAGAAACAAAAACTGGCCAAAAGTGCGCTTAACACAGAAATTAAAATTCTTGTTTTCTTAGTCACTGTTTGTCCTCCCTCCATTTGCGATACATAGATTGTGCACTTGGCATGAGAGAGAAAATACAAAAACAAAAGATTTACCTGCACAAATATGTCCGATAGCTGACGCGAATCTGACACAAAGTAATGTATCCACAGGCAGCAACGACGCAATGAAAAATAGGTAATTTAAATTTTTATCTAATTTGATATATAAAAATTTTTAGAACGTCATAACTGCTACATTTTAGAAAAATTGTAATGAATGATTTTCTAAGTGATTTGCCTGACTCATGAACGATGGTTGACCCTCCCCATTACTGGGCGGGACCAACCCTCGTTGATTTCAATATAGCATGTTTCCTGCTGGTTTGACAAAAAAGCACCCTAGTCGAGCCAAGGTGCTTAGAGGATTTACGCTGTCAAAACTTAAAGCACAACATCAGGGTCGAGCGATTGCTGACTTTCTCGCATTTCTTTTGCCAAAGACAAATATGCTTTTAACTGCGGCTCTGTAATCTTACCCTCGTGCAGAGCATCCTGAACACTACATCCAGGCTCATGCGTATGGGTGCAATCCCTAAACTTACACGTCTGAGCAGCTTCAGAGATATGCGGGAATATCTTCTGCAATCCCCTCTCATGACCCACAATAGGCAGGCTTCTGAGGCCAGGCTCGTCCACAATAACACCAGCGTCAGGAAGCGCTACCATGCGACGAGCAACTGTTGTATGACGTCCTGCCTTATCAGATTCACGGACTTCTCCCGTTTCAAGCGCCTCATGTCCCAAAAGCGCATTCAGAAGCGTTGATTTACCAGCACCTGATTCACCAAGCACAATGGCCACGGAGCCGTAAGGAACAAGGCTACGAACAGCATCAATTCCCCACGCAGCCCCAAGCTTTTGAGCAGTCTGAGCAAGATTTGCAAGTGCATCGGTTTTCTCGCCCTCAAGCTTTGAAGCTGTTGCAACAATCTTTACTGTAGAGCTAAGAGCTGCGGTAATAGAAGAAATCTCTTGAGCCAAAAGCTCCGGACCCGCTACATCTGACTTAGTAAGCACCACGGCACAGGTAGCTCCGCAGTCTTTAGAAATAACTGCTGAACGCACAATACGATCTACCGAGACAGCCTCGCCGTCCAAGGCCTGTACCACAAGAACCAAATCAACGTTGGCGGCCAAAGTCTGCTTTTGACCACGAGCTCCGCCCTTCCAGCGTGCAATATCGGTCTCTCGCGGCAGAACTGCCTCGATGATGCCCATATCGTGCGAGTCCGGAATGCGCGCACATACCCAGTCTCCCACGGCCACCGTAGAGTTCTGGCCCTTAGTCACGCGCGCGGCAAACTCGGCGCGAAACACTCCCTGCTCCGAAACAACCGCAGGAAATCCCCTATCCAAGCGGACCACGCAGGCCATAGTCATCGTCTGGCGAGAAACCCCTTGGGCTTCAAGCTCAGATACGACGTCTGCATAAGCCTGCGTCTGAGCCGACGATGGAGTCAACTGCTCAAACTCTGGAACATCCAGCAATGAAGAAAGGGCCGGCAGTGACCCTTGAGTCCTGCCGGCTCCTAGTTTCTTGGAACTTTTTGTACGCTTAGCGGACAAGAGTGCTCCTTACCTTATGCTTTGTTCTTCTGTACAGAACGCATAACAGCCTTGTACAGCTCCATCAGAGGAATAATAGATGCAGCTAAAAGCATTGCCATGGCGTACTCTTCAAAACCAATCTCTGCAAAGCCAAACGCCTGAGAAAGTGGTGTCTCAATTACCACAAAGGTAAGAATCAAAGACATAACAAAGGAACCCCACAACCAAATGTTTTGGCTGGTTAGCTTGAAGATGGAACCACGCAGAGAACGCATGTTGAAGGAGTGGAACATCTCAACCATAGAAAGCGTCAAGAATGCCATGGTCATGCCTTCAACACCAGCCTCTGGGTTAGCAATGACCTGTGAGATGTCAAAGGTTCCATACTCAAAGTAATGGCCAATAAAATAGCTGACAATGGTGAGAAGAGCAATGATAGAGCCCTGAACAAGACAGTCAAAGCCAACGCCGCCTGCAAAGATTCCGTCCTTAGGGTTACGAGGCTTGCGCTTCATAATGCCTGGCTCAGCCTTCTCGGTAGCCATAGCAAGAGCTGGCAGAGAGTCGGTGATTAGGTTAATCCACAGAAGGTGGGTAGGCTGAAGGATAGTAAAGCCAACCAGGGACGCAATGAAGACGGAAATTACCTCAGCAAGGTTGGAACTCAAGAGGAACTGGATGCACTTACGAATGTTGTCGTAGATGCGTCTTCCCTCTTCGCAGGCGCTAATGATGGTGGCAAAGTTATCGTCAGCCAGAACCATATCTGCAACGCCCTTGGTAACGTCGGTACCAGTAATACCCATACCAATACCAATATCAGCGCGTTTGATGGAAGGAGCGTCGTTAACGCCGTCACCCGTCATAGCTGTAACCATGCCCTTTTTGCGCCAAGTATCAACAATGCGAACCTTGTGCTCAGGCTGAACGCGTGCATAAACGCCAAGAGTCTCAATACGCTGCTCAAACTCTTCATCAGAGATCTTATCAAGCTGTGCGCCAGTAATAGCCTGAGAGCGATCAGTAATAATACCCAGCTCAATTGCAATAGCAACAGCTGTATCAATGTGGTCGCCCGTAATCATAACGGTACGCATACCAGCGCTATGCGCCTCTGCAACAGCACCCTTAACCTCAGGACGAACTGGGTCAATCATGCCTGAAAGTCCCACAAAGACCATGTCGTGCTCAAGGTTAGCTGGATCATAGCTCTGAGGAGCTTTTGTTCCCCAGTCACGACGAGCAGATGCCATAACACGAAGTGCTTGGTCAGCCATGGACTTGTTCTGAGCCAAAATCTCAGAACGAGCCTCGTCGGTGAGGTCAATAATGCCATCACTTGTCATAATCTTGGTGCAGCGAGCAAGTACCTCATCAGGCGCACCCTTAGTGTGCTGTACAACCTTGCCAGACCGGGTGCGCACCACAACAGACATCATCTTACGAACAGAGTCAAAGGGCGCCTCGCCGATGCGAGGGCGAGAAGAAGCAAGATCACTTGTGGTGTATCCAAGTTTTGCAGCGTCTGCAACAAGAGCAGCCTCAGTAGGCTCACCCTTTGCTACCTGTTCTGCGTCATCCCAAGTAGCGTCAGAGCACAGTGCCATGGTACGTACATGTGCGTCAAGGTTTTCTGTCTCATGACGGACAACAGTCATCTTGTTCTGAGTCAGAGTACCGGTCTTATCGGAACAAATTACCTGAGTACAACCAAGGGTCTCAACTGCGGTGAGTCGACGAACAATAGCGTGGCGTTCGCTCATTCTAGTAACACCCATAGAAAGAACGATGGTAACAACGGCAACAAGACCCTCTGGAATTGCAGCTACTGCAAGAGAAACTGCAACCATAAACGTACTGAGGATAAGGTCAAAGTTGCCAAGCATCTCGGCGCCGTGCTTGATAAATCCTGTTGCAAAAACAAGCAGTGAGATGACAACAACAAGAATAGTAAGTGTGTGGGAAAGCTTATCGAGGGCAATCTGAAGTGGAGTCTGTCCTTCTTCTGCCTGAGAGATTGCGTCTGCAATCTTGCCCATCTCAGTGTCCATGCCTGTTGCAACAACAACTGCACGACCGCGTCCATAGACCACAATAGATCCGGAGTAGCACATATTCTTTCGGTCACCCAAAGGAATATCGTCAGCGCCGTCAGTAAGACTGAGGGTCTCCGCGTGTTTCTCGACAGGAACTGATTCACCTGTAAGCGCAGACTCCTCTACCTTCATGGAAGCGCTCTCAAGAATGCGGCAGTCAGCTGGGACGGAGTCACCCGCCTCAAGCAGAATAATATCGCCTACAACAAGCTCGGTTGAGGCAACAATCTCAAGACGACCGTCTCTGATAACCTTGCTCTGAGCTGCACTCATCTCTTGCAGAGCGGCAAGAGCTTCTTCGGCTTTGCCCTCCTGGACAACACCAAGAACGGAATTGATGACAACAACAAATAGAATAATGACAACGTCTGCAATTCCGCCTTCTCCGGTATAAATGCCCTCAGCAGCAGAAATAGCAGCAGCAACAAGAAGCATGATGACCATAGGATCGGCCATCTGTGCAAAAAACCTTTTAATGATTGATTCTTTTGGCGCCTCTTTAAGCTTGTTGAGACCATGAGCCTCAAGACGTGAAGCTGCTTCTACATCAGACAATCCAGCTTCAGCATCAGTTTTTTGCGCACTGATAACATCAGACGCACTTGAAAGATACTCTTTCAATGTTCCTCCTGGGTTTCTACCTGACAGATTGATGCCCGATCATAATTCCCCAGGAGAAGGGGCAAGGGCTCACCAAGGTTGCCGTGTCAGGACCTTACAACGTCCTATCATAGGACCTTACAATGCTCTATCATTTTACCGTATTCTTTGTTTTTTTAAACCTCATAAATATTTCTTAAAACTCCTGTTATGTGGCAAATAATTGTTATCCAAGGGGTACAATAAGCGCAGAACATAACAACATAAGCCAAGCGTTAGTTTTGGCAAGGAGGCAGTTATGAAAATCCTGTTTTATGGTGCTCAAAGTTATGACAAGGATTCTTTCAACCTTGAGCTTCCAAAGTATCCAGATGTTTCAATTGACTACATCGAGTCAAACCTTACGCCTATGACCGCAGGCTTTGCTAAGGGTTATGACGCTGTCTGCGCTTTTGTTAATGCAGATGCTTCAATTCTGACTCTTGAGATTCTTGCCGGCTTTGACGTTAAGCTTCTACTTATGCGCTGCGCTGGCTTTGACGCCGTTGACGTTAACGCTGCTAAAGACCTTGGTATTACGGTTACGCGCGTACCTGCTTACTCCCCTGAAGCAATCGCAGAGCACGCAATGGGTCTTGCGCTTGCTGCTAACCGTCGTATTCACCGTGGTTACATCAGAATTCGCGAGAATAACTTCTCACTTGTTGGCCTTGTTGGCGATACCCTTCATGGTAAAACTGCGGGTATTGTAGGCACTGGTCGCATTGGCGCAGCACTTTGCCGTATCTGCAAGGGTTTTGGCATGCACGTCCTTGGTGCAGACCTCTATCCAAACATGAGCCTTGTCAATGACGAGCACGTTATTGATGAGTATGTCAGCTACGATGAGCTTTGGGAACGTTCAGACTTCATTTCACTTCATGCTTTCCTGAATGACGAGAGCTATCACATGATTAACGATAAGACCATCGGAAAAATGAAAGATGGCGTTATCCTCGTTAATACTGGTCGCGGTGGACTTATTGATACCAATGCTCTTATTCGCGGCATTCTTTCTGGCAAAATTGGTGCTTGTGGCCTTGACGTTTATGAAGAGGAAAATCCAAACGTCTATAAGGACCGCGGTGCTGAGGTCTTTGATTCAGTTACCTCCACGCTTTGCTCTTTCCCTAACGTTGTCATGACAAGTCACCAGGCATTCTTTACTCATGAGGCACTTTCTCAGATTGCTCAAGTTACGCTAGATAACGCAACTGCTTTTACTGCGGGTACTGACTATGTTGATAAAAGTGTGGTTTGCTAAGTAACAGAGAAACAAACGCTCTGAAAACGGTTACTATTGATAACCGAATGTGATTTCAATTCCTATGAAAAGGAGAGATATGGCTCGCAAAAAGACCAAGATTGTTTGTACTATGGGTCCTGCTACAGAAAGTGATGAGGTCCTTCGTGAGCTCATTCTTGCTGGTATGAACGTCGCACGTTTTAACTTCTCGCACGGTAGCCATGAGTATCACCGCACTATGATTGGTCGCGTTCGTTCTATCTCTGATGAGCTTGGTATTCCTATTGCTATCATGCTTGATACAAAGGGTCCTGAGGTTCGCACCGGTCTTCTCGAGGATGGCAAGAAGGTCACCCTTACTACTGGTGATTCCGTTATTGTCACCACTGATGATGACGTCATCGGTAACGCTCAGCGCTTCTCACTTGACTACAAGAACCTTCCAAAAGAGGTCAAGAAGGGCTCCATCATCCTTATTGATGACGGTCTCATTGGTCTTGAGGTTGATCATGTTGAGGGCACTGACATGCACTGCAAGATCATCAACGGTGGTGAGCTTGGCGAGAAGAAGGGCGTAAACGTTCCTAACGTCAACATTGGCCTTCCTTCCGTCACTGAGCAGGACCGCGCAGACATCATGTTTGGTTGCGAGCTTGGTATTGACGCAATTGCTGCTTCCTTCATCCGTGATGGCGCTGCTGTTGAGGAGATTCGTAACATCTGCCGTGAGATGGGTACTCCTAACGTACAGATCTTCCCTAAGATTGAGTCTGCTCTTGGCGTAAAGAACTTCGACGAGATTCTTGCAGCTTCTAACGGCATCATGGTTGCCCGTGGTGACCTTGGCGTTGAGGTTCCTGCAGCTGAGGTTCCTCACATCCAGAAGACTATCATCAAGAAATGCAACGATGCTTACAAGCCTGTCATCACCGCAACTCAGATGCTTGACTCTATGATTCGCAACCCTCGCCCAACCCGTGCAGAGGTTACGGACGTTGCTAACGCAATCTACGACGGCACTGACTGCGTCATGCTTTCTGGTGAGTCTGCAGCTGGTAAGTACCCTGTTGAGGCAGTAAAGACCATGGCTTCCATCTGCAAGGAAACCGAGAAGTACCTGCCAGTCAAGGATGTCTATCACCAGCGTGAGGGTCTTAAGAACGTCAACGGTGCTACAGGCTTTGCTGCAGTTGATATGGCAATCCGTGTTGACGCTAAGTGCATCATCTGCCCAACACACTCTGGCCGCACTGCTCGCCTTGTTTCTAACTTCCGTCCAAAGCGTCCTCTGTATGCAATGTCTCCATCTGATGAGGCAGTTCGTCGTACCTGCTTCTATTGGGGTGTCTATGCATTCAAGACCTCTGAGCAGGGCACGCTTTCTAACACCATGTACAACGCACTGAACGTTGCTAAGGAAGTTGGCGTCGTTGAGACCGGCGACATTGTTGTTCTGACTGCTGGCGATCCTCATACCAGCCCACGTCTTGGTGACTACACCACTTCAACTAATGTTGCTATGATTTGCCAGGTTCAGTAAACCGCATTTCAGCTTTAACGTTATATGCACCCAAGCACAAGCTTGGGTGCATATTTTTTACGTGGGATATTTCTCGGTGGCTTGTCAGTAGTTACGCAATTTTCCAGCCGACGGTTTTCTCGCGCATGTTAACAAAATCAGCGTAGATGCCGCCTTCTTTCATGAGAGATTCATGGGTTCCCCGCTGAACAATACGACCCTTATCCAAGACAAGTATTTGATTAGCATTGCGCACTGTTTTTAAGCGATGGGCAATCATGATGACAGTCTTAGACTTTGTGAGCTCGGCGATTGCGCGCTGGAGCTCAAGCTCGTTTTCTGGATCAACATTAGCTGTAGCCTCATCAAGCACCACGATTGGCGCATCTTTTAAGATAGCGCGCGCAATAGAAAGACGTTGGCGCTCGCCACCAGAAAGCATTGAGCCGCCTTCTCCTAAGCGTGTTTCATATCCGTCAGGTAACGCCTGGATAAACTCTTCACAGCAGGCACGCTTAGCTGCGTCAACTACTTGCTCATGAGTTGCACTTGGATTGCCAAACTTGATGTTGTTCTCAATAGTGTCATCAAAAAGGAATACTCCCTGAAATACGGTGGAGAAATTTTGGAGCAGGGCGTCAACTTTATAGTCGCGCACATCGCGTCCACCAAGGGTCACTTGACCTGCATTTACATCCCAAAAACGCTCAATAAGACGGACAAGAGTTGTTTTGCCAGATCCACTTGGCCCCACGATGGCACAAGAGGTACCTGCAGGAATAGAAAGGCTGACATCTTCAAGAATTTGCCTGTCATCGTAGCCAAAGGAAACATGAGAAAGTTCAATGTCGCAAGATGCCGCCTTCTCAAGACCCTCTCCCTCCTCCATTGCGGGGGTAGCGAGAATAGCGTTTGCTTGCTCCATTGCAATTTCAAGATTACGCAGAATAGTTGAAAAACGACCAGCAGATTCTAGACGACTAAACAACATAAATGACATCACTACTACGGTTAAACAAGCAGCTGTATCAAGTGTTCCAGATAGCCATAGACCAACTGATACCAGGCACATGATAATGCTGGTGGCTTTGGAGATAACCATTTGCAAAACTGAGAAACGAAGCGCCTTAAACTCAAGGTTAAGCGCTTGAACGCGACAATCGTCAACTGCCTTGGCATATTTTCCTTCAGCATCATCAATAAGAGAAAACGCCCTTACTACACTGATGCCGCGGACATATTCAAGAACAGCGCTGATTAAGGTGGTATTAGCAGCTACATACTTATCTGATACATTGCGCACGTAAGCCTGAAGCAGCTCCATAGTAATGCAGAAAAGAACAAATGTAGCCGCAGTTATAAGGCCTAGTTGCCAACAAAACACAAACAAGAACGCAACAATAATTGCGGTTAAAGCTAATCCTCCAACGACCATCATATAGAGCAGGCCACCAAGACTTTGCATTACATCAAGTTGATTGGTCATAACAGCTGTTACTTCTCCAAGGCTATTCTCGTTAAAGTAACCCATGGGTAGACGGCGCAACGTGTCGCCAATTTCCGCACGCTTAGCGCCAGCCATACTGAAATTAGCATCACAGAAATTCTCGCTCTTAAAATGAGCGCAGATGAATGTTCCCATGATGCTCAAAAGCATTACTCCCAGTGCAGAAAATATCGTCTGGGTTGAGAGCGTATTAGTAGCAAGAGCTGTAAAAACAATCCAAAGCGCCGTTATTTGCACACCTTCAAAGAGACAACTAAGCACGGTGAAGAATAGACCTTTATTGAGTTTGTAGCGATAAGAGCTTCCAAACTGAAAGTACATTTTTAAGACAGATAACATTGCTACTCCCCTCCTTAAGCCTCATCAAGTGCGCCGATATGAGCGCGATACATGGTTGCATAGAGCGGACATGTCTCCATTAGCTGCTCGTGAGTACCCTCAGCTTCAATGGATCCATCATTAACGACAACAATTTTGTCGGCATTTTGTACGGTCGAAAGACGGTGCGCAATAACCACCAACGTTTTACCAGCCACCAGCTTTGCAACTGCAGATTCAACCTCTGCTTCTGATTCTGGATCTGCGTAGGCTGTTGCTTCATCGAGCATGATAATAGGTGCATTTTTGAGCATAGCTCGAGCAATTGCTACGCGCTGACGCTCGCCACCAGAAAGGTGACCTCCCGAGCCTCCTACAACCGTTTGATAACCATGAGGAAGAGATTGGATAAAGTTGTGGCATCCAGAAGCTTTTGCACAAGCAATTACCTCTTCATCAGTAGCGTCTTTTTTGCCCATCCTGATGTTTTCCATAATGGTCTCGTCAAAAAGGTAACTATCTTGATCAACGTAAGCTACAAGGTCTGCGAGTTGAGTTGGAGTGCAGGAACGTATATCTTGTCCTCCAATAGAAACAGACCCTTCATTTGGATCCCAGAAACCTGCGATAAGCCGTGCAACAGTAGACTTACCTGATCCACTTGGACCAACAAGTGCTGTAACCTGCGCGGGTTCAATGTCTAGAGTAATTCCGTGAATTACCTCATTACTTCCATACGAAAAACGAACATCGCTTAACTTAATTTCAGTCCCTTCAAGTGTGCAGGGAGCCGTGGCTCTCATCTGATCAGGGTAATTCAAAACCTCAGAAATTTCTTTAACAACAGAGCCAACCTGTGCAAGGGAATCCATAAAGCTCATCGCTTCAAAGAGCGGCTGAAAAATTCCCAGGGAAAGCACGGCACACATAACAAAAGTAGAAGGAGAAAGAGTTCCCTGAAGCACGAACAAGCACCCAAGGGGCAATACCGTTACTAACGTTGCAGGAGCAATTGACAACATGGCATCCTGCCAGATTTGGCAATGCTTCATCCAATCAATAAAAGCATGGGCAGATGCATAAACAGCTTTTGAGAACTTCTCGTAAGAGCTAGCGGACTGGCCAAAAGCCTTAATTACCTCAATTCCTGACACATACTCAACTGAGGCATTATTCATCTCTTTACCAGTTACGATAGTATTCTGATACCAATACTCATAGTCTTTCATCATGCCTGATAAACAGGCAAGTCCCACAATAATAGTGAGTAGAGCAGCAAGAGCAAGACGCCAGTCTAAAACAATGAGGTACACAAAAACCGCAAAAGCAGCTGTAAGGTTTGAAGTCAGCTCAGGAACTGCATGGGCAAGTGTGGTTTCAATACTATCGATCTTCTCGACTAACAAGCGTTTGAGAGAGCCGGATGGCGTATCAAGCACATATCCCATGGGAATAGTTGTCAGCTTCTTTGCCACTCGGGTGCGCATGTTTGCAATTGTCGCAAACGTTGCCTTATGAGAAACGATAGTTGAAAGGTGGTGGAAGATAATCTTTATCAAGTAGCTGAGACCTGCTATAAGTCCCCAATGCAGGTAAAACGGCCATTCTTGAATTCCATTAAAGATACCAACCACCATGTTACCTGCGGCAACGTAGGGAACCATTCCTCCCAAAACACCAATAATGGCAAGGATGACAGACAATGCATACATACTTGCTCTGTCTGACCACTCGAGCAACACTGCAACAGGATTTACTTCAGATTGCTGAGGATCCTGTTTTGTATTTTGGTTGGACTCAGTAGCTTGAATACTTTGGTTCTGACGATTTGCCATACCCACACCGCCTCCTGCCACAAACTCACAATGTAGTGTCTGTTATTCAGGCTGGCTTTGACAGAGAAAGCAAGGTTTCAACTGCCATAAGTTAGCTATATATAACTATCTAATAGTTTCAAACTGCTGAACTGCTAAAACAAGCTAGTTTTATAAGTAATCGGTAAGTGGTAAGCAAGCTGCCTGTAATTGAGACGTGTAAACAATCCCATTAAAATACTTATGAAAGCTTAATCTAACCTCAATAATTGGTTAATCTTTATAAGAGACCATGTATCACGAAGACGAGAGGCGTCTTTAACATCTCGAAAGGAAGCTGATCATGGAAAAGCTAGAAAAGGTTGAGGTAATTCGCGAGAAGTGCGGCGTAAGCTACGAGGACGCAAAGGCAGCACTTGACGCTTGTGATGATAATGTTCTTGATGCAATTATTTGGCTCGAGAAGCAGGGCAAGTCCACTAAGCAGACTGCAAACTATACTACTGAGCCAGCTGCACAGTCAGACGTTTCTCCAGAAATGGAAGCAGCTCAAATTGCCTACCAAGAATCAAGCAAGAAGTCTGATTTCTCAGAGAATATGTCTTCTCTTTGGGAAAAGTGCAAGGAACTCTTCCATAAGAGTGTAGAAGCAAAATTTATTGTTACTCGTCGTGGCGAGCAGTTCATGGCCATGCCAGTAATTATTCCAATTGTTGGCCTATTCCTCTGGGGTGCTACATTCTGGCTGCTCATCATTGGCCTCTTCTTTGAGATGCGTTATCACATTCAGGGAGCTTATCCTATTGTTGTAGATGTAAATGAGGCAATGGATAAGGCTGCAGATGCAGCAGGTTCCATCAAAAAAGATGTTATCGACAAAAAATAAAATGAAATTGGTTCCAAACCTAAAATAGAAAACTTCGATATTTAGGCGAGAAAATGATTAAGGTTCTTATCGTTGAAGATGAAGAAAAAATTGCACGCTTTGTAGAACTCGAGCTTAAACATGAGGGATATGAGGTAGACAAAGCTCTTGACGGAAGAACCGGAGCTGAAAAAGCACTGTCAAATGACTACGACCTTATCTTGCTTGATGTACTTCTCCCCCAGCTTAATGGTCTAGAAGTTCTTAGAAGGATTCGTCGCGAGAAAAACACGCCAACTATCATGCTCACTGCTCGTGATTCGGTTATGGATAAAGTGGCTGGTCTGGATGCGGGTGCAGACGACTACCTCACCAAACCTTTTGCGATAGAGGAACTACTCGCCCGTATTCGCGTGGCACTCAAGCACCATGAGGCAGACAGTTTGAACTCCCCGACAATTCCTCAAACAGCTGCTACAAGCACCTTTACAATTAAAGATGTCTCGCTTGATGTTGATCGTAGAGAAGTCTGTGTCAAGAACGATTCAATCGAACTTACTACTAAGGAATTTGAAGTCCTCCGTACGCTCATGGAACACGCTGGTGTTGTTATGAGCCGTGAGCGTATTGCTTCTGAAGCCTTGGGTTATGAGTTTGCCGGAGAAACTAATAACGTGGATGTACATATTGCCCATCTACGTGCAAAAATTGACGACCGCTATAACATCAAGCTAATTACTACTGTTCGTGGAGTCGGATATGTCATCAGAGAAGCATAACCAGTCCACCATACAAGAGCATAAAAAGCCTTTCTTTACTCCCTCTGATTCGTCGACAGCTGGAGTAATTACCTGGGGATTTTGGTGGCGTAAGATGATGAATTACGTCGGCTTTAATCTCTTTTTACTGGTAAATATTGCTCTGATTTTTATTTATACGTATAACCAGCATGTTCCACAAGGTACTTTTTACCTAGGATTTTTCCCTACTGAGTCTCACTCTATTTCTCTTACTGGATTCACTTTCTTACACGGACTCTCAAGCCTAAAATACATTGTTCATGGCCCTACTTTTGGCGCCAAAATATTTGATTTAGGCGTAGACTTAGCTCGTTTCTGGCCCATGTATATTGCAATTCTTATCTGGGAAATCATTGATCTGTTGTCATTCTTCGGTGATATGCGCCGTGTCAGAAGAGCTCTTCAGCCCCTCAATACACTTGCACTTAAAGCAGATCAACTAGTAAATAGTGATGTTCTTTCTACCGAAGCTACAACAAATGACGTCCTGGTCAAAAGTGAGAAAATTAGGAGTCTTGAACAGGCAATTGAAGAAGCCAATATCAACGCTCCAAAGATTCAAACGGGTGACCAAGACCTGGCAAGTATTGAGATTGCCTTGAATAAACTGCTTCAACGTATGCAAGAAGCAAAATTGCAACAGATGCGCTTTGTTAATGATGCCAGCCACGAGCTTCGAACTCCTATAGCTGTTATCCGAGGTTATACTGACATGCTGGATCGCTGGGGTAAGACAGACGAGGCTGTACTAGATGAGTCTATCGCTGCACTCAAATCCGAGAGCGAACACATGCATGACCTTGTTGAGCAGCTTCTCTTCTTAGCACGCGGAGACGCAGGAAGAAATACCCTCACAAAGACTAAGCTCAATCTTGCACGGATAACTTCTGAGGTCTGTGAAGAGTCGGAAATGATTGATCCTACTCACCACTATGCGCTGAAATTTGATCAAAGTGTATTGAAGGATGACCGCTATCAGGTGCTTGCTGACACCGCAATGATTAAGCAGTCTATCCGTATCATCGTACAAAATGCCGCTCGATATTCTGCTGCTCAAACCACCATTTCCTTTAACGTCTCATATGACGAGAAAACCGTTCAAGTTTCAATCGAAGATGAAGGTATGGGCATGTCCGAGACAACAGCCGCTCATATTTTTGAGAGATTCTGGAGAGCTGATAACGCACGAATTGAAAGCAACGAAGGTTCTGGACTTGGACTATCCATCGCAAAATGGATTGTCGATAATCATGACGGCTCTATTGAGGTACTTTCACGCGAAGGTGTAGGCACACGTTTTACCATTGTTTTACCTCGAGAGATGTCATAGTGAACCCAAAGGCACATCCAAAAGTAAAAGGTCCTTCTCGCCAGTCGTGAACTGCCTCCCATTTCTTATGTCCAAGAAATGGGAGGCTGTTACTATGCAGGTGATTATGATTCTGTAGCGTGTTAACATCGGCTTTTAGGCCTGGCACACAAAATAGCGCAGCTTTGGTAGGTTCTGCCGAAGAATCGACATGTTTCTAATCAAGATAGCAGGCAGCTAGGCGGTCGCACTACCTGATATGCATCTTTATGCATAAACTTAACCTAATATGCTAGAAAATGAATAGCGTCATATAAAAGATTTAACTATAGGTAAATTCCGCACCTAAGGAACACACTTAAGTCAGATATTCTGTTCAATTGCAGGTATATTACACACCTAATGAAGATAATCTGCATGATTGTGGTAATTTCTGCGTCATGTATACGTCTTTTTAACAGATTATCCGACATAGGTGTGTTTTGAACTGCCTCCTATTTCTCGTGTCTAAGAAATGGGAGGCAGTTCACTGAGAAGGACCTTTTGTTGTAACGAAAAAACATACGCTAAGCGTCGAGCTTACTTTGGTGCAGCTCAACAAACCTCTGTAGTTTCTGAACAATCTCTATCGTGAGCATGTCCTTTTTAACCTGCCAAGACCAATTGCCTTCAGCTTTACCAGGAATGTTCATACGAGCATCGTCAGAAAGACCTAAGACGTCCTGTAGCGGCAAAATAACCACTGCATTAGAAGTGCTAACTACTTGCTCCATAAGATGATCAAAAATCTGGTGCGATTCATCAGTTGTCTGGCCACCTGTAAAACGAGCTTCTACAAAACCCATAAGCGTTTGCGTATCATGGGTACCGCTGTACACAATAGACTCTTGAGCTGGTGTAAAGGAATATCTACAGTCTCCATCAGCAAACTGGATAACACTCATACCCGGGAAACCTGTCTGAGAAAGCAATGCTCGGACCGCAGGAGTAACCGCTCCTAAATCTTCTGCAATAAAAGGAAGTGGGCCAAGCTGCTTATAAGCAACATCAAACAGCTCCATGCCGGGACCAAACTTGAATGAACCCTCAGCAGCAGTCTTTCCCTGCTCAATAGCATAGTAAGACGTAAAACCAATAAAATGGTCCAGCCTTGTATAGTCATACAGATAGAAAGACCTGCGGAAACGTTCAATCCACCAGCGATATCCTTCGTCTTTATGAGCCTGCCAGGTATACGTTGGATTACCCCACAGCTGACCATCTTGAGAAAACGCGTCAGCAGGAGCTCCAGCCTGAAGCTCTGTATGACCTGTATCATCTAAAGCAAAAAGTTCTGGATGTGCCCAAACATCAGCGGAATCCTCTGAAACAAACATAGGCATATCGCCAATAATCTGAATGTCTTTAGCACGAGCCTCCGCTAATGTCTGACTCCACATTACGTCAAAAGCAAATTGCTGCTTTCGATGAAGCTCGATTGCCTGAGCAAGCTCAGGACGCTCAAGAAGTTCTTGTGACCAGCTGCGATATTGCTCAGGCCACTCCTGCCACACTCCCTCACCCAACAGGTCTTTAATAGCACAAAATGCTGCATACGAATCAAGCCAATATGAGTTTCTCGCCAGAAATGCCTGGTACTCAGCAGATCGCTTGCCTTGAGGGTCATTGCACTCAGAAATGACTCTCTCCATTGCCGCTGGATTAAGTAGATTGATGTTTCCTGCAAAAGCGGAAATTCCCGCGTAAGGAGAACCGTACTCATCGGTTGGACTGACAGGTAAAATCTGCCAATACTTCTGGTCAGATTTGGCGAGAAAATCGATGAACTCGGAAGTCTCGCAACCAATAACACCAGTCTTCTGACCTGGCGTAATTGCGGAGTCCTCATCGGCAGGTAGAGAAGTTATATGAGCAAGCACTCCCATACCAGGCTCAAGGGGCTTTTGTAACCTGTGAGCTGGCTGCACGTTTAAGACCGTGCATCCAAGCTGCCACAAAAAGACCTCTGCTTTGCCGTCCTTAACGGGGACTGCTTGGCCACTAATAACATCAATAACCTGCATGTTCTGAGGTACAGAAACATATACTGTTTTAGCATCTGAGCGGCTCTTGTTTACGAGAACACAAATGCCAGAAGCAGCTTTGCTCTGCTGCTCTTGCTGGTCATCTTTTTGAAGAGGCTTACGCCAAAATGCCAGAACGTCATCAGATCCACATTCTGGGACAAATGGCTCAAACGAACCATCTACCAGTAGTGGCAGCGTTTTTCTGAGCGCGATGGCATTGCGATACATATGCAAGTAATCCAAGTCCGCACGAGGACTGCTTTCAGGCCATGGCATAGTTGCGCGATTTGTCGGATCAACAAACCCCTCAACGCCCATCTCATCGCCGTAATAGATAGACGGAACACCCGGAAGCGTCATCTGAAGCACAGCTGTCTGCCACATACGAGCCTTAGAAAGACCTCGCTGATCAGCAGAAAGTCTATACGTTACCTGCTCATGAGCAGAAAGAGAATCGGGAGCAGGAGCTCCAGCAACTACGTTAATCAAGCGCTCTTTATCGTGCGTTCCAAACACATTCAGGCACGCATAAAACGCCTCGTGAGGATAGTTTTCCCACAGTTCCTCAAGAGCAGAAGCCGTTGCCTCAGCACCAACCTCATTCATCAAAAATGAAAGAATAGATTTACGCAGAGGGTAATTCATAGGACCGTCAAGCTCAGAGCCCTCAAGATACTGTCTGAGTTTTCCATACGCTCGCTTATTGCTTGCGTCCTCCCAGACCTCTCCAATAATGACCGCATCACTGCGTTCAGCAAGCGCTGCTGCACGAATCTTCTGAATGAATGAGTCAGAAATCTCGTCAGCAACGTCTAAGCGCCAACCGCGAGCTCCACGACGAAGCCACGTTCTAATAACGCCATTCTCGCCACAAATAAACTCCTGGTAATCAGGATTTTCAGACACAATCGTCGGAAGAGCATCGACACCCCACCAGCTCTCGTACGTTCCATCCCCATGGAAGGTAAACCAGTCGTCATAAGCTGAGCCTGCCTGCTGAACTGCTCCTGGTTCAGAGTAGTTAGAAAATTTATTAAAGTATTTTGAATCAGCGCCACAATGATTAAAAACGCCATCCAAAATAATAGAAATACCATGCTCAGCTGCTTTAACGCAGAGGCGTTCAAAATCCTCTACAGTGCCCAACACAGGATCAACTTCCAAATAATCCGCAATATCGTAGCGATGATTACTGGAAGCAGCATAGATTGGATTCAAATAAAGCGCAGTTATTCCAAGGTTTTCCAAGTAGGAAAGCTTCTCTTCAATACCGGCCAAAGAACCGCCGTAGAAATCCCACTCAGTCACGCGGCCGTTGGCATCTCGCTGATACTCAGGAGTCTTCTCCCAATCTTCAACCAGCTGGCGAGAAACCCCATTTCTTGGAACAGCCAGCGCCTGCTTGGTACGTTCGTGCCAGTTTGCATCTCGTGCAAACCTGTCGGGGAAAATCTGGTAGACAACTCCCCCTTTGTACCAGCTAGGGTCTTCTACACCTGCAAAGCTGCCACGAGACTTATAGCAAGTAATCTGAAATGATGGTGGCTCGCCATAGGCAAAGCTACCAACACCGGTGCATCTATTTTCTTGAGCACCATATGACCAAACTGCTCCGTCAGAAGCCTGAAGCTCAAAACGATACCAAATAAGGCCTGTAGCAGCTGGTTTAACAATTGCCTCAAAGCACTGCGCATAGTCAGGTACACCAGTCGGAAGCGCGCCAGCAAAATCACTCTTTTGCATCACAACGCGTTTCTCGCCAGATAGAGCTTGGGCCTCTGGAGACGATTCAGGGCCATACTCTTGCCAGAGACGAAGCGTTACTGATTGAACATCATCATCCCAAGCAAATATTCTGATTGTTGCTGAAGTACCTAGTTCTACCGCGCCTTTTGGATCTCTACAAACAATGTTTGAGGTGTTGTGAAAAGCCTGCATTCTTACCAATCTCGACGACGTACATACCTGATAATCTCAGGGTGTAGTAAATGATACACGTCAAGATATTCATTTGCAGCGTTATGCCAACTAAAGTCCTCTGCCATCGCCTGTTTTACAAGATTTGCCCACGCTTGTTTATCGTTTCTATAAACATCTGCGGCGTACAGAATAATATCTGCCATTTCATCTGCGTTTTGATTGGCAAAACTAAAGCCGGTTCCTTCTCCCGTAAACTGGTTGTACGGTTTGACAGAATCTGCCAGACCGCCCGTCTCGCGAACAACAGGAAGCGTGCCATAACGCATAGAAATCATCTGAGAAAGACCGCAAGGCTCAAACTCTGATGGCATCAAAAACATATCCGCACCTGCATACATGCGGTGAGAAAGCGCAATATCAAACTCAATACGTGCAGCCATACGGTTGCCATAGTGCTCATCAAAGAAGCGCATAGCGTCTTCTTGTTCAGCGTCACCAGTTCCTAAAACAGCAACCTCAATACCTGCACAAATAAGACGGTCCATCGCATAGCGAATCAGGCCCAAACCCTTCTGGTTGGTCAGACGCGTAACCATTACCGCAAGAGGTACATCTGGATTTACCTCAAGGCCCAGCTCCTCTTGCAGCTGACGCTTACACTCAGCCTTACCTTCCATATGACGTGCCGAGAAGTTCTGTGGAATATAAGGATCACTTGCAGGTGACCACGCACCAATATCAATACCATTCAGGATGCCGCGCAGAACGCTTTGACGGCGGCGGAAGATGTCATCCATGCCCTCACCAAAGTGCTCTGTCTGCAGCTCACGAGCATACGTTGGGCTCACAGTGAGCAGATAATCGGAGTAGCAAAGCGCACCCTTCATAAAGTTGATAGAGCTTGCGTCACATCTCAGTTGATTAACCGCAGCTGGAATATCAGCAAGGCCAAGCACGTCGCTCAGCATCTTGTCAGTAAACTGGCCCTGGAACATAACGTTATGAATGGAGAAGACCGTCTTAACGTTGTGGACCTCAGGGACGCCCTGATACTGCTCACGCAAAAATACGGGTGCTAGTGCCGTTTGCCAGTCATTGCAGTGCAGAACGTCGCAGGAGAGCTCTGGGACGTGTGCAGTCAGCTCACACAGAGCCTTGGAGAAGAACGCATAGCGCTCTCCATCATCAAAGTAGCCATAGAGGCCATCACGAGCAAAGTAGGACTCGTTATCTACAAAGTAAAAATCAACGCCCTCGTGAACTAGATGCCAAAGTCCACAATACTCAAAGCGCCACGAAAGAGGCACTTGGAGCTCGTAGACCTTCTTCATCTTTTGTTTCCACTCGGGCTTAATAGAGCTGTAGAGTGGCGAAATAACCGCCACTCTAGCTCCTACTTTTTTAAGTGCTTGTGGCAATGAACCCGAGACATCTCCAAGGCCGCCCGTCTTAGAAAAAGGTGCTACCTCAGAAGTTGCATAGACAACGCGAAGTTTGCGACGCTTGGAGACTTGGGACATTATTACGCCACCCTCTTATTGTTTTTACGCTGAATAAGAATTTCTTCACTGGTACCACGAAGCTCAGTACCTGCAGGAATGATGTTAGAGCGGTCTACAATAGCGTGCTCGACTACAGAGCCTTCCTTAACAATGCAGCCCTCCATCACAATGGAATCACGAACGATAGCACCGCGCTCAATAATGACGTTACGGCCAAGGATGGAACCAGTAACCGTTCCGCGAATGCGACAACCTGCAGAAATAGTAGAGTTACTTACCTTTGAGCCAATCTCAAATTTTGCAGGAGCGGTATCGTGAGCCTTTGTCTTGATGGAACGCTCTGGGGTAAAGAGCTCATTTGCCGGCATGGGGTTCAAAAGCTCCATGTTGGCCCGATAATAAGAGTTCTTTGAGAAGATAGATGCTACATGACCTTCAAAGTGGAAGGTGCGAACCTTGACACGGTTATAGTCAGCGTGGAGTGCCTCAAAAAGATCAAGGTAATCAGTAGCTCTATACCAATCAAGCATGTCAATAAGCAGGTCGCGCTTGATAATAAAGCAATCGAGAGAAGCCTCGTCTCCGCGCTGAACACCATTGTGCGTTTTAACTACACGGTCACCGTCAAGCTCAACACCAACAACGTCTCTATCATTATAACGAGTGGTGTAGGTCATCATAGTGATGTCTGCATCGGACTCAAGGTGCTGGTCAAGCAGCTCGGTAAGATCAGAGTTAAAAACAAAGTTTGAAGTAGACAACAGAACATACTCTGCATCAGTTCTCTCAAGATATGGCTTGTTGGAAATCAGATCTCTGAGCAGGAAACGAGCACCTGTGTGAGAGGTACCAAAAGCGGATCCTGGCAGGATAAACAAGCCTCCGCTCTTGCGGTCCAAGTTCCAATCTTTACCAGAGCCAAGGTGATCAATAAGTGAGCGATAGTTAAAGGGCATGATGACGCCAACGGTACTAATGTCCGAATTAACCATATTTGAAAGAGGAAAATCTACCAGGCGATATCTTCCCAAAAAAGGCATAGATGCAATTGGGCGTACATCGGTGGCGATTTCCATATTAGTAGACGCATAATTGCAGGTAATAAGACCAATTACTCTATTCATTAGTGCTCACCTCTTTCAACTACTACATCATTTCCAACAACAGCAATCTCCTTGTTCAAATCAGAGCTGCCAATATGGACGTTCTTCTCGACCACAGCGTTCTCGCCAAGAATTGCGCGAATAACCACCGCACCAGGTTTAACTTCTGCGCCAGGAAGAAGTACGGAGTCAATAACGCGAGCCCCCTCACCAATAACGGCATCGGTAGACAAAATTGAATGGCGAGAATAACCAAAGATCTGGCATCCGTTGCTTACCAGACAGTCGTCTACCTCTCCAAAAGCGCCAATGTACGCTGGTGGACGGGTGGAAGCATTAGACAAGATAGGGAACTTGTCCGAGAAGATGTCAAACTTAGGCTCAGAGCCAAGCAGATCCATGCTGGTCTCATGATAGCTTGCAATAGTACCTACATCACGCCAGAAGCCCTCAAAGCGATAAGCAAAAAGACGTTTGTTATCATCAAGCAACGTCGGAATAATATCGCCGCCAAAGTCATGAGAAGATTCAGGGTTCTTTGCGTCCTCACGCAAAGTCTCAAGAAGCAGGTCTGTGCTAAAGATATAGATTCCCATGGACGCCAGGTTGGACTCTGGCTCTTTGGGTTTCTCGGAAAACTTGGTGATCCTATCCTCATCATCAATGGACATGATGCCGAAGCGAGAGGTCTCTTCCCAAGGAACAGGCATGACGGCAATCGTAAGGTCTGCGTTGTTCTTCTTATGGCAGGCGAGCATCTCGCCGTAGTCCATACGGTAAAGCTGATCGCCAGAGAGAATTAGTACGTAATCAGGGTTATTCTGCTCAATGTAACCAATATTCTGGGTGACGGCATCTGCGGTTCCCGCATACCACGCACCACCAGACTGTGTTGCGAAGGGAGGAAGAATAGAAATTCCACCACCGCGCTCATCAAGGTCCCAAGCACTACCTGATCCCACGTAAGAGTGAAGCAAATACGGACGATACTGTGTCAAAACACCTACCGTAGAAATTCCTGAATTTGCGCAGTTGGATAATGCAAAGTCAATAATGCGGAACTTGCCACCAAACGAGACAGCAGGTTTAGCTACTTTTGAGGTCAGAGCACCTAAGCGGCTTCCCTGTCCTCCTGCAAGTAGCATTGCAAGACATTCCCTTTTGCTCATATCCAAATCTCCTCTCTCCCCAACAGAGGTCTTTATTCTCAACGTCTTACGACGATTGAACCTAAACGCAGATCCTTACACGTGCCAAATATCTTCCATGTACTCCCTGATAGTTCTATCAGCCGAGAAGAAACCAGAGTTTGCAGTATTGTGAAGTGCGCGAGCATTCCAGCTACGACGATCAGCATAAGACTGAGTAAGCTCTTCCCATGCCTTCACGTATGCGTCAAAGTCAATAAGCACCAGGTCAGGATCATTGTTAATCAGCAGATAGTCGCGAATTGACTCAAAGTTGCCAGAGAGTCGGCTCAACGAACCATCGGTCAGCATATTTACAATGCGAGCCAGCGTTGGGTTCTGGTTAAGCAGGTTTTGTGCAAAGTAGGTGCCGGAAGCATATACCTCTTGGACCTCGTCTGCACGAAGACCAAAAATCTTGATGTTCTCTGGTCCTGCAAGCTCAGAGATCTCAATATTCGAACCGTCATATGTTCCAAGGGTCAGAGCCGCATTCATCATAAGCTTCATGTTTGAGGTACCAGAAGCCTCTGCACCAGCAACCGAAATCTGCTCTGAAATATCAGATGCAGCATAGATAAGCTGTGCATTTGAAACAGCAAAGTTTGGAATAAAGACAATCTTCAGACGACCCTCAATGCGCTCGTCGTTGTTAACCACGTCTGCAACGGAGTGAATAAGTCGAATGACTTCCTTTGCAAAGGTATAGCTCTGAGCAGCCTTGCCCGAGAAAATAAAGGTTGTTGGAGCTGGCTTATAGCTTGGGTCATCAAGCATACGGTTGTAGAGATACAAAATCTTAAAGACATTAAGCAGCTGACGCTTATATGCATGGAAGCGTTTTACCTGCGTATCAAAGATGGTATTGGTATCCATCTCAACACCGGTTGTCTTCTTGACGTATGCAGCAAGACGCTCTTTTTCTTCTTTCTTTGCAGCGTCCATCTTGTCCAAGAACTCAGCATTGTTCTCAAAAGCAGAAAGCTTCTGAAGCTCATTGGCATCATCAAGCCAGCCGGTACCAATAGCCTCAGTAATAAGCTTTGCGTAAGCGGTATTTGCCTGTGCCAAGAAGCGACGGTGGCAGATGCCGTTAGTCTTGTTATTAAAGATTTCTGGACGAAGCTTGTAGAAGTCCTTCAAAACACTCTGCTTCAAAATGTTAGTGTGCAGATCAGATACACCGTTAACCGAGTGGCTAAACAAAATAGAGAGGTTAGCCATACGAACGGTGTTATCCCACAACACAGCTGTTGAGGCGAGAAGTTCGGTGTTGCCGTTAGAGTCAACAAGCAGCTGCTCCTTATAGCAACGATCAACCTCGTCGATAAACATATACAAGCGAGGAAGCAGCTCACGGAAGGTGTTAATAGGCCACTTCTCAAGAGCCTCAGGCATAACGGTGTGGTTGGTATAAGAAATTGCGTTTCTCGCGATATCAAATGCCTCGTTAAAGTCAACGCCATGGTCATCGACAAGAAGGCGCATAAGCTCTGGTCCGCACATTGCTGGGTGCGTATCGTTAGTGTGGATACAGACGTGATCTGCAAAGTGTTCCCAATCCTCACCGTACTTATCCTTATAAGCACGAAGAATGGTCTGAAGACCAGCGGAAACAAACAAATACTCCTGCTTTAAGCGAAGAATGCGTCCGTGCTCACCAGAGTCATTTGGATACAAAATGGTTGAAATTGCCTCAATGTCAGAGCGGAACTTATTAGCACGTGCATAATCGCCGGCGTTAAAAGCATCAAGATCAAAGTCTTCCTCTGCTGGTTCTGCAGACCAAAGACGCAGCTTATTTACGGTTTTTGCGCCATAGCCAACAATAGGCACATCGTATGGAACAGCCCTTACTACCTGGCCACCCTCTTGCGAGAACCAGAAGTTGCCATTCTCGTCTTCATGCCTTACAACGGTGCCACCAAAGCGCACTAGTACGCTGGAATCGTCTTTTCTGACTTCCCATGGATATCCATTTGCCAGCCAGTTATCAGTACGCTCTACCTGGCGTCCATCCTTAATTTCCTGACGAAAGAGGCCGTAGCGGTATCTCATGCCGTTACCAAAGCCAGCCATTCCCTCATGTGCCATGGAGTCCAGGAAACAAGCGGCAAGTCTACCCAGACCACCATTGCCAAGGCCAGGGTCTACCTCCTGAGCGGCAAGCTCATGAAGAGAGGTACCCATCTCTTTAAGGCCCTCTGCAACAACGTCGGTAATACCAAGATTGAGCAGGTAATTCTCAAGCAGTGGTCCTAGAAGGAACTCAAGGGAGAAGTAATAGACCTGCTTGTTTGCATGAATATAGGAGGTTGACTGAATTTCTCGCGCCTTTTCTGCAATGAGATGAGCAAGAACGTTATAGCGCTCCTGATCAGTGCACTCTCCATAGTATTTGCCAAGAATCTTGATGAACTTATCGCGATACTGCTCTTCAAAATCTTGTTTATCGGTAAAAATGTTTTGTCCGTTATTTACGGCCATGCTTCCCCCTCTTTGGAAGTTCTTTCTCAAACGCTAAAACAATGCCACCAAGCGGAGGAACAGACAGTTCTACCGAATAATCTCTTCCATTCCATGCCACTGGCTTAGTGGAAAGTTTCTTAGTATTCACAATACCCGAACCGCCAAATTCTTTTGCGTCGGAATTAAATACTTCTTTCCACACACCTGCAGAAGGCATGCCTAAACGGAATTTCTGATGGGTTGCAACGTCAAAATTGATGAGAATAACCAGGTCCTCGGAAGGCTTTCTTCCGTGACGAACAAACGAGATGATTGATTGCTCATTATTGTCTGCATCAATCCAATCAAATCCACGGTTGTCGTAGGCATGCTGCCAAAGTCCTGGATGATTCTTATAGAAATGATTAAGGGCCTTAATAAATGCCTGCTGATGAGCGTGAGTTGGATACTCCTCAGTCAAGTAATACTCAATACCCTCGTAGTAGCGCCACTCAATAAACTGCGCAATCTCGTTGCCCATAAAGTTGAGCTTAGCGCCCGGATGAGTCATCTGATGAAGCGCCAAAGCCCTCATGCCAGCAAACTGTCTCCACCAATCTCCTGGCATGCGCTGAATAAGACTGCACTTACCATGAACAACCTCGTCATGGCTGAGCGGCAGCACAAAGTTCTCATTGAACTGATACATGCTGGAGAAGGTCAGAAGACGGTGGTTACCTGGTCTATAAGGGAAATCAGTCTGACAATAGTGCAGCGTATCATTCATCCAGCCCATGTCCCACTTAAGGTTAAAGCCAAGTCCTCCAACCTCAGGAGGATAGGTAACTAGCGGCCACGCTGTGGACTCTTCTGCAATCATCAAAATATCGGGATGTTCTTTTTGAGCAGTCTCGTTGCAGAGACGCAAGAAAGCGCTTGCATCCAAATCTTCCTCTGTGCCCTTATGGTTAAAGCGCTTCTGAGAAGGATCGTCGATACCAAAATTCAAATACAGCATGCTACTGACACCGTCAACACGAATGCCATCAGCGTGATAGTCATTCAGCCACATGAGCAGGTTAGAAACAAGGAAGCTTCTAACCTCACCACGAGTAAGATCAAACTTAAGAGTTCCCCAGTTAGGATGCTCTTTTTCTTCAAAGAGCTTGGTACCATCAAACTCTGCAAGACCATGAGCATCTTTACAGAAGCCTCCTGGGACCCAGTCTAAAATGACGCCAATACCAGCCTGATGGCAGCAGTCAATAAAGTGTTTGAACTGGGCAGGATTGCCATACCTTGAGGTGGGAGCAAAATAACCCGTTACCTGATAACCCCAAGATCCATCAAAAGGATGCTCCATAACAGGGAGAAGCTCAATGTGGGTGTAGCCCATATCTTTAACATAGGCTACCAGCTCTTCTGAGAGGTCATCATAGGTGTAGAAGGCATCTACGTTGGTGTCAAAATAGTCCTTGGGTTCTTCGGCCTGCTCTACATTCTCTGTATCAGCAGAATCTTCCTCTGGGGCAGTCAGGTCAGTATGCTGCTTCCAGCTCCCAAGATGAACTTCAAAGATGTTAAGAGGACTATGCAGGAACTTAAGCGATGCACGTCTCTTCATCCATGCTTCGTCTTCCCAAACGTACACGTCTGGGTCAAACGTAATAGATGCCGTATGTGGTCTGACCTCCGCATAGGTACCATAGGGGTCAGCCTTAAAAATCTTCTGTCCAGAAGCGGATACAATCAGGAATTTATACAATACTTCCGAGGTGATTCCTGGAATAAAACCTTCCCAGATTCCGCCATGTTTTGAGCGAGAAAGAACGTTGACGGTATCATCCCAATTATTAAAGTCTCCAACAACAGAGACAGAGGCTGCATTGGGGGCCCAAACCGCAAAATGATAACCTTCAACTCCATCTTCTTGAACCGCAGGGTGTGCACCTAATTTCTTGTGGCTCTGGAACCATTTACCTTGCGCAAACAAGTATGCATCCTGGTCACTCACTGCTAACGATGCATTTAACTCTGCCATGCTCACCCCCGCGCTAATCTATGAAATCTACGCATTTTATAGATTTGTTATCCATCAATGCTCGTAGTTGATAGTAACTAAGATAAACCATTACAAGGTAAAACACGGTGACAAACAGTCAATATAACTTTCACCGATAAAAAACGACCGTACGCGTTATTTTTTGTTTTTACCGATTTTTGTTAATAATAGTGAATAAAAATTGTAACTAAAAGAAATGGCAGCTTATCCAAATAAACTGCCATTTGATACATAAACTTTTTATATAACCGTGAAGCGACTTAAGAAAGCTGGCTCCTACAAGTCCTCTTCCTAAAGTGATTCTTCAGGTTACTTGCAACTACATCTTGCGTGGTACAGCCGTCTCAGCTGAAGGAGCATGTGCAGCAATTACGTCAAGAGCCACTGCCTCTTGGTCCTTCTCGCCAGAAGCAACTGCCCTACCATATGCATCGGTATCAAGAATTGCCTGGCGGAAGCGATCAGTTGTAAATCCATAAGGAGCGCGACCCCACTCATTGGTCTTCTGAGCTCGCTCAACAATGATGTCCAGGTCAGCGTCAACAGATTCTGGAGTAATGTCCAGATTGGCCAAGGTGGTTGGGAGACCAAGCTTTCTATTAAGCGCCACCTGCTCCTCAAGTGCTTTAAGGTTGCCGTCAAAGGCATAAAGAACGCAGGTACCAAAGGAAACGACCTCACCATGAAGGTGTTTCTCGCCACGCTCGCCCAGAGCAGTAAAGGCATTGTAGAAGGCATGAGCGGTTGAGGAATTGAAGTAATACGCACCGCGCTCTGCACCAATGTTGGTGGTCATGTTAGACACAACACCAGCGGTAATGATGATGTTAAGAACAACGTTTTCAAATGCTTCAGAAACAATACCAGCGCGCTTATCTGCCAGTGCCTGCTCTGCATTGTCAAACAGAGGCTCAATGCAGGCGCCTGCGGCAAGAGCTCGTCCCATAAGAGGGCTGTGGAGCAGCTCAACTTCTCTGGAAGAAAGTTCAACCTCAGGACCCTTAGAGAAGGCATCGCCAATTCCTGCCCAGAAGTACTCATCAGGACTCTCTGCAATAATCTGCGTATCAATAAAGGTATGAACGGGCAGCTCAGCAGGAATGAAGTACGTATCTGCAGAACCGTCCTCTTTATAGAAAACAGCAATTCTTGTTACAGGAGCGCAGTTAGAAGCAAGTGTTGGGAAGGTAAAGTATGGCTTATCCAGGATGGTTGCAATCTCTTTACCCTCATCAATTGCGCGACCACCGCCAACAAGGAAGAGCATATCAGCAGCAATAACCTCAGGCATCGTTGCAATTCTCTTGGCATTTGCGTGTGTAGAGTTAGTGCCGTAAGAAATCCAAGAAGAGATAGAAACCTCAGAACCCGCAAGTGCAGCCTCAAGCTTTGGACGTGCCTTCTCCATTGCAGTTGGTCCACCAATAACTACGGCATTTTTGCCAAAGCGCTTAACAATGTGTAGTACCGACTTATAAGCATCAACACCAATGGTGTATGAAGGCAGATACTCCGTAAATGTTCCGCGAGATTCCATCTTTTCCATAGCGTCCTCCAAAACCTATCTCAGAAAAGCGAGAATATAACTTTAACTGAATTAGTTATGTTTTTGCAGCATAAATCCTTGAACGAGCGTTTCCTCTGCCTCTTTATAGGCTGACGAGAAAAACTCTGTATCAAGCATTTGATACTGCGGGCAGCTCACACTATTCTGGCGATTCTCCTCTGCAATGCGCTGTATAACCTGAAGTGTTTGCTCAACATCTGAATGCGTAAACCCATACTGTGGATGAGCCGCGGCAACTGCAAAGAGCTCATCAGATGCTTCTGGCAGACGATTCATATCAAGCGAGCGCCCGTAAACATCAAAATCTGCTTGCTTACGGATACGTGCATCTTCTCCTGTCGGAATATGATGGGCACGCAAAAATGCCCGTGTATGAGTGTTATACACATGGTCGCAAACAAGGTGGCACCAAATGCCCACGATAAGCTCTCTGAGCTGGCACTGATCTACTAAGCCGCGCTGCTCAGCTGAACAATAACTCACATTTGGCTGGATAAAGTCAGTCTGTAGCAGATACTCGGCTGGGTTAAGACCACCCATAAAATTTCGCTGATACCGCTTATAACTTGGAATAGGCAAACTTCCTGGGTATGACTGATGGCTTCGACCGTATCTCACCTTGTGAGAATAGTCTGGAACCATAAAGCCAATGTGCACATCAGGAGCAACGTTTCCAAGCAGAAATGCATCAGGGTAGTGAATATCTACACCCAAGTAACCGGCTCCTTTCTCAAGGAGCCGGTCAGCATGAGCAATATGTACGTTCCAACTTGGCACTACAATTACCTGCTTATCCGCGAATTTCTCCGCCGGTAGAACGAAGAACCTTCTCCACAAGCTTTGTGTGGGTCTTCTCGACCTCTTCTGAAGTAAGCGTTCTATCGTCCGCACGATATGTGAGCGAGAAGGCCATAGACTTCTTGCCTTCACCAACACGCAGGGCATCGCGGTACACGTCAAAGAGTCTGATGTCGCAGAGGAGCTTGCCACCAGCAGACTTCAAACGCTGAACCAACTGCTCAGCAGTAACGCTCTCGTCAACAACAATTGCCAGGTCAATGGAGATGCCTGGGTAGGTTGGAGGCTCAACAATAGGAAGGTCTTTCTGAGAAAGACGCAAGAGCGACGCAACAGAAATCTCAAAGGCAATGACTGGAACCTCAATGTCAAAGTTCTGGAGCGACAAAGGATGAATGTTTCCAACCCAGCCGATTGTCTCGCTACCTGCAAGAATCTCAGCAGCGCGACCAGGCTGAAGCCAACCGTACTGCTCTGGCTCAGCTACACGGAAACGAACCTTAGGGATGCGAAGTGCCTCAAGCAGACCCTCAACAATGCCCTTGGCGTCAAAGAAATCGTAGGCTGGATACTTAGCATTCCAAGCATCATCTGCTGGACGACCAACCAATACACCACAGACATAGCTTGGCTCATCTGGCTGGCTCTTATCCTTATGTCCAAAGAGTACGCGGCCCAGCTCATACATGGCAATATTAGAGACACCGTGAGCAAGGTTGTATGCAATAGAGCGCAGAAGGCCTGGAACAATGGAGCGACGCATCTCAGACTGGTCAGCAACAAGTGGGCTAATAACCTTTACAGGGACGCCTCTTCCCTCTTCGCTCATACCAAGCTTAGAGAGGTCATCTGGACTTGCAAACAAATATGACTTTGTCTCGTTGAGGCCAAGGGAGCGCAGCGTACGGCCAATCTTTCTAATCTGACGCTGATCTGAAGTCAAACCGCCTGCATGGTTTCTAGCAGCAGGAAGCGTAGCCTCAATATCACCTTCACCCCACAGGCGAACAATCTCCTCAATAAGGTCAACCTCGCGCGTAAGGTCTGGGCGATTTGTAGGAGCTACAACGCTCAGCTCTCCGTTGTCTGCTGGAGCAACCTTGCAGCCAAGGCGCGTAAGGCGAGAAACCATAAACTCTTTTGGAATTTGAGCACCTGCAAGGGCGCAGACGCGCTCTGGGCGAAGCGTAATAGTTACCGCCTCTTTTACCTTTGGATATACATCAACAATACCAGGGCAAACCTCAGCACCACAGCACTCCTCAAAGAGTGCTGCTGCAATATCTGCAACAGATGCGCAACCGTTTGGATCCACAAGACGCTCGTAACGAATAGAAGCCTCGCTCATCAAATCAAGGTTTCTGCTGGTACGGCTAATGTGGCCATTATCAAAGACAGCGGATTCCAAAAGGACATCAACGGTATTCTCGGTAATCTCAGAGTCAAGACCACCCATAACACCAGCAAGTGCAATAGGAGTCTTACCGTTATCTGTGATGACCGTCATATCGGACGTGAGCTCACGGTCTTCTCCGTCAAGCGTCACAATGTGCTCACCGTCTTCTGCAGCACGAACCACAATGTGGTACTTGCCATCTTCCTTGGTAAGTTTTCCGAGGTCAAAAGCATGCAGAGGCTGGCCGGTCAGGTACATCACGTAGTTAGTAACATCAACAACGTTGTTGATTGAGCGGCCACCACAAGCCGTAACGCGACGAGCAAGCCACTCAGGGCTTGGGCCAATCTTAACGTTGCGCACTATGCGAGCCGTATACCTAGAGCAAAGCTCAGGATTAGCAATAGTAACATCTACCTGCTCAGATGCATCTGCGCCAGACTCAGACGTAACACGCGGAAGCTCAATGTGGGTGTCAGTGTCGTAGATTGCAGAAACCTCAACAGCCATACCAGTCATAGAAAGGCAGTCGGGGCGGTTAGGAGTAATCTCACAATCAAGGACAACATCAGACATGCCCAGATAATCGGTAAGAGGTACACCAATTGGAGCATCCTCGGGAAGAATCATAATGCCGCTCTGGTCATCGCCAAGACCCAGCTCTCGAGAAGAGCAGTTCATGCCGCAAGACTCAACGCCACGCAGCTTGGACTTTTTAATTTTAAAGTCTCCAGGAAGCACCGCACCAATCATTGCGGTAACAATGTGGTCTCCCTGATTAAAGTTCTGGGCACCGCAAACAATCTGTAGAGGAACAGGATTTCCGTCCTTATCCACATTATTGTTACCCACGTCAACAAGGGTGACGTACATGTGATCAGAATCAGGATGTGGCTCTTTGCTTACAACCTGAGCAGTAACAACATGGTCAAGATTTGCGCCAACACGCTCTATAGCCTCAACCTCAGTACCAGTGCGCACAAACTCGCGCTCAAGGTCTTTTGGGTCCTGAGGAAGATCAACGAGCGTCTTCAGCCATTCATAAGATACACGCATGTGATTGCCTTTCTAATAAGACGCCGATGATTAGAACTGACGCAGGACTCTCTGGTCACCAGAGATGAGCATGCGCAGGTCAGGAAGGTCATAACGGAGCGCTGCAACACGCTCAACACCAATGCCAAAGGCAAAGCCTGTGTACTTCTCGGAATCAATACCGCAGTACTTGAAGACATTAGGATCAACCATGCCGCAACCAAGAATCTCAAGCCAGCCCGTGTTCTTGCAGAAACGGCAGCCCTCACCGTGGCAAACACCACAAGAAACGTCTACCTCGCAGCTTGGCTCGGTGAATGGGAAGAAGTGAGGACGATAGCGGGTAGCGCGGTCCTTACCAAAAATCTCACGAGTAAAGTGATCAAGGGTACCTTTGAGATCACCAAAGGTAATTCCCTCATCGACAACAAGGCCTTCCATCTGCGTAAACTGAGGCAGGTGGTTAGCATCTGCTGTGTCAGGACGGAATACCGTACCAGGGCAAATCATGTAGATAGGAGGCTCTTTTGTCTCCATGGTGTGCACCTGAACGCCAGAAGTCTGTGTACGAAGAAGAACGTCGGACTCGCCCAGTACGTGCGACTCTTTTCCTTCTGGTGCATTATCCACTACGTAGAACGTATCCTTACCAGAACGGCTTGGATGATCCTCAGGAGCATTCAGAGCTGTAAAGTTGTAGTAGGTGGTCTCAACATAAGGGCCTGTCTCAATGGTGTAGCCCATGCTGATAAAGATGTCTTCCATCTCCTCACGTACCTGCTCAATGAGGTGCTGAGTACCAGGGTTCAGACGACGACCTGGAAGGGTAATATCAGTTGCCTCAGCATTAAGCTGGGCTTCAAGGGCTTCTCGCTTTAAGGCAAGCTGACGCTCGCGAATAGCGGTCTCAACGTTAGCACGAACGGTATTTGCAAGCTGACCCATTTGAGGGCGCTGATCTGCGGGAACCTGACCCATCATACGCATAATTGCTGTAAGAGAGCCCTTTTTACCCATTGATGCAACGCGTACCTTCTCAAGCGCTTCAAGGTTTGTTGCCTTAGCAATTCCTTCAAGTACTTGCTCGCGAATTGCCGAGAGTTCCTCAGACATTCCCATGTAATTACCCTTTCAATAGAAAACCGCCCCTGAGCATGTGCCCAAGGACGGAAAATTTCCGCGGTACCACCTCGGTTGATTGCGCAGTTTTCTCTCTGTGCAATCCACTTAAAAGCCTAGTCTCGTTAGGCAGACGACTTCCCTACTGAGCAGAAACTGCCGTTCAAGTTGTAGCTCGGGAGTGAACTCTGCCAGCGCTGTGCAGGTGTTTCTCAACCACGAACACCCTCTCTGTTCACAACGTGCTCCGGCAAACCTCTCCGTCAACGCACTTTGTTCAGAGTATCACACTGTGCGAGTTTTGAGCAGCAGCACAACCCTTTTTACCAGAAAGATAAACAAAAGCGTAACAACCGCGAGAAGAACGATGGTTCCTCCAGGTTTAAGGCCAAGCTCATAGGAGACAACAAGTCCACCAAGTGAGGTGAGCATGCCCACCGTGCTTGCATACAGACAGCATTGCTTCCAGCTGCGGGAAATCTGCAGAGCGCAGGCAACAGGAACCACCATCATGGACGACACAATAAGTGAGCCAACCGTTCTTGCTGCTACAGCAACCACCAAAGCTACCGCGATAACAAAGCCAAAGTTAATAAGACTTACGGGTACACCAACACAACGGGCATGACGCTCATCAAAAGACATCAAGAAAAGTTCTTTTCTAAGGAAGAAGCAGAATGCAACTGCAAGCACACTGATGACCACAATCATCTGAACTTCTTGCTCACTTACCGTGAGAATAGAGCCAAACATAAAGCTATTGAAGCTTGATGAGTTAGGAACAAAACCTGACAACACACCTGCTAGACCAATACCTGCTGCCATCACAATGGCAACGGCAAGCTCTGACTGATCTTTAAAGTGGCGACGCACTCCCTCAACGCAAAGCGCACCACCCAAACAAGCGGCTATTGCTCCAGCAACAGGATTAATGCCCGCAATCATACCTCCTGCAACACCTGCAAGAGAGGTATGTGAAAGAGCATCGCCAATCATAGAAAGGCGCTTCAATACAACCGTAACGCCTACCAGCGGGATAATTGCTCCCAGAAGAATTCCCACAAGAATTCCTCGCTGCATAAATACGTATTCAAACATTTATGCCCTCCTCTCATGCGAGTCTTGGACATCTTGAACAACGTCGGACGCAGGACCAAGGGACTCATTCAGTGCAAAATCATCCAATTTTCCACGGTTATGATCGTGGACGTGGTGTGAATCAAGATCGCAATGAGCGCCATGAACTGCACAGTGATCATGACCGTGACCCCTACCTGCAATTTCTGTAGCTTTGTGGTCAGCAACTTCAACAACTCGACAAGCCAGCGCATCAAGAGCTGCAAGATCATGCGTAACAATAAGTACCGCAAGATCTCGAGCTGCATGGGCTTCTCGCACTAGGCTATAGAAATGATTGCGACTCTCTTTATCAAGACCAGTTGTAGGCTCGTCCAGGATAAGTAGTGATGGGTTTCCTACCAGCGCGCAGGCAAGGCGAACTCTCTGGAGCTGTCCTCCAGAGAGTTCCCTAATAATACGCGTGGAAAAATCAGTCATACCTACAAGGTCAAGTGCCTCATGCGTGCGCTCGCGACGCTCTTTTGCGCTCATCTTTACCTTTTTGGCACGAGCATACTGACTTGCATCTACTAGTTCGACGACGCTTGCAGGAAAGCGATTAACCGATTCTGAAGGGAGCTGTGGGACATAGCCTACACGCTCCCAGTCTTTAAACCGAGTCGAGGGCGTTCCAAAAAGAAGTGATTTGCCACTTGTTGGCTCAAGCTCACCCACCACAATACGAGAGAGCGTAGATTTACCAGCTCCGTTATCACCAATAAGCGCGCAAATCTCACCTTGATGAACGTCTAAATTTACATCGCTTAAGACGCGCGTCTTCTTGTAAGAAAAACTCACGTCTTGAAGCGAGATGGCTATCTGACTTTCCTGCAACACGTCCTCCAAACACCCAGCCTAAGCTGGTAGCGCATACTACGCAAGAGCGCCCTCAAGAGCCTTGAGGTTCTCGCGCATAACAGAGAGGTAATCCTCGCCTGCCTTGAGCTCGTCATCAGTAAGTCCCTCAAGTGGGTTAAGCTCTTCAACACGAGCTCCTGTTGCCTCAGCAATTGCCTGAGCAACCTTAGGGCTTACCAATTCCTCACTAAAAATAACCTTTACATTATGCTCTTTTACAAACTCAGTAATCTCTTTCATTTCCTGAGCATTTGGCTCAGCATCTGCTTCAACGCCCTCGATTGGCATCTGAGTAAGACCATATGCCTCACATAGATAACCAAATGCCTGGTGAGAAACAACAATGGTCTTATTAGGTAGTGAATCCAGACCCTTATGGAACTCATTATCAAGCGTATCAAAGTCTGCGTTTGCCTTATCAAGATTGGCAGCATACTCTGACTTGTGCTCAGAGTCCTTCTCGGAAAGGGCATCGCAAATATTCTTCATCTGAATCTTTGCATTCAGAGGGCTCAGCCAAACGTGAGGGTCAGTTCCGCCATGGTCGTGATCGTGGTCATGATCATGGTCGTCTTTCTTCTCCTCATGATCGTGATCATCGTCCTCTTCAAGCTCAAGAAGTTTGACATCTTTGCTGGTCTCAACTGCTGTAAGTTTTGTGCCAGAACCAAGTCCATCAAGTACGTCCTTGACCCAGTGCTCCATACCAGCACCGTTGTAAATCAAGAAGTCTGCTTCCTGGATAGTCTTCATATCCTTGCTGGATGGCTCCCAATCATGTGGCTCAGTACCTGCTGGAACCAGGCAAGTTACCTCAGCGCGATCGCCAGCGATGCGCTTTGCAAAATCGTACATAGGATAAAAACTTGCAACAATGCTGAGCTTCTTCTGGTCTTTATTATCAGAAGCTCCTTCTTGCTTTTGAGCCTCAGGCTTGCAGCCAGCAAGAATAGCACTCACGCCAAAAGCGGATGCTACAAGTGCGCTACGACGAGAAACGGTTGGATTCAAATTCATGTTACATCTCCCAAAACTATAAAAACCAATATGGTGTAGTGCCAAATTCTTCAAACAAAATCGTGCGATTGTCCTCGCTACCAAGCATAAAAACATGGCGAGAAACCCATGTTTCTCCTCACTTCTTTGCCTTTCTACTCACTTCTCATCATCTGAACATGCATTCATGCTTCCCCTTTAGCACGAAAGCGGGCTGTCTTCCGACAGTCCGCTTTCTAAAAGTTAGCCTTAGTATACATATTCCAATTCAAGTCAACGATAAATTTCTTATCTTTTCCGCAAACGGAATTGGAATAAACAGGTTAACTGTTTTATCTCTTGCTAAGCTACTGATCTTTCTCCGCATACGGAGTAATAATCAGATCTCCACTATTATACTCACCCAAATAAACCTCTGAAGCAGACTTATAACCTTGATGCTCAAGTTCTCTTTCAAGCCAATTCTCTTCCAGGTCCAGCGTCTCAAGAATGTTCGTCTGAACTTGTCCGTCAGTAATAAGCGGGAATCTAACGTTCTCTTCTCCTTTTTTAACAATAATCAACTGTCCATTTTGCTCAAGAATGGCACGCTTAACGTCTGAGATATAATTCACTCCTGCCTGGCGAAGCTTCAGCGACACATCGTAGGCAGTGAGACCCATAGACCTACAGTTGTCTACAAGCAGCTTGCCCTTATCAATAACAATAACAGGACGTCCATCAATCAACTGCTTGACCAGCATATTGTTTGTTCTCAACCATTTGAGAACCATGACAATAATGAGCCAAATAAGCAGGACAAGGGTGAACTGCAAAATGGTAATTGAACTGTTGTAGATCATGCCGCCAACAATGCCGCCAAGTACAAAGTTTTGAACCTGGTCAATTGCTGCAGTTGGTGCTAGGTTTCCTTTTCCGCTGACGTTAATTGCCAGAACAAGTGAGAAAAGACCGATGCACAATTTAATGGCAACTTCTAAATAAAAGTTCATCGATCTACTCCTCTACATGCTTAATGTCATTACCAATGAGATTGATCTGTTCAATGACATAGTCATTCTCGGTATTTTTCAAAACGTGATAATACTTACCGTCAACCTCAAGATACGAGGGATTTCCCTGGCTATCAAAGGCAACGTACACGTGGTCAAAATCAACCTCAAGACGTCGAGCGAAGCTTTCTTGTGAGGAAACAATTGACTCATAGTGCTTACTTGTCTGATTGACCTCTAGCACACGATCAAGCTGTAGAAGTCCAAGAAAGATTAATGAGAACAGCGCAATAAGCGCCAGCTCACGATACTTAGAATTCTTTCTATCACGCATGTAATGCACAAGCGAGAAGATCATTAGAAGTGCAACAAGGCCAAATAGAACAAGCTGAGTCCAGTCAAATACTGTTGCATGGTGAATTAAATAGTTATGGGAATAGAACTCCATAGGCTTCCTTTAGTTTGCATTACTCAAGATTTGCTGCTTAAGCCTTGTAAACGCTCTTTCCTCCAAGGAACGTCTCTTCAAGCTGAAGATCTTTTGTAACAACAATAAAGTCAGCATCATATCCAGGACGGATGAAGCCACAAACATCATCAATTCCACAAGAGCGAGCTGGGTTTTCTGAAGCCATACGAACCGCTTCTTCAGCAGAAACAATACCCCAGTCAAAGACGTTCTTCACGCCTTCAAACAGACGAAGGATTGAACCAGCAAGGCTATGAGACTCATCCATCAGACGAGCAGTTCCGCCTTCAACAACAACAGGGAAATCGCCAAGTTTGTACTGTCCATTAGGCATACCACCTGCACGCATGCAGTCTGTAATGAGAACGGTGTGGTCATATCCCTTTGCATTCACCAGAGCACGAACGGCAATAGGATTGAGGTGGTGACCGTCGCAAATAGCCTCTGCATAGGTACCGTGAGTAGTCATAGCAGCTCCAACCATACCTGGCTCACGATGGTGAAGACCGCTCATGCCGTTATAGGTGTGAACAAAGATGTCAGCGCCAGCGTTTACACAAGCAAGTGCCTCTTCATACGTTGCGTCAGAGTGACCAAGTGCAACATGAACACCGCGATCTGCCATCTCTGCACAGAATTCTGGAGCGCCATCGCGCTCTGGAGCAATAGCAATCTTGGCAATCCAGCCGTCAGCGCGCTCCTGCCACTCATCAAAGACCTCTACATCTGGGTCAAGGAAGTACGCAGGATTCTGGGCACCCTTGTGTTTCTCGGTAAAGAAAGGTCCCTCTAGGAAGATGCCCTGGATGCGAGCAGCATCAATACCGTTTGCCGCAATTCCCTCTGCGGCATCAGCAACGGACTCACAAGCATCACCAGTTTGCTCAACGCTTGCGGTTAGTGTTGTTGGAAGCCAAGAAGTTACGCCGTTAGAGAGCAGACCCTGAGCAATCTCAATGACGCCATCAGGATCGCAATCCATGATGTCATGGTCAAGGAAGCCATGGATATGCGTATCAACAAGACCTGGTGCTACCCAAGAGCCCGTACGGTCAACAATCTCACACTCTGGCTTCTCTTTAGTAAAGTGGCCAAAGACACCATCTTCAATAAGCAAGTAACCTGGACCAGAAGTTGCTCCTGGTAAAAAGAACTTATCTGCTTTAACTGCAAATATACTCATACGTACCTCAATCATTTTCAAAAGGACGCGCCATAGGCACGTCCTTATTAGTAATTCCTACAGTGAGTGAATTGTAACACCCTTAACCACTCGATTAACCTGACCAGTTGGAGAAGGTGTGTCCGGTTTGTTATTGACACGAACTGAGTTCAAGAGTGCCACCACTTGAGCGACCATTACAAAAGGCAGAGCCAAATAAGGTGCTGGTAGAGGCTCTGTAAATACTGGAAGACTAAACGTTCTTCCCGTAAAGTTTGTTGCCCCCTCTTGCTCAATACCAATGGTCAGAGCAGCAATCTGGTCTCCCTTAATCTCGTCAAGAATATCCAGATCATATTGACGCGTATAAGGGTTATTGGAAACAAAATCAAACACCAGGGTGTGCTCGTCGACAAACGACTTTGGTCCGTGACGATATCCCATCGAGGAATCCCATGACGTTGCATTAATACCAGCTGCAAGCTCCAAAATCTTAAGCTGAGCCTCATGAGCAAGACCCACAAAAGGACCAGAACCCAGATAGGTAATGCGGTTGAAATCGCTCTTAAGCCACTCAGCAATCTCTTCCTCGCGCTCAATTACCTGCCTACCCAGCTCAGCAGCATCAGAAATCCAAGCCTTCTTCTGTGAGTCATCAGCACTATCAAATACAAGAGTTGCAAGAAGTGTCATACAGCTATAAGAGCCGGTCATGGCAAATCCCTGGTCATTTGCGCCAGGAATAAGGAGAAGCAATGTATCGTCTTTACCTGCGGATTCAACGGCAAGTTTTCCTTCAGGAGCGCAGGTAATATTGATAAGCAAAAGATTTTTAACAATCTTGCGAGCAATATTTACTGCAGCAAGACTCTCTGGACTATTACCAGAGCGCGCAAAAGAAACCAAGACCGTTGGATCATCTGGATCAAGACTGCCATAAGGATCAGAAACAATATCAGTAGTTGCAACGGACGCAAACTCAAAAGAGCCCTTCTCGCCATGAGAACGAAGATACGGAGTAATGGTATCGCCTACATATGCCGAGGTACCTGCACCCGTAAAGACCACGCGGGTACGACGACCCTCGCCAAGATTGAGAGCACGCTCGACAAACTCTTTAATTGCAGAAAGGTTCTCCTGATAAATGCCAAAGGTAGATTCCCAAAGCTCAGGCTGCTGCTTAATTTCGGCAGTTGTAATATGAGCGCCTAATGCCTTTAGCTCTTCTTGGCTCTTCTTAAACATTGATATCCCTTCTCACAGTTATTTAACTGCGTGTATGTACAATTTTGTATCTAAACTGATCCGCACGAGCCACGCTTAGTGTGAACTCAACAATGATATTTCTGTCATTGTACGTGGTGCGTGTGAGACTCAAAACAGGCGAACCTTCAGAAATTTGCAATAAAGTGGCGTCATCTGAGCGAGCAATTGAAGCCTTGAACTCCTCTTCTGCTACGCCAATCTTTATGTTGTAGTCTTCTTCAAAAATTTGGTAGAGAGATTTTTGCTCAACATCATGAGCAGTGAGCGAGAAAAACTGTGAAACTGGAAGATACGTTACTTCCAGCATCATAGGCACGTCATCGGCACTTCTTAAACGTTTGATGCGGAAGAGTTTCTCGCCAAGAATAACGTGCATATGCTGGGCTAAGAACTTATTAGCCTCAATAGTGTCAAACTCCAGAATAGTTGTCTTAGGGACGCGACCTAACTGACGCTGCTGGTCAGTAAAGCTATAGCCGCCCATAAGGTCTGTTGCACGTTCAGAGACGTCTGCAACAAAGGTACCGCGGCCACGCTGACGATAAATGAGCCCCATGTGTTCAAGCTCTTGCAGGGCAAGTCTTACCGTGGTGCGAGAAAGTCCATAGGAATCGGAGAGCTCACGCTCAGAAGGAAGTGGATCGTCTGGATCCATCTCGTTCTCAATACGATAGCGCAGCATGTTTGCTAGCTGTTCGTAGAGTGGCTGTCTTCCCATAAACGCTGTCATCAAAACTCTCCTATAAAAGACGGGTGCCCACTAAGTGGACACCCGTCACACTTACTTAACCCCAAATATATGGGAGAACGCCAAAGCCAGAACCAAGAAGTGCAATTACCAGAAGCAGGCAGATGCACATAATTGGAGTCCAGTTACGCTTTGCCATGAGATAGTACAGGCAAAGGGTAAGAGCCAATGGGATAAGCTTTGGGCAAACGCCGTCGAGGATCTTCTGGATGTCAATGGAGACAGGAGAAGTAACTTCCTCGCCAACAGTTACCAGGTTAACACCGTTGCCGACTGGAGCAATAGCAGTAGTGCCGTCCTTGCCGTCAGCAGTCTTGCCGCCGATGAACTTAACGGACTCAGGATTCTTCTTGTAGTCAGCATAGGAACCCTCAGCAAAGAGAGCCTTGTCATACTGACCAGAAGCAAGCTGCTCGTCAGAAAGAGTTACCTGAGAAAGAACAACGCTGTGTGTCTCACCGTTAGGGATGTTTGCGCCAGCGCCAAGCTTGGTTCCACCGTAGCAGACAACCAGGCAGCCAACAACAAAGACGCCCAGGATAGAAGCAGCACGAGTGAACTCTTTTGCGTTCTCGGTGAGCAGGGTAATTGCGTCAGTACCCATCTTGTAAGAAAGATTCATCAGCCAATAACGTACAGCAAACTGTGCGATGTTGAAGATGATAAGGAACAAGAATGGTGCAAAGACATTGCCGGAAATTGCCATGTTAGAGGTAATACCAGCAGTAATTGGAACAAGGGTGAACCAGAACAGTGCGTCACCAATGCCGCCCAGAGGACCCATTGCAGAAACGCGGACTGCACGAATGGTTGGGATATCCAGCTTGTTCTGCTCAAGGGAGAGAACAATACCCATAACAAAAGTAACCAAGAATGGGTGGGTATTGTAGAACTCAAGGTTGTGACTCATGGAAGCAGCAAGGTCATCCTTGTTGTCGCCGTGAATCTTCTCAAGACCAGGGAGGATACCGTAGAGCCAACCAGCTGCCTGCATTCTCTCGTAGTTGAAGGAAGCCTGCAGGAACAGGGAGCGCCATACCATCTTGTTGAGCGTCTTCTGATCAAGTGGCTCAGCAGGAGTGGTGTTCTGATAGGTATCAGGAATATTAAATGCCATCTTCGAAGTCACCTCCAGCAACAACAGCAGGAGCAGCATTCTTCATCTTGGTCTGGAGCTGGTAATCCCAGAATGCGATACCAAAGCCGATAAGAGCAAGAAGCAGAAGTGCTGGACCAGAGAGCTCAGGAATGCTGATAAATACGATTGCAGCTGCAAAGCCCATGAGGAAGAAGCCCCAAAGCTCGCGAGAAACCATAACCTTCAGCAGGATTGCAAAGCCGACGAAGCGCATCATGCCACCAGCGACGGACAGTGCATTCATGAGCCACTTTGGAATTGCAGTGGTGATCTGAGTGCCAAATGCAGCACCACCCAGGAAGAACAGGGTAACAATGACACCAAAGAAGAGACCAAGAGCAGCCATTGCACCATAGTTGATACGAGCAATTCCCTTAGGATCGGCCTTCTCGGCGTATGCATCAGCAGTTGCCATTACAGGGGACATAATGGTAAAGATGATGGTTACTGCATACTGACCAAGCAGAGAGAATGGAATTGCTGCAGCTACAGCGGCCATTGGCTCAAGCTTAGTAGTGATTGCAAAGACTGCAGACATAATGCCGCCGATAACAGCGTTAGGTGGCTGAGCACCACCAACAGGCATGTTGCCGATGGTCATAAGCTGATAAGTACCACCAACAATGAGACCAGTCTGAACGTCACCAAGAATCAAACCAACCAAAAAACCAGTTACGATTGGCTGGTAAAGAGACTCGAGGAAACTAAACTGATCGATGCCAGCGATAAACGCAACGATGAAAATTAATAACACCTGAATAGGGCTAACATCCATCTTAACTCCTCCTTTCAAACACACCATAACTACCGATGACGATGATCGGCAGACTATCCGAATACCTTTGCCAACCTGCTAGAAACGTTGCACCATTGCAACTTTTTGTAATCTCTACCAGGAAGTTGCGCGCAAAACTTACTCGAATAGCTTTGAGATATCCTCGACCGGGGTCGTAGGAACACGCCTAATCTCTAGAGTCACCCCCAATTCCTGAAGCTCACGGAAGGCAGCGACGTCCTTATCGTCTACCGCCACACTTGTGGCGACCTGTCGCTTTCCCTCAGCCATGTGCATATTGCCGATGTTCACCTTTTTGATTGGAACACCGCCCTTGACCAGAGTGAGGACATCCTCTGGATTCTCGGCAACTAAGAAAATGTGCTGGCTTGCAGAAGCCTTATGAATTACCTCAATAGTCTTCTGAAGCGTAAAGTACCTGGTTGCAACGCCACTTGGAGCAGCCATATCCATGAGGCCCTGGCGCATCTTATTTCCTGCAACCTCATCATTAGCAACAAGGATGAGGTTAGTTCCAAGGGTGCCGTTCCACTGAGTAGCAACCTGACCATGAATCAAACGATTATCGATTCGAGCAAGCTTGATATCTGGTTCTCCCATAACAAGTTCTCCTCTCTTTACGCGCACACTTGTGCGTGCTATCTGCGATTTTCATCGCACTACTCGCAACTTGCGCTGCGTGTTTTACTGCAAATTTATTTATTGTTGGAAACGCTGATTACCGCCCAACGATCCAACGTGATGACCACATTTGGAGCAAACTCAACATCTACTGTTTCTTTTTTGACGTTTTTAACTACGCCATACATTCCGCTATTAGTCTTAACTTTCTGACCTGCATGAAGATTCTTCAGAAACTCTGAAGTTGTTCCCGCCTTTTTAGAAGAGGCTCTCCAAACAAAGAAGGAATAAACAAGGCCCAAAATTACCAAGAACGCGAGAAGAACAATGGATGAAGCAAGAATGTTCTCTGCTAGATTTGCCATGTGCATCTCCTTAACTCAACAACAAAACGCTACTTAAATACCATCGTCTCCGAAGATGTCATCTTCTGGCTCAACCTCAAGCTCAAGACGCTTATGAACAACTCCCTGGCTACCAGCTAAAACAGCAGTATCAACCAGCTCTTCAAGAGAGGTATCTGCCATGCGGCTACCAAGTGTTTCAAGAAGCATAGGAAGGTTTGTGCCGGTAACAACTTCTACGTTTGAATAACTCTGAGCAATAATCATTGCCTGATTAAAAGGTGTTCCGCCAAGCAGATCGCAGAAAACCAGCACACCGTCAGTAGTGTCAAGAAGATCGGAAATTGTTGCAGAAAGAGTTTCTGGGTATGTTGCAGCACCGGCTTCAATAAAAGGAACGGGAACAAAAGCTTCTTGCTCACCAGCAATCATCTTTAAAGCATCAGCAAGACCGTTTGCAAAAGTTCCATGACCAGTTAAAACGCAACCTACCATGTCAAACTCCTTTCGAAGAGTTGGAAACTATCTGGGGAGCTACGCGGAAAACTAGGGGTGTTGAAGTTTCTCTCTAAGTGGTAGATACCAGATAACAACCTAACATAAGTATAGTCTAGTGAGCATCTTGAGATGTGTACGTTAACAATCGACGGCTTAACGGTACTATTTTTACCGTAAACGGTACACACGTTGTTATTTTCGCAGGTAGATATATGGATAAATTGTGACGATGCACTAAAAAATTTAGAGCTATCCTTGAAAAATGAGAAGTTCTTATAACGCACCTTTATACGTAATAAATGTAGTAAACAACCCTAAAATCCTGCTCAAATACGGCGAGAAAATAAAATTGGTATTAAGAAATTATGTACTGGTATCTTTTTTTAGAACATCTAAAGAATAGTTTCTTGATGGCGCTTTGGTTAAATAGATTCAACTCAATTTCATTTGCAGTGGCGCTGTTCCATAGTGTTTCTCGCCCCTGCTTTCCTCTGAGCACTTTGTGTGCACTGTCTTTTAGACGAGGTGATATGCGTGATTGTTACCGTAACACTCAATGCATCCATTGATAAGGCGTACTACCTGGACTCTCCTGTTGTAGATGGAACGGTACACAGAGTCTCGGTAGTAGATAACAGCGCGGGCGGCAAGGGTCTTAACGCCTCACGAGCCATTACAACCCTTAACTACCCCGTTTGTGCCACAGGATTTGTTGGCGGTAATAACGGAAGATACCTTGTTGAGCTGGCCCATAAAGATGGTATTACCAGCGATTTTATTTACACTGAGCAAGAAACCCGCTCATGCATTAATATCCTGGAACCAGACGGGCAATCAACTGAATTCTTAGAGCCTGGACAGCCTGTACTTCCTGAAGAATTCCTTGCTTTCAAGGCAAAACTTGTGCAACTTACCAAAGAAGCCGAAGTTGTTACCTTTAATGGCAGTATTCCAAAGGGCATTTCTGCCGAAAATTACAAAGAACTTATTGAAGAGACCATGGCTGTGGGTGTGCCTTGCATTGTAGATGCATCAGGTGCACTACTCACCTCCTGTATTGATGCGCTTCCTACCATGATCAAACCAAATACCGATGAAATCGGTCAACTTCTAGGAAGAGAGGTAACTACAGATGACCAGGTCATTGAGGCAGCTCAAGAGCTGCACAAACGCGGCATTAAAATTGTAGTTGTCTCGCTTGGTGCAAAAGGTGCACTCATGGTTTCTGATGAAGGAACCTTTAGAGCAAATCCTCCAAAAATTGAAGCTGTCAATCCTGTTGGTGCAGGAGATACCCTTGTTGGCTCATTTGCTGTTGCACTTGCTCAGCAAAAACCAACTTCAGAGTGTCTTACCTTTGCGCTTTCATGTGCTACCGCAAGTTGCCTATCTGCAGGTACCGGTCGCTTTGATCAAGATGTTGCAACTAAGATTCAGAAGCAGGTCACAATCAAAAAGATTGCTGAATAATATGCAGCAAGACGGGTTTCTCGCCAAAGGTTACAAAGACAAAACTATTTCTAGAAAACTTACGTAACAGAGTAAGAGAAACGTTACAATTTTTTCAGTCAATCAAAGAGCCCTTTGGGGCGAAAGGAGCAATAGATGTTCGTTACTACTAAGCAGATGCTTCTTGACGCACAGGCTGGCCATTATGCTGTTGGCGCCTTTAACGTTGAGAACCTTGAGTTTGTAATGGCTGTTGTTAAGGCAGCAGAAGAGCGCCGCTCCCCTGTTATTCTTCAGACCACTCCTGGCACCATCAAGTACGCAAGCCTTGATTACTTTGCTGCCATGGTTCGTTGTGCTGCTGAAGAGGCAACTGTTCCTGTTGCTCTTCACCTAGATCACGGTGATGGCTTTGACCGCTGCATCCAGGCAGCTCGTGCCGGTTACACTTCCGTCATGATTGACGGCTCTCACGTTCCATTTGAGGACAATATTGCACTTACCGCATCCGTAACCAAGTTTGCTGGTCCTATCAACCTTCCTGTTGAGGCTGAGCTTGGCAAAGTTGGCGGCAAAGAGGACGACGGCCCAGCTGTTGAGGGCGAGAACCCCTACACTGATCCAGACCAGGCTGAGGAGTTTGTCGCTCGCACCAACTGCACTTCTCTCGCAGTTGGCGTTGGTACCGCTCACGGCGTCTACCACGGCACACCTCACATTGAGCAGGGCGTCCTCAAGGCAATCCGCCAGCGCCTTGATATTCCTCTGGTTCTTCACGGTACTTCTGGCGTGCCAGATGACCAGGTAGCAGAGGCAATCCAGAACGGCGTTTGCAAGGTCAACTACGCAACTGAACTCCGCCAGGTCTTCACTGCAGCCTTCATGAAGTACATGTCTGAGAACCCTGGTAACTTTGATCCAAAGAAGCCTTCCGTTCCTGGTATGGAAGCAATCACCCAGATTGTTGCAAGCCACATGGATAACCTGGGCTCCTCCCACAAGGCATAAACGCCAAGGCATAGTTGTCGTACGTATCCTGCTTTTGCAGATACACATAGGGCGAGAAGATCGATTGATCTTCTCGCCCCTTTGTTAGAAGCAAGGTATTGGTAGAACTGAAAGCCTTAGCAAATCTTGCAAATCCAGTCTGCCTCTGGAGCCTCAATCTCGCCAGACTGAATGCTGGTCAGCGTGTTGCGGAGCTTAGACATAACTGGTCCAACAGCCTCCATACCAGCGCCAAAAACAATCTCTTTCTGGCCGTCAACAACTTTGCCAACAGGAGAAATAACAGCAGCAGTACCGCACATACCGCACTCAACAAACTGGTCAAGCTCGTCAAAGCGAACAGGACGCTCAATAACCTTCATACCAAGCAGGTCTTTAGCAACCGTTGCCAGAGAGCGACGGGTAATAGAAGGCAAAATGGAATCGGTGTAAGACTGTGGAATAACCAGGGTTCCCTCTTTATCAACAAAGAGGAAGTTTGCGCCACTGGACTCCTCAACATAGGTACGAGAGCCAGAGTCAAGATACATACTGTCTGCAAAGCCCTGCTCATGTGCCCAGGTGGTTGGGTACAGAGACATAGCATAGTTCAGACCAGCCTTGATGTTGCCGGTTCCGTGAGGAGCAGCGCGGTCATAAGGAGAAACGGTCAGTGCAACAGGAGCAACGCCGTTAGAGTAATACGCTCCAACTGGAGTGACCATGATGCGGAATTCATAAGTAGGAGATGGCTTAACACCAACGGTATTGCCGGTACCAATCATAAAAGGACGAACATACAGCGTAGCGCCTGTGCCAAATGGCGGAACCCAAGCTGCGTTTGCAGAAACAACCTCTTTAACAGCAGCAACAAACCTATCCTCAGGAAATGGTGGCATGACAAGCCGAGATGCAGAATCAACCATACGCTGAGCGTTAAGGTTTGGACGGAAGCAGACAATATCGCCAGAGACAGTGGTATAGGCCTTTAAGCCCTCAAAAACCTCCTGGCAATAATGGAAGATGTTTGCGCATTCAGACAGTGTAATGCTGTGATCGGTGGTAAGGCCACCCTCATCCCAAGCACCGTCTTTGTAGTGGGCAACGTAGCTGTAGTCACACTGCGTATATGCGAAGCCAAGTGCTGTCCAATCGATGTCTTTCTTCTCCACTGAGTTTGCCATGGCTTTCCTTTCTCCGTGGGTTTCAAAGAATGAACTCCATCATAAACGTGCGGGTATGAATACCTAGTCGTATCAAATAGTTTGTAACCGAATAGATATTTTGCGGTATAACGTACATGAGCTGAAGGGAGCAAAATGAATATCAAACTTAAGAGAACTTACGACGCACCAGAAGCTGACGATGGGTATCGCGTGCTCGTTGATAGACTATGGCCTCGTGGTATCAAAAAAGAGAACCTACACGCTGATGAATGGGCTAAAACTATTGCTCCTACCACTGAGTGCAGAAAAGCATTTAACCACGACCCAGAGCGTTTTGACAGCTTTGTGTCTACGTATACGGCTGAACTTGACAGCAATCCCGATGCAGAAGCCTTTGTTGAGCAGCTTAAGAAGCTTGATCAATCTACCGTGACACTGCTTTTCTCGGATAAAGACACTACGTACAACAACGCCGTTGTCCTCAAAAAGTGGCTTGAGACTAAGCTTAAGTAATACGCTTACCCAGCAACGCTTACATATCTTGCGAGAAGAACTCCTGGTAGAACTTCAATTCTTCAGGAGTATCTATGCTTGATGAGAATAAAATATCAGGCTCTACGGCACTATTGTTCTTGTCTGCAGTGACATCTGCAGAAGCAAGCAAGTTTGCCTGTCCAAGCAAACGCTTTAACTGATGAGCAGCACCTGCACCACCATCAAAAAATTCTACGTCTCCTAAAACGGAGCTAATTTGCTTTTTGATAAAGGGGTAATGGGTGCAACCAAGAACCACAGCATCTACCTGACCAGCATAGTCTCCCAAAAGCTCAGTCAGGCGGCTGTGCATCTGTTCGGAATCAGCCTGACCAGATTCAATAAGCTCCACCAGACCTTCTCCTGGAATAGAGATGACCTTTGCAGAAGGATGCAGGCGTGACTCAAGATTGTGATACTTCTGCAAAGAAAGTGTTGCCTTTGTAGCAAGAACAATCACTGTTCCATGAGGATATGCAGTTACTGCAGGCTTAAGAGCTGGCTCAACACCCACAATAGGTACATGAGGATAGGTTGCCCTCAGCTCGTCTGCAGCAGCAGCTGTAGCAGTATTGCAAGCTATAACCAGCGCTTTAGCACCTTCATCAATAAACTTTTTAGCAATAGCACAAGAACGCTGGGCAATCTGCGCTTTTGGTTTAGTGCCATAAGGAGCAAATGCAGAATCACCAAAATAATGAAATTCCTCGTGAGGCATTTGGGCAACAAGGTGTTTAAGCACACTCATGCCACCAACGCCCGAGTCAAATACACCAATAAAATTATGAGGAGCTAAGCGAGCTTCCATTACAAACCTTTCAAACTGAATGTAAAGTATTTTATACCTTTATCATTCAAAGGTTGATTTGCGTCACTCTTGGGTAGAATGCCAAAGATATGTTTTTAACGATTGGAGTTTCATGAGCAATGAAGGTAAAAAGGTAAAGGTCCACTACGTAGGCACTCTTGATGACGGAACTAAGTTTGACTCCTCCCGTGATCGCAACGAGCCACTGGCATTTACCTGCATGGCTGGTCAGATGATCCCTGGTTTTGATGAGGCTGTCAAAGATATGACCGTCGGCCAGATTGTTGACGTCCATATTCCAGCAGCAGAGGCATATGGTGAGCGCCATGAAGAGGCAGTACAGCCTGTTCCCGTAGCTCAGCTTCCAGGCTCTGAGAATCTTGTTGCAGGTCAGCAGGTTACTCTTGGCACCCCTGAGGGATACCCTGTTATGGCAACCGTTGTCTCTAACGACGGCACCACTATCGTCTTTGACACCAACCATCCAATGGCTGGTAAAGACCTTAACTTCAACATTGAGCTTCTCGAGGTTGAAGAGTAATCCACTCCCCCTTTATAGGGCGAGAAGGGCGTAGGTGCTTCTGGCATCTGCGTCCTTCTTTTTTCCGGCTTGAATTCTCATTGCTAGTGCAACAACAAAAGATAAGGTAGTGACCCATGGGTCTACAATGGCGCTTACGACAACGTTCATTGAAAGGATTTCCATGGGTCACTATAGCCATCTTAGCATTGAAGAGCGCGAAGACATTATGGTCTGGTGGAAAAATCATGAAAGTATAAGCCAGATTGCTCGTAAGCTCGGACGGAACAAATCAAGTATTTCACGGGAGATTAAAAGAAACGGTTGGACAATCATTGGAGTAGCGCATCTTTGTTACAGAGCCTCGACTGCCCAGAGAAAAACCGATGTTCGACGCCAGGCTTGCAAGAAACGCACCCTACTCGATGATCCAAGCCTTCGTGCACGTATTGTCTTTCTTATCTGTAGTCGCCACTTCTCACCTGAGCAGATTGCAGGCAGACTACACTTAGAACTTTCCTACGCTCCTGTCAGCTGTAGCACTATATATAGAGCCATACACTCAGGAAAACTAGACTGTGAACTTCCAGGTGTACAGTCTGTACGTAGAAGACTCAGACACCGAGGTAAACGACGGCATACAAAACACCTCATAGAGCGCAGAGGCAAAATACGAATAACTCATGAACTTGTCGAAAGACCAAAAGAGATTGCAGATCGCCAACGTATTGGAGACTGGGGAGAGATACCGTCATCGGTAAGGCCAAAGGGCCACGCCTGGTCACACAAGTTGACCGTATGAGCGGCTACCTTGTTGGTGGCAAAGCTGCATCAGGGTCTAGTGCCGATGTCAATGTAGCTATACAGCAAGCTTTAAGAGGTGAGGTAGTAAAAACCATAACGCTTGATCGTGGATCTGAGTTTGCTCGAGCAGCAGAGCTTCAAGAAGCTATCGGAGTAAGTATCTACTTCTGTCTTCCACATCATCCCTGGCAAAGAGGCACCAATGAAAATACCAACGGTCTCATCAGAGAGTATTTTCCAAAAGGTACAGACCTCTCATCGATTAGCGATAAAGAGATTGAGGCAGTATATAATGAACTCAATTTAAGGCCACGTAAGCGTCTGGGTTGGAAGTGCCCTTGGGAAGTCTACCATCACCAAACGTTGCACTTGCTTTGACAATTCAAGGAGCGAAAAGCCCTTATCGGCCAGTTTTTTAGAAACTGATTTTCCAAAGAGTGCCACATCTTCTCCGATTCGTATCCTGTATAGGAGGGTTAAGCAAGTGCTGTATGAATTTCATTATATACAAGACAGCTTTATTTAGAATCAGTTGAAGGACACACGTAAGATGGAGAAGTTGGAGTTTAAATGCACTTTACTCGAATATTCCTCCCCACAATCTCTTATGCACCCAAGGTATCGATCGGAATAACATATATCCCATCCGAGCGCCGTCTACGCGCCATCGTCCCTTTACCGAGCAGCACAGCCATAAAGCTAGGCTTAGGATTTCTTGCTGCAGGATTAGCAGCCACCTTTCTCGCAACTCTTATGAGATTCGCAGCCGCATCTTCCACTTTAGATTCCCCCATCTTGATTTCAATGGCTGCCCATCGACCATCCATCAATTCAATAATGGCGTCAACCTCAAGCCCATCGGCGTCCGCATAATATCGTAAAGATCCCCCATACGACTTAGGCAAAGCGGAAACGTAAACGGACAAATCATGAATGCAGAGTGACTCAATCAATAAACCAAAAAGCTGTCCGTCTTTAAGTAAGCGTGAAGAGTCGACACCTAATAAACTGGCCACGAGAGACGTATCGCAGAAATATCGTTTTGGTTTCGTGCGCAGCCTTGACTTTGACCTGATTGGCGCATCCCAGCCCGAGAGCTCCTCAATAAAATAGTTGCGTCTAAACTCTTCAAGGTATGAGGATATGGTCCCATCCACCGGAGCTATATTGTCAAAGGCAGCAATATCATCTCTCACGGTACCCAGCGTTGCACTCGTTGCTACATTTCGTGCAAGAGATGCAGCTATGCGGCGGGACAGAAGTGGACTTTTCCCCGCGCGAGGCATGCTTACATCAAAAAGTGCATTAAGATACTCATCGGTAACGGCCCTTGGATCCGCCAATTTTTTTGTTTGAAGAGCCGGCCACCCACCGCGGCATACAATATTGGCTAAATCGGTGAGATCAATATGAGATTGCGCCGGCTGGAAGGAATCTTCAAAGAGTCCCAAAAGAGATACTGCTCCCGTAGAATCTCCAGTCTCTGCAAGACTCATAGTATGCATACGCAACCGTGCAATGCGTCCTGCTCCACTATGTCTTTTTTCATCCTCGGGAGGAGTGGAGGAGCCTGTCAAAATAAACTGTCCCGGCTTATTTGCACTATCATCAATCCTATGACGTACAATATTCCATATAGCAGGTATATCTTGCCACTCGTCAATAACATGAGGGGTATCACCAACAAGAGCAAGCTGTGGATCATCCATATAGATCTGTTCGGATTCATCCACACGTGTCACACTCTCGCCAAATGACTGTGCCGTCCAGGATTTCCCCGACCAACGAGGACCACAAAGTTCTATACCACCAAAGGTATCCAGAAGGACCTGCACCTGTGAATCAATAATACGAGGAATGTATGTTTCCGGCTTAAACTTTGAATATCTCATAAGACCCCCTTCCTCGTAAGAACTATTGTAATGCCTGATGATAGCACAAATTCAACTCTTCATTTATGATTTTCGAGGATTTCCATTTATGATTTTCGAGCTAACTCAACTATGTTTTTCGAGCCATTACATTGATGATTTTCGAAGGATTAACCGCAGTGAGGGTTCACTGAACACCATTGCTCTTTCTAAAGTCCACCGGCGAGAAGCCCTTGTTCCTTCGAAATGCTTCCGTGAACGCACCCGGTTTGCGGTAACCGACCGCCTTACCGACGCTTGCAATCGGAAGATCGGTTTCCTTGAGCAGCCGAACAGCCTCTTCCATTCGTTCCCGTATGACATACGCAGAAGGTGAAAGCCCCGTCGCGGTTTTGAACAGCCTTTTCAGCTTGGTTTGCCCGATGTACAGCTCTGAGGCAAGCCGTGCACAGGAGAGGTCTCCACTCAGGTTGTCGGCAATGTAGGCACTGATATGGCAGATAGCGCGTGTATCATCCTGAGACAGAGCCTTATGTTCTTCGCTTCCATCTTCTCGGGTAGCGTATTCCATAACAAGAGCGACAGCCTCTGCAATCACGCCCTCATAGAACAGCACCGCGGCAATTCCCTTGCCCTGATACGCACGTGCCTTGCGGAGCAGATCGACAAGTTCGGGAAGATCATGTTTTCCGTCAACTTTGATAAAGGCTTCCCGGACATCTCTGATATCCCCAAACCTGCTTTGTAGATAATCCCGATAGTAGTCGGGAGAAATAGTGATAGACGAAGCCCTTGCTACGGCCCCTTTTGAGAATCGCATCTCATATTCTTCATTCTCACCCCCAAGATATACCATGATGGCCCCCGGAGCGAGCGGCGCACCCTGACGTTGCACCATACCCTTGACATCATCGTAGCATCCCAGGCAGATGTGCTCGGTACAGCGGTACCGCATGATCCCGCTTTTTGCAAAGTTCATCCTGAATGCATTCACGGCAAAAAGACTTCCGCGAAAGTACGCCCAGTACTCACCGGATCCCAGCTCATTTTCAAAGGTGTGTAGGACGCCTTCAGGGCCATAACCACGAACTTCCTTCAAAGGCTTGAGATCCCATCCCTGAAACGCCCCACGGTAAAGATCTGTCTCAATACTTTTCATCTTCCTTCCTTTCCGCTCGTCCGGTTCCCAGGCTTCTTCCTTGATCAGGCCTTCTCATTCCGTATAGGGACGCATCTCATCAATGCAGTTGTCAGGAACATGCTGTTTATCCATTATAAAGCAGAGTTTCCTATAGCTAACAATTGATCGGCGAATCGATCGATGTGCATCGATATAAAGAGTCGACAGTAAGGAGGATCATCTATGAAAGCAGAAGTTGAAAGCTCCAAAAATACCAGGTGGGTCATGCGCGACGTCCTTACATTTGTAATATTCAATCTCATCATCATGATACTTATCACGGTGGCAAAAGTAGTCGAAGACATGCTGTTGGCACCACAAAATACGTTCTTCGTCGGATCATGGCTGTTTCCGTTACTGGCAACACCGTTCTATCTCGTCATGGCCGACCGCATCGGCAAACGTGGCGTACTTTCCGGATCGATCCTCATATTTGGTGTCCTCTACACCTTCATGGGCGGACTCTACTGTGCACCGGTCGCTATTGTGGGCGCAGTCATAGGCGAGCTGGTTATGTGGGGTAAAGATTCTTATCACGATATCAAACGCGTCATCGGCGGCTATATCGTCTATTGGGTGACGTTTGGTTTTTATGGAATCATACCGTATGTACTGTTCAGAGAAGCCTACATGAAACAGTTGGAAACCTACTACAATGCCGCCGACGTTACCGCGATGATCGCCCAATATACCGAACTCCCCTGGATCCTTCTGATGATGGCTTTGTTTGCAGCGGGAACGATCGTTGGCGGCCTTATTGGATCAAAATTCTTGAAAAAACACGTCCGTAAAGCGAAAATCGCATGAACGACATGGAAGAGACGGACATCAAGTGCGGTCTTCTCGGCCTTGATCCAAGAACACATCTGTTGTCGTTCTTTCTTGTGGGGATCGTATCCATGCTGATAGTGAACCTCCTTGAGACGGTGCTTTTACAGGCATTCGCTACAGCTTATCTCGCCGCAAACGGACGGACGAGAAGTGCGACAAGGACCTGTGTGAGCTTCACAGTCATATGCGGCCTGAGCTTCCTTCCCCTCCCAGGGCTGTACGGAGTTCTTTTTGTAAGCATGCTGCACATGATTCCCCCGTTTACGACCGGCTGCGCGTTCTTCTCGCTTTCTCCTTCGGCGATCATGTGCGCACTCGACCGGTGGCATCTCCCGCAAAAATTCCTCGTTGGGATCTGCATGATATTCAGATTTGCCTCGATCCTTCCGTTTGAGATGCGCTCAATACTTCGCGGAATCCGCATGCGGGGCATCTTCCCCAGCTTACTGGGTATTGTGAGACACCCCGCGCTCGCATACGAATGCTTTTACACGCCGCTTGTCATGCGCTCGCTGAGACTCTCAAACGAACTCGCCGCATCGGCCGAACTGCGAGGGATTGGGATAGGTACAGGACGAACGTCGGTATATCACGTGGGATTCACCTTGCGCGACGCAATGTGCGCTCTTGTTGTAACTGCAGCCGTCGCCGGCATATATGCGTTGGAGGCGGTTTTGTGAGAGGTACGGAAACCGTCGCTTTGAAGAACGTTTCGTTTTACTACCTCGACGAGTCTGAGCTTTCAGATGAAACATCAGCTGATAGTGAGGTATCAGCCGGCAGATACGAATCTACGGAAAGCTGTGTACAGGATATCTGCCTCAACATCCCGGCAGGCTCATGCACCGTACTCTGCGGACGCTCCGGCAGCGGAAAATCAACGGTTCTGCGCCTGATCGACGGCCTCGCAGGAACCTTCTTTCCCGGCGAGAAGAGCGGAGTGGTCCTTGTACACGGAACGGACGTGTTTGATCTGTCCCCGCGCAATCGCACGAAAAGCATAGGCGTAGTCACACAAGATCCGAGAAGTCAATTCTTCATGGGGACGGTAGGCGACGAAATTGCATTTTCCCTGGAAAATCTGGGTACTGATCCCTCAGATACGATCAAGTTCGTCCAAGAGGCGGCAACACTCAGCGGTGTCAGCCGACTTCTTGCCGAGAAGCTCACCGAGCTCTCAAGCGGACAAAAACAGCGCGTCGCTCTTGCGGCTGCAATAGCCAACCGTCCGCAGATCCTGATACTTGACGAACCCACCTCGAATTTGGATGCAGAGGGGTCTCAGTCGCTTATCAAGATCCTCGGAGAGCTTAAAAGAAACGGCGTGGCACTGATCATCTCCGAGCATAGACTCCATCAATTTTTGCCTGTAGCCGATGAGTTTGTATATCTTCAGGAAGGACGCATAGCCGCTCGGTGGGATGTCGAGAAGTTCACGTCTCTTTCCGAACACGAAACGGCAAAGTTTGGGCTTCGACACCCCGACATGAAATCCGACTCTGAAATCAAGTCCTATCCCGCAAAGGATGCGGACGGTTGGCACATGACAGATGTGACCTATCTATACCCTTCAACAAAACGCGGAATCAAGGGCATTACCGCTGAATTTCCATTCGGATCCGTAACGGTCATATGTGGTGAAAACGGAACAGGCAAAACTACGCTCGCAAAAGTCCTTGTAGGAGCCGCTCGAGAGCAGAGAGGCATCGTCGCCAGAAACGGGAAACATCTTTCCCGTAAAGAACGCCGCCTCCTCAGCTACTTTGTCATGCAGGACGTTGACTATCAGCTGTATGCCGGCAGCGTAGCGGACGAAGTGGTGCTTGGCCGACAGGTGGATGATGCACTCAAGGCACGCGCCTGGGAGGCACTGGCAGCTTTTGGTCTGACGGATTTGGCCGACCGACATCCGGCCAGTCTTTCCGGCGGGCAGAAGCAGCGCGTCATACTTGCGACGGCATACTGCTCAGATGCCGAGCTTATTGTACTTGACGAGCCCACAAGCGGACTTGACGGACACGGGATGCACGAGGTGGTGCATTGGTGCCGCAAACTCGCATCCGAGAAAAAAGCAGTTGTGGTTATAACGCACGACGAACTGTTGGCGCAACTGGCAGGCGATTACATCGTTGACTTGTCATTGCAGAAAAGAGATTGATGTCTCCATGAGTCACATTACGCCAAAAAACCGGACGGCACGTCCCAGTGCATTTTCAAAGCTTTTCTATTTTATGCGGCCCGACAGGAATCGAATGCTCTTCTCGCTTCTTCTAGCATGCATAGGCGAGGCGGCAGGCATGGTTCCTTATATTGTCGTTGCCTTACTTGCCGCGGGATTGGCGGAAGGGACGCTCACGCTTGAGTCAGCTGCTCTCCTATCAGCCGCAGCAGCAGCGGCCCAGATTGCAAAGTTCCTGTTCACCTGGCGCTCTTCCATGATCAGCCACGGGATCGCCTTCAAGGCTCTACGCACCATGCGTGAGCAGATGGCAGAGAAGATGGCTCGTGTGCCCATGGGGACCATCGTCGACACGCCGACGGGCACGTTCAAGAACCGGTTCGTAGACAACGTGAACCAACTTGAGGACGCCATTGCGCACTTCATGCCCGAGCTTCCAAGCACGGTATTTGCGCCGCTTTTGGCAATGATTATCGTATTCGCCATCAACTGGCGTATGGGACTTGCCGGGATTGCCACGATCCCCTTATGCCTGCTCTTCTATCTTGGCATGATGCGGGACTATAAGCCCAAAATGGCCCGCTATATTGCGAGCGAACAGCGGATGAACTCAACGCTGGTAGAGTATGTCAACGGTATCCAGGTGATCAAAGCGTTCGGACGCACCGCATCCTCATACGGCTCGTTTTCCGAGGCGGTAGCCGAATATCACGACTCCACGCTTGCATGGTTTCACCAAAGCTGGATATGGATGGCGGCGATACGGGCTATCGTCCCCTGTACGCTGCTCTTCTCGCTACCGCTCGGCGTTTGGCTACTTTCGGTCGGACGGATCACATTACCTGCCTTCATGGTGTGCATCACCATCCCATTGGGATTCATCGGAGGAATACTCAAGTTCTCCCAGGCGGCAGGCCAAATTTCACGTATGGATACCTGCCTGAACGTAGTCTGGGACTTTTTAGGAGAGCCTGAGCTCTCACGGCCAAGTGAGCGCGTAATGCTTGACGGCAAGTCATTCACTTTTGAGAACGTCTCTTTTTCTTATCATGAGGGTATGGAAGTGCTGCACGATATCAACTTTAAGACGGAGCCGGGGCAGATCACGGCTATCGTAGGACCCAGCGGATCGGGCAAATCAACGGTAGCTAAGCTTATGGCCGGTTTCTGGGATGTACGTTCCGGATGCATTTCATTCGGCGGTACCGATGTGCGAGACATTCCCTTCGAGCAGCTTATGGAGCACGTCTCGTATGTGGCACAGGACACGTTTTTGTTTGATAGGACCATCGCCGACAACATCCGCATGGGCATGCCGGATGCAACCGATGAAGAGGTCGAGACTGCTGCACGTGCAGCCGGCGCTCATGAGTTCATCAGCCGGCTTCCTCAAGGGTATCGCACTCCTGCCGGTGAGGCAGGTGCAAGGCTTTCCGGCGGCGAGCGCCAACGCATCACCATTGCCCGCGCCATCTTAAAAGATGCTTCCATCGTCATTCTTGATGAGGCCACTGCCTATGCCGATCCTGAAAACGAAGCTCTGGTAGAGCGAGCCTTGAGCAAGCTTGTAGCAGGAAAAACACTTGTTACTATCGCCCACCGCCTATCAACGATCACAGGCGCCGACCAGATCCTCGTCATGGACGACGGACGCATCGTTGCGCGCGGACGTCACGGTGAATTGCTGAAAACCTGTCCTTTGTATGCTCGCATGTGGAAAGAACATATGAGCTCTACCGTCAACGCAGAAGAGGAGCCCTCATGTTTGCAATAATGAAACGCATCCTTGACTTGGCCGGAAGCTTCTCACCGGCATCACGCCGCAGCCTCATGGCAGGCATGGTCTGTAATGTCATTAAAGCGTTCTTCATGTCCGGAATGCTCATAGCGGTATGGTGGGCCCTTGAGATGCGAAGCCACCTGAGCGCCGGAGTTGCCCTGCAATGTTTAGGGATCCTCGCCATCAGCGTAGCGGGTCAGTTTGCCTTCCAATATCTCGTGGACATACAGATGGACGCCGAAGGGTTCCACATCTTCCGTGATCTGCGGCTACGGGTGGGCGACCGCTTAAAAGGCGCTCCCATGGGCTACTTCTCAGAGCAGCGTCTCTCGGCGATAACCACCACACTCACTACCACGGTGCACCAACTCGAAGAGTTCATGACCATCTGTCTCACGGGACTCTCGGGCGGCGTAGCTATGGCAGTGATCATGAGTCTGTTCTTCCTGTTTCAAGCGCCACCGGTTGCCTTCATTACCTTTGTCGGCATTGCCGTAGGCCTTATTGTTTTGGATTGGCTGAGAAGACGCTCGACCGCCGTCACACGGGAGGTCACTGCCGCACAGGAGGAAATGACTGACAAGGTGATCGAATACGCCCGCGGCATGGCTGTATTGCGGGCATTCGCGACACCCGATGACGCACTTGCCGCAGCGAAGGCATCCTTTGAGCGGAAACGCCAGGCAGATTACGATCAAGAGCAGGCGGCACAAGGTATCCTCAAGCTCTATGTGCTCGTGTTCAACCTTGCAAGCTGCGGAGTTCTTCTCGCCGCATGCACACTGTATCTGACAGGCGCTCTGTCTCTCTCGTGGGCGCTCACGCTGCTGGTTGCCGCTTTTATGATCTACGGAGAGCTTATCAGCGCGAACAACAGTGCGTTTCTCACCAAGAAGATCGAAGGAGAGCTTAACCGCATTGACGAGGTATGTTCAGTGCCAAAGCAAGACCTTACGGATGAGACGCTCTCACCCGACGGATTTGCCCTGGCCATGGAAGATGTCTCATTCGGCTACGGAGACGGTCGTCGTGTCATAGACGGAGTAACGCTTTTTATTCCCGAAGGCTCAACCTGCGCACTTGTCGGCCCGAGCGGCTCGGGTAAAACGACGCTGGTGAATCTGCTTGCGCGCTTTTGGGATGTCGATAAGGGTCACGTTACCATCGGCGGCATTGATGTCCGCGAGGGAACGGCGGAAAGCCTGCTTGCAAACATATCGATGGTGTTCCAGAGCGTATACCTGTTCAATGACACCGTCGAGAATAACATTCGCTTTGGTCGCCCCGATGCACCGCGCGAAGAGGTCATCGCCGCAGCAAAACGCGCACGCTGCCATGATTTCATTATGGAACTTCCTGACGGCTACGACACGGTGCTTGAGGAAGGTGGGGCAAACCTTTCCGGTGGAGAGCGCCAGAGAGTATCCATTGCACGCGCCATCATGAAGGATGCGCCGATCGTCATCCTTGACGAGGCTACGAGCTCGGTTGACCCGGAAAACGAGCACCTGCTTATGCAGGCAGTAACGGAACTGACACGAGGAAAGACCCTTGTTACCATTGCACATCGCCTGAACACGGTGCGCGATGCTGACCAGATTCTTGTGATCGACGGCGGGCGCATCGTTCAGCGTGGTACACATAATGAGCTAATGAAGGAGGCTGGTATCTACCGGCGCTTTATCGAGATGCGCCGGGAAGCTGCTGGATGGCGTATCATACGCTCTTAAACTTCATGGCTACAACTCTATTGTCACTTATAACTTTTCGTCACAGTGGCAATTGCCGCATCCGTCTCTCCAGCAACTGTCTGTAAGAGTGCACGGTCTGCTTTGGCACCTCCACGGCGAGACCATTCGCACAAGGTTTCAACCCAGTACATTACCATGGCTGACGCCTTAAGGTGCATTGAGAAAGCATCATCATGTGCCGTACGTAGTGAAATTTTGGAAGTTCTTCTCTACATACAAGCTTCTCAAGAATTTTCTCAAGCTTTTCAAGGTTTTTACCCTGCTTTTTTGCGTCAAAGAGACATCAAAAAGAGCTTGGTTGCATGCAACCAAGCTCTTTTACATTACAAGTTATGAGGGGCCAATACCTTAGCTTAGGACAACGCCGCCAAGCCAGCCCCACCTTGGAGTACTCAAAGCACCAAGCTGAGAAATCCAAGAACTCAAGCTCTGGCTTCTTACAATACCAGAGAGGCAGTGCCTGACCATGCCGCCACCAATGTAAATGCCAACGTGGCCGTAAATCAGAGCTGCAGCAGAACCACCAAGGGTTGGGACAGCAATAATCATGCCAGGCTCAATAGCGCTCTGATCAGTTGAGTAGCACCAGGAATAGTACATATCACAAGCGTTGCCATAGAAGGTGCCAACACCTGCGTTTGAGAAGACATTAGAAACCCAAGCAGCACAGAAGCCAGCACCGGTAGATCCGGTATAGCCTGCAGCATTAACAACTGCAGCAGCAGAACCGGAACCAGCAGAAGAGGTTCCTCCTCCGCCACCGCCACCAGAGTAGCTACTACCACCACCGCTGTCGCTTGATGCAGCAGCACGTTGAGCAGCAACACGCTCTGCCTCCTGCTGAGCGGCAAGAAGTTCAGAATCACGCTGAGCGATAAGTTCTTTGACGTTGTCATCAAGATTTGCAACAACGTTTGCAGCGTCCGCCTGACGAGCAGAAATATCATTAAGCTGAGACTCCTGAGAAGCACGGAGATTCTCAAGTTCAGCCTTCTTATTCTCTAGCTCGGTCTTCTCGGACTGAAGAGCAGCCTTATCAGACTCAAGAGCGGCCTTCAGGTTCTTAACTTCCTCAATCATCTTCTGATCGGACTCAGAAATCTTATCGAGGTAGTAAATGTTAGAAGTGAGCTCCTCAAAGCTTGCAGAAGAAAGAATCATCTCCAAAGCACCAGCTGGGCCAGCCTTGTAGTTGCTGGACATACGAGCGCCAAGTTCTTTTCTCTTCTCGGCAATCTGAGTTTCCTTTTCAGAAATCTCTTTCTGCTTAGCATCAATCTGATTCTGCTTATCTGCAATCTGATCAGAAATAGCGCCAATCTGAGAGTTAGTGTCATTGAGGCTTGCTTGCATGCTAGAGACCTCATTAGAAATCTCATCAAGCAGCTTCTGAGCTGCATCGTAATCGCTACGAGCAGCATCAATCTGAGCCTGGGTAACACCAAAAGCAGGACGGGTATTAATCAGGGATGCAGTAACGGCAGCGGCAGCAATGCCCATGCCGGCAAAAATCTTAAGAGCATCACGACGGTTGAAAAGAGCAGCGCTCTGCTCCTCAATGGTGGTGCTTTGCTGTTTCTTTAAACTCATAAGGGTCTCCTAGAACGTTTAGTAGTACGGTGTGACCTTTGAGAGACTATTCTACCCGAGATACACGATGATATTCAAAAAGATACGTAATTTACAAACTCTCCGAAACGAATTTTGGGGAGTTTTGGCTCTAAATTGTGAGGTCAGAGATAGGATTTAGCGGTTTTCAATATGTGCAACATTTTTTATTGATATGGTAATCCTACCGTCAGACTCGTGAGAAAATTCTAGGTAACCTGGACGATCCGTTAGGTTTGAGGGAAATGAAATCTCAATTCCCGTATCGGTGCGAATTTTATGATTCTTTGCAATTCTGTTAGCAACACCGCGTTTAACAGGAACTTCTTCAGGGAGCTCTCTGCTTGCCACCTGAGCCTCGTACTTTTCCTGAATCTCAGGACGCTCCTCAAAGATGCGCTTACCAACCTTGATAGGATCAACTACCTCTTCTACCTCTGCTGCTTCTGCAACAGCAGCCTTAGCACGAGACACCTCAACAGCAGGCTCAAGACCATACTCTTCTGCCAAGTCTTGAACAATAACAGTTACCTCACCAATAACTTCATGACTGGAAGCCTCTGATGAGCACTCAAGGAAGAGTTCTGGGATGATGAACTTTCCCTCTCCTGCTACAGAGCGGTCATGGTCATGAAAATCAATAGCCCCTGTATCCAGGTCGATGACCGCATACGAATCAACTTTTTGCGTAGGAGAAGGCAGCGTTGCATCTTGGCGCAAAATCTCATTTGCAGAACCGTTTACATCATGAATAAAAGCCTGCTTGCGCGGAAGAAGCACAATGGCAAAAAGACGTCTTCCCTCGCCCTCAAATGCCTCAGCCTGAGCGTCCTCATCGTCTGCAGCAGCACTGGCAAGCGCCTGGCCAGCATCGGTATCAATGTAGTCCGCCACAAGAAGATCGCACTGCTCAACGTCATCTGCACGACGAAGCTCTTCCCAGAACCACTGAGCAATCTGATGAGAAAACTCTACAAACTCAACGTCTCCGTGAGCATACTCCTGAAGACCTCCAGCAAAATTACTGGTAGGAGCAAACTCTCCGTGCCTGGACTCAGGGTTTGCCGTAATTTTACGCAGTCTACGCTGTACGTATGACTTTGTCTGACGATCCTCTAAATCCAAGGTAGATTGAGAGAAGTATTTAGTTCCCGTCTCAAAATCAAAGACGTGAAGAATTGCCTTAGTAACTCTAAGCATGTAAAACCTCGTTTATTGCAGATGTTTTGCTGGCGAGAAACCCTAGTGCTTGACGCACATCAGAGGATCGCCAATCTTAACCAGTGGACGACCACCAATCAGTGTTCCGGACTCACCAATGAGGTCAATGCGCTCATACTGATCTGCATTAACAACGGTAACAACTACAACGTTCTCATATCCTGCTTCTTCAATGGCAGCAGCATCAAATGAAATCAGTGGAGTACCTGCCTTGACCTCATCGTTGGCGTGAACGTAACGGGTAAAGCCCTTACCGTTCATCTCGATGGTGCCAACACCAATGTGAATCAAAATCTCAATACCAGTGTCTGTGGTAAGACCAATTGAGTGATTGGTTACGTTAGTTGCGGTAACGCGAGCATTGCAAGGAGCATAAACGCAATCAAGACCAACGGGCAAAATGCCATAGCCCTGGCCAAAGAGACCGCTTGAGATTACCTCGTCGTGAACCTCTTGTACGCTTACCAGGACACCAGAAACTGGCGCATAGATAGTGTCTTCCCTAGTAGCAAATGTAGCCTTCTGAGGCTGCTCTGTTCCGTTAGAAGGAACAAACACATTTTTAACCTTTGACCAAAGACCCATGATGCCTCCTTGAGTATGTGCTCTGCACAGATACCATCTGACATAACGTTTCTATTTTACCTAAGCGAGAAGGACGAATGCCCCACAGAGGAACATCCGTCCTTCTTTCACGAATTTACAACACGACGACGCAACTTACTGCATTCTCTTGGAACCTCTAAAGATGATCGAACGTGCAGCAAAATAGGTAACCAGGAAGTATCCGCCATACAAAGCAGCTACGACTGCAACCACTCCACCAATGCTGCTAGCTACATCAAAGTTGCCAAACGCCTTGATGATAGAAACCATAATGGACATCGCACGGGTAGCATGTGCAGCTGCCATAAGCAGCGGGAACAGGAAGTACACGCCAATCTGAACAAAGAGCGCACGACTTGCAAGGCCCTTCTCGGCACCAAGCTCTGCAAGAACTTGATACGCACGAGCATTGTCAGATGCCTCGGAGAGTTGCTGAAGTGCCAGGATAGCAGCACAAGCAATAAAAAGTACCAAGCCAATGTACAGCGCTAAATATGTCACGATACCAGAGAGCCCAGCAGTACCTTGAATGAACTCAGAAGCGGTAACAACAAGCATTGAAGCATATGGATCGGAATCGTTTCCCGTTACTGCTCCATCGCCTAAGTACTGCTTAATTTGACCCTGGAACTGTGTTTCAGTAGTATCACCTGGAGTTTGGTAATTACCTAAGATATACGAGTTGGTCAAAACAACGCTCGAAGGGAAGCTTTGATCAGCAACAACCACAATTCCAAGTGCAGGCATAAGATGGGGGCCACCTTGTGTTTGTGCGATATCCAATGTTCCACCAACAGCATGGAGTTTGTGACCTTGAATGGTAAGCTCGGGATTGTTTGCAAGAGAATCCTGCCAGTATTTTGTGAGATTAGTATCAAGCGTCCAAACCATATAGCCATCAGTACCAAAGTCAACAGGCTCAAGACCAGACGCAACACGCAGCTTGTTGTACTGAGAGGCTCGCATCAGAGTCACATTTCTCTGAGTAGGGAATTCTTGGTCACTATAGGTAGTCGAGTAATCATCAAAGCGCTTGCCTGTTACAGCATCAATAGAGCCATACGTAAAACCTGGTGTTGTTGGATCATCTTGAGCGTAGTACGTATCAACCTGGAAGGCATTTTTGATAGTTTTATCCCACTCTGGATCTAGCTTCTGCACTACAGAAAGGTAGTCGTATGAATCCGCTGGACCAGGGGTATAACTGCGCTCTGAGCCTGGATAAATTGCTACAGAAACATCGTACGTTTTGAGCTTAGAGAAGCTGGCATTAATAGAGTCAACAAGCGAGAAACCCGTACCAAGTCCACAAACTGCCACAAAGAGCATAGCGCAGACTAAAGAGATGGAAACCCAAGCAGTATTAACGCGGGCATTAAATTGACGCAGGATGAATGAGTGAAGACCCTTGTAGTAGAAGCCCTTCTGCATCTGCATGAATCTGAGAAAAAAACCAGAGATTGAGAAGAAAAAGAGTGCTGTGCCCACAGATACCAAAGCAGTAGCCATGGCAAACTCGTCATCTATCTGTTTTAAACCATTGTGCTGAAGCAGGATATAGGAATAAGCAATGATTCCAAGAGAGGCCAAGAAGAGCAGTACTGAAACGGTAAGGTTTCTTACCTTGACGGTCTGAGTTACTTTGTCTGCGTTAAGAAGGTCAATAAGCTTATAGCGGGACACCGTGGTGACGTTAAAAATCAGCGCAACCACAAACATGACTACAAAGTAAATAACCGTTTGAATCAACGCAGCTTGCGAGAAGACAAATTTGAATGAATCAAGAGTCGTATTGAACATGTGGGCCGTTGCAAACATCATAAATTGAGAGATAAAAATACCTGCAACAAGTCCAACTACCAGAGCGAGAAAACCAACAAACAGTGTCTCAATACTCATAATCTTAGAGACATTTCTCTTGGTCATGCCCAGTATCTGATACATGCCAAATTCTTTTTTCCTACGACGAATCAGAAATTGATTAGCGTAGACAACAAGAAATCCCATAATTACAGCAAGAAAAACGCTTACTCCAGAGATGGTGTTACTTAAGAGCTGAACAATGCGTCTCTGGTCTTCAGAAAGATTCAACACCATGGATTGCTGAGTAATTGAATTGAAGGAATAAAACAGTGCAACGCCTACTGCCAATGTCAGAAAGTAAATGCTGAAATCGCGCAGTGATTTCTTGACGTTACCAAGCGCGATTTTACTGTACATCAGCACCCTCTCCTCCCAGGAATGAAACAACGTCCATGATCTGGTCAAAGAACTGCTTACGGGGTTTCTCGCCGCGGACTATCTCATTAAAGATGCGGCCATCCTTAATGAAAATAACGCGATGAGCGTAAGAAGCTGCATATGAATCGTGAGTAACCATTGCAATGGTTGCACCATTACGATTGAGGTTCTCAAGGCTTTCAAGAAGCGTGCGGGCGTTCTTTGAGTCAAGCGCGCCGGTTGGCTCGTCTGCCAGGACCAGCGAAGGGTTAGTGACAATTGCTCGAGCAGCAGCAACGCGCTGGCGCTGTCCGCCGGACATCTCGTAAGGGAACTTATCAAGCACCTCAGAAATCTGGAGTAGCTTGGCAACGTTTTCTACGCGCTCCAAAACTTCCTGCGCGCGGACATGACCAATGGTTAAAGAGAGCGCGATATTCTCGCGAGCAGTAAGACTATCAAGCAGGTTTGCGTCCTGGAAAATGAAGCCTAAGCGGTCGCGTCTAAAAGCAGAAAGCTCTGCTCCACGCAGGCTGGAAAGCTCTTGGTCATCAATAAAGATGTGGCCTGCAGATGCCTGGTCAATGGTAGAGATGCAGTTCAAAAGCGTGGTTTTACCAGAGCCGGAAGGTCCCATGATGGCAATGAACTCACCGCGAGCTACAGAAAGATTAATGCCGTCCAGTGCCTTAGTGATATTTCCACGAGTTCCATAGTACTTCTCGAGGTTTTGGCAAACCAAAACGGTGCGTGGGGTAAGTGCTGAAGATTGTCCAGCCACAACAGTTGGCTGAGTTGGAGTTACTTGAGTAGCTGCCATGTTGCGTCCTTTCATTGGAGGCGAGTAAATCTTGAGATATATACTCCGTCACTACCGTTTACGTTGCCATCGAATGACCTTACAGAAACCTTACGCTTTTCTCACTTTGATGTGGCAAAATATCACTATCAAGCATACGGGAGGGGCATGCTATGAAGTTGGTAATTAAAAGATTTGGGCAGCTTACCGCTAAAGAGTTGTATCAAATTCTTTCTCTAAGAGCAGAAACGTTTATTGTTGAACAGCAGATTATGTACAACGATCTTGATAACGTTGATCAAGTTTCTACCCATGTCTTTTATCAAGATACTGACTCGGTAGCTGCATATTTGCGCATCATTGATGCAGGACAATCATACAACTCCCCTCTTATTGGTCGCGTATGTGTTAGCAACAAAGGTGCTGGTATTGGCTCAAAGCTGCTGCACGATACCCTGGATTACCTGGCGCAAGAAAGTAGCGCCTCCAAGGTGCTAGTTGAATCACAACTCAAAGCTCAGCCCTTCTACGAGCGCGCTGGATTTACGCAGGCATCTTCTAAGGTGCTTGATCACTTTGGCGTCCTCCACCATGTGCTCTCTTTTGACCTTGATGCATATCGTCAGGCGAGAAACACAGTCAATGTTGATGACGTTCACGTTTCAATTAGGCCACTTGAAGCAGCTGATTTACGTGCGCTGCAAAAGCTTAGCGTAGAGACATTTGTAGATACCTTTATTGACTCTAATACGGCAGATGATTTGGCAAGCTGTATTGACTCGCTCTACAACACAGAAAAGCTTGCTCGCGAACTTGCTGCTAAACACTCATATTTCTATTTTATTGAGGTAGAAGACCAGATAGCCGGCTACTTGAAGCTCAATACACGCTATGAGCAAACCGAGGGTCAGCGCGATGACTCACTTGAAATTGAACGCCTGTATATCCTTCCGCGTTACAAAGGCCTACACCTTGGATCAAAGCTCATGAAATTTGCCCTTGATTTAGCAAAAGAGAAGGGTAAGAAGCGCGTGTGGTTGGGTGTCTGGGAACACAATGAGCCTGCTAAGGCATTTTATTCACATTGGGGATTCAAGCGCTTTAGTCAGCATACCTTCCCAGTAGGAAGCGATCCTCAAACGGATGAATTGTGGGAACTTCTAATATAGAACTAGCACAATTGCTGCTAAAAGGCTCATAGCCAAAAGTACATAGGTACTTACTTTTCTTTCTCTAAATTTGACTATCCTAAAAATTTGCAAGAGGAAGATAGAGACAAAAATGCATACATTTATCTGCTGTGGATAAGGGAATACTTCTGGATAAAAATGAATTGCTGTATTCAGTACGAGCAAAGCAGCTACGATGTAGTCTGCTTTGCTCGTATTTTCATTATTAATTAGTTTCATTTTAAATCCGTAAAAGACTGGTTGAACGTAATAGAAAAGGTTGAACCTTTACCAATGGTACTACTCACAGCCAGCTTAAGGCCCATTTTCTTACAGAGCTCATAGCAGAGATAGAGACCCATACCGGTAGATTTGGCGTACTTGCGTCCATTTTGACCGGTGAATCCCTTATCAAAAATACGAGAAAGATCCTCTTCAGGAATACCGATGCCATTATCTTTAATAAAGAGAGTAGTTGAAGTAGTTCCCTCACGTGGCTCTGAGACAGAGGCAGAAATCCAAACGTTCTTCTCGCCAGGTGCAAGTTCTGGATTTGAATACTTTGCTGCGTTGATGAGAAGCTGTCGCAAAATAAATTCAAGCCACTTTGGATCAGTCTTAACTACATGGGCCAGATCATCAAAATGGGGAGAAACACCTGCATCAATGAAGACACGTGCGTTGTTTTTAAGGGCATCTTTGACAATAGACTGCAGATTAACGTCTCTGATAGAAAAATCTCGATCTACAGATGCGCTGCGTGCATAAAAGAGCGCCTGCTCTACTAGAGTTTCAATCTTGGTAAGTTGCGTTTGCACGTCATCCATGGGAAGCGATGGATTATTCTGAGCAACCAAATGAGCTGCGGCGATGGGGGTCTTAATCTCATGCACCCACATCTCAATGTACTCGCGATATTCCTTTGATCGCATATGCTCATCAGCAAGCTGGTCCATCATAGACTTGGACATACTAGAAAGCGCGTCCTTAAAAAGCTTCTCCTCCAGTGTTGAAGGTGTGTCCAGCATGGTAGGAACCAGATAGCTCTCTTTATCAGTTGCCGTTAAATTATCGGCAAGCTGCTGGTAGAACCAACGACGATGAAAATAATCGGCTAGAAGTGCCGCCACTCCTACTACCCACAAGACCAGGATACAGTAGGCAATAGCAAACGCGTTAAGTCCAACACCCTTAAGCATAAAGCCAATTAACGTGCTGCTAGCTATAAGCGCAAGAAAGAATATAGTTCGATTTTTTAGATACTTAAAAAACGTCATGACAGCCTACTCAATAACGTAGCCAAGTCCGCGGCGTGTCATCACAAAGTCCTCAACACCAATGCTTGCAAGAGTATTTCTGAGATGGCTAATGTTGACCGTCAGCGTATTGTCATCAACAAACTCATCCGACTGCCACAGCTCCTCTTGAATACGCTGACGAGAAACAACAGTTCCCGCATTTTGCATCAAAAGTGAAAGTATCCTGAGCTCGTTTTTAGTCAGCTCAACGCTCTTCTGATTTGCAGAAACTTTGCAGGAAGAAGAATCAAGTGTCACACCTGCATGTGAAAGCTTTGTTCCTGTTGTGACATCGCTATTTGCACGCCTCAAAACCGAGGTAATGTGCATAAGCAAAATCTGGGTGTTATAGGGCTTGGCGATAAAATCGTCCGCTCCTAACGAGAGTACCATAAGCTCATCAAGGTCAGTGTTTCTGCTGGTAACTACAATGATAGGAACGTTAGAGAGCTGTCGTACTTCTCGACAAATCTGTTGTCCGTCAATACCTGGGAGGTTAAGGTCCAACAGAACCAGGTCTGGATGAGCAGCAACAATTTGTTGAGGTGCAGACTCAAAAGACGTGAGAGCCTGGGCCTCAAAGCCGTTTCTTTGTAGCAGGAGCACCAACTCTTGCTGAATCTGATGGTCATCCTCTACTACCAGGATTTTTGTCATATGTGCTCACCTCCTACTGTGCTATGCAAGTCCTACAAAGCGCTGGGCGTTTTCCCACAGTATGGTATACGTCTTCTCTTTGGGGATATCAAGTCGCTGCCAACGAAGCTCCGCCAAGCGCTCAACCGTGTGCACCACCATCGCTGGCGTGCACTCCCCTCCGCGCAAAGGCTCTGGGGCCATATAGGGGAAATCGGTCTCTGAAAGCAGTTGCGCCTCTGGGCATGAAATCATTGCAGCTCGTATATCATCAGAGCGCTTAAACGTTGCCGCGCCACCAAAGGCAACAAAACAACCAAGGTCTACAAAAGGCTTCATGACCTCAGGACCATCGGTGTAGCAATGCAGGTCACAGCCTGCCTTAGGCACACCCATACGGTTTAGTATTTCAAGCGCCAAATCATGAGCGTGCGTGTCATCAGCACCATCACGCAAGTGCAACTCAACGCGTTGATTGTGTTCATGTGCAATTAAGAGTTGACGCTCAAATGCTTGACGCTGGACCTCTTCTGGAACCTCGCAGTACGGTCCAAAATCAAGGCCAATCTCTCCCACGCCGACGCAAAGAGGGTGCTCAAGCAACTCAAACAAGCGCTGTTCAGTTTCTTGGTTATAGTCTGGTGCACTATAAGGATGTGCGCCAACTACAAAATACGTGTGCTCAAACAAATACTCTGCAGGTAAATCACAGGGTACACAGAGATCTGCCTCAGCCAGCTTTGTATAAGCAGCGCGAGCCTGGCTTAGAGTATCCTCAAACCAAGCGATAAAAGTACTGGTGTCTACCCACTTACGAGGGAACTCCGTTGCAATGTCTACGGGCACAATAAGCATGCGAACGCCCGCTGCAGCCGCACGTGCAAGAGAGTCTGCTGCACTGTGCTCATGAAGACTACCCAGGTGACCATGGGTATCAGCAACAGGCACCAAGATACGCGGAGCTGGGTGTGGTGTACCGTAAATATCATGGAATAGATAACCGTCAGAAAAAGAAAGTACTTCCACTTCTTCTGCCGGTAGATGATGTTTTTTCTTACTCATTCAAAGGCTCCAAAGCAGCCGCAAGACAAATAAAGTCTTGGCTGGTCAAAACTTCTGCACGCGCCGTAGGCGCAATTCCTGTGGCGAGAAACGCCTGGTCTAGCTTGTCCTTATCAAAACCAGAGGCGCTCATTGAATTACGAATGGTCTTTCTTCGTTGTGCAAAGGCAGCGTCAATGACCCTCATAGTATGCAAGAGTTCTTCTTCGGAAAGAAGCTTGGAGGTCAGCGGGTTTCTCGCCTGGGTGCGATCAAGACGAACCACGGCAGAGTTGACGCGTGGTGGAGGCATAAAGTTGCCAGGACCCACTTCAAATCTACCGGTAACCTGGGCAAACAAAGACAGCTTTGCGGTGTAAGCGCCATATGCCTTGGTAGAAGGCTTAGCGGAAATTCTATCAGCCACCTCAGCCTGCACCATGACTACCGCTCGCTCAAGCGAAGGAAGCTCCTGGAAGAACTTGAGAATCAGCGTAGCTGCCACCTGATACGGCAGATTGGATACAAACTTAGTTGGCATCGGAGCAACCGGGATCGCGCTCTGAGCAACGGCAGGAAGTGCACTGTAGGCCTCAGCAAGCTTCTGCGGCGTAATTGCCAGAGCATCTCCCATAACCAGCGCAAACGAGTCTGGATGAGGTTCCTTGCAGGTTACCGCCAAGACTTGCTCCAGTTCAGAGTCTGCTTCAAGTGAACAAACCGCACGGGCGCGGTCGAGCAAGGCAACTGTAAGGGTACCCAAACCGGGCCCAACCTCAACAATCACATCGGTAGGCTGAACCTCTGCAAGCTGGACGATCTTCTCGATAACGTGATCTTGTACCAGGAAGTTTTGGCCCAACCTGTATTTGGTGGCAAGGCCAAAACGTTCCAGCGTTTCTTTAGCGGCGCGCTGATTAGCAAGCCACGATGTCTGATGCGATGCGTGCTCCGACACGATTACTTACTTGCAAGACGTGGGAACAGAGCGTCTCCCTTAGAGACAGCCAGGCCACCCTGAAGCTTGCCCCATACGCACTCGCTACGGGTATCGGTAGAGGTAATCTCTGCCTCATCAAGGCTCATACGACGAAGAACCTCTGCGGATGTGGTAGGCATGAATGGCATAAAGAGATGTGCACAAATGCGGATAGACTCAAGCAGCGTATAGATAATCTCCGCAAGCTCAGTTGCACGCTCTGGGTCTTTTGCCACCGTCCAAGGAGCAGCATCCTCAATGTAGTGGTTAGCTGCGTGGACAAGCTCCATGATGATATTCTTAGCGCCCACGTAGTCCATCTTCTCCATGCACGCGGCGTAGCGGTCATAGATGCCCTCAGCCAGCTTGCGCAGAGGATGGTCTGCAGCAATAGAAGATCCATCAAAAGTTGGAGTGACGCCCTCAAAGTACTTATCGCTCATATTAAGTGCGCGAGAAACCAAGTTACCCCAGCTATTTGCCAGGTCAGCGTTATAGACCTGCTCCATGCGCTCGAAGGAAATGCCAGAGTCCTCACCAGGAGTGACATCGGTCATGAAGTAGTAGCGGTAGCCCTCAACACCCAGCAGGTCCAAAACGTCCTTAGGTGCAATGGCGTTTCCGCGAGATTTACTCATCTTCTCAACAACGCCGGTCTCAGAGTTGCGGACGTTAAGGAAGCCGTGAGCAAAAATGTGCTCAGGTACAGCCTCGCCAAGAGCCATAAGCATTGCAGGCCAAATGACGCAGTGGAAGCGAATGATATCCTTACCAACAACGTGCATCTGAGCTGGCCAGAAACGCTTTCTCATGGCAGCAGCCTCTGGACTGTCATCGCCATAGCCAACAGCGGTGTAGTAGTTGAGAAGAGCATCAAACCAGACATAGGTTACGTGAGACTCATCAAAAGGAACCGGAACACCCCAGTCAAAGCTGGTGCGGGATACAGAAATATCCTGGAGGCCAGACTCAACAAAACTGCGGACCTCGTTTGCACGGAAATCTGGCTCAATGAAATCTGGGTGCTGAGCATAGAGCTCAAGCAGTTTATCCTGAAATGCAGAGAGCTTGAAGAACCAAGACTCCTCAGAGACACGCTCAAGCTCACGATGGCAATCTGGGCAGAGGTGTGCGCCCTTGCAACCAGCCTCTTCGTCTGCCTTCTCTACCTGAGTCTCGGTAAAGAAGGTCTCCTCGTGGATGCAGTACCAGCCATCATAGGATCCCTTGTAGATGAAGCCGGCTTCACGCATGCGCTCCCACAGATACTGGACAGCTTTTACGTGGCGCTCATCGGTAGTACGGATGAAGTCGTCATATGAGATATTCAGCTCTTCATAGAGTCCCTTGAAGAAAGGAACCTGGGAATCACACCATGCCTGTGGAGACAAACCGTGATCAGCTGCAGCAAGAGCGACCTTCTCGCCATGCTCGTCCATACCGGTGAGGAAAAATACATCGTAACCAGCAGCGCGTCTAAAGCGAGCTTGGATATCGCAAAGCAGGGTGCAGTACGCAGTTCCTAGGTGTGGCTTTGCGTTGACGTAATAAATTGGGGTGGTAATAAAGTATGACGGCTTGGCCTCGGGCATAATGACTCCCTTTGTGTAAGTTGCAATAACTTATCCAGTATAGAGCAAATGCTGGGCGCACTTGTGTTGGTATGGTGATTATGCCTCGTGAGCAAGAATTGCCTGGTATGCCTCATCACGCGCAATACCAAACTTCTGAGCAAGCTCCTTGGCCAGGGCTGATTTTCTCGTACCAGCTGCAAGGCCAGCCTCTATTGCATCTTCGAGCGAGAGCTGAGACTCTCCTTCTGCCTGCGATGATGCAGAGGCAAGCTCTTCTTCTGTGGGAGCCGCAATGACCAGAACACACTCGCCTTTGAGGTTCTCTTTTGCAGAAAGTGTCTCAACAAGGCAAGGCGCCACGTCACGCACCACTTCTTCGTGCAGCTTAGTAAGCTCTCTGACAAGAGCCACCTGCCTGGTTGGAAACACCTCGGCTATGGCCTCAACCGTTGCAAGCACCCTAAACGGAGACTCATACAACACGATGGTGCCAGGAATTTGCGCAAGCTGCTGTAGGCGCTGAACAATCTGCCCGTGTTTTCTGGGCAAGAATCCTTCAAAAAAGAAATGATCACTTGCCAGGCCCGATGCAACAAGCGCGCAGGTCACCGCAGAAGGACCCGGAATAACCTCCGTAGCAAGGCCTTCTGAAAGCGCCGCATCAACCAAATGCTGACCCGGGTCAGAGATGCCTGGCATGCCGGCATCTGAAACAAACGCAACATGCTGACCCGCACGAAGCCTCTCAAGCGTTGGCTCAATTTGCGACTCAATAATATTTTGATCACAGCGCTGCAGCGGTACATGAATGTCAAATGCCGAGAGGAGCTTTGAGGTCACGCGCGTGTCCTCACATAAAATGACATCTGCTGCTGCAAGCGTTTCTTTAACGCGCGGTGACGCGTCCGAAAGGTTACCAATAGGCGTGCCCACAATAGACAGTTTACCTGCTAAAAGAGTAGATTCTGTCATTACTCGAGCATTCCCCTCTCAAACGTTGCAAGCGCAACGCGTGCGTCCCATGCAGCTAAAAATGCAGAGGTCTTCCAGGTCTGGAAGAACCATGCAGGACACGTATTGTACACTTTGAGCTGGCCGGAAGTGTAAATGCGCTCAAGCGCAATTCTTCCCTCTGCCGTCATAGCGCCGTCAATGCTTGGAAGTGATGCTGACCACTTACCCACCATGACCGGCAGACCGCCTGAAGCAGAAGTCTTCAAATACGCTTCGTTTTTATCAATAAGCTGCTGTACACCGCGAGGACCCGAACAATCAATTCCCTCGCAGGGTTTATCAAGGTGAGCGTCGAGCCAAACGTTTTGATAGGCCTGCTGGCTCATAAAACGCCTAAATCCCTGAGGCCAGCCACCATCTGGAAGAATGACCACAGGCTCTTCTCCCGCCACAGATCTAATGGTCTCATAAGCACGGCGATAATAGTTTCTAAGCGAGTGACCAGGAATACCATCTGTGAGCTTAAAGCCCTTGCGCACACGAGGCTTAACCTCATCGGCTACCTCAATGCCATAAAAACCACTGCGGTGAGCGTAGTGAAGGGCAAGCTTATGCAGAATAGAAAGCGACTTCTCCCCAGAAATTCTAGTGCGCGGAGCACCACCTGGCTGGTCATTCAAGCCATCAGGCAAACCTGGATTTACTGCCAGTACAAAAATAACGTGCAGGCCAAGTTCTTCTGCCCATTCAAGAGCTCTATCAAGCTCGGTAATGCAGCTAACATATGGAGTCCCTGCAGCTTCTTCATCAAAAACGTACCAAGGCACAGAAATTCTTACCGCATTAAAACCACGAGCGGCAATGCTGACAAAGTCAGAACTCTGAATAAATGAAGAACGATGCGCTTTAACAAGATTGTGGTAGTCCTCAACGCCCAGCGCTTTAATGAGCTGAGCCTCATCAACGCAGCCCGTGCGTGCAAACGGCTCAGGAGTTACCCACGGTTCAAGCGTAAGCCAACCGGTTAAATTGACACCCCGCAACGCTCCGTGAGCCATGAAATTCCACCTCGCCAAAAGATAAAACCTCTACATACGTAGAGTATACCCATCGAGGTTACGTTGCTCGCACGAGCTTTAAAAAACAACAGGTTACTTCATATTTTTTGAATATATGGCGCAATTGTTAGGGGTCTCATCAACCTCAACGGAAGAGACGGGCAAACCTTCTGACTCAAGTTGCTCAAAGAGATACTTTGCCAGATTTTCTGCTGTTGTTCTAAACGGCAAAATAGTGAGCGAGAAACCCTCTTCTTTAAGACAGGCCAACGTCTTTTCAGAAAGTGAACCTTCTTCAATTAAAAACGTATGGTCAAGAGAATCGCACAGTGCACGAACTTTGCGCTTAAAGACACCAAAGTCCATAACCATATCTTTTTCTGTACCAGACTCACCAAGCTCTGCAGTCGAAATGCAGGCAGTCACATGCCAGCGATGGCCATGCAGATTCTCACACTTGCCATAGTAGTTGGTAAGAAAATGCGCTGAGTCGAAGGCATATTCAGTCTTAAGCGTATACATTACTCGTTGTCCTTCGAGCCGCGACCGCGATCATCGCGTCCAGCTCTTCTATGTCTACGACGTGCAGCGTTTTGTGGCTGAGTGTCTCTAGATGCAGCGGTAGGCGCACCGTTAGAACCAGAAGTATTCTGTGGAGCGCTCTGTGAGGCGTTCTGGGTCTTCATGCCCGCCCTATCACCTGGACGACGAGTCCTTTTTGCACGAACTGGTGCCTGTGCCTCATCAGCTTTTTGTTGTGCCTGAGGAGCATCTGTCCTTCTAAAACGCTTACCCTGAGACTGCTTCTGTGCAGGAGCTGTACCCTGCTCATTCTTCTGAGGAGCCTGAGTATTTGCAGTGCCCTCTTCTGTTGTGTGATGACGGCGGCGGGTACGACGAAGCGTATCTGTTGCAGCATCAAAAGTACTGGAACCAGGGTTGACCTGAGCATTCTTTGAAGTTCTTACACGACGGGTGCGAGAAGAACTTTGAGCGCCCTGCTCTTCTCGAGCGTTTCTTGCTCCAGAGTTCCTAGCATTTTCCTGCCTATTTGCAGAGTTCTGCTCGAAGCGATCACGCTTGCGCCTTGGAGCCTCTGTGACAAAGAGATCAGGGTTAATCTCAGGCTCTTCATCAACAATCAGACCATTTGCCCTATCAAGCTCTGCCAGCGCCATCTGAACCTCAACAGATTCAAGGCGCTCAAGTGCAGCGCGAGAAACGCTGTCTGGCCTGCAAGAACAGCCAAGGTCTTCCGACTTCTGCTGAGCCGCAGGAGATGTGTCCATATCAGCAAGAGGAATACGTACCACCTTGCCACTCTCAAGACGAAGCGCAATCTCCTCTTTTGGCGTGTTGTACTCAACAATTTTTGCCATGCCTAGAGGAGTTTCAATGACAGCGTTGCGCTTTGGAGCGCGATTCTTAAAGTCACGATAAGCTTCAAACTCATAGCGCAAGCAACACATTAAGCGTCCACACGCACCAGAAATCTTGGTGGAGTTCAGAGGCAAATCCTGCTCTTTTGCCATGCGGATAGAAACTGGCTCAAAAGAGAGACCAAACCTTCTACAGCAGAGCTCTTGTCCACAATGACCGTAGCCACCAATAACCGCTGCTTCTTCCCTGACGCCAATCTGACGCATGTCAATGCGCTCGTGAAGCTCATGAGAAAGCTCACGAACAAGCTGCCTAAAGTCCACACGATCATCAGCCGAGAAGTAACACACGACCTTCTCGCCATCAAAAAGGTACTCGACACCAATGGGCTTCATCTCAAGTTCTTCTTGAACAGCAAACTTTCTGAACACAGGAAGCGCAGCCTCGCCCTTAGCGGCAAGCTCTTCTGCGCGAGAAAGGTCCTCGTCAGTTGCTACACGAACAACGTCTTTGAGCTCGGCTTTATTTGTCTTGTACTCAAACTCCTCCTGAGAAATCTCACGAGGATCGGCTACAGCAAGACCAATCTCTAGGCCGCGCTCGGTCTGACAGATAACGTGGTCACCTTCAAGAACACCGGACTCCTTTGGATCAAACCAAAGGTCGCGCGCGGCGTATTCAAATTTCACCGGGACAACGGTGGGCATGTAAGTGCCTCCTTGATATGCAGCAGCATAACCTCAAGGGTTAGCTGGGGAGAAACAGAGCGATCCAGGTTATATTGAGCCTCTTGCACCGCAGCAAGAGCCCCCAAAACACCCTGGGTATGAGTTTGAGATGCAACGCGGTCAATAATGCCTGCTGCATCCGTATTTACTATTTCTTCATCAACCGCTTCGCAACATAAAAGTACGTCGCGAAGAAGCGATTCCAGAATTGCCAACATTTCTATGATACCCGAACGCTCGCGCGCTGTGAGTTCTCGCTTATTTGCCGCCTCAACCTGCTTTAACGCAGCGCTGGTAAGAAAGTCTTCATTTTGAGCAAGCGCCTCTTCTTGGGCACGTCTTACGTCACCAAGAGGAATTTTTGCAGCTTCTATCAGCTCTTTTGCGGAAGTGAGTACATCCCACGAGTCATTTCTGAGCAGATTGCCAAAAACATCAATGAGCTGTCTGCGAATGTTTTTTCGCGTAGAAGACTGCAAAAACTCCACAGCTCTACCAGGGGTTCCTGTAGCTGCAAGCGCAATACGAGCTTCCTGCTCTGTAGCGGAAATCTCTCGCATAATAGCGGCTTTAGCAGCAGCGTCAGTGAGTGTTCTAAACGCAACTACCTGACAACGAGAAACAATGGTGGGAAGCACCGCAGAAGAAGAACGTGCAGACAAAATAAAGATGGTGTCTGCAGGTGGCTCTTCAATAGTTTTGAGCAGTGCATTTGCAGAATTTTCTCTGAGCAAATCAGCGCGGTCAATCACGTAAATCTTATGAGTTGAGCGCATAGGCGCCAGACTAACATCAGCGATGAGCTGACGAATCTGCTCAATGAGGTAGCCATTTGCGGAAGCTGGAGTAAGTACGTGAACGTCAGGGTGAGTACCGCGAGAAATACGAATGCAGTCGTCACAGGCAGCGTCACCGTCCTGAGCACAGAGAACACACTGCGCCAGAGCTTTGGCTGCAAGACCTTTTCCAGAGCCAGGAGCTCCTACAAACAGATAGGCGTGGCCAAGCTTGTGCTCATGAAGTGCGCGTGCAAGCAGATTTTGAACTTGAGGTTGATCCTGAAGACGGGTAAGTGCCTGAGGAAGTGGATAGGTGCTATGAGTAGTATGTGTGCTCTCTTGAGTCATAAACGCATCACTCACCAAGCTCACAAATACCTGGAATAAGATCTGCTAACAGCTGATGAGTACGTGCGCGAACCTCATCAATTGTGCCATCTGCATCGACAGCTTTTACACGCTCTGGCTCATTTTGCAGAAGTTGCTTATAACCAGCAAAAACTCGCTCCTGGAAGGCAACACCTTCTGCTTCTAGTCTATCGGCGTCATTTTGCGTAGCGCGCGCATGAGCAACTGTTGGCTCAAGCATAAAGACAAGGGTTCTATCAGGAGAAACCCCACAGCTTCCCAAGCGATTTGCACGGTGCACAAGGTCTGTATCAAGACCGCGACCAGCTGCTTGATAGGCAAAGGTGGAGTCATAGAAGCGATCACACAAGACAACTTTGCCCGCAGCTAGAGCTGGTCGGATAACCTCTCCTACCAGCTGGGCACGACTTGCTTCATAGAGCAATAACTCGCATTCATCGCACATCATGCCGTTTTCTGGATTAAGTACCATGCCTCTAATCTGCTCAGAAATAGCAGTGCCGCCGGGCTCACGAACAAAGACCACGTCAAAGCCAAGAGCTTCAAGATCTTCTCGCAGAAGAGAAGCTTGTGTTGACTTGCCACAGCCATCAACGCCTTCAAGCGTGATGAACAAGCCTTGAGATGTACGTGCGTCTTTGTTCATGCTTCCCTCCCTCTTAACTATCTCACGATACAGGCAGATTGTGTTTCTCGCCATGAATATTCTAAAGGTTTTGCGCATTTTCACATGAAAGGTGCTCAAAAATGGGTAAAAATACGTATGGAGCGGGCGTTGGAGAGGGACGCTCGTTCTTCCGAAAACGGTGCACCTCTCGATGCACCGTCATACGTTTACTTTTTTGCTGCCTTGGTGGATTTGGTGCTCTTAGTACTCTTACGAGCGCCTCTACGCGAGGCAGTTTTCTTTTCTTTACCAGGGCAATCGTAGTTTGGACAGAGCTTCCAAGGACCCCTCTGGGTAGTAACAACCACCATAGGAGCGCCGCAATCTGGGCAGACCTCATCGGTCTTCTCGAGCTTTCCACGAGCAGGCAGAGGATAGCTGGTCTCGCACTCCTCGTAGTTGGTGCAGCGAATAAAACGCTTGCCCGTACGCTCTGACTTGTGGGCCACCAAATCCCCATGCTTGCCATTTGCCTTACAGGTTGGACACTCACCCACAATAAGATCTGGCTCTGCGTTTGTAGGACAAGCAGGATTGATACAAGTCTCATACGCACGCTGTCTAAACGGCTGAACCTTTACGCGAGGAGCACCGCACTCTGGGCAGACACCAGCCTCTCCCTCAAGCGGCTCAACACGTCCCTGAGGCAGTGGATAGGTAACATCGCAGTCTGGCCAGCCCATGCAGCCAACAAAGCTTCCACGAGTCTTTAGAGAGCTCTTAGCAACCAAGTCTTTGCCGCACTTAGGGCAGGTTCCTACCTTTGCGTCAGCAGTAACTGCATCAGCAATGGCCTCAGACAAGTCTTCTTTGTGGTCAATAAGCGTATCAATCATGCCTGCAAGCAGAGTTCTTGAGTGTGTAACAACGCCATCACGCGTGTCTTTGCCCTCAGCAACGCTTGTCATATCGGACTCAAGCTCTGCTGTCATATCAGGCGAGGTAATGTGTGGCGCAAACTGCGAGAGCGCATCAACAATTGCCATACCAAGCTGACTTGGCTCAACAGGATCATTCTTGAGGTATTTACGCTGGTAGAGCGTATCAATAATGGAGGCACGCGTGGACTTTGTACCAAGACCTCGCTTCTCCATCTCTTGAATAAGCTTGCCCTGGCTATAGCGAGCAGGCGGCTCTGTCTGCTTAGCGTCAAGCGACAAAGACTGAATAGAGACAATCTCTCCCTCACCAACATCAGGAATCTGATCGTCTTTTTTAAGGCCGAAGGGATAAATCTCTCTAAAGCCTGGCTCAGCCAGTACGGTTCCATTTGCAACAAACGGCTGACCAGCAACATCAAGCGTGATCTTAGTGCCGCTCATAGTAGCCGGACCCATAAGAGTTGCAAGGAATCTACGAGCAATTAAGTTATAGAGCTTCCAAGCTGCAGGCTGCAAAGCATCTGGATTTGCAGCTGCTGTTGGATAAATTGGTGGGTGGTCAGTAGACTCCTGCTTGCCACGCGTTGCGTGAAGCTTTGGCTGACCCAAGAGTTTTTTACAAGTAGGAGCATACTGAGGAACCGCGGACAGCGTACGAACACAATCCTTCAAGTCAAGCGAACTTGGATAGACCGTGTTATCAACACGTGGATATGAAATCAAGCCGTCCATGTACAAAGACTCTGCCAAACGCATAGTTCTAGCTGGCGAGATACCCTCTGCAGCTGCAGCCGCCTGCAGCGACGTAGTGTTAAATGGAGCTGGTGGCTGCTGCTTTCTGCTACGAGACTCAATCTCGACAACCGTTGCCTGCGTTTGATCCTTAACAACTGCGTAAGCAGCATCTGCTTCTGCCTGATCCCAGAATCTTGCGGTCTGGTGAACCATCTTAAAGGTTGCTTCCGCGTCATCTTCAGGGGCAGAAACGCCAGAAATGACCCAATAATCTTCTGGCTTAAATGCCAGGCGCTCACGCTCGCGTTCAACAACAAGTGCCAGCGTAGGAGTCTGAACACGACCAGCAGAGCGCGTATTGCCCAAACCACCAAAGCGTGCGGTGGTCAGATAACGGGTTAGTACAGCACCCCAGATAAGGTCGATATACTGTCTGGACTCGCCCGCCGCAGCCAGGTTGTAATCAAGATCTACCAGATTATTGAAGGCAGTCTCAATCTCTGTCTTGGTAAAGGCAGAGTAGCGAGCACGGAACACTGCCAAGTTAGGATTAACCGAGAGAACCTGAGCAAGCGCATCAGAACCAATAAGCTCTCCCTCGCGGTCAAAGTCTGTACCGATAATGACAGACTCTGCCTTCTTAGCAAGATTCTTGAGTGCTCGAATAATCTCTTTTTCTGCAGGTTGTTTATCTACAGGAGCCCAAATCAAATAAGGCAAGCTAGGGATTTTCCAACCCTTAAGGTCAACGCCGTCTGCCATAAAAGGCTTGCGCTTAACCTTGTAAGGAGGACGCTCAAGACCATCAGGAACGTCTGCAGGAAGGTGCTCCCCTTCTGCAGTTTCTCCGTACCAGCCCTCTTCCTTGTCAAACTTGAGAGCTAAAGGAAAATCAGGCTGCAGAATATGGCCACGAAGACCAATGGCAACATGATCTTCTCCGCCACGTCTAAAACGATAAACAGGAGTGTTGTATACCTTGTCTGCCTCAGGCTTACCCGATTCAGACAGAAGGCGAGCAATCTGCTGCGCTGCGTCGTTTTTCTCGGTAACAACTAGAATCAAAGAACAACACTCTCCAAAGTAAAAATGAAACTATTAGATTTTGTCTAGCTCATGCTGCTCGTAGTCCTCGCGGCTCCACTTAAGAGCAGCTTTGCCATCACGGGCAATAATGACGTAGCGAGCAACGGCCAGAGCAACTTCGTACAGCAGGATAAGAGCTGCAAACATCAAAATCATGGTGACAGGTGATGCGTCAGGAGTAACTACTGCAGAAAGAATCATCAGGCCAACATAGACATAGCGCCACTGCTCACGCATATCCTTGTAAGGAACAAGGTGAAGAATAGCCAGGTAGAAAATAACTAGTGGAAGCTGGAATGCAACGCCAAAGCCAATCTCAAACATCATAATAATGTTGAGATAATCGCTTGCTTCGTTAATGGTTCCTGCAAACTCCTGCGACTGACCAATCATCCAACCAATTGCAGTGTTCAAAATGATGAAGTAGCAGAACAGCATACCCAAGAAGAACAAGGTAATCATGGCTGCCACGGTAGGAACAACCCACTTGCGCTCTTTAGCGTTAAGTGCAGGCAAGAAGAAAGCCATAATCTCCCAGATGATAATAGGTGTGCAGATAATCACCGAGAAGAAAAAAGCTACCTTAAACCTGATACTAAAACCGCCAAGGACCGAGATAACCGTAAGCTTACCATCAGTCAAAAACTCCCTGATAGGATCAATCAAAATCTCAATCAATGCAGGTGTTGCAAAATAAATAATGATTGCGGTAACAAAAAGCGAAACCACCACAATGGTCACGCGGCGACGGAGTTCTCCCAGGTGATCAAAAAGTGGCATACGAGCTGGAGTAATAGGCATTACACACGAAAGCTGGACTTATGCGTCCTGGCTTTCTCCCTCCTCTCCAGCAACTTCTTCTTTCTTGTCTTCTGCCATAGAGCGAGAAGAACGTGCAGATCCAAGGTTATAGAGGTCTTTTGCAGATGGAGCAGCAGCAGGAGTTTCTTCTGCAGCCTTAGGTGCCACGTGTTCAGTTACCTCTGTAGAATCATCGGAGAAAGCAATAGAAGACGAAGCTTGTGGTGCAGCAGCAGGAGCCTCGCTACCGGAAGCGGTTTCTGGCTGCTCAACCTCCTGAGTCTGCTCAGCTTGCTTAGTCTGCTCAGAAGCCTCAGCAGCAGCCTTCTCAGCAGCCTCGCGCTCCTCCTTGAGGCGAGCACGACGCTCAGCAAAGGTCTCCTGATGGTCAGTATCCTCGCGGTCAGCATCAGATGCAGCATTTTTGAGCTGCTCGGAGCGCTTGGGCTTCTCGTGAAGTGCGTCCGCTGCAGGGTCAAGTAAGTCTGCACGGACAACTTTATTAAAGCCTTCTTGAGCGTTCTGGAACTGTCTAAGAGCACGACCAAGCGTGCGACCCATACCAGGTAATTTATCAGGACCAAATACTAAAAATGCAAAGAGCAAAATTAGTACGAGCTCTGTTTCTCCAATGCCAAACACAAGCAATACCTTTCTGGAACAAACATAAACAAGCTCTTTGAACCGTTTCTCAAAGAGCTTGCAAGTTACCAAACCTACTTGCGAACGTTAAGGTCTTTATCGACCCCAAGAAGCGAAAAGACACGCTCCACGTTTTTCTGAGGATTTGCAACAACAAGCACAGAACCACTCTCTTGTGCTCGATGTGCAGCACCCACTAAAACGCCAATGCCCGTCGAATCAATATAAGCTACCTCAGCAAAATCAGCTTCAACTTCTTTTGCTCCATCGGCGAGCGCGGTATCCAAAGCATCGCGAAGCTCAGAGGCGTTTGATACGTCTACCTCGCCCTCAATGCGAATAATGGCCTTTTCATCTGTAATTTCAGAGCTTATCTCTAGTGCCATAACTCCTCCTTACTTAGTGTTATTTGAAGAGGTAGAGGTGTTTCCGTTTAATGCATCAAGAACTTTCTGTGCATTATCCCTCACACCGGCGCTATTATCGGAATCTTTCTCAATTGCCTTCTGCAGTGCCTCTTTTGCAAGATCTACTTGATCAGTAACACGATACATCATTCCCAAATTAAGCCAACCGTTAGCATAGTCTGGAGAGCGATCTGTTACTGCCTTAAGCGCCTCAACGGCACCCGTTTGGTCTCCTGCATAGAACTGCGCAATAGCCCTATCAACACGAACCTCATCAGAATCATTTGAAGCAAGATACGTATCGTACTCGGCAATTGCTTTGTTGATCAGCTGTAAAGACTGCTTCTGAACAGAGTCATCTTGAGAGGAGCTCTTAAGTGCCATTCCCCAGCCTAGATACGTACGAGCCAAATCAAGATGTGCTGGAAGATTATCTGGATTGGACTGAATAGCAGACTCTTTCTCCTCTGCCTGTTTCTGGTAGACCTGGTTAATAGCCTCAGGAGAATTCTGATGGTTCTGATTCTGCTTTTGAGAGTTAGAGAAAATGCTGGCCAGGGAAGGCAACATCATAGAAATAGCAATAAAGAGCGAGAATACTCCAATAGCAATCTTCATGCCTGTAGAAGGACCTGGTTTTTTAGGAGCCTCATCGGGCTTGCGGTCCTTTGCCTTCTTTTTTGCGGTCTGGTTTGCCATAGCAACCAGCTCTTTTTCTGCCTTCTGTTCTGGTGTAAGTTCTGGCTTTGAAGTATTAGTTGGCATTCAACATCCAATCGCTTTTTCTAAACATAGTTAATCAAGATACGGCAGAATGGGTTTACTTTCAAAGTAAATACCAAAGTTACACAAGCTATCCCCAGACGCTCTGACCACGATCAACTTTTGCTAGTCGAGCACTTACCTGTTTAACAGCAACAATAAAGACATCAAGCGCTGCATCAAGCTCTTCCAGCGTTGGGTAACTTGGAGCAATTCTGATATTAGTATCAAAGGGATCCTTGCCACTTGGCCACGTAGCACCTGCAGGTGTCATAGTAACGCCAAGCTCATGTGCGCGAGAAACAATTGCACGCGCAGAGCCAACAGGGCCATCAAATGAGACAAAGTAGCCGCCCTTTGGATGAGACCAGGTTGCAACAGCTAAATCGCCCAGTCCTTCCTGCAGCTTGCGTTCCACCAGATCAAAACGTGGCCTAAGCAGCTCAGCATGCTTTTGCATATGAGCTTCAATGCCGTGCGCATCTTTGAGGAAACGTACATGCGCCAGCTGAGAGATCTTCTCGGGAGAAACACGAGCAACCTTGAAAGCGCTCTGGATTTCTTTAATATCCGCAGGACTTGCGGCAACCCATGCCATGCCTGAGCTTGGGAAGGTTACCTTTGCCGTTGAGGCAAAAGCAATAACCAGGTTCTTTTGAGCATCGTCTGTAGCAACCTCTGCAAGTACATCAAAGATATTGAGGAGCTGAGGAGCCTCAGATTCTGGTACAAAGGCGTGAATTGCGTAGGCGTTATCCCAGAAGATTCTAAAGTCAGGAGCTGCAGGTTTGAGGTTTGCAAACGCGCGGACAACCTCATCTGAATAGGTGATACCGGTAGGGTTTGCAAAACGTGGTACGCACCAAATTCCCTTAACAGAGCTGTCGTTCTCAACAAGCTCCTTGACCACGTCCATATTTGGACCATCTTCAGTCATAGGTACCGCAACGTTTTCAAGCCCGTAATGCTGTGTAATAGCAAAATGGCGGTCATAGCCTGGAGCAGGGCACAGGAACTTGAGCGTGGTACCCTGAGCCTTTGCAGCCACCATCTGCTCTGCCCAAGAAGGCTGACCAGCAAGACCGTGGGTTACGGCATGAGAAATGATGTCGTGCATAAGGTTAAGGCTAGAAGAGCCGTTTACGATGACCTGATCAGCAGGTACACCTGTGAGCTCTGCAGCAAAAGCTCGCGCAGAAGGAAGACCCCAAGGGTCTCCGTAGTTATCTGCAAAAGAGCCGCCGTCAGTCAGGTCAGAAGTGGAGTCCAGCTCATCAAGCATAGGCTTAGACAGCGCCGTCTGCGCAGGGCTTGGCTTTCCGCGAGCCATATCAAGCTTGAGGTTTTTCTCGCCAAGTGCACGAGCTTCTTGTCCAATAAGCTCAAGAGCCTGGTTAAGCTCAGCATCGCTCATCTTCTGATAAGCGTTTTGCTCAGAGGTTGATTTTGGCTGGAACAGCTCGCGAGAAACTAGCTCAAACATGACACTCCCCTTTTCGGTCTCTGCGTGATACAAAGTATAGGTGATTTGAAAATCGACGCGACAAGGAGAATCATGGCAAATTCTGCACAGCCTGGCATGCGCTCGGAGGCATATGGCGAGCTCCAGCACCTTGTTGACAACCTTTATAAGCGCAAACCTTCGGGCACGGTCACTAAGGTTGACGTGCTGATTCAAGCCGAAGTAGATGATCTTGAAGAAGATTTGCAAGAAGTTATTGAGCTGATTCCGTCGGGCACCTATGTCCGCGCTCGTCTCTGCGATCAGATTAACTCAATTGTTACGGCGCATGGTTGGGGCTTTACCTACGGCACGGTTGAATAACCATAGCTTATCAATCATTCTAATTCGAATATAATATTATATGAAAAAAATTTTATTTTTTAGTTGATTCATTAATGAAAAAGTAATAATATCAAAGTAAGGATAGTCCTTCTATAGATTGGATTGTCATGAAAAATAAAACTCTGACTAGGTATTCTTTTATCACTGCTGGGTTTTTCTGTCTTTCAAATATTCTTTTACCTAAAAAAATATTAGCAAGCCAAGTCGATGATCAAATGACATCAATAAAATTGTTTAAGACGGATAATGGATATAATGTATATGATGAATCAACTGGTGATTATGCCTCTACAGAAATTGATAATGATCATTTGATTGTCTATTTAAATGGAAATATTATTATTTCTCAATCTCTTTATCCAGAAATTAAAGAAACGATATCGTTATTCTCGATACCCTCTGGTTTTAGATATGTTGGAACTATCAAATATGGAAATATGACTCCGTTTGCTGTCTTGTATGCAACTCTTGCGAGCATTGGTTTGGGCGGATATGCTGGTAGGGCTGCATCTGCGATTATCAGTTTTGTTGGGTCAAACGGTCCTGCGTATCTCTCTATCGACCAATATATAAGAGGAACACAAGGATTTTGGGTTTGCAATTTTTACAAAACCTCAAATTACACAGGACAATTTTACAAATTTGAAGCTGGTCCATTTACTAGTAGCAGACCATAAACAAGAAATAGAGAAGTATTATGTATGACTCTTGGAAAGATTTTTTCATTAGCATCTTTAATAGAGGTATATTCTTTGATACTTCTACTCCAACAGCTCATCTTATTAATAAGATAGTCAATATTTGTTTGCTTCTTATATGGCTATTCACCATTGTCTTGATGTGTCTCTCTCCTGCAGGGCAAGATGCCTCAATAGGCGGAGTGAACATTCTACGCGCCAGTTTTTTAATAACTTCTGCGTATTATTTTGTGGGGCTCTGCATTTTAACAATCAAGAATAGAAAGAGTCATACGTCTCATTAGGTTTTATTTTTACTCGCTGTCTTTCCGTATGCTGTTCTTGCGGCGCTTGTAAAACTCTGAAACATGTACAAAGAGTAGGCCCAAGATTGCAGAAGCAAACGATGCGGCGAGAACAGCTACCTTAGCTGCAAGAATCTCTCCTGCATCAGGGAATGCAAGATTAGAGATAAGAATTGACATGGTAAAGCCAAGGCCGCCCATAAGACCGACAGCTGTAATCTGAATCCAATCAACTTTTGCAGGAAGCTTGCAAATCTTAACCTTGACCAGCAAGAATGTCACAAAAATAATTCCCAGTGGCTTACCAAGGACAGCACCAAAGAATACGCCATGAGCAATGTTGCTGCAAAGAAGAGCACCAAAATCTGCTCCTACCAGCGTAATCTGCGCATTTACAAAGGCAAAAATAGGTAGAACAACAAAGTTTACAAAGACAGAAATATAGTGCTCAACACGCTGAAGCGGTGGAGTCACGTGGTGCATAACCTGCTCGATCGAGTTAGCGCCATGTGTAAAGTCATGCTGACCTAAAACGTGATGCTCGTCATCGTAGTGATCATCAAGCTCACGAGCACGTCTTGAAAGCCAGCTTCCCAGCTTGCTCAAGCGAACATCAGAGTGAGATGGCAAGAAGAAGGCAAGAAGAACGCCTGCAAGGGTTGCATGAATTCCCGAGTGGTACATGCAGACCCAGAGAACCAAACCAACAAGCAAATAAGGACCAGAAGAATAAATCTTTAAGCGATTCATTCCCCACAAAATAACAAGAACGCCAAGAGAAGCTGCTAACCAGGCAATATTTGGCGTGTGACCATAGAAAAGCGCAATGACCACAATAGCCAGGATATCGTCAGCAATAGCAAGTGTCTGGAAAAACACCTTAGTCTGTGGGCTAATTCTGTTTCCTAAGAGCGACATAACGCCAAGCGCAAACGCAATATCGGTTGCAATTGGCGTTGCCCATCCATGAGGAGCAGTACTTGCATTGAGCGCTAGATAAATGAGGGCAGGAACTGCAACACCGCCGACAGCAGCAAGCATAGGGAGCATTGCCTGCCTTGGCTTTCTAAGCTGGCCAACAGTTACTTCATACTTAAGCTCAATACCTACCAGCAAGAAGAAGATTGCCATAAGGAAGTCATTCACAAAGGTTTCTAGAGCCATATGTGCATGAATCATTCCAAGCGAGAAACTCATTTGGACTTCAAGAATTTCTCGAACCACCTCATGAGCAGGTGAGTTGGCAACTACAAGCGCAATAAGAGCCGCAAGTACCATGACTGCTGCCGCAATAGTGCTGTTAGAGGTGATTTTCTTTAGAGAAGAGCGCTGACTAATTCTTCTTACAACTGCGGGCTCTCTATAAATACTAGACATTATCTGCCGTTCTCTCTTTATCTAAATGGTATTGACCGTTAGCTATGAAAGTTTTTCTCGATGTATATGCCTAGTGTACCGTCTACCTACCGTTGAGGGCAACTTGTCATATCTCAAGAAAACGGGGTATATCTCTATGTAAAATGTGGGTAATAGAAAGTCAACGTTTAGCTACTTGTAGCACGTATATATTTGGAGCGGATAATGGACACTAAGCGAATTGCCATCATCACAGACTCAGGAACTAATGTCCCACCTGATTTTGTTGCTGAACACAATATTCGTATCACCCCACTTCGCATTAACTATTCTGACGGCTCTTCCTACGAGTCTGGTATTACTATCACGCCAGCTGAGCTGGTTGCTCGCTTTGAAGAAGAAGTTCCTAAGACTTCACTTCCTTCTCCTGAAGGAATTAAAGCTGCTTTTGATGATGCAAAAGCAGCAGGGTACGAGGGTGCTGTTTACGTTGCTATCTCCTCTGGACTTTCTGCTACCTGCGATACTGCTCGCATGATTGCAGAATCCATTACTGACTTCCCTATTTATGTTGTTGATACCAAAAATATTGGTATTGCCTCTGGCCTTATTGTTATTGAGGCTCAACGTCTTATTGATCAGGGCCTTTCTCTTGACGAGATTGGTGCCAAACTTGATCAGGCATCTCTGAACACACGCGTATACTTCTCTGTTCCAAGCCTTGAATACCTGCGTAAGGGCGGACGCATTTCTGAGGCAATTTATCGTATTGGCTCTATGCTTAACATCAAACCCGTTCTTACCTGTGACGAAAATGGTAAATACACCATTGCAAAGAAGACTCGCGGTTGGCAGAAGTCTCTTGCAGGACAGATTGCTCTAGGAGCAGCCTTTGCTCAGCAATTTGACCGCGTCCATGTGGGAATTTGCTGCTCTGCGCCAAATATCATTTACTCCGAAATGGAAGCCATGATTAAAGAAGCAATCCCTAATGTCACCGACTTTAGGTATGTCGAGGCTGGCTCGGACCTTCTTGTCCACACCGGACCAGGCCTTGTTGGTTATGCCGTATTCGGTTACTAACAGTTAATCGCCTCATGCAACTAAGAACAGCCGCCCACTCAGGCGGCTGTTTTCTTGTAGAGAGCACGTAGGGCGAGAAGATCTTCTCGTCCAAGCATGTGCGTTACAGCAATGGCTGATCTGCGAAGAAGCCTTGGTCGTCAAGAAGATTGGAGCCGTCTGCTGCTTCAGTTGCCAGCTGATCACAGCGCTCGTTAAGTGGATGACCTGCGTGGCCCTTGACCCACTTGAAACTTACCTCATGGTCTTCCATAGCAGCAAGGAGGCGCTTCCAAAGGTCTACGTTTTTGACAGGCTCTTTAGAAGCCGTCTTCCACCCTTTTCTAATCCATCCCGAGACCCATTTTTGATTAAACGCGTCAACCACGTACTTGGAATCGGAATAAAGCTCTACTTGGCAGGGGCGCTTAAGCGCTTCAAGTGCAACAATGACGCCAAGGAGCTCCATACGGTTATTCGTAGTGGTTTTATAACCCTGACTGAACTCTTTTGTATGCTGCTGGCCGGAGGGATCGGTGTACAGAAGCACTGCCCCATAGCCACCAGGACCAGGGTTTCCTCGAGACGCACCGTCTGTATAGACTGTGACGTGCATGTATGAGGTTGGAGCCTCCATACTAAATCTCCTCTAAAACGTGCGTTGAACGTGCCTACTTTGCCTCAGCCCAATTGGAACCATAGCTGACATCGGCAATGAGTGGAACACGCAGAGTAACAACGTCTTCCATGGTCTCTTTTACTAGTTTAGAGACTGTCTCAATCTCTGACTCAGGAACTTCTAAGTCAAGTTCGTCGTGAATCTGAAGAATCAGCTTTGATGCAAGACCCTCATCACGCAGGCGTTTCTCGACATTAATCATTGCAATTTTGATAATGTCTGCCGCACTTCCCTGCATAGGGTGATTCATAGCAGTACGCTCGCCAAAGGCAATGAGCTGGCGATTTGACTGATTGAACTCTCTAATGTGGCGCTTACGACCGTACATGGTAATCGCATAACCAGTCTCGTGAGCAGTACGGACGGAATCGTCAAGGTATGCACGGACTCCAGGATATGCGTCAAAATAGCGGTCAATCATCTCTTGCGCTTCCTTGCGGGAAATCTTCAGAGACGTTGCCAGACCAAAGGCCTGCTGACCATAGACAATGCCAAAGTTAACTGCCTTAGCACGGCTACGAAGTGCTGGCGTGACCTCTTCAACAGGCACGCCAAAGACGCGTGCGGCAGTTGCGGCGTGGAAATCGGCACCAGAGTTAAATGCTGCTACCAGGTGCTCGTCAGCTGAAAGATGTGCCAGCAAGCGCAGCTCAATCTGGGAGTAGTCGCAGGCGAGAAAAACGCTGCCCTCGGGAACGGTAAAGGCAGTACGGACACGATGTCCCAGCTCAGAGCGGGTAGGAATGTTCTGCAGGTTTGGATCAGAGCTGGAAAGCCTGCCTGTTGCAGCAACGGTCTGGTTGAACGTAGTGTGGATGCGCTTATCGCCACGAATAAGTGCAGGAAGCGCATCGAGATAGGTTGATTTGATCTTGGCGCGCTCACGATATTCAAGGACGTCAGCAACAATCTGGTACTCCTGCGCCAGCTCTCCTAGAACTTTTGCGTTGGTGGAGTAGAAACCAGTACGCGTCTTTTTAAGGCCGTAGGTTGGAAGTTTAAGCACGTCAAACAAGATATGAGAAAGCTGGCTTGGAGAATCCAAGTTGAAATCTTCACCTGCAGTCTGGTGAATACTTGCCACGCGCTGCGCAATATCTTCCGCTAGCTGGGCAGACTGCTGAGCAAGTTTTTGAGGATCAACGTAGAGACCACGACGCTCCATTGCGGCAAGGACCGGTAGAAGCTGCATTTCAAGCGCAGCAAACAGCTCATATGAGCCATCGTCTTCAAGCTTTTTAGTCAGTACAGGAACAAGGTTTCTTGCAGCTACTGCTCTTAATGCTGCTGCAGGGATCTCATCTGTAGGCTCAGGAAGCTCAGAGCCAAAGTACAGTTCAACCAAGCCATTAATATCAAAACTTGAACGATCAGACTCAAGTAGATAGGCAGCAACGCCTGTGTCAAAGAGGCGATCAGAATCAATGGTTTCAATATCCATCTTCTGTGGCTCAGACGAATCAACAGGGCTTACCTCGTGCAGCAACGCCTTGGCATCGTCTGCAGCTACATGGGCTTCTCGCAAAATACGCAAAAGTGCTGCAGTTGCATTTTCTCCCTCAAACTTAAGAAGTGCCTTTTCTGTAGAAACCCAAAGTGTGCGAGAAAGGCTAAAGAGCGCTCCAGCGTCCGCCGCAGAATCCTCTGCAACGCCAATCCACTCTTGGTTCTCAAGAGCAGCGGTCAGAGCGGCAGATGCGTCTCCTGCCTGCAGATACTCCGACGGAATAGGAAGCGCAGGTGTAGCAGAGGCGGTTTGTGCAACTGCGCCAGCGGCAGAGCCACCGGCCATGCGGGCAAGCCTTGAGGTCATGCCCGTAAAGCCCAAAGCCGAGAAAGCCTTGACCACGTCATTTGGATCAAACGTTGGGAACTGAGCGTCGTCTAAGTTGATATCAAGCGGCGCATCAGTGCGAATAGTTGCAACCTTACGGGAGAGCAGCGCGTCATCAATATGAGCGCGAAGGTTTTCTCCCACCTTGCCTTTAACCTCGTCAGCGTGGGCAATAACCTCATCAAGCGAGCCATACTCAACAATCAGAGCAGCGGCTTTCTTAGGGCCAATTCCAGGAACACCCGGAATGTTGTCAGAAGAATCTCCCTTAAGGCCATAGAAATCTGGGACAAGCTCTGGCGTAATACCTGCGTAGAGATCTGCCACAGTCTCCGGCGTCATGATTGAGACGTCAGAGACGCCTTTGCGCGTAGAAACAATCTTGACGTTTTCTGTGGAAAGCTGGTACATATCGCGGTCACCCGTGAAGAGCAGCATCTGGTAACCCTCAGCCTCACCACGGCGGGCAAGGGTACCCAAAATATCGTCGCCCTCCCAGCCTTCAAGCTGGCAGACAGGAACGTCCAGCGTCTTGAGCAGCTCTTTGACTATGGGAAACTGAGCGTGCAAAGCAGGATCCATAGGAGGACGCTGGGCCTTGTACTGAGGCAACATATCAATGCGAACCTGAGGTTTTCCCTTATCAAACGCACAAATAACACCATCTGGCGAGAAGGACTCAACAAGCTTGATAAACATGTTGAAGAAGCCAAACAGCGCGCCGGTTGGCGTACCATCTGGTGCTGCCATTGGCTGACGGATTGCATGGAATGCTCGGTGCATGAGTGAGTTTCCGTCAATAACGGCAATGGTTCTACGTGGTTTAACTGCACCTTCTTTGATTGATGCAACCTCGTTTTGATCTGTAGTATCAACTGGCATAGTAGTATCAGACATACCTGCTCCTCTTAGTTTTGTGTGCTTCTATTGTACTAAGAGTTCCTCTGCTTATGCGCGCCAGAGCCCATGGAAACAAAGCCCACATCTCATTTGGGCAGCGGCCAAAATTTTTGTAATCGTTATGTTTCTGTTTGTATCCTCGCCACTCTGACTCTGTCAAACGTGCGAAAATAACAACCAACATAACGTGCCCGGCACGCGAGAAAACAGACAAACTGCCAGCATTTACCCACAAGGAGGGGCTGTGGCTCACGACAAAGTTTCTCAGGAATTTGGCTCACTTCTCTTTACCGACGCAGATATGCAAGAACGTCTGCCAAGGCCAACGTACAAGAAACTTCGTAGTGTCATCCAGGACGGCAAACCGCTTGACCTCGACATTGCAAACGAGGTTGCGCATGCCATGAAAGAGTGGGCGCTAGAAAAAGGTGCTACTCACTTCACCCACTGGTTCCAGCCTCTCACAGGTATTACTTCCGAGAAGCACGACAGCTTTATGACTCCTCAGGGAAACGGCACTATTTTGATGTCCTTCTCGGGAAAAGAGCTGGTACAGGGCGAACCTGACGCATCAAGCTTCCCTTCTGGCGGACTTCGCGCCACGTTTGAGGCTCGCGGTTACACGGTTTGGGATCCTGCCAGCCCAACTTTCATCAAAGATGAAGTCCTCTGTATTCCAACAGCATTTATTTCATACACCGGAGAAGCTCTAGACAAGCGTACTCCGCTACTTCGCTCTCAGGTTGCCCTTGAAAAGCAGGCTAAACGTGTGCTCGCTCTCTTTGGACAAGAGCCTTCTCGCGTTGTTACAAACATTGGCCCAGAGCAGGAATACTTCCTTATCAAAGAGGAAGACTTTGAGCAGCGTCCTGACCTTATCCTTTGTGGCCGTACCCTCTTTGGTTGTGAGCCAAGCAAGGGCCAAGAGCTTGACGAGCACTACTTTGGCGCCATTCGTCCAACCGTCAACAACTTCATGAAAGAGCTTGATGACGAGCTCTGGAAGCTGGGCATCCCTGCAAAGACCAAGCACAATGAGGTTGCTCCTTGTCAGCATGAGCTTGCTCCCGTCTTTGAGCAAGGTGCACTCGCTATTGACAACAACCTCCTGACCATGGAGAAGCTCAAGCTTCTTGCAACTCATCACGGTCTTGCCTGCCTTGAGCACGAGAAACCCTTTGAGTACGTCAACGGCTCTGGTAAGCACGACAACTGGTCGCTTTCTGCAGACAATGAGAACTTGCTTGAGCCTGGGGATAAACCTGGTGAGAACCTTCGCTTCTTGGTCTTCCTTGCCTGCCTTGTAGCCGCCGTTGACTCACATGCAGACCTTCTCCGCATGTCTGTTGCATCTGCTGGAAACGATCACCGTCTTGGTGCAAATGAAGCACCACCTGCAATTGTTTCCGTCTTCTTAGGTGCTGCGCTTTCCGTAATCGTTGATGACCTCATCACAGGTTCCGACGTCCACGGCGCAAAGCGCACTCGTATGGATCTGGGCGTACCAACACTTCCTGCAGTTCTTAGGGACAACACAGACAGAAACCGTACCAGCCCCTTTGCGTTTACTGGTAACAAGTTTGAGTTCCGCATGTGCGGCAGCCAGCAGAATCTTTCTGACCCTAATGTTATTTTGAACACCATTGTTGCTGAGCAGTGTGACCGCTTTGCAAATGACCTTGAAAACGTTTCTGGGGAGAACTTCACTAAGGAAGCCTTGAACTGGGTTATTGACACCTTTAAGGCTCACGAGCGCATCCTCTTTGAGGGCAATGGCTACTCAGGCGATTGGGAGAAACTTGCTGAGGAGCGCGGCCTTCCAAACCTCCGCACCACTCCTGAGGCACTCCCTGCAATGGTTGCTCCAGAGAACATTGAGCTCTTTGAGCGCTACGGCGTTCTTTCTCAAGCAGAAGCACAGGCTCGCTACATTGCAAAGGCTGAGCAGTACACCAAGGTTCTTAACATCGAGGCTCGTACCATGCTGTATATGACGCGCCACATGTACCTGCCTGCCCTCTTTACCTACTCAAGTGATGTTGCCTCTTCAGTTGCTGCTAAGCAGGCCATTGGCATCAAGAGTGCAGCAGAGACAGAGATTGTCGAGAAACTCACCGCAGGTATTGACGAGATTTACGCAGCTACCAACAGTCTTGATGAGATCAACACCACAGCTCACCAGATGAAAGATCAACCTCAGGAGCAGTGCGAATACTACTGCAATGAGGTTCTTCCTGCTATGGCCCGCCTGCGTAGCGCCGTTGACTCCATGGAGCTCATCTGCGGTCACGACTGGTGGCCAGTTCCTAGCTACAACAAGATGCTCTTCTACGTCTAGTGCTTCATCAGAGCTTCTTGGCGAGAAGACCGGTTTTCTCGCCACTCCACCTTTAAAGCAAAACGGCTCAGTTTACCTGGGCCGTTTTTGGTGTCCAAATGCTTAACGTTTAGAAAGAGCTATGCGTTGATCAACTTACTGTAGATAGCATGAACGTCTTCAAGCTTGATGAGATTGCCTTCTGCATCGGTTGGAGCAGGAGCTATCTGCATTGATTCACTTACTGCTGTCAAATTCAGACGACCTGCATACCAAGGCGTTGGTGTTCCCTCAATAACTGGCGAGAAGAACGAGTCCATTTCTCCCATGTGTTCAGCAGAATCTCGTTTAGTAATAAATTCCTGCCATAAATACGCTGAATACGTATGTTTTGACCCCTGACATACAAATGACCTTATCGTAGAGAAATAAGAAGTACCTGGCAGAATAACTGAAAGATTATCAAAATCGTCTTTAGTAATTGCCCTATAAGCAGCGCTCAGCGGACAAACACAAGCCCTGTACCTGCCAAATCCTGTGTCTCTAATAGCTTGATGGGTACTCTCAGAAAATGCGTCAACATTTTCAAACAAACTTTGGATAATTTGAGCGCCTTTATCCAGACCATACTGTCCTAAAAAGAGCGATTCAAACTTCTTGCCTGTATACGTAAGTGCGGGGTCAGGAATAACATACCTTCCACGCAGGCCATCTGTAAGAAGATCGGTCCATTCGTGAGGACGCAAAATCTTTTTCTCATTAAGGCGTTCTTGATTTACCAGTAAAACCAATGGATCTGCAGCGTAGGCATACCAGTGTCCGTTGGCGTCAAAAAACTCAGGGCGCACGTACTGGTCTGTTGAAGAAGCTTCAAACGGTTGACAATATGCGGAAGTCTCAAAATTTTGCATGAGAGCTTCGCTTGCCAAGAAAATGACATCGGGTTTCTCAAAACCCCAATCAGTACCAGATTTGGTATCAGAAGTTTCAGACTCCGAACTCTTACCAGAAGTATATGTTTGCTGAATAAACTCCTGAATTTCTTCCTCCGTTGCCTCACCCACCGTAACAGGCATAGAAAACATTCTTGAATATGTTTCTACCAGGGGCTTTACCGCTTCTTTGGAAGTACATAAAAGATTGAGGGAGCCCTCTCGTTGCGCAAGTTGAATAAGCGCTCGAGCATAGCCTGGAACTTTTGAATTAAGCTGTGGAGGAAGAAGCTCCTGCTGAACATAAGAAATTCCTGGACTCAAAACATTTGCTACCGTAGCTATTACAGGTGCAGCAACCGCCGAGACAGCCAGGATAATAAATGAGGTTCTTGTAACAGAAGTGGCAGTTGGTGGAGTAATCTTCTCGTCAGGGTCTTTTGGTCCAAAAGTTTTATGCATCTTCTGGCGCAGACAATCTGGGATAAACTTCACACTACCTCCTTACCTGCTACATAATCTATCTGGTCAAACAGATTTTATCCAAAAAAAGCTTTTAGTCCAATCAGGATAAGTACTATACCGCCCACCATCTCGGCACGGTCGCCCAGAAGAGAACCAAGTTTTTTGCCAATGAACAGAGCAATGGTACAGAGAATTGCAGTAATAATGCCAAAGAGCGCCGAGGCAACCAAGATGTCTACATTATGTGCCCTAAAACTTACACCAACAGCAAAGGCGTCGATTGCCGTAGCAACAGCTTGAAAGAGCAGCTTTCCAAAAGAGAGCGTCGTAGCACTTTGCTGGGCTTCTTCCTCATCTTCCTCAGAAGCGTCTTCTTTGAGCGCCTTATAGCCGCTGTACAGCATGTTTGAACCGATAAAACCGAGGATGACTAAAGAGACCATTCCTGCATACTTCTCAATCACTTCTGCTGCAATGCCGCCAACAAAATAACCGGCAAGAGGCATACCAAACTGAAAGAGGCCAAAGAAAAGAGGCATGCGCATGAGGCGAGAAACCCTATGGTCATCAAAGGCAAAAGTATTAGAGATAGTGACAGAGAATGCATCAGTTGCAAGCGCCACACCCAGCAGTAAAATTTCCAGTAGACCCATGTGTGAGTTCCTAGGTATCATTAAATCTTGTAACACAAAGATGAAATTTTAACGCCTATGAGCGTTTTTCAGCTACTCTTATACTGAAAAACTACAAGGAGTGTTATGCCTGCTTTAATAACCCACTATCTGTTTGGTGCAGAGGTGGTTAATGATTTGCCCAAAGAGCTCATTGCCACTGAAGCTGAGGTTAATGCATTTTTGCTCGGAAACCAAGGGCCTGATCCCTTCCTTGCACGTCATCTAGCCTGGCCAAACCACTCACTTGCCTGCAATAGGCTGCATCGTCGTATGCATGCAGGCCATATTGTTGACGCATTTTTATCCATTCGCGATGGGGTTTCTCGCCTCCCGCAGAGCGACATGCCAGCTGGTCGTGCGTTTGCGCTTGGCCTCTTAGCGCACTACGCGCTAGATAGAATTGTCCATCCGTTTGTGTATTCCCAGCAAGATGCGCTGATTGAGGCGGAACCATCTCTCAAAAATGCCTACAGAGAGCTTCATCCAGTCATCGAAACGGATTTGGACTCATACCTTCTCTGGCACATGCGCCACACCACTGTTGAGACGTTTCCACCAGCTGAGGTGCTTGAAGCAGTTGAATCAACTAAGCACGTTGGTGGCGCGCTCTTCTCGCAAGTAGCGCTTCAGGTATTTGACCTTAATGTTGGCGTTGGTGAGTACGAGAAGGCCCTTCAGGATTACGCTCGCATCTACCACACCGTAGAGCGTACTGATCCTAAGTACACCACCAAGCTTCCTGACGTTTTGTATAAGACCGAGAAGTTCATGCGTCCTTCAAACAATTCGTACGTTGCCGCGATGGCTCATCGTATTGTTAAGACCGAGGACTTTCCTACAGCAAACCTCAAGCGTCTACCTTGGAAAGAGCCTTACACAGGAGAGATTAAGACTGAAAGCATTCTTGATCTTATGGATGAAGCTCGAGAGTTCTACAAAGAGCTGGTTCAAGCAACTATTTTGGGTCAGCGAATTACTCTAGAAGAGCTGGTTGACGGCATCAATTATATGGGCAAGCCTGTTGTAGAAATGGTTGATGACGAGGACTAGCTTGCAACAAAATACAAATGCATTGAGCATTCAAACACGTAAGAGAAAAGTGGCTACTTGTGAACTGCCTCCCATTTCTTAGACACGAGAAATGGGAGGCAGTTCAAAACACACTTAAGTCAGATAATCTGTTAAAAAAACGTATACATGACGCAGAAATTACCTCAAACATGCAGATTATCTTTATTAGGTGTGTAAAATGCCCGCATCTGAGCAGATTATCTGACTTAGGTGTGTTCCGTAGATACTGAATTTATCTATAGTTAAATTTCTTATATAAGTCTATTCATGTTTAAGCATATTAGATGAAGTTTATGCATAGATATGCATATCAGGTAGTACGACCGCCTAACTGCCTAGCTATCTTGATTAGGAACATGTCGATTCTTCGGCAGAACCTACCAAAGCTGCGCTATTTTGTGCGCCAAACGCAAAAGCCGACGCTAACACGCTGCAGAATCATAATCACCTGCATATGAACTGCCTCCCATTTCTTAGGTCCAAGAAATGGGAGGCAGTTCACTTGGTAGCCGCCTTATTACTAACGCTTATCCACAATCTAACGCACGCTATAAAGATGCATGCTGTAAAAGCGCATGCTACAAAAACACAAACCGCAAAAGTTGATTTTACAGAAGCGCTTCTTCCCATGCAGGTTCTTTAAACCCAAGCAAGATAGTATTACCTGCAACCACCAAGGGGCGCTTTACCAGCATGCCTGTAGTGGCAAGCAACTTATAGGCATCACTATCGCTCATACCTGCATCAAGCTGCTCCTTGATGTTATTATCGCGATACACCATGCCTGAAGTATTGAAGAATTTCCTGATGGAGAGACCGCTCAGCTTGTCCCACTCAGCAAGCTCTTCTGCAGTTGGATTCTCCTCTTTAATATCGCGCAGTGTATAAGAAACACCGTGTTCATCAAGCCATTTAAGGGCTCTCTTACAGGTAGTGCAGCGAGAATAGCAAAGAACCAAAATGTTTTTATCTGCCATGGCTGTGCCCTTTGGATCAATTATCGATTACATAAAGGCAATCTTTTTTGAGTTACAAGCAATCCTAAAATCAATATTCCTAGAGAAACGCCATAAATCATACCGATAAATAGGTCATTAACGTTTGATGCTGCGCCCAGGATGATTGCTAAAATCAAAAACATCATTCCAAGAGAAACATACTTACTTTTTAGTAGGTTCATTTGGTCGCCTCCTTTTTACTGACGGTAACGAAGCATTATAAATCAACACCTTGTTACTAACCATGCACATTTATGCAGGTGCCTGACCTGTTTCAAGAATTTGCTGGAGCGCGGCCTCATCAAGTACAGGAACACCCAAGCTCTCAGCCTTAGTAAGCTTAGATCCCGCGGCTTCTCCTGCTACTACAAAGCTTGTCTTCTTGGATACAGAGCCAGAAACCTTTGCTCCCATAGCTTTAAGCTGGGCACCAGCCTCATCACGTGTGAAGTGTTCAAGAGTTCCCGTTAAAACAAACGTAAGCCCAGCAAGTGTCTGAGGAAGCTCGTTTTCTGACTTCTCTTCCTCTAGCACTACGCCTGCCTGACGAAGACGCTCAATAACGGCAACATTTTCTGGTATCGAGAAGAACTCGTGTACAGATTCTGCAATCTTAGGGCCAATACCTGGGATTTCAGCGATCTTCTCGACAGGTGCTGTAGCAAGAGCCTGGATAGAGCCAAACTCCTGAGCAAGGAGCTCTGCAACGTTAGCACCAACGTGCCTCATGCCAATACCAAAGAGCGCGCGTCCAAGACCTCGCGTCTTTGATTCCTCAACCTTTGCCATAACCTTCTTAGCAATAGTGTGACCCACAGGAATACTATCGCCAGAAAGGTGATCTGCAGTATCAGTATCGTAAACACGACCTGTAGGCATGCTTGCCAGCGTTTCTTCAGTGAGTTTGTCGTAGAAGTCGGCTACGTCAGAGAGGACGCCCTCTTCAACCATACGATTAATAAGCTCGTCACCAAGGCCGTCAATGTCCATGGCCTTACGGCTGCCCCAGTGAATCAGGCGCTCAACTGCCTGAGCAGGACAATCAATAGAGACGCAGCGGAAGGCCACTTCTCCTTCTTCCTGAATAACAGGGCTGCCACAACTTGGACAGGTAGTTGGCATCTGGAACTCAACAGCATCTGCAGGTCGAAGACTCAAAACTGGTCCTACAACCTCTGGAATGACATCTCCTGCCTTGTGGACAATGATGGTATCGCCCTCGCGTACGTTTTTACGACGAATCTCGTCAAGGTTGTGGAGGGTTGCACGCGCAATGGTAGAACCTGCAACAGTAACGGGATCAAACTCAGCAACAGGTGTGAGTACGCCCGTACGACCCACCTGAATACGAATTTCTCGCAAAACGGTCTGCTTTTCCTCTGGTGGGAACTTAAATGCAATAGCCCAACGAGGAGCGCGAGAAGTAAATCCTAGAGCCTCTTGGCTCGCAAATGAGTCAACCTTTACTACCACGCCATCAATGTCGTAGTTAAGATCTCCTCGCTGCTCAAGAGCTTGTGCACAGAAATCGTGGACCTCCTGAGCGCTCAGGCAACGACGGGCATGAGGATTAACATTAAAACCACAGCTACGAAGCCAGTTTAAGAACTCCCACTGACTGTGAACATCAAGAGGGCTTTCGTCGGCTACTGCGTAGATAAAGGTCTCAAGATCTCGGTGTGCTGTAATCTTTGGATCCTTCTGGCGCAAAGATCCAGCAGCTGCATTTCTTGGGTTAGCAAAAGGCTGTTTACCAGCAGCGTCCGCATCCTCATTCAAACGAATGAAGGAGTGCTTTGGCATATAAACTTCGCCGCGGACCTCAATACTCTGGTTGAGGCCTCTATTCTCTACCTGCTCAAGACCAGCATGCGCAAGCTCTCGGGGAACATCAGAGATAGTCAAAACGTTTGCTGTGACGTTTTCTCCCGTGCTACCGTCGCCTCGTGTAGCAGCTCGTACAAACTGACCGTCACGATACGTGAGTGCAACACCTAAGCCGTCAATCTTAAGCTCGCAGGTATATGCCACAGGATTAGTGGGCGATGCGCCAAGAGCCTCATCAGTTCTGGAAAGCCATGCATCCAGCTCTTCCAGGTTCATGGCATCGTCCATGGAATACATGCGAGCAGCATGCTGAACAGGCTCAAACTGTTCAGAGACGTAGCCACCGACGCGCTGGGTATAGCTATCCTCAGTAACAAGCTCTGGGTTTGCTGCCTCGAGTTGCTGAAGCTCAATGAGCAGGCGGTCAAATTCAGCGTCGGTAAGCTCTGGATTATCAAGGGCATAGTAGGCATATGCCGCATGGTTCAAGATTCTATTAAGCTCCGCTGCACGAGCGGCATCTTTTGGCGAAAGTGCTGCCATTACTACTCCAAACATAAAAACGTAGGTGCAAGAAAACCTTGCACCTACCAGGTATTTATTTGCGGCCTCTTAAGGTTCTACCAAGGGCCTTAAGGGCTTCTCGCCTTGCGCTACCATATGGTGCAAGAGGGTCAATAATCTTGCGCAGAGGACTTGCATCAGAAAGAGCGCGCTCGTGGAACTCCGTGACGTCGGCATCATTTCTAGCGCCTGGCACCATGTCCTGAATAATAACCTCGTAGAACGGAGTGTTGCGCGCGTACTTCCAGAAATAGGAAGCCATGTCGCAGCTGGCGTTCTGCCAAGGCTTAATAGCACCGGCAAAGTGAACAATCTTTGGTGAACGGCGGGCTGCTTGATAATCATCAAAAACGCTGTTTGGTGCCATTGGATAGAGTTTCTCGGCACGGCCAAAGATATTATGCGTAACGTTCCAGTCAGCTGGTAGATAGACAACACGACCCTGGCACTCGCTGTTCAGAATATCTTGATCGTTGTAGATAAAGATCGGATTGGTTGCAATACGTAACCACTCCGGAACAGTGTGATAACGGCGTAGCTCAGCAGTATTGAAGACCATAACTCCTGCCTGGAAGTAGGCATAAGGATTCTTAAGATTAAGCACGTCAAGGCTGTACTTCATACGGTCTCCGCCGCGAATGTTGAGGTTTGCCAGATAGTCAATATCAAGCGTTGCCGCAATAAGATTATTGCCCATTCTTACGTCATACAGTTCTGCGACATTACCGTTAACCACAAGGTCAGAGTCAAGATAGACAACCTTATCGTAAGCAGAAAGAATGTCTTGAGCCAAGAAGCGGAAGTATGTCTCAACACTAATGTGAGCGTTATTAGTATCTAGCTTGTAGTCTTTGACCATGCGCCACACGTTATAGAACGTAATACGAGCATTCTTATAACGCGAGAAGTGCTTCTTAACCAGCTCCTGCTTTGATCCGCCAATATTGGTGTTGAGAACGACCACATCGTAGAAACGGTTAGGATCGGCATTTTCAAGCATTGAGCCCATAGCGCAGGTAAGAATTGGAACATAGTTGTTGTCTGCTGCAAAAACAACAGGAACAACGTTCTGGCTTGCAATCTCTGGCTTTTCTTCAAAGAGAGGAATAAACTTCTGACGAGGCTCTGGATTAGTAAAGTGAATGCACTGCAGCTCTTTTACCTTCCAGTTTTTGCCCTCTGTACGCAGCATATGCATACGCCAGATATTAAAGAGGCGCTCAGTCAGATGACCTGGGGTTCTTAGGGCCTCTTTGCTGTACGTAGACATATCAGTACGGGCAGTCCACTCGTCAACAAGTGGGAACACCCATGCTGCATAGCGGTCAAAGAGCTCCTTACGCATGATATACATATTGCAGAAGCACTGCTGATGACCGTTGAGAAAAGCGGTTACGTCCTCTGCATACTCTGGATGACGCTCAACGATAAGCGCAGCCATGGTATCCATATCCTTTGGATGGAGTAGCGGAGCGGAATGGTACTGCTCAAGAGGTGTATTAGCGCTTCCGGGGAATTTGCGAATATCCTTTACCCCAGTAGTAATGAGGTCATAGCCCTCAATGCACTGAGCTATGGTCTGATCATCAAGACCATATTTCTTGATAGCATCCTCATCAATGAAGTCATCCATAACCTCACCAAACGGATTTTCTGGATAAACCGTATCGGTAAAGTTGAAGTAGCGACGATAATGACCAAAGCCAACATAGCGAGCATTGGTGATGTTCTTCCATGCCCAATACTGTGTAGTCATCTCACAGTACATTGGGTTTTTCTCGGTAATGTTATCGCCCTCATCATCATGGAGCATATACGTAAAGCGATTGGTCTTCTGGCCTGGTCCTACCTGGATAGGCTGAAGGTAATTACTTGCGGGAACATCAACATCTTTATGAGAAGTAATCAGAATGCGAATAGGCTGCTGCTCAAACATCTTTACCATGTGCTTTCTCTCTAGATACTCCATGTGCTCATCGGCAATCTGTTTCATGCGAACTGCCCTATCAAACGACAGTCCCTCATCCTGATTCATCAGATCCGCATACTTCTTTGCATACTTTCTAAAGCGATATGCATCGCTGTCTTCTGGAAGCTCAGTACCAGTGGCAATGGCCTCGTATGCCTCATCTCTTACAAAGCGATAGAGCTCTCGAGCAGCTACCGCTGGTCCAAAGAGAATGGCAAACGGCTCAAGGGCTGCTTCTTGATCTTCAGGAGCAAGACGGAATCTCCACTCAGCACTCAGAAGCTCCAACAGTCTATGCTTCATTCCCTTAAAGGAGTTGAGATGCGCAATATTATCTGATTTGCCAATATAAAGTTCTACCTGATCAATGTTGTCCAAGAACTGATAGCAGAACTCTCCAAATTTATCTAAAGAAATACGAGAAGCGCCAGTTACACCAATACCATAGTGGTACAAAAAGCCTCTGCAAGACTCAAAGCCATCAGCGGTCTGAGCTTTATCTGCCAGGATAAATACCTCATAGGCATCTTCTGCTCTTACCAGGCGCTCCGAAGTCATCTCTGCAAAGGCAGAGCGGAAAAGCTCTCCGCGATACAAGCGTTGCGTAGCGCGCCAATCAAGCTTCTGCCCATAGCCCTCATCATAAATAATGCGTAGGATATCATCGCCTTGAGTAAAGTCTGATTGCTGGTTAATGTAGCTTTCAAAAGACTTTGCATCAGCTGGGTCAACACCATTTTCTGGAATAACGGTAATGCCAAGGTGGAGAATATCAACAGGGTTCTGATCAATACGAGCAACTACCTGCTCAAGAAAATCAGGAGTAACCTCATCATCACCGTCTAGGCAAAAGACCCACTCGCCTTTTGTATGAGCTGCAGCAGTTTTACGTGCAAGATGAAGTCCCTGGTTAGTTGCATGAGTAACAACTTTGAACCTTTTGTCATCCCCTACTGCCGTAACGATTTTCTCTGGAGTGGAATCTGTTGAGGCGTCATCAACAATAATTGCTTCAAAATCACCAAACGTCTGATTCTTTACGCTTTGAATACAACGCCCGATGTACGATTCGATGTTGTATGCAGGAATTACAAAAGAAACCTTAGGCATACCAACTCCTTATAAATAAGCAATCTCAACTATCTTCTATCTTATCTAAAATGTGCCTTACTGAGGCGCGCAAAAGATGCCTACTCAACGCTCTTCAAGCTCTCCACCATATCAATATTTTTGAGCTTTGGCCGCATAGCAACATACACTAACAGCGAGAAAACAAGCGTGAGTCCAAAGGCAAACCAATAACTTGGTGCATGAATAGCACGACCAAACATAACAAGATCAATCTCAGCAGTTTGAACTACAAATCCCTCAAGATACGTTCCTAGAACAAGTCCAAAGAGCGCTCCAAAGACGGCTAGTAATGCAATTTCTCTAAAGACATAGGCATCAACTTCATGGCGCGTAAATCCAAGTACTTTGAGGCTTGCAATTTCTCTAATGCGCTCTTCAATATTGATATTGGTGAGGTTATACAGGACGATAAATGCCAGCAGAGCTGCAGCCACAATAAGAATAGCTACAACACGGTTAACTACGGCAAGCGATTCTCTATATGTGCGGATAGCTTCATTGACGTCATCAACAGTTGCAACTCCTGTCTGGTTAATAAGCTTTTCTCCAAATGCATCTCTCGTTGCTTGATCTTCGGGAAGCGTTGCATACCAGCCGTCCGCTGCTTGATCTTGAATACCTAGAGAATGCCATGCTGAAGGTCCCAGATACAGATACGACCCAACGTAATTCTCGGCAACTCCTGTAACAGTAAGCGTACTTGGCTCGCCAGAAGCGTTTCCGATTCTGTCTTGAGCATAGACCTGAATAGTATCTCCCACGCCTACCCCAAGCCGTTTTGCAAGCTTTTCTGTAATTACAACCGAATCTTCTCCAAGCTCTATTGTTTGACCAGAAAGACGATTGCGCAGGGTAGCTAAACCCGTGAGGTCTTGAAGAGAATCACTGGTCATAATAGTTGTTCTTGTCAGTGAGCCTGCCTTTTGTGTAGAAGACTCAAGAAGAACGTTTTCTCTGATTATGCGGCGGATATTTGTAGCGCCCACCTGATTAAGCTCTGCATTAATCTGATTTGCTTCTTCCTCAGAAACATCAGAAGTCATTCCCACTATGTAGTCATAATGCGAAATAGCTGGCCATTGGTTATCAATGATGTCGCTAATGGAATCTCTAAGACCAAAAGCCACCAATAAAAGCGCAGTACATCCAGCAATTCCTACCAGCGTCATAATCAAGCGTCGCTTATAGCGGACAAGGTTTCTGATTGTAACTTTCCACGAGAAAGACAATCTGGACCATAGAGGCTCAACGCGCTCAAGCAAAATCTTTGAGCCCGCTTTTGGAGCTTTTGGAAGCATGAGGCTAGATGGTTCTTCTTTCAATGAGGATAAAACAGCAGCCATAGTTGAAAGAAGCGTGATGCCTATACCGGAAAGTCCAGAGAGGAGCGCACTATCAAGCTGAATAGGATAAGGAGCTCCCCCATTTGGGATGGTATAAATTGACCCGTATGCAGAGATAATAACGCCTGGCAACACTTGACTTAAACATGCTATGCCAATAACGGCACCCAAAAGTGAGGCGAGCAAGGCATATAACAGGTACTTTGCCGCAATCTGAGCAGTTGAATAACCAAGCGCCTTATGAACACCAATAAGCGTACGCTCTTCAGAAACCATACGCGTCATACTGGTAAGTGAAACCAGAGCTGCAACCAAGAAAAACATCAGCGGGAATACATTAGCAATATCATTGATACGCTCAGAGTCTGCTTGATAAGCTGCAACACCAATTTCTTTTGTGCGATCAAGTACATACACATCAGGCTCTTTAAGCTCATCAATCTTCTTCTGAGCTTCATCAAGCTCTTTCTGACCGTCAGCAAGTTGTTTCTCGACCTCAGCGCGTTGCTCCTCAAGACTCTGTCTTCCCTCGTTAGTCTGAGCTTCTGCACTTTGGAGGGCTGTTTGTCCTGCGCTCAGGCGGCTAAGCGACGCAGCAAGTTTTTCTTGAGCCGCAGACAGCTGATCTGCAGTAGCACTTCTCGCCTCACTCAAATCCTGACGCGCCTGAGCTACTTGAGACTCTGCCTCATGTAGTTGAGCTGTGCGCTGATCAAGCTCTCCCCTCGCAGCCGCAAGAGTCTGCTGCTGGGTAGCCAATTCTGTCTCTGCAGCCGTAATCTGCGCTTGTGTGGCGAGAAGGGCGTCTACTTGCGTAGTTGCCAGACCTAAAGCGCTGAGCCGTTGCTGCGCTTCTTCAAGACTTGAAGCGGTGATGCCTTGCGCAGCAAGCCCCGCAAGATACGCATCTCTACCCGCTTCAAACGCACTCTTTTGCTGTGTAAACGTTGCTTGTCCTGCATTATAGGCAGCAAGACCAGCCTGATACTGGGCCTCTCCTGCACTGAGCTCAGCTGTACCCTGAGCTATTTGAGCCTCTGAGGCAGTAATCTGAGCTTCCGCTTGTGCAAATTGCCGCTCAGCACTGTAGCGAGAAGCTGTAAGCTGCTGACGTCCCGCATCATATTGACGCTGACCATCATCCAGCTTTTGCTGCTGAGCGGAAATTTGTGCCTCCGCATCATCAAGCTTCTTCTGAGCATCCCCTAGTTTATCCGCGGCCTCTTGTCTTGATTGCTCCAGCTTTTGACGAGCCTCATCAAGTTGAGCCTGAGCGTCATCTTTGAGCTCTTGCAAACGAAGAGCAGCAAGCGACGGATTCATCTGTGTAATGCGTTCTGCAACGCTATCAACAGCGCTCTGATACGCCGATGAGCCGCTCTTATACCTGGTAGCACCCTGAACTGTCACATACACTTCGGTATAAGGGTCATCATTTGCAAAAGCATCTTCCGTAACATACACAAATTGCTGAACAATGCCGTTGCCTAACGATGTGGTACCAAAATTGCTTACATACGGATACGTTGGCGCATTTACAAAACCAACAACCGTGTACGAACCACCCTTTAAATGAACTCCGTTTGAAGTATCTGGCAGCTCAATCTGTTGACCAAGGCTAATATCTGCACGTTTCTTGGGATCCGTGCTCATCACGCACTCGTAAGGCCCTTGAGGAAGCCTTCCCTCCACAACTATTGGTTGATTAAGCTCACCAGGTCTAAAAGAACTCACACGAGCAGTAGATTGCGAAGATGTCAGTGTAGCCATAACGTCTACCGTGCGAGAAGGCATAACCGCCTCAACACCCTCAACTAATGCAAGGGCATGAACGTCCTTCTCGCTTAACCCAAGCGTAGAGATTACACGCAGGTCGTAGAGATGTTGGTTTGCATAGAACGTATGAGCAGCTTCTTGCATATCGGGGCTGGCCATTTTGAGGCCAGCAAAGAAGCCGCAGCCTAAAGCAACAATTCCTGCAATTGCAAGAAATCTGGCGAGAGACCCTTTGATGGTCCGAGTAATCTCGGTAAAAAGAGCGTGTGGCATAACTACCACTCGACAGTAAGCGCGTCAGCTGGGTGCTTATTAATTTCTACCGATTGAGCCTGGCCTTCTTTAACGTGGATAACCCTATGAGCAATTTGAGTAAACGCAAAGTTATGCGTGACAATAGCCACGGTCTTATGCTGCTCTTTGCACATATCTTGCAAGAGCTTAAGAATTTGCTTTCCTGTTTTATAATCCAGCGCACCTGTTGGCTCATCGCAAAGCAAAAGGCGTGGATTTTTTGCCAAAGCGCGCGCAATAGAGACGCGCTGCTGCTCTCCGCCAGAAAGTTGAGCTGGAAAGTTATCCATACGATGCTCAAGACCAACAGCACGTAGCGCATCTTCTGGCTGCATGGGGTCAAGACAAATCTGCGACGCAAGCTCAACGTTCTCTTTTGCAGTGAGGTTAGGAACTAGATTGTAAAACTGGAAAACAAAGCCAATATCATGACGACGATAGAGCGTTCTTTCTTTTTCTGAAAGCCCACCAATTTCTTTTCCATCTAAATAAATAGACCCGGAGGTACAGGTATCCATACCTCCGAGCATATTTAAGACAGTTGTTTTACCGGCGCCTGATGGGCCTACAATTACGCAAAGCTCTCCCTCTTCTATGGAGAAGTTCATGTCATGGACAGCGTTTACCTTGACGGAGCCCATGGTATACGTCTTTGTTACCTCTTTAAATTCAACAAAAGACATACGTTTCTCCTATGAGAAAGATTCTCCTGAACAAGAGGAGGTGTGCGTGAGGAGCTACTCCTGTGGAGCCTCTGGAGCTGCAGGAGCCTCAGGTGCGACAGTTGTGACAGTTGCTTCTGGAGCAGGTGCTGCTGTAGCCTCTGCAGTTACAGGAACTACAGGAGCAACCTCTGCGCCCTCAGTAGCAAGAGGCATTGGAGCAACAACAACCTCTTCCTCCTCAAGATCAGCCTGACGCTGGTCAAACTCTTTCTTAGCACGAACCCAAATGAGAAGTGCAAGAAGAGCGGCAAAGAGCAGGAAGGTAGCAATCATGACGTTAAGAATAAGGGTGGTGAAGTTCACTGCCTGGCTGATAGAAATCATCACAGAGAGCTCTGTAAGTGCGGAAGTTAAACCAACTACAGAAAGAATGGAGAGACCCCACCTAAGACGAGGACGGAAACCCCTCAAAAGACCTGAAACCGCAGCAAAAAGGTAGCACAGGAAAATAATGTAGGTAACACGTGCAAGTATCAGGGAAATAGGATTTGTCTGACGAGTTGCAAAGTTAAATACCGTGTGGAAATAGCTGAGATACTGAACAGGTGCAACAAAATCAATGACAATAAAAATGAGAGCCACAATTGCTGGAATGGCAATTTTTGCTTTGGGGTTCATGAAACCTCCTCGATTTCTTTATACGACCTGTCTATTTTATCGTATAAACCTATGACCAGTGCGGTAAGTCATGAAAGTCTTTTATATGGTCTTGAGCTTCTTGTTCTCTTTCTGCTAAAGCCTCTCTTAAACCCTTCAATGCATCAAAGGGCATAAATATTTTTGCCCTGTTTGCCCGAGGCATGCGAGGATGTCCGTAGTGCATCTGCGATGCAAACACCTCCTCTTTTGCACCATCTTCCGCTGGCGAGAAACCCTGTCTAGGCTTCATTGGTTTCTTCTCCACTACGGTGTCCTCCAATCTGAGCATTTCTCTGTCGAGCAGTTGCTTCGGGAAGTAGGTCCATAGCTTTAAGCAAGGAGTTCTTTCCAAACTTCTTCTTTATGGCGTTGATAATATCTTGGCGCTGGCGCTCTTTCTCTAAAACGGTATTGTCCTGAAAAAGCGACGTCTGAATACCTGAGCCCGTTTCTTCTTGAGTGTTTCCAAAGGTAAGGCCAACGCGATGCACGCTTTCTGAAGGTATTACTCGCTCGTCAAAGAAAGACAAAACCTCTGCCATAAGCTCATCTCTAGAGTTAGTAGGGTAAGAGAGTTTTTTAGTACCACTACTGGAGGGAATATGTCTTCTCCAGTTTCTATAATCCCCTGTTTGCCTCAGCTCTTCCATCTGGCTCTCTGTTGCCGAGTAGCCAATATAGATGCCAATAGAAGAGCAGACCAGCTTTTGCGTTACAAGCTCTAACGTCAACGCCTCAACCATCTCTTTAAAGATAAGACGCGCGCCCTCTGTGTCTCTGTTGTGATCAAAGACCTGTGCTGTTGAAACTGAATGGCTTTGAGACTTATAGGACTTAATATCTGCAATGGTAGTTGGTTCAATGCCCCATGCGTGATCAATAAGAATTTCTGCATCAACGCCAAATTCTTTATACAAAGGTTCTGTAGGAGCCATGGCAAGCTGCCCCATGGTGTGAATATTCATTGCCGCAAGACGCTTTTGAATACCTGCACCAATATGCCAAAAATCAGTCAAAGGTTTATGATTCCAAAGTTTAAGTTTGTACGACTCTTCATCAAGCTCACCAAAGAAATTTGGGCTGTGCTTTGCTGTAATATCAAGCGCAATTTTTGCCAGATACAAATTTGGGCCCAAACCACAAGTAGCAGGGATACCAGTAGTTTTTGCTACGTCTGCACGGATCTTCTCGCCTAGCTCTCTTGCTGTGCATCCGTAAAGCGATAAGTACGGTGTTACATCGATAAATGCCTCGTCAATGGAGTAAACGTGGATGTCTTCTGGGGCAATGTATTTGAGGTACACCGAATAAACGTCTGCAGAGCGCTCCACATACAAAGCCATGCGAGGAGGAGCCACCTCATAGGTAAGGTTTTTGGGAATCTCAAAAACGCGACAACGCCCAGGAACACCCAACGCACGAAGCGCCGGTGAAACCGCCAAACAGATTGTCTTTTCTGTCCTGGTAAGATCTGCCACAACAAGCTTGGCCTTCATAGGATCAAGGCCTCGCTCAACACACTCAACCGATGCGTAGAAACTCTTTAAATCAATGACCAGGTACTGTTTTTGAGAAGGTGTCATGGCTTAGATAAGCACAATACCTTGAGAAACTTTTTCTGCCACGTCATTACCTACAAGATAACGGACAATCTCTAGACCAAACTTAAGAGCGGTTCCTGCACCTTGGCTGGTAATGAAAGAGCCATCAACACAAACCGCATCTTGCGAAAGATTGGCGCCATTCTCTGAGAGAAAATGCTGGAAACCTGGATTAGACGTAGCCTTCTTACCCGCAAGCAATCCACGCTTAGCGTAAATTGAAGGAGCTGCACAAATTGCGGCAAGCGCACGACCATCTGCTGCAAACGCATCAACTGCCTGCATAAGTGGCTCACAAGCCTCAAGATTAGTGGTTCCGGGAAGACCACCAGGAAGCACCAACATGCTGTAATCATCAAACGAGACCTGACTGAGCAGCTTGTCTGTTAAAAAAGTAACCTGGTGAGAAGAAGTCACGCTCAAAGAATCAGATATAGACACTTTGTCACAGGGAATACCTGCACGATACAGGACGTCAACAACGCTCAGTCCCTCAATCTCTTCACAACCATCAGCAAAAAAGACAGCAACGCGCTTGTCAGTACATGGTGTAAACATCTGACTCCCTTCTCGACTAAAACTAGTACAAGTGTACGCCTTTTTACACAAAAAAGGACACTCAAGTTTGTGCTTGAGTGTCCAAAATTTTACCCAGTTAAACTGTTACAGAAAGTACCCGTCAAGCCCCCTATAGCCTGGCGAGAAACCCTACTCCTCGCTAATGCCCTCGTTAATAGCCTGAGCAATAACTTCCTGATCATTAGAACCACGGAGCAGAGACTTAAACTCATCTCTCATCAGAAGAACAGCGGTCTTAGAAAGAAGCTTGATGTGAGTGGTGCCAGCCTCTCCATCTGGAACAAGCAGTGCAATAGCAACATCAACGGGCTTCTCGTCAAAGGAAGGCCACTCAAGAGGGGTGCTGTTCTTGAAGACAAAGACAGCTGCATCCTTGATAGCCGCATCTTTTGCGTGTGGAACTGCAAAACCGTCAGTCATGCCGGTCTCGCCCATTTCCTCACGAGCTAGGAAAGCATTGTAAACAGCGTCTGCATTATCAGTTACGCCAGCCTCCTGAGCCTTATTAGCAATAAAACGCAGGACATCATTACGGCTCGCTGCGTTCTGATTAACAAAAACGTTGTCTGCTTTAACAAAACCGCTCATGAATCTTCCTTCCGTATGTTTGAGCTTTGTGGCTCAGTAACTTCGTATGTAGTAATAATACCCGCAATGAAACAAAATTTGCCTTGAGAAACTTTACTTTAGAGCCATCCTTAGTATCTGCTGAACATCTGCTGTTTTAAGCTGCATAAAGTTACCTGCATGATCTCCGCCGCGAGCGTCAATAGTGCCCTCAGCCATCTGAAGAATATCCTCTTCTGAAGGGTCTACTCCAAGCTCAGCAAGGGAGGTTGGCATACCAATTGCATGACACCATTGATTCCACGCCTCAATTCCTGCAAGGCCTGTAGCGACAGGATTATGGAAGTTGTTTTGAACTCCAAAAACATTGACGGCAAACTGTGCAAAGCGCTCTGGATCTTGACGCATAACGTAGCGAGCCCAGCTTGCCCAAATAGCCGTGAGTCCAGCACCATGAGCTACGTCATACTTTGCGCTGAGCTCATGCTCAATTGCATGAGAGGCAAAATCACTTACGCGACCAGTGCCGGTAAGTCCGCAGTGAGAAAGCGACGATGCCCAGAGTAAATCTGCTCGTGCTGCGTAGTTCTCTGGCTCTTTGACAGCAACCAGAACAGCTTCTTTTACGGTACGCAAGAGTCCCTCGGCAAGCTCGTCAGTGAGCGCCACGTCCTTCTCGAGCGTAAAGTAGCGCTCCATGGTGTGCATCATGATATCTGCGCCTGTTGATGCCGTCTGATAAGCGCTTACAGAGTAAGTGAGTTCTGGATTCATGATGGCAAAACAAGGACGACCGCTCTGATGGTGATAAGAACGTTTAAGCACGCGACCGTCGGCCAGCGTAATGTTCATGACAGAAGAATCTGAGGTCTCAGAGCCAGTTCCTGCGATAGTAGAAATGACACCAATAGGAGCTGCCTTTGAAACACTAACCTTATGCAAATAGAGGTCTTCAAGAGAGACGTCATTGGCTAAGCCATATGCAATAGCCTTAGCGGAATCCATGACAGATCCGCCGCCAATAGCCAAAATGAAGTCAACACCCTCGCGTTTACCCAGCCCTACAGCTTCTTCTGCAAGCTCTAAACGAGGGTTAGGAACAACTCCACCACAGTCGACATAAGCAATTCCAGCATCGCTTAAAAGCTGGTGAATCTGGTCAAGCAAGCCGCTCTTTACCACATGATTGCCACCAAAATGCACCAGCACCTTGTTGCCTCTGTGAGCAGAGATAAGCTCTGCCGCACGAAGTTGAGTATCTTTTCCAAAAACCACCTGAGTAGGTACAACGTACTCAAAATTAACCATAACTAAAGACCTTTCTTACCTACTCGAGCAACATCTTAAGCGCGAGGCTCTTCTCCCCACCAGAATGTTGCAACAGTTCCAGGACCAGTATGAACACCAATTGTTGCACCAATAGTAAAGATGTTGATATCGCCTGTCTGAGGAAGTTTTTCTTGAATAAGCTCTTTAACAGCCTGAGCATCAGAAGCGCACTCGGAGTTAGAGATAAACACCTTACGCGCATAAGCGTTTCCCCGCTCAGCAGTCTGAGTCATAATCTCAACAACGCGAGCAATAGCTTTCTTCTTACCACGAGCCTTCTCTTTAACAGCCAAAGAGCCGTCGGCCTCGACATCCATAACAGGACAAATGTTAAGCATGCCGCCAAGCAGGCCAGCTGTCTTAGAAATGCGACCGCCGCGAACAAAGAAGGTCAAATCTGTAGAGAAGAACCAGCCATACACACGATGACGTGCTTCTTTAGCCCATGCAACTGCCTCGTCAAAAGACAGGCCTTCATCGCGTTTATCGGCAAGACCATCTACCAAGAGACCATAACCAGAAGATGCCTGCAGAGAGTCAACAACCTCAATCTTTCTGTCAGGGAACTCCTGCTCAATCTCTACCTTTGCCTGGCAAGCAGACTCGTATGTTCCAGAAACGCCAGAACTTAACGAAACATGAAGAACGTCTTTGCCTTCCTCCAGGAAAGGACGCCAGAAGGCCATGTACTCACCAATTGATACCTGTGAAGTGCGGCACTCAGCACCTGCAAGCATCTTTTTAAAGAGATCAGCTGGTGCATTAGTGCGACCAAAGTCATCCTTGCACTGAACACCATCAAGTTCGTAGTTGAAATATACGTATTTCACATCTCGTGACTGAAGGTACTTCTCACTTACATCGGCCGTAGAACAACAGGTCAAAACGTAGTTGGACATACAAGTCTCCTTGAAATATCTTCTTGCATAAAACAATCGCACACACTTATTTTTCTTCAGATGTGAGTATACTTCTAATCTCATTTTTATGCTGCTTGTGGGGCGCTTCAAGTGCAAAATCACGTATACTTGCACGCGTTTGATTTTCTCAAATCACTACCTATACCTTAACTTTTACCTTCGACAGGAATGGATAGCGCGTGGCATCATCAGATCTTTCTACTACAAACTCTTCCAGACTCACACTAGATACTTCTTCTGCGCTTGTATGGAAGTTTGCTCTTCTTGTCTGCGCACTTATCTGGGGCGGGTCATTTGTCGTTATCAAAGATGCAATTAGTTACATCTCGGCAGCTTGGCTTATGACCTTACGTTTTGTCTTTGCTGTAGGTATTGTTGCCATCATCTTTAGAAAAAAACTTAAAGAACACTTGAATGTCACACATATCAAATACGGCGCGCTTTTAGGCATCCTAAACGGTCTAGGATATCTGTTCCAAAATGGAGCTCTTGCTTATACCACTGCAGGTAAAGCTGCTTTTATTGCATCAATTTATTGCGCGATGATTCCGTTTGTAAACTGGCTCATTGCAAAGAAAAAACCTCATGGAACCAGTATTTTTGCAGCCTTTTTATGCGTAGCTGGCATTGGTCTTATCTCACTGGGCACTGATTTTTCGTTCTCGTTTGGCTTGGGCGAGCAGATGACATTGCTCTCAGCCATTATTTTTGCCTTTGTTTTTGTGCTTACTGCCGAGCTTGCTCACAAATACGACATCATCACGCTTACGGTGGTGCAGCTTGGCGTGAGCGCCCTTCCCTGCCTTGCCTACGCGCTTTGCTTTGAAACGGTTCCCAATTTTGCGGCACTGCCCATAAATGCCTGGGTTGCCCTCGCCTACATCACTCTTATTGCAACCGCACTGACTGGTGTTTTGCAGAACCGCGCACAGAAGTCAGTTACTCCTGTTCAGGCCTCACTAATAATTTCTCTGGACAGTATTTTTGCAGCAGTTTTTGGCGTGATCTTCCTTGCCGAAGTTATTACCCCTACAATTTTCCTGGGCTTTATTGTTATCTTTGTTGCAATCTTTATCAGCGAGGTTGGCGAGAAACCCGCAGAGCCCCAAACCGCTTCAGAAAACTAAAAACCTCAACACAACACGACCCTAAACAAAAAGCCCCTGACTGTACCGACCCCCAAAAGTTAGACCAAAATCTAACGATTAGGAGGTCGGTATTTTTATGGCAAAACATAGTTTCGAATTCAAGAAGAAAGTCGTTTTAGAGTATTTAGATGGCAAAGGT
>CABTJC010000010.1:0-80995 GCA_902485095.1 uncultured Atopobium sp. | reverse complement strand
CCAACCTCAAAGGTGGTCGGACTGTCGTGGTGATTATGCACTCCGATGAACTAAATCAAGAAGCAGACGTTCTTCTCGATATCCAAGATGGCCAATTGCATGTGCGTTGATGTGGGAGAAAAATAGATTCAAAGGCACGGGCGCTTTGACCCTTTCGTTGCGCTAAGATTGTAAGGTAATTGTTTATCGAGAGGTTTTGGCTGATAAAACATATTTGCCTTGAGTTTGGAGCGTAGGGATATATGCCATTGCAATTTAACAGACTCGGTATCACTCCAATCGTTGTTTTTAACTTTATTATCTGGCTTTTCTTTACACTCGCATACTTCTATCAGATTGTGTATATCCTTCGCGTCTTAGTTAAGGGTGAGGTAAAGCTTCCAAAGGCAAAAAAGCAGCACCGCTATGCTTTCTTTATTGCCGCTCACAACGAAGAGCCAGTTATTGGCAATCTTGTCAGATCTATTCTTTCTCAGGATTATCCTCGAGAGCTGATGGATGTCTTTGTTGTTGCAGACGCTTGTACTGATAAAACAGCTGAAGAGGCAAGAAAAGCTGGAGCAATTACTTGGGAGAGAAATGACCTTGCTCGTAAAGGTAAGAGCTGGGTTATGGATTACGGTTTTGACCGTATTCTTAATGAGTATGGTGACAAATACGAGGCTTTCATTATTATGGACGCCGATAACCTGGTTTCTCCAAGCTACTTAAAGATTATGAACCAGGCATTTGATGCGGGATATCTTGTCTGTACCAGCTATAGAAACTCAAAGAATTTTGATTCTAGCTGGGTAAGTTCTGCCTATGCTACCTGGTTTATGCGTGAGGCAAAGTTCTTGAATAACGCCCGTATGATGATGGGCACTAGCTGCGCTGTTTCTGGTTCCGGCTGGATGGTTTCTTCTCGCATTATTAAAGGTATGCATGGATGGGATTTCCATACCCTTACCGAGGATATTCAGTTCTCCACCTTCTGCAGCGCTCATAACATCCAAATCGGTTATGCGCCCGCAGAGTTCTTTGATGAGCAGCCTTTAACATTTAAGGCATCCTGGACACAGCGTATGCGTTGGACAAAAGGCTTCTACCAGGTGTTCTTCTCGTATGGCTTTGATTTGATTAAGGGTATTTTTAAGGGTCAGTTTGCTTCATACGATATGCTGATGACCATTGCTCCAGGTATGATTTTGACGCTGCTTTCAGCCTTTATTAATGGCACCTACCTGCTGGTTGGTTATTTGAGTCACGGCTTTGTTGCTACTGACGCAGAGATTGCCATGAGCGTGGGATCTTTGGTCATGACGGTTTTCTCGATGTATGCGGTCTTCTTTGTTCTGGCGCTTATTACTACTATCTCGGAGTACAAGCATTTCCACGTAAAGAAGAAGTGGCGTATTTTTACCAATCTCTTTACGTTCCCTATTTTTATGATGACGTATATTCCTATTACCGTTGCGGCTTTGTTCAAAAAGGTTGAGTGGGTTCCTACTAAACATGACATTGCTGTTAACTTTGAGGATGTTATTGCTTCAAGTGGGAGTTCAAATTAAATAATTAGCTCCACTGGTGGTACAATGCCAAAACACATTGAGCATGACCGGTAGGTCAGGAGGGAGCCAAAAACAATGGCAAAGTTCTTCGAAGGCGAATCGCATACCTTTTCTGAGTATCTTTTGGTTCCTGGCTATTCATCAGCTGAGAACATCCCCGCAAATGTTTCTTTGAAGACTCCTCTGGTAAAGTTTAAGCGTGGCGAGAAAAGCGCAATTGAGCTCAACATTCCTATGGTTTCTGCAGTAATGCAGTCAGTTTCTGGTCCTCGTCTGGCAATTGCCTTGGCCCAGCAGGGCGGCATTGCCTTTATTTATGGCTCTCAGTCTGCTGAAAATGAAGCTCAGATGGTTCGCGAGGTTAAGAGCTACAAGGCAGGCTTTGTTGTTTCTGACTCCACCCTTACTCCAGAGATGACCCTTGGTGACGTGCTTGATCTTAAAGAGAAGACTGGTCACTCCACCATGCCTGTCACAGATGACGGCACTTCTCGCGGTAAGCTCGTGGGCATTGTTACCTCTCGTGACTATCGCCCTTCTCGCGATGATCGCTCTAAGCTGGTATCTGAGTTTATGACTCCAGCTGATAAGCTTATTACCGCAGCTGAGGATACCTCCCTCAAAGTGGCAAATGACCTTATCTGGGACAACAAGCTCAACACCCTTCCTATTGTCGATAAGAACGGCCATCTGGTCAGCCTTGTATTCCGCAAGGATTATGATTCCCACAAGTCTGCCCCAGATGAGCTTCTTGATGACTCTAAGCGCTACATGGTTGGCGCTGGTATTAATACTCGTGACTATGAGACCCGTGTTCCTCTGCTTGTTGATGCAGGCGCTGATGTTTTATGCATTGACTCTTCTGAGGGCTATTCCGAGTGGCAGAAGCGTACGCTTGAGTGGGTTCGTGCAACTTACGGCGATTCCGTGAAGATTGGCGCAGGTAACGTTGTAGATGCTGAGGGCTTCCGCTTCTTGGCAGAGGCTGGCGCTGACTTTATCAAGATTGGTATCGGCGGCGGTTCTATCTGCATCACTCGTGAGCAGAAGGGCATTGGTCGTGGCCAGGCAACCTCTGTCATTGATGTTGCTCGCGCTCGTGATGAGTACTTTGAGGAGACTGGCATCTATATTCCAATCTGCTCTGACGGTGGAATTGTCTACGACTATCACATGACTCTGGCCCTTGCTATGGGTTCTGACTTCATGATGCTTGGTCGTTACTTTGCTCGCTTTGATGAGAGTCCTTCTGACCGCGTTATTGTTAACGGCTCTTACATGAAGGAATACTGGGGCGAGGGTTCTGCACGTGCTCGTAACTGGCAACGCTACGACCTTGGTGGCAACAAACGCGGTCTTTCCTTTGTTGAGGGCGTTGATTCCTACGTTCCATACGCGGGTCCTTTGAAGGATGGCGTTGAGGCATCACTTCTGAAGGTCAAGTCCACCATGTGCAACTGCGGTGCTCTTGATATTCCTGAGCTTCGCGATAAGGCAAAGATTACACTTGTCTCTTCAACTTCAATTGTTGAGGGTGGCGCACACGACGTCTTGCTGAAAGATTCAAACCAGCAGGTCAGCTACAATTTCCGTTCATAACTCACAGGATTTATGGACTACGAGCGTCACCAAGTATTTTGCTTGGTGACGCATCGCTATAAGAAAGGGGAACTCGTGGAAAACGAGGAAGTACAGAACGTATCCGATACAGGTGATTTTCCTGCCTACGATGCTGAGGCTATTGAAACTAAGTGGCAGCGTGTCTGGGAAGAGCAGAATCTTTACAAGACAGAAGAAGACAGCTCAAGGCCTAAAAAATACGTTCTAGAGATGTTCCCTTATCCTTCGGGTGATCTTCACATGGGCCATGCTCGTAACTACACCATTGGCGACGCTATGGCTCGTCAGGCTCGTATGCGTGGCTTTGATGTTTTGCATCCAATGGGCTTTGACGCTTTTGGTCTTCCTGCAGAAAACGCTGCTATTAAGCACAATACTCAGCCTTCTGTGTGGACTCATAAGAATATTGACCAGGCTGTAAAGACCATGTTCCGCATGGGTTTTGCCTACGACAAAGACCGCATGTTTAACACCTGTGACCCTGAGTATTACCAGTGGGGTCAGTGGATCTTCCTCAAGATGCTAGAGAAGGGTCTGGTATATCGTGCAACAAGCCCTGTTAACTGGTGTCCTAACGATAAAACTGTTCTTGCAAACGAGCAGGTAGTTAATGGTAAGTGCTGGCGCTGTGGCGCGGTTCCAGAGAAGCGTGAGCTTTCTCAGTGGTACCTGCGCATCACTGATTACGCTCAGGAACTCCTCGACGACCTTGACCAGCTTGAGGGCTGGCCAGAGCGTGTTCGTGCCATGCAGGCAAACTGGATTGGTCGCTCCGAGGGTGCAGAGATTGACTTTACCCTGGCAGATACCGATGGTGTCACGCCAACCGATACCAAGATGACTGTCTTTACCACTCGTGCAGATACCATCTATGGCTGCACCTTCATGCTGCTTCCACCAGAGTCCAAGCTTGCTGCTGAGCTGGTAGGGGATTCAGAGTACAAGGCTGCCTTTGACGCTCTTCACGAGGAGGCCGTAAAGGTTTCTTCCATTGATCGTCAGGGTACAGACCGCGAGAAACACGGTGTATTCACTGGCCGTTACGCAATTAACCCTGTTACCGGTCAGACCGTACCAATTTGGGTTGCTGACTACGTCCTTCTCGACTATGGTACTGGCGCCGTTATGGGTGTTCCATCAGGCGATAAGCGTGACTTTGACTTTGCTAAGAAGTATGACCTGCCTATTGTTCCTATCATTTGCGAAGAGGGAACTGATATCTATGATGAGCTCAAGGGAGTTTCCGAGTACAAGGTAACCTCTGTTGACTGGGATGGACCAATGGATACCGTTGGCATTCTTGTCCAGTCTGGTCCTTTCACCGGACTTCGTGGTGGTAAGCATTCCGAGGCAGAAGAGGCAGTTGTTGCCTATCTGACTGAGCACAACGTTGGACGTAGAACTGTTCAGTTCCGCCTTCGTGACTGGCTTATCTCAAGGCAGCGTTATTGGGGCAATCCAATTCCAATGATTCACTGCGATTGCTGCGGTGACGTCCCTGTTCCTTATGACCAGCTCCCTGTTACGCTTCCAGATAATCTTGATCTGGCGGCAGGAGACACTCTTGCTGAGTGCAAGGAGTTTGTAGAGACCACCTGTCCAAAGTGCGGCAAGCCCGCCAAGCGTATCACTGATACCATGGACACTTTTACCTGCTCTAGCTGGTATTATCTGCGCTATTGCAATCCACACAACACCGAGCTTCCTTTTTCTAAGGAGTCAGTGGACCGCTGGATGCCGGTAGATAACTACATTGGTGGCATTGAGCACGCAATTCTGCACCTTCTGTATTCTCGTTTCTTTACTAAGGTCCTTCGTGACCTGGGCATGATTGCTATTGACGAGCCATTTAAGAACCTGATGACCCAGGGCATGGTCAAGGATGAGCATGGCGACACCATGTCAAAGTCAAAGGGCAACGTGGTACCTCCAAGTTCTGTCATTGAGCCTTACGGTGCAGATACAATGCGTCTTGCCATTCTCTTTGTTGCTCCACCAGAGAAGGATTTTGACTGGGACGAGAAGGTCGTTGCAGGTGCAAACCGCTTTATCAAGCGTGCTTGGCGTGTGGTTTGGGAACTCTCTCGCACCGCTGATGCTTCTGCCGTACTCGACCACACAGCTTTGGATGCAAAGTCGCTTGAGCTCAACCGCGTCCTCAATGCTATGGGAATCCGCTGCACCACTGAGTTTGACAAGGGTCAGTTCAACACTGCTATTTCTGCAGTCATGGAGCTGGTTAATGCGGCAAGCGCCTATATCAACGAGGTTCCTGCAGAGTCTAGAGATGCTGCACTTTGCTACAAGGTTGCAAATGATGTTGTTGCCATGCTGGCTCCAATTATTCCTCACTGGGCTGAGGAGCTCAGCCACGAGGCTCTGGGTAAAGACACGCCTGTCTATCACCAGCCTTGGCCAGAGTTTGACCCAGAGCAGGCAAAGAGCAACACCGTTGAAATTGCTGTTCAGCTTAAGGGTAAGGTCCGCGCTCGCATTGAGGTCGCTGCCGATGCTTCTGAGGAAGAGCTCACTGCAGCCGCAACTGAGGCAATTGCCGATCAGCTTGAGGGTAAAGAGATTAGAAAAGTCATTGTTGTTAAGGGCCGACTTGTGAATATCGTTGCCTAACAGCAAAAACACTTGACGAGAAGCCCTTTATCTCGTAAGATATCTCTAAACGTAGTTGTTATTAGTTGGAAGTGGGGTTGAGTTTTGACCCCGCTTCCTTTCTGTATGTAGATGAGGAGGTCAAATGCAAAACGAAGGTGCAACACAGAAAATCTTGTCCGCACTCGAGCAGGCTGCACTCAATCACCACATTGATATTGTTGATGTTGAGATTGTTGGTTCTTCTAAGAATCCTGTGGTCAGAGTAAGAATTGACCATGATGATGAGACAGCAGAGACCATTTCTCTTGATGAGGTTGCTCAAGAAACTTCATGGATCTCAGAGACCATAGATGAGCTTGATCCTTTCCCAGCATCATTTACCTTGGAGGTTTCTTCTCCAGGAATGGCTCGTCCGCTTCGCCGCGCAAAAGACTTTGAGCGCTTTGCAGGAGAAGAGATTCAGCTTCAGACTACCGCCACAGAGGGACGCCGTAAATTTACCGGCAAACTCTTGGGCATTGAGGGTACAACTATCTCAATCCAGACAGAAGATGAAGTCTGTACTGTTGATTTGTCTGAGTTAAAGAAGTGCGTTATTAAACCAGTTTTTGATTTCTCGGCCTCAGCCAAGAAGTAGATAGAGAGGATTATTCATGGCATCTGAAATGATGGAAGCTTTGATGTTGCTTTGCCAGGAGAAGCACATCGATGAGTTGTATCTTCTGGACCGTTTGGAGCAGTCTCTGGCAAAAAGCTATGCTGACGTCCTCCATCTTGATTTTGGCGCCCGTGTCACCATTGATAGGGCTACTGGTCGTGTCTACGTCTATGAGCTTGTCCCTAAGGGCGAGCCAGATGAGGAGACCGGTTTGTACACCGAGTTTGACGAGGTTGATGTAACTCCTCCAGATACCAGCCGTATTGCTGCACAGCATGCTAAGGCAGAGATTAAGACCCTTGTGCGCAATGCCGCCCGTGCTCAGATTTATGATGAGTTCCGTGGCCGCATTGGTGACATCATCACAGGTACTGTTCTTCAGTCCACTCCTGATTTCACCATCATTAAGATTCGTGAGGGTGTTGAGGCAGAGCTTCCACACTTTGATCAGCGCCGTTTCCCTGATGAGCGCGATGAGCGTCCAGCAGGCGAGCGTTACCTTCACAACCAGCGCATTAAGGCAATTATCGTAGACGTTCGCGATCCTAATGCAACTCAGCCAGCAGTTCGTGGTGAGCGTCAGCGTCCACCAATTGTTGTTTCTCGTACCCACCCAGATCTTATTCGTCGTCTCTTTGAGCTTGAGGTTCCAGAGGTTTATGACGGTGTTGTAAGCATCCGCTCCATTGCTCGTGAGGCTGGCGTTCGTTCCAAGATTGCTGTTTCTTCCGTTGACGAGCGCCTTGATCCAGTTGGTGCTTGCGTTGGTCCTAAGGGCAGCCGTGTTCGCACTGTAGTTTCTGAGCTCCGTGGAGAGCGCGTTGACGTTGTGCCTTGGTTTGACGATGCTGCTCGTTGCGTTGCATCCGCACTTTCACCTGCACGCGTTTCTCGCGTTATTGTTGATGGCGCCACAGGACACGCAACCGTTATTGTTCCTGATGACCAGCTGTCTTTGGCTATTGGTAAAGAGGGCCAGAACGCTCGCCTTGCTGCTCGCCTAACTGGTCTTCACATTGACATCAAGAACGAGTCCCTTGCTGCAAGCATTTTGAACAACCTTCCTGAGGTTGTTGAAGAGACTGTTGACGAGGAAGAGATTGCTCATCGTTGCAAGTATGTGAGTCCTAACGGAACTCCTTGCCGCAATATGGCAAGACCTGGTTCTGATTTCTGTGGCATTCATGATGACATGGAGAATGCAGAGATTTCTTCCGATCCAGACTCACTGATCTAGTCAACTACCTGTAACTATCCCGTCAACCGGAAGGTTTTCATATATGGCAAAAATGCGTGTACATGACCTTGCCAAAGAATATGGTATGCAGAGCAAGGAATTGCTCGAGCACCTTGCGGACATGAAGATTCCTGCAAAGTCTGCTTCTTCTACGCTTGAAGATGCATATATCTCTATTGTTCGTAAGAAACTCCAGCCTATTATGGAGGCTCGTGCCGCTGAAATCGCAGCTCAGAAGGCTGCTGAGGAAGAGGCTGCTGCCAAGGAGGCAAAGGCTGCTGCAGAGGCAGCAGAGGCTGAGCGACTTGCTGCAGAGGCAAGGCGTGAGGCTGAGCGTGCAGAGGAAGAGAAGAAGCGCGCAAAAGAGGAGGCTGCTCGCAAGAAAGAAGAGGAGCGCCGCCGCGCTGAGGAAGAGAAGAAGCGTCTTGAGGCCGAAGAGGCTGAGCGTAATCGCGTAAAGGATACTGCTCCTAAGGCCGCTCCTTCTTTCAATAACCTGCTTGACCAGATTGCTCAGCAGGAAGAGGTATTGAAGCAGCAGGCAGCGGAGTCCGCTGCTCAGAAGAAGGCTGAGAAGGGACCTAGAAACCACGCTCGCGCTAATGCAAGCGAGGCAAGTGGCGCTCCTTCTCGTCATAACTTCAAGAATGAGCGCGATGACGCTTCCCTGTCTGATGAGCGTCCAAACGGCAAACGCAAGAAGAATCGTCGTGGCGGAGATGACGGAGAAGACCGTTATAGCCGCATGGCACGTGAGGCCGAGGCTTACAACAGAAGCCGCGTTTTAGATGAGGCTCGCGTTGCTATTGAAGAGGCAAGCCGTGAGTCCACTGGTCGCCGTAAAAAGCGTAAAGAGCGTCGTCAGAAGCAGGCTGCAGAGGCTGCTATGGAGCAGCGTATTGAGGAAGCACTTGCAAACGACCAGGATATTTCCCAGCTTGATACCGTAAAGGTTCCTCAGGGTTCTACTGTCTCTGAACTTGCTGAACTTCTTGGCGTTCCTGCAAATGACATCATTAAGCGCCTGTTCCTGCTTGGCAATCCTCTGACGCTTACCGAGACCATGTCTGATGAGCTTATTGAGATTGTTGCTGATGACCTTGGTCGCCAGATTAAGATCATGTCCAAGGAGGAGGAGAATTCCTTCACCTTCTACGATGATCCTAAGGATTTGAAGCCACGTCCTCCAGTAGTCACCGTCATGGGTCACGTTGACCACGGTAAGACATCACTCCTGGACGCAATCCGTCACACCGGCGTTGCAGCTGGTGAGGCTGGTGGTATTACACAGGCAATCGGTGCTTCTCAGGTCACCATTAACGGCCGTGAGATTACCTTCATCGATACCCCAGGTCACGAGACCTTTACCGCTATGCGTGCTCGTGGTGCAAAGGTCACCGATATTGTCATTCTGATTGTTGCTGCAGACGACGGTGTTATGCCTCAGACCATTGAGTCTATCAACCACGCAAAGGCTGCTGGCGTTCCAATTGTTGTTGCTGTTAACAAGATTGATAAGCCAGGCGCAGATCCTACCCGCGTTCGTCAGGAGCTCACCGAGTACGGTGTTATTCCTGAGGAGTGGGGCGGACAGAACATGTTTGTTGACATCTCCGCTAAGCAGAATTTGGGCATCGACGATCTTCTCGAGACAATTCTTTTGCAGGCAGATGTCCTTGAGCTGAAGGCTAATCCAGACACCTTTGCGTCTGGTAACGTTCTTGAGGCTAAGCTTGACCGTGGTCGCGGCTCTGTTGCTACTGTTCTGGTCACACGCGGTACACTCCACATCGGCGACGCTCTTGTTGCTGGTATGGCATTTGGACGCGTCCGCGCAATGCTTGATCCTAAGGGCAACGCAGTCACTACCGCTGGTCCTTCTGACGCAGTTGAGATTCTTGGTCTGCAAACCGTTCCTGGCGCAGGTGATGAGTTCCGCGTCTTCCAGGAGGAGCGCGACGCTCGTGAGCTTGCTGATCAGCGCGCCCTTAAGGCTCGTATTGAAGAGCAGAACCGTGTTAAGCACGTTACCCTCGAGAACCTCTTTGACACCATGGCTGACCGTGACGTCAAGGAACTCAACCTCATCATCAAGGCTGACGTTCAGGGCTCCATCGAGGCTCTTCAGGATTCCCTGGACAAGATGGACCAGTCCGAGGTTCGTATCAGTACCATCCACTCTGCTGTTGGTGGCATTACCGAGACAGACGTTGTTCTCGCTGACGCATCCAACGCAATTATCATTGGCTTTGGCGTCCGTCCAGATGCAAAGGCTAAGCTTGCTGCAGAGCGCGTAGGCGTTGAGATTAGAACGTATAGCGTCATCTACAAGGCAATCGAAGAGATTGACGCTGCTCGTATTGGTATGCTTAAGCCAACTGAGCAGGAAGTCCAGACCGGCGTTGCTGAAGTTCGCGATACCTTCAAGGTACCTAAGGTTGGTATTGCTGCAGGCTGCATGATTTCTGAGGGCGAGATTTCTCGTGACGATAATATCCGACTTATTCGCGACGGCTTTGTTGTCTACGATGGAAAGATTGCATCGCTCAGGCGCTTCAAAGATGACGTTAAGAGCGTTAAATCCGGCTATGAATGCGGTATTGGCCTTGAGAACTTCCAGGACATCAAGCCTGGCGACCAGCTTGAGGGCTATCGCATTGAGCAGGTGGCTCGTACCGAGTAAGAAGGGACAGCATGAAACAGAATCAGTTTTCTCGTCGTACTAATGAGATTGCTCGAGAAAAGCTCAGCTGGATCCTTTTATTTGAGATTTCCGACCCTGATCTCCAGCTTGTGACTGTCACAAGCTGTGAGGTCTCGGTTGATAAGTCCTTTATGCGCGCGTATGTCAGCTGTGAGCCTGATCGCTACGAGAAGGTCCTTGCAGCTCTCAAGCGTGCAAAGGGTAGGATTCGCTCGCTTTTGGGTCATGCGCTGAACTGGCGTGTAACCCCTGAGCTTGATTTTAAGATTGATACCACTACCGATGAGGCTGAGCGCATTGCTCAGGCCCTTGAGGTGGTTCCACCAACGCTTGGTGTCGAGAAAGACGAGTTTGGATACCCTCTAGCTTCTGATGAAGAGAATTCTGACGAGGAGGCGTAAGTAAGTGACGTCACTGAATACAAAAGTCAGTCGTCCAGAGTTTGATGAGGTTATTGCTCTTATCGAGCAAGCCTCGTCAATCGTCGTTTGCGCACATACTTCTCCTGACGGAGATGCTATTGGCTCTGGATTAGCACTTTCTTCCATTATTCAGAGAAGATGGCCTAGTAGAACTGTCACTAATCTTTTGGCAGATGCTGATGGGGAAGTACCACGTATTTACAAGTTTCTTGATGGTACTGACAGCTTTGTGCCTGCAAATAAGTACGAGGGTACTCCAGACCTTTTTATCTGCGTAGATCTATCTACTGCAGGTCGTTTGGCTGATGCAGAAGCACTGATGAACCGTTCCAAGACGGTAGCAGTGCTTGACCATCACCCTTACAACAACGTGTATTGGAACGCAGGACTTGTGCGTCCTGATGCAGCGGCAACCGGTGTCATTATCACCGAGTTTGCCTGTCATTTGGGTGCAGAGCTTGTTCCCTCAGAGGCACAATGTCTTATGTGTGCCCTGGTAACTGATACTGGCCGTTTCCAGTACCAAAACGCTGACGGCGAAGCTTTTGAGGTTGCAAGTTTGCTGGTAGAAGCAGGTGCTTCTCCATCTCAGATTGCGCTTCATGTCTACCAGAGTGACCGTTTGGCCTATCTTCACCTTGCCGCAAAGGTTATGGGTCGTATTCGCACCTTTGGTGAGGGTCGCGTTGCTTACAGCTACGTTACCACCGCAGATCTTTCTGCATCAGGAGTTCCTCTTGCCGAGATGGATGGCCTGGTAGACATTGTGCGCTGCGTTGAGGGAACAGAAATTGCCCTCTTCCTCAAAGAGGTTGACGGCGGAAAAGTTCGTGGCAACCTGCGCTCCAAGTCCAAACTTGATATTTCTGGCGTAGCTCGTCAAATGGGTGGCGGCGGACACACTGCAGCTGCCGGCTTTACCGCTGAAGGTACCATTGACGATGTGTTTACCCAGATAGTCCCGCTGCTCCTCGATCTTCTCGCGCTTGACAAGGAGTCATAGGTGAAGCGAGGAGCTAGTGGAATTAACGCACTTATTGCTGTTGACAAACCGCTTGGGTTGACCAGCCATGACGTGGTTTCTCGCGTTCGCCGTGCATTTGGCGAGAAACGCGTGGGACATGCAGGCACTTTGGATCCTAATGCAAGTGGCGTGCTGGTAGTGGGCATTGGTCTTGCTACAAAGCTATTGGGCCTTCTGACGCTTGACTGTAAGGGATATGTAGCCGACATTTCGTTTGGGGCTCGTACCTCAACCGATGATGCAGACGGTCAGGTCGTAGCCACTGCTGCTGTTCCAGAAAATCTGTGCGATGAAGAGTTTGCTCGCGCTGCATGCGCAAAGCTGGTGGGTACGGTAGACCAGCTTCCACCTGCAGTTTCTGCAATCTCAGTTGATGGCAAACGTGCCTATCAGCTTGTTCGTGAAGGTAAGACGCCAGAGCTTGCGGCTCGTCGAGTCTCTATTTACGACGCTACTCTTTTGGCGGTGCGCAAACCTTCTACTACGGATGAATCACTGGTATGGACGGTTGCGTTTGACGTTTCAAAAGGGACCTACATTAGAAGTATTGCTCGAGACCTTGGTCAGTCTCTTGGAACAGAGGCTCATATTAGTGGCCTGAGAAGGACATTCTCTGGTCCAATCACGCTCGGTAGCTGCGCTTTATTAGAAGAGCTTGAACAAAGCCCAGCTCAGGTGCTTGAAGCTAAACGCCTCAATCCAACTGAGGTTCTGGGATACCCTGTGCACAGGTTGACTGCAGCGGAATATAAGTGTGTTGAGGTTGGAAAACGTTTTGGTATTCCAGAAGATCTCTCTGAGATTGCTCATAACTCGCTGGTCAGCCTTGTGTGGAATGAAGCTCTCGTAGGAATTTGGTCAAGGCAGGGCTCCTGCCTTGTCTGCCAGACAAACTTCTCTCAAGGTATTTTGTGTAAGTAAGGATGCACGTTGAACAAGGTAGAACGCATAGTACAATCCGTTTTGTATGGAAGTGAGTTGCCGGCTCCACGTGAGCTTGGTGATGCCGACTTCTATACATTGCGTTCTGGCTGCTACAGGCAACCTTGCGTGTGCGTGCTTGGTGTCTTTGACGGACTTCATGAGGGCCACCAAGGGCTTCTCGCCAGCGCAAAAAAGGACGCCGAAGCTCGCAACGTACCACTTGTTGCTGTGACGTTTTCACCAGATCCTGTTGAGGTGCTGTTTGATGGATCTCCTCGGCGATTGCTCTCGGGAGAAGATAGACTTCGTGCACTTGCCGCATGGGGAGTGGATGGCATCTTGGTGCATCACTTTACCCGCGAGTTTGCGGCATTGAGCGCTACGCAATACGTTGAGGACAAGCTGCTTCCAAGTGTTTCGGCTGTGTCCGTTCATGTGGGTTCTGACTTTGGCCTGGGCGCACAAGGAGCTGAAGGAAGCGCGTTGCTCACCTCGCTTGGGCATAAGCATGGCTTTGAAGTTCACGCCCATGAGCTCTTTTGCTCAGGTGGACAGAAAATCTCTGCAACTCGCATTAGGGACTTGCTTGAGCAGGGTAAAGTTGAGGAAGCAGCTAGCCTGTTGGGCCGCTGGCACTTTGTGAGTGGCGTAGTCAAACACGGTCGAGGCCAGGGTACTGGTTTTGGTTTTCCAACTGCAAATGTTTCGCTTGACCTACGTGATTGTATTCCTCATGATGGCGTGTATGCGTGCTATGTGGTTCACGGCGCAACAGCATGGCCCGCTGCGGTTAATGTGGGAAAAGCTCCGTCATTTGAGTCTCAAACAGGGCCTTTGCTTGAAGCTAATCTCTTAGGTTTTAGCGGCAACTTATATGATTCGCAGGTTCAGACGGTATTTGTGAAGAGACTGAGGGAATCTAAAAAATTTGATTCGCTTGAAGAGCTCAAGTGTGCCGTTCGTGGAAATATAGATTGGGTAGCCCAGAATCTGGGTACGACTTCATATAACTTAGGAAGCGGGGAGGTGGAAGATGATAACTGACGAAGATAAAGAGCGCGTAAGACAAGCCACAGATTTTGTCACGCTTGTTTCCGAGACAGTTGAGCTAAAACCCCGAGGTCAGGACTATTGGGGATGCTGTCCTTTCCACCAAGAAAAAAGCCCTTCATTCAAGATAAATCCTTCTACGGGCCTCTGGCACTGCTTTGGCGCTTGCTCCGAAGGTGGAGACGTCTTTAGCTATGTCATGAAGCGAGAAAATCTAGATTTTCCTGACGCTATCAGATATCTTGCCGATAAAGCCGGAATTACCCTTTCAGAAGAGGCCCATGTTTCTAAGGGTCCCCGCAAGAATCGCTTAATTGAGTGCCTTACCGAGGCCGAGAATTACTTCCACTCCATGCTTATGCGCGGAAGGGGAGAAGGTCCTGAGGCGGCGCGTGCATATCTCTCTGGTCGCGGATTTGGAGCGACTGTCTGTAAGCGCTGGAAGCTGGGATATGCACCTGGCAGAGGCGCGCTTGTAGCACACCTGCGTAAATGTGGCTATACCACGCAAGAGATGATTGCTGCAAACCTTGCCGTTGAGCGTAACGGTCGAATCAGCGACTGGTTCTATGATCGAGTGATGTTTCCTATTCATGATGAGCAAGGAAGAACTATTGCTTTTGGCGGTCGAATTACTAAAAAGGTAGAAAACGCTCCTAAGTACCTTAATACCAGGGACACTTCTGTCTTCAATAAGGGTAAGCACCTCTTTGCCTATGATGTTGCAAAAGAGACTATTGCTGCCCAGTCCGAAGCCATTATTTGTGAGGGCTACACTGACGTTATTGCCATGCATGAGGCTGGTTTTACCAACACTGTGGCAGCTTTAGGCACTGCATTTACGTCTGAACACGTCAAACTTATCGATCGTCAGCGTGCACGTAAAATCATTTGCATGTTTGACGGTGATGCTGCAGGTCAACACGCTGCTGCTCGTGCCATTAAATTTATCGATAAAACAACCGCTGCGTTTCTCTGTGTTGTTTTACCAAATAACCAGGACCCCATGGAGTTTCTCGACGAATCAGGTGCAGATAAGCTACGTCCTATCTTAGATGCAGCTCGTCCGCTTATGGACTTTGTCTTTGATGCCACAACAGCTCAGTTTGACTTATCTGTACCTGGTGGACGAGTCAAAGCGCTTGAGGCTTTAGCGTCTCTGTTGGCCCCGCTCAAGACATCGGTGCTGCTGAGCGAGTATGCACTTCGTGTGTCCGATTTGCTTCATATTGATGTCGAGGAAGCAAAGCGCGCAATTAAGGCCGCGCCTATTCAAGACGACGCTGCAGATTCGCGCACTTCAAAGATGGCGCGCAAACAGCCTCAGAAGAATGCCCACACCTCTTCATACAACTCAGCTGCTAAAACTCCAACTTATGTCGAGGGTCCTTCATACGATGATGTTCCACCGTATGACGAGGTGTCACCATATGATGATCCATCATCGTATAGCGTTTCTGCTGATACGTATGAATCACGAGGCTCACAGGGCCTCTCCGCAGAAGATCGCAGGCAGGTTAACTCAGAGCTTGAACTCTTAAGTGCTATGGCAACAAACTTGTCTTTAGTGCGAGAGTATCAAGACCGTATTGCAGACTTTGTCTGGGCCGATGCTCGTCATCAAACCATGGCATGGGCCATGCTTGCTACTCCAGAGGGCGCTACGCCAGCGCAGGTTGTTGCCGCGGCTGCGGCTGTTGAGCCAAATGCGGCAGCTATTCTTTCTTCTGGTCGCGTGATATCTGAGGGCAACTCCGATACACGTCGCTCGCTTGAGTTTATTGTGGACACTGTTGACTACTACTCGGTACAGCGTAAATTGCGAGAAATTCGATCAAATCTGCGCTCCAGTTCTTATGCAGGGGAGTCTTCAAGCGGAACACTTGCTGAAGAGCAACTTGCTGCTGCGCAGGAGCTTCAGACACGAGCGCTTGAGCTAGGCAAGAGGCTTACTTCGGGGCAGTAGAAAATACTCATTTTATGGGGATGCTACTCATCTGATTTTTTATAAATTAAAATGAGTAGTTTGATTAGGTAGAGAAACTTTTGGGTATAAAGATTTGCGCTAATCTATCGAAAGGATATTTGTGGCTGCAAAAAAGGCAAATGAAGAGGTCAAACTCTCAGATGAGCTTACTAAAATTGTTGATGATCTGGTAAGTTCTTCAAAGTCTAACGGTAGTATCAGCGAAGACGATATTCAGGTTGCCATTCGTGACGTTGACGTTAACGATGATGAGCTTTCTGATTTGTATGATTCGCTGCGCGTTAAAGGTGTAGAGATTACTACCGCATCTGAAGCAACCGTTTCTTTCGCCATTGAAGATGACACCGTAGAGGATGATTTTTCATCCGATGATGACATGGATGACTCATCTGATTTTGAAGATGAAGATGATGAAGATTTTGATGCCGTAAATGAGGCACGTGAGGTCAAAGAGGCTCTCCGCTCTGTTTCTAAGGCAAAAGTCTCTAAGCCAAAACGTTCTTCTCGCGCTCGTGCTCGTCGCTCAGATACCACCACAGTTATGCTAACCGGCGATCCTGTCCGTATGTATCTTAAAGAGATTGGTAAGGTAGACCTGCTTACTGCATCAGAAGAGGTTCACCTTGCTATGAAGATTGAGGCAGGTACTGCAGCTTCCCAGAAGCTGGAGGACTTTGAGGATGGCCTCATCGAGCTCAACCGTGCAGAGCAGCGCCGCCTCATGCGTATTGAGTCCGTAGGACTTGACGCTAAGCAGCAGCTTATCTCTGCAAACCTTCGTCTTGTCGTCTCAATTGCTAAGCGCTATGTTGGCCGTGGCATGCTGTTCCTCGATCTTATCCAGGAAGGTAACCTGGGCCTTATTCGTGCTGTCGAGAAGTTCGACTACACCAAGGGCTTTAAGTTCTCAACATATGCTACATGGTGGATTCGCCAGGCAATTACCCGTGCTATTGCGGACCAGGCTCGTACCATTCGTATTCCAGTTCACATGGTAGAGACCATCAATAAGCTTATCCGTGTTCAGCGTCAGCTTCTGCAAGATCTTGGTAGAGATCCTTCTCCAGAAGAGATTGGCGCAGAAATGGGCATGTCTCCTGATCGCGTCCGCGAGATTCAGAAGATTAGCCAGGAGCCCGTCTCTCTTGAGACGCCTATTGGTGAAGAAGAAGATTCCCAGCTTGGAGACTTTATTGAGGACTCTTCAGCTGTTGCTCCACCAGATGCAGCTTCTGATTCAATGCTTCGTGAGCAGCTTGAGCAGGTTCTTGACGGCCTTGCTGATCGTGAGCGTAAGGTTATTAAGTTCCGCTTTGGTCTTGAGGACGGTCATCCTCGTACCCTTGAAGAGGTAGGCAAGGAGTTTGGCGTTACGCGTGAGCGTATTCGTCAGATTGAGTCCAAGACCTTGGCAAAGCTTCGTCATCCTTCTAGGTCCGGTCGTCTTAAGGACTACATGGAGGAGTAGCTTCTTGGTTTAGGTGTGTGAGATTGTGCAAGAGGAATTTGAATAAATTTTTTCTAAATAATGCTTGCATGGTTTGGAATGTCTCTCTATACTTAAACACCGCTGAGAAGCACACATATTCCCCGATGGCGCAGCGGTAGCGCAGCTGACTGTTAATCAGCGTGTCGCAGGTTCAAATCCTGCTCGGGGAGCCAGAATTTTCAAGACCAGGCAATGCCTGGTCTTTTTTTTGTTTGAAGAACCGTTCTGCTTTTCTCGCATTAGGCAGATTTTTATTCACAGATTTGAAGATGACGCTTTTCTCGACAATTTGGTCATTTGACCGATTTTTCTTTATTTATCCTCAAAAACTTCAAAATTGACACCGTAAAAGGTACAAAACATAACGCTTACGGTATTTCTGCAACCGTTGAGCGACATCTCACAAAGAGCTGTGATGAGATTTGTTAACGTACTCATTAAGGTCAGTGTTATGCAAAAGGCATAACAAATGAGAAAGGTCACTACTATGGATGTGTCTCGTCGCAGTTTTCTAAAGTTCTGTGGTCTAGGCGTTCTTAGCGTTGGTGGATCTAGCGTTCTTGCAGCTTGCGCACCTAGCGAGAAAAAAGAGGAAGGCGCTAAAGATGCAAAGGTAGAGAACAAGGATAAGCCTGTTGTCTTCTTTAACCGCCAGCCTTCCAACAGCTCCACTGGTGAGCTTGATACAAACACTCTTAACTTCAACAAAGACACCTATTACGTTGGCTTTGATGCAGTTCAGGGTGCAGAGCTCCAGGGTCAGATGGTTCTTGATTACATCAAGGCTCACGCAGCTGAGCTTGATCGCAACAAGGATGGCATCATTGGTTACGTTCTTGCAATTGGTGACATTGGTCACAACGACTCTATCGCTCGTACTCGTGGTGTCCGTAAGGCACTTGGTACTGGCATCGAGAAGGACGGCAAGATTATTTCCGATCCAGTAGGTACCAACACCGATGGCTCCGCTTCTGTTGTTCAGGACGGCAAGCTTGAGGTCGGCGGCAAGTCCTACACCATCCGTGAGCTTGCTTCTCAGGAGATGAAGAATACCGCTGGTGCAACATGGGATGCTGCAACCGCTGGTAACGCAATTGCTGCTTGGTCTTCTTCCTTCGGCGATCAGATTGATGTTGTTGTTTCCAACAACGACGGTATGGGCATGTCCATCTTCAACGCATGGTCAAAGGCTCAGAAGGTCCCAACCTTTGGTTACGACGCTAACTCTGACGCTGTTGCAGCTATTGCTGACGGCTATGCAGGCACCATTTCCCAGCACCCAGATGTTCAGGCTTACCTGACTCTCCGTCTGCTCCGCAACGCTCTTGACGGCGCTGATATCAACACCGGCATTGAGTCCGCAGACGATGCTGGCAACAAGATTGACTCCAAGGACTACAAGTATGTTGCAGAGCAGCGTTCTTACTACGCTCTCAACCTTGCAGTTACCGCTGAGAACTACAAGGACAACCTTGACGCAACCACTACTTACAAGGATGCTTCCGCTCAGCTGAGCGCAGACAAGCACCCAGAGAAGAAGGTTTGGCTCAACACCTACAACTCTGGCGACAACTTCCTTGGTTCAACCTATGTACCACTGCTCAAGAAGTATGCTCCACTGCTCAACCTCAACGTTGAGTTCATCGCAGGCGATGGCCAGACTGAGTCCAACATTACCAACCGTCTTGGCAACCCTGACGAGTACGATGCATTTGCATTCAACATGGTTAAGACCGACAACGGTTCTTCCTATACCCAGCTGCTTAAGTAATTAAGTAGTCGATAGCACGAAACAATGCCGGAGGGGAGACACCTGCTCTCCTCCGGTGTTCTCGCGAATAAGCGCAATAACTTAGCGAGATAAGGGGTGATTACATGGCAGATACAGAAAACGATATCGTTCTAACAATTGATGGAATGAGCAAGTCCTTTGGACGTAACCGCGTTCTGGATCACATTTCAATGAACGTACGCCGTGGAACCGTTATGGGTCTTATGGGAGAGAACGGCGCAGGCAAATCTACCATGATGAAGTGTCTGTTTGGTACGTATCAAAAAGATGAAGGCAAGATATTTCTTGACGGCAAAGAGGTTAATTTCTCTGGACCAAAAGACGCACTTGAGAATGGCGTCGCAATGGTTCACCAGGAGCTTAACCAGTGCCTTGATAGAAATGTTGTAGATAACTTGTTCCTTGGTCGCTATCCTGTTAATGCAATGGGTGTTGTCGACGAGGGACGCATGAAAAAAGAGGCTAACGAGCTCTTCAGGCGTCTTGGTATGACCGTAGACCTGACACAGCCTATGAAGAACATGTCAGTATCTCAGCGTCAAATGTGCGAGATTGCAAAGGCAATTTCTTACAACGCAAAGATTATTGTTCTTGATGAGCCTACTTCTTCACTTATGACCCAAGAGGTCGAGAAACTCTTTGAGATGATTCATATGCTCAAAGAGCAGGGAATTTCTTTGGTCTATATCTCTCACAAGATGGATGAGATCTTTGAGATTTGCGACGACATTTCAGTTCTTCGTGACGGTAAGCTTGTTATGACCAAGCGCTCTGATGAGACCAACATGAATGAGCTTATCTCAGCAATGGTCGGTCGCTCACTTGAGAATCGCTTCCCAGATGTTACTAACACACCTGGTAAGACGTATCTTTCTATTCAGCACCTTTCAACTAAATACGAGCCATACCTTCAAGACGTCACTTTTGACGTAAGGAAGGGCGAGATCTTTGGTCTGTATGGTCTTGTCGGCGCTGGTAGAACAGAGCTTCTTGAGACAATCTTTGGTGTAAGAACCAGAGCTGCAGGTCGTGTCTATGTCAACGGGCACCTTATGAACTTCTCGACAGCCGCAGAGGCAATGGATCACGGCTTTGCCATGATTACCGAGGAGCGTAAAGCAAACGGCCTATTCCTTAAGGGTGACCTGACGTTTAACACAACCATTGCAAACTTGAATCAGTACAAGGCTGGTCCAATTCTTTCTGATCCTAAGATGACTAAGGCTACCGTCAACGAGCTCAAGGTTATGAACACCAAGGCTCAGGGTCCATCAGACTTGATTTCAAGCCTTTCTGGCGGCAACCAGCAGAAGGTCATTTTTGGTAAATGGCTCGAGCGCTATCCACAGGTTTTCCTGATGGACGAGCCTACTCGTGGTATTGATGTTGGTGCTAAATATGAGATCTACCAGCTCATTATTGATATGGCTAAGAGCGGTACCACTATTATCGTAGTCTCTTCGGAGATGCCAGAGATTCTGGGAATTACTAACCGAATTGGCGTTATGTCCAACGGTAGACTCTCGGGCATTGTAAATACCAACGAGACAAATCAAGAAGAACTCCTGCGCCTCAGCGCAAAGTACCTGTAGGAGAGGATGATACAAATGCCAAAAACAGGTGGATCTGTTCTGACGGCCGAGCAGGAAAAAGAGCTGCTAAAGCCTATTGATCAGAAGATTGGTTCCATTCAGGCTCAGATTGATGAGCTTCGCGCAAATGGTACCAACAAAGTAATTTCAACACTGAGCGCAATTGAGTCTGCAAAGCGCGATAAGTCTATCTCTGCCGAAGAGCGCAACACGCTTATCGAGGGCTACAAGGCTGAGCTGGAGCTTGCCAAGAAGGTTGAGTCCGAGAACAGCGCTCAGGTCTCCAAGCTTATCGCAGAGGCCGAGGCTTATCTTAAGGAGCACTACAAGAACGAGTACCTGGAGCCTGTAAAGGCTAGCTGTGCTCTTGAGAAGGAGCAGGCTAAGCAGAACTACGCTGCTGCTCTTGCGCGCCTTAAGAAGGAGCATGAAGAGGCCGTCAGCAAGACTTCTGATGCTCAGGAAATCAAGGACGAGAAGTACGTCTATAAGAACCGTCAGTTTGATGCTAAGGTCAACTATCAGAAAGAGCTTCAGCGCATCAAAGACCGCGCTCATAACGCGTTTAGTCATGAGTATCACCTCATCGACCTTCTCAGGATGTCTAAGTTCACTCCACTGGAGTCTCAGGCTCAGAAGTGGGAGAACTACAAGTACACCTTCAACACCCGTTCATTCTTGCTTCAGAACGGCCTGTACATTGTTATTCTCCTGGTATTCATTGCCCTTTGTATCATTACCCCAGCAGTCAAGGGCACTCAGCTCCTGACATACTCCAACGTCATCAACATTCTTCAGCAGGCATCGCCTCGAATGTTCTTGGCACTTGGTGTCGCTGGATTGATTCTGCTTACCGGTACTGACCTTTCCATTGGTCGTATGGTTGGTATGGGCATGACTGCTTCAACCATCATCATGCACCAGGGTATTAATACTGGTCAGGTCTTTGGTATCACGTTTGACCTTACTGGTATTCCAATTCCTGTCAGAATCATCATGGCTCTGGTTACTTGTATTGTCCTTTGTACCTGCTTTACCAGTATCGCTGGCTTCTTTACTGCGAAGTTTAAGATGCACCCATTCATCTCGACCATGGCTAACATGCTGATTATCTTTGGTATTGTTACTTATGCAACAAAGGGTGTTTCTTTTGGTGCTATCGAGCCATCTATTCCAGACATGGTCATTCCACGAATTGGTAAATTCCCATCCATCATTTTGTGGGCAATCGCAGCTATTGCTATTGTTTGGTTCATCTGGAACAAGACCACCTTTGGTAAGAACCTCTATGCAGTAGGTGGAAACCCTGAGGCAGCAGCTGTTTCCGGTATCTCTGTCTTTAGAGTTATGGTTGGCGCTTTTGTTATGGCTGGTATCCTCTATGGATTTGGTTCATGGCTCGAGTGCATGCGTATGGTCGGCTCTGGTTCCGCAGCTTACGGCCAGGGTTGGGACATGGACGCAATCGCAGCCTGCGTTGTTGGTGGCGTTTCGTTCACCGGTGGTATTGGTAAGATCTCTGGTGTTACCGTGGGTGTTCTTATCTTCACCGCACTGACTTACGCACTGACCATTCTTGGTATCGATACCAACCTGCAGTTTGTCTTCTCGGGCGTCATTATTCTGACCGCTGTCACCCTTGACTGCTTGAAGTACGTCCAGAAGAAGTAGCTGGCACTCCCGCGCCGCGTGCGGTACAGCGCGGAAACGCTGTGGAAGTGCGGAAAGCGTGCTATTACGTGCAAGTCTCGAGGCGTCTACTCACGTAGACGCCTCTTTTTTTGGCAAAAAACGAGGCCTACACGTTAAGGAAAAGTGCCTTTACGGGAAAATTACAAAGCAGCTGGTAAACTAAGATATCTCTTCGGACATATGTCTTTTTATGATTTTCACACCACACCAATGTCGGATAATCTGCAATTTTCAGCGAGTAAAGCACATCTGTGGCGGATAATCTGCTGTTTCAGAGAGAAATAACACACCTATGACAGAAAATATGTTAACTATCGACAGATTATTTGACTTTGGTGTGCTTGGGTTTCTCGATACATGCAGATTATCAGTTATAGGTGTGGTCAGAGCATTGAACGGAGCTATTTCCGACAGATTATCCGACATAGGTGTGCTAGAAGAGTTAACCAGATTCCACATCCAACAGAATATCCGTCTCTACGGTGCTTATACGTTTTTTAACTGTCGCAGGCTGCTGGTTTGGCGGTAAAAAACAAGAGGACCGATCTTCTCGGCCCTCTTGCTGGGTGATTTATGCGATTGTGACGTGCGGTTCGTTGTAAGCTGCGTGTGAACCTTCGGATAGCAGTAACTACAGACTCTCAAGGAAGCGATGTTGCGCGGCTCGTCCTTCTTCGTCCCATTTGAATACACCGGCGTCTTCAAGGACGTGCGAGAAGACAATACCAACCTCGTCATAGATATACTTTTTGAGCTGTTCGGACGAGAGGGAAGCGTTGCCCTTGCTGGATCCGTCACCCTGTTCAAGCAACTTGGCGTAAATCTGGCGCGCCCAGTCGGCGTGGGAGATTGTAGTAGAGTCCGTGGTCAACTGACCGTAGACGGCATTGGCTTTCTTGTCATTTGCCAGGCACTGCTCCATAACTGACTGAACTTTGTTGAGTTCTGGCACAAGGCGAGGAGGAAGTACGGCAAGGCCCATAACCTCGATGAGGCCGATATTCTCTTTCTTGATGTGGTGATACTCGGCATGTGGATGGAAGATGCCAAGCGGATGTTTTTCGCTGGTAATGTTGCAGCGCAATGCAAGGAAGACCTCGTAGATGCCATCTTCCAGCTTGCGAACAACAGGGGTAACCGTGTTGTGGGGCTCGCCGTTAGTTTCTGCATAAACAGAGACGGACACGTCGGTATAGGAGCGCCATGCAGTGATGATAAATTCCGCTGCTTTGAGCGCTTCTTCTCGACTGGTGGAGGAGAGGCGGAGAACAGAGAGCGGCCACTTGAGGATCGCGCCCGCTACCTCGGGGAACTGCCTGAGTTCAAACTCTTCCGCAACTTCCGCGCGCATCATAGGGAACTCGTAACATCCGCCCTGGTAGTGATCGTGCGAGAGGATCGATCCACCCACAATAGGCAGGTCGGCATTAGAGCCAATAAAGTAGTGGGGGAATCTATCCACAAAGTCAAAGAGATTGACGAGCGCCTCGTGATCAATGTGCATAGGAATGTGATCCGAGTTCATAGCAATGCAATGCTCATTGAAGTACGCGTATGGACTGTACTGGAATCCCCAACGATGCTGATTGAGTTCAATGGGGATGATGCGCAGGTTTTGCCTAGCAGGATGAGCACCCGCGCCAGACGAAGCGCCGCGTCCGGAGTAGCCCTCGTTATCCAGGCAGAGTTGGCATGCGGGGTACTTCTCGCCAGAAGTGTTTTGAGCTGTTTTAGCTGCTGCAATCTCACGAGGGTCTTTTTCTGGCTTGGAGAGGTTGATGGTGATCTCAAGGTCTCCCCAGGTAGTTGGCGTAGTCCAGGTAATGTTTCTGGCAATGGCGCTTCTTCTGACGTAGCCAGCATCACAGCAGAGTGTGTAGAACCAGTCAGTTGCAGCGCGAGGTCCCTCAGAAGCGTACAACTCGTTGAAATGGCGTGCGACCTCGGAAGGCTTTGGCAGCAGAAGGCCCATAACACGCATGGCAAAAGAGTCCTCGCCACTCTGGGTGTTCTCGACAAGTCCATGAGAAACAGCTAGACGAGCAAGCTCGGCCAGCGTCTGATCAAGATTAAACGCCGTCAGGTCAATCTTCTCCCAAGACTTAACGGGAGCTGGACCTTCGTACGAGAGCATATCCAGCAGAGCGTTATAACACCAGGTCAGATCCTCAGTTTGAATAAGTCCGCGCTCGCATGCATACGCAACAAGCTGCTGAATGCACAGTGCGCTTTCGTTATCTGCTACAGCCATTGTGCACAAGCTCCCTGGTCAGAGATAGCGTAGTGGCGGCAAGCGCCTTCGCCAAACCACTGGTTCATTTGTGCGATAAAGGTCTCGACAAGGGCGAGAGGGACAAAGCACTGGATAGAGCCGCCAAAACCGCCGCCGTGAATGCGAACGGCGCCAGAACCTTTTAAGATGCTCTCGGCCAAGCCAAGGGCAAGCATAGCCGGCTGATATGAGCCAGAAGTGGAAACGTTCTGCAGGTACATACCGGAACTTGCGCCAGAAGCGTTGGTGAGTGCAATAAAGGACTCAATGTCAGAGTTCTGAAGATCTGCCCAGCGTTTGTCTACCAGGTCATTCTCGTACCAGTAGTGAATAGCGCGGAGAAGAGCGCGGTCTCCAAGATCTTCTCGCAGCTCATTGACGCGAGCTTGGAAGTCTTCAACGGGAACCTCAGAGAGGCGAGTCTTGCCAAAAGCCGCGGCAACTTTCTGCATCTCAACAGGTACAGCGGCATACTCATCAGTGAATGCAACGTGATCGCAACCAACGTCAACAAGGCAGAGCGCATAGCCGTAATCCTCAAAGTTGAGGTCAAGCTTTTCTGCTTTGGGCTCTGCGGGGTCTTCAAAGTTCATGAAAGCAAGGCCGCCAAGGCAAACAGCCAGCTGGTCCATAAGACCGCACGGCTTACCAAAGTAAACGTTTTCTGTGTTCTGGCTCATTTGGGCAAGTTTAACAGCAGAAATCTCGCTGCCACCTTCCCAGAGAGCTTCCATTGCACGGCCGGCTGCAGCCTCAAACGCAGCAGAGGAAGAAAGTCCGCCACCACCAGGGACATTGCTAACTACTGCCATGTCAAAGCCGGATGGCTCAAAACCAAGTTTGACCAGGTTTGCAGCCATGCCGCGAACAATGGCCTTAGTGGTAAGGAACTCATCCTCTGAGGGTTCCAGATTTGTGAAATCTACCTCAAAAGGATCATATCCCACGCTGGCTACACGAATAACGCCCAAGCTGTTAGGGGCGCAAATTGCATCAATAGCAACATCCAGGGCACCAGCGATGACATGACCGCCCTCGTGATCTGTGTGGTTTCCTGCAATCTCGGAGCGACCAGGCGCGTGTACCGCAAGATAGCGGTCAGCTTTTCCAAACATTTGCTCAAAGTGCTCTTTTGCGCGATTGAGCTGAGCTGTGGTTTTCTCGTCAAACGTGTGAGCCATGGTGTTCCTTTCCCTTTAGTGCTGTGAAGCTACAGGTACCTTAAAAGAATCGATAAACAATTTGCGAGCTGTAAGGCTGCTCAGGCGTGCAGGTAGGCTGAGGCCACTCTGCATGGTGAGCACAATCTGGATAAAACTCGCTCTCAAATGCAAAACCAGCGTGAGGCTTGTAAATAGCGCCGTCTTTTGCGCGAGCCTCATCAATCCAGTTGCCGGTATACAGATGGGCGCCAGGAGCGGTAATTTGAATTTCTAGTGAGCGTCCGCTTTCTGATGTGGCGAGAAGGGCGGGGCGAAGCTGACCATCTGCATAGTTGTTAATAGCAAAGCAGTGATCATAGCCACGAGCAATATTGAGCTGCTTGTTGTCTGCTCTAATGTCCTTGCCTATTGCCTTTGGTGTGCGGAAATCAAAGGGAGTTCCTGCAACAGCATCGATGGTTCCTGCGGAAACTGAGTCTTCTCGTAGAGGCAGATACGAATCTGCATGAATGGTCAGACTATGACCGCAAACATCTCCAGAATCATGACCATTAAGGTTGAAGTATACGTGGTTAGTCATGTTTACAAATGTTGCAGCATCGGTTGTGCAGGTATACGTAAGATTTACCGTTGACCGCGCACCCTCTTCAATAAGCTTATAGGTTGCGGTAATGTGGCGGTTTCCTGGTAGTCCATATTCTCCATCTACCAAGTCAATGCTGAAGGTTACCGTATTTTGAGCTTCATCAATTTCTGCCTGCCAAATGCGCTTATGGATACCAGTAACCAGATCAGTATGCAGGTTATTTTGGTTGTCTGGACCGTTGTTTTTAGGAAGATGATAGATAACACCATTAAGTGGAATCTCTGCTTTATCTGCACGATTAGCAGAAGGTCCAATGGAGGCACCAAAGCAGGCGGGGTTATCTAAATACAGGTCAAATAGGCTATATCCAAGAACTACATCTGCCTGCGTCCCATAAACATCTGGAACTGAAATGCCCAAAATGGTGGCACCAAAATTGCTTAATTTAATTGATGAATGGGCGCCGCGAATGGTATACGTAAGCGCAGCAGGGGAGTTAACAAAGCTATCAAAGGGTCGAACATCAATCATCGGATACCTCCGAGATACTACTCATAGTGCATTACACATACTATGTTAACGTACTCATAACGAACTAACAGGAAATTATTAAGTTTTCAGTCAGTGGTATCTTTGCGGGGGCAAACGGTTAGAGCGCAGGTCAAAAGTCCTTCTCGCCGAACGGTAATTTTTTTACCGTGAGCGTTTAATTTGCTGCTATATATGCAATTTTATCGCGTTATGCCAATCTGCCTGTTAGTATGAGTACGTAAACAAGCAGATAATCGGAGGAATTCGTGACTCGCTCGCATAGTTTTAGCTCAAATAAGTGCTCTGTTTCAATGGCTGATGTTGCGCAGGCCGCTGGTGTTTCTCAGCAGACCGTTTCTCGTGTTGCTAATGGTGCTCAAAACGTGAGCAAGGCAACGCGAGAAAAAGTCCAGGCCGCAATGGAGTCCATGGGCTTTAGGCCAAGCTTTGCAGGCAGGTCGTTAAGGTCTGGCTCGTATCAATCGGTGGGACTCTGTCTGTACGACATTCGTGAGTTTGGTAACTTGGCAACCCTCGATGGCATTGTCTCTGCTGCTCGTGAGCATGAATATGCAATTACGATGATTGAGAAAGGCTCTGACGATGGCCTCTGCTTGCAGGACATTTCTCATCGTATGTCTAATCTTCCTGTTGACGGCATGATTATCAGCATGAGCCTTATGGCATCAGACTTTGAATCATTTGTACCGCAGCCGGGCCTTGGAACAGTGCTTCTTACCATGCACGAGCACCCTTACTGCACAACCGTTGACTCAGATCAGTACGGCTGCTCAAAGCTTGTCATTGATCACCTCTATGAGCTTGGTCATCGCAAGATCCGTTTTGTAGCAGGCCCTTCGTACTCTATTGACTCGCAATTTCGCGAGAAGGGCTGGCGAGACGCCATGTCTGAATATGGGTTAGAAATTGTTGAACCTTTAGCTGGCGATTGGACCGCCAATAGTGGCTATGAAATTGGTAAAAAACTGCGAGAAGCTCGTGATTTTACTGCAGTTTATGCAGCAAACGACCAGATGGCACTAGGTATCATTGCGGCATTTGAAGAAGTGGGACTGAGCGTACCGGAAGACGTGAGCGTTGTTGGTGTTGACGACTCTCTTGAAGACTATCTGCCAAACTTCTCTTTGACCACCATACGCTTTAATCTCCTCGAGCGCGGTCGTGTGGCACTTGAGCATGCAATACGTGCCTCTGAGGCGGGGTATGAGCCTGAAGCAATTAGAATTGCTCCACAGATTATTGTTCGTACCACCACAGCGGCACCACAGAAGTAGAGAAGTCTCTTAAAAAGTCGGGTTTCTCGCCATAATCAGCTATACTGTTCAGGCAATAGTTGATTAGAGGAGTTGTATGTCTGAGTCACCAAATAAAGAGTTAGGCTGGTCAGTTCAGGTTTCCTTGGATACGCACGAGATTCGTGCAGGAGAGACTGTAACTGCTACTCCTAAGATTATTGGTGCAGACCCTGAGGGCTTTAAATTCCACTATGTGTGGAGTTTGAATGACCGTTGGGATGAGGGTTTTTGGGATACCACAGAGCATCAATTTGGTGATTCAATTCCTAATACGTCGTGGACATATACCTTCCCAGAGCCTGGTCGCTATCATCTTTACATTGATGCATTTGACACACACAACAACCCTCAGACAGTAACTGCTTGGGTAGTTGTTGCTGGCGATGATGACTTTATGCGCCCTCCGCTTCCAGCTGAGGATGCAGAAACCGTTGTTGCAGTAAACGGTGTTTCGGAGATCTTTAACATTGCATCTGAGCAGTTCAACTCTTTGAAAGAGTACTTTATTGCCTTTGCACGCGGCGAGGTTGCTTTTAAGGAGTTCAAGGCTCTTGATGACATCTCGTTTGGAGTAAAGCGTGGCGAGGCTTTTGGCCTGGTAGGCACCAACGGTTCTGGTAAGTCTACCATGCTCAAAATCATTGCGGGCGTACTTGAGCCTTCTAAGGGAACTTGTGAGGTCAAGGGTACTATTGCGCCTCTTATTGAGCTTGGTGCTGGCTTTGACATGGAACTGACTGCTAAAGAGAACATCTACCTCAATGGCGCTCTTCTTGGTTACAAGAAGGAGTTTATTGACTCGCACTTTGACCAGATTGTAGAGTTTGCTGAGCTTGAGGGCTTTATGGACATGCCGCTCAAGAACTACTCCTCTGGTATGGTGGCACGTATTGCCTTTGCAATTGCAACCGTTACAGAGCCTGACCTGCTCATTGTTGATGAGACACTCTCGGTAGGAGACTTCCTCTTCCAGCAAAAGTGCGAGAACCGCATCAAAGAGCTGGTTGCTTCTAATAATGTTACGGTTCTTCTGGTTTCTCACTCCATTGACCTGGTCCAGCGCATTTGTGACCGTGCCATTTGGATTGAGAAGGGCAAGCAGCGCATGCTTGGCCCTGTGGATGAAGTTTGTGAAGCTTACGAGCACCTCAAGAGATAATTAAAATTCCTAACCAAAAGTTAGGGTCTGTACGAGTACAATATGTGTGTCTTTAAATGTGGTACGAGATACCCGTAAGGCTCATAGTCATAGTTTTGCCTTTTGGATACCTTGTGCCTGGTCAGGTGAGGTATCTTTTTTATTGGAGGCGCTATGGCTCAAGAAGGTTCGCACTCTCTCATTGTGGATGAGCAGTCCCTTGACCGCATGCTTACACGAATTGCTCACGAAATTGTCGAGAATAACGATGCAATTGAAAACGTTGCTTTGGTGGGCATTGTTCGCCGTGGAGAGGTTTTGGCTTCTCGTCTTGCGGAAAAGATTTTGAGTTTTACCGGATTTAAGCCAAAAGTTGGCTCACTTGATATCAGTTTTTATCGCGATGATTTTAGAAGAAATACCGCACCGGTTCTCCATGCAACTAATATCGATTTTGATATTACAGGTACAAGCGTTGTGCTGGTAGACGATGTTCTTCAGACAGGAAGAACTATCAGAGCAGCACTTGATGCGCTCATCGACTATGGTCGTCCTGAGCGCGTTCAATTGGCCGTAGTAGTTGACCGTGGTCATCGTGAGCTTCCTATTAGACCTGACTATGTGGGAAAGAATGTTCCTTCATCAAAGAGCCAGGTAGTCAGCTTAAATATTAAAGAAATTGATGGTCAGGACTGCGTCTTGCTGTACGAAGCTGACTATTCTGACCCCTTTATTGAGGGAGGAAACTAATGCTTTCGGTTAAACATTTGATTGATACAAACAGTCTGACGCGTGACGATATCCAGCAAATTCTTGATACAGCTCAGTCGTTTGAGGCTGTAAACAACAGAGACATTAAAAAGGTGCCGGCACTTCGTGGCCGCACTATCGTCAACCTGTTCTTAGAGCCTTCTACCAGGACTCGCTCTTCATTTGAGCTTGCCGAGAAACGTCTCTCTGCCGACGCTTTAAACATGGGAGGATCTACCTCATCTGTGGTTAAGGGTGAGTCTTTGGCAGATACCATTCAGACTATCGACGCTATGAACGTTGATATGTTTATCTGCCGTGCAAGACTTGCAGGTACACCGCAGAAGATTACTGAGCACACTGATGCCGTTGTCATCAACGCTGGTGACGGCAAGCATCAGCACCCCACTCAGGCCATGCTTGACCTCTATACCATTCGCAAGAACTTTGGGCATCTTGATGGCCTTAAAGTTGCCATTGTTGGCGACCTTTCTCACAGTCGCGTTGTTGGTTCTTTGGTGCCAGCACTCAAGACTATGGGTGCAGAGGTTGTTCTCGTTGGACCTCCAACATTCCACGTAGACGATCCAAGCTGGTTTGGCTGCTATCAGACCTCACATTTTGATGAGGTCATTGGTGATGTTGACGTCGTGTACATGCTCCGCGTGCAGCTGGAGCGTATGGAAGGAGCTCCTATTCCTTCTCGCCGTGAGTACAACAGGCTTTGGGGCCTTGATGAGCGCCGCAGCAAGCTGATGAAGCCTGAGGCAATTATCTGCCACCCAGGTCCTATGAACCGTGGTATGGAAATTAACAGCGAGGTGGCCGATTGCGCTCGCTCTCGTATTCTTGACCAGGTCAATGCAGGCGTTTTGACGCGCATGGCCGCAATGTATCTGCTTCTGGGAGGAGACTCTGATGGCATTTCTGCTTAAGGGCGCGCGTGTTGTAGACCCGCAGCTTAATCTCGACGCGGTACTGGACGTTCGTATTGACGGAGAAACTATTTCCGAAGTAGCAGCTACGGTTAAGCCTCAAGAGGGTGATACTGTCATTGACGCAAAAGGCAAGGTGCTTACCCCTGGCCTTGTTGATATGCACGTTCACTTTAGAGATCCTGGCTTTGAGTACAAAGAGACCATTGAGACGGGCTCTAGAGCTGCGGTTCATGGTGGCTTTACTGATGTTGCTACTATGCCAAACACCAATCCTGTCACCGATAACGGTCCTGCTGTTCGCTTTCAGATTGATCGTGGCAATGAGGTTGGTCTCATTCACGTCCGTCCTATGGGTGCTCTAACCAAGGGCTCTAAGGGACAAGAGCTTGCTGAGATTGGCAACATGGTTGATGAGGGAGCATCCGCGTTCTCTGACGACGGCCACGGCGTTCAAAGCGCTGGTATGATGCGCACCGTTATGGAGTATGTCTCCCAGTTTGACCGCGTTGTTGCTGCTCACTGTGAGATTGAGTCCATCAGTGCTGGTGGCGTTGTTAACGAGGGTCGCGCAAGCACGCGACTTGGTATGTTTGGCTGGCCAGCACTTGGCGAGGAGCTGGAGATTTCCAGAGACATTGATCTTTGCCGCCTTACCGGCTGTCCTCTGCACATCTGCCACATTTCAACGGGCAGGGGAGCAGAGCTGGTACGTGCAGCTAAGAAGGAGGGTTTGCCTGTTACTGCAGAGGTTTGCCCTCACCACCTCTTCTTGTCTGAAGATGACATTACCGATACGTATAACACCAATCTTAAGATGAATCCACCGCTCAGAACTGCTGAGGATGCGCTCGCTCTTCAGGCAGCGGTTGCAGACGGTACAGTTGACTGTATTGTTACCGATCATGCACCTCATGCAGCTCATGAGAAGGACTGTGAGTGGGAAATCTCTTACTTTGGCTGCATTGGCCTTGAGACCTCGCTGCCTTTGATGGTTACCAATATGGTGCGCACCAATAAGCTTTCTTACACTGGTCTTGTTCGCGCAATGGCCGTTAATCCTCGTCGTATTCTGCGTCTTGAGCCTGTTAAGATTGCTGCAGGTTACAAGGCTGACCTGACCCTTTTTGACCCAGAAAAGAAGGTTCAGATTACGACAGAGTATTTTGAGAGCAAGTCCAAGAACTCCGCCTTCATTGGCGCTGAGCTCTATGGTGTTGCAACAGATGTGTTTGTTGATGGCAAGCGAGTTCTTGCCAATGAAGTAGTTGTTCCTGGAGGGGAAAAGTAATGCCACTACGTGGAAATGTACAGGTATTTGACTTTACGGTTTTGAGTAATACCCAGGTTGCCCAGAATCTGTATAGAGCCCAGCTCAAGGTACCAGGTCTTTGTAAGTCTCTAGCGCCTGGTCAGTTTGTAAACGTTAATGTTCCAGGCGATAAGCGCCACATTCTTCGCATCCCACTGTCCTTCTCGCTAGCTGATAAAGCAACCGATACGCTCGAGCTTATCTACGCAACGGTAGGCGAGGGTACACGCAGGCTTTCTCAGATGAAGCCTGGTGACGCTAGTGACATGACTGCTCCTTGCGGCCGCCCCTGGCGCCTTAACGCCTCTAGCAAGAGAAGTGTCCTGGTAGCAGGAGGTGTGGGCATCACGCCAATTATCGCGGCGGCTCGTAAGCTTACCGAGCTAGGTGTTGAGTATGACGCGGTCATTGGCGCACAAACTGCCGAGAAACTCTTTGGAGAAGAAGATCTTCTCGCCTTGGGCGCACAGAACGTGTACGTCACAACGGATGACGGTTCTAAGGGTACTAAGGGCTTTGTAACAGCAGCTTTGGAAGAGCCTTTGAGCCAGGGCATTTGGGATGCCATCTATACCTGCGGTCCAGAGCCTATGATGAGAAGCGTGGCCAAGCTGGCAATTGCTCATAACGTTGCCTGCCAGGTTTCTATGGAGCGGATGATGAGCTGCGCTTTTGGTGCATGCAACACCTGCAATGTCCCACTTGCTAAGGGCGGCTATGCGTCTGCTTGCATGGTCGGACCTGTCTTTGAGGCAAAGGAGATCGCATGGTAGATCAGGTAAAAATGTCCGTCAATCTTGGCGGCATTCAGATGAAAAACCCTATCAATACTGCTGCGGGTACCTTTGGCTACGGTTGGCAGTTTGAGGGCTTCTACGACGTTTCTCTGCTTGGCGCCATCACTATGAAGGGTGTTGCTCGCGTTCCCTGGGAAGGAAACCCAGCTCCTCGTATGTGCGAGCTCAACGGCGGCATGATGAACAGCGTTGGCCTTGCCAATCCTGGAGTGGACGATTTTATCGCCCACACTGATGACTACATGAAAGATCTTGAAGGCCGTGGTACGCGCGTCATCATGCAGATGGCGGCACACTCCGTTCAGGAGATGATTGATGTTGTCGAGCGCCTTGAAGAGCTTAATCCACACATCTCAGCTATTGAGCTTAACGTGAGTTGTCCAAATCTCGAGAAGGGCGGTAAGCCTCTCGGTGGTACTCCAGAGCAGGCTACAGAGATTATGAAGGCAGTTCGTCCTCTGACAAAGCTGCCCATTCTGGTTAAGATGGCCCCCGTCAACGTTGCCGAGATTGGTAAGGCTTTTGAGGCTGAAGGCGCTGATGGTCTTACGCTCATCAACTCTATTCCAGGCATGTCAATTAACGTCCACACCAGAAAGAGTAGGCTCTCTAAGCCAACTGGCGGTCTGAGTGGTCCTCTTTGTCATAACGCTGCTGTTCGCATGGTTTGGGAGTGTGCTCAGGCGGTCTCCATTCCTATCTGCGGCGTTGGTGGCGTAGAAACGGGCGAGGATGCTGCGGAGTTTATCTTAGCGGGTGCTACGGCTGTCTCGGTTGGTTCTGCAAACCTTTACGACCCAATGTGTGCTCCACGTATTCTGAACGAGCTTACTGACTGGGCAAAGTCTCAGGGAGTATCTGACATCCACGAGCTGATTGGAGCTGTTGAATGCTAACAGACGAGCAGGCACGCGACGCCGTTATTGTTGCGCTTGATTGCACAAGAGAAAGAGCTCTGGAGCTCACCGATCTTCTCGCCGGCCATGCACGCTGGGTTAAGGTTGGCATGACGCTTTTTTATCGCTACGGACCCTCGATGGTAGATGAGATGCACGCTCGCGGTTTCAAGGTGTTTCTTGACCTTAAGGTGCACGACATTCCATTCCAGGTCAAAGGCGCTGTCCACTCTGCATCGCTTTCTGGTGCAGACATCTTATCTATCCATGGCCTGGGAACCGCTCAGATGATCTCTGCTGGTCGCGAGGGTGCAGAAGAGGCTGCAGCAGAGCGTGGCGTTGATGAGTCTGGCCGCACCAAACTGGTGGCTATCTCTGTGCTTACCAGCATGGATGAGGATGCGCTTCACTCCATTGGCGTAGACGGATCTATTAAGGATGAAGTTGCTCGTTTGGCGTCTCTTTCTTATTACGCTGGTGCCGATGGAATTGTCTGCTCGCCTCAGGAAGCACAGGAGATGAGAGAGCTTTTGGGACCAAATGCGCTCATCGTGACCCCCGGAGTACGTCCAGAAGGTGCCGAGAAGGGCGATCAGGTCAGAATTTCCACACCTTCAGCTGCAATTAAGGCTGGAGCAAGCAAATTGGTAGTTGGTAGGCCAATTACCTGCGCAAACAATCCAGTCGAAGCATTTGAATCCATCATTTCTGAGCTCAAAAATTAACGGAAATTGTTGGAATTGTGATGAACAGGTGGTTTTTGATGCGGAAATATTAAAAAACCCCTTGTAAATAACGTGTTATGTGGCAAACTATTTTGCTGAAGTGCAAAAGGCACATTAAATTGAGTTTCGTATATGAAGTACGAAAACGATGTTTGGAGGAACAATGGCTCTACCTACACTTACCGATGAGCAGCGCAAGGCAGCACTTGAGAAGGCAGCTCAGGCTCGTCACGCTCGTGCAGAGCTTCGCGAGAAGGTTAAGACTGGTAAGGTCTCCCTTAAAGAGGTCCTTGATTCTACCGATCCTATTGCTGAGCGTATGAAGGTTTCCGCTCTTATCGAGTCCCTTCCTGGCTATGGCAAGGCAAAGGCAGCAAAGATTATGGACGAGCTCGGAATTTCCGCAACTCGCCGCGTTAAGGGCCTTGGCGCTCGTCAGCGTGAGCAGCTCCTCGAGGCACTGACCAAGTAGTGGCTCGTTCAGCCAAACTTTTTGTAGTATCTGGACCGTCAGGTGTAGGAAAAGGAACGCTTGTCTCTCTGTTGAGGGACAAGCGCCCAAACCTAGGCCTGACGGTTTCGGCTACTACGCGCTCTCCACGACCAGGAGAAGTCGATGGAGTTGCGTATTATTTTCTCTCCGATGAAGAATTTAAAAAGCGCGTTGATGCTGGTGAATTCCTTGAGTGGGCTCATGTTCATGGCCATTGCTATGGCACGCTCAAATCAGAGGTTGATCGCCTAATTTCTGCAGGTCAGTCTGTTGTTCTAGAGATTGACGTTCAGGGTGGACTTATGGTCCACAAACAATATCCCAACGCCATTCTCGTCTTTATTAAGCCACCTTCATTTGAAGAGCTTGAGCAGCGCCTTAGAGGCCGTGGTACAGAAGACGAGAAGACCATTTCTACGAGACTTTCTAATGCGTCACGTGAAATGGAGTATGCAAACGACTATACTGTTTGCATTGTGAACGACAACCTTGAGACTGCTCTCAGCAAGCTCGAGGAAGTTTTTGATGACTATGAATCAGACGGAGGTCAGCTTTAATGTCTGTTATTAAGCCTGAGATTGACAGCCTGCTTCAGAAGACTGAGCAGAATCCATTCTTGCTTTGCTCACTTGCTTCTAAGCGTGCTTGCGATATTAACAATATGCTTCACGGTCAGCACCTGCGTGTAACCGCTGTTCAGGATTTTGATGACATTACTACTGTTGCAAGTGGTAAAGATTCTGTCTCTATTGCTATGAAAGAGATTAACGACGGTACCCTTGGCTTTGTTAAAGAGTCTTTTGACGAAGCAATTAAGGGCGAGAACACCATCGTTTACTAAGAGTTATGACTGAAAGAGTATGTCTGGTTCACTACCACGAAATTGGTTTAAAGGGTAAGAACCGATCCACTTTTGAAAATCAGTTGGTAACAAATTTGCGACGAGCCCTCCGACACTTTCCAGTGGCGGGGGTTTCTCGCATTTCTGGCTACCTTCTTGTAGAAACCACTGATAAACAAGCAACTGAAGAGCTGCAACATGCCGTGGCCCAGGTTCCCGGTGTTGCTCGCGCTTCTTTGGCGTATCGCTGTGGCTTAGATGAGCAGGAGTTTTGTAACGCTGCCGTGAAGGCGCTGGGGGAGTCCGGTGACTTTACTACGTTCAAAGTGCATGCTCGTCGTTCCTCAACGGTCTATCCAAAGCATTCCATTGAGATTAACCAGCTTGTAGGCGCAGTCCTTTGCGAGAATTTCCCTGATAAAAAAGTGCAGATGCATAATCCGGATATGACGGTCTATGTACACGTTGTTCAGGGTAACGCATACGTTTACGCTGCATCTATTCACGGCGTCGGCGGTCTTCCTGTTGGTACTGCGGGCAAAGTAGTATCGCTTCTTTCAAGCGGTATTGATTCTCCTGTTGCAACATGGATGGTTGGTCGTAGGGGCGCTACAGTAATTCCAGTTCACTTCTCTGGACGCCCTATGACTTCCGATACTAGCGAATATCTGTGTCAGGATATTATTGAGGCGCTTGAACCTGCTGGTCTTATTGGCAGAATGTATGTTGTGCCCTTTGGCGAGCACCAGCGTGAGATTTCCCTTGCTGTTCCACAGGCTCTTCGTGTCATTATGTATCGTCGCGTGATGCACATCATTGCACAGAAGATTGCAGAGCTTGAGGGCGCTAAAGCCTTGGTAACTGGTGAGTCACTTGGTCAAGTTGCTTCTCAGACGCTTGATAACATTGCTGCTGTCAACGAGGCAGTCACCATACCTGTTTTGAGGCCTCTGATTGGCTCTGATAAGCAAGAAATCATCCGTCGCGCCCAAGATATCAACACGTTTGATATCTCAACGCAGACGGCTCCAGATTGCTGCACATTGTTTATGCCTCGCCGTCCTGAGACTCATGCAAGAATGCGAGAAGTTCTTGAAGCATGGAATTCCTTTGATCATGATGCAATGATCGATGACCTTATGCAGCATATTGAGTATATTGACTTTAGCCAGTGTCCTTCATATAAGCCACCTAAAAAGCTTGCTGCTCGTCATAAAGAACTTGCTCCTGCAGAGTTTATTGCTGACTAGGACATCTTCACTGCTCAAAACTTTTGATCGCTTTGCTCAGATGCATTTTTAGAATCCGCCCCGTAAAAGGGCGGATTTTTTATGCGAGTGGCTTGATAATCTTATTTAGTGCAATTCTGTTCTTGTTAGTTTGTGCAACATATCTGGCAATTGTTGATAACTGTGTCAGATTACCAGCAGTTTTTGGACAAAGCTATTAGATGAATCTTTAAAAGTAGCGCTTCTCATTAACCTAATAGTTGAATATAAATCTGAGGTGATTGTATGGCTCAGATTTCAAATAACCGCACTCAAATAATTAATAAATTGTTGAGAAGGTTTAATCTATCTCAGCAACAAATCATAGCGGTTGCCGCTGTGGTTGTCCTAGCTATTGTGTCAGCAGTTGTATTTATTGGAATAATTTCTGCTGGGACATCAGAGTCTTTTGATAGGTCACATAATCAAGCAGACTCTACGCAAGGAGTGACTGTTGCAGAAAATCCGCAACATACGCAAGAAGATAATGCTTCAGATCAGCCAGGAGCTGATCATAAGATTAAAGAAGCTTCTCCTCAAATGATGGTTCATGTTGATGGAGCTGTTAAGTCGCCAGGACTTTACGCTCTACAAATGGCAAACCCACGCGTGAATGATGCTATTCAAATAGCAGGAGGTTTAACTGAAGACGCAAACGGGCAAGGGATTAATCTAGCGTCTCCTGTTGAAGATGGTCAAAAAATATATATTCCTAAAAAGGGAGAAGAGCCGCCACCAGAGATTCCACAGCCAGAGCAAAACAAAGCCACAAGCAATAAGCAAACAAATACGAAGAGAGATAAAAAGACAGTTGTAGATATTAATCGAGCAACTGTAGAAGAATTAACCAAGCTTCAAGGTGTGGGAGAAGGGCTAGCTCAGCGAATTGTTGCAGACAGACAAAAGAACGGACCTTTTAAAACAACTGAAGATTTGATGCGTGTTTCTGGAATTGGCCAGAAAAAGTTTGATCAGCTCAAGGACAATATTCGTGTCTAAGGTGATAGAACAACCCACTAGACCTTTTATTCCGTATAGCCTTTGTATCTTGCTATTTATTTGCGTATGGCTGCATGTTTTTATCGCAAGAAACGCACCGCTTGATACTATTTTGCTTCAGATTTTAGGAAGCTGTATGGCGGCGGCATTAGGACTTTGGTATGTAAAGTACGCGCATACCAGCCTTATGACTGTTGGGGTGGTTTTACTTTCACTTGTAATAATCCTAATCAGATCTTCTTTTATATATGTCAGTCAAATGACATCGGTAGATCTTTTAGAGTCAACCGCTATACATAATTTTGAATTAGTCGTATCAAGAGATTCAGTTTATAAAAATCATACATGGACTGGTCAAGCAAATGTCATGTACCAGGGTAGATGCATTGGATCTGTGGGGCTACATGCCAAGGAACCATTCTTGCGAGAAACGCATCTTTGTTGTGAAGGTAGGTTTTCACAATATAAAGATAAGGAGTTTTCAGAAGAACAATTTAAGAGGGGAGTACTTGGCACAATTCAGGTAACCAAGGTAAATTCAAAAACCTATGGAGAGGGAATTATTGGAGAAGTTGCTCAATTTAGAGAAAACTGTATTTCTCAACTCCAACCAGAACAGAGCTTTGGTCGAGCGTTAGTTGCATGTGGTCTTTGTGCCTATAGGCCTAGCTTGTATAGCTTTAACATTCCTAGAATATTTATGCGTTGCGGTCTAATGCATCTTATTGCAATTTCTAGTTGTCACATGGTAATTCTCTCTGCTTTTATTGACGCTTTTCTTAAAAAGCTAACGATAAAACCTCTTTTAAGAGGGGTAGTGAATTTATTTTTACTCAGTAGCTACGCGCTTTTCTGTGGATTACCTGCGTCTGCAATGAGGGCAATACTTCTTGTTGAACAAAAATACGTAATGCAATATGTGGGAAGAAAAAATCATACGCTCTCAGCAGTTTCTATCGTTGCATTATTTATGCTTTGTATAGATCCACAGCTAAGTGTGAATATTGCTTTCACTTTGTCTTTAGCATGTATTTTTGGCATGAATATCTACGGCGGTCTTGCTCAGTACTATGCAAAAAGTGCTTTTCACATATCTGGATATGGAACAATACAGAAGATTCTTAGAAAACCGTTTTCTGACGTACGAAACACTATGTGTGCCACAACCGTTGCTCAGCTTTCGTGCCTTCCCATTTCTTGCATGTACTTTGGTCATTTTTCTTTACTTGCTCCTCTTTCAAGTGCGCTGATTACAAGTTTATTTTCTCTTCTGAGCTTATTTGGAATTGGGGCAATAGCTTTATGTTGGTTTAAACCGGCTCAAGATGTTGCTTTCTGCCTTGTGGATTTTCTTGGTCAGTTTATAGAGACTCTTACTTCTTTTTTATCCGAAAGATCTTTTGCAAGCGTGTCGTTAACTGACATGAGCTGGATAGTTTCATTGCTTGTGTTTGCAGCAATGGTGGCTCTTTACGTGTTTTGGCCAAAAGGGAAAAGAGTAGTTTTATCTGGCATTTGTTTGATGGTGTTTATGCTTATTTTGGGTTTAAGTATCTACTGGAAGTTTTTCTCGCCAACAAGAATTTGTGTGATGGATATTGGCCAAGGAGATGCCATATTGCTCAGTGACGGCGCGCATTCTCTGCTCGTAGACACGAGTGTGGGAGATGTGGTTAATGACGCTCTAGAGCGACAACATATCTCATATCTTGATGCTATTTTGCTCACACATCTTGATGAGGATCATGCTGGTGGCGTGAGGTATATGGTTGGTTCGGTGAAGGCAGGTCGGGTATTAGTTGGAGAAGGAATAGCAAAACAAGAAAAACCTGAGCTTCAGAGAGCTATTCAGAGGATTTCCGGCAGCAGCTCCTATGAAGTTTTATATGGTGATGAATTTGATGTCGGCCGCTTTCATATCCGCGTTGTGTGGCCACATAGGGGATACAAAGCTAAAGAAGCTAATAATGCGTCGGTTGAGCTCTATGTGACGTATAACGATGGGCAAAATACCTTAACTACGCTTTTAACGGGAGACGCTGAAAGAGATCAGACAAAAGAGACGGTGGATTCAGGCGATGTAGGCGATATAGATTTCTTAAAAGTTGGACATCATGGTGCAGCAAAGTCGCTTTATCCAGAAACTGCTCGTGTGCTAAAACCCGAGGTAGCAATTGCAAGTGCTGGAAAAAATAATCGTTATGGTCATCCTAAACAGGAAGCGGTGGATATCTTAGAGGGTGTTGGCGCAAGGTTTTATTGCACAAAAGATTATGGAGACGTCACCGTATTTCCCGGAGAACATGGACCTAGGGTAAGTGTGCAACATGCTAAAGTAGATACAGATTTAGAGGAGGAAAAAGATGGCGGAGCAGGCTAAGCTACTAGCTGCATATTTGGCTGTTGGCCCTGATGAGATGAAGCGTGTAAGGGCTATTGATAAGCTTAAAAGCCGTCTTAACCAGAGTTTTATTACGTTTAACCTTGATGAGATTTCTGTAAGCGCTGAGCTGACTCCAGAATCTGTTCTGTCATCCGCTCAAACACTTCCTATGGGTGATTCTAGACGAATTGTTGTCATTGATGATGCAGGTAAATTGCCTAAGTCTGTGTCCGAGGCTCTTGTTGAGTATCTAAAGAACCCCAATCCAACTACCACGCTGATGCTTTCTGCAAAGACGCTTGCAAAAACAACAAGGCTCTACAAAGCAGTTGATGTTTTAGGTAAGCTCGCAGTTATTAATTGTGGTGCAATGACCAGAAGTGAATTGCCTAAATATATAGGAGATCTTGGAAGAAAGTATGGGCTACAAATTCCAGCAAATGTGGCCAACGAGCTTGTAAGTCGTGTTGGCGATAATACCACCATGCTCGATTCTCAGATTAAATCTCTAGCAGCTCTGTTGGGTCGTCCTGGTGCAATTGACGTTCAATTTGTAGAAACTCATGTTGCACGAGTGGTTGAGGTCAAGCCGTGGGATTTTCTCGACAGTTTATCAGCGAGAAATGCTCAAAAGGCTTTGGAGCTTTACAGTCAGATGGATGAATCGGGAGCTATTGGAAATCTGTCACTTATGACTGGACGCGTAAGAGAGCTTATTTGCGCCAGGTCTATGGTTAAGCGTGGTACAGAACGGGAAATTGCTCCAGTTTTGGGCAAGCAGGACTGGCAAGTAAGAAATTATGCACGATGGGCGCGTCAATTTGCAGATGGCGAGCTTGAACATATTCTGGGCCTCTGTGCAGATGCAGAACGTGGTCTTAAGAGTGGAGAAGATAAAACAACCACAATGACCAAGCTTATCTTTACTCTGTGCGGCGTCGTAAATGTGTAGATTCAAAGAATTCAGGTAAGAAAAAACGGACTCCAAGGAGTCCGTTTTAAAAAGTTAAAAGTAGATAAGAACTACTTAAGGGTGTTAACAAGCTTCTGAACGCCGCTCTTACGCTGAGCAGCCTGATTCTTGTGTACGATGCCCTTAGAAGCAGCCTTGTCAAGAAGGCGGGATGCCTTGTTAGCTGCAACCTGTGCGTCCTCAAGCTGGCCTGCCTCAACAGCAGTGCGAACTGCCTTAATAGCAGTCTTAAGCTCGGAACGGACAGCCTTGTTGCGCTGGCGTGCCTTCTCAGCGGTGAGAATACGCTTCTTCTGAGACTTGATGTTAGCCACGTGCGGTTCCTTTCGGTGTTTACTATGTGAGGCCTCTTCGCTGAGACACGTTTGAGGCAGCTGTTGAAGTATAGCACGAAGGGGGTAGTTTACGCTATTATTTTCCTTATGAATACACAGGATACTTCACATATTCGCAACTTCTCTATTGTTGCGCACATCGATCACGGTAAATCTACCATCAGTGACCGCATTTTGGAGCTTACTCATACCGTTGAAGAACGCGATATGGAGTCACAGCTCTTGGACACTATGGATATTGAACGTGAGCGTGGAATTACCATTAAATCAAACGCAGTCCGCGTCATGTATGACGCAGATGACGGAGAGCGTTATCAGTTCAACCTGATTGACACCCCAGGCCACGTTGACTTTACCTATGAGGTCTCAAGGTCTTTGGCTGCTTGTGAGGGTGCAGTGTTGGTTGTTGATGCAACGCAAGGCGTTGAGGCACAGACTGTTTCAAACGCCATGCTGGCCATGAACGCTAACCTGGATATTGTTCCTGCAATCAATAAGATTGACCTTCCATCTGCTCGACCTGAAGAGGTACGTGCAGAAATTGAAGATGTTCTTGCTATCCCGGCTGATGATGCGGTATGTGTCTCCGGTAAGACAGGTGAGGGTATTCACGAGCTCCTTGAGGCTTTGGTGTATTTGGTTTCTCCTCCAAAGGGAGACCCTACAGCTCCACTTAAGGCGCTTATTCTTGACTCATATTTTGACCAATTCAGAGGCGTCGTTGCAACCGTGCGTGTTTTTGATGGTTCAATCAAAGCTGGCGACCAGCTTCTTATGATGCAGGGATCTGTGCCTTTTCTTGTTGAAGAAGTTGGTGCTAAGAGACCTCTTGAGATGGCTGTTGACCAGCTTTCTGTTGGTGAGGTTGGCTATGTGGTCACTGGCCTCAAAGACCCTGAAGCTGTTCGCGTTGGAGATACGCTTACCTACAAGCAAAATCCTTGTTCAGAACCACTGCCAGGTTACCGCGAGGCAAAACCAATGGTATTTACCGGTCTTTTCCCGGTTGATAACAAGCAATACGAGAATCTCCGTGACGCACTTGATAAGTTGCACGTTAACGATCCGTCACTTACGTGGTCGCCAGAGACGTCCGTTGCTTTGGGATTTGGCTTCAGAGTAGGCTTTTTGGGTCTTCTCCACATGGAGGTTGTCAAAGAACGTCTTGAGCGTGAGTTTGACCTGGACTTGATTGCTACCAGTCCCTCTGTTGACTATCACGTCTATAAGACCGATGGAACTATGATTGAGATTACCAGTCCTCAAGATCTTCCAGAGGTTACCAAGATTGACCGCATTGATGAGCCATACCTTAAGGCAAAGATTATTGTGCCTCCTGAGTATGTTGGTACGGTTATGCAGCTTGTTGTTGATCATCGTGGCGTATCTGAAGACATGGTGTATCTGTCTGATAAGTCCGTCGAGATGATCTTTAGCATTCCTTTGGCCGAGCTTATCCTGGACTTCTTTGACCAGCTTAAGAGTAGAACCAAAGGTTATGCCTCACTTGACTATGAGTTTGATTCGTATCGCACTTCTGACCTGGTTAAGCTTGATATCTTGCTTGCTGGAGACGTCGTTGATGCGCTTTCGTTTATTGTTCACAAAGACAAAGCATATGATCTTGCTCGTGGTCTTTGCGACAGACTAAAAGGCATCATTCCTCAGCAGCTCTTTGAGGTTCCTATTCAAGGTGCTATTGGCAATAAAATCATTTCTCGCTCTACTGTTCGCGCACGTAGAAAGGACGTCTTAGCTAAATGCTACGGCGGCGATATTTCCAGAAAGCGCAAACTGCTTGAAAAGCAAAAAGAGGGTAAGAAGCGCATGAAGCAGATTGGCTCAGTCGAAGTACCTCAAGAGGCATTCTTGGCTGTTCTCAAGGTTGACGACGAGTAGAAGGTATTTGTGGAGTCGCTTCAAACAATCATTTCAACCTGCGCCCCTGAAGCTGGTCTTTCTTCTCGCATTGTTCCTTTTGCGCCAGGTACTTCACTTAAGGAGCGCCTGTCTGCAAATCCCGTGCTTATGGCACCCATGGCTGGCGTCAGCGATGGTGTGTATCGCACTATGGCTCGAGCTGGCGGAGCAGGTCTTGCGTATTCAGAAATGGTTTCTGTTGCAGGAATTCATTATGGTGGCGAAAAAACCTGGGAGCTTGTAGAGCCTCTTGCAACAGAGCCTGATATTGCTGTTCAACTCTTTGGTTCAAAGCCAGATCAGTTTAAAGAAGCAGCAGCTCAGATTAGTGAGCGTTTAGGGGATAAGCTGGCTCTTATCGATATCAATATGGCTTGTCCTGTTCCTAAGGTGGTTAAAAAAGGGGAGGGTTCAGCCCTTCTGGACACCCCAGAGCTTGCTGTAGATTTGGTTAAGGCTTGTCTGTCTGAGGTTAACGTACCTGTTACTGTCAAGATTAGGCGTGGTAGACGTCAGGATGAGGAAGTGGCACCTGAGTTTGCTCGCGCCATGGAGGCTGCTGGAGCATCTGCCGTTGCTATTCACGGTCGCTTTGCTACCCAGATGTATCGAGGTCAGGCAGAGTGGGAGACCGTTAATAGGGTTTGCGACGCCGTTTCTATTCCGGTCATAGGCTCTGGTGACATGCTCTCTGCTGAAGCAGCAGCTCATGCCCTTACAGAGACTGGTGTGGCGGCTGTAATGATTGCTCGCGGAACGTACGGAAATCCGTGGATTTTTAAGAACACTCAAGCTTTAGTTGAGGGTCAATCTGTGCTTGTTCCAACGCTTGACCAAATGCTTGCATCTTTTATGATGCATGTAAGGTTGCTTGACGCTGCTCACATTCATATTGCTCGCGCTAGAAGCCTCTCTACCTGGTATTTTAGAGGTATTCCAAACGCTGCGTATTGGCGTGGCAAATCAGTAAGGTGCGTTACGGCCCAGGATTTCATTGATCTTGCACTAGAGATTAAAGAAACCGTCAAGCAGCTTGAGGGTGAGCAAGAATCTCCTGAGCACAATCTACCTATGAGCTAGTGATCTGTTTTGGATTCCTGGCAGTCTAAATACAACCAAACGGCCACTCCTGCGCTTTACCTGCATATCCCGTTTTGTGCACAAAAATGCTTCTATTGCGATTTTTCTTCTTGGTCCACAAGACAAGACGATAATCGCATGAAAGATTACGTAAATGCCCTAAAACATCAGCTAGATGAAGCCGCTCAGCTTGGGTTGTTAGCAGCTACTAAAACGGTCTATATGGGAGGCGGAACTCCCAGTTTGCTCGGGCAAGATGCGGCAGATTTGGCGCGGCACGTCTTGGATCTTACGCAGCCTAATGAGTTCAGCATGGAAGCAAATCCAGACTCACTATCTGACAATCTTCTCGCTAATCTCTCTAAAGGCGGAGTGACGAGAATTTCTTTGGGAGTTCAAAGTTTTAACGATAACGAGCTTAAGAGTCTTGGCAGAGTTCACTCGGCAGAGCTTGCTAATGACAGGGTTTTAGCCGCAAAAGAGCGTGGCTATGACGTGTCTGTTGACCTCATGTGTGCTATTCCCGAGCAAACAGAGCGTTCCTGGGAGTATTCGCTCTCAAGGTTTGTCTCGCTTGGAGTAGATCATGTGAGCGTTTATCCACTTACTATTGAAGACGGCACGGCGTTGGCCAAACAAACCCAAGATAAAGACACTCCTTGGAACGCCTACGACGTGCAGGCAGATCGAATGCAAGCTGCTTCAAAGGCGCTTCAAGCAGCGGGATTTGTTCGCTACGAGGTAGCAAGTTACGCCCGCAACCAGAAGAGTTGCAAGCACAATAAGATGTACTGGACAGGGGAATCGTACCTAGGTCTAGGTACCAGCGCTGCAAGCATGCTCACCGCACCTGAGTACGATATGCTTGCGGAGCAGAATACTTCCTTACCGACGCGCCCACAAGACGCTGCTCGCGCACGACTGGTGGTCCTTGATTCTCCAAGAAAAATTGCTGAAGGTGCATCGCTCTTCTCGACAGAGTTTGATGTTGAATTTCTGACTCATAGAGAAGCTGTGGCAGAAGATTTGATGCTGCACGCTCGCCTTATGGAACCAATTTCTCCTGCGCTTTTGACTGAGTCTGAGCTGGTATTTGGCGCGTCGCGTTTACAAGATGTGTTTGATACATGCGTGCGAGACGGATTATTGGACCGTGTTGAAGCAGATGTTTTAAATGGTGCAAAAACCTATAGACCTACCGAGAAGGGCTGGCTGCTTGGAAACGAGCTCTATGGACGTCTTTGGGATTTACGTCTGTAGTGTGTTTGTGCTGCATTAACTTCAAAACAAGTGGGTACACTTTCAAACGTTCTCATGATGCAGATTTAGTTATGGGTTGAATCGGAGAGATTTCATGGCTGCTATGAACGAAAAGGACTACTACGCCATCCTTGGTGTTTCTGAGTCCGCGACAGCTGAAGAAATTAGAAAAGCTTTTCAAACTAAAGCTCGCAAACTTCATCCAGACGTCAACAAAGAGCCTGATGCTGAAGAGCGTTTTAAAGAGGTTTCTGAGGCATATGCTGTTCTATCAGATGCCGAGAAACGCCGTCGTTATGACGCAATGAGAAGCGGCTCTTTCTACGGTGGCGGTTATGGCCCCTCTGGTTATCCAGGCGGATCTGCCTATGGAGGTTCTCCTTTTGAGGGAGGCTTCCCGTTTGGCGATATTAACTTTAATAACTGGACTACAGGATCTCAAAAGCGCTCTCGCGCATATAAGCCTCAGACAGGCGCAGATATTGTCTACGACTTAACTTTGAGCGACGCTGACGCTAAAAATGGTGTTAAGAAAGGCATAACGTACCAGCGTTTTGTAACTTGTGATGCTTGTGATGGTAAGGGATCTCAGCACAAGACTGAGGCAACTACCTGTCCTACTTGTCATGGAACAGGCCACATTGATATTGATCTTTCTTCCATTTTTGGAGTAGGCAAGTTTAGAGTTGATTGTCCAGAGTGTGATGGTGCTGGACACGTTGTACAGGACCCCTGCGATGTTTGCGGCGGTTCGGGACGTGTTTTATCTGCAAGTGAAATTATGGTTGATGTACCAGCTAATTCACATGATGGCGATCAGATTAGAGTGCCTGGAATGGGAAATGCGGGAACAAATGGTTCTGCAACCGGCGATTTTATCGTAAATATTAAGGTTCCTTCAGAGCAGTTGACGTTCCGTCAACGCGCGGGAGCTCGTATCACAGGTATTACTGCAATGCTTTTAGTATTTGTGGCGCTTAATTTGAGGTCACCACTATTTGCCATTGTTTTGATTCCACTTTTGATATTTGGCATTAGAAATGTTCTTGCAGATGCCGTCAAGATGAACGCCGGCTGGTGGAGAAGCTTTGCAAATGCATTTGTTTCGGGAATCATCAATGGTGCCTTCTACTCAATTATTATTATGACTTTGTATGCTTGTACGGCCGGTTTGGGCCATGTTGGCTATATGGGAATTTAAGTTTTAGGTTTTACAAGGGGAGAGTTAGTAAGCGTGGCAGAGAAGAAAGACTTCTACGAGCTCTTAGGTGTTGCTCGTGATGCAGACCAAAAAACAATCAAGCGAGCTTTTCTAAAGCTGGCAAGAAAGCTGCACCCTGATGTTTCTGATGATCCTCATGCAGAAGAGAAGTTTAAAGAGGTAAACGAAGCTTATTCTGTGCTGTCAGATGAGCAAAAACGTGCCAACTATGACCGTTATGGTGATCCTAATGGTCCATCCGGTTTTGGTGGCGGCTATGTGGATATGTCAGATATCTTTGGCGGTGGTTTTGGCGGCTTTGGAGATATCTTTGACTCCTTTTTTGGCGGCGGCCATGGTGGTCGCAACGCTGCTCAGCGTACTCGTGGTAGTGATATGGGAATTAGACTCTCTATCACTTTGGAAGAGGCTGCTGCGGGTGTCACAAAAACTATCTCGTATAACAGACTTTCTACCTGTGATGACTGTAATGGCACCGGCCTTGGTGAGGGTGGAAAAATTGAAGACTGCCCACGCTGTCACGGTACGGGTACGGTAGTTCAGGTCCAAAATACCGTCTTTGGTCAGATGCAGTCTCAGACTGTATGTCCAGAGTGCCAAGGAACAGGCAAAAAAGTCGAACATGCCTGTGAGACCTGTGGTGGCCAGGGAAGAACTCCTGACCATGAGCGTGTTTCTGTTGAAATTCCTGCAGGCGTTCATTCTGGCCAGTCAATTTCTATTACCGGCAAGGGCGAGGCTGGTGTCAGGGGTGATACCTCTGGTGACCTCATCGTAACTATTGAGGTTTCCCAGCATAAAGACTTTGAGCGCAGGGGAGACGATCTCTTTACTTCAGTTAGTGTAGATTCTCTTGAGGCAATTGTCGGTACTACCGTTACCATTGACGGCATCATCAAAGATGAAACTATTGAGATTTCTATACCTGCAGGTTGTAAGTATGGCCAGCAGCTAAGCGTGGCTGGTAAAGGCATGCCTCGTTTGCATACTAAGGCTCGTGGAAACCTTTACGTTCTGGTTCACATTGAGACTTCAACAGGGCTGACCAAAGATCAGTTAGATACACTCACCTCACTTATTGATGAGCGTAAACAAAGTAGTGTTCAAGACACTCAAGATGAGTCACATACCACTCAATCTGAAGGTAAAGATTCTTCAGATCACAAAAATAAGAACGCCAAAAAGACTTCCAAGAAGACTTCCAAGAAGAGGCGCTAATGGCTCATGGTATTGCGCTCATAAATCTTGGATGTAGGGTAAATCGCGTTGAGCTTGATTTAATGGCGGATTCACTGCTTCGCATGGGATGTCGCATTGTTGAAGAAGATGAAGCTCAGGCAATTGTTATCAACACCTGTGCTGTCACCGCAGAAGCAGAAGCTAAGACGAGAAAAGCTGTGCGTAAAGCAGCGCTTATGCCGGGAGCCCCTCTTGTAGTAGCAACGGGTTGTGTTGCAAGTCTTTTTGCTGATGAACTTGCCTCGCTTGCTCCTAACGTTGTGGTAGAAGCCGAGAAGGACAAAGTTGCAGATAGGGTTCTTGAAGAGCTAGGTTTTGCACCAGAATCCGTAAGCGACGACGGACTTGTCATCTCCAAGCCTACTCCAACAGGTCGTACGCGCCCTGGCATCAAAATTCAAGACGGTTGCGATAATCGTTGCACCTTCTGCATTGTGTGGAAGGCACGTGGCGCAGGTAAGTCTCTTGATCCACGTGAAGTTGTTTTGCAGGTAAAAGATGCTATGAGCAGGGGAGCTCAAGAGGTTGTTCTTACGGGAATCAACCTTGGCAGCTATAAGGCTCAACTTGAGGATGAAGGTGGAAGAATCCTACGTCTTCCTGATCTTCTCGAGTATGTGCTTGAAAAAACCGAGGTTGGTCGCTTGAGGCTTTCTTCTCTTGAGCCGCCAGATGTAAATACTCGTTTGGTAGAGGTAATTGCTGCCTCCAATGGAAGAATTGCACCTTTCCTGCATATCTGCCTTCAGTCCGGCTGCGATGCTACGCTTGCTCGTATGGGTAGGGTGTATAGGACAGAGCTTTATCGTAAGGCCGTTGAGGAAGCTCGTTCCGTGCTGCCAACCATTGCTTTGGGAACGGACCTTATTGTTGGCTTTCCTGGAGAAACTGATAAAGAATTTGATGAGTCGTATGAGTTTTGTCGTCAGATGGGCTTTTCTAAGATGCATGTATTTAGGTATTCCAAGCGACCTGGAACGCCCGCGGCTACTGCTCCAAATCAGGTAGATCCAAAAGTGATGGCTGAGCGCGCAAAGAAAATGCGTGATCTGGGTAATGCTATGCGCTTTGATGCTGCTAAGAAGCTAGTTGGTACCTGCGATAATGTGGTGGTACAGTATCCTGGTAGGGGAATTTCTGGCGGTCTTTTTGATGTCCAGGTTGATCCTACTATTGAACTTGATGAACTTATCGCTATGCGCTTTGATGAAGTTTTACCTAATGGAACGCTAAAAGCTACTCGTTTATAAATTGGGGGAACATGGAGCCAACACAGATTCGCTTAACTATTCCTGATTCAGTGGATCCTTTATATCTAACAGGTCCAGCTGATAGTTTGCTCAGAGAAATTGAAGCGTCATGTGCGGCTCTTATTTCAGTCAGAGGCAAAGCAATCTTTTTGTCGGGAACTTCTCAAGAAATTGAGCAGTTAACGCTTATTTTTTCTCACCTCATTCAAATGGTCGAGTCTGGATCTAGGCCAACGCTTGAAGACGTAAAGTTGCTGCTTGATAGTACAAAAAGAAATGCCAACTTAGAGCAAACAGGCACACGAACACTGTTTGTAACCCATAAGGGAAAAGCTATTCAGCCTAAAACACAAGGTCAAATTGAGTATACAAAGGCAATAGCAAACAACTCCATTACTTTTGGCATTGGTCCTGCGGGAACTGGTAAAACGTATTTGGCAGTTGCCATGGCACTTGCCGCTTTGACTTCTCAGCAAATCAGCAGAATTGTGCTGGTAAGACCTGTTGTAGAAGCAGGAGAGTCTCTTGGTTTTCTTCCAGGCACGCTTCAAGAAAAGCTGGATCCCTACATTAGGCCGCTCTACGACGCTCTCTTTGATATGACCTCAATGGAGTACGCAAATAACCTCATTGAACAGGGAATTGTTGAAATTGCTCCGCTTGCATTTATGCGCGGCCGCACTATGAACGATGCGTTTGTCATTTTGGATGAGGCACAAAATACCACCCCTGAGCAGATGAAAATGTTTCTGACTCGCCTGGGTTTCTCGTCAAAGTTTGTGATAACTGGTGATGCAACACAGCGAGACCTTGTAGGAAGAAGCGGTTTGGATGTTGCTCGACAGGTGTTGGGTAACCTTGAAGACGTTGCTTTTGTTGATTTAGATAGAAATGATATTGTTCGCCACACGTTGGTTGGTAAGATAGTTGATGCATACACTGCGTATGAGAAAAAACAGCTAGGGGAGTAACGTGGTTAACGAGTACGACATTGTGATCGAAGAAGGCGTGGAGTCACCAATTTCTGTGGAAGAGATTGAAGCTGATTGCAATCTAGTACTCTCTGAAGAGGGCGTGGAGCGTCCCTGTGCCGTCTCCATTTCTGTAGTCAGTGATGCAGAGATTCAGCAGGTAAACCTTGAGTGGCGAGAAAAAAATGCACCCACTGACGTAATTTCACTTGAGGTAGAGCGTCCTGATGATCCAGATTTGGCTCCCGGTGAGATGTGTGAGCTGGGCGATATTATTCTGGCTCCTCATTTTATTGCTCGCCAGGCAAAAGAATATGGCACTACAGAGGCAGATGAGTTTAGGCTTATGCTTGTTCATGCCATGCTTCACCTGCTTGGATATGACCATATTGAAAATGATGAGGCAGAGGTTATGGAGGCTCGTGAAGATGCTCTTGTTGCTCTGCTTTCAACGGATAGAACTATTGAGCCAGTTGTGTTGACTCGCCACCGTGAGGGGATTGACGAGTAATGATTCCGGGATCTAAGGGCAGACATCCAAGCTTTAAGCGCGGTCTTCTTTTTGCGCTACAAGGCGCACGTCAAGCGTTTGCTCAAGAGGCAAACTTGCGCCGTATGTCGGTAGCTGCTGTATTGACCGTGGTAGCGGGATTGTTTGTTGGCTTAGATGCCGTGAGCTGGGCACTTGTCCTTGCGTGTATTGGTGCAGTTTTAACCACAGAGCTCATCAACACGGCAATAGAAACTGTGGTAGACCTGGTTTCTCCTGAGTTTCATCCTATGGCTGGTAAAGCCAAAGATATTGCTGCGGCAGCTTCATGCTGTATTAGCATTACCGCAGCTCTTATAGGACTTTTGATTTTCTCGCGTGCAATTTTTCATTGGTAAGTTGGAGGACATATGACCGCCAATTCAGTTTCTGAAAACACTACATCTGAGACCACTCCCTTTAGGAGCGGCTTTGTTGCTTTAGTTGGTCGTCCTAGTGTTGGTAAGTCCACGCTGTTAAACGCATGTATGGGCCAGAAGGTGGCCATTGCAAGCCCTGTTGCCCAGACAACGCGCCGTCGTTTTAGGGCAGTGGTAAACGGAGAGAACTCTCAGCTGGTCATTGTAGATACTCCAGGCCTCCACAAGCCCAAAGACGCTCTTGGAAAAGAGCTTAACAAGGCAGCACTCGGAGAGCTTAATGACGCTGATGTTATTGCTTTTTTGATTGATGCCACCAAGCCTGTTGGTCGTGGAGATGAATGGGTTGCCAATCATGTTGAGCAGGCGCATGCCGCCTTTAAGCTGCTAGTTATTACCAAGGCTGACATTGCAACTCCAGAGCAAGTAACAGAGCAGCTTGAGGCTGCCCAGGCTCTTGTGCACTTTGATGACGTGCTTGTTGTTTCTGCTCCAGAAGACTTCAATATCCAGGCATTTATTTCGCTTGTTTCAGAGCATCTTCCTGAGGGTCCTATGTGGTTCCCAGAGGATATGGAGACTGACGCATTGCCAGAAGATCTGGTAGCAGAGTTTGTCCGCGAGAAGCTTTTGCTGAACCTTCGTCAGGAAGTTCCACATTCTGTTGCCGTTGTTTGCGATTCTTACGAGGTGGCAACAGATGGACATCTCTCTATTTCTGCCACCATTTTGGTTGAGCGAGAAGGACAAAAGGGCATTGTAGTTGGCCAGGGCGGCTCTATGATTAAGCGCGTTGGCGTGGAGGCTAGAAAAGACCTGGAGAAACTGTTTGGTCGCAAGGTTTATCTTGACCTGCAGGTTCGCGTTCAGCCTCTCTGGAGGCGTGATGCCAATGAGATTAAGCGCCTGGGTTACTCAACTGAGGACTAGTTGTGCCTGGTAGAAAGACCTCTCGTCTTAAAGCTATTGTGCTTGATAGAACAAAACTTGCCGAGCAAGACCTCATCTTAACCATGCTTTCTGATTCGGGAGAAGAACGACGAGCTGTCGCAAAGGGTGCCAGAAAGCCAGGTGGTCGCTTTGCAGCCCGTGTTGAACTGTTTTGCGAGTTAGACGTGCTACTAGCAGAAGGTCGCTCGCTTGACATCTTGTCCGAGGCAACCTTGCTTGAGCCGCATGCCACACTTCGCGGAGATCTCTCTAAGGTAGCAGCTGCATCAGCTATCTGCGAGGTCGCACGCCTTTCGTGTATTGACGGCATTGAGGACGCGTTTCTCTATCCGTTGCTTTCTCGTGCTCTCAGAGCCTGCGAAGAAGTAGATGACGAGAAACACCTAGATCTTGTTGTTGCTGCTTACGTGTTTAAGGTTTTGGCACACGAAGGCTGGCGCCCAGAGCTGGAATCGTGCATTGCCTGTGGAGATGAAGCCCTGACGTACTTCTCGCCAGCTGCTGGTGGTGCATTGTGTGGAAGTTGTGCGCATGAGATTGAGGGCGCTATTGAGGTAACTCCACTTGAGCTCTCGTGGTTGTCGTCACTTCTCAAACTTACCTTTGACCAGCTTGTTGTTGCTGAGATTGCTCCAGAAACTGCGCTCTTTTTGCTTACCAGCGCGCATATTTGGGCGGCTACACACCTTGAAGCACGTCTCAAGGCATTTGAATTTTTGCTGAGTATCTAGCTGAAGTGTATTTTTACTAGCAAAGTTCACCAGTAACTGGTATCCTCTTGTAGGTTATTTCCTTGTTCTTAGGGGCTAGTCACTGCCGGCTACCTTCTCAGTACAAGGAGTATTCAACGCGAAAGGCGGTTTATTATGGCAGTAACTAAGGATCGTAAGGCTGAGCTCATCAAGCAGTACGGCAAGGACGAGAAGGACTCCGGTTCCGCACAGGTTCAGGTTGCTCTTCTTACTGAGCGTATTCGTCAGCTCACTGACCACATGAAGTCCCACCAGAAGGACTTCCACACTCGTCGTGGTCTTCTGATGCTCGTTGGTAAGCGTCGTCGTCTTCTTTCTTACATCAAGTCGAACGACATTGAAGAGTACCGTACTCTTATTGCTTCCCTGGGTATCCGCGACAACATCCAGTAAGTTGGCTTTTTAGGGCGCCGTCTGGCGCCCTTTATGTTTGAGGCCCGTTTGCAATGGGGCAAACGGAGATAGAAGAGGAAAGAAATGACTAAAGTAACTCACGAATTTGACCTCTACGGTAAGCACTACACCCTTGAGGCTGGTGAGCTCGCAAAGCAGGCAACCGGTGCCTGTATCGTTAAGTGCGGAGATTCCACCGTACTTCTCACTGCAGTGGTTTCCAAGGAGCGTAAGGATTACGACTTCTTCCCACTGACTGTTGATTTTATTGAGAAAATGTACGCAGTTGGTCGTGTTCCTGGTGGATATCTCAAGCGTGAGGCTCGTCCATCCGAGAAGGCAACCCTTACTGCTCGTATGATTGACCGTCCTCTGCGCCCATCCTTCCCAGATGGCTTCCGCAATGAGGTTCAGATTGTTGCAACTTCTCTTGTTGCCGATCAGGTAAATGCTGTTGATACCATCTCTGTCATGGGTGCATCAGCTGCTCTAGCCGTTGGTGGCGTTCCATTTGAGGGCCCACTTGCGTGCGTTCGTATTGGCCGCAACGCCGATACCGGCGAGTTCCTGGTTAACCCAACCTATGAAGAGCGCGATCATTCTGACCTTGACCTTGAGCTTGGCGGTTCTTCCACCTTTATTTCCATGCTTGAGGCTGGCGCAGATGAGATTTCCGAAGAGGACATGCTCTCTGCTATGGCATTTGGTCAGGAAGCAATTGCAGCATTTTGCGAGGAGCAGAAGAAGTTTATTGCTAAGTGGGAAGAGGTTAACGGTCCTATCGTTAAGCGTGAGTACATCCTTGACGAGCCAATTGCTGAGGTCCACGACCGCATCTTTGCTTACTATGACCAGATGAGTGCTGCTCTTAAGGACGCTGACAAGCAGTCCCGTATGCAGAAGGTTGCTGACTTGATGGACGAGATTAAGGCTCAGTTCACCGAGGAGGAGCAGGAGCTTTGGAGCCGCGCTATTGCGGTTGAGCTCAAGGGTCTTGAGAAGCACGCTATGCGCGTCATGGTTGTTGAGACCGGTGAGCGTGTTGATGGCCGTGTAGCTAACGAGATTCGTCCAATCATGGTTAAGCCTGACTACCTGCCACTTGTTCACGGTTCTGGTCTTTTCCAGCGTGGCCAGACTCAGGTTCTCTCCATTTGTACGCTTGGCATGCTCAACGAGTGGCAGCGTCTTGACACCATTGAGCCAATGGACGGCAAGCGCTACATTCACCACTACAACTTCCCACCATTCTGCACCGGCGAGACTGGCCGTATGGGTAGCCCTAAACGTCGTGAGATTGGTCACGGAGCTCTTGCAGAGCGCGCACTTCTGCCTGTTATTCCTTCTGAGGAAGAGTTCCCTTACACCATCCGCGTTGTTTCTGAGGTAATGGAGTCCAATGGTTCTTCTTCCATGGCTTCTACCTGCGGTTCTACGCTGTCCCTTATGGATGCAGGCGTTCCTCTAAAGCGTCCAGTTTCTGGTGTTGCAATGGGTCTTATCCAGGAGAACGGCAAGACTGTTGTTCTTACCGACATCCAAGGTCTTGAGGACTTCCTTGGCGACATGGACTTCAAGGTCTGCGGTACCACCAAGGGTATTACCGCAATGCAGATGGACAACAAGGCAACTGGTCTTACTCCAGAGATTCTGCGCAGCGCTCTTCTCCAGGCTCAAGAGGGCCGTATGTTCATTCTGAATAAGATGCTCGAGCAGATTCCTGCACCTCGTACTGAGACCAAAGAGACCGCTCCACAGATCATCTCGCTTTCTATCCCAACCGATAAGATTCGCGATGTCATTGGCTCTGGTGGCAAGGTTATTCGCGGTATCCAGGAGGATACGGGCGCAACCGTTGACATCCAGGAGGATGGCACCGTCTTTATCGCTGGCACTAACGGTGCTGCTGAGGCTGCTGCAGAGCGCATCAAGGCTATCGTCAAGGTTCCAGAGGTAGGCGAGGAGTACACTGGTCGCGTTGTTGGTCTTCAGCCATTCGGCGCCTTTGTTGAGCTCCTTCCTGGCAAGGACGGTCTGCTTCATATTTCCCGCGTTGCACAGGGACGTGTCGAGAAGATCGAGGATGTCCTGGCTGTTGGCGACGAGGTTAAGGTTCAGGTCCTTGAGGTAGACGAGAAGGGCAAGATTTCTCTTGACCGTCTCGATAAGCCAGAGGCACCACAGGGTGCTCCAAAGAAGGACCGTGAGGAGCGTCGCCCACGTCGTCAGAATGACAACGGCAACTCTGAGCGCAGGCAGCCACGTCGTCACCACGACGCATAAGGCACGCTCAAACTCAATGGGTTTCTCGCCACGCGAGGTCTTATAAAACATGAGGTATTGAAGAGAGCTTCGATGCATGTCGGAGCTCTCTTGTTATTCTGTTGAGATTTTGATTCTTTGGGAATATATAGCGTAATACGTGCAGATTTTTTATATAATTAAACAACATGTAGATTTTGCAAAAAGTCTTATAGACGGCCCTTTGGGTTGCGTCTGTCATAGAAAGTTTTTGAAAGGAAACCGTTTTAATGCCTAAGAAAGACCCAGCTCTTAAAGTCATTCCTATGGGCGGACTTGATGGCATTGGCAAGAACATGACCGTTTTTGAATACGGTAATGATATGGTGCTTGTTGATGCTGGTTTAATGTTCCCAGATGACGAACAGCCTGGTATTGACCTAGTTTTGCCAGACTACACCTATGTACTAGAAAATGAAGATAAGCTCCGTGGCATTTTGATTACCCACGGTCATGAAGACCACATTGGTGCTCTTCCGTACCTGCTCATGGATCTTACTCGTAAGGTACCAATCTATTCTAGTAAGCTTTCGCTTGGCTTTATTGAAGGTAAGCTTGCTGAGCACAAGATTGTGGGTACTAAGCTTCGTGAGGTTACTGATGGTTCAAAGGTCCAGCTTGGCGCCTTTGACATCACCTTCTTCTCGATGACTCACTCTATTCCTGCGGCTTTTGGTATTCATATGAAGACTCCTGCAGGAACGCTTATTCACTCTGGTGACTTTAAGCTTGATCAGACTCCAATTGATGGCGTGCGTCCAAATTATGCCGCCATTACCAAGTTTGGCTCCGAGGGCCTTGACCTGCTGTTGTCTGACTCAACCAACGCTAATCGCCCTGGTATGACTCCATCCGAGGCTTCTGTTGGTGCGGCGCTTCGTCACATCATCAAGAATGCAACTGGTCGCGTTTTTGTTGCGTCGTTCTCAAGCCACATTCACCGCCTGCAGCAGGTGTGCGATGCCTCTGTTGCGGTAAAGCGTAAGGTTGTTGTTACCGGTCGCTCCATGATTACCAACACCAAGGTTGCGCGTGAGCTTGGTTACCTCAACATTGCCGATAAAGACATCATTGATGCCTATGATGTTGATAAACTCGCAGATGATCGCATTGTTGTTCTGTGCACCGGTTCCCAGGGAGAGCCTCTGAGTGCTTTGGCACGCATGGCAAATGGAGAGCACAAGTCGCTTTCCATTCGTCCTCAGGACACCGTAATCATCTCTGCAACGCCTGTTCCAGGTAACGAGAAGAGCGTTCAGTCTATCATCAACGCGCTCTCTAAGATTGGTTGCGAGATTTACGACAAGTCAAAGGCACTTGTCCACGTTTCTGGCCATGGTAGCCAGGAAGAGCTCAAGCTTATGCTTGGTATGGCTCGTCCAAAGAACTTCATGCCTGTTCATGGTGAGGCTGTTCACCTGCGTGCTCACGCAGAACTTGCTCAGCAGATGGGCGTTCCTGCTAATCGCATTTTCATTCTTGATAACGGCGACACACTTGAGATGAGAAACGGCAAGGTTACCCGTGGTAAGACGGTTGAGTCTGGCGTAGTGTACGTTGACGGCCTCTCTGTCACCGACGCTAACCCTGTTGTTCTTCGTGACCGTCAGCGTCTTTCACAGGACGGCATTGTTACCGCTGTGGTAACCCTTGTTGGGCGCAATCTTAAGCCAGGTGTTGTTGAGATTTCTGGCCGTGGTGTTTCATTTGCCGACGATGACGAGCTTATGAATGACGCACAGAATCTTGTGAGAAATTCAATCGAGAAGGCCTCTAAGTCCGAAGGCGCAAACATTGAAGCAATGAGAAAGAGCGTTCGTAACGCCCTTTCTAACTTCCTTTGGAGCAAAACTCGTACTCGACCAATGGTTATTCCGGTCATTATGGAGGTATAAGCCCAATGCCCTCTAAACGCACCTCAAACGCAGCAAAAAGAAATTCTAGAAACGCCGCTTCTACCCAGGCAGCAGGCTTGAGCCCACTGCAGAACGACATCATTGGTGTTGTTCTTGCAGTGGTTGCAATTGCTCTGTTTTTGTCCATTATTGTCCCTTCTAACGCTGTTATTACCAGCGCAATGGGTCATGGGCTCAAGCTCTGTTTTGGTACGGGAGCGCTACTTTTTCCCATTGCAGTATTTGTCTTTGCTATGACCTTCTTTATGCGTGATGATCAGGGAATTTCTACGCGTATTGCTATTGGTCTAACGCTGGACGTTCTTGCTGCCCTTGCTCTTATTTCACTTAACTTCCCAGGTGCTGAGGCTGCTCCAGATATGCTTTTGGGCACAAAAGTCCTAGAGGCTGCCGGAGGTTATGTGGGCGGCGGAATTGCTTGGGTTTTGCTGCGCTTTGTTGGCCGCGTGGTGGGCAATGTCCTTTTGGTTGGCTTTATTATTGCCGGTGTTGTTATCTGCGGCTTCTCCATTTCTGACATGGTTGAGCGCGTAAGCTTCCGTCTGGATGAAGCGCGCGAGAATCATCGCTACCGCAAAGAAGAACGTGCCCTTGCAAAAGAAGAGGCACTTTATGCTGCTAATGCTCCACAACCTGCAAAGAAGCAGGGTAGACGTGGCGCAAACAACCAGTCTTCTCTCTTTGACGAGACCGGTGAAGGGGAGACCACGTATCTGGGCAATCGCAAGACTTCTGTCATTAAGCGTGACGCCCGTCTTTACGAGGAAGAAGAGGCGCAAGAGGACGCAGGAGATGCTCCTACTACGCTCATTGATAAGGCTAAGAATAAGCTTCGTTCTAAGAAGAAAGACCAGCCAGACGATGCAGTTGTCGAGAAAAACGATGTTGCTGTAGCTGATGTTGCTCCTACAACAAAACAGGCTAAACCTAAGAGCAAAGCTAAAACGACGCCCGATTTTCTCGCCACACCTGACCAGCTCAAGAGGCCAGGCGACGATGATGAGTCGTATGAGCTGCCACCATTTACCATTCTGAAGACAAACAAGAACTCGGCCACTTCTGCCGTAAGCGATGATGAGCTTGAAGCTACTGCTCAGAGACTCCAAGCTACGCTTGAGGAGTTTGGCCTGTCGAGCCAGGTGGTTGGTTGGACTGCAGGTCCTTCTGTTACTACGTTTAAGATTTCGATGGGCGAGGGAGAGCGTGTCAACAAGATCACCAATCTTGAGGACGATATTGCGCTTTCACTTGCGGCAAAGTCTGTTCGTATTTTTGCTCCAATTCCTGGAACTTCTCTGGTTGGTATTGAGATCCCTAACGAGAAAGCCCAGGCAGTCAACTTGGCTGACGTTCTTCCGTTTGCAAAGGGCGGTCCTCTTGAGTGCGCCTTTGGTCGCGATTCTGAGGGCAAGCCAATTGTTGTTGACCTTGCAAGTCTTCCTCACTTGCTGGTAGCAGGTACCACTGGTTCTGGTAAGTCTGTCCTGCTCAACGCCATTGTTATGTCTATGCTCATGCGCGCAACTCCTGAGCAGGTCCGCCTTATCATGGTTGACCCAAAGCGCGTTGAGTTTACAGGTTACGCTGGCCTTCCTCACCTGTATGTTCCAGTTGTTACCGAGCCAAGGCAGGCCGCAAGTGCGCTTCAGTGGGGCGTCACCGAGATGGAGCGTCGTCTTAAAGTGTTTGAGCACTACAAAGTGCGTGACATTAAGACGTACAACAGAAATGTTGATGGCGATAAGTATGCTGATATGGAGAATCCTCCAAAGCACATGCCGTACTTTGTCATTGTCATCGACGAGCTTGCTGACCTCATGATGGTTGCTGGCAAAGACGTTGAGTCTTCCATTGTCCGTATTGCTCAGCTTGGTCGTGCTGCAGGTATTCACCTGATTGTTGCAACGCAGCGTCCTTCTGCAGACGTTGTAACTGGTCTAATCCGTGCAAACATCGATAACCGTGTTGCGCTCTCAGTTGATAACTCTTTGAACTCCCGCATTATTCTGGACCAAAAGGGCGCTGAGCAGCTGCTGGGTAAGGGTGACATGCTGGTTAAACTTCGTGGTAAGAAGCCTAATCGCGCACAGGGTTGCTGGGTCTCTGACGAGGAGATCGAGGAGACCGTTAAATATATCCGCACCCAGCGCGTGGCCGAATATCACGACAATATCTTGACCGTTGCAACTCCAACACAGGCCGATGGCGCTGGTGGAGTTGGCGGTATGGCGCAGGCAGATGACCCACTTATTTGGGAAGCTGCACGCATTATTGTGGATTCTCAGCTAGGTTCTACATCTAGTTTGCAAAGAGCACTCTCTGTTGGGTATGCTCGTGCTGGTAGAATTATGGATATGCTTGAGGCAAAAGGTGTTGTTGGCCCAGCTAACGGATCAAAACCTCGAGAAGTTCTTATCGATAAAGATGCTCTTGAAGAGCTCAAAGTTCAAGACGCTGCCTATAGGGAGGTAGAGTAAGCATGCCACGCCCTCGTTTTAGTGAGATGCTCGTAGAACGTAGACGTCAGCTCGGGCTTTCTATCACTCAAGCATCAAAGATTCTTCGCCTCAAGGAGCAGGCACTTATTGCTTTTGAGGAAGGCGATTTTAAGAATATGCCGCAGAGCGGCTATGCTCAGGGCATGCTCTCTTCGTATGCTCGCTACCTGGGACTCAATCCGCGTGAGATTGTAGACCTCTTCCAGGAGGAGAGCTACGAGTTTGAAAACGGCACCTATTCTCATGAGCTGCGTCGTCGTACGCGCGATACTCAGTCTGGTCGTGGCATTGCTGGCTATGACGTTGTAAACGAGTCTGGTAGCAGACCAAAGGCATACGTACAGTACCACGGTCTTCTCCCCACATCCGGTGGACCAGCTGGCGATATGGGTGCCTTTGCAACTACGTCTGGTGTTCGCTCCAGGCAAACCGGTGTACCTCTGGGTGCTCAGACATCTGAGGAGGATGCTGGTGGCTACTCGTATTCTCGCTATGCCACAGGTCATGCGTACAATGCCGGTATTGAAGAGGCTTCTCGTCAGAAGACTATGGCAAGCCGTACGCGCGGTGGCGTTCAGCGCAAGCGTGTAGGCATTGCAGGCGTTAGCATTCCAGCTTACAAAGACGATGTAACCAGAAGAACTGTTGCTCCAAGCGATTACACCGATGACCTTCGTTATGACAATGTAACCGCACCTTACGAGCGCGCATCAACCATTTCTGGCCGTCGTGGATCAAGAAATATCGCGCAGGTAGATAGGCCTAATGTTCGCCGTCGCCAGCCATCTGGCGCTGCTGCTCAACAACGTCGTGCTCCTCAAAGACCAGGCGTTATGGGAGCACTTCAGAATTACTTCTCTGACACAGGACGCACTATTGCCACTGTGTTTGCTCTTGTTGTTGTGATTATTACTGCCGTTTTGCTGTTCAGCGTTCGTTCCTGCATGACAGCTCGTACTACGCCTACTACAACAAAGACAGTAAGCGTTAATAATTCAACAACTGATTCTTCAAAGAATTCCACTACTACAAATAGCAACACGGACACTTCTAAGAAGGATTCAACTGATGCTTCTAAGAGCACCACTACAACTGAGCCTAAGAAGGAAGAGACTCCTAAGCAGACTACCGTAGTGGTTACTGTTGCAGACGGTCAAACCAGTTGGGTTGAGATTACTGTTGATGGTAAGAGTGTTGAGGCCGATGCAATTACTGGTCCATGGTCTCAGACATACACCGTCACTGATTCCATGAATGTTCTTGCAGGCACTCCTGGCGCCGTCGCTGTAACTGTTAACGGTACTGCTAAGCCATTTGACGCAAATGCTTCAGGTATTGGCACCTTGACCATTCAGGGCACTAAGCCTGCTGACGGTACTGCAGCAAATGCTTCTGGAACTCAAACAAACAGCACGTCAACAAGTACTACCGGTGGAACTTCTGGCACCACTAACAACCAGAATTCCAACAGCAATTCAAACAATAACTAAACGCCATGGGGCGAGAAGTACTTCTCGCCCTGAATATACGGAGGGGAAATGGCTAAAGAATCAAGCTTTGACGTTGTGTCTGAAGTAGACATGATGGAAGTTGATAATGCATTTCAGCAGGCAGCCCGTGAGCTAACTCAGCGCTACGATCTTAAGGATTCTGGTGCAACCCTTGATCTCTCAAAGAAAGAGGGTAAGTTCACTATTGAGGCTCCTGCAGATTTTGTTGCATCTCAGGTTAGGGATGTTCTTGGCTCCAAGCTTGTAAAGCGCGGAATTGATCTTACTGCTATCCGTTGGGCAGATCCAATTCCTGCAGCTGGTTCTACGGTGCGCCAGATTGGCTCTATTGTTTCTGGTATTGATCAGGAGACTGCCAAGAAGATTGCTAAAGATATTCGTGATATGAAAGTTAAGGCTAAGGCAACCGTTGAGGGCGATAAGCTGCGTGTTTCTAGTGCTTCTCGCGATGTTCTTCAGTCTGTGATTGCAAGCCTTAAGGAGAAAGACTATGGCCAGCCCCTCCAGTTCAACAACTATCGATAGGGGCTACAACGTCCTATACATCACGTTAGGATGCGCTAAAAACGAGGTTGATACAGATCGCATGCGTGCGCGTCTTTTGGCCTCTGGTTTTGGTGAAGTTGCAGATCCAGACTCAGCAGACATTGCAATTATCAACACCTGTTCATTCTTGGCTTCAGCAACAGAGGAGTCTATTGAGACTACGCTTGAGATTGCTGAGGGCGCTTCTGAGGGAGTCCGTAAGCTACCCATTATTATGTGTGGCTGCGTTCCTTCCAGGTATGGCGCAGAGCTTAACGAGCAGCTTCCTGAAGTTGCTGCATTTGTTCCGGCAGATCAAGAAGATGGCATTGTCAGCGTTGTTGCAGACGTTCTGAATATCCCTGAGCCTACGCAGTCCATTGTTGCCGCCCATGGAATGCTGCGCACCATTGATGGCGCCAGTGCATTTGTAAAGATTTCCGAGGGCTGTGATAGATTCTGCGCTTTCTGCGCCATTCCGTACATTCGTGGTCACTATCACTCAAGGCCCGCTGAAGAGATTCTTCAAGAGGTACATGAGCTGATGGAAGGTGGTGTTCGTGAGGTCATTCTGATTGGCCAGGACACCGGTATCTGGGGCTCGGATATGCCTGATACTGCAGATGGCCAGACGCCAACGCTTGCTAAGCTTATGCAGCAGGTTGCTGAGGTAGTTCGTCCTTATAAGGGATGGATTCGCGTTTTGTATCTGCAGCCAGAAGGTATGACCGACGAGCTTATCAGCACCATTCGCGATACACCTGAGGTTCTGCCTTATATTGATATTCCAATTCAGCACTGCAACGAGCGCATTCTTAAGCGTATGGGTCGCTCCGGCTCTACGCAGGAGCTTCGTGAACTTTTTGATCGCCTCAGAACTGAGATTCCTGGTATGGTTCTCCGTACCACGGGAATGTGCGGCTTCCCAGGTGAGAATGATGATGAATCAGATGAGCTCTACGACTTTATTCAGGAGCAGGAGTTTGATTACACATCCGTCTTTACCTATTCACCAGAAGAGGGAACTCTTGGTGCAAAGATGTCTGATCAGGTTCCAGATGAGGTAAAGATTGAGCGCACTCAGCGCCTGCTTGACCTTGTTGAACAGCTCGGTTTTGCAGCCACCGCTCGTCACGTTGGCGAGCGCTGCGAGGTCATTATTGACGGAATTGAAGAATCTGACGAGGGCACTGAGCTTATCGGCCACACGTGGTTCCAGGCTCCAGACTGTGATGGCGCTGTTCACATTGCAGAGGGAGAGGCCGCAGTCGGAGATATTGTCCTTTGTGACCTGGTAGATTCATTCTGCTATGAAATGATTGGCGAGATCGTAGACACTACAGACACACAGTCTGGCGAGAAAACCGTTTAGTTGGGGATAGGTCATGTCATCAAAGACAATTTGGACACCTGCAAATATTGTTACCTGCGCTCGAGTGGTGCTGGTACCCTTTTGGCTTCTCCTTGCACAACTTTTAGGCGTATCTCTGGCCGATTCTCTAGCAACACCTGGCTTTAAACTCGGAGCATTTCTTGTCTTTATTGGCTATGTTGTCATTTCTTTGACCGATAAGCTTGATGGTTACCTTGCCCGCAGTAGAAATGAAGTTACTACCTTTGGAAAGTTCTTAGATCCAATTGCCGATAAACTCGCTGTTGTTGTGGCTCTTTTTGTACTTCTTGAGTGGCATATGGTTTCTCCCTGGGTACTCTTAGTGATTGTTGCACGAGAGTTTTTGGTGTCGGGACTGAGAATGGTTGTCGCATCAAAGGGCGTTGTTATTGCCGCATCTGACTTGGGCAAATGGAAGACTGCAACAACTATGGTTGCTATCTGTGGCTTGCTTTTCTTGCCTAGTATTCCCGGCGGAATGATTCAGGACGTTTTGCTCTTTATCTTTAATGTATCTATGTGGGTTGCAGTAGTTCTTACAGCCTGGTCAGGAATTGACTACTTTGTAAAGTCTTGGCAATACATTGCTGAAGTTTAACAAGATGGCGTCTCTCTGAGGCGCCATACGTATATACGATAGGTATGTTTTCATACCAAACGTTTGCGTGCGGACCGAAAAGTTGTGATTCATATGTTTTCATCTGAAGTTCTTTCAGAAGCTCAACAGGTTGTTTCAGAGGCTCTTGAGGCTGGCCTTACCGTTGCTTCTGCCGAGTCTTGTACGGGAGGACTTGTTGCGGGCGCACTTACCGCCATCTCTGGATCATCGAGCGTGCTTAAAGGCTCTGTTGTGAGCTATACCATTGAGATTAAGCAGAAGGTATTGGGTGTCTCAAAGGATATTTTTGAAGAGCCGTCCCTTGGTGCTGTTTCTGAACCCTGTGCTGCACAGATGGCTTCAGGCGTTAGAAAAGTTATTGGTTCTGACATTGCAGTTTCCGTTACCGGAATAGCTGGTCCAACAGGAGAAGAGCCTGGTAAACCAGTTGGAACGGTTTGGTTTGGTATTACCAGTAATAACTTTACCCTTACGGTCTGTAAACATTTTTCTGGCAATAGAGAACAGGTGCGAGAAGCTGCAGTTTTACAAGCTTTACAACTAATTCATGAAGCAATTGTGAAGGCTTAAAATCTGATTTTAATAGGGAAGTCCAAAACAAATCAGTTTTGGACTTCTTTTTTATGCGGCCTTGCAGGACTTATACAGACAAATTGGTACTTCTGAAGAAATTTGCTGCTCAAGAACGGAAAAAGAGAGGTAAGAATTCTGACAAATTACCTCTATAGAGTATATGTTTGACGTTGACATAGAACGTCTGTTCTTATAATATTCTAGTAACAAAAAGAGCAAGGAGTTCCCATGGCTAAAAAGTCCGTTTCAAAAGAGATCAAGGCTCGTACTACTGGTGATGAGAGGGATGAGGTCATCTCTTCAACTACAGCGGAAATCGAGAAGAAATTTGGCGCAGGCGCAATTATGCGTTTAGGTGAGGGTGGTCCTGCCTTTGATATTCAGGCTATTCCAACTGGCTCACTTGCTCTTGATGCCGCACTGGGTATTGGCGGCGTTCCTCGCGGTCGTATCGTAGAAATTTATGGCCCAGAGTCTTCTGGTAAGACAACTCTTTCACTAGAAATTCTTGCAGAAGCTCAGGCATTGGGTGGCGTTGTAGCTTTTATTGACGCAGAGCACGCACTGGACCCAGGCTATGCGGCTCGTATTGGTGTTGATATTGACGATGTTTTAATTTCTCAGCCAGATACTGGTGAGCAGGCCCTAGAGATCTGTGACATGCTTGTTCGCTCAGGCGCAATTGATGTTGTGGTTGTAGACTCCGTTGCTGCTCTTGTTCCTCGTGCAGAGATTGAGGGAGAAATCGGCGATTCTAGCGTTGGTCTTCAGGCTCGTCTTATGAGTCAGGCTCTTCGTAAGTTAGCTGGCTCTCTTTCAAAGTCTAATACGCTCTGTATTTTCATTAACCAGCTCAGAGAGAAGATTGGCGTTATGTTTGGTAGCCCAGAAACCACTTCTGGTGGTAGGGCTCTTAAGTTCTTCTCCACTGTCCGTATGGACATTCGCCGCGTTGACAGCATTAAGGTTAACGGTGAAAACGTTGGTAACCGTGTTCGCGTTAAGGTTGTAAAGAACAAGGTTGCTCCACCTTTTAAGGTTGCTGAGTTTGACATTATGTATGGCCAGGGTATCTCTAAAGAAGGCTCCATTCTTGATATGGCTGTTGACTTTGAGATTGTCAACAAGTCTGGCGCTTGGTTCACCTATGAGGGCGAGCGTCTTGGTCAGGGTAGAGAAGCAGCTAAAGCTTTTCTTACGGCCAATCCAGACCTTATGGAAGAGATTGATCACAAAGTACGAGTTGCTTGTGGTCTTGTATTTGATGAAGATTCCGAAGTTGGTACTCCAGTTGCAACGGAAGATTCTGCTGAATAATGTCAGAGATTTCTTGGACAATTGAGCTTCCACAAAAGAAACAAGCAGTTCTTGGTCAAGCAAAGCCCAAGGCAAAGATTATTTTAGAAACTGAAGTTGGAGGAACAGAGGAATTCTTTGTTCCTTCAACAGTAGCTCGAGCTCTTTTGAGTAAAGAGAAAGATGGTGTTTTTACGCCTTCTTCTCGCAATGAGTTTTTGTATGAGGTTAAAGAGATTTCAACTCAGTGTATTAAAGCGCGCATTGAGGCTTTGATTGTAAAAAGGGACTACTCTACAGCTGAGCTTCAAAAAAAGCTCATGCTTGATGGCTATCAGAAGAATGTAAGAGACCCTGCAGTGCAGAGGGCTGTTGAAGTTGGTTTGGTTAATGACAGTCGTTTTGCAGACGTTTATATACGTTCTAAAATTTCGCAAGGCTGGGGTCCTCTTAAAATTAAAACTGAAATTTCTAAAAAAGGGATTGAAGTTGAGACTCTCCCTGGATGGCCTGACGCTTATTTTTCTGATGTGGATGAATTTGAAGTTGCGTATTCTTTGGCCCAGAGAAAACACCTGTCGGGAAAAAATGATTATGAGAAGCTTGTCAGGTTTCTCGCCACAAAGGGATATTCATTTTCTATAGCATCATCTGTTGCTAAAAAGATCTTGGATGAAAACGCCACATCTGAATGAATATATTTGCTTAGCTTATAAGTCTGTTGTATTGATGTACTTTACTTTTCCTACCTGCAATTTATTGACAAAAGTTACAATGCTCTATACGATAAATATGCCGTGAATAGGCTCATTTCCGCTGGGCAACCAGCGTCACGTATACAGTAGGTATCTCATACATTTGATCTATCTCTGAATGTGGCATGACCAGCCAATGAACCCTGCTCATGGCGGGTTCTTTAGATACTGTTGTGTCTAAAGTCTCCTGAACACTTTTGTAATCGCCATTTGAGGAGTAGGTATGGAATTAGCAGCAGTAGGCATTGTTTGCCTTCTTGTGGGAGTAGGCCTTGCATACGGCGTACTCTCTAACATTAGTAATTCAAAGATTAAAACTGCAGAACAGCAGTTAAAAGATGCTCAGACTAATGCAGATCGTATTGCTTCTGAAGCAGCTCGCCAGGCAGAAACAGTTAAAAAAGAAGCTGTTCTTGAGGCTAAAGAAGAAGTTCTTCAGCTTAAGCAGGCAGCAGAGGCAGATGAGAAAAAGCGTAAGAGTGAGCTTCGTAGCATGGAGAACCGTATTCTTCAGCGTGAAGAGTCCCTTGATCACCGTACTGATGCACTAGAGAAGCGTGAGCATCAGCTCTCCAGCCTTCAGGGTCAGCTTGATCGTCGTAAGAACGATTTGGATTCTCTTGTTTCTCAGCAGTCTCAAGAGCTTGAGCGCATTGCAGCTCTTACAAAAGATGAGGCTCATGATGAGCTTTTATCTCGTGTTCGTTCTGAAAGTGTTCGCGATGAGGCTATGATTCTTCGTGAGTCTGAGCAGCGCGTTCGTGCACAAGCAGATAAAACTGCACGTGAGATTATTTCTACCGCTATTCAGCGTGTCGCTGCAGATCAGGCTTCTGAGATTACAGTAACTTCAGTCCATATCCCATCTGATGATCTAAAGGGTAGGATTATTGGACGTGAGGGTAGAAACATTCGTACCTTCGAGCAGGTATCTGGTGTTTCTCTTGTTATCGATGACACTCCAGAGACTGTAGTTCTTTCAAGTTTTGATCCAGTCCGCCGTGAGACCGCTCGTGTTGCACTTGAGAACCTCATTGCAGACGGTCGTATTCATCCAGCACGTATTGAGGAGCTCTACAAGAAGGCTGAAGCCCTTGTTAACGAGCGTGTTCTTGAGGCTGGTGAACAGGCTGCATTTGATTGTGGCATTCACGATCTTCATCCAGAGATTGTAAAGACTCTTGGTAAGCTTCGCTACCGTACTTCTTACGGTCAGAACGTTCTTGCCCACTCTGTTCAGGTTGCAGTTCTTTGTGGCATTATGGCTGAAGAGCTTGGTCTTGAGCCTGCTCCAGCTAAGCGTGCTGGTCTGCTTCATGACCTTGGTAAGGCAATTGACCACGAGGTTGAGGGTCCACACGCTGTAATTGGTGCAGACCTTGCTCGTCGCCATGGTGAGCGTCCAGAGATTGTTCACGCTATTGAAGCTCACCACGCAGATATTGAGCCAAACACCGTGCTCGACATGCTTGTTATGGCTGCAGATGCTATTTCTGCTGCACGTCCTGGTGCTCGTCGTGAGTCCGCTGAGAACTACATCAAGCGCCTTGAGAAGCTTGAGGCTATCTCTAATGCACACGAGGGCGTTGAGCGTACGTACGCTATGCAGGCCGGCCGTGAACTTCATGTAATGGTTGAGCCTCAGATGATTAGCGATTCCGAGGCAACTGTTCTTGCTCACGATATTGCTAAGCAAATTGAGGATGAGATGGAATATCCAGGACAGGTTCGCGTTGTTGTTATTCGCGAGTCTCGTGCTGTGGATGTTGCTAAGTAATTTATGGCAGCCACTTCTACTGACTTAACAGGTTTTGTCGCCTCCATGGGAGGTGAGCGCGCACTCCGTGTCGAGGAATCCCTCGGCGCGGGGTACGTTCGTTTACGCGTAGCAGAAGCAGAGCGTAGACAGGCAAAGCATGATATTCGTTCGGTGGAAGATATTGTTATTGAGCTCTTACGTAATTCTCGCGATGCTGGTGCTCGTCACATTTATGTTGCAACCTCAAAAGAGGGTGCGCTCAGAACTATCACCATACTTGATGATGGTCAGGGTATTCCAAAAGACATGCAGGAGAAAATCTTTGAAGCCCGTGTAACTTCAAAGCTTGAGAGCATGCATATGGACCGTTGGGGAATACATGGTCGAGGCATGGCTCTCTATTCCATCAAAGAAAACTGTGAATCAGCTCAGGTTGTGGCTTCTGCTCCAGGACTCGGCTCTGTTATACAGATTGTGGTAGACACTACTAAAATTTCTGAGCGAGTAGACCAGTCTACTTGGCCAACTTGTGGTTTGAATGAGGATGGACTCAAAACAACCGTTAAAGGTCCTCATAACATTATTCGTACCTGCTGTGACTTTGCGCTTGAGGTTAAAGGCTCGTGTGAGGTAATGCTGGGCTCTGCTGCAGAGATTGCAGCTACTGCTCGTCGCAGAATTGCTCAGACGCTTGATATCGCTGAACTGCTATTTGTTGAAGGTTTTGAAAACGTTCCTGTTCTTGAGCGCTTCAGGGCCGCAGCGGATGCAACAGAGCTTTCTGAGGTTTGTAAGTCTCTTGGACTTTCTATGTCAGATAGAACTGCTCATAGAATTATTGCTGAGCAGATTAAGCCTTTGCGTAGTGTATATGCACAGGTCAGCCATACTGTTGAATCTGAAGGTGTTTCTCGCGAAATTGATTTGATGAAAGACCACCGAGGTCTCAAGATGAGTAAGGCTGATATCAGCAGCTTTTCTCGAAAAATGGAGCAGAGTTTTGCTGAGTTGTCCGAGAAATACTACGTTTCTTTGACGGCTGAGCCTCGTGTTCGTGTAAGTAAAAATAAAATTGTTGTGACTTTTGATATTGAGTCGCAAGAGTAGAACAAACGCACAATAATTGGAGCACTCATGGGTTTGCTTAAAGTTTCAAGTAAGTCTTCACCAGCTTCTGTAGCAGGAGCTATTGCGGGACTGGTTAAAGATAATGAGCCTGTTATGCTCCAGTGCATTGGTGCGGGTGCAGTCAACCAGGGCATCAAAGCTATTGCTATTGCGCGTGGCTTCTTGATTCCTTGCGGTCTGGATATCACCTGTGCTCCAACATTTTCTGATATCGAAATTGCAGGGGAGAGTAGAACTGCAATTAAAATTGCCATTTATGTCCACACACTGTCTGCCCCTGATACGCAGACTCCAGCTGTTAGTTCCACTGAGTATAACGAGGTACTTTAAGCATGATTGAAAATTCCGAGCTCGTAGGAAAAACATATCACATCAAAACTTTTGGCTGCCAGATGAATCTACACGATACAGAGCGAGTCTCTGGTCTGCTTGAGGCTTGTGGCTGCAATGAGGTTTCAGATACCGACGACGCTGACATTGTCATCTTTATGACCTGCAGCGTTCGTGAGAATGCTGATCAGCGCCTCTACGGTCAGGCTTCTGCCATGGTCAGCGCTCCAACGCCTCCATCAGGCAAGCGCATTGTTGCTATTGGCGGCTGTATTGCGCAGCGCGATGGTGAGAAGCTCCGTGAAAAGGTTCCAGCTGTTGACGTTGTGTTTGGTACCAGTGCTCTTGCAAGCTTGCCAGCACTTCTCACCAGCGCATTTAGGGGCGAGAATGACCGTGTAGCCGTAGACACTTCTGAGGAGGGCAAGGGCTTCTCCACAGACCTGCCAAGTAACCGCGCTCAGCAGTATCACGCTTGGGTGCCTATCATGACCGGCTGCAATAATTTCTGTACGTATTGCATTGTTCCTTACGTTCGCGGTCGTGAGCGCAGTCGTACGTTTGAAGCTGTTATAGGCGAGTGTGAGCGCCTTGTCGCAGATGGCGTTCGTGAGATTACCCTTCTTGGCCAAAACGTTAACTCATATGGTCGCGACCTCTACGGTAAGCCTCGTTTTGCAGAGCTTTTGCGTGCTGTGGGTCAGACGGGCGTTGAGCGAATCCGCTTCACCTCATCAAATCCAAAAGATCTTACTGATGAGACTATTGCGGCTATGAAGGAAACGCCGGCTGTAATGCCTCATCTTCATCTTGCGGTTCAAAGTGGCTCTACGCGTGTTCTCAAAAAGATGAACCGCAGCTATACACGAGAAGAGTACTTGGACGTGGTTTCTCGCCTGCGTGCAGCTATTCCAGGACTGGCGCTTTCAACTGACATTATCGTTGGCTTTCCCGGAGAGACTGAGGAAGACTTTGAGGATACGCTTTCTTTGGTCAAAGAGGCTGGGTACTCTTCTGCGTATACCTTCATTTACTCTAAGCGTCCAGGCACTCCTGCGGCAAAATACGAAGACAACACGCCTCACGAGGTCATCCAGGATCGGTTTGATAGGCTTGCAGAGCTTGTGGCTCAGCAGGCACACGACGCTAACCAGGTAGATCTTAATACTACACAGGCAGTTCTTGTTGAGGGAACTTCCAAGCGTGACAATACGGTCATGGTGGGACATAGCGAGAAGAACCAAACAGTTCACTTCAATCTGCCAGAAGGTTACGCGCCAGAAGATCTTATCGGCAAAATTGTTGATGTTCATATTGATGAGGCTCGTACCTGGTATTTGCGCGGAACCATGGAGTCTGATCCTCGATGAGCTCTCGTGGCTCGGTTATCTGCATTGTAGGCCCCACGGCTTCGGGCAAAAGCTCCTTGTCTGAGCTGGTAGCTAAGAAGCTTGAGACCTCTGTCATTTCTGTTGACGCAATGCAGGTTTATCGTGGCATGGATATTGGCACTGCTAAAACTCCTGTTGAGGAGCGAGAAGTTCCTCTTCTCATGGTAGATTGTGCCAACATTTCAAAAGAATATTCGGTACAGATGTTTCAAGTGGCAGCTCGTGAAGAAGCTCATAAGCTTATTAAGGCTGGTAAAACACCTGTATTCTGCGGAGGAACCGGCCTTTATCTTGATTCGATTATCGACCAGATGGAGTTTCCTTCAGGCTCAATCGAGTCTCTTGTACGTACTCGTTATGAAAAGCTTGCAGAAGAGCTTGGTGCTGAGGGCCTGCACGAACTTCTCGCCACAAAAGATGCAGCAAGTGCAGAGCTTATCCATCCAAATAACGTACGACGCGTTGTAAGGGCTTTAGAGCTCTTGGAAGAGGGCAAGTCGTATGCCACTCATCATGAGGGCCTAAAGGCTCATACACCGTACTTTGACGCCCAGATATGGGGTCTTACGATGGACCGTCAGCGTCTTTATGAGCGAATAAACCTCCGAGTTGACCTTATGTTTGAGCAAGGGCTTGTTGAAGAGGTTCAAGCGCTTTTTGAGTCCGGTCTCTCTGAAAATTGCACGGCTGGGCAGGCAATTGGCTACAAAGAGTTCTTTGCATATTTTGCTGGTGAACAGTCGCTTGAACAAACGCGTGAGCTTATTAAACAGCACACCAGGCAGTATGCTAAGCGTCAGATTTCTTGGCTTAAACGAGACGGTCGAGTTAGGTGGCTTGATATGGATCAACTCATGCCTGAAGATGCGCTCGAGCTGATTCTTGTACAGCGTTCTGACGTACAATGCCAGTAGGACGCATCAAAAACTAACGTATTTACCTTTTCTAAGATGGGGAGTTTATGGGTCGTTTTGTTCCATTTTCAACTGCTCCAAAAGTTGAACGAGCAATTCTTGTAGGCGTTGATTGCGGTAAAAGCGATTGGTCGCTTGAAGAATCAATGGACGAGCTTGAACGTCTGACGCAAACTGACGGCGCTGAAGTCTTTATGCGTCTTACGCAAAAACTTGATGCACCTATCCCTAAGACTTTCATTGGCAAAGGTAAAACCGAGGAACTTGTTTCTCTGGTAAGAAACACCAATACTGACGTGGTTATCTTTGATGATGAGCTCACACCTTCTCAGCAATCTAATCTAGAAAAATTACTTGGCGAGCCGGTTAAAGTCATTGACCGTACAGCGCTCATTCTTGATATTTTTGGTATTCACGCGCGCACCAAAGAAGGAAGACTTCAGGTACAGCTTGCACAGCTTCAGTACGTGCTTCCAAGGCTTCGTGGCATGTGGAGTCATCTGGTAGGCGAGCAAACTCGTGGTGGCATTGGTAGCCGATTTGGCCAGGGCGAGAGCCAGCTTGAGGTTGACCGTCGTCTTATTAGAAAGCGCATTTCAACCCTTAAAAGTGAACTAAAGCAGCTCAGCCAAAGGCGAGAAGTTCAGTCAAAGTCCAGGTGGAATTCTGGAACGTTTAGCGTCTCTCTTGTTGGTTATACCAATGCTGGTAAGTCAACACTTCTGAATCAACTCACAGGCGCGGATGTATATGCAAAAGATGAACTCTTTGCAACTCTTGATCCAACTACCAGAGCACTTTCTCTTGATGAGGGCAGAAAGATTGTTCTAACAGATACCGTTGGATTTATTCAGAAGCTTCCAACTAATCTGATTGAGTCGTTTAAGTCTACGCTGGTAGAGGCTCAAGAAGCAGATCTTCTTCTGTTGGTTGCAGATGCAACTGATAAGAATCTTTCTAAAGAAATAGCAGTTGTTCGTAGTATTTTGAAAGACATCGAGGCTGATAAAAGCGATCAGATTCTTGTATTAAACAAGGTAGACCTACTTGATGACCAAGAGCTTCAAATGCTCAGAGCACTCTATCCAGATGCAGTATTTATTTCTGCTCAGGAAGGTATGGGCATTAACGGCCTTCTCCACAAGATTCAAGAAATAGCTAGCGCCGGCGACAAGGTGGTTAGTGCACTTATTCCGTTCAACAAAGGCGCTCTTGTTAAGTCTATTCATGAGAGATGCCAGCTTTTGCACGAGCAATATGTTGCTGAAGGTCTTTTACTGTCAGTTAAAGCCGACACGTATATGCAGGCACTTTTAGAACCGTATGTGGTGTCAGAAGACGATATTCTGACTGACAAATAATGCAATAAGCAGCAAAATTGGTTGGTGCAAAATATAAACGATAAGTGAATGTTTTCCCATCTCTGTTATAAGGGGAAGGGAAAATGTTTTCATCCAGTTAGGATAGCCTTCTGCTTTAAGTTGTCTGTTAAATGCAGCTCCACTTACATACAAGAATAAATAGGGGAGCAATGGATAGTAATCTCCTGATGAAAAAGACGGAGAAGGAAATCCAGCCCAGGCTAAATATGGTGTTTGGTATAACTCTTTAGGTAACGAGAAAACCATGTTCCCGATACCAATGTGTCCTGTAGAAATTGGAATACAAACAACAAAAATTAAAAGCAAAAGAATTGCCGCGGAATATCCTTTTGGTGTGACAGCAAAACGTGAAATAAGAGCTTCTACCAGGGTGCATGAGGCCATACAAAAGAAGATTCCAAACGTGATAGGAGTATCAACTTTTGCAAAGGTAGTTGCTGCAAATATTGCTAATGCTACAAGGCCATATACTCCTGCACGCTTAAAAGAATCTTTAGAGAAGGCACACATACAACCAGCAATAAAAATAAAAGGATATGAGATTGATGGTATCCAGATTTGCATAAGCAGAGGTGTAAACCACGTAAGCTTAACGTGCGAAATAAAGAACAAATCATAGGTAAAGTGAAACAGAATCATTGAAACTACCGAGATACCTCGTATAGTGTCAAAAAACGTTATTCTCCCTTTGGTTTGTCTTAACTCAGCACCCATAATATGACTAAGAGATTGATCTAATAAGTGCAGTAACCCTACCTAAAATGACAGGATTTTGTACGTAGATTGGCTCCATAAAGTCATTTTCTGGTTGAAGACGAATGCGATCGTTTTCTCTGTAGAACGTTTTAACTGTTGCAGAATCATCAATAAGAGCAACAACAATTTCTCCATCATGAGCATCTTGCTGCTCTTTTACAACAATATAATCGCCGTCAAAAATACCAGCATTGATCATTGATTCTCCGCGAACACGAAGAATGAAAGAACTTGAATCCCCAACAATGCTAGTTGGAAGAGATAGAGATTCTTCTACGTTTTGCTCAGCAAGAATAGGAGTACCAGCAGCAACACGTCCTACAAGAGGAAGGCTAATCACATTATTAGCTATGTCTTGAGTAACGGGGGCAAGCTTTGCTGTGTCAGAAGTGTTAGAAGCCTGAGGAACAATTTTCATAGTACGAGGCTTTTTTGGGTCTCTATCAATAAGTCCGAACTGCTCAAGAACTTTTAAATGCATGTGGACAGTTGAAGGAGATGCAAGATTAACGGCAGCACCAATCTCTCTTACTGAAGGGGGATAGCCATGTTGATCTGTGTAAGAACAGATGTATTCATAAATTGCTGCCTGACGCTTGCTGAGTTTGCCCTTTGGCATATGAGCCTCCTTTTTCTTTTTAATAATAATACACGTGTTCTAAAAAATAATCAAACGAATGTTCTATTTTTTTCTTGACACGAACAAACGTACTAAATATTATTAGTACAGACGTTCGGACATGACTTTTTGTCCGGTGTATTAGATATAACTAGTTCCGTAAAAACTATTACGGAAGGAAATGATATGAGGCGTATGTACCAGTCAAAGATGTACCAGGTTAGCGGAACTTCAGCTCTTGCTTCTTATAAGCCTGCATTTAAGGTAATTGAAGGCGGAGCAAAGAAAGAATCTGTTGCACCCCAGCGTGAGGAAGTTTCTTACGTCAAGACGCTAACAAATAAAGAAGCTTTTGTTGCTGGACTTATTATTACTGCATCGTTTGTTTTGATGTTTGCGGTTTCTTTTCTTCGCACAACCGCTCTCAATTCATTTGCTACATCTGTAATGGATAGCGCTTCACAAACAATTACCGTTCATAGCAATGACACACTGTGGTCAATTGCGGAGAGCAATCCTATTGAGGGTGTCTCTACAGAGCAACAAGTAAGCTGGATTAGAGAAAAAAATAATCTTGATTCTTCTCTTTTAAGAACTGGACAAACTCTAGAGATTCCTTCTGTATCTAAATAGTAAATATTTATGTAAATTTCTCTCGGAATTCTGTGTTGATAACACTTAATACCTGCGTAAAATGGTATCTTCCTTTTATACGAAAAAAGGGGATTCCATGCGTTGTCCAAAATGCGGTCACGAAGAGTCAAAGGTTATTGATTCTCGCTCATCCGAGAATAACGATGCCATAAGAAGGCGTCGCGAGTGCATGTCCTGTAAGTTTCGTTTTACAACCTATGAGCGCTTAGAAGAGATTCCTATCACCGTTGTGAAGAAAGACGGTCACAAGGAGCCTTTTGATAGACAGAAGCTCATGAGAGGCCTTGTTGCTGCAACAGTAAAGAGAGATATCTCTGTTGCTTCTCTTGACCATTTTATTGATGGAATTGAGTCTCAGATTAGAGACAAAGGTCAATACGAGATTAAATCTGAAGACCTTGGAAGTATTGTGCTTAAAAACCTAGTTATGCTAGATAAAGTTGCATACATTAGGTTTGCTTCTGTTTATAGAGACTTTAAAGATGTTGATGAATTTAGTGCAGAATTAAGGAGCCTGAATTAATGAGCAATTTTGACATCCAGCTACCTATTAAACGCCTTGATCCTACGGTTGAACTTCCTTCGTACGCTTATACCGGAGACGCTGGATTAGATCTTAGAAGTGCTGAAGATGTTGATCTTGCTCCTTTTGAGCGCAAACTTATTTCTACTGGTTTAGCTATTGCAATTCCTGATGGATATGCAGGATTTGTACAGCCAAGAAGTGGCCTTGCCCTTAAGAAAGGCCTTTCTATGGCAAATACTCCAGGCCTTATTGATGCTCATTATCGTGGAGAGCTTAAAGTTTGCGCCATTAATCTTGATAGTAAAGAAACTATTCATATTGAGCGCGGCGAGCGCATTGCACAGCTTGTAATTCAGCAAGTTCCAGTTGTACAGCTTGTTGAGGTTGATGAGCTTGATCAGACCGATCGCGGCGCCGGTGGATTTGGTTCAAGCGGAGTTCAGTAATTTCTTATTTTGGTGATAAGCGCTGCGGCGTTTGCATAAAGGAAAAGTCTCTTTAGGAAGGAAGAGCTTAATGGAGAAGTTCTTTAAGGTAGCTGAGCGTGGTAGTAATCCCGCTCAAGAATTTAGGGCTGGAATTACAACATTCCTCGCAATGGCATACATCATTGCAGTAAACCCAGCTCTTCTCGCTGCTGCAGGAGTTCCAATTTCGGCAGCTATTACTGCTACCTGTCTTGGTGGCGGCATCATGACCATTTTGATGGGTCTGTTCTCTAACCGTCCACTTGCTTGCGCATCTGGTATGGGTGTAAACGCTGTTGTTGCTTTCTCTCTCACTCCAATTACTGGTGGAGATTGGCATGCATCAATGGCAGTAATCTTTATTGAGGGCGTTGCTATTCTCCTTTTAGTTCTTTGCGGTCTTCGTGAAGCTATCATGGACGCAATTCCTGTAAACCTACGCCACGCAATCTCAGTTGGCCTAGGTCTTTTTATTGCCATGATTGGTCTCAAGAACAGCGGTATTATCATTGCAAATGAGTCCACACTTGTTGGTCTTGGCGATATTTTCTCTCCAACCTTTATCGTTGGTGTAATTTCCATTGTTGCAACAGTTGTTCTTTACTCTGCTCGTGTTAAGGGCTCCCTGCTTATCGGCATTATTCTTGCCGTACTTGCTGGTATTCCTCTTGGTGTTACCGCAAGCCCTACTGGCATTGTTTCTGGTCTTGATTTCTCCACTTTTGGTGCACCATTCTTGACCGATGGCGCGGGCGTCATGGGTATTGTTAAGGCTCTGACCACTCCAGTTCTTCTTGTATTTGCATTCTCTTTGATGATGTCCGACTTCTTCGATACCATGGGTTCTGCTATGGCTATTGCTAAGCAGGGTGACTTCCTCACTGAGGACGGCAACGTTAAAGACATCAAGCAGATCCTTATTGTTGACTCTGCAGCTGCAGCTGCAGGTGGTTTCTTCGGCGCTTCTTCCATTACCACCTTTATTGAGTCTGCATCCGGTGCTGCCGATGGTGGTCGTACTGGTCTTTCTTCTATCTTCACTGGTCTGCTCTTTATTGCAGCAGCATTCATTGCACCTCTTATTTCTATCGTCAGCTCTGCAGCTACCTGCGGCGCATTGGTCCTTGTTGGCTTCCTGATGATGTCTGAGGTCACTGAGATTGATTGGAATGATCTTCTCGAGGGCTTCCCAGCATTTATGGTTATTGCTGGTATTCCAATGACTTACTCTATTTCTGACGGCATTGGCTTTGGCTTCATTTTCTACGTTGTTGTTGCTCTTGTTACCGGTAACGTTAAGAAGGTTAAGCCTTTGATGTGGGTTGCAACTCTTGCATTTGTTGCTTATTTCATCATCGCTAACTAGTTTTAAATTACTAGGGGAGGCGCGCTTAAGATGGAGGTCTTGGCGCGCCTCTTTTTTATTTGTGAATAGATTGTGTACAATTTATTTTTTAAAGATAACTGATAATGATTGTCATTAGTGGGGTATAACAAAGCCAGTTACGATTTATACGATTGGAGCCAATCATGGCAGACGTTATTACTAAAGACCTTGTGATTGTTGGTGGTGGTCCTGCAGGACTTTCAGCAGCAATTTATGCAAAACGCGCTCTTCTCGATACCGTTGTTTTAGAGAAGCAGGCCGTAGGTGGCCAGGTAATCACCACAACTGAGGTTGAGAATTACCCTGGCATGCCAAACACTGATGGCTTCACTATTACAGACACTCTTCAGAAGCAGGCTACAGACCTCGGCGCAGAGATTGTTATGGCTAATGTCCTTTCTATCGTTAAGGATCCAGAGACTAATCTTTTTGTGCTAGAGACCTCTGAGGGAACCTATCACGCAAAGGCTGTCATTGTTTCTGGTGGCGCTAATCCTCGTCACGCTGGTTTTACCAACGAAGAAAAGTTCACTGGCAAGGGTGTTTCTTACTGCGCTACCTGCGACGGAATGTTCTATCGTGGCAAACAGGTGTTTGTCATCGGTGGTGGCAACACTGCTGTAGAGGAGTCTCAGTTCCTGGCTCGCTTTGCTGACAAAGTAACCCTCATTGTGCGCAAGGATCACCTAAGAGCTAACGCTACTGCAATTAAGCAGTTCGAGGAGAATCCTAAGACAGAGATTCGTTATCTAACTAGCATTACTGCAGTTGAAGGTAACGATTTGCTTACCTCCATTACCTTCCGCAACAACCAGACGGGAGAAGAGCATACAGAGACCTTTGATGAGGGTAGCTTTGGCGTCTTTGTCTTGGTTGGTCGCGTACCTTCAACTGAGCTTTTGACAGACCTTGTAGATCTTGACGAGCAGGGATATGTTCTTGCTGACGAGCGCATGGCCACCAAAACACCTGGTCTCTTTACCGCAGGAGACCTCAATAAGAAGCCACTGCGTCAGATTATTACAGCAGCTTCAGACGGCGCTATTGCCGCAACTTCTGTAGCATCTTATCTTGGACAGCCTGTCGAGGGCTAAGAGTTTCTCGATAAGAAGCTTTATCTTTTGATACTAAAAGGGGACCGCAAACGATTACGGTCCCCCTTATTATTTCTTTGTCGAGAAGAACTACTAAAGATCAATCCAATATCTTTGTGTGAGTACATCGTCCTCGTCTAGAACTTCATTCTCGAGTACTCCACCGTTATTGATAATGGACTTTGCCGAGCCGATGTTATCTTTACGACAGCACATAAGAACTCGTTCAATGCCAAGTTTCTTACATTCTTTAAGCGCAAGCGCAATCATTGCTGTTGCATAGCCTTTTCTTCTCTCATTTGGTCGAATTCCATCACCGATGTGTCCACCACTATGTAGAAGTCCCTCATCAATGTAATGACGAATATTTACTGCTCCAACAAAGATATTTTTATCATAGTCATAGCAAAAGAGGGTTGTTGTAGGCACTCGACCAGCTGGAACTGGTTCCTTTACGTCTAGTTGTTCTAGATAGTTTGTAAAGTCATGGTGATCATACCTAAAAATGCGTCTTGGAGAAGGGTTTGTATGATTTGTCTCGATATCATGTTTCCACTCATCAAGCATCTCTATGAGCTTGGCTTTATTCTCTTCACTTGGTTTTATGAGAGCAATATTCATGTAATTCCTTAACCTTCGAGTTTTAAGAATACTAGTCTAGTTGATATTCAATCCAGCCTTAATTGCAATGATTTGTGTATTTTGCAACAATCACACCTTGTTTACCTGCTGTTTTATGTATTTATGCTGGTAGATTGCTTGTTTTAATCAAAAAGGGGGAGTAGTAAGTTAAAAATGAATGAGATGGACTAGTTACGAGAAATGCCAATTAGATTCATTCTTGTAAGAAAGTCAAAACCAAAGCACCAAGACATCTAGATTAGAAAACAATCTGAATGAATAAATAGATGTAAAGCGTTTTCAAATTCAAGCTGAATTCATTAGAGAAATAAAAAATTAGATCTTCGAATTTCTCCGTATAAAGAGGTTGTAGAGTGTTACAAATGTTTGGCATTGATGACTTGTCTGTAAGTAATTAGTTACAGAAAATCGTACAAAAAAGCTCTGTAATGTACCGACCCCCAAAAGTTAGACCAAAATCTAACGATTAGGAGGTCGGTATTTTTATGGCAAAACATAGTTTCGAATTCAAGAAGAAAGTCGTTTTAGAGTATTTAGATGGCAAAGGT
>CABTJC010000009.1:0-16604 GCA_902485095.1 uncultured Atopobium sp. | reverse complement strand
TATATAAGTCTATTCATTTTCTAGCATATTAGATGAAGTTTATGCATAGAAATGCATATCAGGTAGTGCGACCGCCTAGCTGCCTGGCTATCTTGATTAGAAACATGTCGATTCTTCAGCAAAACCTACCAAAGCTGCGCCATTTTGTGCGCCAGGCCTAAAAGCCGACGCTAACACGCTGCAGAATCATAATCACTCGTATATGAACTGCCTCCCATTTCTTATGTCCAAGAAATAGGAGGCAGTTCAAAAAGAAGAGGCGGTTTTTCTGTGGATGAACTGCGTGACGTATAACATACCTGCACTTTTGGTAAAATAAAATCTGTATCTGTCTCTTCGGAGTAAGAAAAGGAGCAACTGTGGCTAATCATTTTCGCACTGATGAGCAACAGGAGTCCTCGTTTGATGACCGTTTTGGGGTAATTTCTCAGGATGATCTGAACCAGCTTGACCAGCAAGACGTTGTAGCTGATCAAGTTGAAACTCAGGACTTTTCTGCTGATGTGCCAGTGGCCCAGGCTGCTGAACCTGTAACAACTGTATCTGATCCATTTGCTTCTGGAGCAGAAGCTGTACACGTGGTAACTGCTGAGCAGCAAAACAACCCTGAGCAGGCACCTCTTGATCGTGCAAAGTTTTTTGCAGATCTAGCTCAAGATGCACCTAAGGTAGAGCGTACTGGTACTCCAACCATTTCTTTCAAGAACGCTTCGCTTGTGTATCCATCGCAGCCAAATCGTCCTGCGCTGGACAACATCAGCGCTGATATCTACCCAGGTGAGTTTGTCTTTGTAGTTGGACACTCTGGTTCCGGTAAGTCATCTCTCTTGCGTCTTATCACGCGTGAGCAGAAGGCAACTCACGGACAGGTTATTGTTGCTGGTCAGGACCTTACACGTATGCGTAACTCCAAGGTTCCTTATCTGCGTCGTCAGATTGGTACCGTCTTCCAGGACTTTAAGCTTCTGCCCGATAAGACCGTCTATGAGAACGTTTCCTTTGCACTTGAGTGCATTGGCAAGCCTCGTCCTGTTATTGATATTCAGGTTCCAGAGGTTCTGCGTCTGGTAGGCCTTGGTCAAAAGATGAGCGCTTACCCAGACCAGCTATCCGGTGGTGAGCAGCAGCGTGTTTCTGTTGCTCGCGCAATGGTTAACCGCCCACCACTGCTTATCTGCGACGAGCCTACGGGTAACTTGGACCCAGCAATTTCTCTGGGCATTATGAAGCTTCTTGACCGCATTAACCGTGCGGGCACTACGGTTGTAATGGCAACACACGATCGCGAGATGGTTGACTCTATGCGCAAGCGCGTTATTGCACTTGAGGCTGGTCACATTGTCCGCGACCAGGAGAAGGGAGGCTATGGTTACTATGGGGCTCTCTAATTTTGGATATTCTCTGCATGAGGCCGGAAGCCACTTTAAAAGGAACTGGTCTACCGCTCTTGGTGCAATCGTAACCATCTTCTTGTCACTGTTTATCATCGGCCTGTTTATTCTTGGCTCTGCTCTTATCGAGAATATGGTAGGAAGTGTCGAGAACCGCGTTACTATCCAGGCATTTCTTTCTGATGATGCAGATCAGGCTGCAGTAACTGCTTTCCAGCAAGAAGTTCAAGGCTGGGATACGGTTGAGTCTGTAACTTATAAGAGCAAAGAGCAGGCTCTTGAGGAGTACCGCACAACCATGAGTTATCGCAATGCTTCTGATGCGGTTTCTGCTCTTGATGGCCAGAATCCAATTCCTGCATCTCTTGTGATCAAACTCAAGGATCCTAAGGATGTTCAAGACGTTGCCCAGCGCATTGCTTCTTCATCATCTTTTGCAGCCATTGCGGATAATAAGAGCAATCCATCCGGTGATGTTCAGTATGGTCGCGAGACCGTTGAGCGCCTCTTTAGCGTAACAGCATACATTCGTATTGGCGCTATTGGCCTTGTTGGACTTCTGGTGTTTGTTGCCTTTGTCTTTATTAACAACACCATTCGCCTTGCTATTAACGCTCGCCGTCGTGAGATTGCCATCATGCGTCTGGTCGGCGCATCTAACAGCTTTATTCGCGGACCATTCCTTATGGAAGGCGTGCTTGAGGCTCTTATCGGCGCTCTTCTCGCCATTGTCGTTTTGGTTGTTGGAGCCCACATGCTTCTCCCGGTTATGGCAGAAAGCATGACCTTCTTGACCTTTGCTATTCCAACAACGGTCATGCTGGGTATGAGTGGCCTTCTGTTGCTCTTAGGTTTGCTTCTGGGACTCTTTGGCTCTGCTATTGCTATGGGCCGCTATCTGAAGGCATAGTAACTAAGCAACCTGGTACTTCAATTGTCAAAGTGAAGTATCAATTAAGAAAGTTTTTTGCATAAAGATTGCAAGGTAAGACCTCGTGAATACCGTTCACGGGGTCTTTTTGCGTTAAACGGTATTTACCAATTTGCAGGTAGAATGATATTTTTAAGGGTGAATTGTTAGGCCACGTACTTGAATAGGGGCCAAGTATGGAGACCAACCTGCACAAATTCCAGGCTTTTACTTCCGCGGCATATCACAGTAGCTTTACGGTGGCGGCAGAAGAGCTGGGATGCACTCAGTCGTCTATTAGTCGCATGGTGGCAAGTCTAGAAAAAGAGTGGGATGTCCGCTTGTTTAACAGGCATGGTGGCTATGTAAGTCTGACTCCTGAGGGAAAGACGCTTTTGCCTGTTGCAGAAGAGGTGTGCCAGGCATACAGCAAGTTGAGCAATCAAGTTAATCGCGTCAGTGCCATTGAGATGGGCAACCTTGTTATTGCTGCGCCTTCGAGTTTTCTTTCACGAGCACTGCCTGGCCATCTGAAGAAGTACATGACTGACCATCCAAACATCAAAGTTGAAGTTATCGAATGCACCTACGGCGAAGCCCTGCGTCTTATTAGCAAGGGTAAAGTGGATATTAGTTTTACTATGACCCGCGCAACTGAGCAGGGATTTACTTCAACTTTATTTGATCATGATGAGGTTATTGTTGTATCTCAAAAGGGACATTACGAGAAGGACCTTGAGACAATTCCTGTTAAGCGTCTTATTGAAGAGCCCTTTATCGTTGATATTGAGACGGCTCCTCTGCTTCAGAAGCAACTCAAAAACGCACGCATGACGTTTGCGTCATCGGATTCATTCACCATTATGTCCATGGTAGAGTCAGGTCTTGGTGTAAGTTTGTTGCCACTTGAGGCAACAAAAGGTACAAATTTTGATATTGATGTACATCATCTGGAGACTCCCGTACATCGTAATGTCTTTATTACACATCGTGTAAAAGGCGAGATGTCGCGTACTACAGAAGAGTTTTTAAAGTATTTGAGTTAAAGATTGATGCATAGTTGTGTACGTTAACTATTTGAAAATTGCATAACTGTTATTAGATTTTGGTAAAGATGTAAAAAGATTTAACTACCGCTCGCGGTTGTAGCCTTTACGCTTACGGGTTTATCTGACGCCCAGAGGGCGCTACTTCTTTTTTCAAATGGCTTCGGGTGCAAACATAGTCTCATCAAGTTCTTCGTCCGAGTAATTACGGGAAGGAGTGGGACATGGCAGAAAATGCCGAGGCACCTGAGATGCAAAAGTCGTTGAGTCTATTCAACTTCTTTACCATCGGATTTGGTGCGATCATTGGTACCGGATGGGTGCTCCTGGTAGGCGACTGGATGGTTCTTGGTGGAGGACCATTCCCCGCGATGATCGCATTCGCAATTGGCGCAATTTTCCTTGTACCAATTGGATGTGTTTTTGGCGAGCTTACTGCTGCTATTCCAATTTCTGGTGGCATCATTGAGTACGTCGACAGGACATTCGGCCGCCCAATGGGCTTCTTTACCGGCTGGATGCTCCTTCTGGGTAACGCTCCACTGTGCCCTTGGGAGGCAATTGCTATTTCCACGCTTCTCACCGACCGCTTTGGTGCATTCCCAATTCTTTCTTGGCTGCGCTCCGTTAAGCTCTACACCATCCTTGGTGCAGATGTTTACCTGTGGCCAACAGTCATCGCTCTTTGCTTTGCCATTCTGGTCATCTTCCTTAACTTTAAGGGCGCTGGCGCAGCAGCTAAGCTTTCGAGCTTCCTGACTAAGGCTCTGCTGACTGGTATGATCCTTGCAATGGTTATCTCCTTTGCAACTGGTTCTCCAAGCAACGGCCTCCCACTCTTCTCCCAGGCAACTGAGGTTGCAGGTGGAGAGGGCACAAAGGCTACCAGCTTCTTTGGTGGCATCATTGCAGTACTTGTTATGACTCCATTCTTCTACGCTGGCTTTGACACCATTCCACAGCAGGCAGAAGAGGCTTCTGCTGACCTTGATTGGAAGAAGTTTGGCATCATTCCTGCACTTGCACTTATGGCATCTGGTATCTTCTATCTCATCTGCATCTATGCATTCGGAACCATGATTGACTGGCACGAGTTTGTTAAGTCTTCTGTTCCTGCACTTGCAGTTCTCGAGCGCATCAACCTGTTCTTCTACATTGCAATGCTCATCATTGCAACGCTTGGACCTCTGGGCCCAATGAACTCCTTCTTTGGTGCTTCAACTCGTTTGATGCTCGCTCTTGGTCGTAAGAAGATGCTCCCAGAGGCATTCGCAAAGATTGACCCTAAGTCTGGCGCACCTCTGACTGCAAACATGTTCATGGCTGGCCTGACCCTTGTTGGTCCATTCCTCGGCCGCAACATGCTTGTTCCTCTGACCAACGTTGCTTCTCTCGGCTTCATCTTTGCATGCACCATGGCTGGCGTTGCCTGCCTGCGTCTGCGTCAGACCGAGCCAGACCTACCTCGTCCTTACAAGGTCAACGGCGGTATCGCAGGTATCCTTGCTGCAATTCTTGCTGGTAGTATCATCATCGGCCTGATGGTTGTTCCTTTCAGCCCTGCAGCTTTGAAGCCAGTTGAGTGGATCATCACCATTTCTTGGATTGTCATTGGTATGGCCATCTTCATGATCTTTGGTCGTCAGTCTGAGAAGGCAGCAGCATAAGTTGCTTGCAAGCTTTAAAGGTTTCATCGGTACGTTGAACTAAGCACGTTATTTGTTTCTTTAGTTTGGATTTTTTGCGCCCAAAAAGGGTGGGCGCAAAAAGATAGTATTTATCATTTACTAGAGGGGGAAAGAAATGAGTAAGATTGCTTTTGTAGGCGGAAAGCTCGTTGACGGCACTGGCGCCGCTCCTGTTGAGGATTCTCTTGTCCTCGTAGACGACAAGAAGATCGCTTATGCTGGTCCTCGCACTGAGGTTCCAGAGGGCTATGAGGTCCGTGACATCCAGGGCCGCACCATTATGCCAGGTCTTATCGATACTCACCTGCACTTCTCCGGCAACCTGACCGACAACGATAACGACTGGGTTATCGAGTCCGTTGCTCAGAAGCAGGCATGCGCAGTCAAGCAGTCCTGGGACGCTCTCTCTCACGGTCTTACCACCGTCTGCGAGATTGGCCGCAATGGTATCGCAATTCGTGACCTCGTTAACATGGGCGTCATGGAGGGACCACGTATCTACGCTACTGGCCTTGGCTTCTGCCGCGTTGCTGGTCACGGTGACTGCCACCAGCTCCCACAGGAGATTTCCAAGAATGGTCACCCATGGGGCGATCAGGTAGACGGTCCTTGGGATCTTCGTAAGGCAGTTCGTCGTCGTCTTCGTGAGAACCCAGACGCAATCAAGATTTGGGCTACCGGTGGCGGTATTTGGCACTGGGACTCCGGTCGCGATCAGCACTACTGCTACGAGGAGATCAAGGCAGTTTGCGACGAGGCAGCAATGGTTGGCATTCCTGTTTGGTCACACTCTTACAACAGCTTCTCCGCAGCTTATGACTCCGTCCGTTGCGGCTGCGAGCAGATGATTCACGGCTTCGAGCTTGATGCAAAGACCATGGATCTTATGTGCGAGCAGGGCACCTTCTTTACTCCTACCATCGGCTTCCTGCCAACTTGGTACGGAACTTATCCACCAGAGTGGACTCCAGAGCTTGACGCATTCCCAGGCGATACCGTCGTTGAGAAGGGCCTCAACCGTACATACGAGAACCTCCGTGCTGCTAACGAGCGCGGCGTCACTCTCACCATCGGCTCCGACTCCTTCAGCTTCGTAACTCCTTACGGCTATGTCACCATCGATGAGATGTATGACTTCGTTGAGAAGGCTGGCGTCACCGTTCTTGAGACCATCAAGGCTGCTACCCTTAACGGCGCTAAGATGGTTCACCACGAGGATGAGTTTGGCTCCCTCGAGGCTGGCAAGCTTGCTGACCTCCTGGTTGTCAAGGGCGACGTTGCTGCTAACATCCGCGACCTTACCCCAGATAACATGGAAGTTATCATGAAGGAAGGCAGCGAGGTTATTCGCGGCACCTTCTAAGAGGTAAACCAATCCCTTTTGGAGCCCCTATGCAGTCTCTGCATAGGGGCTCTTTTTGTGTACAGGAGTGGCGAGAAACCCGTTGAGGGCCGCGACACCCGTCGAAATGCTCAGCGGAGTCCTTGGAACTTCTCGCCTTATCTGTGCCTCGACTACCACAAGTCACTTTAGGGTACATATCAGAAGATTCATTGGGTCAGCGCAAAAGGTGCTGGCTTCTACCTACAGGAGGATTTTTGGCTAGAAAACGCATACATAAAGGAAACCGTCGTCAGGGACGTGCAAAAGTCTCAAAGCGACCATCGGCGTTGCTTACAGGCACGCTGAGTCTTTCTCGCCCAGGAGTTGCTACCGTAAGCACCCCTGAGGGTACGTATGCGCTGGCCAAGCACGGGATTCATGAGGCAATGCACGGAGACGAGGTCCAGGTTTCGCTGGTCTCGGCCAAGGGAAAGACTCCTCTGGCAAACGTGCGTTTTGTGCTTACGCGAGCTACTCAGACGTTTTTGGGCATCTACCATGACGCCGGTCCACTTGGCGCTGTGGTGCCGCTGGATAGTCGTATTCAGCGAGATTTTTTTGTGCTTCCAGAAGACTCTTCTGTTGGGCGTCATTACGTTTTTGAGGGCGACGTGGTTGTCGCGCGCATCACAGAGTATCCAACGCGTAAAAGCGCTGCTGTAGTCACTATAGAACGCCGCGTGGGATCAGCCGAAGATCTGGACATGAACGTTGAGGCAACTATTGCTTCGTATGGTTTGGCAACGGAATTTCCTATCAAAGCGCTGAGACAAGCCGAGAAAATCTCCGTTGACGCAGATAAAGCCCTTGTAGAAGACGCTTCAAGACACGATTTGCGAGAAGAGCTGTGCATCACCGTAGACCCCGCAGATGCTAAAGATTTTGATGACGCCGTTGGTGCGCGGAAGCTTGAAGATGGCAGCTTTGAGCTCTGGGTTCACATTGCAGACGTGGCTCACTATGTGAACTGGGATTCTCCCATTGATTTAGAAGCTCGTATGCGCACCTGTTCGGCATATCTGGTTGATCGCGTGTTGCCCATGTTGCCAGAAAAGCTCTGCAATGACGTGTGTTCTCTCCGACCAGCTGAAGATAGGCTGGCTATGTCGGTAAAGATGAAGCTGAGCAGCTCGGGCAAGATCCTTGGCGCAACGGCTATGAATTCCGTTATTCGCTCACGAGCAAGACTCAGTTACGACCAGGTAGATAGCTATCTTCAAGGAGACGCCGCGGCACTTGACTCCGTTGTGCCTAGAGAAGATGCTGGCGCAATCAAAGAAATGATTAACGTGCTCAATCAAATCCGAGCACTGAGAGAAGAAATTCGCGAGAAACGCGGCTCAGTAGATTTTGAAAGCGTAGAGACGCGCGTAGTGCTTGACCAGGATAACAAGCCTATTGGCGTGTCGGTGCGCGAGCGCACCCAAGCAACGGGGCTTATCGAGGAAGCAATGCTTGCAGCCAATGAGAGCGTCGCGCACATGCTCAGCCAGCATGACCTGGAGTCGGCATATCGCGTGCATGAGCAGCCTTCTCCAGAGTCACTTAAGCTTGCGGTCACTCCACTTGTAGCGATGGGTGCTCTTGAGCCAGATGTTGCATCGCGTATTGCCATTGGCGATCAGACGGCATTGCAAGAAGCGCTGGAGTCAGTCCACGGCACACGTTATTCTCGCGTGGTAAATGCACAGCTGCTCAGGGCTCAAAAACGAGCCATCTATCTGCCAACCAATCAGGGGCACTTTGCCCTAGGGGCGGATGCGTACTGTCACTTTACCTCGCCAATCAGGCGCTATCCTGACGTGATAGTACATCGTACGCTCAAGCGTTTGCTCCGCGGACAGACGGCGTCTCACGCAGAGCTCAGCGCGCTTCCAGATATCTGTAGCACCTGCTCTGAACAGGAGCGAAAGGCAGATGCGGCGGCTCGTGCTACGCAAAAGATTAAGCTGGCTGAGTACTATCAGAGCCGTCTGGGAGAAGAAACGTGGGGAACCATTGACGGCTGCGAGCGCTTTGGCCTGTTCATTACGCTGGATGGTACCTACGCCGACGGGCTTCTCGCCGTGAGGGATTTGGGTCACGAATGGTACGTGTATGATCAGGAGACTCTGGCGCTGATAGGGGAATCAACAGGCAAAACGTATCGTATTGGTGGACGTGTGCGCGTGAAGATTTCTGGCGTAAATGTGGCTCGTGGTCAGATTGATTTGGCACTTGTGGAATAATAAGCAGGTAGATTACGTGCGGGTTTATGAAGCACCCGCACAGATGATTGCATGATTGATATTGAATGATAGGTGAGTAAGATGGCACTTTCGGCACTTTCAGATGAGCTGATGCGCGCTGAAGGCATGATGATGCAGGACCAGAACGAAGAGGCTCTTGAACTGCTGCTTCGTTTGGCTGAAGACGCTGAGGAATATGTGGACTGCAACTGTCAAACCACAGATGAGGTGCAGTATTTTGCGTTTCCAACGTTATTTGACCGTTTAGCGTATAGGCGCGTGGAGAATGATCCTCGCAAGCTTGAGGACGTTCATGAGCCGTTTGATCGCCTGTACGGAGACCTTGCAATGGCTTACGTACGTACCGGCGATTACGAAAACGCCATGAATGCGCTGAAGACTGCCATTCGTTGGAACCCAATGAACTGCGGATTTAGGCTTGATTTGGCTGACCTGTTTAAGATTGCAGGAGATATTCGTGAGCATATTGCCCTGACATTTGGCGTCTTTGAGCGCGCAAGCGAGGCAAGGCATCTGACCAGGGCGTTTTTGAACTTCGCTGCGTGGTTTGAGGCTCAGGGTAGGCTTGAGCAGGCTGCAGCATGTCTGAGAGCTGCTCGTCGCTTTGAGGTTAAAGACAGCACGCTTGAGGCCGCTCTTGACCAGGCTACAGACACTCCTAAAGACCCTGATGGTCTTACCGACGAAGAGGCAAACGACCTGCTTGAGGCAGAGGGCCTGCCAACAGGTGCCAACGCCGAGATTGCGGTTTGCCTGCTGATGTGTGCGCAGGACTGCGCTGCCATGGGTGACAGAGCTACCGCAACTGAGATGACCATTCGCGCTCGCGATCTTGTGGGCGAGCAGGCGGCTCTTACGCTTCTGCAGCTTGTCCGCGACGCCGCAATCTCTGAGGGCTTCACCGCAGGTGGCAATCCCGTATCTGCTGACGCGATAGGCAATGCATCTGGCGAGAAAACCGATGCAGCTGAAACTTCAGATGGGGAAGGCAAATAAGTATGGCCGAGACCCAGGGAAAACAGCAGGGTAAGAAGTCTATTTCACGCAATCGCTCTGCTCGTCATGAGTACGAGATCGGCGAAACCTTTGAGTGTGGCCTGGTGCTTACTGGCACCGAGGTCAAGAGCCTGCGCGAGCGTGGTTGTCAGCTGACCGACACGTTCTGCCTCATTCGCGATGGCGAGGCGTGGATTCACGGCATGCACCTGCATCCGTACACAAACGGTGGCGTGTGGAACGTTGACCCAGATAGAAAGCGCAAGCTGCTGCTTCACCGCAGGCAGATTGACTATCTTGACGGAAAACTTCGCCAGAAAGGCTTGGCGCTGGTTCCGCTTGAGATCTACTTTGACGAGCATAACCGCGTCAAGTTGCTGATTGCGCTTTCGCAGGGTAAAAAGCTCTACGACAAGCGTGCGTCTGCAGCCAAGCGTGATTCTGACCGCGAGATTCAGCGAGCTCTCAAGGAGCGCAGTCGCTAGTAGTGCGTCGAACTTCTCGTCAAAAAAATTCGTGCGAATTTTATGAGAATCATTCCTATTTTCGGAATAATGTTTTAGAATCACTCAAGGTTTGTTACTATCTGTATGAGCATTTAACCGCGGATAAGGGCCACGGTTAGTTGCCATCCGCGTTAATTGCGCGAATAGAAGGAAAAGCGCGTAAGCGCTTGGAGAGAGGAATAAAAATGGCAGAGAAGACTTACAAGTTTGTTTGCACCGTTTGTGGCTACGAGGTTGAGGTTGACACTCCAGAGCTTCCTGAGGACTATGTTTGCCCAGTTTGTGGCGTTGGTCCTGAGATGTTCGAGCTTGTCGAGGAGTAAACTCCCCACAAATTAGTCAGACAGGTTATCCGCGCAAGATTGCATGTTGGTAACCTCTTTGATGATCACCCAAACAAAATCGTAAAAGCGATGTAGGATTTAACCTGCATCGCTTTTCGTATGCGCCTGCGTAATATGTGCCGTTGATGTACGCAATGTGGTTGGAGTAGTCTTGAAGCACGCACTACAAATGTCAGATTCGGTGGAAGTTGCAGCATTCTTGGCCTTCTCGGGCGGAGTGATGGACGCCTATTCTTACCTGGTACGCGGCGGCGTTTTTGCCAATGCTCAGACGGGAAACTTACTGCTTTTTGGCATTAATTTGACAAGCGGATCGTTTGAAAAGTGCCTCAAATACGCTCTTCCAATTTTGGCATTTGCCATAGGTATTGCGCTTTCATATGCCATACGAGCCATTGCGCGAGAAGAACATCTGCACTGGAGACAGCTGGCGGTTATCGTAGAGATTGCGCTCCTAGGTGTAGTTTCTTTACTTCCAACCGATATGAACCTGCTGGCAAACAGCTTGACGTCACTTGCGTGTGGCATTCAAGTCCAGGCGTTTAGAAAGCTTCACGGGCATGCGTTTGCCACCACCATGTGCATTGGTAATCTTCGTGGCGGAACGCAAGAAATAGCGGCTTATATGCACACTCACGATTCATCTCACATTGAGACATCGCTGCTCTATTTTGGAACTATTTTCTGCTTTGTAGCTGGTGCGGTAGTGGGTAACTTGCTCATTCCGCTGCTGGGAACCCATATGATTTGGCTGTCACCTGCAGCGCTTCTCGTGGTTATTCTCATCATGTTTATTGATCGCGAGAAACAAGTTCTAGAAGCTCACGGTAAGTCTGCAAAGTAAGCCGTTAAGTAGGTTGCAAAGTAAGCCACAAAGTAAGCCACAAAGTAAGCCGTTCCCAAAATAGTCATATCTTTTTTGAAAGAATGGCAGTTCATGGGGTATACTCTCTACACTTTGAATTGCAAGCAACGTTACGCGCGCAATTCAGGAACATTGAAAACTGCATGGTGGCAGTTTCTCTCATTATTGGGGGTGACTGGATTCGACAAGGTGAGTTTGCGGTGGGCAGCAAGCCGTGGTCTCCTCGCCACGTAAAACAGGGGTAACGTCAAATTGAATTGACAACACTCTTACTTTTGAGCCTCGTATGGCTCTCGCTGCTTAATTTAGTTCAGCGCGTCTAACTGGGATTTTCTCCTGTTCTCAGGGTGACGTCATTTTAGGGAGATGCTTGTAAGGACGTAGTTGGTATGCCTTACAAAAAGATTGAACCAACTGGAGCACCAAACGCCTGTTACTAAGTGTGCGGTACTTGAGATGTAATTAGTAACTGAGCTTGGAGACACCTGCCTAGGATTTGCTTTGGACCGGAGTTCGATTCTCCGCACCTCCACCATACATTCGTTACTCATGAATGGCGAGAAACCCTGCGATTCATGAGTACTTTTTTAAACGCAACATTGTGTTGCACGTCTGCAAAAAAGCCGTACTCCGATGTATTTGGAGTGCGGCTTTTGCTGTTCATGATTTATTTTTACGTTGGCGTTTGTTTTTTACTCGTTTAGCGGAAAGTCATAGGCTACGGGCAGTTGAGGGGTAATATTTAGTTAGCAAAATCTAACAAATACCAAAAGGCAAGTTCAGACATCATTTTTTGTACGTATAGTTTGCCGAGCTAGTGGATTGCTTTTCAAATCAAATGACGCCGGGGATAGAAAATAGGATCGAGGCGAAGCAATGTCAAAGAGCGCTTCAAAGTTTCAAAAGGTGCTGATGTCGTGGATGTATCGCGGCAAAGAAATATTTAAGCCCCTTAACACAGGTGTCATTGATGAGCACGTGAGGTGCATACGTGAGTATGTGGCCAATATTTTCTTCTACACTAAAGGCAGTACTACCATCATGATTGACGCAGGGTACAGCTACGATCGCCTGCAAGAAAAGATGGACTGGCTGGGAATTGACCCTAAGGATATTCAGCATATTCTAATCACTCACCTAGATACCGATCATATTGGCGCAATTGAGTCGGACAGTGACCAGCTTTTCAGTCACGCACAGGTTTATATTGGCGATGTTGAAAATAGGTATTTAACAGGAGAAGTTCGTCGCCGTGTAATGAATGGCTGGTTTAAGCTGCCAAAGGTGATTATTCCAAATAAAAAGACACTTCTGCACGACGGGGAAGTGTTTGAAATTGATGGCATAAAAATCGAAACAATTCTTGTCCCCGGCCATACCTGGGGTCACGTGGTGTACTTGATTGATGACGAATATTTATTCTCTGCCGATACCATCTGGCTGGGAGCAGACGGCGGTTATAGCTTTATCAATAAGCTTGCAGAAGACAATAAACTGGCTGTTGAATCGCTTGCAAGGCTAGAGGGCATTCTGCGTGAGAGCGGACTTAATCCCAAAATTATCACCGGGCATACAGGCTGGGCAGATGACATCAACTTTGTCTTTGCTCATACCGATGAGGTGTGTAACGTCAACAAACCAGTCAAAGTTCATGACCCCAAAGCTCCCTACGACGCATATGACGAGCGTGATGACACGCGCGAAAACGTAACGAGCACACCGCTTCTTCCCTGTAATAGGTAACGACGGAGCAATAAAGAGCACGTAATAATCGCACGTTAGGACTCTGTCAGAAATGGCAGAGTCTTTTTTCTGAAGCTTTAGCCTGTTGAGCGCGAGAAGCGCGCGAAACACAAAACCACCCGCTATTGAACTGCCTCCTATTTCTCGTGTCTAAGAAATGGGAGGCAGTTCACATCCCCACGACGACGGCGTTGGCCATGAGCGTGCGCAGCCTCACGTAAGCGGCCTGGTTGCCCCCGCACTCCCTGCGGATCGCGTCGTCGAGGTGGCGCATGCTGTTCGGCCTCTTCGCGTTCATGAGAGTTCCTCCCTCAGGTCGTCCATCTCCCCGCCGGTTATGTACCCCTCGTGCTGGGCCGTCTCTGCGGCCTCGTGCGCCCGCTCGCGCCCGAGTCTCGGCGCGGCAGCGCGGATGGCATCGGCCGCGCGCTGGCAGCGCACGCCCTCGTAGTGCGTGGTGCTCTCCCCCTGGCGCATGCCCAGCACGGTGACGCCCTGGCCGACGTCGCGCCTGACCCTCCTTGGGGAGGCGACCCAGATGCGTGTGGGGTCAGTAGGGGTGAGGCCCAGCAGCGCCACGACGGACTCGCCCCAGAGGTAGGCCCCCTCGCCCGCGGCCTTCACCGCAATGGCGTAGGGAGCGGCCTCTTGGTGGGGCCAGACGGGCATCCTGTAGACACCCCGGGCGACGCGCACGAGCTTACCGCGCCGCTCCTGCTGGACGAGTTCGGTGTTGGGGATGCCGAACTCCTTCGCCTCGGCGGAGGTGACGAGTCCGAAGTCATCCACGTTCGCGTATATGTCGTCGATAATTGCCATGGCAAAAGTATATCGTATGTGAACTACTTTTGACATCATAATCTTCATGTCCGTGGCGGGTGGTTGTGATTGCAGATAGAAAGTAATCAAAGTTTTTAGAATTTCTCGTTGATATATTCCACAAGTGGAATTACTATCTTAGTAAGATATTCAACAAGTGGAATATAAGGAGATGAGAGATTTGCTTAAGCAGGGAATTCTTGGTCTCTTGAATTATGGGGATATGTCCGGTTACGAGATTAAAACCATCTTTCAACAGTCCCTTAATTACTTTTGGACCGCTCAGACAAGCCAGATTTATAGAGAACTGCAGGCGCTAGAAAAAGACGGCTGGGTCACCGCAACGCTGGTTGCTCAGAAAGGAAAGCCGGACAAGAAGGTTTTCTCGATAACTGAAGCCGGTAAAGAGGAGCTGAACAAGTGGCTGAGGGAAGACTCTCAGGCCTCGGTGCTGCGCATTCCGCTTTTGATGCAGACGTTTTTTAGGGGCGAGTGCTCCTACGAGGAAAACCTTGCGTTCTTTAAACGAATCGCAGATAACGCTTCGTCGTTTCCTGGTGGAAGCGAGCTAGCAACGGGCGCAGTAGCTGCTTATGCAGCGCAAATGGGTGACCCAGAGAAGGCGTTGTTCTGGAAATTTACTATCGAGTACGGCAAGATGCACGAGGAAATGCTTAGAGCATGGAGCGAGAAGTGCATGAAGGAGCTGGAGGCGCAGCATGAACATTTTGCTGATTAACGGCAGTCCCAAGGGCAAAGCCAGCAATTCTCTGCGTCTTGCAAAGAGCTTCATTGAGGGTGTCTCCGAGCAGCACGCCAATGAAGACGTAACCGTTGAGCAGCTGAACGTTGCTACTATGGATATCAAGCCTTGCAAGGGATGCTTTCACTGCTGGAAGAATACGCCCGGTAAGTGCATTATGTCGGACGATGAAGAAACCGTCATCCAAAAGCAGCTCTGGGCTGACCTGGTTATTTGGAGTTTTCCGCTCTACTACTTCAACGTGCCTGGACTGCTGAAGAACCTGATTGATCGCCAGCTCCCCATGAGTCTGCCCTTCATGAGCGACGCAAACAGGGGATATGGAAGTGGCGCGCACGAGTCCCGCTATGACATGACAGGCAAGAAGCACGTTCTTATCTCTACCTGCGGATTCTATTCGTCAGAGGGCAACTACGATAGCGTTACCAAGATGTTTGACCACATTCTTGGTCAGGGTAACTACGAGAGCATTTTCTGCGGTCAGGGCGAGCTCTTCCGCGTAAAGGAGCTTTCTGCACGCACCAACCAGTACCTCGAGCTTGTCAAAAAGGCTGGCACAGAATACGCTCAGGGCGGCATTTCTGACCAGACAAAAGCCGAGCTCAAAGTCTTGCTATATCCAAAAGAGATGTTTGAGCAGATGGCGGATGCAAGCTGGGGAATTTCTCGCGATACAAGCGCCCAGGGCAGCAAAACCGCTGGCGAGAAACCCGTTGAGCAGGTGCCGTTTGACCATATCTTCACCTCTCAGATGGCAGCCCTGTACAACAAAACAGCTTACGACGGCAAAGATCGCGTTCTTGAGATGAACTACACCGACCTTGGTCGTAGCTATCAGATTTTGCTGGGCAAAGACGGCAGCAGGGTCTTTACTGACGGTAGCCTCACTACCACGACAAAGCTCAACACTCCGTTTGAGGTCTGGCAGTCCATTTCTAGGGGCGAGATTAGTGGACCAGAGGCGCTGGGTAAGCACCTGTATACCGTTGAGGGCGATTTTTCCTTCATGATTGATTGGGACAAGTACTTTGGTCCCACTCCTGGTAGCGCATCTGGAGGTGCGCAGGATGTGCCGGCTAAAGAAGCTGGTAACGCGCAGAAAAATCCGCAGATGATTACGATGCTGCTCCCTTGGATTACCTTCTGGACTGCAACATCATTTGATTCTCAGATTGGCGCCATGATTGTGCTGCTTGTTACTGCTTTAATGCCGCTTATTATGAGGGACTTCAAGTTCACCATCTGGGACAGAATCTCATTTGCCCTGGTTGGAGCATTGTCTGCAGGCGTTTTTATGAGCGGAAATGGCGACGGGAATCTTATTGTCAATTTGGGTTACCTGGCTTTTGGTCTTATGTGGTTGGCCTCGTGCCTTACTAAGGAGCCTCTCTGCGCCGCATATGTTAAGTACAGCTACGGCGGAGACAGTGCCTACAACAATCCGCTGTTCATGAAGACAAATTATATTTTGGCAGCATGTTGGGGCGCTATGTATGTGTTAACGGCCATTTGGAGCTGGTTTGCAGTTCAAAATGGTGTGGGCGGTATTTTGGTTATTGTGAATAACCTGGTTCCTATTGGAATGGGCCTGTTTACGGCGTGGTTCCAAAAGTGGTATCCAGCTAGGATGGCAAGCGGAAAGTAAAAAGCAATAGGCGTGCTGCGTGTTGTAATTGCATAGTACGCGTACGTCAAAAGAGAGCCGGCGGATGAACTGCCCCCCATTTCTTGGACACGAGAAATGGGAGGCAGTTCAAAACACACCTAAGTCGGATAATCTGTTAAAAAGACGTATACATGACGCAGAAATTGCCACAAACATGCAGATTATCGTCATTAGGTGTGTAAAATGCCCGCAATTGAGCAGAATATCCGACTTAGGTGTGTTCCTTAGGTGCGG
>CABTJC010000008.1:0-307695 GCA_902485095.1 uncultured Atopobium sp. | reverse complement strand
CGAATACCGAATACCGAATACCGAATACCGAATACCGAATACCGAATACCGAATACCGAATACCGAATACCGAATACCGAATACCGAATACAGTCATAACCTTTTTAAAACGAAATTTCTTTTAAGGGAGATGGCATGCTTAAATACCTTTACGCTCAGCAAAAAAGCAAACTATTTTTCTTTGTAGTCTTCTCTCTTTTGAGCAGCTTGTTTGAAATTGCCCTTTCATTTGTAATGCTTCAATCCGTTAATCTTGCCATGGATGGCAATTTGTCGGACGCATTGAATGATGGACTCTGGTTTGGCCTCTATATATTCTGCTATTTTATTGTCGACTTAATTTGCAGGCGTTTGCGCTGGTCAGTTATACAGGGCTGTCAGATGCATTTACGCGATGAACTGATTACAAAGATATTCAATCGCTCAATTCCTGAGTTTCACTCATTCAATACAAGTCATTGGCTCTCAATTCTTACTAACGACCTTGATTTACTTGAGGAAACATACTTCCGCGTCTTTATTGACCTCTTGATAGATGTCTTCTCTGGTGTAGTAAGCCTAATAATCTTGCTGTTTATTTCGCCGTGGCTTGTACTGTTCATTTTATGCATGATAGCTGTTCAGATGTTTGTTCCTAACACAATGTCCGGAATCATTTCTAATAAACGAAAAGCACAATCTGAGTCAGCTGAGCATTTTATAGCTACAGCAAATGAGCATCTTGAAGGGTTTGATCTGCTTAGAAGCTTTCATCTAACAGAGGCTTCGCGGGTTGCCATGAGCAGCGCGAATCAGACTTGGGAGAAGCAGAAATTTGGAGCTCGGTACTTTAGTTCATTGGCACGCTTACTTTCATTTACTGTGGGTCAAATTATTTACATTGGAATTTATTTCATTGGCGCCATTCTTACCCTTAATGGATTAATGACAGTAGGAATGATGGTTGCGGCATCTCAGCTTGTTGTCTACATAGCTAATCCTATTCAAAACATAAGTGATTCAATTACTGATATGAGAAGCGCAAAAGAGATAATTACTAAAATACAAACGCTTCTTAATGAAGTCCCAGCTACAGAAAGTGGGACAGAAAATACCCCTGAGCACTTTACAAATCTAACGGTCAATCATGTTTCGTATGGCTACGACGAGGACAAATTAGTTTTATCGGATATTAGTTTTACTTTGGAACGCGGCGGAAAGTATCTTCTTGAAGGAAGTTCGGGAAGTGGAAAAACAACACTAATCAAACTATTAACGGATGCTCTGAGCCCAGATAACGGAGACATTTGTTTGGATGGCGTGCCAATCAAGCAATTCAAAAGCGAGCAATACGCTCGGTTCATAATCCCTTGTTCTCAGCAAACATTCATTTTTAATGCGACCATCAGGGATAACGTCACGTTGTTTTGTCATGACTTTACTGATGAAGAAATTATTGACGCTATCAGAAAGTCGGGCTTTTCTGAGATTCTCACCAGATATCCAGACGGAATTGATCATGTGATTGATCAAGCCGGAAGCAGTCTTTCTGGTGGAGAACGACAGAGACTTGCTCTTGCACGAATCTTTTTGTTTAAGCCACAAATTGTGATTTATGACGAGAGCTTTGCTCATTTGGATGCCGACTCAGTTCAGAGCCTCATTGATTTGATCTTAAAAGATAAGGAAAGAACCGTTATTATGACGTCTCATCAAGTGACCCCTGAAATAAGAAATCGCTTCCACTCTCTTGTTTTAAAAGACGGAAGCATCCAGTCAGAAACCGTTTAATCAGCGCTCCTTGACCTAGTTGTAATACGTGAATACAATGATATAACTAGGTAAAGGAGTGGCTATGGACAGCATTGTAACTGCTCGTATTCCTGTTGAAGTCAAAAATCAGGTTTCCGAGGTTCTTGAATCGCTTGGGTCAAACACCACCAAGCTGATTAATGCAGCCTTTGAATATGTGCTGGTGACAGGTAAGCTTCCTGATGCTCATGAAAGCACTTCGTTGGAATCTTCTGCCAAAGGGTCTTCTCGTCAATTGAGCGAGAAGGACAAAGAAGAGCTAGCGTCACTTTTTGGAAAGATTTCTGTTCCCGCACCGGCGTCATTTTGGAATGATTTAGGCGATAGCACCTACAAAGAGGCAATCAGCGAGTGGAGGTCAAGTGACTATGAAGCTCTTGATTGATACTAACGTTTTGCTGGACGTCTTTTTGTGTAGGGAACAGTTTGTTGCTGATGCAAAAAAGCTTTTCATAATGAAGCAGTTTAGGGATGCTGAGTTGTGGATAGCAGCTCAGTCATATACAGATCTCTACTATGTGGGTGCTAAGGCACATGGCCCTGCTTGCATGCAAGAAATTCTAAAAGAGGTATTTCCGCTGCTCAACGTATGCTCTCTTGATGGTGCAGACATTTCGTATGCGCTTGATGAGCAGTGGGAAGACTTTGAGGACTGTCTTATTTGGCGCGCAGCTAAAAAGATTAAGGCAGACTATATCGTCACAAGAAATGCGGCGGATTTTACTCGCTCGGATATACCAGTGCTTACACCTGGTGAGTTTTTCTCGACAATGGAAGCCGAGCAAAATCTGGTTTATGAAGAGGCAGAATTTTAGAAGTAATAAAGTGCGGGGTAGGGCTGCAAAAGCTTAAAGCTGGGTAACGCAAAAGCTCAGTACAACTTAATAAGAAAATCTACTACAAACACACTTAGATATGTATTAAAAGTCGTGCTTGGGGGTATATAGAATCCGATGAAGATTCAGTCCCCGGCACGATTATTGTTTGGGGTAGGAGGGTGATTTTATGAGACTAGATAAATGGGCCGTAACCGCCCAGGAAGCACTGCAGGCAGCTCTTGGTATTGCTGGTGATGTAGAGGCTTCCGAGGTTGCACCAACACACCTGCTCAAGGCGCTACTGGACAGCAATGAGCGCAACCTGCGTTCTATCTTGGAGAAGATTGGCGCAGATCCTGATGCAATTGCCACGCAGGTAGACCAGGCAATCTCTAAGGCTCCAAAGGTAAGCGGAGCACAGATTGGCATTGGCAACGACCTTCTCAAGGTTATCAATGAGGCCGAGAAGCTTGCCACTAAGTTGGGAGATTCCTACGTTACCTCCGAGCATCTGCTCACTGCGCTGGCAAACGACAACACTGATGCAGGTAGGATTCTTCGCGACGCCGGTGTTACCGCTAAGCGCGTGGAGGAGGTCTACAACGAGCTACGCGGTGATGAACGCGTAACCTCTCAGGATGCAAAGCCGCAGTTTGAGGCCTTGGAGCAGTATGGTCGCAACGTGACCGATCTTGCTCGTCAGGGAAAGCTCGATCCAGTTATTGGCCGCGTCGAAGAGATTCGTCGCACCATTCAGGTTCTGAGCCGCCGCACCAAGAACAACCCTGTTCTTATCGGTGAACCTGGTGTTGGCAAGACTGCAATCGTGGAAGGCCTGGCAGAGCGCATTGTTTCTGGCGACGTTCCAAGCACCCTGCGCGATAAAGAGCTTGTTGAGCTTGACATGTCTGCCCTGGTAGCAGGCGCAAAGTATCGTGGTGAGTTTGAGGACCGCTTGAAGAGCGTGGTAAAAGAGGTGGCCAAGTCTAACGGCCAGATTATCCTCTTCATCGACGAGCTCCACACCATCGTAGGCGCTGGCGCTTCCGAGGGTTCCATGGACGCTGGCAACATCTTGAAGCCAGCGCTTGCCCGTGGCGAACTCCGTGCAATTGGTGCCACTACGCTGGATGAATACCGCAAGTACATCGAGAAGGACGCTGCTCTTGCACGTCGTTTCCAGACCGTACTTGTCTCCGAGCCTACTGTTGAGGACACCATTTCTATCCTGCGTGGCCTTAAGGAAAAGTACGAGCAGCACCACCGCGTTCGTATTACGGACTCCGCTCTGGTTGCAGCAGCAGACCTCTCTAACCGCTACATTTCTGATCGATTCTTGCCAGATAAGGCAATTGACCTGGTAGATGAGGCGGCATCAAGGCTTCGCATGGAGCTTGATTCCATGCCAGCAGAGATTGATGCGGTTGATCGTCAGCTCACTCAGATGCAGATTGAGGAGCAGGCTCTGATGAAGGAGGAGGACGCTGCTTCTCAGGAGCGCCTGGAGAACCTTCGCGCAGAGATTGCTACGACGCAGGAGAAGCTTGATGGTATGAAGGCCAACTGGCAGAACGAGCGTGGCGCAATTGACCTGGTACAGGACTTGAAGTCCCAGATTGAGGACGCAAAGACGCAGATGGAGCGCGTGACCCGCGAGGGTGATTTGGCGCAGGCATCCGAGCTTCGTTACAGCACCATTCCAGAGCTTGAGCGTAAATACGATGAGGCAGAAAAAGCCCTTCTCGCCAAGCAGGAAGACGGCGGAATCCTCAAGGAAGAGGTCACTACAGACGAGATTGCCGAGGTAGTTTCTTCGTGGACGGGAGTTCCTGTGTCCAAGATGATGCAGGGCGAGATGGACAAGCTCAAGAACCTTGAGGACCAGCTTCACCTGCGCGTTATTGGTCAGGACGACGCTGTTTCCGCAGTTGCTGCAGCAGTCCGCCGTTCTCGCGCAGGTCTGGCAGATCCAAACAAGCCTCTGGGCAGCTTCTTCTTCCTGGGCCCAACCGGTGTAGGTAAGACTGAGCTAGCAAAGGCACTGGCTGAGCTGCTGTTTGACGACGAGCGCTCACTGGTCCGTATTGATATGTCTGAGTACATGGAGAAGTTCTCGGTCCAGCGTCTTATTGGCGCACCTCCAGGATACGTAGGCTATGACGAGGGTGGCCAGCTCACCGAGGCAGTTCGCAGGCATCCATACTCCGTCATCTTGCTGGACGAGATGGAGAAGGCTCACCCCGACGTCTTCAACATCTTGCTGCAGGTTCTGGACGACGGTCGCCTAACCGATGGTCAAGGTAGGGTAGTGAGCTTCAAGAACACTATCATTATCATGACCAGTAACGTTGGTTCGCAGTTCATTGCTGGTGCCGGCGCAGAGGGCTTCAACGAGGAGTCCAGAAAGCAGGTTATGGAGGCGCTGCGTAGCTCCTTCCGTCCTGAGTTCTTGAACCGTATTGATGACGTGGTAATCTTCCAGCCTCTGGGTCTTGAGGACATTGAGCGCATTGTGGACATTCAGCTCAAGGATGTTCGTAGCAGGCTTGCTAACGAGCGCATGACGCTGGAGCTTTCCGAGGCTGCAAAGCAGTCGCTGGCTCTTGACGGCCTGGATCCTGTTTACGGTGCTCGTCCTCTGAAGCGACTCATTCAGCGTCGTGTTGTCGACCAGGTAGCAAACTTGATTATTGCAGGTGAGCTGCATGAGGGCGATACTGTTCTGGTTGATACTGACGAGAACGGCAACTTGGTTGCTCGCAAGAAGTAAGTGAGGCTGCGCATGTGTGACGAGGTAAACAGGGCCGAGAAACCCGAAGCACAGGCTGCCGTAACGGCTGCCCCGCAGGTCATAGCGCAGGTCAAGCCGCAGGGAGCAACGCGCAAAGGCGATGATTCCAAGAAAGCGCAGGTTGTTGACCCGGAGTTCGCACGCGCGGAAAACGAGGACGATGACGGCTACGACCCGTATTCCGATCGTCGTCCCGCGAGCGAGCCGCTCTTTGAGCGCGATCCCTGGAGCTAGATCACCGGGTTTCTCGCCAGGCGCTGTGAGTGCACACGCAAAACTCTACAAACGAAAGCCGCTGGTACATGACGTATCGGCGGCTTTTTGTGTGGCTCTGCGTTACGTTCATGATTGCGAGCCTGAAAAGTACAAAGAATCTGTGTTTGAGTCGCCGATTCTTTTGCAAAATCAGGCAAATCCACAGATTCTTTGATGCTTTTAGGCAAAAGTTACAGATTCTTTGCAGAAATCAGGCGCGCACTGGATGGCTCAGCTGCCGACACACCGCACGACATCGCGACTTTGCAGCTACCGCTGGCGAACAGCGCGTTTAGCGAATCGCAACGCCCCAGTTGGTGGACATCCAGGTCCAAAGGAAATAGAAAACTGCGGCAATGATGGCCAAAACGATGATGGCGGCAATCAGCGAGCCTGCATTTGAGCGGCGCTCTTTCCTGACAAAAATGTCGCGCTGGCCCTTAGGAACCTGCAGGTATTGGCCATAGTGAACGTCTTTGCGAAGGTGAGCAATCTCGTTCTTTGGCTTGCGCCAACCCTTCTTCGCATAAGCGCCCTTGCTGGATTCAAAGCCAGCAGCCTGGTTCTCGGGAAGTTCGAGCTTCTCGCCCGGCATCGTAAAGTCGCTGATAGGCTCCACTGTTTTGTGATGGCGATGCTGGCGGACGTATGGCTGCTTTGCAGCGCCTTCGCCTTCGTGCACGGAAGCTTCAGATGTCGAGAAGTGCTGCGCGCCAGTTGCGTGGAGGTCGGCTCCATCGGCTGGTTGAGCTTCCTGCTCAAAAGATTCAGCGTATTCAAAGTCCTGCTGGGTGTCAGAGCGAGGGTTCTGATCCGCAGGTGAAACGTTATTTTCAAGGTTGTTCGAGGTGTCCACGATGGTCCTTTTGTCGTAGTCTCGCAAAACATTGATATAAAACATGATACCGCAGCGCGCACAATCCTGCACAGTTTTGCTTGGATATTTACGCGACTGCGTCAGACAGACGTGTGAGACGGACGAGTGATTTGGCGTCGACTCACGCGCATCTACGTGGTACATAACTGCAGGATAATCTTAGTCATTAAGACTTAAAAATTTTATAAAAAGTTGTATAAATTCGTGCAAGCAGGGTACAACAGATGATGAACAACGAAGTGCCAATAACGGCATCTACCAGTAAAGGAGTGGTTACTATGAAGAATGTAATTCCCTATGATCGTATTGCAAGGAATCTGAGCACGTGGCCATTTGGTTCATTTGATTCTTTCTTTGACGCGCCTTATTCCGCTCTGTCTTCCGTATCGTCCGATGCATTTGTTATGAACGTTGAGGATGCAGGTCAGTCTTACGTGGTAACAGCCGAGCTCCCTGGCGTTTCTAAGGAGAACATCGACGTCGAGCTCAATGAGGGTAGGCTTTCAATCACCGCTACTCGCAAGGAGTCCGAGGAGGAGAAGGCCAAGAACTACCTGCACAAAGAGTCATCCGAGTGGCAGGCAACTCGTGGCGTGTATCTGAAGGATGCAGCTCGAGAGGGCCTAACTGCAAAGCTTGATGGCGGCATCCTGACCATCACTGTTCCAAAGCAGGATCAGCAGGCTAGCGTCACAAAGATTGTAATCGACTAATACTAGTGCTCTGAGCGGCGGCTTTGACGGTCAGTCAAGCTGCTGCTCAGGCAGTAAGGTGCCTGGTAGTTGACCTGCCAGGCACGTATAGCTGCAGCCGAGCGTACGGCTAGACGTGCCTGTTCAACGCCCGATTACAGGCACCTCGCATAGCGAGAAGATCTTGGAACTCCAAGGTTTTCTCGCTTTTTTGTTGTCTCGAAACCGGGACGCGCGGTGTGTCAGCGTACACGCGCAGCTTAGAGCGACATCGTCGAGAGGCGCGCAGCTTACAGCGACATCGGCCAATCTTGGCTTGCCACGCAGATGGCAAGAGAGCCGTTGGGAGTCTGTGCCTCGGTAAACGCATCGTTGAGCGGCTGCGCACCAACCGCTTCAGCAAGCGTTCTAACTGCGATACTTGGACGGTTATTCTCGTGAGAAAGATGCATGCCAACCACGCAGCGTGTATTTGGGCCAACAAGCTGCGATAACGCTTGCGCAGTGTACTCGTTTGACAGGTGACCGGAGTCTCCGTGAACGCGCTGTTTGAGCACATACGGATAAGGACCTGTGAGCAGCATGTGCTCGTTATGGTTGGACTCGATAGCAAGAATGCGCACGTCAGAGAGGCACTCGAGAGCCTTGGGCGTCAGAACGCCTGTGTCGGTGCAGTAGCCCACAGAGTCTACGATGCGCCTATCAGGGCCGGCAAGAAAATCAAAGCGCATGCCCATGGGTTCACAAACATCGTGCGAGGTTGGGAACGTGCTCACTTCAACATCTGGTGCGGCATCAATATGGACAGAGCCCGCCTGGTCAACGAGGGTAAAGGTGACATTTGAGCAGGAGCTTCTTCTTGAGAGCGCGGCGGCAGTTCCTGTTGTAGCAAACACAGGAACATCAAAAGTTTTACTGACAACCGAAAGACCTGAGACGTGGTCGGTGTGCTCGTGCGTAATAAAGATGGCCACAAGCTCAGAGAGGTCAACGTTCAGCTCTTTAGACCGACGCAGAATTTCTTTTCTAGAGATTCCGCAATCAATCATAATGAGACCATCAGGCGTTTCTAGCAGGCTGCAATTACCTTTTGATCCGCTGGCAAGAATATGTAGGTGAAACGTGGGATTCATGAATTTCTTTCTACTGAGTAACTTTCGGGTATAACTGTAACAAACACACCGGACAGAAATTGGTGCTAAGTGCCATCCGTACACGCATACTTCAATAAAAAGAACGCTCTCGTCGCAAAAGACCAGGCAGATGGATTGCGCAGAGGCCAGGCAGAGAACTCGCGACGTGGTCAGGCAGCTGCACCCGTTATCCTTATGGTCTCGGGCGGAGCCGACTCGATGGCGCTGCTTCACATGGCGGCAACGGAGCCACTTGACCTTGGTGACGGCGCAGGTCTTGTGCGCGTCGCAAAAGAGCACCTGCATGTGCTGCACGTAAATCATTTGCTTCGCGGCGAAGACGCAGATGCTGACCAGCACTTTGTTCAAGAGACTTGCGACTCGCTGGGAATTCCCTGTACCGTGCTGCGTGTGAACGTGGCAAAGCTTGCGCAGGAACGTGACGGCAACGTGGAAGAAATTGGTCGTCGGGTGCGGTATGACGCTGCGCGAGAACTCGCTCAAAAACTTTGCGCTGAACAGGGGGTTTCTCGCCAGAAGGCAAAGATTTTGACAGCACATACGGCTGACGATCGCACGGAGACGTTCATGATGAACGTGATGCGCGGGTCCGGCATGAGCGGCCTGGCCTCGATTCCTAGGCACCGCGGGCTGATTTATCGTCCGCTGCTGGATTACACGCATGACCAGCTCAAAGACTGGCTGAAGGCTCGCGGCCTGGACTGGCACGAGGACGCCACCAACACCGATACCCACTATCTACGTGCGTATATGCGCCACAACGTGCTCCCTCTGCTGAAGGCGAGAAACCCGATGTTGGTGCAGACGGTGTGTAAAATTGCGGATCTGATGGCTGACGAAGATGATTATCTTGAGGCGAAGGCCGCTCGCAAGCTGAGGCAGATTACGCTGCGCAAGAGCGAGTCTTCGCTGGTACTTGACGCGCTGAAGCTGAGCTCTACCGACGTAGTGATTGCTCGCCGCGTGGTAAGGATTGTGGCTCGGCAACTGATTCCCGAGGCCTGGCTAGAGTTCAGGCACGTAGATGCCGTGCTTGAAGCGGTTGCTGCGGGAGTTGGCGTGGCCAACTTGCCGCAAAACCTTGAAGCGCGCGTTCGTTTGGGCACCGTGACATTCTCGTTCACGGGTGCCGCAAGGAGCGCGGGAGGTGCGGGCACGGGCGTCGCAAGGAGCGCGGTCGGCGTTGCGGCTGCGGTCGCGGCCAGCGGTGAACCTGTAGGTACATCGCCTGCTGCAGCAACGTTTGGCGAGCACCTTGCGGTCCCGGGAACACTGGAGCTGGCAGACGGCCGAGTGCTTTCGGCGCGCATTCTCCCTGTGGAGCACGGCTTTGACGTCGTGTCCTATGCAACCGCGCATAGCCAGGAATGGTTGGGCGAGTCGGTTCTTCTCGACGCGCACGCCTGTGGGGTAGATCCGGTTCACGGCGGCAGCCTGTGGGTCTCGGGACCCGAGGCAGGGGACACCATGCAGCCCCTGGGCATGCATGGGCAGTCAAAAAAGATCTCTGACCTGCTGGGCGAGGCAGGCGTTCCCGTTGAATCCAGGAGTATGATGCCTATTGTGCGCACAAATATTCGTGGACATGTGGTGTGGGTTTCGGGAATTCGTCCCGATGAACGAGTAAAATGTACGCAAGATACAAAACAGCTGCTAGAATTGAACATCTATTCTGGTCATAAGCCATTTGAGAGGAGCCAGTAATGGCGGAGCTTCACCCTGATATTGAAGAGATTCTGCTTGACGAACAGGACATCAAGGACATCGTCAAGAAGGTGGGTGCGGAGATTACGCGTGACTATGCTGACAAGAACCCCCTGGTCATTGCTGTTCTTCGCGGAGCTGTTGTATTCATGGCCGACATCATGCGCGCCATTGAGTGCCCACTCTCCATCGATTTTATGGCTGTTTCCAGCTACGGCGACGGTGTTAAGAGCTCTGGCGTCGTGCGCATTGTAAAAGACCTTGATACCAAGATTGAGGGCCGCCACGTCATCATCGTTGAGGACGTCCTGGACTCCGGCCTGACCCTCTCTTACCTGGTCCGCATGCTCCAGTCTCGAAACCCCGCTTCCATTGAGATTGCCGCTTTCCTGGTCAAGGACATTGAGGGCAAGCGCCCAGCTGTTGATCCTCGTTACGTAGGCACTCACGTACCTGATAAGTTTGTTGTTGGTTACGGTCTGGACTATGCAGAGCGCTACCGCAACCTGCCATTTGTTGGCGTTCTGAAGCCTTGCGTGTACGAATAGGCTGAGGCCGGCCGGTCTGCTTCAAAAATTTGCTGCAAGACCGTGCAATAGATACAAATTTGTTAAAACTTTTAAAGTTGGGCGAGAAGATCGATCTTCTCGCCCAATATGCTATCTATCAAAGGCCGTGTAAGGCCAGATGCGCGGCGGCGTCACCCACGCCTCCACCCAACGTTTTACCAGGTAGATACTATAGGCTTCTAGAGAATCGAGAAACCATGGTCAATCAGACAAGTCTTGCATACGGATCAGAAAAGTCTGCAATCCGTGAGATTGCAGGTTATGCGATGCAGCGTCGTGCTGAGATTGGCGCTCAGAATGTGTTTGATTTCTCGATTGGCAACCCTTCCGTGCCTGCTCCTGAGTCTGTTCGTACCTCTATCGAGGCCGCCATGCAGCTGCCTCCACAGCAGGTCCACAGCTACACACCTGCAATCGGCATTCCCCAGGCCAGGGAGGCAATTGCTGCGTCGCTCCGACGTCGCTTTGGAGATCACGCAGCACAGGCAGACGATCTTATCTTGACTTGCGGAGCTGCAGCTTCCGTTTCTATGGCGCTCAATTCCATTGTTTCTCCAGGTGAAGAGGTTATTGTCATTGCACCATACTTCCCGGAGTATCGCGTGTGGATTGATCATGCACAGGCTACCTGCGTTGAGGTTTTGGCTGACGAGAAAACCTTCCAGATTGATGTTGACGCCGTTTGTGCAGCTCTTACGCCTAAGACTCGCGCGGTGATTATCAACTCTCCAAATAATCCTGTTGGCGCTGTGTATACCAGGGAAAACCTGGACGCATTTGCCAATATGCTTCGTAAACGCTCCGCTGAGCTGGGCACTGACATTTACGTCATCTCTGATGAGCCTTACCGCGAGATTGTTTTTGGCGATATTGAGGTCCCTTGGGTTCCTGACGTCTACGAGCGCACCATCGTGTGCTATTCCTACTCCAAGTCCCTCTCGCTTCCTGGCGAGCGTATTGGTTGGGTGCTGGTTCCCGCTTCTAATCCGGAGCAGAAGGAGATTTACGCAGCTTGTGCGGGTGCCGCTCGACTGTTGGGCTTTGTTTGTGCGCCAGCGCTTTTCCAGCGCGTCATTATTGACTGCGTTGATGAGCCAGCAGATGTTGAGGCCTATGCAAAGAATCGAGAAGTCCTGACCGAGGGCCTCACCAGGCTTGGTTACGAGTACATCCAGCCTGATGGTGCATTCTACCTGTGGGTTCGTGCTCCTGGTGGAGATGCTCAGGCATTCTGCGATGTGGCTAAGCAGTTTGAGCTGCTGCCTGTTCCATCCGACTCGTTCGGCTGCCCAGGTTGGCTGCGCGTGAGCTACTGCGTTGCGTACCAGACCTGCGTAGACTCGCTTGCTGCCTGGGAAAAGGCTCTTGCTGCAATGAAATAAGCGCTGCAACAGGCGAGAAGATCATCTGGAGAAGGTCAGCCGTCAACGAGCGAGAAAATCAATCGACCGCAAACGACGAATGTAAACTGCCTCCCATTTCTTGGACATAAGAAATGGGAGGCAGTTCATATGCAGGCGATTATGATTCTGTAGCGTGTTAGCGTTGGCTTTGAGGCCTGGCGTACAAAATAGCTCAGCTTTGGTAGGTTTTGCTAAAGAATTGACATGTTCTTCATCAAGATAGCCAGGCAGCTAGGTGGTCGCACTACCTGATATGCATCTTTATGCATAAACCTCATCTAATATGCTAGAAAATGAATAGCGTCATATAAAAGATTTAACTATAGATAAATTCCGCACCTAAGGAACACACCTAAGTCAGATATTCTGCTCAATTGCGGGCATTTTACACATCTAATGACGATAATCTGCATGTTTGTGGTAATTTCAGCGTCATGTATACGTCTTTTTGACAGATTATCCGACTTAGGTGTGTTTTGAACTGCCTCCCATTTCTCGTGTCCAAGAAATAGGAGGCAGTTCAAAGCCGTGCGGAAACGCGGCTTTGTTTCTTTGTGCGATGTTGTTGTGAGCTGCAGCCGTTCGAACAGCGCTACGCCTTAGTTGCTGTGCTCGTGTCTGGCTTAATATCCCTGCTTAGAAGCTGGAATCTTTGCATCAGCGATGGTGTCCAAAAACGTCTGGGCATCGCGACAAGCCATAAGCTCCTCAGGAAAATCAACCTCTTCAAGCAGCTTAATAACAGAATGCGCATCAGCAATGCGGGTTGCAATGTGAGCATCTGAGCCAAAAGAAATCTTGCAACCCAGTTCAGCGCAGGTTTCTGCAATCACACGACAACGCTCAATAGCAACCTCACGCTGGCCTTCGTCGTGTGTGGCCTCGTTCATCTCGATGAGCTTACCGCGATCGCGACACTCTCTGACAAGTGCGGGAACATCAAAATCTAAACCACTGCGACCAAGGTGGCCAAGAATCAAAACATGTGGATTATCCAGCGCATTCACGTACATCTGGGTAATCTGCTTCTGCGAGGCGCCAGCTGCCCATTGCTTGCTATGAATACTAGCAACTGCATAATCGCAGGTACCTAGGATGTGCTCGCCAAGAATATGAGGCTGACGGAGTTTATCGCCATTAATGCCCTGGTCAAACGTAATGTCGTAGGCAAACAGATTGCCTTCAAGGTCAACAATATCAACCTCGGCGCCGTGAAGCAGCCTGACGCCGTACCAGGTTTCTGGCCAAATGGCGGTGTTCATAAAGAACTGGAAATTCTTAATGGTCTGCTGGTCATACAGCATGGACGAGAAGTGATCGGTGATTCCAAGCAGCTCATAGCCACGCTCAGAAGCTGCGCGAACGTTCTCCTCAACGGTTGAATAGGCGTGTCTCGAGTACAGGCTGTGAGTATGAACGTCGCAAGTAATGCGCATGACGTGCTCCTTTGAATCTTAATCGACAACTCTAGTTAATCATGGCTGCCACCATGAGGCAACCCTAGCGAGAAGACCTTTCTTCTCGCCATCCGTGCGATCTACAGCTCAATGCTCAGCTCAACGGGGCAGTGGTCGCTGCCGTAGACCTCGCTCAAGATAGATGCGCTTTTGACCTGCTCAGCAATGCGATTGGAGACCAGGAAGTAGTCGATGCGCCAGCCGGCGTTATTCTTGCGAGCATTGAAGCGGTAGCTCCACCAGCTGTAAGCGCCGGTCATGTCGGGATGGCGATACCTAAATGTATCGGTAAAGCCTGCGTCCAACAGCTTGGTAAAGCTCTCGCGCTCCTCGTCAGAGAAGCCTGCGTTTTGCCTGTTAGACGAAGGATTCTTGAGGTCAATCTCGTTGTGTGCAACGTTGAAATCACCGCAGGTAATTACTGGTTTTTGCTCAGATAGCTTAGCCAAGAACTCGCGATAGTGCTGATCCCACTCAAGACGCTCATCCAAGCGTGCAAGCTGGTCTTTTGAGTTTGGCGTGTACACGCACACAAACCAGAACTTCTCAAACTCCAGCGCACAAACGCGACCCTCGTCGTCAGCAACGGGGCATCCAATCTGGCGAATCACCTGCAGAGGGGTTTCTCGCGAGAAAACCGCTGTGCCCGAATAGCCCTTTCTGTCTGCGTAGTTCCAGGTTTGAACGTAGCCGGGAAGGTCCAGCTCAACCTGGCCTTCTTGCAGCTTAGTTTCTTGAAGGGCAAATACATCAGCATTTATGGTTTCAAAAATTTCCGTGAACGAAGGCTCTTTCTTGAGCACGGCACGCAGACCGTTAACGTTCCAGGAAATTAGCTTGTACTCTTGAGTATCGCTCATAACTCCTCTTTCATACTGTGACCTGGTAGTTTGGGTCGCAGTGGATTCGTATCACAGTAACCGCGAGTGACACGCGTTCCACGCTCCAGTTACGGCGCCAAGCGGTGCGTTTGCGGCAATAAACTTTCAATAAATCCATGGTATACGACTAGTAGCCACCAATACCGCTACAATAGAAACATTCATAGCTGGCAAGGAGGATTCATGCTTCGTCAAAGCTACAACACCTGGCAATGTGGAACTCACACTATCTCGTTGGCGCGTCCTAGGATTATGGGCGTTCTCAACGTCACTCCAGACTCGTTCTCTGATGGCGGAAAGAACTTTGATCCAGAGGCTGCAATTGCACGCGGTCTACAGATGCTGGATGAGGGCGCTGACATCATTGACGTTGGGGGAGAGTCTACTCGCCCAGGTCACACGCCTGTTCTGCCTACAGAAGAGGCTGAGCGTGTAGTGCCTGTGGTGCGTGCGCTGGTGGCTGCCGGCGCAATTGTTTCCATTGACACGCGTCACGCCGAGGTAGCAAAGATGTGCGTCCGCCTTGGAGCATCCATCATCAATGACGTTTCTGGCTTCACCGATCCAGAAATGGTTGCTGTAGCTGCGGAGTCTGACTGCGGCTGCATTGTGATGCACTGGAATAAGGACGGCCTTGGTGCTCGTGTTGAGCGCAAGCAGGTTCAGCTGGATGATATGCGCCCTTCTCGCCCTACTGGTAGCGCAGCTGCTCGAGCCGCAGCTACAGGAGCCGAGACACGCACGCTGAGCTCGCAGCGCCGTTTTACCTTGCCTGAAGAGGCACCTATCATGCGCCAGATTATGGGCTTTTTGGGCGACCAGGCTCGCGGTCTGATGCGCGCTGGCGTTTCCAAGGACCGTATCTGCATTGACCCAGGTCCAGGCTTTGACAAGTTTGCCGATGAGGACGTTGTTATCCAGCGTGCTACTCGTTCGATGGTTTCTATGGGATATCCGCTGCTCTGCGCCGTGTCAAGAAAGCGTTTTGTCGGCGCTGTTTCTGGCGTAGCCGAGGCTACCCAGCGCGACGCAGCTACGCATGCAATTTGCATTGCCGCAATCACCAACGGTGCCCGTATCCTGCGCGTTCACGATGTTGCGGGAACCGCTCAGGCTATCAACGCTTACTGGGCTATGACCGAGCGCGACCCTCGCCAGGGATTTGTGGCGCTTGGCTCCAACGTGGGTGACCGCGTGGGTTATCTGGCCCGTGCTACGCAGCTCATCGATGAGATTCCGCTGACCTGCGTTGTTTCTCTCAGCCACGCCTACGAAACTGAGCCTGCATACGGTATTGCTACACCTGTGGTAAACGCCGTTGCCGAGATTAGAACTGAGCTCCATCCTCTGGTGCTGATGGATAAGCTGCTTGAGGTTGAGAACGCTCTCAACCGCACGCGCAAGAAGGGCGAGGAGGGCCATGGGCCTCGCACTATTGACTGTGACCTTCTGTGGGTTGAGGGCGAACAACACGCAGGTAAACACCTCACTCTGCCTCATCCACGTATGGGCGAGCGCGATTACGTGCTTGTGCCCATGGAAGACCTGATGCACGATCCTGTGCGTTTCTTCTCGCACGGTGGCGTGGAGATTGTCCCTCCTGACCAGCGTGTTGGTCACGTTACCGAGGACTTGGGAGCCATTACGTGGGAGTAGCAGAAAAAGCTCTGGAGCTAGCACGTGGTGGCGCACAAACGGGCGAGTTTGTATTCCACGTCTCTGACGTGCAGGAATGTGCTGCATCTGGCCAAGACGAGCGCTTTGAACCGACCCTCGATCCAGCGTCCGCATCAGCGCACCCATCATCTGGCGAGAAACCCTTTGAGGTTGCAACTGTTGTGCGCTTAGGAGTCTCGATGCCCTATGTACCTGCAGTTCCATACGTTGTAGCGCTGGGACTTTGTCAGTTCTTGCACGCAGCAGATGAGAGTTTTGGTATCTGCTGGCCCTACGATATCTGCTATAAAGACCAGGTAGTGGCCTCAATTAAGGCTACTGCTGGCTATCAAGAGGGCATGTTTGCTGTGGTGAGCATCGCGGCAGATCCCAAGGTACTTTGCTCAGCGTTTGACGTTGCAGACAACACAGAACTTCTCGCTAATAAGGTCTCTGAGCTGGTGGTTCAGAGTGTAAGCGTGTGGGAGCAGCAGGTTAAACGCGCGAGGAGTTTTGCGGGACCCATCGCACTCATTCTGAGCGACTACTTTGATATGGTTCCTCTGCTTGGACAGCAGGTCAATAAGGTATACCCCAGTGGTAACGTTGCGCTGACCGCTCGATTTGGCGGCATTGACGTGTGGGGTCATGCCATCCTTGTTGACCAGGACGGTAAAGAAATCCTTGTAAGTGAGGAAGAAGCTTCTGTGGTTCCGGCAGTTTAACCGCTGCTCTAGCTGTCAATCTAACTGCGGTAACGCGGCAGTGTCGTTAGTTACTCTGTGGCTTGAGCAGACTGCTTCCAAATCAGATAAATGCCACGCATAGTAAGCTGCGGATCAACCACGTCAAAGACATCTGTTGCTTCGCTAACGGTGTTTGCCAGGCCACCCGTTGCAATAACGGTTGCGCCCTCAATACCAGGCTCTTTGAGCGTTCTGGCAACCAGACCCTCTGCCTGAGCGGCGGCGCCTACTACAATACCTGCCTGAACAGCGCTTTCGGTGGTGTTACCCAAGACGGTCTCGGGAGCCTTGATAGGAATGCTAGAGAGCTTGGCTGCGCGCGCAAACAGAGCGTTTGCAGAGATCATAATACCTGGTGAAATAGCGCCTCCGCGGAATACGCCGTCCTTATCAACAACGTCCAAATTGGTTGCGGTGCCAAAATCAACCACAATAACTGGATAGCCATAGCGCTCAGTTGCGGCAACGGAATTTGCTACGCGGTCGGCACCCACAAGCTCGGGGTGGGGGATATTGAAGCGAATCTTATCCGTGGAAAGCGCGTTAATGCGGGTCAGAGGCTTGTTAAGCAGCAGCTCAAAGCAGCGCTGCCAAGCACGTGTGATAACAGGAACCACGCACGAAAGTCCACCCGCCTCAACGTCGTCTAGACTCAGTCCATCTTTCTGGAAGAACGTGAAGAGACGGCCGTGCAGAATGTCGGAGGTGTCGCTTTGATCGGTAGGCATTCTCCAGCCGCGCACCATAGTGCCTTCGCTGTCAAATAAACCAATGGCAGTTTGCGTGTTACCCACATCAATCGATAAAAACATTATACCTCCGAGGGCTGTAGACCAGCTTTTTTATGACGTATTGGATTTTAGCCCATTGGGCGTATCTCTAAAGTTGTCGTGAGTAAGAAAAAAGTTGTTTTGCAGTTGTTTTGCAGTTGTTGCGCAGCTGTCACACACAAGAATTATCTGCACAAAATGTGAATTTCTCGCCAAGTACTTCTAGCAACAGAAGGGTTGTTCTGCTATACTTTTTCAGCTTATTGTCTTGATTGAGCACGTGCTCATAAAGACACCCCTGCTCTGGTCGGAAACCAGGGCCGATGTAAGGAGTCCTGCATGAAGCAAGGTATTCATCCAGAGTACGTAGAGTGCACCGTTCGCTGCACCTGCGGAAACACCTGGACCACACACGCAACTGTTCCAGAGATGCGTCTTGACCTCTGCGACAAGTGCCACCCATTTTATACGGGTCAGCAGAAGCTTGTCGATACTGGTGGACGTGTCCAGCGCTTCGCCGACAAGTTCGGTGGCGCAGCAAACGCTGCTCTCGAGGCTGCTAAGGCTGCCAAGGAGGCAAAGGCTGCTAAGGCTGCTGAGCAGGAAGCTGCTCGTAAGGCTGCTGCTGAGGCTAAGGCTGCTGAGAAGGCAAAGCGTGCTGCTGAGTTCGCAAAGAACGCACCAGCTGCAGAGCCAGAGGCTGAGGCTGAGGTCGAGGCACCTGCAACCGAAGAGGCTGCAGAGTAGCAGGTATTTGCTCGCGCAAAGACCGCAGAGTACAGAATCGGGGTAGCTTCGGCTGCCCCGTTTTTGTTTGGCGAGAAACCCTCTCAACTCAGAGGGTATACTTGAAAGTGAAAAATCTGCCGTCGGAGGACGAATGGAATCACTGTACACAAAGTATCGCCCGCAAACGTTTGAGCAGGTAGTTGGCCAGAAGCATGTGGTCGGCACCCTTGAGCGGGCGGTCTTGGAGCAAAAACTTAGTCACGCATACCTGTTCTGCGGGCCTCGCGGCACAGGCAAGACCACTATGGCTCGCTTGCTGGCAAAGGCCATCCTTTGTCACGAGGCACCTGGTCATCTGCCCGACGGCACTTGCGAGGACTGTCAGCTGATTGCTGCCGGTCAGCATCCAGACGTCTTCGAGATTGACGCCGCCTCTAACACCGGTGTTGACAACGTACGAGAAGAGATTATTTCTCGCGCTAGCTACGCTCCTGTGCGCGGCAAGGGCAAGGTTTATATTATCGACGAGGTGCATATGCTTACCTCGGCGGCGTTTAATGCCCTGCTTAAGACGTTGGAGGAGCCTCCTTCACACGTGACGTTTATCATGTGTACCACCGATCCTCAGAAAATTCTTGCAACTATTCTGTCCCGCGTGCAGCGCTTTGATTTCCGCTCCATTGCTGCTGACGAGATGGCAGAGCACCTGGTCAACGTCTGCAAAAATGAGGGCTTTACCTACGAAGACGCAGCTATTGATCTTATTGTTCGTCATGCGCGCGGTGGTATGCGTGACGCTCTCTCTTCTCTTGAGCAGCTCTCTGTTTATGGCGGCGGCGTCATTTCTGAGCAGACGGTTCGAGACGTTTTGGGCCAGTCTTCCGGCTCTCTTATTAACAACGCCGCGATGGCCTTGGCTCAGCGAGACATTTCTTCGCTCTTTACCACGGTAAATACGCTGTTTGAAGGCGGCAAAGATCTGCTGCAGTTCACGCGCGAGCTTGCTGTTCATGTAAGGGATCTCTACATTGCCGCAGCTGTGGGCGTTGATTCTCCTGCACTGGCAAATTCCACTGCTTCGACCGAGCAGCTTACCAAAGAGGCTCAGGCATTTGGCTCGGTTGATCGGCTCTCCAGAGTTCTGACCGTTTTGGGCGACGCGGCCAACCAGATGCGCACAGCCGTGAATCAGCGACTTGTCCTGGAGGTTGCATTTACCAAGCTGGCACGACCTAATACGGAGCTTTCATTGGAAGCGCTGGCAGATAGGGTGGCAGTTCTTGAACAGCAGCTTGCAAACGGTGTTGTTGTTCCTGCTGGCGAGAAACCCGCAGCTCCCGCACCTGTCTCGGCTCCACAGCCGGCTCCTGCGACTGTGGCGACTCCGGCACCGCAGCCAGCTCCTGTTGCCGCGCCGACTCCCGTCCCTGCACCCGCACCAGAGGCGGCTCCGGCACCTGCACCAGCGACGGCTCCCGCTCCAGTTGCAACCCCAGCGCCTGCACCAGTCGCTGTGCCTGCATCTGCGCCAGCTCCAACACCGCAGCCTGCACCAGCACCCGCAGCCGCGCCAGCTCCGCAACCTGCGCCTGCGCCACAACCTGCGCCTGCGCCTGCTCCAAAGGAAGTTGACCAGGCAGACGCACTTCTCGTCAGACAGTGGAAAGAAGTCGGCAAGGTTTGTGCCTCCAAGAACGCTGCTCATGCAGCACTGCTGGTCAGCTCAACGCTTGAGTCCGACGATGGCTCTGAGCTGGTAGTTACGCTGCCAAAGGGCTCTTCGTTTGCCATGAGAATGCTCAGCGCACCAGCAGTTTCCGAGTTTGTAAAAGAGTGTGTTGCCCAGGTCATGGGTCCACGCCGTATCAAATATGTTGAGTCGAGCCTCGCTGCAACGGCAATCTCGCGAGAAAAACGTGCAGCTCAGGCGCCGGCTCCAGCTCCTGCACCCGCGCCTGCAATTCCAGCGACTCCTGCTGTGCCCGTCGCACCAGATCCTGAGCCAGTTGCGCAGCCCGCTTCTGCCGCCGTTCCCGCTCAGGTACCTGCGCCTGCTCCAGCACCTGCAGCCCCCGTTGCACCAGCGTCAGAGGCGTCATATCCGATGCCTTGGGATGAGCCTGCGTCTGGCAGTGCGCCTACTGAGGCTCTCGACTACGATCAGGTACCTTACAGCGATGACGATGTAGCTGCAGTTTTGGACAACTCCGTTGAAGATGCCGTTCCAGCTCCAGTTGCGCCTGCTCCAGTACCAGCTTCACCAGAGGATATTGCTGCTCGTTCATCGCTTCCACCAGAGCTCAACAGCGTGGCAGACATGCTTGAGAAGGTATTTGGACCAGCGGTTTCTTTGTCGGTAGAGAAGAAGCTGGATGCCGAAACTCCCGTAGACCCTTCAAATAACTAGAACTTCTCGCGATATACTCGCGATATGACGCTTTGGTGCATGGCTTCTCATGCGCCAGCGCAAAAAGCGCAACTTGTCTAAAATAGATACGACGATAGGAGAACATATGGCACGTGGTGGATTTAACATGGGCGGCATGAATCGCAATCAGATGATGGCTCAGGCTCGCAAAATGCAGGAGCAGCTGCTGGAAGCTCAGCAGAAGGCTTCTCTTATGCAGGCAACTGCAAGCGCTGGTGGCGGCGCTGTCAAGGTAACCGCATCCGGCGACCTGCGCTTGACCAATATCACCATTGATCCTGAGGCAATTGATCCTGAGGATATCGAGATGCTGCAGGACATGATTCTGGCTGCTGTAAATGATGCTCTTGAGTCTGCTGAGTCTCAGGCATCTGCCCAGATGAGCGCAGTAACTGGTGGACTGAATATCCCAGGACTGTTCTAATCCATGGCGTTTGATACCACAAATGATGGTCGCGCGCTGCAGCGTTTGCTTGACGAGTTAGGTCGACTACCAGGCATTGGTCCAAAGTCTGCTCAGCGCATAGCCTACCATCTTCTCGAGGTTGATTCCGAGGAGGCTCGCCGTTTGGCGCAGGCCATCTTGGAGCTTAAGCAGCAGGTGCATTTTTGCCCTATCTGCTTCAACTATGCAACGCGCGACGAATGCGACATCTGCCTGGACTCTTCCAGAGATCGCAGCAAAATTTGCGTTGTTTCTGAGCCCAAGGATGTCTCGGCAATTGAGCGTACCGGTGCGTTCCATGGCCTCTACCATGTTCTGGGCGGCGTAATCTCGCCTATGGACAAGATTGGTCCCGAGCAGCTCCACGTACGCGAGCTGCTGTCCCGCTTGGCCGATGGCACCGTTACCGAGGTAGTTCTGGCAACTAATCCGGACGTTGAGGGAGAAACAACCGCAACGTACCTCTCCAGAACTATCAATCCGCTTGGAATGACGGTTACCCGACTGGCAAGCGGACTTCCCGTAGGCGGAGACCTTGAGTATGCAGATGAGGTAACATTGGGACGTGCAATTGAAGCGCGTCGGGAGGTTTAAGCATGGCAAACCACATGAGAACAAGTTCATCTGGCGAGAAGACCCCTGAGGCTTCATCGGTTGATATGAAGAACATTTCAACGCTTCGTGCTGGTCAGGGCGCACAAATTCCTCAGAGCCCACGACAGGCCGATAACACGCCAGAACCTCCAAATAGAAAATCGGTCATCATCTTGGTGGTCGCAGCTATTGTTGCGCTTACTGCTCTGTTCTTTATTGTTCGCTGCGCTACAAGCACTAAGAGTGAATCTGCAAGCCAGCAGCCAAAGCAGACCCAGTCCGCCTACGCTGACGAGAAACAGCAAGACGAGCAGGCAGTTGACGGCTCAGTTACCTTCCACGGTATGAAGTACTCTCTGGAGAAGCAAAGCGACGGCAAAACTGCTGTTGTTCGCACCAGTGACTCGGGAACTAAGAGCGTTCTGTTTGAGGTTGAGGGAACTCCTACCAGCCTGATTCTTTTTAACGACACCATTTTGGTTCCAGAGAATCGCGATTCTGGCTGGGATGTTGTGGCATGTGCCCTGGTAGACGGCTCGCTTCCAACACTTATTGCCGATAAGGACGGCAAGGCTGTTGGTGGAAACGGAACCATCACCGCAGCTACGCTTGACGGAACTACGCTAAAGGTAACCGACTCCACAGGAAACACCACCAGCGTTGCTCTTCAGTAAAAGCAACGCGAAGAAATTGTGGATTTCCAGTGGGTGTTCATGTTTCTGAGCTGCGGATATTCTCGCCAAGTGGTTATTTTCAAGAAAATTTTTAAATTCGTTGGAAATAACGCTAGACAAGAATAAAAGTTCCCTGTATTATTTCAATTCGCAACAAGGCGTCCGGGGTATTAGCTCAGCTGGTTAGAGCGCCGGCCTGTCACGTCGGAGGTCGCGGGTTCGAGCCCCGCATATCCCGCCATTGCATGTTCAAGCCCTCTACGGAGGGCTTTTTCATTACCAAAAAGTCCAGCATAAAAGATTTAAATTACATCTTTAATTTATTGAAACCAAGTCAGAAAATAGAGCATTGTGTGATATCTTTACATCAGAATGTGTCTAAGTGCTTCTGCTACAGAAACATTTAAAAGCAGAGGTAAAGTGAGGTGGATTGTGCGGAATCAGAATACTTTGGATGCGCTGTCGCAACGCGATAGCGTAAGTTCCATATCCGCAGAATCTTCCAATACGGAACACACTTCAGATTTGATCAAGAAAATTGCTGTTTTTGATTTTGACGGAACCGTCATTTCTGGACAGTCAGGACTCTTGTTCTCTGCGTATTTGCTTCGCCGTCATCTGTCCTCAATTGCGCGCACGCTCAAGCTTGTGTGGTGGGGAGCTCGCTACAAGCTGCATCTTCCTCAAAGGCAGGAAGAGGCGCGTGAGCTGGTTGTTGGCGCACTTACGCAGTATAGCGTTGAGTTTGCAAATGCCGTCATGCACGATTTTCATCGCGAGGTAATTGAGGGGATGTATCGCCCTCAGGCGCTGGAAGAGGTGCGTCGTCGGCAGGCAGAAGGTTGCTGCGTGCTGTTGGTTTCAGCAACGTTTGAACCTATCGCGGAATTGGCCGCTCAGAAGCTGGGAGTGGACGCGTTTCTCGCCACAAAGATGCAGGTGGGAGCCGACGGGCACTATACCAGCAAGGTTGACGGTCCCGTGATTGAGGGCGCTCAGAAGCTGGTCTCGGCAACTGAGTGGTGCAACCAGCGTTTTGGCCAGGGCAACTGGGAGATTGCGTACGCGTACGGCGATCATTACTCGGACGCAACGCTTTTGTCGGCAGCTCAAACGCCGTGCGCCGTTTGCCCTGGTCCAACGCTTGCCAGACTTGCAAACAAGCGCGGCTGGAAAATTTTGAACTGGTAGCAACGACTGAACTAAGAGCAAAGATTGAACTAAGAGCAACATCTGAACCGATAGCAAGAATCAACCTGTAACAACGACTGGCCTGGTCACAAGCCAGATAAGTGAGAAAAGCAGTTCCTCAAGCGGACGCACGAGGGGTACTTGGAGAACCAATGGAAATTTCGCGCAAAACTGACTATGCAATTCGCATGCTTTCTTCGCTGGTGAGAAGCCCAAAGAAGCTTCTTTCTGTTCGCGACGCCGCAGAAGAAAACGATATTCCATACTCCTTTGCTCGCTCAATCCAGCATGACCTGGTCATCGCGGGCGTGATTGTTAGCACGCGCGGCGCTCACGGTGGCATGATGCTGGCCATTGATCCAACTGAGGTGAGCGTTCTTGATATTGTCGAGGCAGTTCAGGGACCTGTTTTTATTTCTAGCTGCGAGTGGGCAGGTCCTAATAATGAGCCATGCCCTCGTCATAATTCGTGCTATTTTGGACCCCTTTGGTGCAGTGCCGAGAAAACCTTGTGTAATTTCTTTGCGTCCGTGACTCTGTATCAAGTTGTTGTAGAGGGTCTTATGCCAGAGATGGTGGGTGAGTTCCAGCTGGTAAAAAATGAGAACGCCCAGCGTAATGAGCAGATTATCCAGAATGCCGTTGCCGCTATTGAGGCTGAGATTACCGCCGGCACATTTGACAATCTGCTTGACGGCGAAGTTATTTCTGCCGAGAAAAAGCCTTACGAGTTCAATATTGGTCGATAAGAAAATCTCACATACAAAAATGAGCGGCGAAGTGGAACCCGCATCAGAACTCACGCCGGAACTGCGTGCATTTGTCGAGTTCGTAGCCAAGAAAGGTCGCGAGTTGTATCGCGATTTGCCTTGGCGTCGCACGTATGACCCGTATGCTATCTGGATTTCTGAGGTTATGCTTCAGCAGACGCAGGTTAGCCGTGTAGATGGACGCTGGCAGAGATGGCTGGAGCGCTTCCCAACGGTTGACGCGTTGGCAGCCGCCGCGGCTTCGGATGTGCTTGAAGAATGGCAGGGTCTGGGCTACAACCGTCGTGCTTTGTCCGTGCATCGAGCTGCTCAGGCAATTTCTGAGGCTGGCGGCATCTTTCCACAAGATCCAAAGGAGCTGGTAAAGCTTCCAGGTATTGGTCCCGCAACTGCTGCGGGCATTTGTGCGTTTGCGTTTAATCTGCACGGTGTTTACCTGGAGACTAACGTGCGCACGGTCTTCCTGCACGAGCTATATCCGCAGGCAGAGGGTGTGCCAGACTCCGAGCTTGTCCCGCTGGTAGAGCTAACGTGCCCTGCGAGTGTTGAGGATGCGGCGGACGTTGCGGACGCCGATAGCGCTGCGAACGTTGTGGACGCCGACGGCGCCGCGAACAATGCCACAGCGGAGCTCACGCCACGTAGCTGGTACTACGCCCTTCTCGACTATGGTGCGTACTTGAAGAAAACCATTCCCAATCCTTCGCGAAGATCAAAAAGCCACGTCAAGCAGTCGCGCTTTGAGGGATCTCATCGACAGAAGCGCGCCGAGCTCTTGCGCGTTCTTCTCGCCCATAAAGACGAGGGTGGTGCGGAGTTTGAGACGCTTCACCAGGAACTCTGTCAGATTGAGGTCAACGCCGGGCGAGAAACCCTTGATGAGCAGGTTACCCTTGGCTTACTTGAAGAACTTGCGAAGGAAGGCTTTTGTCAGAAAAATAATGAATATTGGTTGCCATAAATGGTTATAATTCATAATGCTGACGAAGGGGTCAGTATATGAGCATAAGTGCTAATGATTATCATTTGCATTTGTTTGCTAAAGGTAACACAGCGCTACCCAGGCGCTTTGACATGCGTTAACGTGCCACTCGTTAACGCGGGAGAGGAGAAAAAATGGCAGTAGATTTTGAGAATTCTCAGACAAAGAAGAACCTCGAGGCAGCTTTTGCTGGTGAGTCCCAGGCTACCAACAAGTACAGCTACTATGCTTCCCAGGCTGCAAAAGATGGTTATCAGCAGATTTCCAACATTTTCACCGAGACTTCTGGCAACGAGAAAGTTCACGCTAAGCTTTGGTTCAAGTATCTCCACGGTGGCAAGATTCCAGAGACTGCAGAGAACCTCAAGGACGCAGCTGCTGGCGAGAACTACGAGTGGACCACTATGTACGCTGACTTCGCTAAGGTAGCTGAGGAGGAGGGCTTCGCAGAGATCGCTGCTAAGTTCCGTCTTGTCGGCAACATCGAGAAGACTCACGAGGAGCGCTATCAGAAGCTTCTTGAGCGCGTTGAGTCCGGTGAGGTCTTTGAGCGCGAGGGTGTCAAGGTTTGGAAGTGCCTCAAGTGCGGTCACCTGCACGTTGGCGCATCTGCACCAAAGGTCTGCCCAGTCTGCGGTCACCCACAGGCATACTTCGAGGAGCAGTCCCTCAACTACTAAGTTGCAGCTTCAACTTTTAGTGCGTTAAAAATGTACCCGCCAGCAGGTCATCGGCTTGCTGGCGGGTATCTTTGTGCGTAGATGTTGCGGTGAGATTGGGTTTCTCGCTATGTGTTTAACGCATCTAGTGGGCCGCTCGGCGCGCGCCTGACATGTGTTCCGTGAACCGCCCGGTGCGCGCCTGATTTCTTAAAAGAATCTGTAACTTTTGCCTAAATGTTTCAAAGAATCTGTGGATTTGCCTGATTTCATCAAAGAATCTGTGTCCAAAATACAGAATCATTGCACTTTTCAGGCTCACTTTTCAGGCAGAGTTTAAAGCGCGTCCGAGCTCGCGCTTTCATGAAGCCTGATTTTCTCGCCATGTCTGAGTAATTTGCCGGAAAAGTTTACCAAGTCTGAGCTATTTGCCGGTTTTTCTCGTCATGTCTGAGTAAATTTACTCAGACTTCATGCACTTTTCAGGCTTATTGCGGTGCTTGAGTCTGGATTCGCAACTCAGAAGCATCTGGCGAGAAACCCGCGCGCTCGTAGCATGCGCGCCTGGCGAGAAGCCCGTGCACTTGCGGCACCCGCGGCACCCGTGCGCCCACAGCTCAGCGCCGGGCCAGCGTGCCGCGCTCCGTGCTACCCCTTGAACCAGCGATTGGGCTGCTCGTAGGAAGGGCAGATGTCGCTCATGGGACAGCCGACGCACTTAGGGTTGCGAGCAGTGCAGGTTTCTCGCCCAAAGTGAATCCACTCTTCGTTGACGTCTTTCCAGAGTTCGTGGGGGAGAAGTGCGAGCAGGTCTTTCTCGGCAGCCAGCGGCGTAGAAGCCGAGCTCAGGCGCATGCGCTTGGAGATCCTGTGCACGTGCGTGTCCACCGCGATGCCGTCGACCACGTCAAACATCTTGTTGAGCACGATGTTTGCAGTCTTTCGACCAACGCCCGGGAGCGTGACCAGGTCTTCCATGGTGCCTGGAACTTCTCCGCCGTACTCCGTCAGCAGAATTTGCGCCGTCTCCACACAGTGCTTGGCCTTTGCGCGCCAGAATCCGATGGTCTGGATGACCTCTCCGACCTCGACAGCATTGGCGGCCGCCATGGAAGGGGCGTCTGGCCAGCGGCGAAACAACTCGGGAGTAACTTTATTTACCGCGGCGTCAGTAGTCTGCGCCGAAAGCATAACGCTGATGAGCAGAGTAAACGCGTCGTGATAATCCAGGGCGCTCTGGACGCTTGGATAGAGCTCGTGCATGCGTCGGCACAGCTCAATGCCGCGTTCTACCTTGACTTTCTTTGATTCTCTGGGCATGACCTCTCCTCAATTCCTTTTATGTGTACCCAGTATGTAGTTACGTTATCACGTGAGGCGAGAATAGCAAAATAGCTGCATAACAGCTACAATAACAGCCCAATTGAAAAGTTATCAAACCTGTGCTTCCGCGCCAGACGTCGCGCGCCAGACGCAGCAGCGTCCAGCAAGGTTTGATGTAACCCGCATGCGTTTGCATGTGGGTTTAGCGGCATGGCGGGAGACTGTGTGTTTATCAATAGAGTTGCAGCTCAACTACTGAGCGCGCCCGAGCTAGAGAAGCTGAAGCGAGAGCTTTCGCGTGGATCAGACGCCACGCTGTCCCTCTCGCAAAGCGCTCGTCCGCTGATGCTGGCTGCACTTTGGGCGCAAAATCCCCGCCCATGCTTGCTGGTTGTCGCAGGAGAGGACGCTGCGGACCGTACGGCGCGCTCACTTGCAGCGTGGCTGGGCAACGACGCCGTGCTGCGCTACCCCAACCGCAAGGATCGCCCCTGGTCAGATACCACGCCAGACGACGCCCTTATTGGAGCTAGGTGCCGTGCCATCGCCAAGCTTTCCGCTGGCGAGAAGGTCATTGTAGTTGCAAGCGCTCACGCGCTGATGCGCAGAGTTCCCCCTGTTGGTTCTGGTTATTTTCTTCCTGCAACGTTTACCGTTGGCGACGACGTCCCCTTTGAGGACGTGGCCTCGTTGCTCGTCGGCATGGGATACGCCGATACAGGCGAGGTAGATGCTCCTGGCACCTTCCACATTCACGGCGATACGGTTGATATCTTCCCAGCTCAAGCCACAAGTCCTGTGCGCATTGAGTTCTTCGGAGACGAGATTGACCGCATCAGGCGCATGGTGGCGGCTACCGGACAGACTATCGGTGCCATTGATGAGGTTACCGTTGCCCCAGCTAGAGAGCTTGCGTTTACCAAAGAGACCATTCGCCGCGCAGAAGAAGCGCTCTACACACGCGCGCAAGAAAACTCTGCACTCGCTGCTGACCTGGAGCTTATTCAGCGCGGAGCTCAGGCTCCTGCACTTGAACGCTATCTTCCTGTACTGTACGGAGGCTCTGCCAGCCCTCTTGAGCACATCTCTTCAGAGACGCTGATAGTTCTTGCGGAGCCACGCTCGCTGTTTGATGATTGCCAGCGTGCCTTTGACGAAATCTCCGCATCCGCAACAGCATCAAAAGTGAAACTAGACGGTCTGTATACAGATCCCAAAGCCATGGACTTTGGCTCGCAGCAACGCCTGTCCTTCTCGTCACTTTTGCGTACGGGAGCTGCGGTAACGTCGGAGCTCTCTGTGGTGCAGCCATCTATTGCAGGCTCGGACACAAAGCTTTTGGGTCGCGTGAGGCAGCTGGCGCAAGACCGCGATGCCGTGGTATTTGCGGTTCCCGATCGTGCCGCTCGCGAGCACCTTAAGTTGCTTTTCTCGGATGAGTCCATTCCGTTTGAGGAGTCGCTGGGTACGGCGCTTGAAAACGAACCTGATCAAAACGGTGCTTACGCGCCACTTAAGCGAGGTCGCGTTACGTTTACCGACGCGCCCGTTCCTGCGGGAATCATCATTCCTACAGCTAATCTAGCAGTGCTTTCTGTCTCGGACTTGACGGCCAGAAGCGCGCGCAACAAGAAGCGTTCCAAGCGCATTGACCCCACAACGGTGACGTTCCCGTTTAAGCCGGGCGATTACGTTGTCCACGCAACGCACGGTATTGCTCACTTTACGGCCATTGTGCGCCAAGAAGTCGCAGGTAGAGAGCGTGATTACTTCCTACTTGAGTACGCCAATGACGATAAACTCTATGTACCTCTGGAGCAAGTTGACCGCATCACGCGCTATGTGGGACCCGACGGCAACAATCCGCGCCTGACCAGGCTCAACACGGCAGATTGGTCGCGCGCCACTAACAAGGCAAGAAAGTCCGCCAAGAAACTGGCGTTTGACCTAGTAGACCTCTATACGCGCCGCGCTTCGGTGCCGGGCTATGCGTTCTCTTTGGACACTCCTGCACAGGAGGAGATGGAGTCCAGCTTCCCGTATCAGCTGACGCCAGACCAAGAAAGCGCTGTTGCAGACATTAAGCTGGACATGGAAGCGCGAAAGCCTATGGACCGCTTGCTTTGCGGTGACGTTGGATTTGGCAAGACAGAAGTGGCGCTTAGAGCTGCGTTTAAGGCGTGCCAGGACGCCCGCCAGGTTATGATTTTGTGCCCAACTACCATCTTGGCTCAGCAGCACTACGAGACGTTTTTCTCGCGATTTGCTCCGTTTGATTTGAAGGTAAGCGTGCTTTCTCGTTTTGTCACGCCTGCTCAGCAGAAAAAAGCGCTTGAGGGATTTGCGGACGGAACCGTAGATGTGCTGGTAGGAACACACAGATTGCTTTCAGCGGACGTGAATCCGCACGATTTGGGCCTGGTGATTATCGACGAGGAGCAGCGCTTTGGCGTTCAGCACAAAGAGCAGCTCAAAAACATGCGCGAGCAGGTAGACGTACTGACGCTCTCGGCAACGCCAATTCCGCGCACCATGCAGATGGCCATGAGCGGCGTTCGTGACATGAGCCTGATTCTGACGCCGCCGCCTGGCAGAAAGCCTGTTCAGGTAATGGTGGGCGAGTACAACCCAGATCTTGTTTCCGCAGCTATTAGAAGCGAGCTGGAGCGAGAAGGTCAGGTGTACTACGTGTCCAACCGCGTGACCACTATTGATGAAGCGGTGGCTCGCGTGGAGGAGGCGGCTCCAGAGGCTCGCGTGGGTGTGGCTCACGGTCAGATGAGCGCTCGCGAGGTAGAGAACGTCATGCTCGCCTTCCAGGAGCACGAGATTGACGTTTTGGTGGCCACCACCATCATTGAGTCCGGCATTGACAACTCGCACACTAACACGCTGATTATCGAGGACTCACAGCGCTTGGGACTGGCTCAGTTGTACCAGCTCAAGGGCCGTGTTGGTCGTGGTAGGCAGCAGGCGTACGCGTACTTTATGTTCCCGGCGGAGTTGCCGCTGACGGAAGAGGCAACCGAGCGCCTGACGGCAATCAACGAGTTCCAGGACCTGGGCAGCGGCATGCGCATTGCCATGCGTGACCTAGAGATTAGAGGCGCCGGCTCTCTTATGGGCGCTGAGCAGCACGGAAACCTTTCCAGCGTTGGTTTTGACCTCTTTACGCAGATGCTGGGCGAGGCAGTTGCTGAGGCTCGCGGTGAGTCCGCAGAGCTTGAGCAGGTCGAGGTAACCATCAATCTACCTGCAGATTTCTATCTTGATGAGGACTATCTGCCAGAGGTTGACCGACGCGTTCTGGTGTACCGTCGTCTTGCCGCAGCTACAGAGCTTTCCGATGTTGATGCGCTTCAGCAAGATACCGAGAATAGCTTTGGTGCCCTGCCGCTTGCGGGCAAGAATTTGTTTGATCGTGCCCGCGTGCGCATCCGCGCGCAGCGTTTGGGCGCAACGTCAGTGAGCCTGACAAATGGACGCCTGGTATATCTGGGCGTAGAAATTCCTCGCGAACAAGCCCTCAAGATGAAGGGTCGCGGTGCTATTGTGTATCCAAAGACGCATAAACTGGCGTATCCGTTCCATCGAAATGAAGAGCAGTTGATGCCCGCCGCCCTGGGAGTTCTTGAAGAGCTTGGTGGCGACGATGAGGTTGAGGAGTAAATATGAGTCAAACAGAAGATCAGACGTCACAGAACGCCGCAAGCGCCGCGCAGAGCGCTGTGAACGTCGCACAGGACGTCGCAGGTGGCGCACGGGATGCCGCGAGCGCCGTGGACACCATCTTTGCCGCGCCACACCTCAGGTGGGGTGTTATTGGCTGTGGAGTTATTGCAAACCAGATGGCAGAGGCATTGGCTTCTGTTGGCAGAACCATCGACGGCGTAGCTAACAGGACACAGGAAAAGGCCGTCGCGTTTGCACAAAAACATCACGTCAAGCGCGTGTATGACAGCATCGACGATCTTCTCGCCAGCGATGAGATTGATGCGGTATATCTGACCACGCCTCACAACACACACATCATCTACCTGCGCAAAGCACTTCAGGCGGGCAAGCATGTTTTGTGCGAGAAGTCCATTACGCTCAACTCGGCTGAGTTGCTTGAGGCCGAAGAACTTGCACGTCAAAACGGTGTTCAGCTTATGGACGCCTGCACCATTTTGCACATGCCACTCTACAAAGAGCTGGTTAGCCGCGTGGAGGCTGGCGAGTTTGGTCCAGTCAACCTGATTCAGGAGAATTTTGGCAGCTACAAAGAGTTTGACATGGAGAATCGCTTCTTCAATCCTAAGCTTGCCGGCGGAGCCCTTCTGGACATTGGTGTGTACTCTCTGACGCTCGCTCGTCTTTTCTTGAAGAGCCAACCTCATGACGTGCTTTCTATGATGAATCCTGCGCCTACCGGCGTTGATCAGACAGACGGCATTTTGCTCAGAAACGCTGAGGGTCAGATGGTTGTTCTGGCACTGACGCTTCATTCCAAGCAGCCAAAACGCGCCATGATTTCCGCTGATAAAGCCTTCATTGAGATTATGGAGTACCCACGCGCGGACGTTGCCACTATCACGTGGACTGACGACGGCAAGCAGGAGAAAGTCCAGGTAGGACGCACGGCTGACGCGCTGGCGTACGTGCTGGCAGACCTGGAGGCCGCTGTTGCAGGAGACGTTTCTGCTCAGGCGCAGCTTGAGGTCTCAAAGGACGTTATGGAGCTCATGACTGGCCTGCGCAATGACTGGAATTTCCTGTATCCCGAGGAGCAATAAGCTACATGACATCTGACGAGAAGATCGCCCAGCTAGCAGCTGTAGTTGATGAAGAAACAAAAGCTCGTCCGGGCGCACCTCAGACGCATCCGGAGTTTGATCGCCTGATTAGAACCATCTGGCGCCTTCGCCAGGAGGATGGCTGCCCTTGGGACAAGGAGCAGACGCATCAGTCCATCTCAAAGAATATGATTGAGGAGGCTTACGAGGCGGTTGAGGCTATTGCCGAGGGCTCTCCCGAGCATCTTGAGGAAGAGCTTGGCGATGTGCTTGAGCAGGTAGTTCTGCACTCGCAGATTGAGGCGGACAGCGGCGCCAGTGCGGGCAGTGGGGCGCGCGACCGCGCAGCGGGCTTCGACATCGACGACGTATGTCGAGCGCTCAACCAGAAGCTGGTACGCAGACATCCGCACGTATTTGGGCCAGAAGCTGGTTCAACGTCGTCGGCCGCGGCCGTCTTAGACGTGTGGGAGAGCGTCAAGGCTGAGGAGCGCGCCAGTGCGGAAGATACTGTGCACACCGAGGGTCTTCTCGACTCGGTTCCGCAGTCTCTACCTGCGCTTATGCAGGCCCAGAAGATCTCAAAGCGCGCCGCAAAGATGGGCTTTGAGTGGGCGTCTGTCGCTGACGTGTGGGACAAGGTTGCCGAGGAGCGCGCAGAGTTTGACGCTGAAGCCCCAGGTACACAGCAGAAAACGGACGAATTTGGCGACATCTTGTTTGCGCTGATAAACGTTGCTCGCTGGGAAGGCGTTGATGCGGAAGAAGCACTGATGAGCGCCTGCAGAAAGTTCCGCTCTCGCTGGTCGTACATGGAGAAAGCTGCTGCTGAGAGGGGCTTCTCGCTTGACGAGAAACCCGAGCTACAAGAAGATTTGTGGCAAGAAGCTAAACGTCATCTTGATGCGTAAGCAAGCTGCGTGAATCGCACGAAGACGTGCGTACGTACCGCAAAGCTTACGACTTGCCGTGGAGCGACGACTTCTATTCGGTAAAACGATGAAATTCCAAACTGAGGCAGGGCTATCGGCGCTGCCTCTGCCATAATAAAGATGTTGCAATTTGTTGCGACGCATCACCAAACAAACCAGAAATGAGATCCGTGATGAGTCAAGACACCACTAAAAAGAGTGGTACAAAAAGAAAAACAACGCCCACCAAGCGTTCCGTTGAGCCTCTTAAAGAGACTACCGCGGAGCATGCCTCTGGTGCTCTCAAAATATTTTCAACTAAAAAAGCCGAGAAACCCCAGGTAACTGAGAAATCTCAATCTGACTCAAAAGCTGTTGAGGTTAAAAAGCCTGCGGTGACTCAAAAGGACGCTTCTTCCCAGAAGAGTTCCAAGGACACCAAGTGTAAAAGAACTGTTCAAGTTAATAGGATTGATAGGACTCAGAAGCCCGAGCGTGACCAGAAGTCCGAGCGCAGGCAGAAGGCTGAAAGAACTAATAAACCGCAGTTCAGCGTAGCTTCTCTGGTAGAGCTTAAAGACAACGCACTTGACTTCGCGCGTAACCACACCAAGCTTGTCATTTTTCTCGGCGTTGTAATCTTTTTGCTTGTGGGCTTGTATCCGCCAATTCGTGGCTACTACCACGCTGTTCGCGAGCATGACGAGTTGCTGCTAAATCAGCAGAAGCTTGAAGAAGATCAAAAACGACTTGAGTCCGAGGTTCAGGGTCTGCAGACAAAAGAGGGCATCATAGACGAGGCTCATAAGCAGGGCTTGGTTTCTGGCGACGAGGAATCTGCACGGGTAGAGGGCCTTGATAAAAAGAAGGACGAGAATACCGTTCAGCATCCTGACTATCCGTGGTACATCAAGGTTGGGGACTTTGTTTTTGGATTTACACCAGGCGATTCCGGCAATACTGAGGCTCCTAAGAGCGCAAACTCTGATGATTCTACGTCTGCGCCTGCTCCAGGAGAGTCTCACGATCAGAAAAACTCTGGGGAGGGCGGCTCTTCTGAGGGGTCCGGCGCCGATAATTCAAAGTCTGATAGTGGGAACTCACACTAATGCTTCTAGCTGCAATTGATATTGGAACCGTAACTGCTCGACTTGCGCTTGCGCAGGTAGAGGACGGTCGCGTCATTCGCATGGCCAAATACACCGAGATTGTCAATTTGGGCGAGGGTGTTGATAAGACAAAGCGCCTGTTACCTGAGGCAATTCATCGTTGCGTTGGTTGCGTTTCTTCCTATGTTGATCACGCGAGAAAAGAGGGCGCTGAGGCGGTTGTGTGCACGCTCACAAGCGCTGCTCGCGATGCAGAAAATGCTCCTGACCTGGGAATGGGCCTAGCCTCGCTGGGGCTTGAGCCCATGATTATTCCAGGTGAAATTGAAGGCGCGCTTACATTTCTGGGTGTCTCTCACGATTTCGAGAATCATCGCATTCTTGTTGCCGACAGCGGCGGTGGTTCAACTGAGCTGGTCGTTGGTACGCTGATAGGTCAGCCTGCGGCCCAAGGCGCAGGCCAGCAGCTTGGAGGCCAGCAGCTCGAGGGGCAGCAGCTCGACATCAACTTTGTCGAGTCCGTTGATCTTGGCTGCAGGCGTCTGACTGAGCGCTTTAACTTGTCGTCTGACCATCCTTCAGCTAAGGACATCGATGGGGCTCATAAAATGGCAGCGCAGATGATGTCTGAAGCTATTGTCCGAGCTCAACAGCAGTGTGCAGCCCCAGAGCTTATGGTTGGTGTTGGAGGAACCGCTACCAGCCTCATTGCCATCAGGGACCACCTTGATCCGTACGATCCCGCAAAGGTGCACCTCAATCACATCTCGATTGATGAGGTGTCGCAGATAGAGGGGCTTCTCGTCAGCAAAACGTTAAAGGAGCGAGAAGACATAACGGGACTTCAGGCAAAACGTGCACCCGTTATGCTTGCGGGAACTATTTTGCTTGCAGAATTGATGAAGAACTCGGGCTTCAAACACCTGGTAGTAAGTGAGAGTGACCTGCTCTTTGGCCTGGTGATAACTGCTTCTGCCGTTCACCAGGGAAAGCAGTCGCCTGTGATTTGGAAGCCAATTTTGCGCCCGCTGAATTAAAAGTAGTGGCATAATAGCTAGACATATCCGGGGGCGTGGCGGAATTGGCAGACGCAGGGGACTTAAAATCCCTCGACTTCGGTCTTGCGGGTTCGAGTCCCGCCGCCCCTACCACTTTTGTTGCAGAATAAATGTCGTTTTAACTGCGTATTTTCGGAAAATATTTAAGTATTAGGCATTATTGAGCGTGAAGAGTATATAGCTCTTGACCTGGTAAAACTTAACTCGACATTCAGCTCATGGGACAAAAATGGGACATAATTTAGAACAAAGAGCGCGTTGTTGAGTTTTGATAATTCGCTTTACAGAGGTCTGTGCAATGTTAGGATTATTGGCAATGATACGTCTCGCTGACATTCTACGGAACCGAGACCAAAAAAGCGGCTGCCATCGTGTAACCGCTTTTTTCATAAGAAGAAGCTATGAATAAGCTTTTTCTTTCTATCGATCAGCAAATAGAGCTTTTAAATTCAAGAGGTGTCATAACAGATTAAAACACCTATAACTCCTATTCTGTTCTCTTTCAGAAACTTGTATACTACTTGTCTTGTACCTAACGTATGCATGACTAATTTCTTACTCACTTCGGAGGACCTATGTCATTTGAGACAGGAGTTTTTCCGGTTTTAGTTTCTGAAGATGCAGCTGCAGAGTCACTTTCTCCGCAGGTCAGGGGAGGGCTCAATTCGTCGTCTGCTACACCTCTTCATGTGCAGCTATCAGATTTGATGCGCGTCAAAATTCTGTCAGAAGACTGGAAGGCGGGAACGTACATTCCGTCTGAGGCCGAATTTATGGCGCAGTACGGCGTGAGCAGAGGAACCATCAGAAAAGCTATTCAGTCCCTGGTTAAAGAGGGGTTACTGCTTACTCAAAAGGGTCGAGCAACGCAGGTTATCTCTAACACCGTTCGTCATGCGGCGGGAAATACTGTGCTTTCATTTGCGGCCGCGCTCAGAGATGGCGGCTTTGAGTATCAAACTGAAGTCCTGTTTAAGCAGGTGGTTCCTGCAGATCAAGCCGTTGCCGAGCACCTGGAGATTCCCGTTGGCTCTGACGTACTCTTTTTGCGTCGTGTCAGGAGCGTCTCGGATAGACCTGTAGTGTGCCAGGAATCATGGTCCAACCTGCTTGTTTGTCCTCAGCTTGAAGAGGCAGACTTTGAGAATGAGTCGCTCTTTGACGCGGTTGAAAGAACATCTCAAAAAGAGATTGCGCGCTCTCGCATGCGCTATCAGTCACAAATTGCAGGTAAAGACCATGCCGACTACCTGCAGTGTTCTCCAAATGAGGCTTTGCTTGTACTTGAGCAGGTAATCGAGCTGTCCGACGGCAATTGCATTGAGTGGAGCCAGACTTGGCTTGCCCCGCATCAGAGTGTTGTTGGCGTATCTGAGCAGGTAGATGGCTCTATTGGACCTCTGGACATCTCTTCTGTTCGTCAGTCAGAGCACGTGGGTGCATCGCTGACTTCTGCAGAAATAGACTCTGATCAGCGCAAACAGCTTGAACTTGATTTGCGTCACGAGGCGCTGGCAGTGCGTCGAGGCATTATCGAGCTGGCACATCGCTACAGCTCAACGCCATTTCACATTGGCGGCGCGTGTTCTGTAGCAGACATAGTCTCCGTGCTTTTGAGCAAGGTTATGCAGGTAGGCCACAGGGATTGCGAGTGGGAACTCAGAGACCGCTTGATTCTCTCTAAGGCTCACACATCACTGGCTTTGTTCCCAGCTCTTCTACGTGCAGAAATGATCTCTCAAGAGGATATTGACCGCGGGGTCTTTGGACCCGATGCCGTACTCTTTAAGCATCCACTGCGAGACCCTCAGCGTGGCTTTGAAATTTCTGGTGGCAGCCTTGGCATGGGCTTGGGCTATGCCGCTGGCCTGGGGTTAAGCCTTCGTAGAAAAGATCTCCCTTCTCGCGTTTTTTGTATTTTGGGCGACGGCGAGTGCGACGAGGGTTCCATTTGGGAGAGTGCCGCGTTTATCGGCCACAACCAGCTCTCCAATGTCACGGTCATTGTTGACCAGAACCGCATGCAGCTGGACGGCCCTTGCGCGTCCATTTTAGACACCGGTTCAATTGCAAGAAAGTTTGATGCGTTTGGTTTTGAGTCTGTCGAGGTAGACGGACATGATGTGCTTGCACTGTACGACGCATTAAAGCAGCAAACTTTAAGGCCTCGCGCGATTATTGCGCACACCATCAAGGGCAAAGGACTCTCGTTTGCCGAGAATAACGTCTCGTTCCACGACGCGTGCGTGACGGACGACCTCTATGAACAGGCATTGTCTGATCTGAAAGTTGCAGAGGAGGCATGCTCATGCTAGGCACATCTTTGCAGCCAGCGTGCATTTCGGCTGAAGAGTCGCAGATGCTTGCAGGTATGAATACAAAAGAGGTATTTGGTTGGGTAATGGGTAAGCTCGCTAAAGATGACGAGCTGCTAACCGTTGCTGTTGCCGACTATGGTCGTCGTTTGAACTTGGACCGGTTCCGTGAGCTTAGACCAGACGGCTACATCCAGTGCGGAATTGCAGAGCAGAACCTTATTGAAGTGGCGTCTGCCTGCGCAAATGAAGGTTTTCACGTCTTTGCGCCGTGCTACGCCACGTTTGTGACCTCGCGAACGCTGGACCAGATTCGAGTCAACCTTGGCATGATGAAGTCGCCCGTGGTGCTTGTGGGTGTTGCCGCTGGCTGCGAATCCGCAGCTACAGGCCCATCTCACATGGCTGTGGAGGACATTGCGATTACCAGGACCATCCCGGGGCTTTCCGTGCTCAATCCGATCGATAATGCCCAGCTTGCGGCCACGCTCATGGAGCTTGCAAAGCATCCACGACCAGCTTACGTGCGTATGACCTCGTGCGATGGTGTTAATCTGCATCCAGATGGTTACGTTTTTGATGCCTCTGGTGTCGAGAAACTCTTTGGGTCTTCACGCGCGGTGGGTGCGGCGGGGACATTTGAAGTCGCAGACGGCGCAGCGACGCCCGAAGCAGCGGCTGCTGAAGCCTCAACTGAAGTCACGACCGTCACTCAGCCGAGGCGTGTGACCGTTCTTACAACAGGTGCGATAACCAGCCGAGTTGTTGAGACAGCTCAGAGAGCTGCAGGGCAGATTACCTCAGTGCAGGTGGCTGCTGAGCAAGCCGCTGCCGCGCAGACAAACATCGAGGTTTACGGTGTGTCGAATATCAGGCCACTTGACGCTTCTCTGACGCAAATCTGTCAGAACTCTGACGTGATTATTACGGTTGAAGAGCACAGCATTTTGGGTGGATTTGGCAGCGCCGTTCTCGAGCAGCTTAGCGCATCAGGCACATGTCCGCAGGTAATACGTTTAGGCATGCCCGATACGTATTTGGAGGCAGATGTTCACCACAACATTCTTGCGCGTGCTGGACTATCGGTTGAGAGTCTACAAGAGGTCCTTCTCGCCAACTGTTAAATCAACTGATCAAATCCGGGAAGTCTTTTGTATACTCGCTTGATGATTTAACATTCCAAGAACGGACGAATAACTTTTGAGAGCTCGACAATTTTCATATTGAAAGTCTTTATTTAATTAGCCCTCATGAAGATAGTGAGTTAGTTGGAACTGTCCCTTGCCCATTGAGATGATGAACAAGGGATCGTCCCCATGTTCTTGATTGATTATTTTTTCAACTTCTTGATTTGTAGTAATGTGGCCGATTCCATTATTCCAGGTGACATGCCAGTCACAGTAAAGGACTGATTTTTCAGGTTCTTGCGGAGGTGTATAAATCCCACCAATTTTTTCTCCCTCGCAAATGAGTGATGGCATTGAATAGAACCACACATCATCTGAATATTCATTAGCAAAAGTCATACATGCAATTTGAGTCTCAGGATTAGGGGTGTCACATTGAACCCATTTAATACTTGGAGGGTTAAAGCTCCCAGTAAAAAGAATATATATAATCGATGCAGACATAGGTATTATCGCAATGGTTTGTAAAACGGTGTGTACAAGTTTTCTACTATAGTTTAAAGACTCAAAAAAGCTGCGAGACGACACGATTAAAAAAATGACTATAGCCGCTAAAATAAAGCATACCATCCAGTGTCTAAAAAACAGTACTCCTAAAAAACACACTGGAGTGGGATATGTTATGAACGAAATGAATTCATTTGCATAGAACAGCAGAAAGAGAGTTGCTAAATAAATGGCCGCTCTTAGTAAATGAACAAGGCGATTAGTCTTTGAAAGCATCTCATTACCTCATTCTGCAAGTTTGAGAAATAACATCAACTCATGATTTCATAGACGGATAAGATTTGTATGTATGGGATAAAAATTTTTTCTTGTTAGGGTTTCAACGGCATTTGAGTTTGTAGTCGTAATGTCGTATTGGTTATTTTCATGAACTAGTAGCCACTCAATATCTTTAGTTGGTACTGAGTCGCTATATAACCTAATAGTTGCTATACTTTCTCCCAAGCCGAATGGAAAACGTAAAACATAAAAGTGGAGAGTTTCTTCTCCTCCAAAATCAAAATCCTCAAGTAAAACAACTCTGGATAATGAAATTTCTCCAGTATTTACTACAGGTTTATAATCATTTTGACAGGAAAAGATGCAAGGAATGAATAAAAATAATGCTGCACAAAAAGCAACAGAGGTATTATAAACAGCAAATAGGTAAGTTGCTTTTTTAAAAAAAGTAACCATAGATTTTATTTTAGACAACAGTATTAGTGAAGTTATTAGAATGAAAATAGACATAAGAAATAATGCCTGCGGTATTGTTAACAAAGTGCCAAGAAAGCTCACTGGAGTAATATAATCAAGTGAGAAGAAAGAGAAATTTGAGAAGAAGAAATAAACCACTGACAGGACGCAAATAACAAAATATACGAAGCAAATTACCGTGATAAAAAACCCTTTTGACCTGTCCATCGCGATATCCTTTTCTGTAGGCAGATAAAGACATTTCAGTAGAACGGTGATAACGAAAAAACTCCTTATTGTGGGAGTTGTTATACTTTCGGCGCTTTTTGACCTTCTCGCAAAAATCGGCCCTATTTCTATGGGTCAAATCACAATTATATTTTATATTGTCGAAGAAAGTGTGTCTGCAATAAAAATCATAAAGAAGCTTGGCATAAAAACACCTGCTAGATTAGTTAAACTAATAAAAGAAAAACTTAATGACAAATAGCGTATGGTGCCCCCAACGGGAATCGAACCCGTATTGCCGCCTTGAAAGGGCGATGTCCTAACCGTTAGACGATGGGGACGCGAAGAAAAAGTATAGCAAAGTTGCTGCAGATTTCTAGTGCTAAACGAGCTGATTTTGAGCTTACATCTATTCTTCGTTTTCCCACCAGTCCAGTCCGGCCTTAAACGCGTAGTCGCGAGCGCTCTGAGTCACGCCAGGCACCGACTCTGCCCACGAAATAAATTCCGGCACGTCGGCGATAATCGCTTCGGCCTCATGAACTGCGATAACGTTCTCGGCAAACGTATCAGGTGTAAAGTTGATTCTGCACGGAATGTAGAGATCAACAAAAGATGGCCTGAGCAGCGCATACGCCGCTCCCTCGCCTAGGTTGACAAAGCCTTTGAGCGCTCGCTTTGCCGCGGGCATGCGATTCAACTTGAAGAACAGCAGCGTAAACGCCAGACGCATCCAGGCATTTGACTGATACCCGCAACTCTCGTCAAGCTTGTGGAGCCCCTCCTCGTCCTCCAGGCGAGCAAGAACATATGCCAAGGTAAAACGCGCACCCAGCAAATCTGTTGGCGAGAAGAACAAGAGATCTTCACAGGCTTTTTTGGAGAGCTTGAAGCAAGCGCAATCGGTTGCAACCTGGGCAACCTGTGCGTAGAGGCGCAAAAGTGGTCGAGCTTCAGCGCAGGTCCAAGCGTCGCCTTGATTTTGCTTTGCTTGCTCTAGTTTTGGCCTAAAGATAGGGTCAAATTCTTTTTGCAGGTCTAGCAGGTCGTTGAGGATTGCTGCAGGATGATTGTTGGAGATCTGCGCAAGAATTCGCTGAGCTTCAAGGTTAATGCTTGTGTTAGCAAGCGCTGGGTTTTCAATAATATTTGTCATTTGATTATGCAAGAAGTTAAGCAGATCCATCCGACTTGCAAAGAAGTCAGCATCGGAATCAATTTCTTTTGTAATTCCAGCCTGATACTTGCCAATGACATTGACGTATTGAGCAAAAGCCTTTTCTTCTTTATCGGAAATAAAGTTTTCAGGCGAAGCTTCTACCGCAAGTTTCAACTCATAGAGAGCAGCCTCAGATACGATGTTCTTTTCTTGCGCATGCTTGGTTACTAGGCGGTCTACCTGTTCACTGACCATATCGTTAGCGGAATGCTTAATCACTTTGCATCACCGCCCGAGTATGGATTATTTGGCCCATCAATATGCGGTCCGCTTGGTCGCGGGCCAGCGGGACCTCCGGGGAAGCCGGGGCCGACCGGGCCGCCAGGGAAGCTGGGGCCAGCTGGGCCGTCGGGCACGCTGCCGCCGGATTCACCAGGGAACGAATCTGCTGAAGCGAACAAGGCATTTGCCTGCATTTGAAGTTCTTTTTCTGCCAGCTCAACGGTCTTTGGGTCTCTCGCCCTAACTTGATCTGCAAGCCAACGACCAAGAACACCGCGTCCTATCAGGTCATTTCCTTCTTGCAGCAGCACAGTTGCTTCTGCAATGGCAATGATGAGCTCGTCCTCAGAATAGGGGAGCACGTTAAGGCGAGAAAACTCTCCCTCGGGCAAATCCTTCTGTACAAAGAGGCAAAGCGTTGCCTCGGGATAGCGCTCAATCAGCAGGTCAAGGTAGTGTTCTGCCTCAACCAGCTCACGCTTTTTGAAGTGAATGGCCAGGCGAGCCAGCAAAATCCACGGGTCATCTGCCCCTCGAGGAGGATCTAGCTTGCGGTACTGGTCCATGAGGTTGTCGAGGGCGTCTTCGTCCTCGAGTTTTGCGTATGCGAGCGCAAGCGTAAAACGAGCATCGGCCGCGTCCGCAGCGTCAAGCTCCAGGAGTTTCTCGCCATATGCAATGGCGTCTTTGTTACGGCCGCAGATAAGCGCGCGAGAAGAAAGCGTGGCTAACCAGCGCTTATAGGGGTTGATGGCCAGGCGCTGGGCAAGTTCTGCCTGCTCGGCGGGAAGCCCCTGCGAGGACTCTTGCGCCTTCTGGTAGCACACGGCCTCAACCTGGGGGAGCTTCTCAACAAGGAATTGGTAGTAGGAGTCAAAAAGCCTGCTATTTGAGGCGTGGAGCATGCGCTGGGCATCAAAACAGTTGGGGTCCAGCTGAATAGCCTGATTGAGGAGGCGTTTTCCCTGGTCGATAAGGGACTGCGCCTGGGATTCTTCGACAAAAGGCAGGCGATAATCAACAATCTCGGCCGCTTGTGCAACTAGATTGAACGCGCGGTCTTCGTCGGTTTGAGGGAGGGAATTGCGGTCGTTAGAGAATCGCCAGTTGAAGTCCTTCATCAGCGTAGCAATGCTGTCCTCGTCGCTGACTTGCGTGCGAGCAAAGCGGAGGATAAGCCGCTGGTAGTCTTCTTTTACCGGGTCAAACGCCACAGGATTCCTTTCTCTCTTACGTAATGATATCGCAGGTTATTGAGGTGTGCGGCGCAACTCCGCGAGCGTCGTAAGAAGATTGCGAACGGCAGACGGAAACGTTTGGAGTGAACGGGTTTCTCGCCAGATGAGCGTCAGGTTCCTGTCAAAGGAGTGTATATATTCTGAACGATATTGCATAAAATGACACTTTCATTTTGGTCAGGTGTCCAAAATGAGCTAGAATAGAAATGTTGAGAAGAAGTAATTGCGAAGAATGGCTTCGCTAGCCGCTTAGGGAAGCGGCACATAGTTAAGGAGAGGTTTTATGGGACGTTTTACAAATCCACGCGATCTGTATTTTGGCGAGGGCGCTCGTCACGAGGTTAAGAACCTCAAGGGTAAGAGGGCAGTTATCGTTTCCGGCGGCAGCTCCATGCGTCGTGGCGGCTTCCTTGATGACATCGAGAATGACCTCAAGTCCGCAGGTTTTGAGGTTGCTCACATTGAGGGTGTCGAGTCCGATCCTTCCGTCGAGACTGTTATGAGCGGTGCTGCTAAGATGAGCGAGTTCCAGCCAGACTGGATCATTGCTATCGGCGGCGGCTCCCCAATCGATGCAGCTAAGGCTATGTGGATTAAGTACGAGTACCCAGAGACCACTTTTGAGGACATGTGCAAGGTCTTTGGTCTTCCTGAGCTCCGCACCAAGGCTCACTTCTGCGCAATTTCTTCTACTTCCGGTACCGCAACTGAGGTAACCGCATTCTCTATCATTACCGATTACCAGAAGGGTGTTAAGTACCCACTGGCTGACTTCCAGATTACCCCTGACGTCGCAATTGTTGACCCTGAGCTCACTTACGGCATGCCTGTTAAGCTTGTTGCTCACACTGGTATGGACGCACTGACCCACGCTATCGAGGCATACGTTTCTACTGTTGCTTCTATGTACACCGACGGCGACGCTCTGCACGCAATCCGCGAGATTGTCGAGTGGCTGCCAAAGTCCTACGCAGGCGACAAAGAGGGACGTCAGCACATGCATGACGCACAGTGCCTTGCTGGTATCGCATTCTCCTCTGGCCTTCTGGGCATCGTTCACTCCATGGCTCACAAGACCGGCGCTGCATTCTCCGGTGGACACATCATCCACGGTTGCGCAAACGCTATGTACCTGGGCAAAGTTATCCAGTTCAACGCTCGCGACGAGCGCGCAAAGACTCGCTATGCATTCATTGCTAAGGAGATTCTGCACCTCGAGGGCAACACTGAGGACGAGCTGGTAGAGGCACTTGTTCAGAAGATTCGCGACATCAACGACGCTCTTAACATCCCACAGGGCATCAAGAACTACGGCGAGGGTGGAACCAAGTCCGAGACCTCCATCATCGACGAGAAGGAGTTCTTCGAGAAGGCTCCAGAGGTTGCTCGCCTTGCTATCGAGGACGCTTGCACCCTCTCCAACCCACGCAAGCCTACCCAGGAGGAGATGGAGCAGCTGCTTAAGTGCGTCTACTTCGACCTTCCTGTTGAGTTCTAAGATCTAGCTTAGACACTTAGCTTCGCTAAAAGCCTGGTAGCGTTCTGCTACCAGGCTTTTTTGTGCGCCCGGCGCGGGCGTAGGCGCTGCGGCGTGCTGGTAACGTGTGCAGGCGTGCGCGGGCACGTAAAAAGTTTCTCGGATCCTAAAAACACCTCAAATTAACTCCAAGTGGTAAAAAATGCGTTTAGTTGGGGTTTTCATTTTTCTGCATATAGTGTTTCCCCAGATAAAAGTTTTTGGTGCGGTAAAAAATCGTCTTAGTTGGGGATAAATCGGCCAATTTTAAGTTTTCATCCCCAACTAAACGTGTTTTTTACCTTTTTCGGCACATAATTTTAAGGCCAAAAATTATGTATTCATAAAAATGAATTTAATAGTAGAAATATGCATAATTTTGAAACCAGGTCAGTGTATTTGCATGCTGAGTCTCCGCGAGGGCGATAGTACGACGAATCTTGCACAGATTTCCTGTGTGATTTCAAATCGGTCAGATTACTTGCGCCATTTCCGGGTATGGAATTCATACTTTTTCGCGAAGGAGTGCTATGGATTACTGTCTTTCGTACTTTTCAGCGTTTAATTTATTGATGAGTTCCTCTAGGCCATTTGATTCATCGTCATCAGCAAATGCTATGGTCAAAGTGCCGCTTGTTCCTGAATCAGCTCCAGGAGTAGCTACTGAACGAGATCTTGCTGCCTACTATGGGCATCTGCCAGAGATACAAGGCGTGCGTCTTCAAAAGGAGCCTAACAGTAAGATTGATTTGCTGATTCGTGATGTAAATTCCGCATTTGCAAAAGAGCACGTCACACTTCATGTATGCCAATCAATGATGTTACCTTCGTCACTCCTGCCCATAGATACTGACTTAAAAGGATTTGTGACATCTCCAGAATTCACTTATTTGCAGATTGCGTCAAAACTCGATTTCATTGGAACAATCCTTGCAGGTAGTGCACTGTGTTCCGATTATTTTTTGAACCATGATGGCCACGGTGGGGTTTCGCAACGCCAAAATGGCCCTCTGACAAATCGCGCTGCGATTGCAAAGTTTCTATCCATGCAAGGAAGAAAGCGCGGCATCGTCCCAGCTAAACGAGCGCTTCAACACATCGTAGAGAAAGCTCGATCGCCCCGAGAAGCTTCGCTTGCGCTGCTATTGTGTCTCCCGTATAACCTTGGTGGCTTTAATCTAGGAACCGTTGAGCTCAATAGGCCAATTGAGCTGGAAAATCGATATGGCGAGAAAATCACTCGAATTCCTGACCTAACCATTCAGCTTAAGGACAAGAGGCAGAAGCGGGCTACTGTGTTGCTAGATTATGATCCTGCGGTAACGCACTTCGGCGTCCAAAAAATCACGCGAGACCTGGATAGGGAAAACGAGCTGGTAACAGGCGTGCAATGTCCGCATTTTTCGGTATCTGGCGAGATGCTTAAAAGCTTTGAAAGCGTTCAGGGCTTGGTCCGCCAGATTCGCGAGTCTACCGGAATAACTGCACGTGACACAACTATGTCAGATCTTGAAGAGCGACAACGGGCATTATGGGCACGGTTATTCAAAACCAGGTAGCAAAACAACGCGGCCACATCTTTTATGCGCCGCTTGCCGTACAATAGAGAGGCACAAACCGCTCATAATCGCACAGCCAGAAGGAGAAAATCGTGGAAATCAACGGCCTTATCGACCATACAAATTTGAAGCAAAACGCAACCGCTGAAGACATCAAGAAACTTTGCGCCGAGGCAAAGCAGTACAAGTTTGCAACTGTCGCCATCAATTCTTGCTGGGTTTCCCTGGCTCACGCCGAGCTCGAGGGCTCTGGAGTTGGCATTACTTCCTGCATCGGTTTCCCTCTGGGTGCCGCTTCAACTGCAGCTAAGGTCGCCGAGGCCAAGCAGAGCGTTGCCGACGGCACCACTGAGATTGACATGGTCATCAACGGTGGCCACCTGGTCGCTGGCGACGACGACTACGTTATCGCTGATATCAAGGCTGTCGTTGAGGCCGCTGGTTCCGTGCCCGTTAAGGTAATCCTGGAGTGCTGCCTGCTTGATGACGAGCAAATCGTTCGTGCTTGCAAAGATTGCATGGCCGCTGGAGCCGCGTTTGTTAAGACAAGCACTGGCTTCAGCACCGGCGGCGCAACTGTTCACGACGTTGCTCTGATGAAGCAGACTGTCGGCGACACTTGCAAGGTTAAGGCTGCTGGCGGCATCCACAATAAGGCTGACGCTGAGGCAATGGTTGCGGCTGGCGCAGATCGCCTGGGCTGCTCCAGCGGAATCGCTATCGTCACCGAGTAGCTCGCTGATCAGGAGCTTGCCGTACCGACACTTCACTGATAAGTAAATGAAAACGACCTCGTAGCATGTGCTGCGAGGTCGTTAATTGTTGCAGTGAAAAGGGCACAAAAACTGGCGAGAAACCCGTGTAAGCTGCAGTAACAATCGTGGCGAGAAACCCGCCGGAGCGGCGAGTCGTATCGCGCACCCGCCGTGGCAACTAGCTGACGACAACCTCGCCAAAGCCCAGCTTACGGGCCTGCGACTCAATCGCCTGCATGCGCTCATCGCTTGGAGAAGGGGAGTTCTCCATCGGACCGCGGACGCCAAAGTGCCTGAACTTCATAAGGCGAATGCGCGTCTGACCAACCTTCTCGCCAAGGGTTGTGGCAATGCCGTCAACTGCGGCTTCAGCATCGTTCCAGCCCTCGGTAACGATGACGCGGACCTCTTCGAGCTTGTTTTGCTCGGCCAAAAACGCAAGGTTTTTGCGGACTGTGACGCCATTTTCTCCGGTCAGGTGCTCAAACCACTGATCATCCCAAGCCTTAACGTCAAGCATGACGCCGCTTGAGAGATTCAGCAGATCGCGGTACTCGGTGAAGTCGATGGTGCCGTTTGAGTCGATGAGGCAGTTCAGACCAGCGGCATTGCAGTAGGTGAAGAGCTCGTAGAGGAAGTCGGGACGGAGCATGCATTCGCCGCCTGAAGTGGTGATTCCGCGGATGAACGGCATGTTAGAAATGCAGCGGTCGGCCACCTCTCTTGCGCTGAGCAACTCAATCTTTGGCGTGGATTTATGCTGGCAAACCTTGATGCAGTTGTCGCAGTTGATGCAAATGGAGTTGTCCCACACAACCTTGCCGTCAGCCACGGACAGGGCGTGAGCTGGGCATGGCTTGACGCATGCCTGGCAGGAGATGCATTCCACCTGGGTCTCGGGGTTGTGGCAGTAGGCGCAGCGAATGTTGCAGCCCTGCAGGAAGACGGCGGTTCGGCTTCCTGGGCCATCTACCAGCGAGAAGGGAATGATCTTGTTGACAGGAGCAACACACCCAGTTGGATGTGTTGCTCCCAAAGTTGTTTCTGTTGCAGTACAGGTCACGATTACGCAGCTCTTCTCGCTAGTCGCTCATGCGAACCTTGCGCTCGCCAAGGTGGTTAGCGGTGAAGTTGCCCAGGCCATCATGAGCGGTGTCCTGAAGAACAACGTCGCCGGACTGGAATTTCTTCATCTCAGAGCGCTTAGCCAGGAAGCCGGTAATGCGGACCAGGTCACCCTCGGAGCTGTAGAACGAGAGGTACTTGTCGTCGATGGAGAATGCGGCTTTGACCACGTCAACGACAGCGTCTGGGTTGCGCTCAGCAGTTGGTTCAGCTGGGAAGATGTCGGAGACGCCACTGTTGAAGAAGCGGTGCATGCGAGCGCTGTGGCGAATGTGGTCGTAGAGATTTGCAGGCTCGTCGCCAACCTTGATGCGGACACCTGGGGTAACGCCCTGCTGGTCGGAGAAGCCAGCCTGTGCGTGCAGGGTGAAGCGGCCGCCAAAGACCTCGGAGTAGACGGCGTCAAAGCTGTTGACCTGGTCAGCAATCTTGACCATGATCTGATCAGCCAGCTCGTTGGCCTCGTCGTCCTTGCCGTAGGTACGGCTGCTGTCAAGATGCAGCAGCTCAGCGACGCACTCGCTCATGCCGGCAACGCCAAACATGCCGCAGAAGCGCTCGCGAGAAATGAGGCCTTCCTGAGCCAGGAAGCTGGTCTCAAAGAAGTTGGAATCTTCAACCATAAAGCGGACGCGCTCGTTCATGAAGTTCAGGACCTCGCCGGTTGCGGTTGGCAGCAGGTTGTTCATGAAGTCGTCAACGTTGGTTGCAAGTTTTGCAAGGCCAGGGAGAAGTACGCGGCTCAAAGTGTAAGCGCCGCCGCCCATAGGAAGAACGTTGTAGCAGCTTACAACGGTGTACTCGCCAGGGTAGGTCTCTTTGTGGATGCGGTGGTTAGCAAAAGCAGGGTTGGAGCAGACCATGGTGGTCTTGACTGCCAGGCGCATGAACTCGTCAGATGTGACCTCTGGATCGTACTTGAGGGTGAAGTTTGGAACGGCGTTCATGAGCTCGCGGTCAACCTCAAGCAGCAGTCTACCTGCACGAGTGTCCTCTGGACCAATGTTTGCGTGGCAGTAACCGCTAGCAACGGTGCGGTCGATGTGGTTCAGGAAGCGACGAAGACGAGGCTTAATCTCTGCGTCAGTCATGCCCTCCAGGAACGGATCGATAATCTTGTCCAACTGACCAACATAGACAGGGCGGCTGGTGACAGAAGGAACGTTGTCGTAGAGAGCGGCAAGGCCCCAGAGCAGGTCATCAAGGGTCTCTGGCTTCTCAAAGCGCAAAAACTCAGAACCGTTCTGAGCAAATACCTGGTAGTCAGGGCAGATGTAGCGAGGACGGTAAGGAGCGTTGCCCTCACACATGTCGTCAAGAGCGTGAGCTGCAAAAAGACGATCAAACTCAGCGGTTGTCTTGATAGGGTGCTCGGAGTTCTCGGCAGCCTGAGCCAGGTGCAGAACCTTCTGCTTGTACGAGAGGTTGTCGGAAGTGATGATGTCCATGAACTCGCTCATTAGTGCTCCTTACGTTTATCCTGCAAAAACAGGTTTGTGATTGCGACGGTTACGTCGGTCGTTCCAAGTTATGGTGCACCGCATTGCGCGGCGCGCTGCCTGGGGCGAGAAGAACGGTCTTGCCCAAGCGTTGTGCCAGGTACAGAGGTTAGTCCAGAAGGTGGGATTCTCCCTCGTGTTTCATTGCGTCGTCGAGGCGCTGGAACTGCCTCTCGGTAATGACAATCTTGCCGTGCTGAACAGAAACCATGCCCCTCTCCTTAAGTTCGTCGATGCCGCGGGCAACAGTTTTTGTGCTGGCACCAATTTTGTCTGCCAGCTCTTGCCTAGTCAGGCGTACCGTAAACGGCCACTCAACAACGCCGCGGTGAATCTGATCGCGCGTCAGCTCGCTAAGCATGTACATCAGGCGCTTGGTTCCGCTCCAGGTCAGCAGGCTGCGCTCGTAACCAGACTGACGCGTCAGGTTCTTGATAATCCAGCGCGAGCGGGTGAGAAGTGCCTCAGGGTCCGAACGAATCCACTGCAGGTAGTCCTCGCGTGGAACCGAAATAAACTCGCAGCCGGAAGTTGCGGTGAGCGATCCCAGGTAAAACGGGCTCTCGCTAATAACTTCCATCTCGCCAAAAGCAACGGGCGCACGATACTCGTCAATAACATACGTGCTACCTGCGGAATTATGCGACGTAGTGCGCACAGTGCCGCGACACAAAATGTACACGTTATCAACGCGGTCCAGCATGTGGACAAGGGTCTGTCCGGAATTAAGACGAATCTGCCTACAATGAGAAAGACGATTAGCGGGAACGCGAGAAGCCCATTTGATGATCTTCTTGCGAACGTCGGAGTCAAGACTGTCAAGGTAGGTTAAAACGTTCACACGAGACCTCGCTGTTCTTGCTTCGTAAGTCCTTATTACAGGACAGTTTTGGCTTAAGTTTGAGTAATTGTACCTGCTCCCTAAAATAAAAATAAGGACTTTTGTCCACTTTTTGAGATAATTTTCTTGAACGGTATCGGGCTGCGATTGGGCTGCGGCCAACCAGCGGCCAACCAGCGGTCAACCTGGGGTTAACCCACGGTTAACTTGCGGTTAAGCTGCCGTAAGACAGAAAAAAGCCCCCACGTCAAACTGAACTGCCTCCCATTTCTTGGACACGAGAAATAGGAAGCAGTTCAAAACACACCTAAGTCGGATAATCTGTTAAAAAGACGTATACATGACGCAGAAAATACTTCAAACGTGCAGATTATCGTCATTAGGTGTGTAATATGCCCACATTTGAGCAGAATATCCGACTTAGGTGTGTTCCGTAGATACAGAATTTATCGATAATTAAATTTCTTATATAAGTCTATTCATTTTCTAGCATATTAGATGAAGTTTATGCATAGAGATGCATATCAGGTAGTGCGACCGCCTAGCTGCCTGGCTATCTTGATTAGAAACATGTTGATTCTTCGGCAGAACATAAGAAAGCTGAGCTATTTTGTACGCTGGGCTAAAAGCCAACGTTAACGCGCTGCAGAATCATAATCACCCGCACAATGGACTGCCTCCCATTTCTTGGACATAAGAAATGGGAGGCAGTTCAAAACGACGTAGGGGCCAAAAAGAAATGCGATGCTAACGCGGAACTTGCACGTGTACTTTGTGCGCTTGCACGTTTGAGCACGTGCGTGCACTTACTTGCGGTTGCAAACCTCTGCAGCAACCTTTGCGCCAAGAGCAACGTTGTTGAAGACCAGTTGAATGTTGGACTCAAGGGAGTTGTTACCGGTGATCTCAGCAACCTTTGCCAGCAAGAATGGTGTGGACTCCTTGCCGTGGATACCGTTAGCCTCTGCCTCTGCAAGGGCCTTCTCGATAGCTGCGTCGATGGTGTCCTTATCCATTGCATACTGCTCAGGAATTGGGTTAGTGACCAGAAGGCCGCTGTTCATGCCAATCTGCTGCTGGGTAGTGAAGATCTCTGCCAGCTCAGCAGGGGAGTCAACACGGTAGTCAACGCTAAAGCCGCTCTTGCGGGTGTAGAACGCAGGAAGCTCCTCGGTCTGGTAACCAAGTACTGGAACGCCCTTGGTCTCCAGGTACTCAAGGGTAAGGCCAAGGTCAAGAATGGACTTTGCACCAGCGCAAATGACCATAACAGGAGTCTGTGCAAGCTCCTCGAGGTCAGCGGAGATGTCCATGGTGGTCTCGGCGCCACGGTGAACGCCACCAATGCCGCCGGTTGCAAAGACGTCGATGCCTGCCATGTGAGCAATCATCATGGTAGTAGTGACGGTAGTTGCACCGTCCTTCTTCTCAGCGATGATAACAGGGAGGTCACGGCGGCTAACCTTAGCAACCTCGCGACCCTTCTTGCCCAGGTAGTCAATCTCGTCAGCGGAAAGACCGGCACGCATCTGGCCGTTAATAATTGCGATAGTTGCAGGAATTGCACCGTTGTCGCGGATAATCTGCTCAACCTTCAGAGCGGTCTCAACGTTCTGTGGGTAAGGCATACCGTGAGAAATGATGGTGGACTCCAGAGCTACAACAGGCTTGTTCTGCTCAAGTGCCTCTTTGACCTCGTCAGATACAACGAGAAAATCCTTCAGGTTAGACATATATACTCCAATCGTAAACGACTAATGGAACCGAAAGTAGTGCCGCGCAGACGCGCTGTGCCGTGCAGACACGCTGTGCCGCGCAGACACGCTAAATACCTGCGCGCTTGATAACCTCTTCAACGTTGAGTTCACCGTTGATGGTGTTTTCACCCTCAACGGCCATGCTGGAAGCAGCCATGCCTACCAGACCAGTCTGCTCAAGCGTCATACCCTGAGTGTACGCCCAGGTAATACCCGCCATCATGGCATCTCCTGCGCCTGTCATGTTGACGAGCTTTGCAGGAAGCAGTGGCAAATGGACGGTCTTCTCGTGATCAGCGCAAAGAAGGCCCTTCTCGCCAAGAGAGATAAACACGCGCTTGAGGCCTGTTGCAAGTAGCTCGTGAGCTGCGGCTTCAAGGGAGGTATCGTCGGTGATCTTGATGCCCGAGAGCATCTCGGCTTCAAGGCGATTTGGCTTGAGCGTGTGAATCTTGCCCAGAACCTTCTTGAGCTTCTGTGCCTTGATGGAAGAAACGGGATCGCAGAAGATGGGGCAGGTCACGTTCTTGGCAATGAACTCGATGGTCTGCTGAGGCAGGTTGGTATCAATCACGCAAGCTGCGGCGTGCTGGATAACATCCAGGCGCTCCTCGATGCGCTCAGGGGTGACATACTCGTAAATCTGCATGTCATTGATGGCTTCCTGCATCTCACCGTGCTCGTCCATGATGAAGAGGTAGGTGGAAGTGGAAGCACCCGGCACGGTAATAGAAGCATCGATGTCAATGCCGCAGTCCAGACAGCCCTCTTTGAGCTCGCGCGCACGATAGTCTTCGCCAAAAGCGGTGAGCAGACGAACGTCGCTGTCGAGAAGAGCCAGGTTGTGGGCAACATTTCTTCCAACGCCACCAAAAGACATGGTAACCTTGCCAGGGTTTGAATCTCCCGCCACAAGGGAAGTGTCTGGGCGGCCAGCAATATCCATGTTGGCAGCGCCAATCACAATAAAGTAAGGACGCTCGCTCAAAATGTAGCGGCGGCCCAAAATTGCGCCCTTTGCGGTAAGGTTGGAGATGTGAACCGAAACAGAAGAACGCGAGATACCTGCACGTTCTGCAATTTCCTTCTGAGTAATGGAAGGCTGCTCTTTAATCCAGTTGAAAATCATCTGTTCTCGATTGGTGAGCATCAGGCCTCCTAGCAGCAAAAATAGAATCCGACTAAACAGGTGCTTATATAAAACTTCTAAACAGGTGCTTATCTTATTTAAGCTAGTGCTTAAATCTTGCTTTGGACAACGATAAGACAGCAGCTAGAGTCTGTAAAGAATGAATTCATTAAATTTTTCCCTGGTGAGCTCAAAGATTTTCTCGCCACATTGGTTTTACCTGCTTGATTTTTCTAAGCATTTGCTGCGTACCGTTTACAGAATTTTAGTATCTGCAAACGGTTGTATCGTGAAAATCTCTTTAAATTGGGCGTCGGTGTTATGCAACTGTAATAATATATTTAATGAATAGTAATGACTCGTCCACATAAGTTAGCTTGCGTATGTATCGTGCGCAAATGCTTGTTTCGGGCGTTTTAGGAGGTAGCATGCCTAAACGTGTTTTTGTAGTTGTTCTTGATAGTTTTGGCATCGGCGAAGAGCCTGATGCAGCGGCATACGGAGACGAGGGTAGTAATACCCTTTGTGCATGCGCAACAAGTGGCGTTCTTAATATTCCAAATATGACAAAGCTGGGCCTTCTTAATATTGATGGCGCGCTTGATACCGTGTATGACGTTGATCTGAAGCCAATTGAGTCTCCTGTGGGCGCATATGCTCGCATGCAGGAGAAATCCGCTGGTAAAGACACTACGGTTGGTCACTGGGAGATGGCAGGCGTCATTTCTCCAAAGAAGTTCCCAACCTATCCTGATGGTTTTCCACAGGAGGTCATTGAGGAGTTTGAGCAGAAGACGAGCCGTAAGGTTCTCTGCAACAAGCCTTACTCCGGAACCGATGTTATTAGAGACTTTGGTAAAGAGCACGTAGAGACTGGTGCTCTGATTGTCTACACCTCAGCAGATTCTGTTTTCCAGATTGCTGCTCATGAGGACGTGGTAAGTCCCGAGAAACTCTATGAATATTGCCGCATTGCACGCGAGATTCTTCAGGGTGAGCACGGTGTTGCTCGCGTTATTGCTCGTCCTTTTGAGGGGGAGTGGCCATACCAGCGCACTTCTCGCCGTCATGACTTCTCGCTTGAGCCAACAGGTCCAACTATGCTTGACCGCCTTAAAGAGAACGGCTTTGACGTTCTTTCTATTGGCAAGATTTATGACATCTTTGCTCACCGTGGCATGACTGAGTTTGAGTTTACTACCTGCAATGCAGACGGAATTCAGAAGACTATTGAGGCTACCAGCAAAGACTTCAACGGTCTGTGCTTCACCAACCTTGTTGATACTGACATGATTTACGGTCACCGCAATGATCCTGTGGGATACTCCAACGCTCTTTCTTATTTTGATGAGCGCATTCCTCAAATTATTGAGGGTCTTCGTGAGGACGACCTGTTCATTATTACCGCAGATCATGGCTGTGACCCGGTAACACCATCTACTGATCACTCTCGTGAGTACGTGCCACTGCTTATCACAGGTCCAAAGGTCAAGCCAAACACTAACCTTGGTACAACCACCACATTTGCCGATATGGCCGAGACAATCCTTGATTATTTTGGTGTTGAGCAACTTGGCGTTGGAACTTCTCACCTGTCAGAGATTCTTAAGGAGAACTAATGGCTACTACCCCAACTCCCCATAACGCTGCTGTTGAGGGCCAGATTGCTAAGACCGTCCTCATGCCAGGCGATCCTCTGCGCGCTAAGCTTCTTGCAGACACGTATTTGGAGAACGTTGAGCAGTTCAACACCGTTCGCAACATGTTTGGTTATACCGGCACCTACAAGGGACAGCCAGTCTCCGTTATGGGTTCTGGTATGGGTATGCCTTCCATTGGTATTTATTCTTACGAGCTCTTTAATTTCTACGGAGTTGACAACATTCTCCGCATTGGTAGCGCTGGCGGCCTTGCTCCTGAGGTAAAGCTTAGAGACATTGTTGTTGGCATGTCTTCCAGCACTGATTCTAATTATCCATCACAGTACGGAATGCCTGGAACCATTGCACCTACCGCAGACTTTGGCCTGTTGAGCAAGGCTGTTGCTGGTGCAGAAAAGCTGGGTTATCCCGTTCGCGTTGGTAATATCCTGGCAAGCGACGTGTTCTATACCGTAAACAACTCGCTTCCAAAATGGGCAAGTATGGATGTTCTTGCCGTTGAGATGGAGTCGGCAGCCCTGTATCTCAACGCCATGTACGCTCATAAGCATGCGCTTACGCTGCTAACTATCTCTGATTTGCCTCTTACAGGAGAAGCACTTACTGCTGAAGAGCGTCAGACTAGTTTCACGCAGATGATGGAGGTTGCTCTTTCTGTTGTTGCTTAAGGCACTTGTTGCGTAAAGCATCGCAGATAGGCAGTTTGCCATTGCTGTTTGTTTTGGAACCATGCGGATTTTCCGCTTAAGTTCGGGGAGTTTGGTCAACTTCTCATAAAGATCCAGCGTACAAGCTGGACGTTCCCGCCACATGAGGTAAGGAGAGCACGGAATGAACAAGAACGTTTCTCGTCGTAGTTTTGTGACCGGCGCAACCGGCGCTGGCGCATTTGCAGCACTCGCAGGTCTTGCAGGCTGCAACAACCCCAAGAAGGACGACGGCGGCCAGAAGGCATCAGGTGAGAAGAAAAAGAAGCTCACCATGGTTACCGATACTGGTGGTGTTAACGACCAGTCCTTTAACCAGTCCGCTTGGGAGGGTATGACCGAGCTTAAGGACAAGAACGGCTGGGATGTCAGCTACCTTGAGTCCAAGCAGGATTCCGATTACGCAACCAACCTTGATAAGGCTGTTGACGCAGAGTCCGACCTTGTTTGGGGCGTTGGCTTTGCTATGGCAGACGCAACCCTTAAGGCTGCTAAGGACAATCCAAACACCCAGTTTGCCATCATTGACAACGGCAACGAGTCTCAGGTTTCCAACTTCACCGGCGTTATGTTCCGTGCTCAGGAGCCTTCCTTTGTTGTTGGCTACATTGCTGCTCGCACCACAAAGACTGGCAAGGTTGGCTTTGTTGGCGGCATTTCTTCCGCACTTATCGACCAGTTTGAGTATGGTTACCGCGGCGGCGTTGCTTATGCAAACAAGGAAAAGGGCACCAACGTTGAGGTTTCTGCACAGTACGCAGAGTCCTTCTCCGATGCTGCAAAGGGTAAGGCTATTGCTAACTCCATGTACTCCGATGGTTGCGACGTTGTCTTCCACGCTGCAGGCGGCGTAGGAACCGGCGTTATTGAGGCAGCTAAGGACGCAAATAAGCTTGCTATCGGCGTTGACCGTGACCAGGCATATCTTGCTCCAGAGAACGTCCTGACCTCCGCTCTTAAGCGCGTCAACGTTGCTATCGTTGAGATTTCCGAGAAGATCTTGAAGGACGGCCAGAAGGGTGGCACTACTGTTTCCCTGGGCGCTTCCGAGGACGCTGTCGGAATTGCTGAGGATCACCACCTCATGGGCGAGGACACCTACAAGGCAGCTACTGACCTTCTCGACAAGATCAAGGCTGGCTCCGTTGTTCCTCCTGCAAGCAAGGACGACCTGGACAAGTACGTCAAGTCTTTGAGCTAAGCTCTGACTTAGTTTCTAAGCCTTAGGGTTTCTCGCTAGATGGTTTTGCCGTCTGACAGGCCCAAGAGGTTGATGAGTTTGGATTTGCTGGTGAGGGGTGCTCTTTGGCACTCCTCACCTCTCGCAAGTGTGTAAAGGAGGTGGCTCGTGGAAGTCAGTTCGGATTACGCTGTTCAGATGCATGGCATTACCAAAGTTTTTGGATCGTTTAAAGCTCTTGACGCCGTAGACCTTAACGTGCGCAAGCAAACTGTCCACGCCATTTTAGGAGAGAACGGCGCAGGTAAAAGTACGCTTATGAACGTACTGTATGGCCTGTATTCTGCTGATGAGGGCGAGGTTTACCTCAACGGAGAGCGTGTATCCATATCTGGCCCAACCGATGCTATCGCTCACGGTATTGGTATGGTTCACCAGCACTTTATGCTGGTCGAGAACTTTACTGTTACAGAAAATATTGTTTTGGGCAACGAGGTCACCAAGGCTGGTGGCGTCCTTGATCCAAAGCGAGCTCGCGAGAAGGTCCTGGAGATTGTTGAGGAATACGGCTTTGACGTAGACCCTGACGCCAAGATTGAAGACATTTCTGTTGGTATGCAGCAGCGTGTTGAGATTCTGAAGGCCCTATATCGCGGCGCTGATACGCTGATTCTTGATGAGCCTACGGCAGTTCTTACGCCGCAGGAGATTGAGAAGCTTATTCAGATCATGCATGACCTGGTAAGCAAAGGTAAAACCATCATTGTTATTACTCACAAGCTTAAAGAGATTATGTCTTCTGCTGACGAGTGCACCATTATTCGTCGTGGTAAGTACATGAGCACCGTTGATGTCTCCAAGACATCCGAGACCGAGCTTGCAACACTTATGGTGGGTAGAAACGTTAACCTGCATGTAGAAAAGAAGCCAGCAACTCCTGGCGAGGTTGTTCTCTCTATTAAGGACCTCCACGTCAAGGACGAGCGCGGCATTGAGCAGGTAAACGGCTTTAATTTGGATATTCGTGCCGGCGAGATTGTTGGTCTTGCAGGCATTGACGGCAACGGCCAGAAAGAACTTGCCGATGTCATAGACGCACTGGTCAAACCTGAGTCGGGCACCATTACCGTTAAAGGTGAAGAGATTCAGGGCACAACCCCTAAAACGGTCATTGACCACGCAGTTGCCACTATTCCTTCAGACCGCCATCGTTGGGGTCTGGTTCTGCCCTTTACGGTTGCCGAGAACATGGTGCTTGAGCGCCACAACGAGGAAACCTTTGGTAAGGGTATTGCGCTTGACTTGGCAAAGATCAAGGAATTCTCTCAGAAGCTGATTGACGAGTTTGATATTCGTCCTGCAGAATGCGCAGAGCATCAGGCTGCGGGACTTTCCGGTGGTAACCAGCAGAAGGTTATTATTGCTCGTGAGGTTTCTTCCAACCCAGACGTTCTTATTGCCATCCAGCCAACCCGCGGCCTTGACGTTGGTGCTATTGAGTTTGTTCACAAAGCGCTTATTCGCGAGAGGGACCGTGGAGCAGCAATTTTGCTGATTTCCTTTGAGCTGGACGAGATTATGGACGTTGCCGATAAGATGGCAATTATTTACGCTGGCAAGAATGTTGGCGAGTTTGACCAAGGTACTATCACTGAAGAGCAGGCTGGCCTGCTGATGGCAGGAGGTGACGCCGAGTGAGTACGCTTACAAAGATAATGAGAAAGCCCATTACGTCAGCAATTGTTGCTATTTTTGTTGGCCTGTTGGTTGCTTCTATTATTTTGGTTGTTGCAGGTTATGACCCTATCAGCTCGTTTGAGGCTCTTATTGGCGGCATGGTAGGTAAGCCAAAATACATTTCTAACGTCATTATTAAGGCAACACCTTTGCTCTTTACGGGTATTGCTGTTGCTTTTGCATTCCGCGTTGGCCTCTTTAACATTGGCGCTGAGGGTCAGTACATTGTAGGTACTATCCTCGCCGTTATTGTTGGCTACAGTCTTGATCTTCCTCCTGTGCTGCAGATTCCTGTAGTTGTTTTGGTTGGTACCGCAGGCGGCGCAGGTATTGGTGCCATTATCGGATGGCTTAAGGCTCAGTTTGGCATCAACGAGGTTATTACCAGCATTATGTTTAACTGGATCAGCCTCTATCTCTGCAACTTTGTGGTTTCTCTTCCACAGTTCCACCAGCCAAATTCAACTTCGTCGTACTCAATTAATGAGTCTGGCTACACCACACTGTTCTATGGCATGAAGAATTCCGAGGACGGTGCTGAGGCAATTCGCAATATTCCTGTTATTGGCGACGCTATTATGCGTACCGATGTAAACATTGGTATTTTTGTTGCTATTATCGCAGCTATCTTTATTGGCTGGCTGCTTATGCGCACTAAGGTTGGTTATGAGATGCGCGCTGTTGGTTTTAACCGCGACGCTGCACAGTTTACCGGCATCAACGTTAAGAAAAACCTCACACTTTGCATGGCTATTTCTGGTGCACTCTGCGGACTTGCAGGCGCTCTGACTATCACCGGTATTGCTCCTCACAGTATTGCAACGCTGGCAGCATTTGAGAACAACGGCTTTAACGGCCTATCCGTTGCGTTTATTGCCAACTGCAATCCTGTGGCATGTATTCCTGCATCCTTCCTGTTCGCTGGTCTTCTTTATGGTGGCCAGACTGTTCAGCAGACGGTTGGTGCACCTTCCGAGATTATCAACATTGTTATTGGTACCATCGTGTTCTTTATGGCTCTGGGTGGCGTTATTCCAATGCTTGCCGACCGTCTTGATCACAAGCGTGCCCAGAAGGCTAAGGAAGAAGAGGCAAAGCTTGCTGCTCAAGTGAGTGATGCGTCCGACCCATCTCAGGAGGAGGCAAACAATGCTCACTAACCTGATTCTTCTTGTTTCCGTTACCCTCATGTACTCGACACCTCTTATTTTTGGTGCTCTGGGCGGCGTTGTCTCCGAGCGCTCCGGTGTTGTCAACATTGGTATTGAGGGCATGATGGGTGTTGGTGCCTTTGCAGGCGTTGCGGGCAGCTACCTCACCGGAAACCCTTGGATTGGCTTCCTTTGTGCAGGTATTGCAGGCGGTCTTATTGCGCTTTTGCACGCCATGGCATCTATTACGTTTAACGCTGATCAGACAGTTTCTGGTGTTGCAATTAACCTGCTGGCACCTGGCATTGCTCTGTTTGCCTGCCGTCTTTTGTTTGATGGCGCTGCAATGTCTCCAGCAGTCACCAAACTCCCAAAGCTCTTTGGTGAGGGTGCCTTTAACGACACACCTTATTCCAGCTTGAACGTCGACATTACCGTGGTGCTTGCACTTTTGACCGCCCTTCTCGTCTGGTTTGTGCTGTATCGCACCAAGTGGGGCTTGCGTATTCGCTCCGTTGGCGAGCATCCACACGCATCCGAGACGCTGGGCATTAGCGTTCGTAAAACTCGCTACCTCTGCGTTATTGTTTCTGGTGTTCTTGCAGGATTTGGCGGCGCTTCTGTAACGCTGGCAATTATTTCTCAGTTCACTCAGACTGCTATTTCTGGTCAGGGCTTTATTGCACTGGCAGCGGTTATCTTTGGTAAGTGGAAGCCTCTGAACACCTATGCAGCTTGCCTGCTCTTTGGCTTTACTCAGGCACTGGCAATTCTTCTTGGCGGCGGCGCAACTCCAATCCCAAGCCAGATCATTGCAATGCTTCCTTACTTCATCACCATCATTACGCTAGTCCTCTTTGTTGGTAAGTCTGTTGCTCCTAAGGCAGACGGCGTGCCATACATCAAGGGAAGCCGCGCATAATGGCCGGGGTAGAGGGTTCTTGTCACGTTTCTAACGAGGCGCTTGTTCAGCTTGCTATTGAGGCGCGCAACCACGCCTATGTACCGTACTCTCACTATGCTGTTGGAGCTGCGCTTTTGTGCTCCGACGGCACGGTATACGGAGGTGCCAACCTAGAAAACGCTGCGTATACGCCTTCTAACTGCGCCGAGCGCACGGCGTTTTTCCGCGCGGTGTTTGAGGGTCGCAGGGATTTTGTGGCCATTGCGGTTGTTGGTGGTCCCGAGGGAGAAGCTCCAACAGCTTGGTGCACTCCTTGTGGTGTATGCAGGCAGGTTATTCGCGAGTGGTGCGATCCTGCAACATTCCGTATTGTGCTGGGCAAGGCAGATGCTGCTCCTCGCGAGTATCTGCTCCAGGACATCTTGCCTATGGGATTTGGTCCCGAGGATCTGGGTGGGTCCAGCCCTGCTGGCGCATCGGGTGACGACGCCGTGAAGGGTGCCGACGGTGGCCACGAGCACGGTTGTGGCTGCGGGTGCAGCGAGCACGGCGGAGGCAACCAGTAAGCTGCGGCATCAAGCAGCCTGCGCTTTCGGGTGCAGATAACCTGGTAGGTTGCATGAAATTGCGAGCCGGTAGAGTTTCTCGCTACCGGCTCTTTTACTAGAGAGTTAACGCGAACACCAACGAACGCGCCTGACGGTGCCGCGAACAGTAACGAACGCGCCTGACGGCGCCGCGAACGACAACGAACGCGAACAGCGAAAAGAGGTTCAACTATGCGCATGTACGACGTGATTGAAAAGAAGCGCGATGGCGGCGAGCTTACCGACGCCGAGATTGACTACTTTGTCTCGGGCTATGTAGCTGGGGATATTCCCGATTACCAGGCCTCCGCGCTTGCGATGGCCATCTTCTACAAGGGTATGACCGCGCACGAGACGGCTCACCTGACCATGGCGATGGCTGAGTCCGGCGACATGATGGACCTCTCGGCAATCCCTGGTATCAAGGTTGATAAGCACTCTACCGGCGGCGTTGGCGATAAGACCACGCTGGTTGTTGGCCCACTTGTTGCATCTCTTGGCGTCAAGGTTGCTAAGATGAGCGGCCGTGGCCTGGGCCATACGGGCGGTACGCTGGATAAACTTGAGGCGATCCCAGGTCTTTCTATTGAGATTTCCGAGCCCGACTTCTTCAAGCAGGTCTCCGAGATTGGCGTTGCCGTCGCAGGTCAGACGGGCAATCTTGTCCCAGCTGACAAGAAGCTTTATGCGCTGCGCGACGTTACCGCAACGGTTGATTCGGTGCCTCTGATTGCGTCGAGCATTATGAGCAAGAAGATCGCTTCCGGCTCCGACTGCATTTTGCTGGACGTTAAGTGCGGTTCCGGCGCTTTTATGAAGGACGTTGACTCCGCAATTGAGCTGGCAGATGCCATGGTTTCCATTGGCGAGCACGTCGGCCGCACCACCGCAGCGCTGATTACCGGCATGGATCGTCCTCTTGGCAAAAACGTGGGCAACTCCCTCGAGGTCATCGAGGCAGTGGCCACGCTTAAGGGCGAGGGTCCTGAGGATCTGACCGACGTCTGCGTTGAACTTGCTGCAAACATGCTTAATCTCGCAGGTAAGGGAAGTGTTGAGGACTGTCGCAAGCTGGCTCGTCAGCAGATTGCAAACGGCGAGGGTCTGGCTAAGCTGGCACAGATGGTCAAGGCTCAGGGCGGCACCGACGAGGTCATCTTTGACACTACTAAGTTTGAAGCTGCGCCATTCCGTCGCGATATTGTGGCTGAGACCAGCGGATATATCACCTCAATGAACGCTGAACTGGTGGGCATTTCCTCCGTTGCTCTGGGCGCCGGTCGCGAGAAGAAAGGAGATCCGATTGACCCTGCAGCAGGTATTATCCTTGAGCGCAAGACCGGTGATTATGTCGAGAAGGGCGATGTGATTGCAACGCTTCTGACCGGTGACGAAAGCCGTCTTGATGAGGGCGAGCGCATCTTCCGCGAGGCTCTGGTCTTTGGCGAAAACGCTCCCGAGCTGGAACCGCTGTTCTTCGCGCGCGTCTCCAAGGACGGCGTCGAGCGCTTCGCGTAAGCGTACGGGGTCCAAGCTCCACATAACATGCAGGTCAAACCGGTGTTCACGCAGGTGAGCGCCGGTTTTTTTGTGTGGTAACAGCGTCGTGTGCGGGCAAACTTGCAGGTCAAGCGCGCGAAGCGCCGGCGGGGAGTGCACGGGGTTTCTCGCCAGGTGCGCCATAACAGTATGCGCGCCTAAAAAGTACAAAGAATCTGTATTTTGAATACAGATTCTTTGACAAAATCAGGCAAATCCACAGTTTCTTTTACCTTTTTAGGCAAAATTTACAGAATCTTTTATGAAATCAGGCGCGTGAAAGATAGACTACGTGGCCCTAAATTTTGAGCCTGAAAAGGGCATCAAGTCTGAGTAAATTTACTCAGACTTGGCGAGAAAAACCGGCAAATAGCTCAGATATGGTGCACTTTTCCGGCAAATTGTTCAGACATGGCGAGAAAATCAGGCTCCATGAAAGGGCAAACTCGGACACGCTTTAAACCCCGCCTAAAAAGTGCAAAGAATCTGTATTTGAGACACCGATTCTTTGATGAAATCAGGCAAATCCACAGATTCTTTGCTGTTATCAGGCAAAAGTTACAGATTCTTTGCAGAAATCAGGCGCGCTAGCAGGCCAAGATAGAAAACTTAGCCGGCAGAGCATACTTGGCGAGAAAATCGTCCCTCTCGCTGTTGCAGTTATTGCACAGAGTGTGTAATAATACTCAGTATGTGCAATAAGTCGGGTGCTACGGTGTTGTTGTGTTGTTGTGTTGTTGTGTTGTTGTGCTGTTGCGCTGCCGCGCCACCCGCGCTGCTGTCGCGCCACCCGCGCCCGCACCCGCGCCACCCGCGCCGCTCACACGCGCCCGCGCACCCAGTACGTACCTGCAACCAGGAGAGACTTCAGAAACGTATGACGCAAACATTGTCTGCACCTGCTGTTTTGTCAGCTTGCAAGCTTGATCGACGTACCGCCAGAACTCGTGCGGCGCTTAGAAAAGCCCTGGCAGAAGAGATAGACGTAACCGGCGACCTTACCTCCGTGACCGTCACGGGCGTAACGGAGCGCGCTGGCCTCACGCGTCGAACCTTTTATTCCCACTACAAAGACATCCCGGACCTGGTGCTTCATATCGAAAAGGAAGCGCTTGCTGAGCTGCGACCTGCTGTTGAGCAGCTTGCTCGCGTCAACCTTGTTGAACTCAGAGAGGCCATTGACTCCTACAAGCCATGTCCCGGCGCAACGGAGATGCTTCGCAGCATTCGCAAACACGGCTTCTACCTGCGTCCCTTGCTGGGCAACGGTGGAGACCCTGCGTTCCAAGATAAACTAAAGCACCTGGTATACGAGGTTATCGCCCAGCGCGCCCTGCATGATCTTGACCCGCGCGCACTTGGTCCCTTCTTTGACTACTATCTGACCTTTGCAATTTCTGCCGAGGTCGGCGTCCTTATCCGCTGGTTAATCGGCGGCATGCGCGAGAGCGACGAGCAGATGGCGGGCCTTATGACCGGCCTCATGTTTGTTGCACCTGGCGATCTGTACGGCAAGCCAATCAAGCTAGACGTTCCACGATTTGCGCTTGCAACTCTTGTTCTCGGAGAGGAAAACAATGATTAGTCCAAAGTTTGAGCTGGTAGAAAATGGTGCCGAGCTTGCACCAAACGTCCCACTTGACCTGTCTCAGGCCCACCTTATGCTGGGCATCGACGTTGGTTCCACAACCGTAAAGCTGTCCGTCATCGACGAGGACGGCACGCTGGTTTACGCAAACTACGAGCGTCACCACACTGACGTTCGCGCAACGGCGCGCTCCCTGTTTGTCAAAGCTCAGAAGCACATTGGCGAGACACCCATGTACGCCGCAATCACCGGTTCCGGCGGAATGCTCTTGGCACAATGGCTTGACCTGGAGTTTGTCCAGGAGGTTATCGCTTCCAAGCGCGCCGTTGAGACGCTGATCCCTCAGACTGACGTTGCCATTGAGCTGGGCGGCGAGGACGCAAAGATCATCTACTTTGACAACGGCATTGAGCAGCGCATGAATGGTACGTGCGCAGGTGGTACCGGTGCGTTCATCGACCAGATGGCATCTCTCCTCAAGACCGACGCAACCGGCCTCAACGAGCTGGCAAAAGACGTCAAGCAGATCTACCCAATTGCATCTCGTTGCGGCGTTTTTGCTAAGTCCGACGTTCAGCCGCTGCTCAATGAGGGTGCTGCTCCTGCCGACATCGCGGCCTCCATCTTCCAGGCCGTTGCAAACCAGACCGTCTCTGGCCTGGCCTGCGGTCACCCTATCCGCGGCTACGTCGCGTTTCTCGGCGGCCCGCTGCAGTACCTCTCTGAGCTGCGCCGTCGCTTCTACATCACGCTTAACTTGGACGACGAGCACATCGTCTTGCCAAAGAACGCTCACCTCTTTGTTGCAACGGGCGCTGCTCTGGCGGGCGAGTCCGACCGCCCAGTCACCTTTACGCAGGTCATGGAGGCACTGGATAACCTCAAGGACATCCAGGGCTCCGAGGTTGCTCGTCTGGACCCACTCTTTGCTACTCAGCAGGACTTTGACGACTTCAAGGCTCGCCACGACCAGGAGGTAGTCCCCAAAGGCCAGCTGGCCAACTACCACGGACGCGTGTTCATTGGCATCGACGCAGGTTCTACCACCATGAAGGCTGCAGTTGTTGGCGAGAAGGGCGAGCTGCTTTACACCTGGTACGACAATAACAACGGCGATATCCTGGGCACTGCTCGCAAGATCATGGACTCCATCTACGACGAGATGCCTTCTGACTGCATCATCGGCCACGTCACAACCACCGGTTATGGCGAGGGCATCCTGATCGAGGCCCTGCGCGCAGACTCGGGCGAGATTGAGACCGTTGCTCACCTGCGCGGTGCTAAAGCATTTGTCCCAGACGTTGATTTCATTCTTGATATTGGCGGCCAGGACATGAAGTGTCTGCAGGTCAAAGATGGCGTCATTGAGCACATCATGCTGAACGAGGCTTGCTCTGCAGGCTGCGGCTCCTTTATTGCATCCTTTGCCGACTCCATGAAGATGGACGTCCGAGAGTTTGCAACCGCTGCGACCAAGGCAACACTCCCTGTTGACCTGGGCTCTCGCTGTACCGTCTTCATGAACTCCCGCGTCAAGCAGGCGCAGAAGGAGGGCGCAACCATCGGCGACGTTGCTGCTGGTCTTTCATACTCCGTCATCAAGAACGCCCTGTTCAAGGTCATCAAGCTCCGCGACTTCAGCGAGATTGGCGAGCACTGCATTGTTCAGGGTGGTACCTTCATGTCCGACGCAACGCTCCGTGCTTTTGAGCTGCTCACCGGCAGAGACGTCATCCGTCCTGATATTGCAGGTGTCATGGGTGCCTACGGCGCCGCTCTTCTCGCCCGCGACCGCGCAGGTATTGACGGCGTATCCACCCTGCTTGACCGCGAGTCCATCGACAACCTACAGGTCAAACTTACCAACACGCACTGCCGCATCTGCCCTAACAGCTGCATGCTTACCATCAACGACTTTGGCAGCGGCCACAGGTTTATCACCGGTAACCGTTGCGAGAAAGGCGCAGGTAAGAAGCGTGGTGCTAAGAAGAACGAAGCACCAAACGTCTTTGCGTTCAAGAACAAGCTGCTGTTTGATCGCGAGTCGCTTCCTGCAGACGAGGCACCTCGCGGCACAGTGGGCATTCCTCGCGCGCTGAACATGTACGAGAACTATCCGTTCTGGCACACGTTTTTCACTAAGCTGGGCTTCTCGGTCATTTTGTCCGACCAGACCACCGCAAAGACGTACGACGCAGGTATTGAATCCATGCCTTCTGAGTCCGCCTGCTATCCCGCGAAGCTTTCCCACGGCCACATCATGAATCTGCTGGCCAAGGACCCAGACTTCATTTGGATGCCGTGTATTCGTTGGGAGCGCAAGGAGGACGACTCCGCAACCAACCACTACAACTGCCCAATTGTCATGAGCTACCCTCAGGCGCTGGGCCTCAACGTGGACGAACTCTCCGATCCTTCCATCCAGTACATGGCTCCGTTCATTCCGTATGACAAGAAGAACGAGCTCAAGCGTCGTTTGTACGAGCTCATCAGCGAACAGCGCGAGAAGGACGCCCAGGTAGGTAAGGGTCGCTTCCGTGGCGAGCACATCACGCGCGCCGAAATTGACGCCGCTGTTGAGGCTGCATGGCAGGAAGATATCAACGTCAAGGACCAGATGCACCGCGCAGGTGATGAGGCTCTTGCGTGGATTGAGGAGCACGACGCTCACGGTATTGTTCTTGCAGGTCGCCCATACCACAACGACCCAGAGATTAACCACGCTATCCCTGAGTTGGTCTCTTCGTTTGGCTTTGCCGTTCTCACCGAGGATTCCATTGCTCATAAGATGATGCCTGAGCGCCCCATCCGCATTGTTGACCAGTGGATGTATCACTCGCGTCTGTATCGCGCAGCTCGCTTTGTTGCGTCCCGAAACGACCTGGACCTCATCCAGCTCTTCTCGTTTGGTTGCGGCCTTGACGCACTGACCACCGACCAGGTCCAGGAGATTCTTGAGGCTTCGGGCAAGATCTACACCATGCTCAAGGTTGACCAGGTCTCCAACTTGGGCGCTGCGCGCATCCGTATCCGCTCCCTGATGGCTGCCCTGAACGAGCAGCAGGCAGAGCTGGAGCGACTTGCAGCTGCTGGCCTGGTTACCGAGGCTGTTCCACAGGGCGTTCGCATGGCCGATGGCTCTCTGGAAAAGGCCAGGAGCGCTAGTTCTTCTCGCCGTGCGCCCGTGTACCGCGAGGCAGAATCCGCAGCTTACGAGAAGGTTCGCTACACCAAGGAGATGCAGGAAGCGGGCTACACCATCCTGGCTCCGCAGATGGCGCCGATCCACTTTGAGCTGGTAGAGGAGCTGCTGAAGGGTGCTGGCTACAACGTTGTGCTGCTGCCTTCGGTTGACCAGGGCGCCGTTGACATGGGCCTTCGCTACGTCAACAACGACATCTGCTACCCATCCATCCTGGTCACGGGCCAGATTATGGAGGCGGTGCTTTCCGGCAAGTACGACCTGACCAAGACCGCAGTTCTGATTTCGCAGACCGGCGGTGGCTGCCGTGCAACCAACTACATTGCACTGATTCGTAAGGCGCTCAAAGACGCAGGTCACCCAGAGATTCCGGTCATTTCCGTCTCCGCCGCTTCCGGCCTTGACGAGGATAACCCAGGATTCAAGTTGTTCAAGCCTGACTTGCTGATCAAGGCAGTTTACGCGCTCCTGTACGGCGACCTGATCATGCAGTTGCTGTATCGCGTGCGTCCATACGAGGCCGTCAAGGGCTCTGCAAACGAGCTGTATGACCAGCTCATGGCTGATACACGCTCCAAGATCAACGGAATTTCTCGCAAGGAATTCTACAAGCAGTGCCAGCGTACCATCGAGCTGTTTGACAGCCTGCCCGTGGTCAATGACCGCCAGAAGCCACGCGTCGGCGTCGTCGGCGAGATTCTGGTTAAGTTCCACCCAACGGCCAACAATGAGCTGGTCAAGGTCATCGAGTCCGAAGGCTGCGAGGCTAACGTTCCGGGTCTGGTCGACTTCTTCCTGTTTGGCCTCTCCAACGCGATCAACACACACAAGGAGCTTGGTACTTCGTTCAAGAGTCGCATGACGCACATCGCGGGCATCAAGATGGTCCAGGGCCTGCGCGCGCCAATCAACAAGATGCTGGAGAAGTCAGAGCGCTTTGAGCCATACCCCAACATCAATGAGCTGGCCGAGAAGGCCGAACAGATCCTTTCGCTCTGCAACACGATGGGCGAGGGCTGGCTGCTCACCGCTGAGATGTGCGACCTCATTGAGACGGGCACGCCAAACATCGTCTGTGCTCAGCCGTTCGCCTGCCTGCCTAACCACGTTGTCGGCAAGGCGGTCATCAAGCGCCTGCGCCAGATGCACCCCGAGTCCAACATCGTTGCCGTTGACTACGACCCAGGTGCGTCCGAGGTTAACCAGCTCAACCGTATCAAGCTGATGATTTCGGTTGCTAAGGAGAACTACAAGAACGGCGTAAATGGCGAGTTCAAGCTGGAAAACGCTGACGATCCCGTTACCAACGACGCAACTATGCCGTATACCGGCCGCGACAAGTTTGGCCTGGATTCTGTTGTCCGTGAGGGCGGTCATTCTTGCTCTTCGCACCACATGTCTGCGCTGGAAGCAACCGGCGCTAACCTGGGCGATCTTGGTCGCACCGCGCCTGTCCACGGAAAAGATTACGGTTCCATTAGGCTTTCCGAGGAGCAGATGGCTGCTATCGAGCGCGCCAAGAAGAAGGCCGGCGTCAAGTAGCCGGTTGCGGCGAACGGGCTGTAGAGCTGCGGCGAGCGCGCAACCAGCGCTGACCGGCCGCGCAACCACCGTAATCGGCTGCGAAGTTGGTGCGCAACCAGCTACAAAGTTGTAATTTGCACGTTAATGAGCCCCAAACTTTGGTTTGGGGCTCATTTTTGGCGAATTTGGGCCCAAAAAGGTAAAAAATGCGTTTAGTTGGTGTATTCATTTTGAAAACGAGCCATTTTGACACAATTAGTAAAAGAAATAGTTAAAACTTTTTCGCTTATCCTAGGCAAACATAAATATAAAAATTTGAACTAAATTTCTTCATTCCCAACTAAACGCATTTTTTACCACTTGAGGCTCCAAAAACGATAATTATTCACGTCACCGAATTATTTTGTGTATATAGCGTAACGAATATGCAATTTCATGCATAATGACGTTTCTAGCCGAGAAAAAGACGTATCGCTACGGTGACAGCATTGCATATCCCCAAGTATCACGCGTTCCAGCGCCTGCGACTCGCCCGCCGCAGCATGCAGTTCGCCTACTACAACCTTTGCTTCACGCGCTACAGCTGCTTGACGCTCTTGCGCGAAACCACGGTGGTATGCAGTTGCGAAATACAAGGCGCGTAATGGGCGTCAGTCGTCTGGTCAATAAGGCGTTTAACTGCGATTTCTCCCATTTCATGCTTGGGAACGTGCACGGAGGTAAGCGAAGGCTGGATCAGCTTGCAGATGCGGTCGTCGTCAAAACCCACAACCGAGACATCGCCCGGGACGTCAATGCCCAGCTCACGTAGGGCGCGGACAACGGTGGCTGCTAGACTATCGCTCTCGCAGAAAAACGCGGTAGGCAGCGAGTCGCGCCTCTGTTCCAGCCAATCGACCAGTTGGCGATAGGCCTCCTCGGGCGTTGAGTCCACAAGCAGGCGATTTTCCTCGTCAAACGGGAATCGCATGTCGTCCAGCACGCGACGCATGCCGTGCTCACGCAGGGGATAGTTCTTGCAGCGCTCCACGTGGCCGACGTACCCGATAGCCTCGTGGCCGTGCTCCACCAGCAGGGTACACGCGCGATACGCTGCGGTTTCGTTAGCGGTAACCACGCAATCAAACGGCAACTTGTCGCTCCAACTGTCCACAATCACTAGCGGCAGGCTGAACTCTTCTAGCAAGGAAAACTGATCGTCGGAGACAATCTCGGTGGCGAGAAGAACGACGCCAGCTCCCTCGTTTTGCTCCAGCTCTGCAATGTTTTTTCTGCTCGTAACGGGGTCGGGGAGGTTCAAGGTTACCATCGCCGACGGCAACCCAAGTCTGCGAGCAGCTCGTTCGATGCCGGTATAAACACCTGCTTGGAAGGTGCTTTCGTCGACAATGCGGCCGTTGACGTGCGCAATCGCAAAAATGATGCGAGAAATCTGAGCCGAGCGGCTGTACCCAAGGCGCGCAATGGCCTCCAGGATGATATTAGTTGCCTTAGCGCCGACGTTGCCTTTTTCGTTGAGGACATTTGAGACGGTTGCAGGAGAGTAGCCTGTTTCTGCAGCTACATCTCGGATGCTTACCCTTGTCATGGCGTCCCCCTCAAACGTCAAAATAAACAATTCAACTAATACGTTAAAAACGTTTTACCTGCAAGTACTCCATAAAACTAATACATCAACTATATAAAAATTGTATAGATAAAACAACATAGACAATCTTGTTTAATTTGTTTACAATACCAACGTTAAGTGTTTAAACGTCGAGAAACCCGGGCAATAAACAGGTAACATCGGCACAACGGTTGATGCCGCCAGCACGGCAGCCGCTCGCAGTCACCAGCACGGCAGTCGCTCGCAGCCACCAGCTTGGCAATCGCACGCCCCGCACGCAGTCCCGCGAAACTGCTTGCGCATCAACCACATATTAGGACGAGAAACCCCGTCCTGTCTCGAAGGAGAAGACATGAAAAAGGTAGTCGTAGCTTGTGGTTCCGGTATCGCAACCTCTACTGCTGTTGAGGCAAAGGTCAAGGATCTTCTCGATTCCAACGGTCTTGCTGGAACTTACAACATTGTTAAATGCTCCATTGGCGAGGCAGTTGGCCAGTGCGCAGATGCAGATATCCTCATTGCAACTACGGAGGCACCTGCAAGCATTACCTGCCCATATGTCAGCGGCGTTCCTTTCCTTACTACCATTGGTAAGGCAGCTGCTGAGCAGCAGATTCTTGACATCCTCAAGTAAGTAGTTCGGTAATTTACACCCGCTCGCCAACGGCTGTTTGCCAACGGCGGCGGGTGTTTGTTTTTTGTTCGAAAGAAGGTAAGTGTGGAAGTAGTAATTTCATTCTTCTCGTTCCTTCAGGGCCTCGGTGTTGCAGTCATGATGCCAATCATCCTGACCATCATCGGTTGCGCTCTGGGAGCAGGCTTTGGTAAAAGCCTCAAGGCTGGCCTTATGGTCGGCGTTGGCTTTATCGGCCTTAACCTCGTCATCAACCAGCTGTTTGGTACCGCAATTGGACCTGCAGTTCAGGAGATGATTCACCGCTTTGGTCTGACTCTCAACGTCATCGACGTCGGTTGGCCAGCAGGTGCAGCAATTGCACTCGGCACCACCATTGGTCTGGTTATCATTCCTTTGGCACTCATCGTTAACCTGCTTCTTGTCCTGGTTAACTTCACCCAGACCGTCAACGTCGACATCTGGAACTACTGGCACTACGCATTCGTCGGCTCCCTTGTTGCAAACGTTACCAACAACATCATGCTTGGCTTCGCTGCAGCAATCATCGACGAGGTCATCTTGCTTGTTCTTGCTGACGCAACCGCAAAGGACGTCCAGAAGGCACTCAACATGCCAGGCGTTTCTATCTCCCAGGGCTTCTCGCTTGCTTACGCACCAGTTGCTATGGGTCTGAACTGGCTGATCGACAAGATTCCTGGCGTTCGCGACATCGACATTGACGTTGAGTCCATGCAGAAGCGCTTTGGCGTCTTCGGCGAGCCACTGTTCATCGGTACCGTTATTGGCCTCATCATCGGCTGCGTTGCATACTTCGACGCTGCTGACATCGCAGGCTCCATCACCAAGATCCTGACCATCGGCGTCACCCTTGGCTCCGTTCTGATCCTCATCCCTCGTATGGCAGCTCTCCTGATGGAAGGCCTCCTGCCAATCTCCGAGGCAGCTTCTAACTTCATCCAGCAGCGTGTTAAGAACCGCGGCAACATCTGGATTGGCCTCGACTCTGCAGTTGCAGTTGGCCACCCAGTAACCCTGTCCCTGGCTCTTATCTGCATTCCTCTGATGGTTCTGTTTGCACTTCTGCTTCAGCCAGTTGGCAACCAGACTCTGCCATTTGTCGACCTTGCTGCTGGCACCTACATGCTCGCAGTCGCAGTTCCTGTCTGCAAGGGTAACGGCTTCCGCGGCCTGATTATCGGCATTGTTTCCGTCATCATCGGCCTGCTGATTTCCACCGCTCTTGCTCCACTCATCACACAGTCTGCAACTCAGGCTGGCTTCGACATCGCAGCTGCAGTTGGTAGCACCGGCGTTGCTGGTTCTTCCCTGATCACCGTACTTTCCGACGGCGGCAGCCCACTGTCCGGCCTGTTTGTCCTGTTCTCCAGCATCAACCCAATCGTTGGCGTTGTCGTAACCGGCGCAATCGCATGTGCACTTGCTGTGTGGAACCGTAGCCGCATCCTCAAGGAGGCTGCAGCAATGCACGAGGCTCAGGAGGCTTAGTCCCGTCCCGAGCAGGCCTCGTTGCCTACAAAACATTGCAAGGAGGCTCGTCCAGGTTCCACTTGGCGAGCCTCTCTGTTTACCGCTTGATTCCAAAGGCGAGAAACCATGTCCACTCCAAAGTCCTCTTCAACCAGCAAGCGCCCGTCGGCCGACGACCGCGCCGCAGCTCGCACCGTCGCCGCGACCCGCACCGACGCCGTGACTAGCGCTGCTGCCGCGGCCAAGCCGGTCACGTACACGTACGACCGTCGCCGCTACGTCATCGACGTGCTGCTGCCCAACTACGTCTCAATCGTCGTGCTCATCGCGGCAGTCGTGCTTTTTGCGCTGGGGTTTATCCGCTGGTTGATGCTCTTTCTGGTTGTGGTTTGCCTGTACTCGATTCTCAACGCGTTTCTCGCGCATGCCTATCCTGAACAGGTTATTCTCGCCCCAGACTCAATCACATTTGTAACGGGTAAACACAAATCAACCTACAAGTTGTCCCAGATCACACAGATTCGCGTGCGAGAGGCCCCGCAAGGACTGCGCTCGTACGTGCGCATCAACAAGGTCACGCCGCTGCAAGGTCGCTTCTACCTGACCTGCGGCGATATGACCGATGCGCAGGGCAACGACGCCCGAGAGGTCTACAAGCTGCTGCTCGACCTCGAGGCAAAACTAGATCCCAACGGACTGCGCGTGCGAGCGCGCCGCCAGCAACAGAAAGGGGAGTAGCAATGGCTACAACCGACGCTGAGCTCCTAAAGCCCGAGCTTGTTTTCTTTGACATTGAGGCTAAGGACGCCTTTGAGCTGTTTGACCAGCTCGAGACCCGCCTGAGCAACCTCGGCTACATCAAGAACACCTGGAAAGACGCTATTTCAACTCGCGAGAAGAACTATCCAACCGGACTCGCTTTTCCTGCAGGTGAGATCGCAATTCCACACACCGATCCTGTCAACCTTGAGAAGCCTTACATTGCAATCGTGAAGCCATCCAGCACAATCAACTTTGAGCCAATGGGCGGCGACGGCGACACTGTTCCAGCAAAACTCGTCGTTAACCTGGGTATTATGCGTGACGGCGGCCAGGTAGAGATGCTCCAGAGCCTGATGGGAATCTTCATGGACGAGGCAAAGTCTGCCGACGTCTTTGGCCAGACCACCGCAGATGGCATGGTCGCTGCGTTCTCCAAGTACCTCTCCGAGTAGCGCGAACTACCGTGAGCGCGCGACCAGCGTGAACGACCATGCGCGAGCGGCCATGAAGGTTCGCTTGCTTGCAACGACCACTGAGATTGCACGTTAATGAGCCCCAAACTTTGGTTTGGGGCTCATTTTTGGCGAATTTGGTCCCAAAAAGGTAAAAAATGCGTTTAGTTGGTGTATTCATTTTAAAAATGAGCAGTTTTGGCGTTATTAGTAAAAGAAATAGTTAAAACTTTTTCGCTTATCCTGGGCAAACACGAATATAAAAAGTTGAACTAAATTCGTACATCCCCAACTAAACGCATTTTTTACCGCTGGAGCTCTCAAAAACGGCAATTTTCCGAGTCCTGTGAAAATTTTGCGTATAAAATGCATGAAATATGCAATTTTGTGCATAACCAGTAAATCAACGACAAATAGCCGGCGCTTCTATGGTGACGGAATCAAACTGTCGCCGGTAGTCTTACTAAGTTACTCGATTAGGCTGTATTCTCGTGAGCTAGCAGCAACAAAAGTGCTGCTCAACGTTACCCGCTCGGATGCAGGGAACCATCGCGTCGAGAAAACTACGCGACCATCATTCAGATAAATCTCCACGGTAGATCCGTCAACAATAAGACGCAGTTCAGAAAGCTCCTTTAGCCTAATAGAGCGTTGAGTTCTACCTGCGGCGGTGTCCTCGTCAATGAATTTCAAGGCAAAAATGTCCTTGGAGTAAGAAAGCTCAAGCGCGTCGTTGAGAGTAAGAGTTCCGTCTCCGGATATGTCCGTAATCTCAATATCTGCAGATAGTTGATCTATTTTGACGACAGCGTCGGCGACAAATTCCACACATTCTCGTCGCTTAGCATCAAGCTCTTTAACTGGATGTTGCAGGATAACACCATCACCAGACAACGAAAGTTCTCGAGGCAGAGTAAGGTTGTGGCAGAATTCAATGCCTTCAGGATAACTATGGTAAGTCGGATCGATGATGCCCATCCATCCAATCAAAATGGTTCGGCCAGAATCATCGACGAACGTTTGAGGTGCGTAGAAGTCAAAACCATGATCCCAGAGCACAAAGCTATCGGTGGAAACAGTTTCAACATTGATAAGTTTTTGGCCCTTTGGAAGCGGAAAATAGCCCGACTGCCAGATGTTTTGCCACTTGTCGAGAGGCTCGCTTGAAGCATTTTCTTGCAAGTTAGCTGAATCGTTTAAGCGCGACCCCTTGGACGCACCGATGCTTGACTCCGTACCAGCACTTGGCCCCGTACCAGCGCCTTCTCTTAGCCCCTGCGGACACATAGATAGAAACTCCTGGCCATCTAGCTGCACCAAAAAAGGGCATTCCCACATGTAGCCAAACGCCTCACGATGACCCAGGTCGTTAGCCCCGCGTATAACCGAGTGGAGCGTCCACGACTTGCCACAATCACTGGAGTCGTAAATCAACGCCGCTCCCGAATCGTAGCGTTCATCTGCGGATTTCGCGGGACCAGCCGCAGTGTCCCTCTCGCGAGCACCTAACAGCATGCGCAGAGCCCCGTCTTGCTCCCAAACCTTCGGGTCGCGCACGTGGTTTGTGCAGGTATTGGGGTAGTCGGCCGGCTTCAAAACAACGCACTTTGGCGAGAAATTCAGTCCATCTTCAGAGGTCACCATGACCTCATAGGCCTCTCGACCGACGTCAATGCCGTCGGCTTCTGGGTGTGTTTCGTCCATAACGTTTCCGGTATAGAAGAGCCGCATGACCTCGCCGGCCGCTGTACTGCCGCGGGCGTCGTCGTTGCCGTCGCCGCCGTGGCCGCAGCTGCCGGCCGCCGCGCCGTTGTCGTGACCGCAGTCGCCGGCCGATGCGTTGCGCGTCTCAATCCAGGCCGAACCCGAAAACGCCCCGTCCTTATCGCAAGCTGCGTCTGGAGAAATTGCAATCGGAAGCGTCTCCCAAGAGAGCAAATCCTTGCTCACAGCATGTCCCCAAAAGCGAAGCTCATTGGCAGGCCACTCGGGAGTGTACTGGTAAAACGCGTGGTAGACGGACTTAAACTGACAAAGTCCGTTGGGGTCATTCATCCAACCCTGAGGTGGGAAGAGATGAAATTGTGGTGTCCAAAAGTCGTTTGTCATAGCACTCCGTCTTTCGTATTTCTTGCAATTATTATGGCATGCGCGCGCAAAGTTTGCGCAGGTAGGTTTAATTCGTTTTGAGTTGAGGTACAGTAAATGCATACAACATCCAAGGCTGGCGGCTGCGACCCGTGCCGCCCGCATTGCCCGCGTTGCCCGCACCGCCCATGTGACCCGCACTGCCCGCGCTACCTGCGCTGCTCGCACCGCCCGTGCTAGCCGCACAGGCCGCGACGCAGCCCCGCCGGTCTTGCCCAATCCAGAAAGGATGCCCATGTCTGAAACCGCAACTCACCAGCTCCCCGACGTCGCTGAGCGCTTCATGCGCTACGTGCAGGTTGACTCCCAGTCCAACCCCGACAACGACACCGTCACGCCGTCCACGCCTGCTCAGCACGAGATGGCTCGCTACCTGGGCGAGGAGCTCAAGGCGCTAGGCTGCACCGACGTCACCGTCGACGAGCACGCCTACGTAACCGGCACCTTCGCCGCATCCAAGGGCGCCGAGTCGGCTCCCGCGCTGATGCTTTGCTCGCACCTGGATTCCGTCATCGACGCGCCCGCTTCGGGAATCAAGCCTCACGTCGTCCACTACGAGGGCGGTGACCTGGTGGCCGGCGTCGTTAACGGCAAGACTATCGCTACCACTCAGGAGCAGGTCCCTGACCTCAAGGATTTTGTGGGCATGGACATCATCTGCTCCGACGGCTCCACGCTGCTTTCTGCTGACGATAAGGCCGGTGTGGCCGAGATCTGCGCGCTACTCAAGCGTCTGGGCGACAACCCCGAGCTTGCGCACCCTACGCTCAAGATTGCGTTTGTTCCCGACGAGGAAATCGGTCACGGAGCAAGCCTGCTTGACCTGGACAAACTCGGCGCAGCGTACGGCTACACCGTCGACGGCGAGGCTCTCGGCGAGTTCAACTACGAATGCTTCAACGCCGCCCACGCTGACGTCTACTTCAAGGGTGTCATGGTGCACCCCGGCAGCGCCAAGGACGTCATGATCAACGCAATCACTGTGGCATCCGAGTTCCAGCAGATGGTCCCCGCTTTCGAGCGTCCTGAGCACACCGAGGGCTACGAAGGTTTCTACCACCCAATCGTCATCGAGGGCTCCGCGTCCGAGGTTAAGCTCAGCTACATCGTCCGCGACCACGACGCCCAGATTTTTGCCAACCGCCAGCAGGTCCTGCAGGATATCGCCGCGTTCTTGAACAAGCGCTATGGCGAGAATACCGTCCGCGTTGAGATTCACCAGGAGTATCGCAATATGGCCGAGAAGTTCGACGGCTACGAGTTCCTGATTGATTATGCGCTTGAGGCAAATCGTGAGGTCGGTATTGAGCCTAAGCCAGTTGCCGCTCGTGGCGGTACCGATGGTGCCCAGCTCACCTTCCGCGGACTGCCATGCCCCAACATTGCTACCGGTGGATATAACGCCCACTCCGTGCGTGAGTTTGTCCCCGTGCCAAGCCTTGAAGTTACCGTTGACCTTCTGGAGAAGCTCGTCGCCAAGTTTGCTGCCCGCAGCTAGCACCTGCGCTGACCGCGCTGCTCGCGCCGCGCGCTGTCCGCGAGTCGCGCCGCCGTGCCGCGCTCGCACTGCCCGCGACCCGCGCCGTCGCATCGCGTGCAACCGTTTGACGTGCTACTTTGCCATTCATAGCTAGATTTCTACCGTCTACGCTCCCGTTCACCCTTGTCAATAAATGGTGTGCGGGAGCGTAGCATAATTATGAAGGGTCATTGTTCTTTTTTTTCACGGAGTAAGGGAGGTCGCAATGCTCGCAGTGTTTTTTGGAATTGTTGTCGTTGCGGCACCCGTTATAGCTGCGTTTTTAGAGCACTCGGGAAACGTTGGAATTTCCGAGCGTCGCCACAGTCACCACGATACCTACGTGACTCCCGCATCGCTCACACGTTCGCTCATTATTGACATGGCATTTGTTAGCGCAATCGCAGTTATTCTCGGCTGGCTCTGCTATGTTAACGTGTTCACGCCAAACCCGGACATTGTTATGGCGTTTTTTGCGTCCTTCTCGGTTGTCATGTTTATGGCGTGGTACATCTTGAGTCGTTATAAGGTCTCGCTTTTTGATGACGAGATGGTTGTAGTGCCCTTTGTAGGTTCTGAAATTTCCATCAACTACCAGGACATTAAGCGCATGGAGTGGGTTGGCGGCCGTCGGGGCTCCGGGTTTAGAGATCTTCTAATTTTGACTTCGAATGCGTCAAAGGTGCGTCTCTCGGGTATGATTGGACTAGACCAAGTGTTGCTCAAGATTGATCGCTTTGACGTTTTGGCGCACAGTTCAAATATGTAGAAGTACAAAGATGCAGCTTGGAGCTGTGTCAGCTTTAAGTCACATTGCTTACGTCAACTTGAAGCTGCGACGTACCATGCGTCCACACCAACCTGCGCAGCGTACAGCAACGGGGGACGTTTGTGATTAAGCTTGTTTTATCTGACATGGACAATACGCTGGTACCTTTTGGCAATAGACGCGTGTCGGACTTCACACGCAAGGCTATTCACACGCTCCTGGAAGAAACAGATATCGCCTTTGGCCCTTGTACCGGCCGAGATTACGTTGAGCTGATGCGTCTTTTCAGCCTCGACGAGGCGTGCATGCAAACAGGCGTCATGTCTACAGGCAAGCGCGTGCTGTACAAAGGCAAGACCATCTCGCTTTCTATCTTTGACCACAAAACGTTGCAGGGTGTCGCAGATGCTCTTGCTGACGAGAAGAACATGTTCTTGGTCTGCTATCCAGAGAAGACTAACCTCTTTAACCCGGCATATGTTGTCGGTCCGCTGGACAAAGACATTCTCGCCGATTATGAGCGCAAACTGGTATTTGTCTCGGGCATTGTTGATCAAGTCCCGGACGACGTCGATTTTGTCGCCGCAACAATTGCGTGCCCAGGCACGGAGGAGGACATGGAGCGCTGTCGCCAAAAGGTGGCCGCAGCTTGTCCAGACGTGTACACCATGTCGGTGGTCCCTCAGTGGTTTGACGTACTTCCCAAGGGCGTGTCCAAGCTGACTGGTTTTGAGACACTCCTGGAAAGAACAGGCATTTCTCCAGAAGAGGTGCTTGTTTTTGGAGATGGCGAGAATGACGTCGAGATTTTAAGTAAAGTTCCGCACTCAGTGGCGGTGGCAAACGCAATTCCAGAGGTCAAGCAGGTAGCAAAGCATCATGTTGGCGCATCTGCCGATGACGGCGTTGCGCATGCCCTGCTAGAGCTGGTACGCGCAACAAAAGCAGGAGAGACTCCCCGTTTTATGATGGAGAACTAGCATGATTAGACTCATTGCATCGGATATGGATGGTACGCTGCTGGACCAGAACTCCGAGGTTCCGCCAGAGACATTTGAGCTGATTGAAGAGCTGTACAAACGTGGCGTTCACTTTGTCGCAAGCTCCGGTCGTCGCTATGATACACTGCGCTGGTTGTTTGAGCCGGTTGCAGACAAGATTGACTACGTGGCTTCCCTGGGCACGCAGGTCTATGTAGAGAACGAGGTCATCGACCGCGAGGTTTTCTCGTCAGCTTCTATTCGCAAGCTGTTTGAGTTGACGTCCGAGTTTGACTGCATTCACCTGGTAGTTTATGACCGCACACATACGTATTTGCTGGATGACCAGAGCTCGTTTGTGCGCGAGCTGGATAAAGACCTGCCTAACGCTGAGCGCGTGTTTGACCCGCCTTCACCTGACGTCAGCATCATCAAGGCTGCTATTTGCTGTGATTCAAGGGCTCGCTCGATGGACATGGCCATGATTCTTGAGCGCGAGATGGGCGACAGGCTTTCGTTTATGCCTTCCGGCGAGACGTGGATTGACGTGGTGCCTCGTGGCGTGAACAAGGCCACAGGACTTGAGCAGATCCGTAGGTACTATGGCATTTCTCGCGACCAGATTGCCGTTTTTGGCGACTCCATGAATGATTACGCTATGCTGCGTTATGCGGGCACTGCGTACGTTATGGACAACGCTCGCTACGCGCTCAAGACGATTGCCTCCAAGGTCATTGCACCTAACACCGAGCAGGGCGTCCAGAAAGAAATGCGTCGTATTCTGGAAGAGTTGGCGTAAGGGCTTGGCGCCGTTTACTAAATTGTTCAGCATGACCATTTGGCGATAATTTCATACCGTTAGTCCCGTTCCTTTCTAAGTTTGATGGACTTATTTCGAGAGTCGAAATAAGGTAGTACAGACAGAAATGGAGAGGAGGGGACACGTATGTCGATTGCCAGCACTAAAGATATTGCATATTCCAATAAACGTGCCGTTATTAAAGCATTGTGCGAGAAAAACGCTTTGTCTCGTGTTGAATTGGCTCGTGAATTATCTCTTTCTCCTAGTACCGTTACTACTATTGTTCAAGATTTGCTTCAGTCAAAAATGGTTGAAGAAAGCTCAGAGCGTGTAGTAACCGCTGGTAGATCAAAGACGCTTCTGCAACTTGCTCCAGAGTTTGGTCTCTTGGGACTTGTTCGGGTTTCTCGCCAGAGTCAGGAACTTGTGCTCGTTGACATGGCTCTTAACGAGCACACCTGCATCACGCTGTCAGAAGAGGCTCCTTCGGGAGAAACTCTACTTGAAGGTATTAAAACTGCTCTTACAAGGCTTATTGTTGACGGCGCAATTCTTAAGGGAATTGGAGTTCTGCTTGAGGGCGATGTACTTGAATCAGAGCTTTCCATCATGTATTCAACGGGTCATGATTCGGCAACAATTTCCCTGGTACAAGCGTTAGAGAGCGCCTTCAGGATAGTGGTGAAGCAGTTTGAGCAGAGTGACTTTGCTCTTTCTCAAGTAGAGGGCTCAAACAATATTGAGGATGTCTCTTCATACTTTCATCTTTCATTTGGAACTCGAGTTGTAGCTCAAGTTGTCAGCAATAACACCCCTCTTCCTATGAAAGAAGGATTAAACGCAGACGTTACTCAGCAACTTGTGAGCGCAGACGGTCTGCAACTTGATAAGTTAATGAACCTTATCAGCACGGTTCAGAGCCTATTTTCTCTTGATGCCGTGGTTGTGTCTGTGCCCGAAGAAGAAATTTCTACCTCTTTGGTTAAGGAAGATACGCTAAATAAGGCGCTGTCTACTCCTGCATTTTTGGTGCAAAAATTTGCTCAGTTTGAAGCATTTCCAAAGCTAATCGTAACAAGAATGACTTCAAGAAACTTATTAATAGATGCTGTTTCTGCTCTAAGGTTTGCTTGTCTTTGTCCAGAAACTGTCCAGCTTTGGAAACGGGTGCTTGTTTCTGGTTGGCGTCCAGTAAGTTCTACGTAGTAAATCGGTAAGACTTACGCAGGTTATGTGCAGGAAACCAGCAAGGCTTGCGTAAGAAGCCAGCAAGGTAGATGTAGGGAAGTAGTACGTTATGTGCCGCGCTGGAACAAAGGTGTTTCTCGACTTTGTCTGCTCATCAAAGTCGTCAACATGGTGCTGAGGCATCTATAGAAGTACGTGTAGGTTGTTTGAAGGAGAGATAGCTGCACTTGCTATCAAACAATGTGTTCCTAAGGAGGAAACATGGTTCAGGGTATTTTGATCCTCTTGGTCTTTGTGGCTGTAGCTGCATTGATGATGACTAAGAAGATTCCAACTCTGCTTGCCCTGCCACTGATGGCCATTTTGATTTGTGTCATCGCAGGCGTTCCAATGTTTGGAAAAGATGGTGACGGAAAAGAAATTGGCTGGCTGACATCGGTATTTGAGGCTGGTACCGTTCGCATGGGCGCCGCAATCATGGCTGTTATTTTTGGTGCATGGTTGGGTCAGCTTATGAACAAAACTGGTGTTACTGAGACAATCATCAAGAAAAGTGCAGAGCTTGGTGGCGATAAGCCCCTGGTAATCACCTTGATTATGTCTATTGCAGTAGCTGTCCTCTTTACTACACTTTCTGGCTTGGGATCCATCATCATGGTTGGCTCAATCGTCCTGCCAATTTTGATTTCTGTTGGTGTTCCCGCAGCTAGTGCAGCATGTATCTTCTTGATGTCATTTACCACTGGTCTGGCACTCAATATTGCCAACTGGACAACCTTCGCAAAGCTTTTCAACCTAGACATTGCTCAGGTTCAGGGCTTTGAGGTTTATCTTGCTGTTGCAACTGGTATTGCAACTTTGATTATGATTGTTGTTGAGTTCAAGCGTAATGGCATTAAGTTTGCCTTCAGCGCTCCAGTTGCTGAGCAGAGCAACTCCAAGCAGCTCACCGGTGTTGCTGGTGGTCTTGCAATGCTTACTCCACTCATTCCTATTGTGCTTGTTGCTTTCTTGAAGGTTCCTGTTACCCCAGCATTTACCGTTGGTATTCTGTGGTGCCTGCTGTTTACCTCCAAGAGCTTTAGCAAGGCAATGAACCTTCTTGCAAAGACTTGCTATGACGGCGTAACCGACGCTGGTCCTGCAATTATCCTGATGGTTGGCATTGGCATCCTTTACCTTGCAGTTACCAACCCAACGGTTAAGGCAGTTCTTAACCCATTCCTGCTTGGCATCATGCCACAGAACCTTATTGCATACATCGTCTTCTTCGCGGTCCTCTCGCCATTGGCTCTGTATCGTGGACCTATGAACATGTTTGGTCTTGGTTCTGGTATCGCAGCTCTTATCATTGGCCTGAACACCTTGAATCCTCTTGCTGTCATGGGCGCATTCCTGGCTGCAGAGCGCATCCAGGCAGGTGGCGACCCAACCAACACTCAGAACGTTTGGACTGCAAACTTCTGCGAGGTTGACGTTAACACCGTTACTCGTAAGATGCTTCCTTACCTCTGGGCAGTTTCCATCTTTGGTGTAATTCTGTCTGGTGTTCTGTACTTCTAAGTTCTGACCTTGGGGCGAGAAGACCCTCTTGTTGTGGTCTTCTCGCCTCGTTTTATCTTTGCAGCTGATGGATTGCTGTAAATCAAGGAGGAAACGTGAAAGTTCGTATTGGAATCGACGTTGGCGGAACATTTACTGATGCTGTTGCCATCGACAATGATACGTACGAAATTATCGGCACGGTTAAAACACCTACTACGCACACCGCTGAAGCAGGTGTTGCAGCAGGTATTGTGCAGGTGCTTCATGGTGTTATGGAGCAGCACAACATTAAGCCTGAAGATGTTGTCTTTATTGCTCACGGTACTACCCAAGCAACAAATGCCCTGCTTGAGGGCGATGTTGCACAGGTTGGTATCGTAACGCTTGGTAGTGGTCTTCAGGGAGCCAAGAGTAAGAGTGACACCAATGTTGGCGATATTGAACTTGCTGCCGGTAAATTCCTGCGTACCAAAAATGCTTTTGTAGACACCTCTTCTGATGTTGAAGCTGGCATTAAGAGCGCAATCGAGCAGCTTTTCTCGGACGGTTCAACTTCTTATGTTGCCGCCGAGGCATTTAGCGTAGATGATCCAACTAACGAGAATGCTGTTATTGCAGAGTGCTCTGATAGAGAACTTCCTGCTACGGCTACAAATGACATTTCTAAGCTTTACGGCCTGGCTATTCGTACTCGTACAGCAGTTGTTAACGCTTCCATCATGCCAAAGATGCTTGAAGCTGCAAACATGACTGACAAGAGTATTCGCGAGGCAGGCATTGAGTCACCACTTATGGTTATGCGCTGCGACGGCGGTGTTATGACTGTTGATGAGGTCCGTCATCGTCCAATCCTAACCATTCTTTCTGGTCCTGCAGCTGGTGTAGCTGGCGCTTTGATGTATGAGAAGCTTACCGACGGCCTATTCTTTGAGGTTGGTGGCACTTCTACCGATATTTCTTGCGTTAAAGACGGCAAGGTTATGGTCAAATACGCAGAAGTTGGTGGCCACAAGACGTACCTCTCGTCACTAGATGTGAGAACCGTTGGTATTGGTGGCGGTTCTATGGTGCAGATTTCTGATGGCAAGGCCGTTGACGTGGGACCTCGTTCTGCTCACATTGCTAACTTGGATTACGAGGTATACACCGACGCAGAAAAAATTGTGAATCCACGCCTGGTTGCTGTTCGTCCTATGGATGGAGATCCTGAGTACGCAGCTATTGAGTGCGATGGTGGACTTCGCGTTTGTTTGACCATGGCTGGCGCTGCAAACCTTGCAGGCTTTGTTCCTGAGGGAGATTATGCATACGGCTCTGTTGAAGCTGCTCGTGCGGCGTGGGCTCCTCTTGCAGAGAATATGGGTATGAGTGTTGAAGAAGCAGCAGCTCAGGTCCTTGCTTTTGCCGCAAAGAAGAACGGTGCTGTAGCAGAACAGCTTATGAAAGACTACGGCATGGACCCTCGCACAACCGTTTATGTTGGCGGTGGCGGCGGAGCTTCTACGGTAGTGCCACATTTGGCAAAGACCATGGGTCATACGTTCCGCATTGCTAAGAATGCTCCTGTTATCTCAACTATTGGCGTTGCTCTTGCTATGGTCCGTGACATGGTTGAGCGCAGTGTTACCAACCCAACCGACGATGACATTGTCAGTGTCAGGCGTGAGGCAGAAGCTCGTGCTATTAAGATGGGTGCAGCTCCTGGAACTGTTGAGGTTACTGTTGAGGTTGATACCCAGCGCCACGTTGTCCGCGCGATTGCTGTTGGTGCCACTGAGCTGCGTAGTAAAGACGTTAATGCTACACGTCTGAGTGCAGACGAGCTTAAAAAACTTGTAGTAGAGAACCTTGGCGAGGGTGCAGAAAATGTTTCCGAGGTTGCTCACTCTGCTGAGCTCTTTGCTTACACTGCAACAACTACAGAAAAGAAGCTCTTTGGTCTTCTCACCAAGAAACGCACAGCTTTTCGTCTTATTGATTCCGAGGGTGTTATTAGACTTCAGCGTCCTAATGCTGACGTACTCCAAGAGACCATTAGTTCTTGGCGCAAGGGAGTAACAGCCCTGGTAGAGGACTTGACCGTATACAACGACGGTGGAGCCAATCTGCCAAACGTCTATGTGGTAGTTGGCAAGCGCATCATCGATCTGTCTGGAATGACTTCTCTTGAGCAGATTTTGAGCCTTGCAGCAGTGGAGTTGGGCGGCTATCCGTCCGACGAGCCTGTTATCATTGCTGCTACACTTCGTTTAGGCGATTAAACTCACATGCAGAACGCAGATCACACTTTGGCGAGAAAATCGGTGAACCTTGAAGTAGAGTCTAATGCTGGCTCTGCTTCGAGGTTTCCGTTTCCAACTCGTGAGCTTGCACGTAAAGAGCTCTCGTGGGATCGCTTTGCTGCTCGAATTCCTGAAGAGGATAAAGAGCGTGTGATTGATTTGGCTTGGTCAAAGGGTGAGCGCGCTGCGCATATGGTGTTTGAAGAATCAAACGGTCAAAGTGATTTCTTTAAAATCTGCAAAGATGCAGGCATGACAATTATAAAAAAAGATATTGATTGTGTGTATGGAAACCAGCGATATTTCAGCGATTATGTTTCTGGTACAAAAGAAATTACGCTCTATGAGCAGTCGTGCGTGCTGTGGGCAAAACAAAATCAACTCGAGCCGCATGAAGCTCAAAATCTCATTCTGATGCATGAGTTTTTTCATGTCTTGGAGACGACGCGACTTGGATTAACCAGCAAAGAATACATCGTTCCGCTTATTACTATTGGTCCTTGTAAGCTGGGAAAAACAGGCATTCACGCACTATCTGAAATTGCAGCACATGCGTTTACCAATACTTACTACGAATTGCTACATAACATTTCTGGCACAGGAGGAAACAATGAATCATAAAGAGATTACCTGGAACAACCTACAGATTCCTGTTGTTGGAAGTTTTGATGTAGTTATAATTGGCGGCGGCGTCTCTGGCTCTGCCTGTGGAATTCGATGCGTCAACGAGGGTCTCTCTACACTTATTGTGGACAAGTCAAATCTGCTTGGAGGCTCTGCTACACGAGCACTTGTGTGCCCTATGATGCCGTCATATGTGCGTCATCTGCCAGTTCTTTCTGTCATCGAACAGCAGCTCTTGGCTTCAGGTGACGCTACGCGCGACGATTACACAACCATGATCTGGTTTGCTCCTGAGCGTTTGGGAGAAGTGTATGAGCAGCTCTACACCACTAAAGGTGGACAAATCCTCTATGACACGTCTCTTGTAGCTGCGGTTCTATCTGATGCTGATGACGAGAAAAGCATTACACACGCTATTCTTGCCTCAACAGAAGGTTTGATTGCAGTGGCTGCTCAAACGTGGATTGACGCATCGGGTGACGCAGTCTTGTCCAGAGCTGCTGGTATACCAGTTGCAGCCGGTGATGAGGATGGCGTTAACCAGGTTTGTAGCTTGCGTTTTACCATGGGTGGAATTGATGTTGAGCGCTATAGAGATTACGTGCTCTCACTTGATGACCACTTCTCGCCATTGGTCGAAGGATATTTCTTTGAATCCGCGATGGTCGCAGGTAAGAATTTTAAGCTGGAGCCAAAGTTTCGTGAGGGAATTGAAGCAGGTATTCTTGAAGAGGAGGACCTGCGCTATTACCAGATTTTCTCGCTTCCTGGAAAGCCAGGTTGCATGGCGCTAAACTGTCCGCATATTGCAAGCATGCGCAAAAACACCTCGGGAGCCGCGCGTTCTAACGCAACAGTTGAGGCACACGCTCGCATTCGCCGACTAGTTACGTTTTTACAGCGCATGATGCCTGGATTTGAGCAAAGCTACCTTATGGAGCAGGCTTCATTGTTGGGTGTTCGTGAGAGCTGGCGTGTTGAAGGTCAGACAATGCTTACCGAGGAAGATTACGTCAACCAGGCTCGATTTGACGACGGTCTTGTTCGCGGCGATTGGTACATTGACGTTCACTCCAATAAGGGCGGACTCTTCCACAAAAACACCTACGAGCAGGGTGACTATTACGAGATTCCATTCCGGTCGATGGTCACCAAACACATCAATAACCTGGGGGTTATTGGCCGCTGTATCTCTACAACATTTTTGATGCAGGCAAGTGTTCGCATTATTCCAACGGTCACTGATATGGGAGATGCTATGGGTACGGCATGTGCTCTGGCAAAACAGACGTCAACACCACTCGCTCAGCTAGATGGCGTGGCGGTCCGTGCTGAAGTTGAACAAATGAAACCTGTGAATTCATAATTGCCGCTAAAGAATCGTGGAAGCTGTGATAAACTTCTACAGTCACGGGCGATTGGCGCAGCGGCTAGCGCAGGTGCTTTACACGCACAAGGCCGGGAGTTCAAATCTCTCATCGCCCACCATGGAACCTCACGCGACGCCTTTGGGTGTCGCGTTTTTTCTTAGGAGTGTAATGGATAACCAGGTAGAAAGCGCGTTTTCTGGCGAGAAACCCGACCAGGCTGGAGTCGACGCGCAGGTTGACGCCGCACAATCTGGAGCCGCCACAGAACCCGCGCGCTCGTTCGACCGCGCGTGGGACCAGATGCGCCCCGTCACCCTCGAGCGCAACGTTATGAAGAACGCCGACGGATCGTGCCTGGTCACGTTTGGCGACACGCGTGTCCTGTGCACCGCTACCGTCGAAGAGGGCGTTCCCGCCTGGCGACGCAGTTCTCGCGCGGGTTGGGTCACGGCTGAATATGCCATGCTACCTGCGTCAACCAACCGCCGTACCAAGCGAGAGCGCGCCAACCGCAAAGGCCGCTCCATGGAGATTGAGCGCCTGATTGGCCGCTCGCTACGCTCCGTTGTTGACCTCAATCGCCTGGGCGAGTACACCATCACGCTGGACTGCGACGTCCTTCAGGCAGACGGCGGCACCAGAACCGCCAGTATCACGGGCGCTTGGGTGGCGCTTCACGACGCACTCTATTCACTTGTCGAGAAGGACCTCCTGCCCAGACTTCCTCTTACAGGTCAAGTAGCTGCGATTTCTATGGGATACGTAAACGGTCAGCCGCTGCTGGACCTTGACTATCCCGAGGATTCTCATGCGGACATTGACATGAACCTTGTGGGAACAGAAACTGGACAGATAATTGAAGTACAAGGAACAGGCGAGGGCGGTCCATTTGATCGCGGGCAACTCAACCAGCTGCTCGACCTTGGTCAAGCTGGCATCGCTCACCTTGTTGACCTGCAAAATCAAGTGACTGGATTTAGGGAGTAACCATGAGTCAAAACAGTGAAAATCAAGGTTCTAACGCTGTGACCTTTGATCCAAATACAACCGTGGTAGTTGCAACGGGCAACGCTCACAAACTTGTTGAGATTGAGGCTATCCTCTCTAAGGTAATGCCTGGTATGAGCTTTGTAGCGCTTGGTCAGCTGGGCGATTTTCCTGATCCAGAGGAGAACGGTCAGACGTTCCGTGACAACGCTCTGATTAAGGCAATGGCCGCGCTTGACGAGGTAGATTGCGTAGCGGCTATTGCAGACGACTCCGGCATTTGTGTTGACGCTCTGGACGGAGCTCCTGGAATCTATTCTGCTCGTTATGCTGGCGAGCATGGCAATGATGCTGCAAACAATCAGAAACTGCTGGCAGAGCTTGCTGACGTTGCTGATGAGGACCGCACTGCTCGCTTCCACTCCACCATTGCTCTGGTCTACAGAGACGGATCTGTGCTGGTAGGAGAGGGTGACTGCGAGGGCGTTATTGGCCACGAGCCAAAGGGTCACAACGGTTTTGGTTACGACCCACTCTTCTGGCCAGAGGATGCTCCAGGTAAGACCATGGCAGAGCTTGAGCCAGACGAGAAGAACGCTATCTCTCACCGTTTCCACGCTCTGCAGGATCTTTCCAAGCAGATTCTGGGATAGGCGACGTCGGCTTGAGTCAGATTTGCGTCAGGGTCATGTCAGATTTGCGTCAGATTTCAGACAGATAACTGCCGCTATGTCAGGTTCACGTCAGAATCGCGACAGATTCCTGACAGATTCCAGACAGAAAACTACCGCCGCGTCAGATTTGCGCCAGGTTTGCGTCAGCTTCCGGACAGATAACCGCCGCTGTGTCAGACTCGCGTCAGGTCCGCGTTAGGAACACGACAGAAACACGCCATATAACAGGTCAAAACCGGTCAGCGAGATATTTGTTCTTCTCGCCGACCGGTTACTTTTTTGCTTGCTTCAAATGTTAAACTAAATGTAACTGTGACTTCTGTCTTGGAGGTAGACATGAGGATTGTTCGCACCCGCGATTACGAGGACATGAGCAGAAAAGCTGCAAATGTTATTTCTGCACAAATCATTCTGAAGCCAAATTGCGTTCTTGGTCTGGCAACTGGTTCAACGCCAATTGGTACCTATGCTCAGCTCGCTGATTGGTGCAAGAGGGGAGACCTGGACTTCTCGCAGGTTTCTACGTATAACCTTGACGAGTACCGCGGTCTTTCTCACGACGATCCTCAGAGCTATCACTATTTCATGCGCAAAAACCTCTTTGACCTGGTAAATATTGATCTTGAGAACACTCATGTGCCCGATGGCTCTAATCCTGACGTCGAGGCAGCTTGCGCCGAGTACGATAGGCTTGTTGCTAAGGCTGGCTATCCTGACCTGCAGCTTCTTGGTATTGGTCACAACGGTCACATTGGCTTCAACGAGCCCGACGACCATTTCTCCAAGGGTACGCACTGCGTTGACCTCACCGAGAGCACCATTCAGGCAAACAGCCGCCTGTTTGAGCGCATGGAGGACGTCCCTCGTCAGGCTTACACCATGGGCACGCAGACCATCATGTTCGCGCGCAGCATTCTGATTGTGGCTAGCGGCGAGGACAAGGCTAAGGCTGTTTACGACATGTGCTTCGGCAACGTTTCGCCTCAGTGCCCAGCTTCTATCCTGCAGCTTCACACTAACTGCACCGTTATTGCTGATGAGGCCGCCCTCTCGCTCTGCCCAGCTGAGTAAGGTCAGGTTGTCCAAAGCATCCAAAAGGCTTCTTAATAGCTTTAAAAGCATTTGTCGAGAAAACAAAACTCCCATTCACGAGAATGGGAGTTTTTTGTTGCGGCTTATTTTGCGCGTTCAGCGACACATGGTCAGTTGTACTCCTTTATTGGAATACCAAAAATTACTTATAATCCTTGAAGTAACTGCTGATAGCCAAAAGGACCTGGTAGTTAAGGCCAAGCACATAGTCTCCCTGATCGGTATGAACCGTGCGAAGCGTAAACTCAAGATTGTCACCAACCGTGATTTTATCGCCATCTTTTTTGCCAGTACGAGACATATCGCCAGTTGTAAGTGGGAAAACTCTACCGGCTGGATTGACCGAAGTAACAAAGAATATAAAAGGCTCGACGGCGTTTTCACCAGGGTTAATGTGCAACTGTTTGAAAATCTGACTGTTTGTTGACACGTAGACTACTTCGTTTTTGTCGAGCAGCTTCTTCAGTTCAGGAAGAGTCGCTGCTACCCAAGGTAGATCATGATGAACAAAAGGATTGTCGCTCGCGAGCGACTGCGAAATAGGCGAGCCGTACTGATAGACGTAAACGATCTTGTTGTAGAGCTCGTTGACATCATTAACAGAGGTCTGAGCTGGTGCGGCCTGGTTTGCCTGAACAAGCTCGATAATGTTCATAGAATTGAGCTGGTCAGATGAAGCACCTTTGGACTGTGCTTCAGAAACAGTCAATCCACCAAATGCGAACGACCCTACGCTAAATACCAGGCAAAGCGCTGATAAAGCAACAAGAGCTTTAGATGATTTCTTTTTGGAAAGGAATGCGATTCCGATAGCAAGAGCAACAAAAATAAGCACGATATACCAGGTCTTGCTAATGGCGTATCCCAGAGTCTCAGTCATTGGGCCTCCTTGTGTTTTGAAGTTAGTTACTAATTTTATCAGAGGACCCCTATTTGTCATAAATTTGTTGGGGTTCTGACGCGCTGTCGTTGCAAGTCCGATGCCAACCTGATGCAAATCTGACGCGAACCTGACGCGATCTTCTCGCGATTTTGACGCAAACCTGACCGATCGACTGATGTTGTTCCCGTGACATTTGTCGTAAAACCTTGAGATTTCATTTTTTACAACGTATAGTGGAGTTTCGGAAATTCTGACTATTGTTTGTCGACCGGTACATATCTCCGACACATCAACGTGTCGCATCGCAAACGTACTGATTGACTTGGAGGATTGATGGAAAACGAGATTCCACCAGTTAATCGTGTAGACGAGATTCACGAGAAGCTCAGGGCACTTCAAGGCCAGAAGCTTAAGGTCAAGGCTAACATGGGACGTTCTCGTATTGTTGAGCGCACAGGTACCCTGGTTATGGCCCATCCATCTCTTTTCATCGTTGAGGTTGGCGAGCGTCGCGGCCGTACTGCCCGCCAGTCCTACCAGTACGTTGACGTTCTGACCGGCACTGTTGAGCTTTTTGATTTTGAGACCGGTGAGCGTTTGTTTGACTTCGAGTTTGAAGAATAGTCCAGAAGCGTAATCTTCTCTGGCTAGGCTTACTCTCATGGCTGCCTCGTTGTCCAATTTTGGACGTCAAACCATTCAGATTCCTTGCAAGGTCAACCTTCACCTGGGCATTCACACTCAGAAAGACCGGCGAGGATACCATAAAGTAGATTCACTCATGGTTCCCGTTGCGCTGTACGACACAGTTGTTGTCGATGACGCGCCGGAGCTTACGGTTACGCATGAGCCGCAGCTCTGCGTGTTGCCCGAGCGCACAACAACCTGGAAGGCCGCGGTTCTTCTCGCCAATAAGCTGGGCATTTCCCCAGATGTTTCCATTGACGTGCAAGTGCACATTCCCGAGAAGGCCGGTCTGGGCGGATCGTCCGCCGATGCTGCTGCAACATTATATTTGCTTGCCCAGCGTTGGGGTGTTGATCCGCTAGATCCGCCGGTAGTTGAGGTAGCCAAGGCTGTGGGCGCAGACGTTGCGTTCTTCTTAGACCCACAGCCATCGCTTATGCTTGGCGCCGGGGATACGCTGGTAGAAACCTATACGTCTACTGTTGACGCTCCGCTTGCCATTGTTTTACCAGCAGAAACAGGTGTAGTTACCAAAGAGGCATACGATCAGTTTGATGCGTCTCCAGTTGCTCCGGAGTCTTACGAGCAACTATCTGCACTTCTTCGCGCTGCTGGCCAGGTCGTTTCAGACAACCAGCTTATTCAGCAGGTAGCAAGCCTCCTCTTCAACAATCTTGCGCCAGCAGCAAAATCGCTAAAACCACAGGTGGCCGAGGTAGAGGAGTGGCTAAAGGCACAGTTTGGCGTTCTTGGCGCTCAGGTTTCCGGCTCAGGTAGCAGCTCTTTTGCGCTTTGCGAATCACAGGATACTGCCAACGCTATCGCAGCCGCAGCTCAAGCAAAAGGTTGGCGAGGCTTCTCCACCACCTGCAAGTTGTAGTGGTAACATAGAGCGGCAAATGTTTGATGGATTTATCCCATCGGACGAGGCAAAACATAACGGGTTGTGGCTCAGCTTGGTAGAGCGCTCGGTTCGGGACCGAGAGGTCGCTGGTTCAAATCCAGTCAACCCGACCACTTTTCCTGATAATCGGTGAATTTCCACCGTTTTTGCCGCAAAATAAGCATTTTGGCACCCAAAGTGGTAAAAAATGCGTTTAGTTGGAATATACAAAAACGCATGTGTTCTATGCAGATTATCTACCAGCATAAACTCCCGGTCAATTTTGATTGAAACTTTTATGAAAAAACTCAACTGGGAAAACGTAAGTGCCAAAACGCCGAACTAGAAAATTTATCTCCAACTAAACGGGTTTTTTACCCAAATCAGACACCACTTTCCGTCATATCAATTTCTTGATTAGTTTCCTTGCATATCCAAGGCTATTTATACACTTTAGGTACATGTGGTTAAGTGAGCTTTTGCTACTTCATGTTGTTTAAGGGTTGATCTCCAATAATGTCTCGAAAGAGTGGTGAAAAATAAAGAACGTTAGGCAATGTAGATTTTTGGAGCTCGATTAATCCAAAAGCACACTAATTATGTGCCGAGAAACCCGATTTTGATCCAACACCCACCTAATTATGTGCCTTTAGGTACATAATTACCTCACTTTTGGATCAGGCTGACACATAATTACCCGAGCTTTGGATCAATCGACCCTGAAAAATCTATGAAGACAGCCAGTAAGCGTGTATTTGAATCGTTTTTGAACCCTCCGGTTCTATCATATGAATAATATGAATGTTATGAACGTTTAACCTCAGCAAAACATAAATAATTTTGCACAAAATAAACACAAATGGATTACAATCAGTTAAAAGCACTGAGCTCGTTTCGTCACGTCGCGGGACCGCGTGCGTTCGAGTTCGTACTGTTGTGTTGCAGGATCACATGGACGTCGCAGTTTGTTTTGTCAGTTTGATGTATCGCGTTTTGTTGAAAGGGGTTTTGTATGCCTGTTGTTGAGTTTTTTGTAAACGTGTTATCAACACCAGCCATCCTAGTTGGCCTTGTTGCTCTGCTGGGTTTGGCACTTCAGGGAAAGCCAGTTGAGGACCTCATTAGGGGTACCCTCAAGACCATCGTCGGCTTCCTCGTTCTTTCTGCAGGTGCAGGTTTCTTGCAGACTGGCTCCCTCCTTGCCTTTGGCGAGATCTTCAACTTTGCCTTTGACATGCAGGGTGTCGTCCCAAACAACGAGGCCGTCGTCTCGCTGGCACTTGGCGAGTTTGGTCAAGCAACCGCAATCATCATGTGCATCGGCATGGTCCTGAACATTGTCCTCGCACGTTTTTCTCGCTTTAACTACATCTTCCTCACCGGCCACCACACTCTCTATATGGCAGCTATGCTCGCCATCATCCTGCACGTCGGCGGCCTTTCCGGTTGGATGCTCTACATCTCCGGCGCATGCCTGCTTGCTCTGATTATGGTTCTGTCTCCTGCATACTGCCAGCCAACCATGCGCAAGGTTACCGGCAGCGATTCCGTTGCACTTGGCCACTTCGGCGGCGCTGGTTACTGGCTTGCTGGTATGGTCGGTAAGCTCTTTGCTTCCGATCGCGAGAATAGCACCGAGAATATCAAGTTCTCCAAGCGCCTCATCTTCCTGCGCGACAACACCGTTTCCATTGGTCTGACCATGATCGTCATGTTCTTGGTTATCACCGGCGTTGCCGTCAGCCGTGGCCTTCTAACTCTGGTACCTGCAGGAACTACTGCTGCAGAGTTTGCCTCTAACCCACAGTATGCTGGGCTTCAGCACCTCGGCGACCTGCTGAACATTGGTACCGAGACCACCACTAACTGGATTGTCTGGGCATTTACCCGCGGCCTTTCCTTCGCTGGCGGCGTTTACATCATTCTGTCCGGTGTCCGTCTGATCATTGGCGAGATTGTTCCTGCATTCAAGGGTATCGCTCAGAAGCTTGTCCCTGGTGCAAAGCCTGCAATTGACTGCCCAATCGCATTCACCTATGCTCCAAACGCCGTTATCATCGGCTTCCTGAGTTCCTTCGTTGGCGGCATCCTGGGTCTGCTTATCCTGGGTGTCATTAATGCACAGATCGCAGCCATTGCCCTGATTCTCCCAGGCGTTGTTCCTCACTTCTTCTGCGGTGCAACCGCAGGCGTCTTTGGTAACGCAGAGGGCGGCATCAAGGGCTGCATCGCTGGTTCCTTTGTCCACGGCCTCCTCATTACCTTCCTGCCTGCACTGTGCATGCCAGTCTTCACCCTCATGGGCTTCACCTCCGCTACCTTCTCTGACGCCGATTTCTCTATCATGGCTCTGATTTTTGGTAACGTTGCTCTGAATGTCCAGGGTGCAGTACTTACCGGTATCTGCGTACTCTGCTTCTGCCTCCCAATCATCTTCAACCTTGTTGCTCCTAAGAAGGCAGCAGAGCAGAAGGCCGAGTAACATCCGCTCACAGAATTGCAGCTAAACATCGCAGTTGCTGCAGAAAATGCGAGTAGAATCTAGGTATCTAGGTCGGGCTTCGTCCTTGGATGGGGCCCGACTTTTTAACCCACGTAACCCACATATCACACGTGGTGAATTGAAAGGAGTTCTTATGGCTATCCAGAAGATTCTTTGTTGTTGCGGAAGTGGACTTGGCTCCAGTCTTATGGTTGAGATGCAGATCCAGGACGTCCTGAACGAGCTGGGCGTGAGCGGCGTTGAGGTTGAGCACTCAACCGTTTCCGACGTTACTCCTGGCGCAGCTGACCTTTTTATTGTTGCTCGCGACCTTGAGGATTTTATCGCCGACATTCCAGAAGACGAGAAGATCGTTCTCTCCAACATCCTTGATAAGGATGAAATGAAGGAAAAGCTTACCGAGAAGTTCGGTCTGTAAGCGCTGACTCGCACACAGCTCCGGCTCGCGCGCAGCTCCGGCTCGCGCGCAGCTCCGGCTCGCGCGTGGTGCCGACCTGCTGCGTTTCTCGCACGCAATACGTGAAAGGAAATTACATGGACGTCGACCTTAAACAGGTTGCTCGTGAGGTGCGCAAAAGCATCCTCACGCAGGTCTTTACGGCCAAATCCGGCCATCCCGGTGGCTCACTTTCTGCAACAGAAATCCTGACGTATCTCTACTTCAAGGAGATGCACGTAGACCCTACCAAGCCTAACTGCCCCTGCAGGGATCGCTTTGTGCTCTCAAAGGGTCACGTTACTCCTGCACTTTACGGCGTTTTGGCTGAGCGCGGTTTCTTCCCCAAGGAGGAGCTCAAAACCTTCCGCGCGCTCAACTCGCGCCTTCAGGGTCACCCAAATATGAACGATACTCCTGGCGTTGATATGAGCACCGGTTCCCTGGGTCAGGGCGTTTCTACCGCTGTTGGTATGGCGCTTGCTGGCAAGAAGTTCAACAAGGATTACCGCGTCTACGCACTCCTGGGCGACGGCGAAATCGAAGAGGGCCAGGTCTGGGAGGCTGCCATGTTTGCGGGTAACCACCAGCTTGATAACCTCACGCTTATTGTTGACAACAATAACCTGCAGCTTGATGGCTCGCTTGATCAGATCAACACACCACAGCCAATTGACGAGAAGTTCAAGGCGTTCAAATTCCACGTTATTGATGTGGCAGATGGACACGACTTTGACCAGCTTGCAGCTGCATTTGCTGAGGCTCGTACCGTTAAGGGTCAGCCAACCGTTATCATTGCCCACACCGTAAAGGGCAAGGGTATCTCCTTCATGGAGAACCAGGTAGGCTGGCACGGCAAGGCTCCTAACCAGGAGCAATACGAGCAGGCTATGAAAGAGCTTGAGGGAGAGGTGGCATAACATGGCAGACGTACAGAAAATTGCCACCAGAGAGGCTTACGGAAAAGCCCTGGTAGAGCTTGGTAAAGAGCACGACGATCTTCTCGTCTTTGATGCTGACTTGGCAGAGGCAACTCGTTCCGGCAAGTACGGCGAGGAGTATCCTGAGCGCTTCGTGGACTGCGGAATTGCTGAGGCTAACATGATTGGTATGGCAGCCGGCGTTGCGGCTACAGGCCACAAGGTCTTTGCAACTTCGTTTGCAATGTTCACGTCTGGTCGTGCGTTTGAGCAGATCAGAAACTCAGTGGGTTACCCGCACCTCAACGTCAAGATTGGCGCTACCCACGGAGGCCTCTCGGTAGGAGAGGACGGCGCTACTCACCAGTGCAATGAGGATATTGCTGTTATGCGTACCATTCCTGGTATGACGGTCATTATTCCATCCGACGCTGTTGAGGCTGAGGCTGCTGTTAAGGCCGCTTACGACCATGACGGTCCTGTTTACATGCGCTTTGGACGCCTCCCTGTTCCTGTTTTCAACACCAACCCTGACTACCACTTTGAGCTGGGCAAGGGCATTGTCCTTAAGGAGGGTACTGACGTTACGCTGGTAGCCTGCGGACTTATGGTACCTGTGGCTCTTGAGGTTGCAGAGCAGCTAGCAGCAGAGGGTGTCAACGCCGAGGTTATCAACATTCACACCATCAAGCCTTTGGATACTGAGCTGATTACCGCTTCTGCAGCAAAGACCGGTAAGGTTGTGACCATTGAGGAGCACTCCGTCATCGGCGGTCTGGGCAGCGCGGTTTGCCAGGCTCTTGCAGAGAACGCTCCTGTTCCTGTCAAGGTCATCGGTGTCCAGGATACCTATGGCGAGTCCGGACCCGCGCTTCAGGTTCTTGCTAAGTACGGCCTGGATACCCCGAGCGTTCTTGCATCCGTCAAGGACTTCTTGAAGTAAGCTCTTCGAGCTCCAGCGGATTTCCGCGCTTCGGAGCACGGCAGCGCACATTATCGTCGCACAAACAAAGCCCTTCTCGTCATCTGGCGAGAAGGGCTTTAGCATCACAGTGGACTTCAATGTTTGACCATCCCCAATGATCTGCCGAACAACTGCAACTACTCCGACCTGTGTAGCGACGGAGGAACCGCAAAGGACAAGCTCTAGCTGAATTCATTTACTGAGTTTGTTATCTGCTTCGTGGCTGGGGCCACGCATAAGATACGCGGCCCCAGCCACTGCGGCATAAAGTGCCCAAGCGCCTACGCAGAAGAGCAGGTTTCCCAGCCAGTCCCCAACGAAAATCTCGTGTGTGTCAGTACTGCGATAGAACGAGTTCGTGACAGCAAGTAGTAATGCTGCTGCCCCGCTTGACAAGAGTCGTATCCACAGTGCTCTCACTCTACGTTGCGGCCATCGTTGTGGCGGGTCAACAATCAAAAGAACCAGGCCGGTGAGAAACGTTCCATAAAGCGGAAGAACCATCAAAAGAGTGCCAGCTGCGGAGAGTCCCGCGGCGGGGATATAAAAAATCCCGAAGCAGATTCCAATCCATGTAGTGTAGGTACGGATCGCGTCCCTAATCGTGTGAGCAGGTGTGCCAAATCGAGCGGAGCTGCTCATGAGCATGTATCCTGCCACTACCGTGAAGACAATCCAACCGAGACCGAAAGATAGGAGCGTTTCACTCCAGTGTTGAGATCCATAGTGGGTGGAAGCAACTGCATCAAACGCGATGAGCATGGTGACTGCAAATCCTGCACCCAATACTCGGATCAGTAATGCTCGCCAGAGCGGCGGCTCCCATGTTGATGGCCGATCAATGATAAAAAGCAGAAGCCCGGCGAAAGGTGCAAGCCACAATGGAGTGTTCACCGGGGCAACTTCAGCAGTGAAGAGCAGAGAACCGGGTACTATCGCGAAGCCAAGGATGAGTCCTACCCAATACACGTAGGTCCGAACGAATAGTTTTAAAGACTCAACCACTCACACCTCCCATAGACTTCAGCACCGAAACTATAACGATTCTACGGCAGGGAGGCGACTCATGGCCAGACACACTTCAAAACCTACTGTCTCTTTTCAATTAAAGAAATTATTAGCTGACCGACAATCGTACCAGCGATAATAGCTACAAGAAGACCAACAAAACTAATTGTAATCATCTTGACCTCTACGTATACTTAAAGATACACCTCGCGGGGTAGCTGCCTTTACAGCTACCCTTTGAGACTGTCTAGGACTTCTTAAAATGCTTACCTGGCCTTTGAGAAGTCCTTTTTCTTTGCAAGCGTTGAATAACAAAATAACTTATTACGTTTGCTAAGACAGTAACAGTATTTGAGCCACCGATTCTTTTGCAAAATTAGGCAAATCCACAGATTCTTTGATGAAATCAGGCGCCCGCTAGGCCCCCTAGGCTCCCGCCGAGCTCCCGCCGCCCGCGCCCGCCGCCCGCAGCCTGGCGAGAAACCCCGTCCACTAGCAGCGCTTCCGCACAAGAAACCCGGCATCCACACGAAATGGATGCCGGGTTGAAATCACTTGCTACCTGTATGCGCCTTACTTGTACTCGTAGAAGCCCTTACCAGCAGCAACGCCGGTCTCGCCCTTGTCAATCTTCTCTTTGAGCAGGGCAACAATGCGACCCTGTCCGGACTCAGGATCCTTAGCTGCAGGATTCATAAGAGCAACGTTGTATGCGGTGACTAGGCCAATGATGTCCAGAATCTGGAACGGACCCTTTGGCGAACCGGTGCCAATGCGCCAAGCCCTGTCGATGTCCTCGACGTCGCCGACGCCGTTAGCCCAGAGCTGCTCAGCAGAGACCAGAAGAGGTACCAGCATGGAGTTCAGCAGGTAGCCAGGCTGCTCCTTCAGAACCTTGACCGGAATCATACGGATGCTTGCCGCAAAAGCGACAACCATGTCAAAGTTCTCCTGAGCGGTACCTGCGTGACCCATAACCTCGCCGATTGGGTTGCGCCAAATCTCGTTAGCAAAGTGGAGAGCCAGGTACTTCTCGGGACGACCAGTAGCTGCAGCAAACATGCTTGGAATCATGGTTGAGCTGTTAGTTGCAACAATAGTCTTCTCGGGCAGGTGCTTGGCAAGCTCAGTGTAGAACTCAATCTTCTGCTCTGGATTCTCCGCGACGGACTCGATGACAAAGTCAGCGTCACCAAAGGCCTCGTCCCAATCGGAAGTGAGCTTGAGGTTGCTATATGCGCGCTCTACTTGCTCTTTAAGCTGGTCGAGCTTCTCTGGAGTAATCTCGTCCTGAGCAATAAGACCGTACGCGTACGCCTTAGGATCGGTCTTCATAGCCTCCAGGGTGTTCAGATACACCTCTCTGAGGTGCTCAATCTTTGGACGAGCGCGCTCAATTGAAGCCTCGGACCTCAGCCAAATAGTGGTCTCGTAGCCGCGATAAGCGGTCTGGAATGCAATCTGGCTGCCCAAAACGCCGCCGCCAGCAACTACAACTTTCTTAACCTGTGAAATGTCCATAGGACGTTCCTTTCTACAAGCGTGGCGAGAAGTGCCGCGCGAACTATCTACCGTCCCTATACCCCAGAAACTCTCCGTCAAACATTCGTTCGGAAAATTTCTAACTTTCATTCAATTCCTACAAATAATCCCTTGGCGAGAAACCACATCTATCCCTCACACTTCTTGGGTAGAATAGAGGCGTACCACCAGCAACTGGTTTTAGCGCAGTCTATTGGCTGCAACTCAAAAAACACCAGGTATAGCGCTTGGACAGAATAGAGGCATCATGATCGACGGAACATACAAGATTCAAATGGATTCTCCTGTTGGAGCCAAAGAGGGAACTGCTGTCCTCATAACCTCTGGCGAGAAACTCACTGGCTCTCTGACCGCCATGGGCGTCCAGATTGATATTGAGAACGGCAAGGTTAACGATAACTCGTTTACCTTTGGCGGCAAGCTTGAGTCTTTTGTGGGTCCCGTTATCTTTGCCGTCGGCGGCTCCGTTGAGGGAGACACTATTCAAGGCATCGCCCACATTGCTAACCGAGACTTTGTGTTTACAGGTACAAGGGAGAGTTAAGGTAGCTGCATCATCCCTGTTAGCAGTAGGTATGAATAAAAGTTACATGGAATAAATTTCGCTCCTGCTTGGGAACAGCGTAAGCTAGGCGAATTACTTCAATATGAGCAGCCTCAAAAATATATTGTAATTAGTTCAGAGTATGATGATTCATTTGATATTCCGGTTTTAACAGCTGGGCAGTCTTTTATTCTTGGCTGGACAAATGAAAAAACAGGAATCAAGAAAGCGAGTCCAGATAATCCCGTAATTATCTTTGATGATTTCGTTACTTCGTCGCACTACGTTGATTTTCCTTTCAAGATCAAGAGTTCTGCGATGAAATTGTTAAGCTCAACTAATTCAACAAATGATATTAATTTTTCTTTTAATCTTTTGAAACAAATTGATTACACACCAATAAGCCATATGCGCCATTGGATTTCAATGTTTGCCCAATTCAATGTATATACACCTATAGCTAATGAGCAAGTTAAGATTGGTCGGATATTCAATAAGCTAGACTCTCTTATCACCCTTCACCAGCGTAAGCTTAAATAACCAGCGTGAGCTTGCCTGAAAGGAGGGTGGCTCTATGCAAGCCACAAAAGAAGAGCTCTTTTATGATTACTATAAGGACTGGATTTCTACTTATAAAGAAGGTGCGATTCGTCAAGTAACGATGAATAAATATCTTTTATCCGCTAAGTGGATACAAAGGATTGCTCCTTCAATGAAGCTTGAAGAACTAAACAGGCAAACATATCAAGCACTGTTGAACGAATACGCCATTTTTCATGAACGTCAAACAACCATGGATTTTCATCATCAACTCAAAGGGGCAATACTTGACGCAGTCGATGATGGTCTGATTGATAGAGATCCAACGCGAAAAGCAGTAATTAAAGGAAAAACTCCCAGGCAAAAGCATCAAAAGTACTTGAATCAGTTCGAACTGCATAAGCTTCTTTCGTCTTTGCGGCTTGGACCAATTCCAGATTGGGACTGGTTAATTCTATTAATCGCAAAAACAGGACTTAGATTTTCAGAAGCCTTAGCAATTACTCCAAATGACTTTGATTTCTCTAAACAAGCACTTTCTGTTTCAAAGACCTGGGATTACAAAAATAATGGCGGATTCACAGCAACAAAAAATAAATCATCAGTCAGAAAGGTTCAAATAGATTGGCAAATAATTGTCCAGTTTTCCGAGCTGATTAAGTTCCTGCCAAAGGACCAACCTATATTTGTACATGGCAAGATCTACAACTCTACAATCAATTCTCTTCTTGAAAGACGATGTTTAGAAGCTGAAATACCTGTCATTACTATACATGGGCTTAGGCATACTCATGCATCAATCTTATTGTTTGCTGGTGTCTCTATCGCTAGTGTTGCAAGGCGTCTTGGTCATGCAAGTATGACAACGACCCAGAAAACGTACTTACATATTATCCAAGAGCTCGAGAACCAAGATATCGATTTAGTCATGCGTTCATTATCTGGTCTTATCTAACTTAAAAATGCTCACGCTGGTGAAGAGTGATGAGAGAGTCTAACCTTATTAACAGATTTTCTATATCTGTTTGCTCAGGTGAAATATTTGGCAATGTTACCAATGTATTTTTAAGTTCATCGCCATTAATTGAATCAAAGGTGGAGCCCGTAGACTTCTTTATCCAATAACCCTCAGATTCATATTTCTTAAAAAGCTGAAATAAAATCTCCGGACCTTGTATTCCAGCCACTCCTCTTCCTAAGACTATTTTATATGCAGTTTTTCCCATTGCGCCTACAGGAGCGCGCACGCTCATAATTAAGGTTCCAGGTTCAGCGCTTTTAGTTACTTGAGTAGTCCAGACACGTGGATATACCCAACCGTTTTGTAAATCAGCATTACCCTGAACAAGCACATAGTCATCGGGGTTGGAGGTGTAGTTTGCACTACTTGGGGATTGACCCATGGTAATACAGAAAGTCTCTCCTAGCTTACGCTGTTCCCAAGCAGATGGAATTCATCTGCTTGGGAGCTAGGGACTAATTCATAACACCATCTTTAATAAATGCACGTAATTCTCTATCGAGATTCATATTTACATGAATTGGACTAAGCTTATGACCTAACTTATCTTCAAAATATGCCTTTGTTTTAGTAAAGTCAGCAGATTTCTTCAGCTTGTCAAAGCGCCCAAATTCATTAATATCAAGTTGAGAACTTCTGCTGCTCAAAATTTGTACTAACAATTTTTTATCAATTCCATATCGGTCACAGAATTGATTTAGCTGCTGGTTTTCTGCGTTTTGCCTATATTCCGTAACATAGTCGCGGAATGATTTACCAGGCTCAACATCAATTGATCCTGATTGAATATCAGAAATAAACACATCAGCGTACTTTTGATCTTCTTGGCTAAGAGATGAGTAAGCTTGATGAAGCTCTTGCAGCGCACGATCTTCTTCAACACCTTTTTCTCGAGCAAGAAGCCATTTATTAAAATGAAAATCCATGTAACCGGAGTCAATATCTTCTGTACGTATTTCGGTTATATAAGTATCAATATCAAAAGGATATTCTGGAGTTTTGCCGTCATCTGTACGTTGAGAGAGCTCTTTATAACGTTGTACAAGCTTAAGGTAAGTTTGTTCGTCGCAGGCGAGAGGTTCGTTACTGTTGTAACCATAGTCGGAGGGAAGCAGTTTATCCCACCTAAAGCCCTGAATTTTTGCAGCTTCTAGATAGTTACAAAACTCTCTAAAAGTCTTTGCAAACTTGCCTTTCACTTCAACGCTTTCTGGAAGCTGAGCAAAGTCTGGAATACCACTTGTCTCAAATATGGACTGGATTTCTAGGTATTTTTGATCCATTCCACATAGGTTCACATCAAGATTATCAACGAACAATCCCTTAGGACGATTTCCTGAATATAGATCAAAGGCCTGCTCAATGTTTTTCTCCATTGTATTAGGCTTGCGATAATAACGAATTGTTCCAAAGGGTTTTTCATGTTTGTTAAAGAGCCTATTTGTACGAGAGAATGCCTGGATAATGTTTTCGTAAACTAAGATTTTATCGAGGAATAGGGTGTTTACCCATTTAGAATCAAATCCGGTAAGCATCTGACTCACAACAATTAGCAGATTAAGTTGTTCCTCTGGTTTGTTTTGTATGCCTGTGTAGTGGTCTTTGTGAGACAAGCGCGCAGCAACATCTTTACGATAAAATCCGTAATCGTCTCCGAGCTTAAAGTTCTTGTTATAAATTCTGTTGTAATCCGATAAAGACTCAACAAGACCATCTTCTTTGAAGATTGCGCCTTCTTCGTTATCAATATTTGCATCTACCTGCAGTGCAACTTTTAACGTAGGTTTAAGCTCTTTAAACAGACGGTAGTATTCTATTGCTTCTGGAATTGATGAAGTGGCTAACATGGCGTGGAATTTGCCGCCATTAGTTACGTTATCCCAATTATCTAAAATGTCTTCAACTACAGCACGGCGGTGTTTGTCAGAGTTGTATTGGGACGCAGGAATCTCATCTTCGATTCCTCGAATCTTGTTGCCTCCAGCATCTTCAATAGAACACATTGGAAGGGACGAGAAAAGCTCGTCGTACATCTTGCTTTTTTCTGAATCACTTCTCATCTCTTCAATAGACTTTGCTTTTACTTTCATCAAGCAAACGTTTTCTCTTAAGTCCTTTTCTTTGAAAGTCGATACCTTGTATGGATGGAAACCGAGAACATTTCCATCTCTAATACCATCTGCGATACTGTATCGATGGAGCTCATTACCAAATAAAGTAGCTGTTGTGCTATTTTTCTTTTCATTCTCTAATTGAATTGGCGTACCAGTGAATCCGAAGAATAATGCATAAGGAAATGCGTCTTTGATATTAGACAACATGTCACCGAACGTTGAGCGATGGCACTCATCGATAATAAAAACAATGCGTTGTGTTTTAAGGTATTCAAGCTCGTATTCAGTCAGGTACCTATCCTTGCAGAGAATATCCATTTTTTGGATTGAGGTAACAATTAATTTGCCGTCGTAGTTTTTATCAGTTAAAGCTTTGCGGAGCTCACCAGTGTCTTCTGTTCCTCGGACAGTTTTCTTTCTCTGCTGTTCGGTTAAAGCTCCTCCAGCAAAGTTCCTATACTCATTTAAAGACTGAACTCCAAGTTCAATACGGTCCATAATGAAAAAGACTTTATCAGCATCTCCAGAGTCTGCGATTAGTTGAGCAGATTTGAAGCTGGTCATTGTTTTTCCAGAGCCTGTAGTATGCCAAATATAGCCACCACGCTGGTTCTTTCTTTTCCAATCATGACTTCTGACTACAGAAGTAATTTGTTGGGCAGCATTGAACTGATAACTGCGCATGACCTTTAGAACACCATCTCCTCCGTCAGCGATGGTATAGAAGCCCACAAGTTGATGAGCCATAGGAATTGAAAGTAAGCTGGAAATGACCTCTCGGTAATCATTTACTGGATTATTGTTAAAGTCTCCCCAGTGGAATTGGAAAGAAGGATTAAATGCATCTGAGGTACCCGGATTGGCAAAATAAACTGTCTCAGCAGGATTCATAGCCACAAAGATTTGAACAAGAGAGAAGATCTTGGTAAAAACTCCCTCATGCATGTATTTTCTAATCTGATCGACTGCTTGTGTTATTGCGACGTTCGATTTCTTGAGCTCAATATGGATAACAGGCATTCCATTGATGAGGAGCATTAAATCTCCACGTCGATTGGGAAGAATACTGTTTCGAGCGTTGAATTTTGGTTGTTGGACTATTTGATAAACACTTTGACCCGCCGCTATTTGCTGTTGATCAAAGATTTTTAGGCTAACTTCTTTTCCATAGTGAAGTACATCATTTGGATTATCACGTTTGATGGTAAGTGTCTTACCATTGATGAAAGCATTTCTTGCAAGAGGAGAACCCAGTGCAACAAGCTGGTCAATGATCTGCTGCATTTCACTAGGCGTGAGTTTTTGTCCGTTTAAACGATCAATCTCATTGTTGTTCTTAAAGAGAATATTTGCCCAGTTATTTACTAAGTCTTCTTCAGTGGGGTATCTGAGTACTGGCTCGTGACCCCAACCATGCTGTCTAAGATTGTCTATTACAGAATTCTCAAATACTTCTTCGCTAGTAAAAATTACTGGCTCCATGAGTCCTTCTCTCGGAATGTGAACAACAAGACGAAATTTCTATACAAACATCTTTTCGAGTAGTGCAGATTTAATCTTTTTTAGAGCATCTAACTTACGCTGGTGAAGGGTGATAAGTGAATCAATTTTCTTGAACGAATGCCCTATTCGCTTTTGTTCACTAATATTTGGGATGTATGTAGAGTAGGAAAGAATATTATTATTCGAAATATTTTTTTGTGCAGCTCCCTGTCCCGACTCTATCATTTTTAATTCGAATTTGGTATCTCTCATTAACTGAAAGAGAAATTCAATCTCTATTTTTTTAGACGGAATCATTTTTGCAACACGTTGATTCAAAACACCTTTTGATGAGCCCATTTTTGACACTCGCCCAACATTTCCGGTTAAGGAAACCAATATATCGCCAGAAGCTAAAACATAGTTAGATTCTTTTTCCAAATTAATTCTGTTTCCTATTGAATCATTAATGAAATAGTCGCCAGTTACGTTGGAAATGGTTATGACTAAATATTCTCCTCTAGGCGTATATTCTTTGGAACTCCAAGCAAATCCTCCCAGTATTTTAGAAAGATCGCCCAACTTACACTGTTCCCAAGCTTCAGTGAATCCAGTAAAACGAATTTCTGGAATGTTAGAGCCATCTTTTGGAAACATCTTTTCGAGTAGTGCAGATTTAATCTTTTTTAGAGCATCTAACTTACGCTGGTGAAGGGTGATAAGGTTATCAAACAGTTCAAATATTGAACCAATCTGACGCTGTTCTTTCTCAATGGCAGGTATGTATATAATCTGTTCTGCTAAGTCTTTCCAAACAATATTTTTTCGACAAAGACTTGCGCCTGCGGTTGTAGCATTATCCCAAAATTTATTTGCTCTAGGTCTTTTAATCCAAGCATTAGCAAATACCGGGTTCCAATTTTTAAGATCGAACGTCTTATATGCTGGCGAAATAATACCATGATCAAATTTTAAATTTACATTAGCGTTACCTAAATGAAGGTTTTGAGCAGACAAGATAAGCATATTTCGTTTAACTTTTAGATATCCGATATTACTCCTGCCGCGGAAGTGAGAAAAATACTCTGAATTTGTATAAATTCCGGTAATCGCACAAGAAAGAAGAATATCCTCATCCTCTGTAATTGTTTTTTCGATTACCTCATCTGTTAAATCAGAAAACTTACACTGTTCCCAAGCTTCAGTGAAGCCCTTGAATCTAATTTGAGGTGTCAATGACTTTTCAGATGACATTGTTATTTCTCACCGCCAAGAAGAGAAATAAGTTCGGCGATACCTTGCATATCGGCATCGTTTCCTGTTAATTGAGCCAAGCTTTCGCAAAGCTCAAGCTCAGTAGATTGAATTTCGTTTTCAAGATCCAATAGGGAAGTGTCATATTTCTTGTGTAAGGAAGTCACGTTAGAAACAAGATTTTCTATGGCGTTATTAGAAAGAGCGAGGATTGAAGTCATAAGAGGAGTTATCCACTTTTTTTCAAGAAGATTCTTTATTTGTTCATCCGTTAGGGTCTGGATTAGTGCAATTGTTTTGTTATCAAGTTCAGAAGAAAGCTCTTTAATCTGTTTGCCAATCTGCTTTTCTTCTGTAACAAGCTTATTTGCTTTTTTAATTTTTGAACCAAGAGTACCTTCTGATGTGTCAGCTGTCTTCAGATACTTGTTAAATGCAGATTTGTTGAAGCTATCTTCGGCGTCATTTGTAATTTCTGAAGCACGCTCTTCCTCTGTGAGAGACTCAAAAATCTCATCTAGCTCTGATGAAATGGCATCGAGACGATTATTGAGTGATTTAATTGCTAAAAGATCATCAGCAAGTAATTCTTGCTGAGCAAGTTCGAATGGAATGGTTCTTCCTTGCCATCCTTCTTGAACCTCTTTCTTATTCTTCTCGACTATAAGAGGCTCAACAGTTCGGGCAATTTCTAAAGATTGCTTTTCAATAATCTCTTCCAAATCAGAATTGATAATGGTCCATGCATTATCTAACTGTTGATAAGCATCATATTTATCAACTAAAGGAATTCCCTCAAGTCTATTAAATAGTTCCTTTGCAATTTGGTCTTCTTCTGTCGAGCGATTCACAAGAGTGGGTTCTTCTAAAAGCTCTTCAGACAGCCATAAATCAAAAGAGGATAGAGCTTGTGTATAGCGCTTTTTGTAGGCAACAACGTCCGAATTGTTTTCTACAACGTCTCTAACGTTTTCATTTTTAAGCTTTAAGGTAGCGCCATTGGTTGATTCAAATAAATCTGCCTGAAGAGACGGGAAAACTTTCCAGAATTTATTCAATTCATTAAGTTCGTCTACTGGAATACCACCAAACATCGAGGCATAGATATCCCAAGACTCTGGCTTAGCGGAAGTGTCAACATAGCGAGGAATATTTAGGTTGTAGTCATTAGCACGGATTTCTTCGAGAGATACTACTCGACAGAAATTCTCGATATCTTTTCTTTCTTTTACGGCATCTGAAATACGCTTGATATCCGATGCTTGAAGTCGATTTTTCTTTCCATCTTTTATGAAATTCTTAGATGCGTCGATGATTAAGATTCCATCGTCGTGTCTAACACGCTTACTTAAAACCATAATAATGGTTGGAATTCCAGTACCAAAGAAAATGTCTGCAGGAAGACCAATAATTGCTTCGATTTGGCGTTTTTCAATCAATCTTTCTCTGATGAGTCCTTCGGAACCTCCACGGAATAGAACGCCGTGTGGTAAAACGATTGTCATAAGACCCTGAGGATTAAGGTGATATAGTCCGTGCAACAGGAATGCATAATCTGCTGTTGATTTAGGAGCTAAACCGTAGTCAGCAAAACGAGGATCTAATTCCTTATTCTCCGGATCCCAATTAGCGGAATAAGGAGGGTTAGATACTACAGCATCCACGTAAAGCGGATCGTAAGTGTTTTCAGGATCATTCTCGTCAAAGAACGGCCAGTCTGCTGCGAGAGTGTCGTCGTTTCTGGTAATGATATTTGAGGGAGAAATATCTCGCATTACAAGATTCATTCGGGTGATGTTATATGTCTGTTGATTAAGTTCTTGTGCGTAGTATTGGATGGAGTTGGGCTCAATTCCATATCTCTTTGCGGCCTCTCCAATGTGAATGAGAAGAGAGCCAGATCCAGATGTGGGATCGTAAATTTGAATATTTTCTTTTTCTTCAAATGAAGTAGCGATAATCTCTGACATAAGAAGAGAAACCTCATGTGGAGTATAAAACTCACCAGATTTTTTGCCTGCAGTTTCAGCAAAGTTCCTGATTAGATCTTCGTAAACATGGCCAAGCACATCGTAATTCTCAACAGGAATTACATTGACAAGATGAATTAAGTCATAACACGCTTTTGTCTGCTGGCCGGTGTTTGTTCCCAGCTTGCTTAGGCCAGTTTCAAGCGCATTAAAGATATTGTTAAAAATTTTATTATGGTTTTTGGAAAAATAGCGGTTAAACGCGCTCAGTGCAGTGTGAAGATTATCCACTGAGAACTCGTTTTCCATCTGTATCCATGTGGAGAATAAGTTTTTGTAAGAAATGAAATACCCAATGTTTTGCTGAAGGTAATCGACGGAGCTTTCATCTTCTTCAATAAGAAAACTCTCGAATTCAGATTCTGGAAGTTGGTTAGAAATCAGGAATTTCTCTTCGTTTTCCGATAGATATTTATAGAAAATAAGTCCAAGTAAATAGTCTTTGTAATCGTTTGCATCTACTTTTCCACGCATCACATTTGCGGCGGACCAAATTTTAGTAGAGAGCTGCTGTTTATTCATGATTCCCCTTGAATAAGGATTTGAATGATTAGACCTTTTAATAATAGGATGTTTGGAATTTAACAGCTATAAGAAATCGATAAACGCATGTAAAAGATATTCGAAAGTACCTTATAGATACCTCGTGTAAGGGACGCTTATTCGTTTGTATGGCGAGTCTATTAAAAGCTATCTCGTCAGTTCAATAGCATCACGAATGCTCTGTAGTGAATTCTTAGATTTACGTGGGTTAGCAAGCATTACTGACGTATAGAGAGAGTCGATGAGAGCTAGCTGAACAATTCTTGATGCCAGAGACTCTGATCTAAATGATGTTTCCTCTGAGATAGTCAGTAACGTGACATCTGCTTTTCTCGTCAATGGAGAATTTCTATCACTGGTAATGACTAACACACGACCGCCAATTTGCTGGAATAAATCGGCAAGTTGAATAGCCTCTTTACATCTACCGGTGTGAGAGAAAATGATTGCACAGTCATCTTTTGTCGCTCGGCTAGCTTCCATAAGCTGTAGATGGTAATCGGATGCATATTTTACGTTGAGGGGCGATCTGAGCAGCTTGTGATAGGCGTCTGCAGCAATAATATTGCTTCCACCAAGTCCAAAAAGAAATACAGTTTTGCTGGAAATAATCAAGCTAACTGCACCTTCAAGATTTTCGGACTCAAGCATCTCTTTAGTGTGACTGAGGGAATCAATTGAGGAGTTAAATACACTGACAGCCACGCCCAGTGGGGAAGAGGTGTCAGAAATGTTTTCATGAATTGAAATTGCAGGATCAAATTCTTCAGAAATCAGTGCATTGTGAAAATCCTTGAATCCTGTATAGCCAAGTTTTCTAGTGAATTTAAAAATCGTGGAATCAGCCATTCCAAGGGTCTGTGCCATCTCGTTAATGGTCATTTGCGAAGCCGCGCGTGAATGAGAAGAAATATAGGAAGCTATCATTTTTTCTTTTTTAGAAAGCGAAGATTCAAACGATTTAAGCCTTACACGGTATGAAGACTCCATGAGATTCTCCTCAAATCAAAGCTAAACGATGAAATAAGACACCTTCTACTTTAAAAAACTTACCACTAAAAGAAAAGAAAAATTTTTTTCTTTTTTAATATTGACTAGTAGAAAATTATTTTTATAGTAATTCTTACAGAAAGTTCGTCGAAAGAAGGAACATGAAAGTTGGATTGGTCGGATTGGGAAAGATGGGCTTTAACCTTGCCTTGAATCTCAAAGATAACGGAGTAGAAGTTAAAGGCTTTGATGTTTCTGAGGATGCCCGTCAGGAAGTAGAGAAGCACGGTATTTCTTCTGTGCAGTCTTTAGCAGAGCTTGTTGAAGTACTGGAAACACCAAGAGTTATTTGGATGATGGTTCCTTCTGGAGAGGCAACTGAATCAACAATTTCTCAGGTTCTTCCACTGCTTGAGAAGGATGACATCCTTATTGATGCGGGTAACTCAAACTATAAGGACTCCATCAGGCATGGAGAAGAGGCTTCTAACCTTGGAGTAAGGTTCCTTGATCTTGGAACTTCTGGAGGCACCTCGGGCGCTCGTTATGGTGCTTGCCTGATGGCCGGTGGAGATCAGAGTGCTTACGAGTATCTCAAAGATGTCTTTGAGTCTGTTGCCGTTAAAAACGGCTGCGATTACGTAGGTCCTGCAGGCGCTGGACACTTTATGAAGATGGTTCACAACGGAATTGAATACGGAATGATGGAAGCAATCGGCGAAGGTTTTGCTGTTATGCAAAAGGCCCCATTCGATTATGACTTGGCTCAGGTAGCACGCAACTGGCAAAACGGTTCTGTTATTCGTTCTTGGCTGATTGATTTAATTGAAGAACAGCTCAGAGTACATCCTAACCTTAAGGACTTTAAGGGCATTGTTGATGCATCTGGTGAGGCAAAATGGACTGTTGAAGCGGCTCTTGCAGAGGATGTCCCCGTGCCAGTAATTGCACAATCTCTGTTTGAGAGAAATGCATCAAAGCTTGGTGAGTCGAACTTCTCCAATAAGGTTACCGCGGCTCTACGCAATGGCTTTGGCGGTCATGCATATGTAGCAGAGGAAGTCTAGCATGAGTGAAGGTATTTCTCATCTGCAGATTCATCCAGAAGACCTTCAGTTTCGTGTTGAGGCAAAAGACTGGGAAGATGCTCTTAAAGTAGCTGCAGTTCCTTTGGTAAAGCGCGATGCAATTACTAGTGTTTACATCGAAGAGATGATTGCAGCAATTCATGAGTTGGGGCCTTATATTGTTCTTGCTCCTGGTTTTGCACTTGGTCATTCTCGTCCTAGTGATGCAGTTCACCAGACAGCAATTTCAATTGCAACGCTTGCACAGCCAATCGAGTTTGGCAGCAAGCACAATGATCCTGTGGATATCGTTGTTATTTTGGCAGCAAAAGATGACGAGTCTCATATTGAACTTCTTCAGAAGATTGTAATTTTCTTCAATAACGAGGCGAATTTTGATTTGCTTCGTTCTGCAAGAACAGAAGAAGATGCACTAAACGTATCTAAAGTTATTAATGGGGAGGCATAGTATGGACATCTTGAACGTTTTTGTATTTCAGCTTTTTACAAATCAAACCATCTTCATGGGTTTGCTTGCGCTTGTAGGTCTTTTACTTCAACGTAAAAAGTTGCCACAGGTAATTGATGGTGTTGTTAAGACGGTCATTGGTCTTCTGGTCCTCTCATCTGGCGCAGGAATCATCTTCAGCTCTCTATCTGAGGTAGTTACTGCATTAAATAACAGCCTTGGAGTTGCAGGTACTCTTCCTATTAATGATGCGGCCGGTGCAATGGTTCTCTCCATGGAGGGATTCAGCAGGAATTCCGTACTGATCTTCCTGTTTGCATTCCTGCTTCACCTGGTAATTGTTAAGTTGGTTCCTAACAAAAACTTTAAGAATGTGTATCTGACAGCTCATCTTGCACTTTTCCACGCATGCTTCATGGCTATTACGCTTCCAGGAATCCTGAACACCGATGACAGCGTTGTGATTATTGCAGTTGGCTCTATTCTCAATGCACTTTACTATGCGCTTTCTCCTGCAATTACCAGAAAGCTTGCAAAAGAGTGGACACAGGATGCAATTACCCTTGGCTTTATGGATCAGGTAGGCTCCGTTGTTGCTCACTTTGTTGGTAAGTTTGTTGGATCCTCTAACCCAGATGAAGATGCAGATAAGCTGAAGCTTCCTGAGTGGGCATCTATGTTTAGGGATAACACCGTTGTCCTGTTCTTCTTGATGCCAATTATTTTTGTTGGAATGGGCCTTGCTGTTGGTCAGGAGGGTATCGAGGCTCTGTCCGGTACTGGTCCTGAGGCTACTAACTGGATTCTGTGGCTGGTTATTCGTGCTTGGACCTTCTCTGCAGGTATCGTCATCCTGCTTCAGGGTGTCCGTATGTTTGTTGGTTCTATTGTTCCAGCATTTAAGGGTATTTCTGACAAGTTCCTTCCTGGCGCTGTTCCAGCACTGGATGCTCCAACGTTCTATCCATTCTCGCCAATGGGCGGAATGTTTGGCTTCCTTGGATCTTCAATTGGTGCAATTCTTGTCTGCATTTTGACTATTGTTCTTCATGCTCCAGTTATTGTCTTCCCAAGCCCAATCATCATGTACTTTGACGGTAATGTCATGGGCGTCTTTGGTAACAAGGCTGGTGGATGGAAGGGTGCTCTTGCAGCAGGCCTGGTAACTGGTGCAATCACTTCTGCAGCAGCTATCCTGTTCTATCCATTGACCGGCGTAATGTTTGGTTCTGGCGTGACTTGGTCCAACATTGACTACGCACTGGTATGGATGCCTTTGATGTATCTGCTTAAGGCCATTAGAATGCTTGTACTTGGTGCATAACCAGTCCTTTTAGGAGTTAATAATGAAACTTGTTGCTGTATGTGGTTTTGGCGTTGGATCTTCAATCATTGCCAAAATGAATATTGAGAGCATCCTTCAGAAGAGAAACAGGGAAGATATTGTTGTTGAGACTATCGACCTTGGTAGCGTTCAGGGTGCTGATGGCGATTATTACGTCACAACCAATGAGCTCTTTGATAACTTCCCTGATGGAATTAAAGAGCGCACCATTGTACTAAATAACTTCATTGACCTTGCAGCTATTGAAAGCGCGCTAGAAGAGCGAATTGGTTTGTAGGCACTCAACAATTTTGCGTTCTTAAGGCACTCGTTAATCGGGTGCCTTTTTGTTCGAAGCTGTTCCGCGCTGCCCTTCTCCACCCACCGATAAAACGACACCGTTCATGTGAACCCCATCTGTTTGGACAGGTAGGGTTTCTCGTCAGACGTATATTCAAAGTGGTGTTATTTGGACGTGCGGAGTCATTGAGCATGCGGCATTAACGGACGCGTATGGTCTTCCAATCACAGCTTTATCGGACGTGCAGCATCGTCAGAATCGGGGCGAGAAATGCAAAAGTTACAGAAGCGTCTTACGACGGTCTTGAACGTGTTTATGACGTTGGTGCTCTCGTTTGCGTTGGTTGGGTGCAACGTGTTTCCGTTCCTGCAGAACAACCCTGCCCAGCAAGCAACGCAGTCGTCAATCACAACAGGGGAAATCGAGGCAATTTACGAGCCCAAGTTTGGCGGCAGCTACCTGGATATCGCCATCGACGATTTTAATAACCTGGGCTTTGAGTACGGCGACAGCGTGGATGTTACGTTTAGTAACGGATACAAGCTCTCCGATATTCCGTACTACAACGGCTATTACACCAAAACCAACGAGCCTCTGGTTGTTGCATATCCGGGCTACCCTTACGTCTATGTGTGCGTAAATAATGGCGAGCCTCTGTGGGAAATCGCTGGTCTTAAGCATGGAGATACGGCTACGGTGACGCTCCACGAGAAGCAGAAGTACGCAACGGTTCAGAAGGCTCTGGATGCAACATACACCAATAATCGTTCTGACTACGCAAGTGACGAGGTCTTTGCCAACTTCCGTCCCATGAAGGGTGGAAATCTTGCCGAGGGCGTGATGTATCGCTCGGCGTCGCCTATTGATAATCGGAACAATCGCGCACCTTACGCGGCAGATCTTGCCCAGAGGTGTGGCGTGCAGTTTATCTTGGACCTCGCGGACACCAACGAAGAGATTCAGGGCTATTACCAGAATGCGGACTACGACATTACGTGGCACCAGAGCTTGTACGACGCAGGAAATGTTGCGGCTCTTAACCTCAACGCTAATTACCGTGGCGGTCAATATGCTTATCGCCTGGTAGCGGGTCTGCGCGAGATAATTCTGCATAAGGGGCCCTACCTTATTCACTGCACCGAGGGTAAGGATCGTACGGGCTTTGTCTGCGCTCTTCTCGAGGCACTTTGCGGCGCATCCTACGACGAGATGCGCGACGACTACATGATTACCTACGACAACTATTACGGCATTAACGAGAAGGACGATAAGGCTCGTTACGACGCCGTTGTTGACGTGAAGTTCGACGACATCGCTCGCTGCATTGCTGGGGTGCCTACGTACGGTTCGCTCGACGGCGCGGATTATGCAGCTGGAGCTCGCAAGTATCTGACCGACGTAGGCATGACCGAGTGGGAAATTAACAAGCTCATTGAGCGGTTAACGAGCAAGTAGCGGGTCGTGGTCGCAGGCGGTCGCGGGCTGCGGGTCGCAGTGATGGGCACCCAGTGACGGTCGAAGTGGCAGCGATGGCGGTCCGGGTCGCGGCAAGAACTGACAGGTTAGTCACCTGGCGAGAGGAGCAATCTTCTCGCCAGGTTTTTTAATAACAAATTTAAGGTATTTGGAATGGGTATGGTGTTGTTTGCAGGTGAATTTTATGTGAATGACTTTGCGATAGACGGCTTTCGTTGCATTTGTTATAAGATTCTCACTTCTGAATTTTGTATGGATTTACGTGCTGTTTTGGGGACTGTATGAATGTAGCGAAATGCCTTGAGAAAAAACTTATGCCAATGGCAGAGTTGGTGAGTAAGAATAAATATCTTCTTACTATGCGCGACTCTTTTGCCATGCTCATGCCAATCCTTATTATCGGATCAATGTTTACGCTGGTAGGTAATCTGCCAATTCCTGCGTGGGTTGATTTCTTGAAATCCACTACGATTCAGGGCAAGTCGCTTTTCTCGCTGTTGGCCATTCCTTCTGCCTGCACTGTTTCGCTCATGGCAATATTTTTGTCGTTCGAGATTGGCTACAACTTTGCTGATCAACTTGGTTTAGAGGATCGAGTTTCTGCTGGTATGGTTTCGCTCGTCAGCTGGTTTATTTTGATGCCTCAGGTGACTGAATTTTTGCCCCAGGGAGCTTCTCAGCCATTTTTGGTGGAGAGCATTCCTCTTGCGTGGACCGGTGCGAGGGGTGTGTTTGTAGCGATTATCGTAGGCTTTTTGTCGGTGTCCGTTTTTGGATTTGCTATCAAGAAGAACTGGGTTATTAGGATGCCGGAGGGCGTTCCTACGTCTGTCTCGCTTGCGTTTAGTGCTCTGGTTCCGATGTCGCTTACGTTTGCCGCAGTGTGGGCGATTAGCGTTTTGTTTGCGCTCACTCCTTGGGGAGATGCGTTTACCTGCATTTATTCCATGTTGCAGATTCCACTGACCATGCTTGGTGGAACCGTGTGGGCTCTGGCGATTGCTTACATCATTCAGGGTATTTTCTGGTTCTTTGGCATTAACGGGTCAAACATTACGAGCCCTATTTTTACGCCGATTTTGACCGCGCTTACGCTGGAAAACCAGGCCGCCTTTTCCGCCGGCGCTGCGCTACCCAACATTATCAATCGAGAGTTTGATGCATTCTTTGCGCTGTTTGGTGGCGGAGGATCAACCCTTTCGCTTCTGATTGTGATATTTTTGTTCTGCAATTCTCGCCGTGCAAAAGACATTGCAAAGATCTCCATTGTGCCTGGTATTTTTGGTATCAACGAGCCTGTCATGTACGGACTGCCGATAGTACTGAATCCCATCATGGCAATTCCTCTGATTTTTACGCCGGTTGTTAACGTTTTAATTGCGTGGTCCGCAATGAGCGCCGGCTTGGTGCCTCTGTGCAACGGTATTATGCTGCCTGGAAGTACTCCTCCTTTGATCTCGGGATTTCTTCTGTGCGGATGGCAGGGCGCTTTACTTCAGCTCGTATTGATTTTGATTGATATGGCAATCTACCTGCCGTTTATTAAGGCCCTGGATATGCAGTTTCTCAAGGAGGAAAAGGGAGCTAAGACAGAGCACGCAGTCTAGTGCTGCGGAGACATAGTGTGCGTTGAAGGCAGCTCTGGGTGAGCTGCCTTTTTTCTGTTTTTCAATGTTATGAAAATGGCCCACCGCATTTCAGGACGCATTGCGTAGCCTTGGGTGGGCGCTGATGGATTAACTATAAACCAAATAGCAAGATTGCCTAGAGCAATAGGGTGGAAACCGTAAATTCTCTATAGCAATCATTTTTATTCACTTTCGCAGTTTACGTGTAGAGTATGGGCTTCAAAGTGTTTATCGCCAGCCAAGGTTTTGATTAGGTACTGATGTATATACGCGCCGGTAGATAAGTCGGTGCATAAAAGTTTTGCGGGGTTGGGACTTGCGCTGTTTGCGGGCGTGGCTTGGCGTATAGTTATAGAGTTACAAGAAGAAATATTGGCGTGATACAAGGCGTTTTTACGCCGAGAAGAGTGTTTATGCTTGCTATAAAAAATGAAACAAACGTAGTGCTTGCGGTTGATACGTCTACAGACATGCTGGCGTGTACGGTCGCGCGTCTGACCAGGCGTGATGCCGCTGCGGCGGACAGCGTAGCGGCCGCGGACGGCGGGTTTGACGTTGAGGTGCTAGCGTCAACGGATCACCTGTGCCGTCGCCAGGCAAACGTGGAGCTTGTGGGCTCGGTCCAGGAGGTGCTTAAGGCTGCTGGTCTGACCATGACCGACGTTGACGCTGTTATCGCAGGTCGAGGACCTGGATCGTTCACGGGAGTACGCATTGGCGTGGCTACCGCAAAAGGCATTGCGTGCGGCTCTGGCCTGCCACTTTACGGCGCAAGCGCACTTGATGCCATGGCGTTCAGCGCGTGGAAGGCGGGCGTGCGCGGCACCGTTGGTGTTGTTGCAGACGCCATGCGCGGCGAGGTCTATCCGGGCATCTACCTGCTGGATGACGCTGGAGCACATAGAACTTTCCCGGTGGAGACCGTCCTCAAGGCAGACGCTTGTGTGGAGGAGTGGTCGAGCAGGACTGATAAGGACCAGATCACGCTTACGGGCAATGGTTTAGTGAAGTACCGTGAGCGTTTTGAGCGCGCGGGTTTCTCGACATATACCGATGAAGCGACGTGGTTCCCAACAGGAGAAGGCCTGGTACGCGCGGTGTGCATGCCCGAGTATCAGCAGGCAGGTGCGGGCGATCCGGCGCTGGTGCTGCCCATTTACACGCGTCTTTCGGACGCGGAGGAGTCGGAGCGCAAGCGTTTGGGCTTGAAGGAACCGGCAACGGTGGCCCTGACCGGCGTGGATGATGCGCTGGCCGATATTCACCTGCAGCTTCGTCCGATGACGATGAACGATCTGGACCAGGTGGCGGAGCTTGAGGCGGCAACATATGCTGACGCTGCGCATTCGGCCTGGTCAAAGCAGACGTTCTATGACGAGCTCTCGGGCGTTGGGCGCAGCTGGTGGCTGGCTCACGACCGCGGAACGGTCATCGGTTTTGCGGGCGGTCGTCTGGCAGGAGCTGAGTTTGAGGTGGAAGAAGTGGTGGTCGCGCCCGAGCGTCGCCGCCAAGGAATTGCATCCAAGCTGGTAGAACGCGTGGCATACGATGCTCAGATGCTGGGCGCATCTGCGATTACCCTTGAGGTGGAGGAGGATAACGCTCCAGCTCAGGGTGCCTATAGCAAGCTGGGATTTGACGAGGTTGGCCGTCGCCCGGGGTATTACGGCCCGGATTGTGCGGCGGTTTTGATGACGGCGCAGCTGCCTTTAGCGGTTGGCGCTGGCTTTGAGGCGAGAAACCCTGAACCTCACGCATCAGTTCGTCCGTGGCCTATTGTTGCAGGTGAGCGCTCTGAAGAGACGCTTGCGGCACTGCGCGAGGCGGGGGATTTGATTCTTAGTCTGGAGTCCTCTTGCGACGAGACCGCCATGTGCATCATGGATTCACACGGTGTGGTCTGCGCAAACGTTGTCGCAACGCAAATTGACTTCCATGCTCGCTTTGGCGGCGTCGTGCCCGAGATTGCTTCTCGCAAGCACACCGAGGCTATTGTGGGTCTTTTCGAGGAGACCATGGCCCGCGCGGGCGCGCACTTTGGTTGCGACACGCTGGTGCCGTCTGACCTGGCCGCCGTTGGTGTTACTGCAGGTCCAGGCCTTGTCGGCGCGCTTGTTGTAGGCGTGGCGTTTGCCAAGGGCTTCTGCGTGGCCACTGACCTGCCGCTTATTCCCGTGCATCACCTGGAAGGTCACCTGCTGGCCAACCTGTTTGAGACGCCTGACCTGGAGCCGCCATTTGTGGCAAGCCTGGTCTCGGGTGGCAATACTATGCTGGTACACGTGCGTGCCTGGGGAGATTATGTGGTCCTGGGTTCCACCATCGACGACGCCGTGGGCGAGGCCTTTGACAAGGTTGCTAAGGCGCTTGGCCTCGGCTATCCAGGTGGTCCCGTAATCAGCAAACTTGCAGCTCAGGGCAATCCTAAGGCCATCCACTTCCCGCGCGCAATGATGCACAGCGGTGACTATTCCTTCAGCCTTTCTGGCCTGAAGACAGCCGTTATTACCTACATTGAGGGCGAGAATCGCGCAGGTAGAGCAATCAATCTGCTCGATCTGGCCGCCTCGTTTGAGCAGGCAGTTATTGACGTGCAGGTTGCAAAGGCTAAAACCGCTGTTGAGGAGACGGGCGTCTCCGATTTCTGCGTGGGTGGCGGCGTAGCTGCAAACCCCGCACTGAGAGCTGCATATAAGGAAACCTTTGGGCGTATGGGCGTTCGAGTGACGGTGCCCCCGATGTCGGTTTGTGGCGACAACGCCGCAATGATTGCCGTCGGCGCACTTCGCAGCTACCGTACGCAGGGTTTCTCGCCATTGACCTTGGATGCAAACCCCAACGCGCAGCTGGGATCGTGGTCGTCGAATGCGGCGCCCGTTGTACCAAGCGGCATGTAAGGAGGCCATTGTGCAAGACGGATTCATCAAAGTTGCAAGTATCACGCCGCGCGTCCGCGTGGCCGACGTAGCGTTTAACGTGGAGAGCTGCCTGGCTGCCATCGAAGAAGCTGCAGGTGATTGCGGTGCCAAGGTGGTCGTGCTGCCCGAGCTCTGCATCACGGGCTACACCTGTGAGGACCTGTTCTGGCAGGATGCCCTCCTGGACGCTGCCGAGCGCGGCTTGGTCTCGATTGCCGCCCGCACGGCCGACGTCGACGCGTTGTTGCTGCTTGGACTGCCTGTTCGCGTGGCCGGCAAGCTCTACAACTGCGCCGCCGTTCTCTTTAGGGGAGAGCTGTTGGGCCTGGTGCCCAAGCGCTATGTGCCCATGTACAACGAGTTTTATGAGGGCCGACACTTTGTTTCTGGCCCCAAGACCGTCACCAGTGTGGACTTTGGCCTGCTCGGCGAGGTGCCGTTTGGCACCAACCAGCTGTTTGCGTGCGACACCATCCCTGAGCTGGTTGTGGGCGCGGAGATCTGCGAGGACCTCTGGGTGCCTATGCCGCCGTCAAACGCGCACGCCGTTGCCGGCGCCACGCTGATCTGCAACTTATCCGCGTCGCCTGCGCTGGCCGGCAAGTCCGCGTACCGTCGTCAGTTGGTTGCGCAGCAGAGCGCGCGTCTGATCTGCGGCTACGTTTACGCCAGTGCAGGTGAGGGCGAGTCTACAACCGATTTGGTTTTCTCGGGCCATGATCTTGTTGTCGAGAATGGCCGTGTGCTCGCCGATTCTGGCGTGTTTGGCGAGGGCATTGCCGTGTCCGAGATTGACGTGCTGTCGCTGGCGGCTGACCGCAGGCGCACGTCGACGTTTGAGGTTGCTCCGACGCCGGAGGATTACAAGCATCTGACCACGTATTTCTCGCTGGAGTTTGACGGCGAGGGTGAGGGTGACGACGAGCTTGCAATCCGCACGCCGCTGACCAGGTACGTTGATCCGCATCCGTTTGTGCCCGCGATGGATGACGCTCGCGCGGCGCGCTGCGAGGAGATTCTGTCGATTCAAGCTCACGGTTTGGCTTCGAGGCTGGCGCATACTGGCTCTGACCACGCGGTTATTGGCATTTCGGGTGGACTTGACTCCACTCTTGCCCTTCTCGTTACTGTGCGAGCGTTTGACCAGCTGGGATACGACCGCTCGGGCATTGTAGCTGTGACGATGCCGGGATTTGGCACCACGGACCGCACGTACACCAACGCTATTGAGCTGGTGCAGTCGCTTGGCGCCGACCTGCGCGAGATTTCCATTGTTGATTCCGTGCTGCAGCACTTTGCCGATATTGGCCACGACCAGGATGTTCACGACGTTGTGTACGAAAATTCTCAGGCTCGCGAGCGCACGCAGATCTTGATGGACGTTGCTAACCAGGTGGGCGGCATGGTTATTGGTACGGGCGACCTCTCCGAGCTGGCGCTTGGTTGGGCTACGTACAACGGCGACCAGATGTCCATGTACGGCGTGAATGCATCGGTGCCAAAGACGCTGGTCAGGTACCTTGTTGATTACTGCGCTGACTCGTATGAGGAGCAGGGTGAGGACGAGATTGCTCACGTTCTTCGTGACGTTCTGGACACACCGGTTTCTCCTGAGCTGCTGCCATCTGCGGCGGACGGTTCTATTGAGCAGAAGACGGAGGACCTGGTTGGCCCTTACGAGCTGCATGATTTCTTCTTGTTCCATGTGCTTCGTCATGGAAGTGGACCGCTCAAGGTTCTGCGTCTTGCCGAGCGTGCGTTTGGCACGGGTACTGACCAGGAGGTTTACAATCACGAGACTATCGTGCGTTGGCTGAAGGTCTTCTATCGCAGGTTCTTCTCACAGCAGTTCAAGCGCTCGGCGATGCCCGACGGACCAAAGGTTGGTTCGGTTTCGCTGTCTCCGCGCGGCGACCTGCGCATGCCATCCGACGCTTCGAGCTCGCTTTGGCTCTCTGAACTGGAGAGTTTAGAGGCGTAAGCGCGCGTGGTAGGGTGTAGCGCGGCAGATCGTAGCGTGGTAGGACGTAGCGTGGTAGGATGTATTTCTCAGGCGTTCAGTACCCGGCTATTCATGAAAATGAATAGCCGGGTACTTTTATGCAGGTGGATTTTCGCTTTAGGTGGGGAAGAGGTGGTTTTGCCCCAAAAGTGACTCCCAAGTGGTAAAAAATGCGTTTAGTTGGAGTTTACAGAAATTGTGTGATTCTATGCATCAAATCTACCTGGTGTTTTATTCTGGATAAATAATCAGAAATCTGGATAGAATTTGTCACCTGGTAAAACGTGGGTGCAATTTTTCTGAATACTCCATTTCATTTCCAACTAAACGCATTTTTTACCCAAATTGGACCCTCCCAAAGAGGTGCTCATTTTTCCTATGCAAAATCACGAATATCACTAGCAGAATATGCACGCAGCGAATATTTGCACCAAAAATTATGCTAATGGCAAGAAATCGCAGGTGAAGACCACCTGGCGCTCGCGCCTGCCGACGCAAACCGCGTCTACCAGCAGCTCAGCAGCATCGCGCGTCTGTACGCAGCCCGCACGTCGCCCGCGCTCTGCCCGTACCCACTAGCCTGCGCATAACCGTTGACGGCTTATACTGCACGCCTACAGAAAATCTAAGTCGGTTTTGTAAGATTTTCACAATATTTCGTATAAATTGTTTTCCCGTGTGGAATAACTAATAGCGTTGGAAAAGGGCGCTTGGCGCCAATATCGGGCTTGGCCCGAAAGGGAGGTTTTCATTATGAATTTGAAGCCACTTGGAGATCGTGTTCTGGTAAAGCCTGCTCCAAAAGAGGAGAAGACATCCTCTGGTCTCTACATTGCATCCGCAGCTCAGGAGCTTCCTCAGCGCGGTGAGGTTCTCGCAGTTGGAACTGGCAAGCTTGATCAGAATGGCAATCGCATCGCTCTTGATGTTAAAGTCGGCGACCAGGTATTTTATGGCAAGTTCGGTGGCACCGAGGTCAAGGTAGACGGCGAGGAGCTTCTGCTTCTTCGTGCTGACGACATCCTTGCAGTCCTCGAGGACTAATCGCTCGTAGCTCGTTCGCTCGTAGCTCGTTCGCTCGTAGCTCGTTCGCTCGTAGCTCGTTCGCTCGCGGCTCGTCCGCTTTTTACGTGTAAGTTCAGCTATTTTGGAGGAATACCATGGCTAAAGATATCGATTTTGGCACCGATGCTCGTGCCAAGCTTGCTAAGGGCGTAAACACCCTGGCAGATGCCGTAACCACCACTCTTGGACCTAAGGGTCGCTACGTCGCTCTGCAGCGTTCTTACGGCGCACCAACCATCACCAACGACGGCGTTTCCGTTGCTCGCGAGATTGAGCTCAAGGACCCAGTGGAGAACATGGGTGCTCAGCTGGTCAAAGAGGTTGCAACCAAGACTAACGACACCGTCGGCGACGGTACCACCACCGCAACCCTGCTTGCACAGGTCATCGTTAACGAGGGCCTCCGCAACGTTGCAGCTGGTGCAAACCCAATCGCAATTCGCCGCGGTATCGACAAGGCCGTTGAGGCTGTCGTCGCTCAGATGAGGGGCATCGCTAAGGAAGTCTCAACTAAGCAGCAGATTGCTTCCGTTGGTACCATTTCCGCAGGTGACCCAGTCATCGGTGGCAAGATTTCCGACGCTATGGACGTTGTCGGCAAGGACGGCGTCATCACCGTTGAGGAGTCCCAGACCTTCGGCATCGACATCGACACCGTTGAGGGTATGCAGTTTGACAAGGGTTACGTTTCCCCTTACTTCGCAACCAACAACGAGACTCTCACCGCTGAGCTGGACAATCCTTACATCCTCATGACCGATAACAAGATTTCCTCCATTCAGGACATCCTGCCTATCCTTGAGGCTGTCCAGAAGCAGGGCGCACCTCTGCTCATCATGGCTGAGGACGTCGACGGCGAGGCTCTGACCACCCTCATCCTTAACAAGCTCCGCGGCGTTCTGAACGTCTGCGCAATTAAGGCTCCTGCATACGGCGACCGTCGTAAGCGCATGCTCGAGGACATTGCTGTTCTCACCGGTGGTCAGGCAGTCATCAAGGAGCTTGGCGTTAACCTCAACGAGATTACCGCTGACATGCTTGGTCGTGCTAAGTCCGTCAAGGTTACCAAGGAGACCACAACTATCGTTGGTGGCGCTGGTTCCAAGGACGCAATCGACGACCGCATTACCCAGATCAAGGCTGAGATTGAGAACACCACCTCTGACTTTGACCGCGAGAAGCTCCAGGAGCGTCTTGCTAAGCTCGCCGGCGGCGTTGCAGTCATCAAGGTTGGCGCAGCTACCGAGGTTGAGCTTAAGGAGATTAAGCACCGCATCGAGGACGCACTTCAGGCAACTCGCGCAGCTGTCGAGGAGGGCATCGTCGCAGGTGGCGGCGTCTCCTTCCTGGCTGCTTCCTCCGTCCTTGACAGCGTTCAGACCTCTGATGCAGACGAGAAGATCGGCGTTGAGATCATCCGCAAGGCACTTGAGGCTCCAGTTCGCACCATCGCTAACAACGCTGGCTTCGAGGGCAGCGTAGTTGTCGAGAAGATCAAGGCACTCCCAACCGGCCAGGGTCTTGACTCCGCTTCTGGCCAGTATGGCGACATGATTGAGATGGGTGTTCTTGACCCAGTTAAGGTCACCCGCACCACGCTCCAGAATGCAGCTTCCGTTGCATCCCTCATCCTCATCACCGAGGCAACTGTTTCCGAGATGCCAAAGGACACCACCATCGAGGAGTCCATTTCTCGCGCAGCTGCTCAGGGCGGCCAGGGCGGTATGTACTAATCCGCACTTCCAAGGAACTTCAATCGGGTCCAGCCTCTCGCTGGGCCCGATTTTTTCTTTCGTCACAAAACTTGGCGAGAAACCCGTTTTGTTGTGGGCGAGAAACCCGTCTGATCGCAGCCACAACGTTTGCCCGCTCAGCGTCCATTAATCGAAATCGTATGAATGTGACGTCATTTGAGCGGAATTATTGGTCGCTACAGGTTAAAATGTTTATTTGCGACCACGGCCATACCGCCGCTGCGACTGTGACTACGCCGCAACTGCACCCGCGGCCAGCACGCCGCTGCGACCGCATCGTTAATCCGCCACGCGCTAAAGGAGAGGAGGCACCATGGCTCAGAACCAGAATCGTAACGAGGAGCGAGATTTTCTCGACGACCTCATTGATATCCAGGACTCCCTCCAGGTGCTCTCTAACCCGCTCGACGCGCTGATGGGAAGCCTGTCTATTGACCCAAACACGGACAAGCCGTTCGAATCAATGGACTACAAGGAAATCCCCTGGTCAAACGCTAATCGCTGCCTGAGGTGCGCCTCCGGAAAAGCCGAGGCATGTTCTCGTTGTCTTGACGTTTGCCCAGCTAATTGCATTGATATCCACAACCAGTCCGTGCGCATCGACGACGAGGCTTGCCTGCAGTGCGGCCTCTGTGTTGCCGCGTGCCCAACCGAGGCGTTCAACACGCGCCGCCATACCTCACGCGTCTTGTATGACCAGGTAGCTCGCGCGGCTTCCGCGTATGAGCAGTGCTACATTACCTGCACGCGTGCGCTGGCGAGAAAACCTGAGGGCAACGAGATTTGCCTGCCTTGCGTGGGTATGCTCTCAGCCGACATCTGGTTCTCGATCCTTACGGACTTTGACAACGTAAGCGTTTACCTGCCGTTGGGCGTTTGCGACCGTTGTCGTACCACCACCGGCGAGGAGGCATATACCCAGGCCATCGCTACCGCTGAGGAGTGGACGGGCGCCACGGTTGGTCTTGAGGTCGACGGCAACAACCTCAACCACAACTTCACGCGTGCGTATATCCGCTCGCAGTTCATCTCTAACGCGATGAACGGTGCAGAGCGCCTGGTATCTGCGTCGACGCCTGTTCTTGCAGGCGCCAAGGCAATCGCTGACCGTATCAACTCGCACGCTCGCTCTCTGGATAAGCTTCAGACGCAGCTTGATGACGTGATGGGCCTGCGCACCACCGACATGAGGCAGTCCATGCTCACGCAGGATCGTCGTCTGGTCATGGGCGCCCTCCAGCACGATCCAGACCTGGCTCCTTACGTGAAGCTCGAGGCTCCTATCTGGGATTCCAGCAAATGCACCGTTTGTGGCGACTGCAAAAATACCTGCACAACACATGCAATCGACATCGATGAGCGTGGCAAGCTGACCATTAAGATGCCGTTCTGTGTCAACTGCGGCGCCTGCGAAATTGTCTGCCCAGAGCCTGGTGCGCTTACGATGGTGCCGATGAACACTTCTGAGCTGGTTGTTCGCGATCGCAAGGCCGAGGAGACCGAGCGTCTTGAGGCTTTGGCTCGCCGTAAAGCTCGCTTCATTTTTGACACTGGCAAGGAGCAGCTCAAACACTTGGCGGATTCGATTACCGAGGACTCAGACGAGAGTTCTACCGCCACTGCACAACAACCTCCAAAAGAGGATAATGAGGAGTAGCATGCAGCTGCTAACACAGAGCACAACGCTTCTAGCTCCACGTTCTTCTCGCGAGAAATACAAGTAACCGTCCACCGACAACAAGAGGACTCACATGTCGCTTTCCATTGGTATCGTTGGCCTGCCAAACGTTGGTAAATCCACGCTGTTCACCGCGCTGACCCGCAAGGGTGGTCTGGCCGCAAACTATCCGTTTGCTACCATCGACCCTAACGTGGGCATTGTTGACGTGCCTGACGCAAGGCTTCAGAAGCTGGCCGAGATTGTCAATCCTGGTCGTATCATGCCTGCAACCGTTGAATTTGTGGACATCGCTGGCCTGGTCAAGGGCGCAAACGAGGGCGAGGGCCTGGGCAATCAGTTCCTGGCAAACATCCGCAACACCGATGCTATCTGCGAGGTTGTTCGTTACTTCAAAGATCCCGACGTCATCCACGTTGAGGGTCGCGTCAATCCTGACGAGGACGTTGACATCATCCAGACGGAGCTCATCCTCGCTGACCTGGGCACCATTGAGCGCGCCCTGCCTAAGCTGGAGAAAGAGGCCAAGCGCGATAAGGACCTCCAGCCAAAGCTCAACGTGGCAAAGCGCCTTCAGGAGTGGCTGAACGAGGGCAATCGCGCCGCTGACATGGAGATGACTGACGAAGAGCGCCTGGCTGCCCGCGATCTCTTCCTGCTTACCATGAAGCCAATCCTGTACGTCGCAAACGTTGACGAGGACATGCTTACCGAGCCTGCTCCTGTCATCAATGGCGTTCAGTCCATCCCTGTTTGCGCAGGTGTCGAGGCTGAGCTGGCTGATCTTGATCCAGAGGAGGCTGCAGAGTACCTGGAGTCTTTGGGACTTGAGCACTCCGGCCTGGAGACGCTTGCTCAGGCAGCATACAAGCTGCTTGGCCTGCAGAGCTACTTCACCGCTGGTCCTATGGAGGTCAGGGCGTGGACCGTCCATATTGGCGCTAAGGCTCCCGAGGCCGCCGGCGTCATCCACTCCGATTTTGAGCGCGGCTTCATCAAGGCTGAGGTTGCCAGCTACAACGATTACGTGGAGCTGGGCGGCGAGGCCGGCTGCAAGACTGCGGGCAAACTGCGCATCGAGGGCAAGGAGTACGTGGTCGAGGACGGCGACGTCATGCACTTCCGCTTTAACGTCTAAGCCACAAAACTGCTGATAGTTAACATGAAACGGGCGAGAAGATCGGTCTTCTCGCCCGTTTTTGTGTGGAGTGGGGTGGCGTCGCGGGTCGTCGCAGGTCACGCGTCGCTGCGGGTCGCGTGTCGCTGCGGGTCGCGTGCTGCGAGCCGCTGCGAGCCGTTAGCGCTTTGGGGCCTGATCGGTGCCTAGGACTACGGTGATGTCCACGTCAGTTGGGTAGGAACCGTCGTTTGCCTTGATGTTGGCGGTAGGGATGTCCAGCGCTTTTGCAACGCCAACGGCCTTTGCCAGGCCCGTACGCGTGCCGTCGTAGATGATAATCGAGTCGGTTGGATGCTCCAGAGAGCTGTCGGCGTAAGCGGTGTAGCCCTTAGTCTTCAGGATGCCAGCCTTCTGAGCTGCAAGCCCTTGAACGTCGGTGCCGTTGAGCACGGCAACTTCTCCGGTGTAGTCAGGCTTGATGCTGTCGATAGCTGAAGGGTCTCCTCCAACGGTACCCACAACGCCTGTGGTTTCGTCAGCACTTGCATCCTCCAGAGGAGGCAGCGCCTGGTTTACGCGGTCCATCATAGTCTTCCACGCGCTCTTATCGACAATCTCATACCACACGTCATCGATGAGCTCGGACGTTGTTGGTGTGCGCGCAGAATACATATCCTTGGAGGTGTCCATGCCCCTGAATGACATAGCCAGGCCCACAATGTCGGTAACGTTGAAGTCAGTAGTCACGCTCTCGGCCATGGTAGACACGGCACCGGACATAGAAACGGGGTCCAGCTGCAGGACTTTCTTGGCAATAGCCGTTAGAATCATGCGCTGGTTAGCCGCGCGGTAGAAGTCGCCGGCGCCGTAGTTGTCGTATGCGTGGCGACTGCGAGAAAGGCCGAGCGCTTGCTGGCCGTTGAGCTGCTGCTCGCCGGCAGGAAGGTCGATGCCTGAGTACTGCATGTCGGAGACGGCAACGGGCAGGTTGACCGTAATGCCGCCGATGGAATCCACAATTTTGGTGAACGACTCAAAGTCTACCTCGGCATAGTGCGAAATGTTGACGTTTGCCAGCTTGGAAACGGCCTCGACCATTCCGGATGCGCCGCCATAGCTGTATGCGGAGTTAATCTTCTGCTTTCCGTGTTCTCCCAGGTCAACCATAGTGTCTCGGGGGATGGAAATCAGGGTAATCTTCTTGTTCTTGGGGTCTACGCGAGCCAGAATGATAGTGTCGGCGCGGAAGTTTGCGTCGGAATCACCCCAGTTCTCTGCGCGACCCTCGTCCTTATCCACGCCCAGAAGCAGCATGTAGAACGGGTCAGACGGTGCAACCTGTACCAGCGTGGCCTGCAGGTTTGCATCCAAGCCCTGGCGAAGTTTTGAGTTGGTATCCAGCATCCACCACGCAAATGCTACGCCTGCTACCAGCAGCAACGTGCCCAGAATGCCGGCAAAGATCTTAAGACCACGACCGCGAGAAGACCCTTGGCGCTTCTTAGAGTATGCGCCCACGCCTTCGGCGCGCGAAGGCGCATGGCTCACGGCACCCGCTCGATGTGCAGCAAAGTGGGTGTGTTTTTGCTGCTGAACTGGGGCTTCTTCGGGCCACTCACCGCCGACGTTGGTCTGGCCAATCAAAGGCTCGCGCGTAAACCTGGAGCCGTGGGATTCGTGATTATTGCGAGCAGAGCTAGCACCTGCGCTTCTGACACTTCCGAGCGTGCGAGGTTGATATGCACCCTGATTATAAGCGTCATAATCGTCCTGTGCGAAGTCCTCTGTATCGTACTCAGGGGTATCTTCGTACCTATCACGGCTGTTGTGACCGTGATTCTGAGATGAATGTGACCTTCTGGCCATTGGGGCTCCTTTGTGTTTAATCTGCGTTTTGCCCAATGCGTTTTGTCAAACATCTACTATACGCAATTTTGCGTCTTTGTGCTGCATAGAAACAAACCTGCCACAAAAAATCCCCGCTTCAACGTGTGAAGCGGGGATGTGTGCGAGAAGTTCATAGAGCTTGGCGCGAGAAGTACGAGCAACTTTTGCTCATGTCGTTACTTACTGCGCAACGCTGCCTTACTTACGGCGATCCTTCAGAGCATAGCCAAGCGTGGTAATAACGCTGCCCACGGTAGCTACTGCAACAAGAGCAATCTCGGAGAAGTCGCCAGTCTCAGGAAGCTTAGGCTGCTTCTTCTTTGGCTTCTTTGGAGTCTCTGATGGAGGAGTTGCTGGTGGGGTGTTTGGTGGCGTATTTGGAGGCGTGGTAGGAGGAGTGTTTGGTGGAATCTCGGTGTTGGTAACCGTGAAGCCATCAGTCTGGTTGCCCGAGACTGCGCTGGTATATCCAGCAGGAACGTTCTCTTCTACTACGGTGTAAGCAATAACGTGACCGTCTGTTGCATCGTTGCGGAGAAGACCGCTAAATGTTGCAGCCCAGTTATTGGTCTGGTCAAGAGTGACTGTCTCGGTGCTAGCAACGCCGTCTTTGTAGAGCCTGACGGTAACAGGACCGCCGACAGTTCCTACCCATGTCTTGTTAACTTGTACATCAACTGTTGGGGTCTTCTCGTCCTCAACGGTCTTAATAACGCCGGTGGTTGCAGAAACGGTGAGGTTATACGTATCAGTATTGAGCTGGTAGCCAGCAGGAGCGGTAATCTCCTGAACGTTGTAGGTGCCAGCAGGGAGCTTCTCGGTGGTAGCGGTACCATCTGCACCAGTGGTAATGGTCCAGGTCTTGGTTGGATCAGTGGTGCTGGTTACCTTAAAGACTGCACCCGCAAGCTTGGTGTTGTGGTCGTTCTTATCCACCTTGACGATGCGGATACGAGCGATGAGGGTAGAAGTACCTTCTCCGCCGGAAGTTGCGTTGCGATATACCCAATCGGAGCTGTACTCAGGGTTATCGGAGTACATCTTGATGAGGTTACGCAGAGCAACACCTGGAACGTACGTGGTGCGATACGTGAACTTAAAGCTCTGACCGTTGCTGAGGTCTATGCCAGAAAGGTCAAGATCAAACGACTGTCCATCAGGAGAAATGGTGAGCATACCTGGGGTAATAGGGATGCGCGTAGCGGTTCCTGGGATGGTTGAGCCGTACTCGTCAAAGCGAGCGCTCCAGAGCTCAAAGGTGTTTGGAACATACCTAATCTCTGCAGGAAGATCTCCGCCGCCCTGGTCAAGGAGTTGGTCGTGTAGACGGACGTTGCGGAAGTTACCACCAGAGTAGTTGATGCGGCCGGTCCACTGGATTTCGTTAGCGTTACCATCGATAATCTTGCCCCACTTGGAGAGGTACTCAGTACCAATGGTGCCAGGAGCGGTGACGTCAAACGTTACAGGAACAGGGCTGCCAGAGACAGTAAAGATAAAAGATTTACCGGTACCTGTCTGAACGCGCTGTGAATCAATGGTAAAGCCAAGGCGAGCGGTACCGCGCAGGTCAGTGTGGTTGTTAACGTAGTCGGTAAAGACAACACGCATGTTTCCACCAAAACCATCGGTACCAGGGGTGACGTGAGCTACTGCCATGACCTCGCCGGTTGCTGCATCGGTGATGTTAAAGGTAGACGCAGGATGAGCTGCGGTAAACCTCATCTCGTTAGGGAGGGTGACGTCAAAGTAATCGCCCGGCTCTACGTTAGCGTTTGCAGAGGCGTCCCACGTCATAGCAATGGCATACACATTTGCCTTGTTAACAACGGTAGTTGGATTGCCAAAACGATCTTCAACTCTAAAGTCTGTAATGGTTGCGACAACCGCTTTAGGGGTGCCTGTAGCAGCTTCAGTGCTTGCAGTCTCAGCAAAAGCTGATTTTGCAGCAAGCGGAAGCGCCAGGACCAGCATGAAGACAAAACTTAACAGCTTAAACAGTCGTTTGTTCATCAGGACTCCTTTACAATAGATGCGTCTATTTTCACCTATTACAAAGAGAATTTATTTGAGATTCTGTATATATTTATATAGCTTTTTTAAAGTTCAAATATTTATGCAGGTACAAGGAATTTATCGGTTCTTTTTCTGATACCTTTTAAATAAAGTACAGCTAAATTCACAGGTTCTTCACAATTGTTCACAACGAACATTCCATACTATGTGCAGCTTAACGTAATAAAAATGGATAAATATTACTCCTAATAAATCTAAATGCTGGACATTAGTCTCTTTTTATACGTGATTCCGAATAGGTCATTTTTCTGTATGCAATTAAGGAGGCGAGAAGTTCTGTGGAGTCTCACAAGATAGACGTTTTTCTCGCCAAAAAAGAACGCCTTGCCACGAGGACAAGACGTTCTTGTAACGTTGCGTGGAGCTGCGCGTCTGTGCTGCTACAATTGCGCGTCAGGCTTACTTGAGACGCTTAAGTGCAACTGCACTGCCCAGTACTGCCAAAGATCCAAAGAGGACGCCAGCAACAGAAGATGCATCTCCGGTGTAGGGGAGGTTGGACTTCTTGCGAGTCTTAGCAGGTTTCTCTGGAGTTGGAGGAACCTGGGTATTAGTGACTACAAAGCCCTGAGTTGCGTCGCCCGTAATCTGGCTGGTGTAGCCGGCTACCTCGTCCTCAGAGATGGTGTAGGTAATCTCAGAGCCGTCAGCTGCATAAGCCTCGAGGCCTGTGAAGGAATCCTGCCAGTTGTTGTTAGAGCTCAAGGTAAGGGTCTTGCCAGTGTCAACGCCATTTGCAAGCAGGTGAACGGTTACTGCTCCGCCCTCTGCACCATTCCAGACTTTCTGTACAGGAATGTCTGCATGAGCGTTCTTTTTGTTCTCAATAATCTTGATAGTGCCGGACTGATTGTCAACGTTTACGGTGTAGATAGTAGCGTCACGCACATAGCCATCTGGAGCAGTAAGCTCTTCGATGGTGTAGGAGCCGGTAGTGAGCCTTTCGGAGGTTGCAGTTCCGTCGGCGCCTGTAGTAAGAGTCCAAGAATCAGCTGGGTTAGCAACGCTTGTTACCTTAAAAGTTGCGCCTGGAAGCTGGGTAGTTGCGTTGTCAGCATCAACCTTGATAATGCGGATGCGGCCGACAAGATTGCCGTTTGCGGCGCCGGAGTTGTTTGGAGAGTAGTAGGTAAAGCCAATCTCGCTTCTTGGAGCACCGCCAGCGTTGGTGAGAACACCGTAGTTGTGCAGAGCCATACCTGGGATAAAGGTGGTGCGATACTGCAGGAGGTAACGCTGACCCTGGGAGAAGTCAACGCCGCTCAGGTTGAGGTGGTAGGAGTGACCGTCAGCTGCAATAGAAAGTGCACCATTAGGAATGGTGACCTCCTGGAGGTTGCTGTAGTTTCCGGTTCCATCAAAGTCTGCACGATACAGGTGGAAAGAGTTGGCAATGTAGGTTACCGATGCAGGCAGGTCTCCGCCGTTTCTATCAGAAAGGGAGTCAGAGAACTCAACGCCGGTCATGTTAGCTGCGGAGTAGTTAAGGCGAACGTACCAAAGAACCTCGGACTCAGTGCCGGTAACAGGACCGCCCCACTTGTTGAGCCACTCCTGGCCAATGGTGTTCTTTGGTCGAACAATCATGTTGAGAGGAACGGCGGTGCCGTTAACGCCAAAGTCAATGTGGGTGTTATCACCTGCGTTGATGGCGTCGCGGTCATAGAGTGCAGAGAGCGAGAAAGTACCCTTAATCTGAGTGTGGGTGTTTGCATAGTCTGTATAAACAACATGCAGGGTGCCGCCAAAAATGCTGCCTGCTGCTGGAGTTGGGTAAGCCCAAGCTACGGTTGCGCCGTTAGGATCTTTAACTTCAATTGGAGTTGTGTTTTGTGTGGCTGTGAACTGGACTTTATCGGGCAGGGTAATATCAAAATAGTCACCTTCTGCCACGGTAGAAGCGGTAGATTCCCAGTTGATTGTAATATGGTACAGATTATCAGTGGTAATCTCATTTACTGGTGTATAGGTATCATCAGCCACAGACATGCTGGTAATTTGAACCGGTGAAACAGTTGCAGCAGAAGCGAATGTTGTCACAAAAGTAACAACAATCATAAATGGCACAAGAAATGCACCTAGTCTGACCAGTACTTTTTTCATAAACCAAACTCCAATTCGTCTTACGTGCGTGAGAAAATTATTGCAGATAGGTACTTAAAAAACTGTTACCAGTTTTTGTCGTCACAAAACAATTACATTTCAAATTACCGTACTTTTGACCTGCTCTTCTCGCCATATTCTGGGTTTTTAAATTGTTAGAAATTAGTAGCATTTCTCGTCAGATTATAAAACTTTGCCGTCTTTTGTTTGCACAGAATAAGAAGACTTTTTGGCGCGCGCAATCTCTCGTGGTGTTATTAGCTGGTTGAAGGTATTATTAATAGCAATAAATTCGTGGTAGAGATATGTGCCCATACGTGCGGTAGTGCGCGCCGGCGCAGAATCCAAGAGTGACCGGGAAATCGGAGAAGCGGAGTCATGCATGAGCGAGTCCAGGCCCAAGCAGTTTGTTGCAGTTCTAGACTTTGGTGCCCAGTACGGCCAGTTAATTGCACGTCGCGTGCGCGATCTTAACGTCTACTCCGAGATTGTTCCTTGTGATATTTCCGCAGATGAGCTTCGTGAGCTCAATCCATCTGCGCTTATTTTGTCCGGCGGCCCTGCTTCCGTTTACGCGGAGGACGCGCCAAAGATTGACCCAGAGATCCTGGAGCTTGGCCTACCTGTCTTTGGTTTCTGCTATGGACAGCAGATTATGGCGGTTACTTTGGGCGGCACCGTTGGACACACCGAGAAGGGCGAGTATGGCCCAGCTCATCTGACCCGCGCGGGGGAGAGCCGCATTTTTGACGGCACTGCTGAGCAGCAGACCGTTTGGATGAGCCACCGCGATGCTGTCTCTGAGGTCCCAGGGGGCTTTGCTGTTACCGCTTCTACCGACGTTTGCCCTATTGCAGCTATGGAAAACGCTGCTAAGAACCTGTATTCAACTCAGTTCCACCCAGAGGTCAACCACACCGAGTGCGGCTCTCAGATGCTTTCTAACTTCCTGTTCAATATCTGTGGTTTTGAGAAGACGTGGACCATGGACAACATCATTGAGCAGAAGGTTGAGGAGATTCGCCAGAAGGTTGGCAACGGCCGCGTTATTTTGGCGCTTTCCGGCGGCGTTGACTCTTCTGTTGTTGCAGCTCTTGTCCACCGCGCTATCGGTGATCAGCTTACCTGCGTGTTTGTTAACCACGGCATGCTCCGTAAGGGCGAGCCAGAGATGGTTGAGCAGGTCTTCCGTAAGCAGTTTAACGTGCCTCTGATTCATGTTCACGCCGAGGAGCGCTATGCAGAGCTTCTAGCTGGCGTTACCGAGCCAGAAATGAAGCGTCGCCTGATTGGCACCGAATTCTGGAAGGTCTTCTTTGACGAGGCCCAGAAGCTGGACGGCGTTCAGTTCCTGGCACAGGGCACCATCTACCCTGACATTATTGAGTCCGGCGCTCGTAAGACGGGCGGCAAGGCTGCAACCATTAAGAGCCACCACAACCTGATTCCATTCCCCGAGGGCGTTCACTTTGACCTGATTGAGCCTCTGGATCACTTCTTCAAGGACGAGGTCCGCGCGCTGGGCGTCTCTCTTGGCCTGCCAGAGAACCTTGTTTACAGGCAGCCATTCCCAGGTCCTGGCCTTGCTATCCGCATCATTGGCGACGTTACCCCAGAAAAGCTTGAGATTCTCCGCAACGCCGACGCTATTGTCCGAGAAGAGATTGACTCCTATAATGCTCAGCTCTTTGACGAGACAGGCGATCGTAACTCCGAGCACAGCGTTTGGCAGTACTTTGCGGTTCTACCCGACATTAAGTCCGTTGGTGTAATGGGTGATGAGCGCACGTATGCTCGTCCAGTTATCCTGCGCGCTGTTGAGTCGAGCGACGCTATGACCGCTGACTGGGCAAAGCTCCCTTACGAGCTGCTGACCCGCATTTCTTCTAGGATTGTCAGCGAAGTTGCTGGCGTTAACCGCGTGGCGTATGACATCACTCCAAAGCCACCTGCGACCATTGAGTGGGAGTAGGACGACAGGGTTCTGACCTGCGATTTTGAGTGCCGCACTATGCCGCTGAGTTTCGTTTCGTACGAGAGTCATGACAAAGCCACCAGCGACGGAGATGAGTAAAAGCGATTAAAGAGCCTCCGTTCCCTGCGTTGGGACGGAGGCTCTTTCTTTGCCGTTTTACTCCCTTGTCTCCGTTCGGGGATTATTTCTTGCTCATTTAGGGCTATTCGCGCTGAAAGATTTTGACTAGCTTGGTGTCCTTTATTTCGTAGACAATGTCTGCGACGTTCTCGACCAGCCTCTTATCGTGGGAGACGAACACTATCGTTCCGGCATAGGCGCTCATCATCTGCTCGAGGGCTTCGGCGCTCTTGATGTCCAGGTAATTTCCAGGCTCGTCCATGAGCAAGATGTTGTATCTGCCCAGCAGCATCTTCGCGAGTAGCAGCTTGATGACTTCGCCTCCCGAGAGAACGCCAACGTCCTTTGTCAGGTCGCGCGGTCCGATTCCCATAGAGGCGAGGATGCCTCGAATTTCGGTCATGCTGTACTCGCAACCATCCTGCATGAACGAGATCGCAGACTGACGGGCGTCGAACTTGTAGCCTGTTTGCTCGAAGTAACCGATCTCTGCCTTGGGAGAGATGTTGATACCGTCGGCGCGTCGAGCGATTGCCTTCAGCAGGCTGGTCTTTCCTGTACCGTTGCCACCGGTGATGGCCACTTTGGCACCGAGCGGTATCTCGAATTTCGCGTGGTCATAGAGCATGCAGTTGCCGAAGCTCAAGCTGAAATCGTCTGCCGAGATGGGAAATTTACTATGCAGTTCCAGGGCCTTGCTCTGGCGGAACCGCACGGCGCGAATGCTATCTGGGGCCTCAATCCCTTCGAGCGCTTCGAGGCGCTTCTCCATGTCCTTAGCCGCCTGGTACATCCTCTTCTGTTTGGTGCCGGTTGCTTTCTGATGCCCCAATCGACCTGCATACTCGTTGCTTTTTTTCGCAGCCTTCCGCTTGGCGTCGACCTGCCGTGCTTTTTTCCGTTGTTTTTCGATGGCGGCTTCGAGGCGATCGCGCTCGCGCATCGCCTCTTCGTATCGAGTCGCCTGAGCTTTGCGCTCTTCTTCTTTCTGTCGCAGATAGTCGGAGTAGTCACCCCAGAATTCGGAAATACCGCCGTCTTTGAGCTCCCAGATCTTGTCTACCACCTGGTCGAGAAAATGACGGTCATGGCTCACGATGAGCAGAGCCCCATCAAATGCCTTGAGTTGTCCGACGAGAAGGCGGATGCCGTCTTGGTCGAGGTGGCTCGTAGGCTCGTCGGCGAAGATCGCGCTTGCATGCTGGGAGAGTGCAGAGGCAATCTTGGCGCGTGTTTCCTCCCCGCCGCTCATCGTCTCCTGCGCCACTCCGGCGACGTTGAGACGGGAGAGCATCTCACCACTGTCCTGAGCCGCATCAAGGTCGAGTTCATCGAGTTGGCCGATGAGGGCAATGCTGCCGAAGCGCCTGACGTCGGCGTCCGCAATGGTAAGATTGCCGCTCAGAATTTTAAGCAGGCTGGTTTTGCCTGCGCCATTGTCTCCCACCAAGCCGATGCGATCGTAGGAGTAGATTTCCAACTCTTCGATATCCAGGATATCGCGGCCGGCATATTCCAAAAAGATGTCTTTAGCTTTGACTATGAGTTCCATAGGTTGAACCGCCTTTTGTGTATTAGCCTTTTACTGGAAGCGCAGCCATGCCAAAAAAGATTGCTCACGTCGATTTTTCGCCTTTGCCCAATTGCCGGCGCGAGCGTTTTGACCTTGCGCAAGCCGGCAAATCCGAAAATGATAGTTGGCGACGAATAAGGAGCGCGATGTGGGATGTCGGCGCAATACCTCGTCGTCGCAAGGGCTTGAAGGCTGACGCGTGAACCGATGGCTGCCGCCTCTTTTTTTCGAATACTTGGGCTATTGAATCCGCCCGGTATCTCTTTTCCCCACGTTTCGGACGCTCGGAGCAAGCAGCATAGCCATCGCAAGCAGTACCATGGTCGCTCCAGAGCCGACGAACCATAACGGAGCTCCAAGCAGATCCGCAAAAACGGAGGGGGCCGCGAGGCCCATGGGCATGGCCCACGCCATGATGGTTCCGTAGAGGCCGAAAACGCGGCCTAGGTACTCAGGAGGTATCTGCTCCTGCATAAGGGCAGTCTGGGTTCCCGCGTACAACGGGGAGCATGCGCCCATAAGAAAGCTCGCCGGTAGGAAAACGGCGAACAGCGACGGGCCGATCAATCCGGATGCGATTGCGACGACGCCGAAGCCGGCGATCGCGGCGACCATGGTGAGCGACCTATTGCGGAACCCTCCCGTGGCCGCCAAAATGCCGGACCCAGCCAGCATGCCTGCGGAGAAAAGGACCTCCACCAAAGCAGCATCCCCCGTGCTACCGCCAAAATGTCCCAAGGTCATTATTGGGAACAATGCCGCGAGTGGGGAGAACGCGAAAGCGAAGACGAACCCGCACCAAAGAAGGGCGAACAGCCCCCTGTATCCCCTGATCAGCTTGTAGCCGTCCGAAATCTCAGAGAAAAGTTCTCGAACTTTATTGGAAAAGGACGAGCTGCGGTCGGCTTCGTCGAGTCCTCCTGCGTCTATCTGAGCGGCGAGGACAGCTAGAGAAGCGAAAAGCGCCCCCAGCACGTCGAGGGCAATCATGGCGGTAATGCCCGCCACAGGATAAATCACTGCCGCGAGCGCGGCGCCAAGAATGTATCCGGCGGACTGAATCGCCTGCATCACTCCCGATAGGCGAACGAGATGCTCTGGCGGGGCGAGATGGGGCGTGAGGGATTGGGAGGCCGGCGTGTAGAACGAAGTGCCAGCTGCGCGGAGAAACAGGGCGATGAGTATTGACCACGCAGGTAAGCTGCCGGCCAACGAGGCAATCGCCAAGGCGGCGCCCACCGCGGCAACGAAGAGGTCGGCGCCGATGAGAACACGTTTCAAAGGCAGCCTGTCGACAACGGCGCCCGCAAGGACTCCGAACAAAGCAATCGGCAGAAAGCCTGCTAACGATGCCAGGGAGAGGAGGGAAGATGATTCTGTCGTGAGGGCGATATGCCAAATGAGACCCATTTGGAGAATCAAGCTCGTCAATGTCGACACGAGCTCCCCGCCCCATACGAAACAAATCTTAAATTGCCATGAATGGCACAGCGAAACAGACCTGCGCCGAGAGGTTTCAAATATCATGGTTATGTCCAATCGTGAAATGGCGTGCAGAAAAACAACGCGACGCCACAACAGCGCCGCTTTCTAGGCGCTCATCCACGTGCGGAAAAGACCAACCACGACACCCCTCCTTTGTTAATTCGGTCTGGCAAACCATGTAATATTAACGAGGCTTGAGTTTGCCTGTCAAGAATCGACCATCGGAAAGGGCAATCCTCTCTGGCCATTCGATTCCTTTTGTATCTTTGGTTGCATAGGTGACCCGCCAGGGCTATTACGCGTGGAAGAGGCGCCTGCCGAGCTGGCCGATGAGGCGCTGAAGATGGCCCTGGTCAGGCGAAACGATCCCAAGGGATGCGTACATCATTCGGATAGTAAGAATGTTGCCAGCAGGTTTTGCGGCAACCGCAAAGGAGCCGTATCCTGCAGTTGGAATCACGTTGCAGCATCCTGACCCGCATTCCGATTGGCGGACGGCCCGCTTCGGCATCCTGACCAGCACAGCGATCGAGCCTTGTCATTCCTTGGATATGCCGGTTGCTCGGGGCGGTCCCGACGGAGGCCCTCGCCTCCCCGGTCCGTGACCCAAGAAGGGCAAGCATGCTGATCTGCATGGCTGGTTCCTCCTTTATGTAGACGACCATGCAAAGAAGGGACAACCGAGGAGGCAGGTTACTGATGCGGGCTCCCGCACGCCCATGACTACCCGACGGGCTGTTTTTCATCTCCGATGCCCGCATTGCAGCATGAACGAATGTGCCTCGACATCTCTGCTGGCATGGTACGACTGGGATCGCACCTCGACGCATCCTTGCGCATACTGCCTTCCAAGTTTCGAAACCGGGAAGGAAAGTGTATGTGAGCGACGATATCGGCGCCGATTCGACGCTCGAGAGGGAGATTGCGCCGATTCTATCCATCGGGGATGCATTCCCGAAGATTCTCATCACTCGCACGAGGCATGAGCCCCATACCCGGGAGGGCGTGCTCGTGCTGAATTTCGCGAGGTGGCTGCTTGGCGGGTAGGGTTCTGAACGTCGCATTGGGATATCGCGCGACAGGGCACGCAGGGCTGTTTGTGCCCGCACGGGAAACGCCGTCGCCATGCGGGCGGCCTGTCGTGTCCGATTAGCCTTTTGCTAAACAGGCTTACGCCAACTCATGGGCAAGCCACCTGAGACTATTCACTTTGCTTATCGTTGACAAAGACCTGTGGCCTGCGGTTTTGTGAACGGCTCGTAAGCCACCCGCGTCGACTCACTTACTGTTGAAGCTGGTGGTTTGCAGGCTCAAAGGCGGTTGAGTTTCAAAACGGGCGTTTTTCGGCGATATCGAGCCTCCAAAGGCGGCTCTCCGTGCCCCTTGGGACAAAAATAAAAACTCAATACTCTGAGTTTGAAAATGGTTTTTGAAGTTGTCCCAGCTTTTGTCCCCGAAGCCGATGAAACGCGACGTCGCGTCATTCAGCGGCACTCACTTCGAGATGCCGCCGAAAACTGGGTGCAACTGGAGTGACGAGACGGCAAAACTATAACCACCGAGTGGGAGTAGGCCGAGGTCAAACGACAAGCCATTAGATTTTATTCATGGTGACGCAAAGTGTTGCAAAACGTTGCAGGAAGCGCCAAGCCGCCTGACAAATTGAAGAATAATTGATGAGAAGAAGCTCCGAAAACGGCGAATTTCGGAGCTTCTTTTATGCTATTTCATCTGCGATTCTGATTCGGATTTATTATGCGGGGTGAGTAGCTATGTTGGTAGATTGGCTTTTTGGCTCGCGCTGCAACGATTTGCAGCCTCTTGCAACAAAGCGAAGCCACCTGGAACTATTGCTTTTGCCCTAAGGGGAGCAAAGTAACCTTCCCCGAATCAATTCCGAATCAATTTGCGCAATCGAGTCCATGTTTCGCAAAAGAGCAGGTCAGAGGGGGTGATAAAAACTGTATTACTCCGCTCCGACAGAGCGATTGATACGCTGCCGAGCATGAAAAAAGCGGCCGGAGCCGCCTTTTCCTATTCGGATTTATTCCTTGAGTTGCTTTCTAGGAGCCGAAGCCAGCCTTCCATTCCTCGTACTCGGCCTGAGTGGTTTCTCCGGCCTCAAGCGAATCAAGCTGCTTGCGCCATGCCTTGAGTGCAGATGTTAGCTTCGGATCCATGCCTGTGCCCTCAGGAGCCGCCAGAACGAGCTTTTCGCCCATCTCCAACGGCCGAAGGGAAAACTGTTCACTCAGACGGAAAAGGAACTCCAGGGCCTGCCTGCCGCTCTCCAAGGGAATCTCTCGCAACGCCTCCACCGATACGTCGAGTGCATTAGTGATCTGAGTGAGCTGCTCGTCGCCCGGGACTCTGTTCCCGAGCTCGTAGTTGCGGATGTAAGGTAATCCAGGGCCGCGTGTGCAGCGACAAGCTGGAGGAGGCCTTCTTCGGCACCAGAAAGGACCGTTAACCATGATCGTAAAGCAAGCAAAGAACGCGGCGGAAGGGTTCGTATGGCCGTTGATGATCTTAGTGATGGCGTTGGTGGCCAAGTCGGTTCGCTTGGCGATCTCGATATTCGGAATGCCGTAGTAGTCGCGCTGTTTCCTCAGCGCGTCGACGATATGTATTTGCAGCTCATCCATTGCGGACTCTTTTTTGATTGGGGGGTCCGGAATCGCAGCAAGGCCTTGTCTTCGTTCCGCTTGACGCGAAAGATAGTCTGCTGGCGAGATGGTAAGAGAAAAAGTTCCTGTTAGAGACAAAAGTGTTCTGCTGGGGAACTTTCGTCCTCCACAGAACGGTCGGCTGGTTATTGTTTTTTCCATGCGATAATGAGACGTGGCGTGCTGCGTTTTCCGTATCTGTTGTCTTTGCAAACCGATTGGAAAGCGCAGTAGGAAGGGCCTTACCAACCTGCAAAAGTCCGGTGCCCGTGCCCTGAAAATGACTAACGGAGCCCTCGCAGCTATATGCCCTCACGTTGTCTCATCATGTGGTGCATATTAATTATTGAGCTCGTAATTGATGTACCGCAAAAAGGGACAGCTGGATAGGTTTTCACAGGTCAGTGACCATACAGGCAGAAGAGCTATGAGTCGTCTCTTTCATCTATGCGCTGCTCAATTGAAACGGCTTCGAGTCCCCTTAACCTCTTGAGCATCATATACAGACAAATCACCGTCAACTTGAACGCTCCCACACAAGACACAGGGTCTTGATATTGACGCCCATGAATGCAGTCATTTCTGACATTGAAGCCGTTTGAGGAATACATTACAAAGTAAGTGAAGAGAAATTCATTGCATCCTTGGATGGTGCCGGTTATTTCTTCAACCTCACCAACGAGCCTTGCCAGTACGCTCGATACGTCCTTCAGTTGCGTGAACTTCTGTTTATTTTCTTTGAATGGTACGATGGCAAATAATTCCCCGATTTGCCTGATGACGTTTTCCAGAAGGGGAAACAGCTGAGTCAAATGGCCGAGAGCCACCCTGTCCTCAGGAAAAGGAAGCAGGTAGTACTGTTCTGGCGCGTTTTGGACAATCCATTCATATGCTGGCCTAATGTCGATAAAGCCAATCATCATCTGGATTCCCTGACGAAGCCTGCCATAAAAGCCATCGAGCGCATCCTGACGTTTCATTGCATTCAGAAAACGGAAAGCGTTTTCCTTGTACACCCTGCACACTTCTTCTGCAATCATGAAATCAATCGAATTCGGGTCTTCCTTTATTGCAACATGATCGCAATTTGGGTAGTACTCGGAGATAGTGATTTTGTTGGCAAGAAGAGTGAAAACATTTTCTGATAGTGACTCCAGTGTTGAAATGATGGCCTCGTCAGACTGCAGGATGAGGTTGTGAGCAAGGCTTTGAGGGCTCTCGAGAAAGCTCTTGTTCAGATCATCGACAGCACCCGAAGGAACGGAGTTCTCATATGATATGGTCTGCATGCTCGCCAACACAGGAGCGTAATAGTTGCTTTGCCAGGCCCTCCTTAGGCCAATCATAACTTCATGAAGCCACTTATTGTCGACCTGCGGATTGCTCAGGGCATCGATGCAAAACATCATTGCCGAATAGAATAGACTAGCTGTGAGCAGATTCACTTTCTCCGAGAAAGTAGATAATAGTTCAATGGCATGAGCAATGTCGCACTGATCGCAGCCCTTCGCATTGCGTTCGTCTCCGAAAAACGATAGGAGATCTGCAGGCGAATCAATTGAGCCAAGAGCATTCTTTGCAATTGCCTTTGTTTCAGCAGCGTAGATGCTTTCCTGCTGCGCAGTGCACGGAATGCGATATTGTTTTAGGATGCAAATATCCGTATAGTCTGAAACACCTGACAAGGTTTCCTTCATGCCCTTGAAATATGCCGCGCTCTGCTCCTTGCCGAGCATTTTGCATTGTATGAGTTCATCGACAACGGCAAGGGCTGTGCAAGAGATATTACATAGCCCCTGGCCAGCAGCAAGAAGCTTTTTAACGTGATGCAGGCAGAGATCAGCAAGCATCGAGCGAGTGCTGTCGGAAGGAGCCACTTTGTGTTTGCAAAACAGCAACGTCTCGAATACGCAGACCGCTCTGATATCCGAAAACGATTCTTTTGCCTTCGACAACAGTTCAATTGACCAAGAATGCGTGTCGGGATACTCGGATCCGTTTCTTGAGCGAGCAATTGGCTCGAGTGTTCCGTTGCCGAAAGACACCTTGAAGGCATCGCACAGCAGCGATTCTTGCCATGTCTGAAACTGCCTTCCCTCAGCGTTCTTGAAAGAAAGGAAGTTTTCATCAAACAAGCTGTTCAGCAGTTCAGAAACCCAGCTCTCATCTACATGTTTTGCCGTTAAGGTAAAGTTTGCGGACAGTGTATCGATGGCATTCTCGAATCCAGGAATGTCTATCGATTTTGCGAGATTAACAAATCCATCGCGCTCGGATTCGAGAGGGCCGAAGTCGAAAAGCTCAAAGAGATTTGACATGAACAGCAATTGGCTATTGTAGAGATAACGAGTTTCGCTCACTCGATTTATAAGGCGGGTTGCATAGGACATGACCGCAAGCACATCGTAAAACGAGCTGCCCTTGATTGCTTCTTCGGCATCCATGTGTTCGCTTCTAACAAGGACGCACTCGTACACCCGTTGCAACCAGTTTTGGGTGATGTTTACCTTCAGAGGCCCGACTGCATCCACCAACCTGGCAAGGTGCACAAATACCGACTGTATCGAATGGTAGCATTTTCCGAAGTCGCTAATAGACTCCATATCAGCATCGGGCTCGATGCTGCCCTCTGTGTAATCAATGAACCATTGCCACTCTCTGGATGAGTTCAGGAGACCCTCGGCGAATTTCACTTCAATTTCATGCTCGTAATAACCCAATCCCATAGCCTCTTTCGCTTTCTCTTTGCTGTCGTTTGCATTTTAATTGACTACTCGGATCGTTGTCATCAATGAGTACACGAGACAACACGCAAATTGATGAAATAAATGTGTCCAACCATTGAATTATTGTCCTGAGAGGGCAAAGGAGGCATCCAGCACTTGTAGTCTTGGAGCGTGATCTCTGCCGTATTCAGGGCGTCGACCCAACCAGCGGCTCTGCTGGCAGACCTGGACCCGCGGGCGTCGGCAACCGACTACCTCCTCTTCTTTAGGCTCAGCAGTTTCTATTGCGCTTCTGGGCTAATCCACGACCTGCGCCACAGCCACGCCTCGCTGCTCATAGAGAAGGGCTTTTCCGCCGTGGCCATAGCTGAGCGTCTGGGCCACGAAAGCTCGAACGTGACCTTCCACTACGCGCACCACTTCCCAGACAAGCAAGGAGAGATGGCGCGCTCTCGATGCGACCAGGGCGGGCATCTGATGTCGTGCCCGAACGACCGCAGGAGGCGAAGCGCCACGGTGGCCTTCCGGATGATGCTGGAGCAGAAGCTCTGGCTCGACCGGGTGGCAGCCGAGGGCGGCATGAGCAAGAGGACTTCATCATGGCGAGGCTGCACGACGAGACAATCGCCGTGGCGCCGAACATCCGGGTGTACCGCGCCCTGCGCGAGAACATGCTGGAGCTGCTTAGGGAGCTGTCGCGGATACAGGCCGACGGCACCGTCGACGAGCGGCTTCACGACGAGGTGGAGCGCCTGACCAAGGAGTTCATCGACCTGCGCGGGGAGGTGGACGCCGCCACCGTCAACACTGAGCGACATGACATACTCGAGATAAGCCGTCGATGGCCCTGTATGCCTGGCAGATAGCAGAACCGCAGTCCCTCGTGGCGATGAGGGCAACGTTGCCAGCGCACGCATCCTCCAGAGCCCGAGATGCCCCTGCGACGTACCCTGACGCTTCTCCAAGCCTCGTGTGGGCATCCAATGCCCTTGCACCTTGCCCACCTCCAGGGCTCTCCTTGAACTCTTGCAGGCTCGCCGGGAACCGCCTACGGCCGCAAGGGCCGCAAAAACTTTTCGCCGGGCACGGGGCGCCCTTTCGAAAACTCGGGCCCTCCGGATTTTGCTTTCCCCCTTGCACCCGCGCGAACCCCGTCGGCATGCGAGCCACAAGGCGCGCCACCGGGGCGGGCCGGGAGCTAAGGAGGACGTTATGGAGGCCATCGACACCAGGGCCAAGAAGGGCATCAGGGTCTATCTCAAGCGCAGAGGCTTCGAGATCTTGGAGGAGGGCTGGGCGCACGGCGGGGACGTCGCCGACTTCATCGCCTGCGACGAGGACGACCTGGTCTTCGTCCACTGCCAGATCACGCAGAACGGCGGCGAGGGATTTCCCGAGGAGGACGCGAATCGCGTGGCGCTCGAACGGCTTGCGGCTGCCTACCTCGCCGAGCACCTGGACTCCGAGGACATCCGGATCAGGTTCGACGTCGTGAGTATGCTCATCGTCGGCGAGAGCCGGGCGCTTCTTTGCCACCACCTCAACGTACTCGGCACGCTCTAAGCGCAGGGCGCCCCTGGGAGCTTCGGCTCCCGGGGGCGCTGTCCATGCAGAATCATGCGCTGACTGAACTACCTCCTTTCGGCGACATCCGGATACGTGTGATAGATGTACTTGTTCGTCCAGACCTCGTCTTCGTAGTCGCCGAATTCAGTCATCTGACAGTCGTTGTAGAGATCGTCAGCGACCTCTTGAATCACGTCCTTTAGTTCCAGATTCTCGATGAATTTGTTCGGTATTCCCGAGATGCCGAGGCTCGCTCCCATGATGTTCCCGGTCACAGCACCGGTAGAGTCGCTGTCACCGTTGTGGTTTACGGCAGCTACTAGGGCCGCTTCGAAGTCGTCGGGGTGCTTTATGGCGCAGTAGGTCGCTATCGCGAGCGTCTCCTCAGCCACCCATCCCTCGCCGAGGGAGTGAATCGCATCAAGGTCGTCGATGTTCTCATGAGCGAGTTCAACCACCCTCTCCATGAGGTTCACGAAGGCGTTCAGGTGCCTTGCATCGGGAAACAAGCCTTTGACGGTGTCTATTGCGGAAATGACGGCTTCTTCGATGCTTGAATCCTCGTGGATAAGGATGTTAATCATGTGCGTAAGCGCAGCTGCCGGTATGTATCCCAGCTCATGCCCGTGAGTGATGGCGGCGACCTCCGCCCCGACCAGGTCCGGGTTCTCAACCTGCCGGCCTTCCAGCGCGAAGTACAGGCCGACCGGGGCGACCCTCATGACGCCGCCGCAACCTTTGCTGTCATTTATCGGCTCATCGATGGTCCCTGTCTTCCCGCTGCGCAGCGCAAAAAGACACGTGTTGCCGGGAGCCCGCCTGTCGAACAGCTCGGGGATGTTTACCAGCCAGGAATAGGAGTCTTCCGTGTTGAGCGGATATTGCCTGGTCTGTGTTCGCAGCCAGTCCCCATAGCAAAGCGCCACATAGGAGGGGTAGCTTCCCATGATGCCTCGCATCATGCCGCGCGTCGTTCCAAGCAGGAGCCCTGTCGCCGTGAAGAGTGCCATCTGCGTGTCATCGGAAATCTGTGCGACACCGTCTACGAGCTCGTAGCTGGTAATACCGGAGGGTCCGTAGTGCCTGGATATCTCGCGCTCATCGAGAAACTCAACTGGATAGCCGAGCGCATCCCCGGCAGCACCTCCTATGAGGCAGCCTCTGTACTTGTCCAAGTTCTTCATGAGGTCTCCCGATTGCTTTCCTATAGCTGTGAAAGTGCCGAGCCAAGGCGCGCCTGCTTTGCTAACGTCCAAACCCTTCTTCAAAACCGCGCTTGGGACGGAACTTATGTCCCGCCTTGAGCTGCCTTATCATCGAGCTGATTCTCTTGGAATCTTCTGCGGACATCCCTAGCTCCGCGCACCGGAGGAGCACCGTCTCTGAGTCAACCTGCCTCCAGTCGGCTTGATGGTTCATGAGATCCGCCTTGAAACGTTCCTCTTCTCGCCACTGCAGTCTGTTGTTGTAACCAGCAGCACATTGCGCGAGAAAGCCAAGTATATGATCGAGCGCCTCCGGTATCTCATCCTTCATGCTCGCATACACGGGCTGCATGTCAGCCCTCATCAGCTCGTCGTTTGCGTTGACGACGACAAGGGTGGGCTTAAATGCAGCCTTGAACCAGCTGCAGTCCTTCTCGGCCCAGGGAACAATGAAGACACGTTCGAGGCCGCTGCGTCTAATCTCGCCATCAATTGTCGGATTTGTGTATACAGCCATGAGATTGCCCGCAGCATTGGAAACGCCTCTGCCCGACCAATTCAGCGAGATGCCGTAACTAGCAAGCTTGTCCTCCACCTTTTTGAGCTCAGTATCCGTATTTACATCCAGAGCATTCCGCATAGTTCTTTTATCCTGCGTAAGGATGCAACCACCGCCGTTGTCATCGAGCCAAGCTGCACCAGCAGCTATTGCAGCGCTATTGGGGCCAACGGTATCAATGAGAAAATACTCGGTGTCTATATTATTTTTGTTCATAGGCTGTCTCTCAATTTCCATCTGACTCACTTGAGCAAATCAAGTTCGCCCAGATAGTCAACAAACGAGTCAATTATCTCGTCGGTGCGCTTCGTGATATCGCCTTCGGTGAAGTCCTTGCGCGTACGGGCAAGCTCCAGCAGCTCCTCGTTGTCGGTGCCCACTTTCTCAATACCCTTGTCGTTCACAAAGCCCTCGTAGTACTTTTTCTTGTCGCTGAAGCGATAGTCAGACGCCCTGATGTTCACGCGCTTCTCGAGCATCGCCTTGTTGCCCAACGCCTCGATGTTCGACGGGTCGCTCAGGGGTGCCGTCTCGGTTCGCTTCTTCGCGTAAATATGCTCGATTTCGAGCGTTGTGTCGAGACTCATGAGCTTCTGCTTAGGATTTTGGAACGCCCACCATACGAGCATCGAGCGCGTGAAGCGCCTCTGGTTCGTGAATGCGTACGCCTTGAATCGCGATGTGATGTCTTCGCGGCCGAAGCGGTATGCAGAAAACTCCACAGGCTTTTGGTCGATGATGTTCTCCATCTGCGGGAAGACGGGCACGCGCAGGGCGTTCACGCCCGGACGCTCCATCGAGTAGGCGTATATGAACCCTGTGATGAGCTGCAGGAAATCGTAGAGCGCCGCCTCGTCGCAGGAACCATCCTCGTCGTGGTTGGCGAGGAACCAGACAGACAGCAGGTATGTCCACATGCCGTTCGGGGCGTAGTTGAGCACGAACAGCTCGCGCAGCACCCTCTCCGAGAACCCCTCCTGGCGGTCTACCTTCTTCCAGAAATCCAGCAGGACCTCTAGATCGGACAGGGATTCTTCGCTCTTGAGCATCTTGTAGGAGTCCTGACCGAAGAAATCGCGCAGTGACTGCGTCGTGGTGCTGTGGATATGCTTGCAAGCGCGACGGTAGTACATGTAACGGGTAAAGAGCTCGTCCATCGGGGTACCCACCGCCGGGTGGAAGATGTCCGTTGCGGTCTCCTCAAGCGCCTTCCAGTGTTCTATAAACTCGTCTTTACGGCCTAGAGAGGAAAAATACTTGTAGAACTGGCTCTTGAAGATGTCCGCATCTGCGAGCGGAAGCCCGCGGTCATTGAGCGTAGAGAAGATGCGCAGCGCCGTATCCTGCGATTCCGCCTCGATGGGCAGCAAAATGACGTTATTCAGGATGCGCGTGGCAAGCAGGGCGACGTACGACGGCCACTCGCTGGCCATGTCGGTTATCTTCTGCTGGAAGTAGCGGTAGTTGCAGGCATACGAGCTCTTCCATCCTTGCTCGACCACGCCGCTCTTGAGGATTTCCAGGAACTCGCCCTTGTCGTTGTCAGACGCGACCTCAGAGTCGATTTTGAGGCGGTTCATGTCCGGCTCGTCGAACTCGTCCGTCTTCCAGACACAGCGGGCGATGCTCTCGCGCACCTGCTTCGATTGCTTGTCCTTCATGTTCCCGAACTTGTCATAGAAGGCGCGCAACAATAGCATGATGGTCGTGAGACGCTGCTGGCCATCGATGATTTCAAGCTGGCTGTCGTCGTTGCGGAACGTAACTATAGGACCCAGGAAGTACTCGTCGGATTCGCGTTTGAACTTGTCGCAGTCGTCATCCGGAAACGCGAATGCGAATAGGTCGTCCCAAAGCGTCGCGCATTCATCCTCTCCCCAGGCGTACGGCCTCTGGTAGTCGGGAATGAGGAAGTCCGCGTGTTTCTCTGTCAGTAATTCCCTGATGCTCTTCTGGTCAATGTTTAGCTTTGACATGCAATTGGCCTCGTTCTCTATCTATTTGCCCTTATTTGCACCCTTGATTGGAGTGGCGAGGCCCTTTTCAATAATTTCGTGACGTGCTGACACTAAGTCGCTGTTCAAAAGTGTGATGTATTCGCTGCAAACATTTTGATACATCATGGAACTCTCGATATTGTACACTATGAGTACCCGCTCATTGAGAAAAAGAAACTCAATGGCATATGTGACAAACTGCAATCGGGTGTCCTCGGGCAAGACGAGGGGAAAGAGTCACTAATCGCATCTCTTTATCGGCTTACTGCCATGAACGAGGAGTGCCCCTCTGTAATCATGTTCTATGGACCGTCTGGCGTCGGCAAGACAGAAACAGCGAGATGCTTAAGCGAGGCTGTTGGCGGAGAGCTTACCCGAGTGCAATTCTCGATGATGCAAACGCAGGAGGCCTACGAGTATCTGTTTGGCGCAGAGCACTCGAAAGCAAGCTTCGCGCGTGGCCTTTTGGCAAGAGAGTCTAATGTCGTTCTAATAGACGAGTTCGATAAAGTTGACCCCCGCCTGTACAACATGTTCTATCAGCTCTTTGATGAAGGAAGATACGTTGACACGAATTAAGATGTCGACATGCGAAATGCCCTTTTTCTCCTAACCTCAAACTTCAATTCCGAAGTATCAGCTCGTCGGACGATGGGTCCTGCCATGTTCTCGCGCATCGGTGCAAGCGTGCATTTCTGCGATCTCGGAGTAGACGAGAAAGCTACGATAATTAACAAGCATATTGATTTCGTTCTCTCAAAACTTGATGAGGAAGATAGAGCGACGATCGAGCAAAGCGATATTCGGGCTTGGTTCATCGAGCATGCTGCAAAGTATGACAACATGCGTACGATGAAAAACAAGATTGAGGTGGCCATATTTAAGAAGCTTTCTGCTCCCATTATTTCGTCCGGAAGAAAGAGTATTTAACGCGAAGAAAAAGTCTCCTTCTCAAGATTCAACTCAGAGATGGGTGTTTTGTTTGTGAGGACCGATTTAGTCACCTATCAGGTAGAGATTCGTATTTCCCCAGCTCAAAGCTGTCACTCTTCACTCGGAATTTGTCACTCTTAGGTTGGGGCGCCATTCCTCTTTAGTCCATGTAGTCAGTTGCGCGCAATCGAACTGCGTTTCCGCAGGTCAGATATATCACTCTCCGGTCGGGTGAAAATACTCTCCCCAAGTGACTACAGAGCATATAATCAGTTCTCACTACATGCTGACTACACGGTTTTTGCGATAGGAGAGTAGATGAAGTCCCAGCTCATCCACCCCGCTGACTACATCAAAACGGGGCATGTAACAATTGAGTGGGAATGACAGAGCTTGAACAAGAAATTATCAAGGCATATGATGCTCGCAAGCACGGATATAACAAGAAATAAATAATTACTTTGGCGGTTTTTAACAACCAGCTGTACGACTCAAAACTCAAACATGTTCTTATATTTATTGCCGATATCGGCAATAAATAGTCTCGTTTGCTATAATAATCTCATCAGTTTTTTGCCGATAGGAAGGTGAAGCTTGATGGGATTTCTTTCTGCAGCAGAGATTGCTGAACTCTGGGGCATATCTGAGAGAAGCGTTCGCAATTACTGTGCAACAGGTCGCGTGCCAGGCGCTTTTCTCGTGGGAAAAACTTGGAACATACCAGCTGATGCCGTAAAACCTTCTCGAAAAAATGCCAAAGCATCGTCAACAAGTCCGCTGCTTTCGCGCTTGATTGAAGAAAAGACCTCAAAAATAAAGGGCGGCATTTACCATAAGCTCCAGGTTGAGCTTACCTACAACTCTAATCATATTGAGGGAAGCAAACTCTCCCTTGATCAGACACGTATGATTTTTGAAACGGCAACTATCGGTGTTGAAGAAAATCCTGTTCACATTGATGACATTGTAGAAACTCAGAATCACTTCCGCGCTATCGATTACGTGATTGACCACGCAAAAGACCCTCTTACAGAGGTCATCATCAAAGAACTGCACCGTATTCTAAAAACGGGAACTACAGATTCTGCAAAGGACTGGTTTGCAGTTGGAGGTTACAAACATCTACCAAATGAGGTTGGTGGGCGAGAAACCACTCTCCCAGAAAATGTTGCTAAAGAGATAAAGTTGCTGTTAAAGGCTTATAACTCAAACAGCTCACATTCCTTTGAAGACATTGTTGATTACCATGTTCGCTTTGAGCGCATTCATCCATTCCAAGACGGCAATGGGCGTGTCGGCAGGTTGATCATGCTCAAAGAATGCCTTGCTTATGACGTTGTTCCGTTTGTCATTTCTGATGATATGAAGTCTTTCTACTATCGCGGACTCTCTAAGTGGGACAAGGAGAACGGCTATCTTCTTGATACATGCCTTACAGCCCAGGATAGATTTAAAGCCACGCTGGATTATTTCCGAATTCCGTACGGTGATAAGTAGATTAACTGCTTTTCTCGTTTTAGCGTTATATTGCTGAACCAGACTAACAGACGTCATCATATTGCGCATGCAGCCGATGAACTCCTTCTGGATAACGAAAGACCCTCGTGAGCCGTTGCGCCACTTCCTCAGGGGAGGGGGGTTCACTGCGTCTTTTGCGAGTGGTAGTCGTCCAAGGGGTTAGGTAAACGGCGTGAATGCCAAGTTCACGCATATACTTACCAACAGTTCGTTCAGCGATCTTATATCCTTTTGAGCGAAGTTCTTGGGTGATTTTGCCGGCACCGTAAATACAAAGGCTTTTGATCCAAATTGCTTTAATTTCACCTTGAATAAACTTCTTCCGAAGCTTTCGCGGTGATTGGTGATTATGACGATTTTCTCGTTGATAGTAACCACTTCTTGAGATTCCAACATAATCACACATACCATTGATGGAAGGGTGGGATTCCAAAGCGTGCTGAACGTCCATTTCTTGGTATACCTTTTCGGGAGTTACTTGCTCAGAATCCCGATTGATTTTTTTAATACTTCGATCGCTCCTTCAGCGTCACGAAGTTGACGCTTTAGTCGTGCAATCTCCTTGTCCTTATCGCTGGCAAAATTACCAGAGCCACGGCCAAACTCCCCAGTCTCAGTAACTACTTCCTTAATTATGCTAAATCAGAGTCTCTATTTAACTTGTACACTTTTTATTCTAGGCCCATACAAAAAAACTGACTTACTCAAGTTATGAGATAAGTCAGTTTTTTAGTTTTTAGAATTTGAATAAGTCATTAAGAGCTTCAGTCATAGTTGGGTGAGCGTAAATTTGGTCACGCAAGTCTTCAGCCTTTAAGTGGTGCTGCATTGCTAAAGTAATGACATTGATAGTTTCGTAAGCTTCTTCAGCGTAAATAGTAGCACCTAAGATTTCGTGAGTTTCTGGGTCAATCAAAGCCTTGTATGAGCCTCTTGGGTTGCCGATGACTTGGGCCTTTGGCACACCAGCTGCAGGCATTGTTAAGACCTTGTAAGCTTTACCTTGGGCCTTTAACTCGCTTTCAGTTAGTCCAGCTGAAGAAATTGCTGGCTTAATGAAGATTGAGTTAGCAAAAACTGGACGATTCTTCTTAGTTCTAGTCTTGTCACCAAAGAGTTGATTGTCCATAATCCGCCAGTCATCAAGCGAAATGTAGGTAAATTGCAAGCTACCGGCAACATCACCCATAGCGTAGATATTAGGAACACTGGTTTCAAGCTTATCGTTAACGACAATTTCGCCTCTTTGGCCAACTTCAAGACTGGTTTTTTCTAGGTGAAGGGCGGCAGTGGCTGGGTGGCGGCCAACTGACACAAGCATCACGTCTGCTTGCAAGTCCTTAACACCATCTTCGGTTTCAACAGTTAAGTTAAGACCAGCTTCAGTTTCTTCAACCTTGGTCAAAGAAGACTTAAGCATGAAGGTAACGCCATCTGCTTCCATATCAGCCTTAGCTGCCTGAGCAATTTCTGGTTCAAACCGGCCCAAGATACTTGGCATTGGTTCAATTACAGTTACTTTACTGCCAAAGCCAGCGTACATTGAAGCAAATTCAAGTCCGATTGGTCCACCACCTAAAATAACCAGATTCTTAGCAAGTTCTTTTTTAGCAAGCATTTCAGTTGAAGTAAATATCTTATCGTCAATCTTTAGGCCATCAATATTTGGTACATTACTTTCGGCACCAGTATTAATGAAAAGACGGTCGAATGTTAATTCTTCTGTACCTGATTCATCAGTTACCTTGATTGTCTTATCATCAATAAATTCAGCACTTGCATCAAGCACAGTTGCCAAGTCTTGGTCTGCTATCTTGTGGTAGTTCTTGTTGCGTAGTTTTGCTGTCATAGCTTCCTTAGTTTCGAAAGCTTCTTCATACTTAACTCCTCTTTGAGAGTTAATCACCAAGTTCTTAGTTGGCAAACATGCGATGTTGATACACGTTCCGCCGTACATCATTGGATCTTTTTCAATCAAAAGCACTTCTTCGCCATGACTTGTCAGGCTCCCTGCCAAAGTCTTACCAGCTTTGCCAAAGCCAATAATAATATTCTTAAAATGTCTCATACTTAGACTCCTAATCCAAATTATCGCTACTTATTTTTTGTCAGTAACATATTTTTTTACAAAATATCACGATAGATGTCAGCCGTCTACAATTTTGCTTATAAAAAGCTTCTAAAAGATGAATCATTGTTCAGAGATGTTGCGGTTGATCAAAATAGTTCCAAGAGTGAATGCTCGTAAGTATGGTAAGCAGTGGATTGTTAACCGTGACGCTATGTTGCGTGAGTATGGCAATCCTGTGTGCTAGGGGCTACAAATATACATCCTCAAATACTGTCCATCACATTAGACAGTATGATCAATAGACTTCAACCTGTTGAGAGCGTTCTCGAGAAAAACATAGAGTCACCCGCAGAGCAGGTGACTCTAATTGTTCATTCATCTGTGCTTATTTCCCAAAACTTCGCATATAGCATGCCTATTACTTAGAGATCTGCCAGCCTTCAATACGCGAGCGAGCTTCAACAAAGTCATGGTAGGGACCGCTGTGCGAGATAAGCTCTTCATGGGTGCCCTGTTCTGCAACACGTCCATCTCTAAGGAAGAAAATCTGGTCAGCTTCCTCAATTGTTGAGAGACGATGCGCAATTTCAAGCACAGTTTTTCCCTTACAGAGTTGGGCAAGGGCTGCTTGAATTTCTGCTTCGTTTTCTGGGTCAACACTTGCCGTTGCCTCATCAAGAACAACAAGAGGCGCATCTTTCAAAATTGCGCGAGCAATTGAGATTCGCTGTCTCTCGCCTCCTGAAAGTCGTGCTCCACCTTCTCCAACTTTTGTCTTATAGCCCTCGGGCAGAGCTTTTATGAACTCATCGCAGCGTGCGGCCTTTGCCGCTTCTACAATCTCTTCAAATTGTGCATCAGGCCTGCTTAGGGCAATATTGCGCTCAATCGTGTCATCCATAAGATAGACGTCTTGGAAAACCATGGAGAAGTCCGCAAGAATACTGTCGCAAGAAAGCTCTCGTACATCGTGGCCTCCTATGCGTACGGAGCCGCCTGTTGCATCGTAGAAACGTGCAAACAGCTTGGCAACAGTTGTCTTACCTGAACCACTTCCTCCAACAAGAGCTGCAGTTGTTCCCTCGGGAATAGTCAGAGACATTCCATTGAGTACAAGAGGTCCATCTCCGTAAGCGAATGAGACGTCATGCATCTCAAGGTTGTGATGCTCAAGTTTCACAGCTTTGCAATTGTCATCGATTGCAGGTGCGGATTCGATAGCGTCAAGACGGTCGATAACTTCTCCGATATGTCCAATTACGTAAGCAGCATCACCACAAGCCTCGATTGATTGGAACAGCATAAAGGAGAACATTACCAGCGTACAGAAGTTAAGAAGAGATATCGTGCCGTTCAGGAAAGAGATACATACAATAACAATGACGCCAACCGAAGCACCGCGTGTCACAAATAGAAGCAAGGCGTTGAGGGGTTGGAAAGCAAGCTCGGTTTTGAGATTTACATTTCTAGAACGTGCGTATGCGGAGCGTACTGCAGACACAGCAGCATCTACCTGCCGGTAACTCTTAACAACAGGCATACCGTGGATGTATTCCAACGTTGCCTGAGACATATCCTCGCGTGCGTCATTTTGTGCGGGCGACAAACGCGCGGAATTTTTGAACATCAGCTCCAGTACCACCGTTGCTACCGCAATCGCAGCCAATGCGAGGATGCAGGCCCGCAGATCCATGAAGGCGAGAAACGCCACCATTGCGGCTGCGGTTATGTATCCGTTGCCAAGCATATCTACCATGCGCATACCGTGGATTTCCACGAATGATAGCTCGGTTGTGAGTGCCGAGAGAATTTCTCCTGATGGGTGATTGTCAAAGTAACCAAGAGGGACGCGTTTCAACGCTTCTCCGATACGTACACGCACCTCGTTGGAACGTTCTGCAGCTACGGTTTCCTCGGCTCGTGCCCTCAACCACATAAGTGCTGCGCGTAGCGCAATCGAAGCAATAATGGCCAGTCCAGCCGTAAGTGCAATTTTAAGATCGGGTTTCTCGCCATTTGATAAACCGAGAAACCCGCACATGGCCCAAGCGGCAATAGCAATGGGTGCTGCAGAAACAAGTGAGATAAGAAAAGAGTATGCAAAGCCACAGAGAATTCGCGTTTTCTTATTGCCCGTCCAACGCACCACTTTCATAAGCGCACTAAACATTACGCTACCCCTTTCTCACTTCATGAGTTCCATTGGAGATATGTGCTTCCCACATGCGGTGATAGAGGTCACTTGAGCCGAGGAGGTCCGTATGTGTTCCCTCAGCGACGATGTTTCCGGAATCCATGACTACTATCTTGTCAAAATTACGTACCGTTGAGATTCTGTGTGCGATTACAATCAGCGTCTTTCCACGTGCAAGTTCTGAAAGCGCCTGTTGAATGAGCTCCTCACTCTCGGGGTCTATGAACGCAGTTGCCTCATCAAGCACAAGAATCGGCGCGTCTTTTAGATAGGCGCGCGCGATAGAGATGCGCTGGCGTTCTCCACCCGAAAGAGCTCCTCCGGCTTCTCCGGAAAGGGTTTCAAATCCATTTGCAAGCTTATCTGCCAACTCTTCACAGTGCGCAGCGGCAAGTGCGCGCTCTACCTCGGCGTCAGTTGCACCCTCACGTCCGAGCCTTACGTTCTCAAAGATTGTTCGATTAAAGAGGAAATTGTCTTGAGTCACAAAGCTTACAAGACCAGCTAGCTGATCAAGTGGTATATCGCGAACGTCAGTTTCCCCGATACGGATTGTTCCTGATCCTGCATCCCAGAATCGAGCAATGAGTTTGGCCATTGTTGACTTTCCAGAACCACTTGGTCCCACCAGAGCACACGAGGTACCTTCAGGCACTTCAAGAGAGATTCCGTGGAGCACTTCTTCGTTGGAATATGAGAATCGGACGTTCTTGAATGAGATATCGTGGGACGTGATGATTGCGGGAGAGGAGGCTTCGGGCAAGGGTTTCATTTCTAACAGCTTACTAACGCTGTCCATTACCTTCTCGATTTCCTTAAACATATTGGTGTACTGCGTAATTTTAGTGAGAGGACCAATGACGCCGATTGATAACATACATGCAAGAGCCATCTGAGCTACGTCGATACTGCCCGAAGCTACAAGAATGCATCCAACTGGTACAACACCCAGAAGGAGCGTTGGAAGTATTGCAAACATGGCGTTCATGGGGATACGAGCAGACCTATACCAGGCAAGTGTTAATTTCTCAAATTCAGAGATATCGTTACGAAAGCGAGCATACGAGGAGTCGGCTTGATTGAAAGTCTTGATGACTTCGATGCCATCGATGTATTCGACGAGTGTTGAGTTAACGCGCTCACTTGCTGTCCAGTACGCTGCATAGTCTCGTTCAAAGTTTTTAAAAAGGAGCGAAAGGGGCACAATTGACAAGGCTGGTGCGATGAGCATAGAGAGAGCCAGCCGGATATCAATTGAACACACGATTGCAAAACACAAGATGAGAAGAAGCACATTGCTGGTAAATTCCGGGATAACGTGGGCAATGGGTAGCTCCATTTGCTCAATATCGTCAATGATTATTTTCTTAAGTGCTCCAGAAGGCGCTGATTGAACATCGCCGAGGGAGCATGCAGCAAGATGTTTGCAAGCGGCGTTTCGCAAGTTTTCAAGCGTATGGTAGGCAACGCTGTGTGATGTCGATGTTGAGGCTAGATAGCCTATTGTCTGAACTGCCACTCCGAGAAGGGCAATGAGCGCCCAGTGTCCAACTTCACTGATGGCAAGGGTGCCTGATAATGAGAGCGCAATCAACTTGTAGGCGGCAAAAAAGGGAACAATGCCTCCAACAACACCTACCACAGCACATAACAGCGAGGCTCCAAGTTTTAGACGCTGTCCGCGTGTAAATAAAGCAAGCTGCCGTATCCAACTGCTCTTTTTCTTTTTGCTAGGGTCCATGGGTCCTCCCAAACGACGAGTATGAGCAAATTGTATTTATAGCTCGTTGCATGAGAAAAGCCCGATTGTCGCGGCAAGCTCCAAGTGTATCTATGCGGGTGGATTATCTTTCTTGTCCAGCGCTTTCACGGTAATCGCCAGGTGCCATGCCAACGACATTACGGAATGTGGAAGCAAATTTTGAGGCATTGGTATATCCGACTTCAAATGCCACCTCACCAATTGGCTTGGAGGTTGTCCGAAGGAGTGTCGCAGCTTGTGCCATGCGATAGCGTGTGAGGTATACGTGCACACTGGTGCCATAAACCTCCTTGAACCACCGCTGCATGCTGGCATAGGGAAACTCGAACTCTTGTGAGAGCTCTTTGAGTGTCTTATGGGAAGAAAGATCAGAGGTTATAGCTCGTTCTATTTCCTTTACCTTATCAACCTGTGCGCGTGTGAGACCGTACTGTCCAATGCGTCCGCCTTCAGGAATATTACTGCCGAGAAATAAGAGAAGCTCCATAATCTTGAGCTTTAGGTAAGCATCTCTAAAGCGGTCATGAGTGTTATATATCTCGCAGAAAATATGCTCGACCGACGGTCCGCTACGGAGCACACTTGGTTCATCGCTTGAACAGAACCTCTCGTAGAGCTGCTTAACACTTACAGGAAAGCCCTCGGGAAACATTGATCGCAGCGATTTATCTGCTATGTCGGGATCAAGACAGACGGTGACACCACGGTAGTGTCCAAACGGAAACCTAAAGAGACTTTCATGTCTTGCGTGATCGTCAATACCAAGATCACCTACGTCAAGGTACAGACATGAGTCAGTCCCGGACTCCCACTCAATTCTTCCTTCTCGACAATAGTTCAGGCAGAGCATGCGTGATCCTGGGGTAAGCTTAAAGCCCGACTCAAGGTTCCATACACTTGTGAAGTCATTGAACATGAGGGTAATTCCAGGCATGACATCGTGCATTGTCATGATGCCCTGTCCGTCAGTACCTTCTGCCCTCCATACAGAATGATCTGTATCGTGCGTCACGCGACGGACGTTGCCACCCATGTCAGCATAGTTAGCAATGTCCATCGTGTCTCCAATCCCCTTCGTTTCTCTGAAGAGTGTTCTCAAAAAATGACAGCACTTTTGACCAGCCCGCATCGTCGAGAGCGCCTTGGTCTACAAACGATCCGTCTTCCATGCGGGCAAAGTCGGTGCAACATGCTCTGATGAACTCAGGATCGTGTGTTACAACCACGACAGCTCGTCCTTCCGCCGCTGCTGCGGTAACGCTTGCAGCAACCTGTTCCATATGGGCAAGGTCAAGTCCACTGGTAGGTTCGTCAAGCACGAGTAAGTCACGACCTGATGCAAGTGCCGTAGCGAGGGCAACGCGTTGCATTTGGCCTCCTGAAAGCGACAGTGGATGGCGTTGTGCCAGTTCAGTTAAGTCCAACGATGCAAGTATAGTACGGGTAAGGTGCTCGTCAGCACGTCTCGTGGAGTCGAGTACCTCATCAAATACGCTCTCTCGGAAGAGCTGATGGCTCACGTCCTGCATAACCAAGTAGCCGTTCTTTGGTCTGCTTGAGAATGGGCTAGGACCTTCTCCAACATCTTTGGTCCCTTTGCAACCGCTTACAAGACCGCAGATACAGCGTGCGAAGGTAGACTTTCCAGCACCATTGCTTCCGATAATGGCAGTGACACCTCCTCGCCTGAAGGCGATGCGAGAAACGTTGATGCCGCGGCTCGATTGCGGGTAGTGGTAGTCCATATCCCGTATGTCTACAAACTCGTTCTTCTCGCCCCGTGCGCAGCACTGTTCAGCTGCAATAGCTGCAAAGGTTGGTGCGCGCAGACCAAGCGCTCGCGCCTCGGCAGCAGTGGATGCATAGAATTGCTTGGAGTCAATCTCGCGTTCCACACTGCCTGAGCGCATCACAATAATGCGATCGGCGATGCCCTCCAACCAATGGAGTCGATGCTCGGAGATGAGCACAGTGCGGCCCTCAGCTTTCCATTTTGCAACAATCTTTCGGAGAAGTCCTATGGAAGCGAAGTCAAGGTTGGAGGATGGCTCGTCAAGGACAAGAACATCCGGGTCAAGCATAGTGGCCGAGCCACAGGCAACGCGTTGTTTTTCTCCACCAGAAAGTGAGAGGCAGCTGCGGTCGATAAGATCTGTGAGCTCCAGCGCGTTGGCGACGTCCTTTAAACGTGTGCGTATCTTGTCAGGTGCTATTCCTTGGTTCTCACATGCAAATGCCAGTTCACCGGTTGTGTCTAAACAGAAGAATTGAGTCTTAGGATTCTGGAAGACTGAACCGACCTTTGATGCTAGTTCCCAAAGCTCGTGGTTGGAAGGTGTAAGACCACAGACCTCAATCTTCCCCGAGAGTTTCCCCTCATAATAATGGGGGATGAGGCCATTGACGAGCCTTGTTAGGGTTGTCTTTCCAGATCCTGAGGCACCCGTCAGGCAGACTACTTCACCAGGGGCTACGTTAAGGTTGACCTCGGAGAGGCTGTTTTTCTCGCTTGCCTGATAGCAGTAGCATGCATTTTTTATCTCGATCATTTCAATCCTAGTAGTAGAGCAATGGCGTGATTACCGCGCAGATAGTGGCTATGGCGAGAAAGGCGATTACTATCCAGTCTCGTACACGCATGCGCGCTTCGTTTATGTTTGTGCGAGCTGTTGGTCCACCGAGCCCTCGCACAAGAGCCGAAGCAGAGAGGTCTTCACCGCCTCGCACTGCCGAGACAAGCAGCGGTACCAGGTAATTCTCGATGGCGGAGATAGGGTTTCTGAACGTCTTGCTGCTGCGCATGCGTATAGCAGCAGCTATCTGTCGGTAGTCGTCGGCTATCGCTGGGAAGTATCGAAGCATTACGACAAAGGGAATTTCTACTGCCTGAGGCATGTGCATACGGTCGCATGCTGCCATGAACTCACTCACTGACGTGGTTGTGACTAGCCAGGTTCCCATGGCAATACCTGGGGCAAACTGCCTCACGATTCCCGAGATACCCAGCGTGACAAAAAGAGCAACTCCAGTGAGGCATGATTCTGCGATTGCTGCCACAGCGCTCGCAACCCCGTATAACGTGAGGTAGGTGATTGCTGAGCTGAAATGGTGAGAGAGGGCTAGCATGATGAAAGGTGTTGCAATAAGCAGCGGCTTAATCACGAGGAGAGGCCCCACGTTATAAGACCCAAGCATAATTGTTGAGACGACGAGTGTGGCAAGCACTTTAGTACGGGGATCAAGCACGAGCCCTCGGTTATTAGCAGTTGAGAGGAACAGCCCCTTTTTCATTATGCGATGCCGGCTCGCTCAAAGTGCTTGTGGAGGAGTTTCTTGCCGATGACGGCTCCGATACACCCTGCAATAAATGCAGCAAGAGCAAGAGGTAGAAGGCTCCAGTCAGGAATGTAGCTGGAGAGAGCGTTGGCATATTCCTGTCCGTAGCCAGAGGCGATACCTGCGAAGTAGCTCGCGCGATTCATGACGATGGGAATATAGTTGCCTATCAACCATACGCTCAGGACTCCGTGTGAAATTATGGAGCGCCCTGCGCTGTTATAGTTACCGCTTCTGAGGACAAGGTCGGCGAGAAGACCACATATTGGCCCTGTAATAAAGGCATATACGCCCATGCCACCGAGACCCATTAGGAGGCCGAGGATGGTTCCCATGATGAAAACCATTCCGAAATGCCTTACTTTTGTGATATAGAGCATGTACGGAATACCTCCGATAAGCGGGCAGATGACGGAGAGCAATGGAATGAATATAGGAACGTAGCCCAACATTGCCACAGCCATGATGATTATGAAGTAGAGAGCGGTGAAGATACCGATGTTTATAAGGTCCTTCGGTTGCAGCCCTTTTTTCTTGACTGAGGGTGTTTCAGACATAATGCGTCTCCTTTCGGTTAGCTCTATCTAACTTATAAAGGATAGACACACAGAAACTCAGTCAATAGCCCATTTGTATCATTATGTCCCGTTTGAATCACGTAGCTACTATTCGCTTTCTGATAAGCATTTGCCAACTGCCTTTTTAATACCATACAAGTTCGCCTATATAACTCGCTAAAATAGAGTGGGTTGATTAAAACTAATCGTTTCTGTGACACTCCCAGAAGCACACGATTGGAGTTTATATATGTGCGGCATCGTTGGTTTTACCGGACACCAAAGTGCAAAAGATGTCCTCATTGAAGGTCTTAAACGTCTCGAATACCGTGGGTATGATTCTGCCGGTATTGCTTTGCAAAACACAACCAACGAAGAACTTACGGTCGTACATCGCGTAGGAAAAGTTGCGGGATTAGCTGAAGCGGTGGAGTACCTCAATAATGCAAGCCCCTGTGGCATCGGACATACCCGTTGGGCAACGCACGGCGCTCCAAGTGAGCGCAACGCCCACCCACATACCTCTTGTGACAATCAAATTGCCGTCGTACACAACGGCATCATCGAGAACTTTGCCGAACTCCGTGAGCAGCTTGAGGCTCGGGGGCACAAATTCCGCAGCGATACCGATACTGAAGTCGTTTCTCACCTTATTGAAGAAGCCTACAGAGGCAACCTTCGCGATGCTGTTGCCAAGGCATGCTCGCAAATTGTAGGAACCTATGGCCTTGCTGTTATATGCTCTCAGGAACCCGGTCGCATTGTAGTTACTCGCAAAGATTCTCCCATTGTCCTTGCACATGGCGAGAAGGGCAGCTACGTTGCATCTGACATCATTGCGGTTATCGAAGCCTCCCGAGATGTCACTGTTCTTGGTGACAACGAGTTTGCTGTTATGGAGCCCGATGGCATCAGCTATACCGATGCTGATGGAAATCCCATTCAACCTAAAGTCATGCATGTTGATTGGGATGTTGATGTTGTCGAGAAGGGCGGCTACCCCGATTTCATGCTCAAAGAAATCCATGAGCAGCCACGTGTTATCCGCGATACCCTTGCAGGACGTCTGACCAACGGCGTACTTTCCATTGATGAGCTGGGTATGTCCTTGGAACAGCTCCGTTTAATTGATCGCGTTTATATCATTGCCTGCGGAACTAGCTATCACGCTGGTCTTATCGCCCGTCAGCTTATTGAAGGCTGGGCCCGCATACCTGTCGAAGTTGAAGCTGCGAGTGAATTTCGTTATCGAAACCCCATTATTACTCCGTCAACGCTGGTAGTTGCTGTTTCTCAGTCCGGTGAGACCGCTGATACTCTTGCTGCCATCCGCGACGCCCGCATCAAAGGCGCTAAGGTTTTTGGTATCACCAACGTTATTGGTAGTCCCGTGGCCCGTGAGTCTGACGGTGTTATCTACACTAAGGCTAACAAGGAGATTGCCGTTGCCTCAACCAAATCTTTCCTTGGCCAAATTGTGAGCCTAACACTTCTTGCTATGGTTCTTGCGCAGGCAAAAGGAAAGCTCTCAATTGCTCAGATACGCTTGCTCTTTAAAGAACTTGCCGATACCGCCGAGCAGGTCGAAGAAGTCCTCAGCGATACAAAAGCTATCGACATTGCCGCGCAGGCCTGCAAAGATGCCAATGATGCTTTGTTCATTGGTCGTGGCATGGGAGCTGCTATTTGCTACGAAGGTGCCCTCAAACTCAAGGAAATTAGCTATCTTCATGCTGAGGCATATGCTGCAGGAGAAATGAAGCATGGCCCCATTGCACTTCTGTCCAAAGGCTATCCTGTCATTGCCGTGGCAACTAACTCTCCGGTATACGACAAGATGATCTCCAATATCCAAGAATCTCGAGCACGCGGCGCCATGATTATTGCTGTGGCGACCGAAGGTGATCAGGAAATCAAAAAGCATGCCGACTATGTCATCTACGTGCCTAAAGTCAGAGATGCCTTCTCGCCAATCATTGCTTCGGTACCTTTTCAACTTTTTGCGCGCTCCGTGGCTCTTGCACGTGGTTGTGACGTTGATAAGCCAAGAAACCTTGCAAAGTCAGTAACGGTCGAATAGTTGTGGCTGAAAGTCCAGCAAAGGTAATCAAAATGTTGGATAAAGAAAAGTTTGAGTTGAAGATTTAGGATAAAACTATTTTGCCTCAGTGATTCCTTCTTGTACTAGTGCGTTCTCAAAGCTATTATGGTTTTAATTGATTCACCAGGGCCTTTGGCAAGCACTGGCAAGAGAAGGGATTAGGTGCATGAATAACTAGCGATACTCATAAAGCCCGAATTTACGTAACGTCGCTGACGACACTACCGCGGGTGTAGTATTGCTTAATCATGTCTTAATTTACCGCCATTTACCTGTGTATAATTGCATGCTACTCCGCGTGGTCTTCGGCAGAACCGAGGTATCATGCAGCTTAATCTTTCAAATATTGAATATACCTATCCATCAGCGGTAGAGCCCACCTTACATGATGTGACTATCACACTTCCACAGGGATGGACTGGCTTTGTTGGTAATAACGGATCTGGTAAAACAACCCTCGCACATATCGCATGTGGTCTATTGCAACCTGACAGGGGAGTTGTAAGTCCATCGCTTTTCTCGGCATATTGTGCCCAAAATGCAACGGAGGCCCCAGCTACTCTTTTTGATTTTGCGGTTGCCTATGACGATGTGGCAATTGAGCTGAGGCGAGAGCTTTTGTTAGAAGAAGATTGGCCTTGGCGTTTTGAGACACTTTCGTGTGGTCAGCAGAAACGACTCCAGGTAGCGTGTGCTTTATGGGCATCACCTGACGTTCTTGTGCTCGATGAGCCCACTAATCATGTGGATGTATCAACAAAACATGCTCTTTTTGCGGCCTTGTCGCAGTTCAAGGGTATCGGGGTGCTTATTTCACATGATAGAGAGTTGCTGGACAAGCTCTGTACTCAATGTTTGTTTGTAGCTAATGGCACGGCAAACATGAAATCTGGTAATTATTCTCAGGCATCATCGCAGGTAGAGCTCGAACGTTCTAGCGCATTACATGCAAAGGAAGCGGCGCAAAAAGAGAAGGCTCGCCTTGAGCGAGAAACCCAGCGGCGCAGAGAAGAGGCTTCTAGAGTTCAGGCGCGCAAAAGTGGAAGAACTATTGACAAGCATGACAGTGATGCGCGTGCAAAAAAGCGGGGCTATATAGTTTCAGGCCAAGATGGTAAAGCGGGAAAATTGGCTGTACGCATGTTGGATAGACTTGAAAAGGCAACGGGTAAAGCCACAGGTATTAAGGTTGAGAAACAATATGATTCCAATATCTGGTTGGATAGTGAGGCAAGTAAGAGAAAAGTTCTGTTGAGGATGGAACCTAATAACATTCTCATGGGAGAAAGTTGCCTACAAACCCCACCGCTGTTTATTGGCAACACAGATCATATTGGTGTTGTCGGCGATAACGGCTGTGGTAAAACAACACTGGTAAAGAAAATTATTTCAAGTATTTCTGACGATGTGCGAATGTTATATATTCCTCAAGAGCCAACTGAACTGCAAAAAACAGAGACAGTAAGAAAAATCAAAGGGTTATCAAACTCCCAACGCGGAAGAGTGTTATCTATTGTGGCGCAACTCAATTCAGATCCTGATTATGTTCTTGCAGGTGAGTCCACCAGTCCAGGTGAAATGAGAAAGCTTATGCTTGCGCTGGGAATGCTTGAATCACCAGAGCTTATCGTAGTGGACGAGCCAACTAACTATTTGGACCTTGGTTCAACCGTAGCGCTCGAACGTTTACTGTCCGAATATCCAGGAGCTTTATTGTTGGTCTCACATGATCTCTCGCTAGTTGATTCCGCTACATCGATAAAATGGAGCATTCAGCGATCAAATGACAACTTTGAGCTTGTGGTGCAATAGGGGCGAGAAACACGTTGGACAGTTACGGCGGTTGCGCGTTTGTATTTGAGTAGCTTGCCGACACAGACCGCTGCTTTTATACCGCTCGCCGTAGTTGTTTAAGCAAACTAACTTTTGCTGAAAAATTTTATATAAACTAAAAGGTCAAATCGATTTCTTCTGGGATTGCTTGTGTGTTTAAGCATGGATTTCGGAGGGACCTATGCTTCACTTCAACCACGGTTCAAAGCAAGAAGCTAACGAGGGAAATGCAAGTGCTGCTGGCAACGCAGGCACAGGCGCTGCTGGCGCGAGTTCCGCTGGCGCTGTGGATGCTGCTGGTGCGGGTGCTGGAACCCCCAACATCCCCACGCCACCCGAAGGATATCAGCAGGCAGCCTTTGCCTCTACGTTGCCAACAATTGCTGATCAGACAGCCAACTTAGGCTCGCAGATTGGCGTTATTTCTCCAGGTGAGAGCGAAGAAGATGCTGAGGCTCGTGAGGCGTACGAGAGTCTTGCGCGTCACCGCAAAGCTCGTCGTAAAAAGAAACTTATCAAGGCAGGAATAGTTGCTGGAGTCTTTGTTCTTCTCGTCACATTGTTTATTTTGCCTATGTGCCAAGGCGGACAGAACCAGAACACCACCGTGATGCCAAGCACTACGTTTGTCACGCGCGGCGAGTTCAGCGATTCTGTTTCCGCATCTGGATCCATCAAGCCCGTGTCGTCAACTGTGGTAACTCCCGAGGTAGATGGCATTATTCAGGACGTTCAGGTTTCCGAGGGCACATACGTCCATAAAGGCGACAAGCTCTTTACCATCAAGAATGACGAGCTGGACAAGGCTGTTCGTAAGGCGTCTCAGCAGGTAAAAGCTGCTGAGAACGAGGTCAGTAAGGCTCGTTCAGCCCTAGCGTCCGCACGCAACGGTGTCTCCGAGGCGGGCGAGGACGGACAGGAGGCAAACGCTGCGTCCATTGCTGCTGCCGTGGAAGCGGCGGAGGCAAATCTGGAGAGCGCTCAGATTGCGCTTGAGGAGGCTCGCTCCGCCTATAACGACGCAATTGCCCAGGCAGATAAGCGTGTAGTCACCGCTCCATGCGATGGCACGGTTATTGTGATGAACGCAGTGAACGGCGCTTCTGTTGGCTCGTCCGCGCCAGGTGCTGGCAACGCTGGTCCTCTGATTACTATCGCGGATCTTTCCCAGATGAAGGTAAACGTCCAGATAAACGAGGTAGACATTTCTCGCATCGCCGTTGACCAGAAGGCACAGGTCAGCTTTACAGCTCTGAGAGATCTGTATTGCGATGCAGTGGTCACTCACGTTTCTGCCGTCTCGTCCAACGGTGCCGACGCGGGCGCAAGTTACGATAACCCTGGTCGATCCATTGTTTCCTACACCGTTGACCTGCTTATTAGCAGTCCCGACGCCTCCATCAAGCCGGGTATGACCGCCAACGTGGACATCATGATTCAGCATATGGACAACGTGCTGACCGTGCCTCTTGTTGCCGTTATGGATGACGGCGATGGAGCTTACGTCAATGTGGTTACTTCTCGTGACGAGAAGGGCTATCCGCAGGTAGAGCGTGTGCCAGTGACCGTAAAGGCGCAAAGCTCTACGACGGCCGTCATCGAGGGCGCTGGTATTGAGGACGGCACTGAGGTGATGATTGGCGGCGGCGCTGGCGGTCCATCTCAGGGCGCGGCTATGGACGCCCCGACAGGCGCAACGTCTGGCTCGGCGAATGACGCAACGTCCGGTGCGACAGGCTCCAAAGACTCCAAGTAGGCGACGCGTATGTCCAAGGTAATTGAGGTACATAAGCTGCATCGCATTTACGAGACGGCTGCAGGTTTGACGCACGCTTTACGAGGCGTTTCTCTGACTGTGGAGAAGGGCGAGTTTCTCTGCATCATGGGTCCGTCAGGCTCGGGCAAATCAACCCTAATGAACATTTTGGGCTGCCTGGATACGCCTACTGCTGGTTCGTACAAGCTCGAGGGACTTGAGGTTGCAGATCTTTCCGATGACGACCTGGCGGAGATTCGCGCCACGCGTCTGGGTTTTGTCTTCCAGTCGTTTAACCTGCTACCGCGCACTACGGTGCTGCGAAACGTTATGTTACCGCTCATCTACTCGGATATTCCCGCAAAAGAGCGAGAGTTGCGTGCTTGGAAGGCGCTGCGTTCTGTTGGTCTGCCCGAGGAGTACTACGAGCACAAATCAAACGAACTTTCCGGCGGTCAGGTGCAGCGTGTAGCCATTGCTCGTGCGCTGGTAAACGACCCGGCGGTCATTTTTGCCGATGAGCCAACCGGCAACCTGGATTCCGCAACAAGTGAGATGGTCCTCAACACGTTCAAGTCCATGCAGGAGCGCGGCAAAACAATCGTGCTGATTACACACGACCCCGAGACTGCCTTTTGGGCTGACCGCGTGGTGCATATTCGCGACGGTCGCCTGCTCACAGACGAGCAGGAAAAGGAGTTTGTGAAGCAACACGCCGCGCAGTCCTCGACGGGCACACATGCTGCAACGGGCGCGCATGCCGCAACGGGCGCACATGCCGCAACGGGCGCGGATACGGCGCTGGGTGCGCATGCCGCACCAGCAGGCAGCACCTCGCGACCCGGGACGGGAGGTGCTACGCTATGAGGCTGATGGATCTGTTGCGAGAAACCCTGTCTGCGCTCAACGCTAACCGCGGCCGCAGCTTGTTGACGGTGCTGGGCATTGTTATTGGCATCAGCGCAGTTATTGCGATGACGGCACTTATCGACGGCATCAAGTATTCGCTGGTTAGCTCGCTAGGCCTCAACCAGTCGCGCATGGTCATGATTTACGCGTGGCCAGACCGCGAGGTCACGCAGCAGGACCTGGAGATGCTGCAGCTCAGCGTACCAGGGTATGAGCTTGTCACCGGTATTGACTCCACCATGGCCCGCGTTAATTCGGCCGAGAAGCAGTTTGACGCGCGAATCATCGGCTGCACGCCCGACTACTTCACCGTCATGGGCCTCAAGGCATCCGCGGGCTCGCTTTTCACAAAGTCCGACGTAGATGACACATCTAGAAACGTTCTTCTCGACAAATTGTCTGCCGAGAAACTCTTTGGCAGTGCAGATGCGTCCATTGGACAGGTTGTCCGCATTAATAACGACAGCTACACCATCGTTGGTGTGGTTGACAGTGGGGCAAACGGCGGCGGGCAAGGCGATACGCTGCTGGCCTACATGCCGTACTCCACGTATTCCGCGCGTCTGACGGGCACCAAAACCATCAGCCAAGTCTTTGGTTACGCTCGCGAAAACGTGGACATGAAGGCGCTGGCGGATGAAACAAAGTCCTGGTTGCTGGACTGGTTTAACATTCCTTCCGCGCAGGCCGAAGATCGCGTGACGGTTATGACGCTTTCGTCCATCATTGAGCAGATGAATGCCACGCTTATGTCGTTCCAGGTGCTGGTTACCGCCACGGCGAGTATTTCGCTTCTGGTTGGCGGCATTGGCATCATGAACATGATGCTCACTAACGTGACGGAGCGTATTAGGGAGATTGGCCTGCGTAAGGCCCTGGGAGCTCGCGCGTCCGACATCACCAAGCAGTTCCTATGCGAGTCCATTTTGATTTGCATTATGGGCGGCGTGATTGGCATTGCTCTGGGTTACGCTGGAGCGTGGGGACTGGCTGGCTCGTTTAGCAGCATGATTACGCTTGATACGGGCATCACGCCCATCATCACGCCGAATATCGTGATGATTACCTCGGGAATCTGCATTGGCATCGGACTCATCTTTGGCTACTGGCCTGCTCGTCGTGCCTCAAAGCTCAATCCTGTGGAATCGCTCCGCTACCAGTAAACGGGGTGTGTGCATAAACGGCTTATGGTCAGAGATTGCTTGCTGTTGGTAAACAGCTTGCGTTCACAGACCGCTTGCTGAAAGTAAATGACGTGCTACAAGTAGGGTTTCTCGCCTGGCGAGAAACCCTTTTAAGTGCGGTGAATTGTACGGCTACAGCAGATCGTCCGGTGGCAGCAGCTCGATTTCCCATGTGGTGTCTACATAGCAATAGATGTCTATGTCTGATGAATCAAATGTAGGAACTTGGTTTCCATAATCAGATTCACAAAAAGCTATATGATCGCGGGCTTTATACGCTAGTTCTCTTCCGTTAAAGTCGTAGTCTGCATGCTTAAGCCCAACCACCTTTGCTCCGGCAGCCTTAGCAAGAAGATTTGCTTTTTGATGACAGGCAATAATAGCATCTGCAGATAGGTTGTCTTTAATGGTGTCGTTATGTGCTATCGAGAACTCAACTGAAAAGGTCACTTCATCACCACATGAACTGAGTGCTTTCCAGATTTTCTCGACAAGATCTTCTTCAAGGTGCTGTTTGATGGATAGTTTAGCGTGGAAATCATATCCCAGAAGTTTTTTCTCGGCGACATAATAGTCACCCTCATCATCTTTTTTGTACCGGTTTTCCTCGTGACCAGAAACTGAATAGTTGTTGTTTTTTAGAATTGAAGCAGGTAGCCCGTTTTTCTCTAGAGCATCTTTGACTGTTTGAAGCAGTACATTATATTTGGCTGTGCAGTCTTCGCGGATCTTGGAAGTTCCTTGAATAGTGATGTCTACGTCAATAGTGTCAGGTGGAACTTGCGTGCTCAATTTTGTAGATACGTCAATCGTTCGTTCCATAGTATGTTCCTTTCAGAGATGTTAGAGAAAAAATCAGCCGTTTGAACAGGTAATTTATTTCTCATCGTTGAATAATCATAGGTTCAAAAAAGATTTTGAGTGTCCAGTGTAATGGACACTCATATAGTGGGTAGTAACTGATATTAACCAGGTGAAATGGCTTATTATTAGTGTCATGGGAGTGCGGCTAACAATCACCGCGCAGGAGAGGGACACATGATTTTGTATTTTTCTGCAACCGGCAATTGCAAATATGTTGCCGAACGAATTGCCGCGGAGTTTGATGACACCGCAGTCTCGATTGAGAAATCAAACGGCCAGGTAAATCTCTCAGAAAACGAGATGCTTGGCATTGTGACGCCAGTTTATAACTGGGAGCTCCCCATTACGACTCGTGAGTTTTTGCAGAATCTCCAGGTTACTGGTGCTTCTACGCAGTACATGTTTATTGTAACAACGTACGGGACAACGGCTGGTTGTACGTTTGTTGACGCAAAAAAGATTCTTGCTAGCAAAGGACTAGAGCTCAACGCTGGTTTTAGCGTCAAAATGCCTGATACCTGGACTCCAATTTTTGATTTGAGCGACAAGGCAAAGGTCCAGCAAATTAACAACAAAGCCGAGAGCTATATCAACGCTGTATTAACCGGCATCAAAGAGCGTGCTGTTGGTAATCATATGCAGGGTGTTGTTCCGTATGCAGTTAGACTTTTTATGGATCCCATGTATAACAACGAGAGAAAGACACAGCACTTCTCGGTTTCAGATAAGTGCATCGGATGTAGTCTTTGCGCACGAAAGTGCCCAGTTCAGGTCATTCAGATGAAGGATAAGAGACCTGTGTGGATTAAAGATCAGTGCGCCGCCTGTCTTCGTTGCCTACATCATTGTCCTACGTTTGCCATTCAGTATGGTAAGGGGGCAACGAACAGACATGGTCAGTACAAAAATCCTCACGTCAAAGTGTAGTTTTAGGTGTAAACTTTATGGTGTAGTTAGCTATAGCTAACAAAATGTCAACTGAACGGAGTTCATCGAATGCCTGCTGAGAACGAGAAGAAAGATCATCTTCCGATACTTGGTGTTGGCCCCGCTTATGTCATTGTTATCACGGTGCTGACGGTCGCGTGCATTACGCTTTCTAAGCTGGGAATTCTTCCGTATCTTCGTATCCGAGCGACAGTCGGCGTGATGCACACCGTGGGCACGGCTTTTCTGATTGTGGGCATCTGGCTGTGGGTTTCCGCCGCTATCAAAGAAAAACTTCGCGAGAAAATCATCGCAAATCAGCTGGTTACTACTGGTGTTTATGCGCTGGTCAGAAACCCAATTTACTCCGCATTTGCGTTTGTTATGTCGGGCGCCGCTTTGCTTTCAAGCAACCTTTATCTACTGCCGCTGCCGCTTGTGTTTTGGGCGCTTTTAACTGTGATGATGCAAGCCACGGAGGAGAAGTGGCTTCTCGAGCAATTTGGCGATGAGTACAAAGAGTACTGCAAGCGAGTTAATCGCTGCATTCCGTGGTTTCCTAAGCGCTAGCGTTTACGTAGGTTTTGAATGGTGCTGAGCTCCAGTCCTATTTGAGCCTTAGTTCGAATTGAGCTGGGGTTTGTTCGGTTTTCTCGCTATATAAATTCTTTTACGAAGTGGCTATGATATACATACGTCACGCTGGCTTGTCATGTGCTTGTACCTGCTGCTTCAGGAGAAACGAGAGAAACCATGCTGGATATTCGTCGCGTTTTGGCAAGTGCACCCAAAAAGCATACGGAGGAGACACTCAATTCTCTGACGACTGTTTGGGGAGAGGCGCTTGATTCGTCGAACGTGTTGCCTGAGTATCCGCGTCCTCGTATGCAGCGCGACAATTACGTGATGCTAAACGGCGTGTGGGATTATACGATTGTGCCGGTAGATGGCGAGATTGGTGTGGAGATCCTTGCGCAACAGACAATTCCTTCCCGTTGGGACGGACAGATTGTGGTGCCGTTTTCGCCAGAAGCTCCGCTTTCTGGTGTTGGTCGTACGGTGCAGCCGAGCGAATTTTTGTGGTATAAGCGCAAAATTGAACTACCTAAACTGGCCGATGACCAGCGACTTATTCTACATTTTGAAGCGGTTGACTGGATGTGCGCGTGCTTTGTGGATGGCAAGCTTGTCGGCACGCATGTTGGTGGTTACCTGCCGTTTTCCTTTGATGTGACGGATTTACTTGGCTCGTCTGAAACGGGAGAGGCAACGGCAGACAGTGCGGACACGGCTGAGCTCGTACTTTGCGTTTGGGATCCAAGTGACACCGGCTCTCAACTGCGCGGTAAGCAGCGACTTTCGCGTGGCGACATTTGGTACACCGCTCAGAGTGGCATTTGGCAAAGCGTGTGGTACGAGGTTGTTTCTGCGGTTCATCTTGAGTCGCTAACGCTGAAGGGTGATATGTTTGGCGCGCTTGAGGTTAGAGCGAACGTGCGGGCAAGCGGGCTGGCCGGAGTACAAACGGGCGCGTTTAAGCTGGAGTTGACGCTCAAAGACGAGCTTGGACAAGATGTTCTTCTCGCCACACTTCCGGTGGACGAGGCGGGGGAAATTTGCGCGGAGTTGCAGGTAGATGAACCGCAGTTGTGGTCGCCGGAAAGACCGTACCTCTATAACGTGGAGGCAACACTTTGGCAGGATGGTGCGGTGGTCGATTTTGTTCGGAGCTATTGCGCGTTTCGTACTGTTGAGGTAAAGAAAGACGTGGCGGGCGTGCTAAGGGTGCACTTGAACGGGGCGCCGTATTTTGTTCGTGGCGTGCTGGATCAGGGCTATTGGCCTGACGGATTGCTGACGGCTCCGTCCGACGATGCGCTGGTATATGACGTAGAGGCTATGAAGTCGGCTGGTTTCAATACGCTGCGAAAGCATATCAAGATTGAAAGCGAGCGCTGGTATTACCACTGCGATCGTATTGGCATGCTGGTTTGGCAGGATTGTGTTTCGGGAGGTAGTGCATATAGTTCCTGGCACACGAGTCAGAAGCCGACACTGTTCAGCTTTACCTGGGGTCGGTTTGACGACACAATACCAAGTCATCACGAGGCTTTATCCGCAGGTGAAGATGGCTATCGCGAAGAGTGGACAGAAACTTGTCAGGAAATGGTCAAGCTCCTGGATGGACATCCTTCGATTGGATTTTGGACGCTCTTTAACGAGGGTTGGGGACAGTTTGATGCACGGGCTGCTACTGAGGCTGTTCGCGCCTTGGATGCAACACGACCAATTGATGCAACAAGCGGCTGGTACGACCAGGGATGCGGCGATTTCCTGAGCATTCACAATTATTTCCGACCGCTTCGTGCGGGTTGGCATGGAAAGCAACGGGAGAATCGAGCAGCAATAATTTCTGAGTTTGGTGGTCTGGCGCAGATGACATCAGGTCATACGTCACTTGACCATTCTTATGGATACGGGGATTTTGCCACAGTTGAGGATTGGCGAGGAGCTGTCCAAAAGCTGCTTGCAGAGGTGGAATCGCTGCAGGTTGAAGGCCTTGCGGGATACGTTTACACCCAGGTGTCTGACGTCGAGGAAGAGGTAAACGGCCTGCTCACTTACGATCGAAAGATCAACAAGTTCAACGGGTAGTGACTGTCGGATGACACTGGTATTGCGCGGTGATACCCGACAAGTTAAGCGATGAGCAGTGGTTTGAAAGATGCCCAGTTGATTGAGGTATGGCCAATAATGCCAATTGCTGATTCTATCCAAAGTGGTAAAAAATGCGTTTAGTTGGAGTTTCATTTTTCTGCATAGCGAGTTTTCGCAGATAAAAAATTGCAATGGTGGTAAAAAATCGTCTTAGTTGGGCATAAAAATGACTTTTTAAAGTTTTGATCCCCAACTAAACGGATTTTTTACCTTTTTAGCCCCTAAAATTTTGGTCTAAAAAATGAGTGATACACAAAATTGAATATCTGTGCATAGATATTCGTAGAAATGAATACATATTTAGCCTAAATAGAAATTTAGCAACTTAATACAAAAAACTCGCCTTCCAGAGATCTATTTCTGGAAGGCGAGGGAAGTGTATCACTTCAGTTGTGCATCATTGCGCTTGGGTGCACGCAGACGCAGGTAGCTGCATCGCGGCAGTGCGTCGCGGTCGCGCGTAGCTGCACGTTAAGCGCTTGCACCCGAGGTAGCATCTACGCCTGCACTTGGTGCGGGAGCACCAGCAGCAGGGGCGGGAGCGCCAGCTGGTGGAACAACTGCGCCGCTAGCGCTTACGAGGCGCTGACCTGTGGTTTGTAGGTACCAATCCAACCATGGCTTGAAGTTGAAGACAATCTCGTTGATGCCTGCATACGAGCCATCGGGGTAGTACATTGCCTGGTAGTTATGGGTGTTGATAATGTCGGCTGGTGTACCTGGGACAATGGTGCGTACGTATTCTTTATCGCCGTTTCGAAGTACGCCGATGACAAACTCAACATTCTTCATGCGACCCTCTGGAAGAGAGCTGTGAACTGTGGAAAGACGGTCACCCGACTGCTCAGGAACGCGTTTTGCCAGCATAGTGTCTGGGTTGTCGTGAGCGTTGTTGTAGTAAAGGAACTGGTTGTTGTCGTCCGCGTAAGTTAGCTCAAATGGCATTGCCTTCAGGAACATGTCAATCTGGTTGACTGTCAAAATGCCGTGGTCAAGCTTAACGTATGTGTCGCCCGAGACCGCGCCCACAAGCTCGGCGGCCTTCTCGACCCAATCAGGATCGTCGGGATCAATGCCCTGGATAGTGGTGGAAATTGAGTTGGTTACGTCCAGATCCTCTGGCGCGATTGGCTTTGGCTTCTTCAACTTGGAGACCACCTCTACGTATTTGACAAAGTTATCCAGGCAAAGGCCCAGGAAGCTGACGGTGCGCTCGTCGATAATGTTGCCGTCCTCGTCAAAGGCCTGCTTGGCCTTTCCAAGAAGGAACTCGTTACCAGGCAAAACGTATGCGTTAACGCCCGGAGCGTCCAAAATCTTGCGCAGATGCACTTGCGCGCGAGAAGTTCCCTGGTCGTAGTAAGAAGCGCCGACAATCATGACAGGCTTGTTCTCAAACGGATGCACATCGTAGGAGAGCCACTCAATGACACTCTTCAGCGCAGGTGAGATGGTATGGTTGTGCTCGGGCGTAGAAATAATGACGCCGTCAGCGCGGGTAATCTTGTTGTACAGCAGGCGGAGCTGGAAGTTCTCGTCCCACTTGAGGTCCTGGTTGAACAGAGGAATGTTATCAATCTCAAGGATCTCAAGCTCAAACTGCTTGGCAAAGTGCTTTTTGATGAAGTGCAGAAGCTTTCGGTTATAGGAAATCTCCGCATTTGAACCGACGATTCCGACAAATTTCATAGTAGTAGTTCCTTCCAGGCCTACAGGTTTTCCCAGTCAAAATTCTCGGCCTCTTTGCGGAGAAGTTCGCGCGATGCGGCCATTTTTTCGTTGAGTTTCACAAACAGACGAAAATCGTCAAAGAGCAGGTCAAGCTTCTTGACGGTAGCTTTGTCCTTCAAGCTGCCCTTCTCGTCAAATGCCTGCGGGGCGCGGCCAAGAAGGAACTCGGAACCTGGCATGATTGCGGCCTTGAGCTCTGGAGCGTCCAGAATTTGGCGGAGCTGAAGCTGTGCGCGAGAAGATCCGAGGGTGCCCAGGGATGCGCCGACAATCATGACTGGCTTGTTGACCATAGGGAAGATGCCGTAAGACAGCCAAGCAAGCGCGTTTTGCAGGACGGCTGGAATGGAATGATCGTACTCTGGGGTTGCGATGATGACGCCGTCGGCGGCCTCAATTTTCTTTGCAAGCTCTGAGACAACCTCGGGAACCTTCATCTTTGCGGGCTTGTTGAACAGGGGAATGTTGTCAATCTCCACCAGCTCAATGGAGGCCTTGTCGGCAAAGTGCTTCTGCATAAACTGCAGGAGTCTTCGGTTATTTGACTCTTTTGAATTGGTGCCAATGAGGCCAACAAAGTTAAGCATCAAACTTCCTTTCTGAATTACGCAAGGAACTCAGGCGAGATTCCCGACGAATAATATACGCGATTATCGGTGGTTACTATGAGCACCTCGATGTCTTTTTCTTGTTCCACACGAGCAAGGAGCTGACGGGGTTTCTCGCCATAAAGGCGCGTGGTCCAAATTTCTCCATCAAGCGAGTTGTCCGAGATAATCGTGATGCTCGCCAGTTGCGTGTCAACTGGATAGCCTGTCTTGCGGTCAAGAATGTGGTGATAGGTGTGCTCGTTTACCTGCAGTTTCCTTTCGTAGGTACCGGAGGTCACCACGGACTGGTTGCAAATAGGCAGCACAGCAAGGTTAGTGCCTCGCGGTTGTCGCGGATCCTGGATGCCAATCTGCCACGGCCTGTTCGCGAGCACATTGGCGCCAATTGTCTTAATGTTACCGCCAAGGTTGATAAGGGCGGAAGTGACGTGCTGACTTTTCAGATAATATGCAATTTTGTCGGCGATGTAGCCTTTGGCCAAGCACCCCAGATCCAGCTTCATGCCCTCTTTGGCGAGAAACACGGTGCAGCTCAGAGGATCCAATTCAATGAGTTGTGGATCAGTAAGCGACAGCGCGTGCGTGACCTCGGCGTTATTTGGAATGCGAGCGTCAGCAAAGCCGATTCGCCAGGTTTGTACCAAGGGGCCAAGTGCAATGTTTAAATGACTTGCAGGTAGAAGGCTTTGTTCCTTGCCAATCTGAATGAGCTCAAACAACTCAGGGTCAACGGGGACAGGATGTTTGCCTGCTGTAAGATTGACCTGCATAAGCTCGGAATTGGCGTCGTTTGCGCTAAACCGCTGGTTATAGATGTTAAGGAGTTCAAAGACATCGTCAAGTAGCTGTTCTGCAGTGCGCTCTTCCTGCGAATCATTGGAGGGTGGCAATAAAGAAATGGTGATAGTCGCGCCCATCAGGTGAGTTGATCTGGAAATGTAGGCTCGTTCTGGCACGGCTCTCCTATAGTGTCTAACAGCAGTTTGTTTAATTTTATCTGCAGATTGCTTAGCAGTAACTCTATTTTACGTTTGTTTGTTACGCTCATTTGTTGTATCCACAACATTTTGGCGAGAAACCCTACAGTTTTGGCAGCTCGCTGAAGACCGCTCCCAGCCCCAAAAGTGAAGAAAACTGTGGAATTAATTTGATTATTTATTCATAGGGATGTCTGTTTATTGTTGATATGTACTCATTCCAGTATCATTTTTTGCAGAAAGTACTGACCGAAGAATTATTCTTGGCTGACGCGTATACGCCAGCCAGTTTTTTGAAGGAGCATAAAAGAAGTGGAAAAAAGAATGGCTTGGTGTGCGCGTTTTTCTCGCCAGGAGTAATGAAGTTAAATCTACGCACTTTGTAGCATTAATTGAGCGCAATTTAGTCAGTTTTCAAAGTCTTTGTCCAAGATTGAAATAAAAAAATTTATTTGAACACGATATTTCTTTAAATATTTTGTCAAAAACCATTAGTATGTTTAGTGGAGCTTTGTATAGCTCCAGGGGTACGTTCGATAGGAAAGATGGGGTTGATATGAGCAACTTTAAGAAGACGTTTGCAACTATGTTTGCAGCCATAATGATGCTTACCGGTATCATTATTTTAGGTACAAGCACTGTTGCAAAGGCAGTGACCTATCCGTTAACACAAAACATTGATTTTGGCGCTGACGGAGAACTTACTGTTAACCTTAAGCCCACTTCACCCACAACCGTTAAGGGCAATGCAAACATCTCCACAGGTATCGAGATTGACGCAACTGGCCTCCATAAGCCAATCGACGGTCTTTACCTGGAGATCGAGGTAAACACCAAGCAGTCCTCTACGGATATCAACAATACCAACAACATTACTCCTGATACCTACCTTGATAACTTTGCTACTCCAGCAGCAGCTACTCAGCCTATTGTCAAGCGCGAGGAGACCATCGTTACCCCTGATGGTAGGACCATTAAGCGCCTGTACCTTAACACTATCGATACCACCGTTAAGCTGGAGCTCCCTTACGTTATGAGCTTCAGAGACATGGTTACCCCAGCAGATTTCCAGCTCAAGCCAGTTGTTCGTGTATACAATGCAGACGGCACCGAGCTTGCTAACATGCCTGATCAGACATACTCCATCACCTACGACAAGCCTTGGCTCATGAAGCAGGTTGCAGGTGAGGAGACTAATGATCAGCTCCTGTACGGTGGCATTAACGCCCCAGGTGATTCGTCCGCGCTTTCCAACGATAAAACTGCAGACGTCATCTTCAGCTTTAGGCTTTACCAGTACTATCGTGCTTATCGCTCCATCATCATTACTGATACCCTTCCTACATACGTAAACGCAGCAGGTCAGACCGTTACCGCTCACTTTGACCCAGCTAAGAACCCTAACTGGACGCTCAGCCCAGATGGACGTACCGTAACCCTCAAATTTGATATTCCTGCAGGAATCACTATTCTTAACGACTACATCAGAGATAACCTTCCTGCATATTCCCAGCTCAAGCTTTCCTTCCCGGGTGCTCGCTACCTCAACGGCACTAATCGCGTGATCTTCAACAACACTGCAACAGTTCAGGGCATCCCTTACAACCCAAGTGCAGCAGAAGAGACTGTTGGCCAAGTCCCAGGCAACGAGCACAACTTTGATGACGACTCTAAGCAGTTCCGTCTTGCTGGTAATGATTTCAGTGGTAACGGCATGCTTAGCAAGCGCGGTCCCGTTACCATCCAGTACGACAAGAACGGTCTTGCTGTTAAGAAGCTTGACTACACCATTAAGTTGGTCAACAAGCTGGACACCCCACTCACCGATATCGAGTTCATCGAGGATGTTGCCAACACCGACAACCGCCTCTTCATGACTGCGCTGACCGGCAATCTTGTTGCAGTTGGCCAGCGAGTTGGACTCTCCATGGACCAGATTGAGGTCCGCGGCTACAAGGCTGACGGCAGCTACGACATCATTCCTACCAAGAAGAACGGTGCAAACTGGCTTTACCGTGCTGACATGAACTCGGCAAGCCAGCAGCAGCTGCAGTCCTATCTGGACCAGATCAACCAGGGTACGCTTGATCCATCCAATGCTTCCGCTGTGTCTCCTCAGTACAGGAAGATTGGTATTTACTTCAAGAACGTAACCCTGCAGCCAACCAGTAACATTGATTTCAACATCCAGATGATGTTCATGAATCCATTTGGCGAGGTCTACAGCGATAGGCCTCTTACCAACATCATCAAGGTCAACGCCAACAAAGTTAATACCGACGGTACCAAGACCCCAATGAACTTCTCCGCAAATTGGGATACTCGCTTTACTCCATTTAGCGAGAAGGTCTGGCTGTCCAAGTCCTCTTGGTACCAGCGCGTTGGTATGCCAAACGAGCGCTTCAGTGCTCGCTTTGGCTTTGCACTGTCAGAGCTTTCACCTGCTCGTTATTTGAAGAATCCAACCTTCGTTGATCTTCTCCCTGCAGGCGTTTCTTATGACGCGAACACCTCGGTTTCACCAATTGCTGACTCGCTGCAGCCTGAGAAGGTTGAGTACATCAGGAACTACAACGAGACCGGTCGCAATGCAATCAAGATTACCCTTCCATCTGGATACGTGTATCAGTATGGAACCATGGGTTATGAGATTAGGAACCTGGTAATCAACGACGACATCATTCCTTCTAAGGCCGAGAATGACGTTCTGAACAACAATAATGACGTCTACTTCTACGCCACAAACTGGACTCACGGCACACCAGATGACTTCTCTGGTATGTATAACGCCAGTAACTTTGTTCGGGATAATCTTGACATCAATATGAATGGTGTCACTGACGAGACTATTCTGAAGGCAACTGCAAAGGTTCTTGGCAACAACGTTGAGAGTATCCAGTCTGATAAACACATCCGTAGTCTTGAGCCAAATATTGCTGGCGGCGGTACATTCTACGGTAGGGCATTTACCTCGGCTACTATCATGACTGACTTTGCTGGCGTCACTGATACCAGCGGACTCTTCCAGTATCGTCTGAGCATTCGTAACTACTACAACACGCCAATGAATAAGATCCTTATGTACGACGTGTTGCCATATGTGGGCGACGGCAGAAACTCTGCTTTCAGCAATACACTTCAGGGTCCTATTGATCTGAGGATTGGTTCAACTGATGTCAGCTCCCAGTACGAGATTTACTATCGCACCGATGAACACCCAGCTCAGAACGATATCAACGAGATTAACAGCCCAGAATGGACTAAGACTCCAGCTGACTACACCAAGGTAACGGCAATCAAGATTGTTGGTAAGGATGGCACTATTTTGCCTCCATACACCGTTCTTTCTGCGGTTCTTACCATGAAGGCACCACTGTATGATCCAAACCTCTCCGAGGCTCTTGCATACAACGACATGAGCGTTATCTACAACAATGAAGCTGCTATGCGTCGTACCGAGAAGGTCGCAAACCAGCTTGTTGACATCATGGATGTCAAGGTAGAGAAGAAGTGGCTTGACGCTGACGGCAACGCAATTGCTCAGCCAGATGCTACCTCCATTACCGTAAAGCTTCTTGCTGACGGCGTTGATACTGGTAAGACGCTTGACCTTACCGCAGCCAACAACTGGACTGCTTCGTTTACGCACCTTCGTAAGTACACCGTTGAAACTCACAACGATGGTACCAGCACAAAGACTCCTATCGTCTACACTCTTGAAGAGGTAGGCACAGACGCTAATGGCATGGTCACTTACAACGGTAAGAAGTACAAGGTAACCGCTACTTCTGGTCAGGCAGATGAAAATTCACCAAACGATTCCGTTGCACTGAGTGTTACCAACCAGCTGCAGCAGGAGAAGGTCTCCGTCTCTGGTAAGAAGCTCTGGGACGACTCTAACAACAACGACGGTAAGCGCCCAGCTTCCATTGTTGTCAGGCTTCTTGCAGATGGTGTTGAGGTTCAGCACAAGACTGTTACTGCTGCAGATAACTGGGAGTACACCTTCTCTGACCTGCCTAAGTTCAGTGGCAATGCAGAGATTACCTATACCGTTTCTGAGGATGCAGTACCTGACTACACCACAAGCATCAATGGCTTTGAGATTACAAACCAGCACGCTCCTGAGGCTTTGAGTATCCCAGTTAAGAAGGTCTGGGTTGACGACAATAATGCTCAGGGCTTGCGTCCTACTAGTGTTCACGTCAGGCTCTACGCAGACGGTACTCAGGTTGACGAGTTTGACCTGAACGCAGGTAATAACTGGTCTCACATCTTCAACGGCCTGCCACGTTACACTGCTGGTCACGAGATTGAGTACACCGTCAAGGAAGACCCAATTGCTCACTACACCACTTCCTACTCTGGTTCTTCAGCTACTGAGCTTACAGTTACCAACACCATTGAAGGTAAGGTTTCTGTTCCAGTAACAAAGAAGTGGATTGGTGCACCTGCTGATAGCGTAACTATTCACTTGCTTGCTGACGGCGTTGAGGTTCAGAGCGCAACTCTGACTGCTGCAGATAACTGGCAGCATACGTTCAGCAACCTTAACCAGTACAACAATGGTACGCTGATCAACTACACCATTACTGAGGATGCGGTTGACGGCTACACCACCCAGATTACTGGCGACGCTACTAACTATGTAGTAACCAACACCAACATGAAGACTCGCAACATTCCGGTCACCAAGGTTTGGGAGAACAAGGAAGGCGACTCCGCTGAGATTGTTCTGTATCGTGATGGTGTCGAGGTTGATAGGGTAACCATCACCAAGGCTGACGACTGGAAACACACCTTCAGCAACCTTGAGTTCTACGACAAGACTGATGGTCACGAGTACGCATACACCATCTCCGAGACTCCTATTTCTGGTTACACAACCCAGATCACAGGTAATCAGGACGACGGTTTCACAGTGACCAACACTGCTCCTGTTGTTCCTCCAACCACGCCACCTACTACTCCAGAGCCTAAGAAGCCAGGTCTTCCTTACACTGGAGACGCCTCAGGTATTGCTTCAATCGTTGGAGCTGCAGCTCTGTCTCTGAGTGGTCTTGGTATTGCTCTTAGAAGGAAGAACAGCTAATAGCTAGGCTTTTCGAACTCGCTGATAGCTGACTAAAAACAGGCTCCTGGTAAAACCAGGAGCCTGTTTTGCGTAGCGCACCAAAACCGCTAAAGCAACCAAGCTGTCAAGGTCACCGCATGTGCGGCGCAGAACTATCCCGTCGTATCGGTATCCTGGTGTTTTGTAGAGTTTTCGTTCCGACCCCAGCGCCAAGTGGTAAAAAATGCGTTTAGTTGGGGGTTACATTTTTCTGCATACGCATTTGCCCAGGAAAAACTTTTAACTATGGTAAAAAATGCGTTTAGTTGGGCTTCAAATAAGATAATTTCAATTTTCATCCCCAACTAAACGGCTTTTTTACCTTTTTGGGCACTAAAATCAGTACTCTAAAATTGCGGTATTCACGATTATGAATAAACAGAGTCCATTATGCAGAAATAAATTGCTCAAACGTTTTTGACGGCTCTGCCAACGCCAAGTTGACTTCATCCACCGAAAAATTAGCGTGTACCAAAGAATTATCCAGCAACACGATATAATTTTAGGTAGTTCCTAGTTATTTCCTGTACTGCAAAACGTGGAGGTAAAAGGCCTATGAGAAGCATTTTTGAGGATCGACAGGTATCAATTAAGTGCGACGATAAGTATTCTTATACCGTTACAAAAGATGGTCTGGCTTATGTTCCAGGTAATGGAAAGCCAGAGGTCAAGGTTTTGTTTTCAGAGGTCGGTTCAACCTTCTTACTGAATTATTGCAGCTCAAACGGTCCTTACGAGATTACCTTTAAGGATAACGACGGCCATAATCTCGTTAGCATTGACACTGATCTCAAGTATCGTGGTTTTGGCCATAACATTCTTGATACCAAGGTTATCATCCTTGCTTTAGCAGCTAACAAGCTTACTACTGAGTTTCCTAATAACCTTGATACGTTAAACACTAAGCTCGGGTTCAGCCTCAAAGAGAAAAAGATCACAATCGCAAACGGCGTGATTTCCGGCGCAAAGCATCAGGTCAAGCTTTCCGACATTCGTCGAGTTCAGTGTGTTGCTGGTGGCGCACTCAACAATCTCTTTGTCTTCACTAAAGAAAAAGGTGGCTTCTTTGATAGGGCGGACATCGTAGTTCCTGTCAACGAGCTCACAGTTCCTATTCTTGAAGCAGCAATGAGAAGAAATACTGGTCACGGAATCGATTTCAGCAGGGGCAATGGCTTCGACCAGCCAAACAGCAACTTCATTATTATTCGTTATTTGGACTCCAGTTTCTTTGAGACCGCTCCTGGTGTCTTCAAAGAAGACTGGCAGAAGGACGCTTACGAGTTTGTTAAGTCCTTTGGTTATGATCTTCAAACCATGCTAGGGGAGTAACTCCTGGCGAGAAAAACGTCTTGTCCAAGAAAACAGCCGCCCTCTTGTGAAGGCGGCTGTTTTTGTGTGCGAGAAGATCGCTCTAGCAGTTGAATCTTACTTCTGCTTGCGAGCCCTTAGTGCAAAGCCTAGAGCGGTGATACTAGAAGCAACCATGCCAACAGAAGCAATTATAAGCTCAGCGACATCGCCGGTGTCTGGCAGAACGCGCTTCTTCTTAGTCTTAGAAGGCTTGTGTGGATCAGGGCTAGGAGTTGGCTCAGGATCTGGTGTTGGCTGAGGCTCAGGCTCTGGATAGTCGTTTGTGAATACCAGAGGAGGCGTGCTTCTGCACTCGCACTGATCAATCTCTGTTACGGTTCCATCTTCAGCGGTCTTAGTAATGTGGTAGGTGAAATCAAGCTCACCATCATCATTCTTAAAGACGGTGTAGGTGAGGGTGTAGACGGACTTGTCGTAAGTAACCCTCTGGTTAGTGCCGGTAACCTCTTTGATGGTGTAAACATAGGTGCCAGGTTGCGTAAAGACTAGCTCACCGAAGTTATTATCGCCAGAAACATCAACAGAAGTCTCAACGCTATCTGTTGTTGCGTTGTTTGGCATTGGGTAGGAAGGATCGTTGCGGGTGAGCGTGAACTTGAAGACATCCTGAGTTGTTGCAGTGCGTGGGTTGCCGCCGTTGTCGTCGGGGAGAACTGATGGATAGTCGGTTGGAGCATCTGGTGCGTTACCAGTAACAACCTTCTGGACAACTGGATAGTCCCTGGCTGGCAGTGGATCAGGATAGACGTTGGTGAATACTGCTCCAACTGCATCGTTATTCTCGCCAAGGTCAACGGTAGTAACGTTTCCGTCCTCGTCAGTCTTGGTCATAGTACGTGTTGCCTCAAGCTGGCCAGTACCGTCGTCAGCAACATCATAGGTAACGGTGTAGACGCTCTGATCGTACTGGATGTTCTGGGTGCCGGTAACCTCTTTGATGGTGTACACGTAGGTACCAGGCTGAGTGAACGTAATGTTGCGGAATACAGCGTCGCCACCGAGAAGCCTGCGTGTACGAGCAGTATTGCCGGTAGATCCCTCAGGCATAGGGCTGGATGGATCAAGGCGTGTCATCTCAAAGATAAAGACGTTAGGAGCGTCGCCCTCGTCTTCAGAGCCGTTCGCCAGGAAGTTGTTGATCAGGCTCTCGGCAAAGCTACCGCTTGCAGTTCCGTCGGCGCTTGTCGCGCTTGCAGTGCTTGTGGCGCCTGCTGCGCTAACGTTACTTGAGCTCAGGTAAGAATTAACCAGAGACGCAGGTGAAGGCCCTCCAGGTATAGGAACAACTGGGTAATCGCCTTCGACAATCTTGGTAACGGATGGCGTCACAATGGTAGGCCTGACATTGTAGACATTTACCAGCGACTGAGTGGTGGTGTACTGCTCGACGCGAGAAATACTGCTTCTAGTTGAAACGTAGGAATTAGGAACGTTCTCGGTGATGGTGTACGAAACAGTATCAGCAGCAGTATTGTCTACGTACTTACGAAGACCCTTGTAGACAATGGTGTAGGTGTTATTGCCATTATCGGTAACCTCAGGCGTAATGGTGCTGGTATCAAGGTTCTTATCGTTAGAGAGAACCAAATTGTTAGCACCAAAATCAGCTGTGGATGGGCGCTTACCAGCTGCATCGTTGTTATCGTCCCAGACCTTATTGATCTTGAGGTCAACGCCTGCATAGCTCAGAGCGTGAGTGGAGAGGGTGCGAGTGGAGTGGTTACCAGCAATGTCGTAGTCAAGAACGCTGCTGAATACGCTGCGATTACCGTCGTAGGAAGCGTCAACGTTGTCGGCAACCTTATACGTGACGTCAACAAAGCCGCCGCTATTTGCAGCAAGTGCGCGCGTTGAAGTAAACAGCACCATGTCGGCCTCAGCAGGATTGGTGACTACGGTGTAGTCGCCAGGCTGTGGAGCATGGTTTGCAGTGTAGGTAACACCAGGGTTCAGCTTGATGTACTGGTAAGAGAAGTTGGAAGAAGAACTTACGCCTTCAAGTGCCAGAGGCAGTTGAGTTGCACCTTCTGGATTGATGCCAGCACCGCGGTCTGCAGACTTAGACAGCAATGGAACAAAGAGCTGCGTGGTATTTGCAGTGTTACCGGTGTTATTGCGGACAGCAATGTGAACAGTTGCGGTGTCATCGCGCTGCATAACAGGGGTAGTTGCGCCTGGATTAGCGGAGTCGTATGTGTAATCAGTTACGGTTCCAGAGACGGCATCCTTTACAGAAAGGGTAGATGCAGCGGCAATAGCAGATGCCTGTGCAATGTTGATACCAGGGCGCTCGGAGAGAGAAACCATGGTCTCGCCAGAGTTGACGCTGTTGCCAAACAGGCTGGTGTACTGGGAAGTGTTCCAGTTGCTGCGGTCCCAGTGCTCGGCCTTAATCTGAGCGCCAATCTCCTTGAAGTCTTTGGTGGTAATGCCAACAAAGTCGTTGATGTGGTAGATACCCTTGCCTGCAAGATCGGTGGTGTGGACATCCATGCTCAGAGTCATGTTCTTGCTGGTAAAGTCTGGCTGATACTGACCGCGAGTCTCGTCGCCAACATCAATGGTGTACTTCCAAACCTTAACAGCTACGCCGTCCTTATCGTACGTTCCTACAAACTCAGGAGCACTGAGCGTGCCGTTAGAAACGGTGAGGTTGCTGTAGGTAAAGCCCTCAGGCATGATGACGTAGAGCACTGGCTCCTGAAGAGGGTTCCAGTCCCAGTTTGCGTCGTCGATGCGACCAGAAATCTTGAAGGTCTCACCGCCGTTAATCTGGGTCTTATCGATGCTACCAACGCCGTTAAGAACCTTAGGCGCGCCGGACTTAGCGGTCAGCGTAACGCCTGCGTCAGGAGTGGTGCCGGTGTTGTAGAGCTTGACGTTAGTGACAACGTCGGCGTTAGTGCCCTTCTTCCAAGAGCCGTAAACGCCGTTGGAGATGTAGCTCCAGCCATAGTACTCGTCAGTGACATGCTTGTTGTTTGGATTCCATGTATCGAGAAGATCGCTCATTGGTCTAATGCCATCGTATCCGCCAAGAATTGGACCAAGGTCAACCTTGATGGAAGTAATGGAGGTATTGATATCAAGACCAAGGGCAGTGTTGGTGATAAGTGCGGAGACACCAGAGGTACGCAGAATGCTTGGGTCAGCAGTTCCGCTCGTGCCGTCTGATGCGGTCCAGTGGATTGGACCATAGGTCATACCAGCCTTGTACGGGATGGTGACGCCGCGGATGATAGCGGTCTGGTTCTGATCGATGGTCATCTCGAGCGTCTTTGGAGCGGTGTCTGAGGAGAGCTCGTTCTTGATGAGATAGGTGCCAAGACGAACGTTGTAGGTATCGTTTTTCTTGTATGCCCAGTTAGGAGCTGTATCGACAAGAGCGTGTGTGGTAAGACGCTCTGGGTTAAGACCGTCAATTACGGTAACCGTAAGCGTAGAAGAAGCGTTTGCGGAGGTACGGTTGACGTTTGGAGTGTCATTCCAAACGGACATAGTGAGGTTCTTAATGGTGACGTTAAAGGTTGAGTTGTTAGGTCTGGTGCTTGATGCAGGAACCTTAATCTGTGGCTTAAAGGTTGGGGTACCTGCGTAAGAGCCTGGCTCGTTCCACTCGACTGTTGCGGTCTTGTTAGTGCCGTCATCGGTAGTAGAGACGATGGTACCTGGGGTGTTGTAGAGGCTGGTCTCGTTGACACCAACAAGCTCCATATCACTTGGATAGACAACCTGAACCGTGGTCTTGCTGTTTGCCTCGGTGAGGACCTTAGAGCCTGTGGTAGAAACCTGCAGGGTAGAGGTGGTGCCACCCTTAGAGAGAACCTCGGTGGACTGATCAGCCCAGAAACCATAGGTCATGGCGTCAGCTGCAGTAACAGATGAGGTATGTGGATCAATGTTTTGTGTTGCAGCGGTGCTCAAGCTAACACGAATTGCATTTGCGATAACCTGGCTTGCGCTCTGGTTCTCAACAGCATCGTCAAGCTTGAACTGAATTTCTCCTCTGGAAGAAACCTGGGTCAAGCCGTTTTTGGTCATGTAGACCAGATCACCACTGCGGTTCTTCTCGGAACTTGCGCCAGGATAGCCGTAAGGAAGGGTTCCCGTTCCCGTAGGTGTGGTAACCAGGTTAGAGAAGCTGGTGTTTGAGATGCCACCAACGGTAAACGTTGCACCTGGAAGGCCTGTGACATAGAGTCCATCTCCAAACCTCACGTTGAGGTAAGTTGGGGAGAACTGCAACGATGCAGGGATTGTGTAGCCAACATTCAAGGCGTAGGTGACTCCCGCCTTAAGAGCAGGAGTTTGACCTGCAAGAAGGTCAGCAACTTGGGCGTGAGTCGACGCATCTTCAATGCTCAGAGCATTGATTTGAAGACCTGTGGTGTCTTCTGCGTAAGCCACGCTAAGGTTGGGCAGCAATGCTGCGACGAATGCAACGGCAGCTAAAAGCAATCCCGCTACAATCCTTGCCTTACTTTTCATAGCACATCCTAACTAGAGCGATACAGAACCAATCACTTTCTTTCTTACTTATTCTTACGACGCTTAGTAATGCCAAGTGAAGTCATTACAGCGGTCATACCAGCGAGAAGTGCAGCAAGAGGTGCTGCAGCAGAAGCATCTCCGGTGTATGGAGTCTTCTGCTTCTTTTTCTTAGATGGCTTAGTTGGAGTGGAAGGAGTCTCTGGAGTCTCTTCCTCTGCAACAGTAATGGTTAGCTGGATTGTGTCGTTATCAGTTGCAACGGCGTCCTTACCATCTGGCCACTGGACACCATTCCAGGTGAACGAGAAGACCTTGCGGTTGCCAGCTGCGGAATCAGCAATAGCGCTGAAGGAGCCGGTAACGGTGCCGACAGCGGTGAGCTGGGTGCCTGCAGCAACATTGGAGTCAATGGTGACGCCAGGAATGGTGAGCTTCATCCAGCCATCGTTTGCACTTGCCTCATCAACAATGCGCTCGAGGTCAGAGTACGTTCTAATGGAGGAAGGATCGCTGAGCTCAAAGGTGACGGTAACCGTACGACCGTTGACCTGAACATCGCTGACCTTAAAGCCGCTACCAAAGTTGGAAGCCTGGATGGTGTTGGCATCAAGGTTGCTTGGAAGTGTCATTCCCTCAGGAACAGTCAGAGTTGCTGTGAACTTGAACTTCAGGTTGCTCAGCGTAATGGTGTCATGGTTGGTGTTGGGGTAAGCACGCTCAATGTTGTTCATCTGCTCCTGAATAGAAGAAGCAAGAATTGAACCAGTGAGATTAAAGGTGGTGCCTGCCTTCATAGTAATAACCTGGTCATGCTCGGTATTCTCGTCAGCAAGCATATCTGCAGGAAGGTTCATCTCAATTGGGTTGTTCACAATAAGAGTCTGCTGAATGCCAGTACCACGAGGGTCTCTGCTCGCAGCAATCTGAACACCGTTCCAAGAAAGTTCGAACTTCTTGGTGACGTTGGTGACGGTGTTCTTTGCAAAAGATTCAAAGGTGCCAGTAAGAGTACCTGTAGCGGTGAGCTCCTGACCATTGGTTACCTGAGTTGGGTCAAGTGTGAGACCATCAACAGTTACGGTAAGAGGTCTTGCAATTTCTGCGGTAGCTGCATCGTCTTTGCCAACTGTCTCGACAGCGTCTTTGAGCTGCTTGTAGTTGGTGTAAGTACCCTTGAGCTTCAGGGTAACGGTAACTTCCTGACCGTTCACGGAAACGTTTGTAACCTCAAAGAGGTCACCAAGGCCAGAGGTAGTTACTGTTGGATTAGCTGGGATAACAACGCCAGCAGGAAGCGTGAGCTTTGCAGTAAAGGTAGAAGTTGTGCCAGAAAGCGTAATCTTGGTTAGGTCATCGAGGCCGCCAGCAATGCCATTCTCAAAAGCGCTCATCTGATTAATGACGGAGGTAGCGTCAATAGCGCCGGTAAGACTGAAGCTCTTATCGTTAGAAACTTCCTTGATCTGAGTGGTATTGTTCTGAGAATCACTCCACATATCAGCAGGAAGATCGCTCGTAAGCTCTACTCTCTGGATGGAAGGATCTTCCTTCCACTTGAGGTAGTAAGTGACGTCGTTGGTAAGCGTTGCGCCACCGTTGATGGTTGCAGGGGAGTTGCCTGCAGCGTCAGTGAACCAGTAGTGGTAGTTGTGACCAATAACAATGCCAAAGAAGGTCATTGGATCATCCGCGTTGTCCAGAACGTGATTCTCAAAGGTTGCAATATCTGTATAAGCAGTATTGGTGTTAGAACTGGTAGGACTTGCAATTCCATCAGTAGACGTGGTCAGAGTATTGCCGCTGAGATTCTGCAGTAGAGCATTAATGGTAGTTTGCTCAGCAACAGTTGGGTGAGTCTTGATAGTTGCAACTTCACCGCCGTTTGCATCGGTGGTGATGTCAAAGACGTTTGGATTCTGCTTAAAGACGCTGTTCGCAGAGAAGGTTCCACCATTTGCCGAGAAGGACACAGTAAGGTGCTGCTCCTCCCAGTCTGCATACAGATCAACAGTATCAGTACCTGCAGGAACAGCAAGGCTGGAATTAGCCGCTACCTCGTCACCAGCGCCGTTTGCCTGAGTGGTCCAGCGCTTGAAGGTTTTACCTGCAATGTTGAAGTTGCTGTCGCGATTGTTAACGTCAGTGTTAGAAAGAATGTTAACGGTGCGACCAGCGTTTGTAGCAACGCGTTCAATAACGGTAACGCCGTTGCCGTTGTGATACCTGACATAGAGCCAAGCAGTGTTGGCCTTCCAATGTGGATAGACTGTCATGTCAGAGGTGACCTGGGTATCAGCGGTGAACTGGTGCTCGGTACCAGCAGCGTCGGTGTAGTACCAGCCGTCAAACTCCTGACCACTTGCATAAGGATCTGCAGGTAGGGTAGTGGAGCCTTCTGCTACAGAAGAAGCAGTTGCAAGAGAGTTACCGCGCATAGCAAGAGCAGTCTTGTTAGCAGTGGTGCCGTCAGCAAATGTTGGGTTGACGCCGGTAACGCCTGGGGTATTGAGGTTAAAGGTGACGGTTGCAGCAGGTGCCCAAACGTGCTTCTGACCATCGCTTGATGCGTTGGCAACTGGGTAGGTGTAGGTTGCTCCATTGGCATTGATGAGGCTCAGAGAGTTAGTTGATGGGTCAGCAAGAGTAAAGAGCGAGAGAACCTCGTTGCCGTTAGCTGCGCCGTTTGTAGGGATAGTGCTACCAAAGCCACTGTTGTAGCTTGGTGCGTATTTGATCAGGTAAGAGCCGCCAACAACGTTATAGTTCTGACGAGTCTGGCCAGCGCCGTTATCGGAGTTCTTGGTGGCAGGGGTTTCTACCAGGCTGTTTCCAGTGAACTGGATGGAACCGTTAGTCTGTGCGCCAAAGAGAGCACCAGAGTTACGACCATCTCCCTTAATGGTGGAGTTGTTAATGATGACGTTACCAGTGTTGACGTTAAGGCCGCCAGTACCACCGTTAGTGAAGTTAAGGGTTGAGTTAGTAACGTTTACTGTTCCACCAGCTACACCAACAGAAATGCCAGAAGTTGAGCCAGCATTTGCGTTAATGGTGGAGTTAACAATATTGGAAGAACCCTGGATGGTCATGCCCGTAGCGCCGTACCATGAAGGATTAATGGTAAGGGTGGAGTCATTCATGTTGAGCTGGTTGACGTAGAAAGTCTGACCAAAGCCTTCAACGGTAAGGTCTGTGTTCCTAAGGTTGAGGTTGCGAGCGTCATTCCAGGTACGAGCCTGTGAAGTTACTTTGATAGTAGCGTTTTCAAAGGTGACACCAGACTCAAAGAAGTTTGTATTGCTCTTATCGTCTGCGGTGATGGTAACGCTGCTCTTGTTGGTGCTGCCGCTAACGGTTCCGCCAAGAGAAATACCGCGCGAGCCGCTTGCACCTGCGTTGTTCCTGAAGACATAAGTACCATCAGTGATGGTAGACCCATCCTGTGCGGTTAGTGCTGTCTTGAAGCCAGACATGGTAAGAGTGCCCGTGCCGGTCAGCGTTGAGCCAGGTGATAGAACCAGACCGTCAATGCTGTTTCCAGTGCCAGTAAGCGTTGCGCCCTCAGATTCAATCTTGAGTGTAAGACCAGAAGGAATGGTAACCGTAGAGGTCAGATTGAGGTTGCCTTTGAGATGAATGGTGTAGATTGAAGAAGTTTCTCCCCACAGCTCCAGTGCTTTCTGGAGAGATTTAACAGGATCGGAGCTGGAGCCCTCGTTAGTATCGCTACCGTTGGTTCCGTCTACCCAGAGCTCAGTTGAGATGTAAGAAAGGCTTCTTGTAACACGGCGAGAAGATCTTTCTGCAGGAGCAGCAGTCTGTTCAGAGGTCTGCTGGTTGGAAGTAGACTCTGCGGTAGTGGTAGCCTCAGTAGAGCTCTCTGCTGTTGCTTCAGAGGTTGAGGCAGTTGCATCACTTGTTTGAGTTGCTGCAACTTCTTGCGTCTGAGCTACCTCTTGAGTGCTAGCAATTTCTGCTAACGCTGAAGAAGGGACCAAAGAGAGCGCGAGTACCAAAGACATAGCTGTCTTTGCCCCTTTGCTTGCAAAGTTCTTGTTTTTTCTTTCCATACCTACCCCTAACAAATAGTGAATACCCCAACAAAATTTGCAATTAAATCTTGCGCTGAAAGTGATGCATCACGATAAGCACGATAGAGATAAATGACACATATTCAGAGCATTTTTCGTATAGATAATTATCTATTATTTTGATAAAAATTGTTAGCTCAACCAGCGATTTTTATAGTTTGAACACATTTCAAAAAATGTCTTTACCTCATGTTATATAAATAATTTAATCAAAATATTTGGTACGTTGAAAAATGGCATTTAAATTGCTCTATTTTTAACGATTTTCTCGACATTTGTCATAAACGTGCAACGGATAAAAATTGCAATAGAAATGTATTAAATTTTAAGACAAATGTGAGTTATGCGGAAACTGAATAGTGGAAGCTGGATAGTTAACAATTTCATGAAATTTGAGCTTCAAAATTCTCAAGCAAGAGAGGCTGTGTACACTAAGAAAAAGACAGTTAAGAGGATGCACAATCTGCGCAAATAATGCGTGAGAGATACGTTTGAATGTGTTGAGCGGGGAGTTATGGACTCAAAAATTATCGATGACGCTTTGGACTTTGTAAAAGAGGTTTTCTCCACAGATTTTAGTGGCCACGACTACTTCCACACATTGCGTGTGTACAAAATGGCTGTAAGAATTGCGCAAGAGGAAGGGGCAAATCAAGAGATTGTTGCCCTTGCTGCGCTTTTGCACGATGTAGATGACATCAAGCTTTCTCCAGAGACGCATGAGCATAAGGATAGGGCCGTTGGTTTTCTGCGTCAGCATGCTGTCGACGAGGCCACTATCCGGGCAATTTGTATCGCAATCGATGAGGTTTCTTTCTCGGGAACGGACTCGGTAGTTCCTTCAACGCTTGAGGGTATGTGTGTTCAAGACGCAGATCGCCTGGACGCGCTTGGTGCTGTTGGCATCGCACGTACCTTTGCCTATGGCGGAAGTCATGGTCGCGGTATGTATGACCCGGATGAACCACCAACTCTCAACATGGGCGGCGAGGAGTATCACTCACACAAATCAACGTCGCTCAACCACTTCTACGAGAAACTCTTTTTGCTGGCAGACATGATGAATACGCGCAGTGGCAAAGAGCTAGGAAAAGCTCGCGAGAAGTACATGCGTGAGTATATTGGCCAGTTCTTAGATGAGTGGAACGGTAAACGTTAAGATATAGTTTTTAGCTATATGAATTAGTTAAGTATTTGTATTTCACAAGTGAAGTGTTGATTGTCATACTGGTTTCTCATAAGCAGTTCTAAGGGGTCATTATGGCAATCAAAAATGATAAAACTACTCCACATCGCTTTGATGTTGTTGGCAGCTTTCTTCGTCCAGAAAATCTTAAGCAGGCTCGTATTCAGTTTGAAAAAGGTCAGATTGATTCACATGAGCTCAAGCAAGTAGAGGACAAAGCTATTACAGAGCTTATCCAAAAGGAGAAGCAGACAGGCCTTAAAGTCATCACTGACGGTGAGTTTAGGCGTGCAACCTGGCACCTTGATTTTATGTGGGCGTTCGAAGGTATTGGCCATGCGCCAACTAATACCGGACTCCCTTTCCACGATGAGACTGCAGAGATTGACGACACCTTCCTCGTAGGAAAAGTGGAGCTCACCAAAGAGCATCCCTTTATAGAGCACTTCCGCTTTGTTCAGCAGTTTGAGGACGAGACAACCGTTGCCAAGCTTACTATTCCTGCACCTGCACAGTTTATTGAGCAGTTCATTATGCCCATGAACCGCGAGCAGACTAACAAGTACTATGCCAACGACCAGGACCTTCTTGAAGACATTGTTGCTGGCTACGGTGCGTTTATTAAGCAGGTATATGCTGCAGGCTGTCGTAATCTTCAGCTTGATGACTGCTCATGGGGCGTGCTAGTTGACCCTCGTGCAGAGCTTTTCTTTGGCGCTGACCAGAAAGGTCTTCAGAAGATCAAGGCGCTGCTGCTTGAGATCAACAACCGCGTTCTTGATGCGGCTCCAGCTGATCTGACTATTAACACACACGTTTGTCGTGGCAACTTCCATAGTACCTGGGCTTGCGAGGGCGGCTATGACGGTGTGGCCGATGCTCTTCTTGCTCAAGAGCATGTAAACGCTTTCTTCTTAGAATTTGATGATCATCGCTCCGGTGGCTTTGGGCCCCTGGCTTCTGTTCCAGCTGGTAAAAAGGTTGTGCTTGGTCTGATCACCACCAAGCACGCCCAGCTGGAAGAGAAAGCCAAGGTTATCGAGCGCATTCATGAGGCAGCTCAGTACGTGCCTCTGGAGAATCTCTGCCTTTCTCCCCAGTGTGGCTTTGCAAGCTGCGAGATTGGTAACAAGCTCACCGAAGATGAGCAGTGGGCAAAGATTGCGCTTGTAAAAGAAATTGCCGAAGAGGTTTGGGGCTAAATATCAGTTTATTTACGGGTTGTCTGCGATTTACATGCCGTTTACCGAAGAGTTTCTGACCATACGTTTTTCTCGACTCCTGTCCACTAAAATGGACAGGAGTTTTTTATTGGAGCTAGACTTCGGAGGCAGTATGCCAAGCGAGAAGACCCGCTGCTTGCACCTCGTAAAAATTTTTGAGGAAGAAACTGATGACGATCATGGCCTGAGCACACCTCAGCTTATTGAAAAGCTCGCAGAGCGCGGGCTAAGCGTGGAACGTAAAACACTCTACGATGACATCAAATCGCTGCAGAATTTTGGTTACGACATTCAGTCTTACCAGCGCCATCCTGTTGAGTATGGCCTAGCAACCAGGAAGTTTCAGGCTGAGGAGCTCATGTTGATGGCAGACGCTGTGCAGTCTTCAAAGTTTTTGACAGAGCGCAAAGCAAATAACCTGGTGAGTCTTATTGGTGAGCTGGGTGGAAAGTCTACCTCTGACACGCTGAAGAAGCGCATCCATGTTGAGGGTCGTATTAAGTCGCAAAATGAGTCTGTGTTTTATGCGCTTAATGCTATTCAAACGGCTCTTTTGCAGAAGAAAAAAGTCTCGTTTAAGTATCGCAAGAAAGGCTTTAAAGATAAGGTTATTGAAGAGCTTCCCGTAAGAGAAGAAACACCTGTTCAACTTACCTATATTGATGATTTCTACTACCTTATTGTGTGGAATGATAAGCATCAAAACTTTGTCAATTATCGCGTGGACCGCATGTTTAGACTTGAGGTCTCTGATGCTGACGCCACAGTTAACGAGCAGATCAAGCAGTTTGATATAGACAAGTATCAAGAGCGCGTCTTTGGCATGTACTCGGGCGAGGTTGTAGAGGTCACACTTCGTGTTAATGAGCGCGTGATGTGCTCGGTGTACGACCGTTTTGGCAAAAACATTATTTTGAACAATCCAAGTTCTGATGGAACTACAGCTGACGTACATGTTTCTGTAATGGAAGCTCCAACGTTTTATGGTTGGCTTGCAACATTTGGAACAGATATAGAACTGGTAGCTCCAAAGAAGACCAGGCAGAAATATCAAGAGTACTTGAGCGGAATTCTTCAGAGCTACCAAACACAGAAAGAGGATTAGCTAAACCAGGTCAAAACAAGTAGTCTTTCTCGCGCCAATTAGCGAGCATCAATGACGTAAAGGCCTGCTTTAACGAGAAGATGACCATGGTGATCGCTGAGCTGCGTGATCTTGCAAGTAACAATGTTTTGATGTCCGTAGAAGAGCAAAGTACTCCAGAGAGAATTGCTTTCTCTAGGAACAAAGCCCAGCTTGTGGTCATTAGAGTACAGAGCAAGAGCCTCTGGGTCGTAAGGGTTATCACGTTCAGGAACAATGGTTAGATCTGAGCCAAGTTTGAGCTGGTCAAAGACAAGAGGAGCGTCGTAGTAGGGAAGACCGGAAATAACAAAAGAATCAACAAGCTTTGTAGGACTGTACATAAGAGCCTCCTTAGAAGATGTTGAGAATAGAATATGGATTTGTTAAAGAATGAGTGTCCAACAGATTGGACAGTAATATAAAGTCATTAAATAACAAAAGGTTGTGAGGGAATTTGCATGATTACCACTAAGAGATTGTTTCTTATTCCATGGCATGCATCTGATGCCAATGAGCTCTATGAATTGGCAAAAGATCCAGAAATTGGTCCACTTTGTGGATGGGAACCTCACAAAACTTTAGAAGATTCCAAGCAGGTTCTTGCAAACGTGCTGTCCGATAAGTCCTGTTATGCCGTAAAAGACATGAGGACCGGTCATCTAATTGGTTCAATGTCGTTGGATTTTGAAGAAATTCCTGATCCAAAGGATTCCTCAAAGCAGCTGCATCAGGCAGAAATTGGCTATTGGATTGGTCGTCCTTATTGGGGGCAAGGGTTTGCATCTGAGGGTGCTCAAGCTCTTACCGCATATGCATTTGAAGAGCATGGTGTTGACCAGGTAATTATTAGATATCTTGAGCGCAATAAAAAGTCTGCTTCAGTGGCTCGTAAGTGTGGCTTCACGGAGATGGGCATTATTACAGACTTTAATAAGTACACAGGCAAAGAAGAGCAGTTTGGTATATCAATGCTCACAAAAGCGGACTGGGAACGTGTTCAAAAATAGCAGTTGTTCTCGCTATTTTGTGTGTTGTTTTTAAATGTTGCATAAGGCAAACTCGTATATGCAACGACAAAACTACATATAAAGTAAGTAAAACAGTTAGTGGATTAAAGATTCTGCTTGTAAGAAGAGCGAGAGAAGTTTTATATGATGATCAACAAACGCCTCATTGCCCTCATTGAGGAGAGTAAAAAATATATTGGCTTGACCGTGCTCTACCAGTGGATTGCGCTGCTTGCCAATATTGTATTTATGTATTCTCTGGCAAGAATGATACAAGCCCTGTTCTTGGATTATTTTGTCCTCGAAGAGCAGTTGGTGTTTATTGCACTTTGCCTTATTGCTATTGTGATTAGGTATTTCTGCAAACTTGCTCAGCACAAGACAAGTTTTTACGCAGCTAGAAGGGTTAAAAAGACCCTTCGCGAGAAAATCTATCAGAAGCTTTTAGAGTTTGGTCCCTCGTATAAAAATTCATACGCTACCAGCGAGATTGTTCAGCTGGCAGTTGAAGGCGTTGATCAGCTGGAAACGTATTTTGCGCAGTATCTGCCTCAGTTTTTCTATGCTGTTTTAGCTCCGCTCACACTTTTCCTTGTTTTGCTTCTTATTAGTCCGGTAGTTGGCATTGTTTTGCTGGTATTTGTTCCGCTCATCCCCATGACCATCGTTCTTATCCAGAAGTTTGCAAAGAAGCTTTTGTCTAAGTATTGGGGCCAGTATACGCAGCTTGGCGATACGTTTTTGGAGAACCTGCAGGGCCTGACCACAGCAAAGATTTACAAGGCTGATGGTTTTAAACACAAGCAGATGAACGAGGAAGCCGAGCACTTTAGACGTATTACCATGAAGGTTCTAACCATGCAGCTCAACTCCATCACCGTGATGGACGTGGTTGCATTTGGTGGAAGCGCGCTCGGTACAATTCTTGCAATTCAGCAGGTAAATGACCACCTCCTCGTTATGTGGGAAGGCGTCTTTGTCATTTTGATTTCGGCTGAGTTCTTCTTGCCCATGCGTCTTTTAGGCAGTTATTTCCACATTGCCATGAACGGTATGGCAGCGTCGGACAAGATCTTTGACCTGCTTGATATGCCTGTTCGAGCGCAGGGTACCAAGACCGTTCCAGCTTCTAGTGATGTCGCTTTGCGCAACGTTTCTTTCTCCTATGACGGCGAGAAACCCGTCTTGGTGAATGTTTCTTTTGGAATGCGCGCTAACTCTTTGAATGCCCTGGTAGGAGAGTCAGGCTGCGGAAAATCAACAATTGCAGCACTTCTGACCGGAAAACTCCGCTCATATTCTGGCGATGTTCTGTTTGGAAATACCAGTTTGTCAGACATTTCTGACCAGAATTTGCTTCAAAACGTTACGTATATTGGCCATCAAGCACATCTCTTTATGGGAAGCGTTCGCTCTAACCTTGCCATGGGTAATCCAGAGGCAACTGAAGAACAGCTCTGGCACGCCCTTGAACAGGTCAATCTTGCTGAGTTCGTAAAGTCTTTGGGTGGACTTGACGCGCCAGTTGCCGAGAAGGGCTCCAACTTGTCTGGTGGTCAGCGTCAGAGATTAGCACTGGCCAGAGCCTTGCTTCACAATAGCCAGATGTACATTTTTGATGAAGCTACTTCAAATATTGATGTTGAGAGTGAAGACGTTATTATGCAGCAGGTTCACCAGCTTGCTCAGACAAAGATGGTGCTGGTAATTTCTCACCGCTTAGTAAACGTTAAAAATGCTGATCAGATTGTTGTTATGCAGCATGGTCGTGTTGTTGGAAGTGGAACGCACCAAGAGTTGCTTGCAACAAATGACGAGTACAAACGAATGACGCGGGCCCAGACTGAGCTTGAGAATTATGTGAAAGGAGTTGAGGCGTAATGAAAACAGAAGTTAAGAACAGCGCCACAACTGCACGTACTTCTCGCCGTAGTGCGCTCACCATTATGTTGAGGCTGGTGGGGCTGGTTCGTCCGCTGGCTGGCTTTATGATACTTGCAATTTTGATGGGCGTTTTGGGTAACCTTGCCGCCACGTTCATCAGCATTTTTGGAGCATATGCGCTGCTCAGCGCTATGGGCTTTGCTTCATCTTCTCCTATGGTGTTGCTTTTTGGCGGCATGCTTTTGTTTGCCCTGGTCCGCGGTCTGCTGCGCTATGCCGAGCAGGAATGCAACCACTTTATTGCGTTTAAACTACTTGCGCTTATTCGAGACCGCGTGTTCACGGCGTTAAGAAAGCTTGCGCCAGCAAAACTTGAGGTCAAAAATAAGGGCAACCTGATGAACGTCATTACTTCAGACATTGAGCTGCTCGAGGTTTTCTATGCACACACTATCTCGCCTATCTGCATTGCGGTTGTGTTCTGCGTTGTTATGGTGTGGTTTATTGCAGGTACTACCAACTTGATTTTAGGCGTCATTGCACTTGTTTCTTACCTGATAGTTGGCGTGGCAATTCCGCTTGCTATGTCTAAGCGCTCCGAGCAAGACTCTGCTGAGGCAAGAGATCTTGCTGGTAAACTCTCGACGGTTACCCTTGATAACCTGCGTGGTCTTGACGAGATTCTGCAGTACAATACGGGCGCTCAAATGCTTGAGAGCTCCAGTAAGCTTGCTGATCAGTTAAGCGACAGACAACAGGCAGTTAAGAAAGCATTTGGTGTCAACGATGCGGTCACCTCAACGGTCATTCTTGCCGCAACACTAGTCATGTTCTTTAGTTCGTTCTACCTGGCCTATCACCAGCAGATTCTTATGAATGAAGCTTTCATTGTCACCATTGCATTGATGAGTTCGTTTGGGCCTGTTGTGGCTTTGGCAGCACTTGGTACAACCCTGACCAGTACGTTTGCTGCAGGCAACCGTGTTTTGGATATTTTGGACGAACAGCCCCTGGTTGAAGATGTAGTGGGTCAAAAAGACATCTCCTATGAGGGCGTGCGCGTTTCTAAGCTTTCATTTGCGTACGATGACGAGCAGATTCTAGACAACATTTCCGTGGATATTCCTACCGATAAGATCGTGGGAATTGTGGGAAAGAGCGGCTCAGGCAAGTCTACGTTACTTAAACTCTTGATGCGTTTCTGGCCAGCAACACCTGGAGCCATTGAGATTTCTGGAACTCCTTTGGAGCAGATTAATACCTCTAACCTGCGCGATCTTGAGAGCTACATGACACAGGATACGCATCTATATCACGATTCCATTAAGAACAATCTCCGCATTGCAAAGCTTGACGCAACGGATGAAGAGATTGTTGAGGCGTGCAAGAAGGCTTCAATTCACGAGTACATTTCCACGCTGCCCCAGGGCTACAACACGCCTGTTGCAGAGCTTGGCGACTCACTTTCTGGCGGAGAGCGCCAGCGCATTGGCCTTGCTCGCGCTTTCTTGCATGACGCGCCACTCATGCTGCTTGACGAGCCAACCAGTAACCTAGACAGCCTAAACGAGGCTATTATCTTGCGCTCACTTGATAAAGAAACTGAGCGCAAATCCGTGGTTCTTGTCTCTCATAGGGCTTCTACCATGGGAATTGCAGATGTTGTTTACACCGTTGATGGGGGACGAGTGAGCTGATGACACCTGAAGAAATTGCGCAGAAACGTCAAAAAGAAAAAGATCTCATTTCGCTCATGATTCGTTTTTATTGCGAGAAGTACCATCGCACCAACGCCCACGAACCTCTGTGCGACGAGTGCGCTGAGCTTGAGAAGTATGCGCATACGCGTGTGGACCGCTGTCCTCACATTGAGACAAAGACGTTTTGCTCAAAATGCAAATCGCATTGCTATAGCAAAGAGATGCGCGCTCGCGTTAAAGAGGTCATGAAATCCACAGGACCTCGACTGCTCCTACACCATCCAATTCTTGTAATCAAGCACGCGCTTCAGTAACGCAGTCCTAGTTGGCCTTGTACACCTTTGACATCTGCGATTTTCTCGCCATTTCACGGTCTTCTCGCCAAAAGTGAGAAGACCGCATTTTTTTTTGAATCTTTTTCATTTGAAACATAACTGTTAACTCTGAGAATTACGTATTTTTGTCGCGGCGCGCTAGGTATACAGTGACCTCTCGCTTTACAGAAGGAGGCACTGCGTTGATTAAATCTAAGAAAGCGTCATTTATTTTTAAGCTATTTATTGCTGTGATTGGCACCTTTGTACTGTGTGATTCTGCGGGCGTCTTCCGAATGAACTTCCGCGTTTCTTTCTTGTATTACTTCACCAACATTTCTAACCTGCTGCTTGTTGCCTATTTCTGGGGTGCGCTATTCCAGGCTTACAAGCATCCCGAGACTGCTCAGAAGCCATGGATGCCAACGGTCAAACACACGCTTATGCTGGGCATTACCGTAACTGGCCTGGTAGCTTACTTCCTACTTGACCATGGCGAGGTCTTTGTCAACGGCGTCTTTAAGTTCAACAATTTTATTCTGCATGATGTGATTCCTATCTGCGCCGTTTTGGACTGGCTGCTCTTTGACGAGAAGCCAACTATGGGCTTCAAAGAGCCTCTGATCTGGCCTTTGTATCCGCTCACGTATTTTGCGTACATTATTGTTTTAGTCCTGGGCTTTGGTGTGCAGATTAAAGAGAAGTCTCGCTGGCCTTATGGATTTATGGACTTTGACAAGCTAGGAGTCCCAACAGTTGCTTTGACCATCGTGATCCTGATTGTTGTCTTTGTTGCCCTAGGCTACCTCTACGTCGTCATTGATAAAAAGCTTGGCGAGAAAATCAAGAAGGCTGAGAACTAAACGGACTGCATAGTCAAAGCGAGGTTAAAACCTTAAGCGATTGCACAGCGCTCGGCACTTGTGAACTGCCTCCCATTTCTTGGACACGAGAAATAGGAGGCAGTTCAAAACACACCTAAGTCGGATAATCTGTTAAAAAGACGTATACATTACGCTGAAAATACCCTAATCATGCAGATTATCGTCATTAGGTGTGTAAAATGCCCGCATTTGAGCAGAATATCTGACTTAGGTGTGTTCCGTAGATACAGAATTTATCGATAGTTAAATTTCTTATATAAGTCTATTCATTTTCAAGCATATTAGATGAAGTTTATGCATAGAGATGCATATCAGGTAGTGCGACCGCCTAGCTGCCTGGCTATCTTGATTAGGAACATGTCGATTCTTCAGCAGAACACAAGAAAGCTGCGCTATTTTGTGCGCCAGGCCTAAAAGCCGACGCTAACACGCTGCAGAATCATAATCCCCCGCATATGAACCGCCTCCCATTTCTTGGACATAAGAAATGGGAGGCAGTTCACATTCGTCGGGCGCTTTTTTATGCCGTTTACGGGAGTACATTTGGAACGCGGCGTGTGTACTGGTAAAATATTAAAAAATTGATGAAGGAGGTATGTATGTCACTACGTCGTCATCTGATTAAAGATTTGGGTTCAGCCCAAAAAATTGCGCTTGCTGCCAGCACTTTTGTCATGACAGTTGCTTTGCCAGTCATTGCAAAAGCTGATGTTATTTCTACGCCAAGAATCGGTAGATCATCTAGCTTCTTAGCCATGGCTGCAGTTTCTACTCTTGTGGCAGTAATTGGCCTCATCATGATCATAAGGCGTCGCAGGTAAAACCTTGTCCACAACACAGCAGATTCTTCCCAAAAAAGAAGTCACTACATTTGCGTATGCACTTTGTCACTTTGTAGTTGACTTTGCATGCGTATCTACCATGCTCTGTGCCGTAAGCCGAGTGTTGGGAGAGTCTGGCCAGGGTTCGATGGAAGTTGTTGCGCTAAGTATTTTACTGTATGACATAGTTGCCTTTACCCTGCAGCTCCCTATAGGCATTGCGCTGGATCAGCTGGATAAGAACTCCCATGCCGCCTTGCTTTCGTATGCTTTAGTGGGCGCTGGAGTTATTCTTTCGCTGGTCCCTATAGCCCTTCTTGAGTGGCCTGCAATTCTTTTGCTTGCGATTGGAAACGCGCTCTTCCATAGTGCAGGTGGACTGAGCGTCCTTAATATCTCGCAAAAACATGCAGGACCTTCGGGAATCTTTATTGCAACTGGTGCAATTGGAGTCTTTTTAGGCACACAAAGTGCTCAAATGGGAAGACTTCAGATTGCGTTTTCCCTGCTTGTGCTGTTGTTCTTATGCGCGCTTATCACGCTTGTAGTACAAAAGGTTAACAAGAAGTACTGGAACGTGCATAACGTTTCGTTTGATATTTCGGAGCTTTCATTCAATACATTGCTTGCGATTGTACTGCTGAGCCTTGTGGTGGCGCTGAGAAGCTATGCCGGCATGGTTATGGCATTTCCTTGGAAGAGCGAGATGCTCTTACTGGTATTAAGTATCCTTGGCGTATTTGCAGGTAAAGCGCTTGGTGGAGCGGTTGCTGATCGTATTGGATTCAGGACTACAGCTATCTTTTCGCTCATTGTTGCAGCCACCTTGTTTGTGCCCTCATGGGAGATACCGGTTATGGGCCTTCTGGGTGTATTTTTCTTCAACTTTACTATGTCCATTACGTTGGCATCTCTGGCAAATATCTTGCCTAACGCAAAAGGCACCGCATTTGGACTGGCCAGTTTCTCACTAGCTGTAGGCGCGTTGCCTGCGCTCGCAGGATTCCGTATTGAGCACCCATTGATGCTCTCTGCTATGAGTTTGGTCTCGGCATTTGCGTTGGGCGTAGGTCTTACGTTAGTCAAAGATTCCGTGGCTACAGGGCCATTTGGTCATGAGCGTATGTTCCAGGCAGCACAAGTTGTTGAGGCTGTAGAGGAAGATGTTCTAATCGCAGAGCCATCTGATCAGGTTGATGAGCTTGCGGTTGAAGATGAGTGTGCGGCTGAAGACTATCTTGTTGCTGAAGACAAACAAGTAGAAGGCTAATGGCATGGATGACCAAATATTTTTATTGCCGTATTTGATAACCATTATTCCGATATTCGCGTTTTGTCTGATTCTGACTATTACTGTCGAGCTTATTGTCGCAAAATCGCTGGGCGTTAAAGACAATCAAGCACTGTTGATTGTTGTTGCTGCTCAAGTGCTTACTAATCCAATTGCCGTTTTTATCACAAGCGCCCTTGTTGATGTGGTTGCTAACGACGTTCAGTACTGGGCGTGTGTCATAACTGTTGAGCTGATTGTTATTGCTGTTGAAGGTCTTATTTACAAGGTAAAAAGAGTAAGCAACACCCCATGGACTCTTTCAATCTTGTCCAACCTTGCGTCAGTATCCGTGGGTATTCTCGTTCAAACACTTATATAAAAATTTAGCGAGAAACCCTTTGAATAGGAGGGGTTTCTCGCCAAATCTGGGTGATTATTTAAGTTGAAGCCTTAATGAACCATTGCGATAAGAAGAGCTCCGACCATAAGACCAATGGATGTTCTGAGAGCCGCTGAGGCTTGCCTGTGCAAGAGCTTTTGCGCACGAGTTGTGTGAGCGAGCTGGGCTTCTGAGGTGTTGTGTGTATGCATTGGTCCTCCTTTCTTAGTTCTTGTTTAGTATATGTCCAAAAGTAAGCTTTGGTAAACTCTTTAGTATAAAAATGATACAAAAAACCACGCCGAGGGTGAGTCCAATCATTCCTCCAGAAGAGGCGTCTAAGTAATAACTACCTGTTATTCCAATCAAAACGCTGACCGTGGCAATAAGCGGAGAAATCCAGAGCATATGCCGCATCTGATTGGTAAGAAGCCTTGCGCAGGCACCCGGAACAATAAGCAGCGAGACTGACAAAATGACGCCAACTGCTTGGAGCGATATGACAATTGCGAGGGCTAAGGCAACAAGCAAGAATGAAGTGAGTGTTTTAGTAGAAAGACCAATTGCTTGAACCTGCGTGGGATCAAATGAAAGCAAGGTCAGGTCCTTGTTTTTAAGGATGAGCAGGATTGCAATAGGCAGGCCAATACAAAGAACTTGCAGCATGTCGGGAGTAGTGACCCCCAAAAGGTTTCCGAAGAGTATGTGTGAGAGGTTAATCTGACTTGGAACCTTGGATATGAGAACTGTTCCTAACGCAAAAAACGTTGTAAATACAATACCAATAGCAGTATCGGGGCGCACAATTTGGCTCTTTTTGACTTGCCCGACCAACACCACGGTAATGAGAGCAAACACAAGTGCTCCCACCAGATAGGGAAGCCCCAGCAGGTGAGCAATGACCACGCCCGGGAGAATAGAATGCGAGATGGCGTCACCCATAAGCGACCATCCCATGTGTGTGATCCAGCAGCTCAAAAGCCCGCAGACTATGGCGGTTGCAATTCCGGTGATGAGGGCTCGCTGCATGAATGCGTATTGGAGAATGTCTACCTCAGGCATGGAGCACCTCCTCAATGTGGGTATCTTCGGAAATACCAAGGTTCTGCAGAAGGGCATCTCCAGAAAGAATTTCTTTTGAAGAGCCCTGTGCGGTAATGGTTTTATTGATGACCAGGCAGAGCGGGAATTTTTGCTGGGCCAAATTGATGTCGTGAATTGAAACGAGCAATGTTTTGCCTTCTTTACTGAGGTTATTGAGCTGTTCGGTGATGATGGCCTCAGAGCGAGCGTCTACTCCCGCAAACGGTTCGTCGAGAAATACGAGTTCAGCAGCTTGCGCTATTCCGCGTGCCACAAAAACACGCTTTCTTTGTCCGCCCGAGAGTTGGGCAAGTGGACGATCTGCAAGGTCGGCCAGGTTAACGCGTTCAAGTGCCTGGGCTACCAGCTCTTTGTCCTGAGTGGAAGGTATGCGCATCCAGCCCTGATGAACATATCTTCCCTGCATAACAACGTCTCTTACGAGCAGCGGAAACGTCGCATCAATTGCCTCTGTTTGAGGAACGTAGGCTACTTTTCCCTGCTTGCGCGCCTGTGAGAGAGGTTGCTGACCCCAAGTAAGTGACCCCTCCCATGCGATGGTGTCCATCAGCGCTTTGAAGAGCGTAGATTTACCGGCGCCATTGACGCCAACAAGTGCGCAAAGATCTCCTGTTGAAAGCGAGAAATTCACGTCATAAATGATGGGTTTCTCGCGGTCTTTTTTCTCGTACCAGGCGCAAAGTTGCGAAACACAAAGATTCATCGAACAACTACCTTCCCATGAGACCAGATACAATTGCGTCTGCGTCGTGTTGCAGCAGGTCAAGATAGGTAGGCACGGGGCCGTCGGCTTCCGAGAGGGAGTCTACGTACAAAATGTTCTTCTCGTCAGTTCTGAGGACAGCGCCCGTCTCATCGGCTACCTGCTGCATTGCCTTAGGGCTTACCGTTGACTCGCAGAATACCGCAGGAATTTGCTGGGCTTTTACAGTTTCGACGACTTTGGCAATCTGCTGCGGAGTGCCTTCATCAGCGGCGTTAACGGCCCAAAGGTAGAGTTCCTTCATGTTGGTGTCGCGGCACAGGTACGAGAACGCTCCCTCGCAGGTTACAAGCGTGCGCTGGCTCTCCGGCAGGGTGCTAAGCTCCTCAATCAGGTGAGAGGAGATGTTGTCGAGCTCCTTTTTGTATGCGTCGCCGTTGGCCTCGAAGTCCTTGGCGTGGTCAGGGACAAGGTTGCTCAGCGCGCGGACGATATTCTCGACATAGATCTTGCCGTTTGCGGGCGACATCCACGCATGCGGATTGGCCTGACCCTGGTAGTCACCCTCGGCGATGGGGATGGCGGTGATGCCTTCGCTGAGGTCGGCGCGTTGAGCAGGCGAGTCATCGACGAAGCGTTCAAACCAACGCTCAAGCCCCAGGCCGTTGTTGAGGATGAGCTGGGCCTTTTGCGCACGCTTGAGGTCGTCAGGCGTGGGCTCGTAGTCATGGATTTCAGCTCCGGCCTTGGTGATAGATTCTACCTGGCAGAACTCGCCCGCAACGCGAGAAGCCATGTCCTGGATCACGGTGAAGGTGGTCAAGACGAGGGGAGCCGAGGAGTTTTGGTTTTGCGCGGCGTCTGCGCTAGCAGCAGAATCGCGTGGACTACATGCGGCGAGAAAAGCGATGGTGGCCGCAGAGCTTGCGCCGAGCAAGGTGAGTGCTGACCTGCGGGATAGGAGAGGGTTGCAGGTGAGGCGCGATTGTGGGTTTACGACTGCCGAGATATGCGTACAGCGATGTTTCATAGCGACTTCCTTAAAAGATATGAGAGCAAGTAGCTACGGGGCTGAAAGCAAAAAACTGATAGCGTGAAGCCAAGAGTTAGGTGTTTGGAGCTACAAGCTCAACGGGTTTCTCGCCATATTGTATTCCTAAAAGTTAGCTTTGTCTAACTTTTTTAAATTTACGAGGAAGAAAAGGGTTTGGTTTGTAGACAAATGTCCAAAAGATTGAACGTGAAATTTAATGTGTCATTTATGTCACATTTTAAGCAAATTATTTTCTTTTAACGCATTGACCATAGGATTTGTGGTTAAAAAATATTTTTTGTATAGAAAATTATGTGAATATGGCTAGAATTTATTTGTTTTCCAATGGTTAGTGCTCATGAAAAAAGGAGAGAGAGCATGGCATTCGATTTTACAGGTAAGTTGGTTCTGGTTACAGGCGGAAGCGCTGGTATTGGCGCTGAGATCTCCAAGGGTATTGTTGCTGGAGGTGGACACGTAATCGTTTGCTCTCGTCACGAGGACACTGGTCGCAAGTTTGTCGAGGAGCTTGGCGAGGGTAACTTCTTCTACACAATGGACATTGCAGATGCAGAGGGCGTCAAGAAGACCGTTGCTCAGATTCTTGAGGAGTGCGGCGACGTCAACGTTCTTATCAACTGTGCTGGTCGCATCAGCTCCGTTCCTTTTACCGAGGTTGACGACAAAGAGTGGAACAACACCATCAACACCAACCTCACTGGTACCTACAACGTAACTCACGCTCTCTGGCAGCACTTTATTGACCGTGGCGGCGCTCGTATTGTTAACGTTTCTTCCGTCGCAGGCAAGATTGGCGGCGGCCTCCTTGGCACCGTTGCTTATGCATCTTCCAAGGCTGGTATGAACGGCTTTACCAAGGCTATCGCTAAAGAGGGCGGCAAGTACGGCATTTCTTGTAACGCAGTTTGCCCATCTTTCACCATTACAGATATGACCGCTGCACTCTCCAACGATGAGGAGAAGTACAAGAAGGTCGTAGGCATCATTCCTCTTGGTCGTCCTGCACAGGCATCTGAGCCTGCACAGATGGTACTGTTCTTTGCTTCCGACGCTGCAAGCTTCGTCAACGGTGAGGTTGGCGACTGCGACGGCGGCATCGTAATGGACTAGGTGATTGTTGATGTCTACAAAAGAACCAATTTCTATTCAGCACCCATTTAAGGCACTGGGCCGTATCCCAGGTGCAAACATTCTGATTCCTCTGCTACTTGGTGTTTTCATGAACACATTTTTCCCAGAGGTATTCCCAACGCTCGGCAGCTTTACCGCAGCAATGACCGTTAAGGGTACGGCTGCTCTGGTTGGTGCCTTCATGCTGTGCGTTGGCGCAACTATTTCGTTCAAGAGCGCACCAAAGGCAGCACTTCGCGGCGCAATCATCATCATTTCTAAGGTTGTGTTCTGCGTTGCTCTTGGCCTTGCTGTTCTGTTCTTCCTGAACGACAACCTGCTTGGCCTTTCTTCTATGGTTATCCTTGCTGCTTGCTCTGGTGCAAACAACTCCATGTACGCAGGTCTGATGGCCGACTACGGTAACGAGTACGAGCAGGGTGCAGTTGCAATTACTACGCTGGTTGTTGGTCCTCCAGTTACTATGCTTGCCCTTGGTGCAACTGGTCAGTCTCCAATTAACTGGTCTTTGCTTGGCGCAGTTCTGCCAATTATTATTGGTATTCTGCTTGGCAACTTCTTCCCATCCATGAAGAAGATGCTCACAAGTGCTCTGCCAGCAATAATTGTTATGACCTTCTTTGCTATGGGAACTACTATGAAGTTTGATTCCCTCATCATGGCTGGTCCTGCAGGTATTCTGCTTGGCGTTATCTGCTCCGTCTGCGGTGGCTTTATCAATTACTTTGTTGATAAAGCAACTGGTGGAACCGGAATTGCAGGCGTTGCAATTTCTTCCTGCGCAGGCGCAAACGCACTTACACCTGCTGCTATGGCAGAGGCAAACCCAGCCCTGTATGGTGGTGCTGCTCTTGCAACAGCAAACGCACAGGTAGCAGCTGCAGTTATTGTTACTGCAATCCTGACTCCTTTGATTACTGGTTATGTTGCTGAGCACTTTGCTAAGAAGGACAACACTTCGGAGAAAGTTGTTGAGGCTGCTTAACAAGTTCTACAGTTCAAGCATAAAATCCCAGCACCTAGCGGTGCTGGGATTTTTTTGTGCTGCGAAGCAGCACTGGTTTCGCGCAAGAGTTGCTCGAAGAATGGTGATGGGCGGCTGAAGGGGGGGGCGGTGGATGCAGAGATCCTTCGCGAATCACTCGAATAAGTCTTCAAGTGGTAAAAAATGCGTTTAGTTGGAGATTTCATTTTTCTGCATACAACGTTTGCCCAGATAAAAGTTTTTGAGGCGGTAAAAAATCGTCTTAGTTGGAGATAAAACAGCTAATTTTCAATTTTCATTTCCAACTAAACGGGTTTTTTACCTTTTTCGGCACATAATTTTGAGCTCAAAAATTACGTATTCATAGAAATGAATATAACAACTTGATTATGCAAAAAAGTCAGAACAAAACGTTCTGACCCTTTGATTTGCAATAAAACCTGCGACCAGCTTTGCCACAAGTAATTGGGCAAGTAATTTCTGCAAGTAGCAACAGGCAGTCTTAAACGACAGCTACTTAATCAGGACGTTTCCTTCATAGCTGTCATGAACATCCTGAGGCGTGACGCCCATGTGCTTCTTATACAGCCTGCTGAAATAGAACGGATCACTATAGCCAACTGCCTCGGAAGTCTCTCGCACAGAAAGGCCAGATTGAAGCAGCTGTTGAGCATGATCAAGACGTTTTGCAATGATGAATGTCATTGGGCGAACGCCAAATGTTTGGACAAAATTGTTGGAGAAACGTTGAGTGCTCATTCCGCAACGTTTAGCCAGGCCAGGGATAGTAATTGGATCTGCAAAGTGGAGCTCAATATACGTGCGAGCCTCGGCCATGCTCTCCTGAACCTTTTGGCTGTTGGTGAGTAGGAACATAGACTTGATGAGCTCGGTGCCATTGACAATCTGAGCAACACGATTGTCCAGCGATGGGGTGGTGTTAAGTTTTTCCAGGTCAAGCACCTTATCAAGAATGCGGTCGAATCCTTGAGGATCAAATGCATAGGCATTGAAGATTGGGCTGGTGACATCGCCCTGAATGCCATCATAGTAGATGTTTACATGGTCAAACGAGCGTCCGTAAAGGGTTCGATACGTTACGGTCTGACCTGCAGGAACATGTACAACCGTGGTTCCTTCGCAGACAAATTCATTTCCACCAATAGTAATCTCGGCAGCTCCAAAAACAGGAATGATGAAAACAGAATGAGCAAGCGAAAAGGTAACTTGGGAGTCAGCAATCTTCTGTTGGCGGTTGATCGAAAACACACTATACGTCTGCCGCGAATAGGTCTCTTTTAGCTCCTGCAGATTAGCCTGCATAGAATCTCCTCATTTCAAAAGCGCTCTAATGCGCCGAATATTAAAAATAACATGGAGAGTATTTTAGCCAGCAGAACCGCGATTGCAACCCAAAAATTAAATAAAATACCATTTCAGGGGTTAATTTTTGATTAACGAGAAAGACAATTGCCTACGTAACTTTTATAGAATGATTTTAAAAAGAACAATTTATGAATAAATTTTGTCCATTTAAATTAAAGATTTTACATTTTGATTGTTCGCTTTAAACTGCCGATAAAAAGCGTTTTTTGATACCATGAATTAGTTATGCACAAATGGTTTCTTCAGGTTAACTTTAGATACTGCAAACTTCATTGAGATGTCGTAGCTTTCTTTTAGTTTGCCATGAATTCCATTGGTTTTAGGTTTAGGTTTTATTGGCTTCTGTTGAGTTTTCTCGTAGAAGGTTTGTATATGGAGCAGCTTGCACACGTTTTTTCACTTATCGTTCAGCCCGCATACGACTTGACCGGCAGTTGGTGGGCGGCAATCTTTCTTTTTACTCTTGCAACTAAAATCATCCTGATGCCTCTGGCACTTTGGACGCAACAAAATTCTATTGTTATGGTGCGTCTTATGCCCGAGACCTTCCGTTTGAAGACTCGCTACTTCGGCGACAGGGAGACCATCGAGGAGCGCTCCAACGAGCTCAACAAAAAGGCAGGTTATCACCCGCTATTGAGTCTTATTCCTCTGGCAATCCAGGTAGTCATTCTGTTTGGCCTGGTAGACGTCATCCATGGCATCACTGATTCCGGCGCGCCTGGCACAGAGTTTTTGGGCATGACCCCAATCATCGACGGTGGTATCACCTGGATTATGCCTCTCGCAGCAGCTTTGTCCTCGGTTGCTCTTGGCCTTGCTTCCAACAAGCTGAACCCGCTTCAGCGCGAGCAGTCTCGTGCAGAGAAGAACACCACAAACGGCCTTTCTATTGCAATGTCACTTGTGCTTGCAGTCTACGTTGTCTGTGGCATGGCATTCTACTGGGTTTGCTCAAACCTTCTCTCAATTCTGGTCCAAATTGTCTGCAACATTATCATTGACCCTCGTAAGCAGGTTGACTACGATGACCTCAACGCTGCTCGCGATGAGTTTGAGGCAATGGACGCAGCAACCAAGTCCACACACAAATGGTTCCAGCGCGATCCTCATGCTGCTCGAGAAAAAGAGGACTACAAGCGCTTCTTTGACACCATCGGCAAGCACCTGGTTTTCTATTCCGAGTCAAGCGGCTTCTACAAGTACTTCCAGGGCGCCATCGAGTGGCTGCTGGCAAACTCTGACATTCGTATCCACTATGTCACCTCTGACCCTAACGACCAGGTCTTTGAACTGGCAAAACAGCAGCCTCGCCTGATTCCGTATTACTTGGGTCAGCGTCGTCTCATCACGCTCTTTATGAAGCTGGATGCCGACGTTGTGGTTACGTCCCTCGGTGACCTGGAGAGCTCTTACATGAAGCGCTCCTACGTGCGCAAAGATGCTGAGTACATGTATATGTGCCACCACATGACCTCCATGACGGTCACCTCAACGCGTAACGAGTACACCTACTACGACGACGTTCTCTGCGTTGGCCCTCACCAGCAGCACGATCTTGAGCTGGTCGAGAAGTACTACGACACGCCATCCAAGAGAAAGCCTGCTATTGGCTACGATCTTCTCGACAGGTCAATCCAGAACTACCAGAAGCAGAATCTGGGCCAGCGTAAACCTGGCGAGAAACCCCTGTTGCTGATTGGTCCTTCGTGGCAGTACGACAACTTGATGGATAGCTGCCTTGACGGTCTGCTTGAGCAGCTCATGGGCCGCGGCTGGCGTATTGTGGTTCGCCCGCACCCAGAATATTTGAAGCGTTATCCTGCCCGTATGGAGGAGATTCTTGCTCGCTATGCTGACGCGGATCCAGAGGAACTCTCCTTTGAGACTGACTTCAGCTCTAACACTTCGGTCCTCTCGGCTGATTTGCTGTTTACTGACTGGTCGAGTGTTGCTGAGGAGTTCTCATTTACCACGCTCAAGCCGTCGGTCTTCATTGATACCGCGATGAAGGAGAATAACCCCGACTGGAGCAAGATTCATTCGGATCCATGTGACATTACGCTCAGGAATGAGATTGGCCGCAGCTTTGATCCTAAAGACCTCTCGGGCTTGGGCGACGCGGTTGCGCAGATGTTGGAAGAGACCGATAGCTGGTCGCACAAGATTGAAGAGATTCGCAATAACATGATTTTCAATCTCGGTCATGGTGGAGAAGCCGCAGGTAAGTTCATCCTTGAGCGCGTTTTGGCGCACCAGGAGGAGGCTTCTGAGGTTGCAGACGACGCTACTACCAAGAAGAACGCTGCTGCGGACGCTGCAGACGACGCCGAGAAAAGCGACGCCGTCAGCTCCACTAAAGACGCCACAAAGACAACTGATGAGGACGGTGTTTCTCGTGACTAAAACAACAACTTCTACCATGAGAAACTCTTGCAGCGCCGCTATTCAAAGCAGCGCGTCCTTCCTTCATGGAGCGTTTTTTGTCGCAGTACTGACATTTGTATGGTGGGCTCTTCTGCCTGCAACAGCGCAGGCTTACGTTGACCCATCTGTCATGACCTACACCATCCAGGCGCTGGCAGCAGTTGTAGTTGCACTCTCTGCGGTCCTTGGCGTTGCGTTTAGGCGCTCTCGTAAGGTGCTCTTCCGTCTGCTTAAGATTGATGAGAACGCCAATAAGATTGTCGAAGGCAAAGTTCACAAGGTTGACGCCAAAGGTGCAGAAGCTGCAAACGTTCAGATGAAAGAAATCCTTGCAGCAGAAGCTGTTCGTCTCAAGGAACAAAAAGAGGGAACCCTCAAACCTAAGGGTCGTATTGGTGTCGCATTTCTTGTCTCTTTCTTTACTGTCTTTACTATCTTGGTCGTAGCCCCACTTGAGCTGGTGGCAAGCAATGCGCGAGACCTTTCTTTCAACCTCAACGATGTTGCAGGTCCCGTTATTATTGCAGGTCTTATCCTTACGATCATTCTTACAGTGCTTTTATCACTCCTGCGTAAGCGTGTGTTTAACGTTGCCGTTGCATTTGTAGGCGCCGTCGGTGTGGCGTCATACGTTCAGGCAGTATTCTTGAACGGTGGTATGCCACTTGCAGATGGTCACGAGGTTATTTGGTCAGACTTCACAACCCAAATGATTGTCTCTGGCCTCATCTGGCTGGCAATCATTGCAGCTGCAGTGGCCTTCTCGCTCCTAAAAGCACGTCAGCTTAGAACAGGTCTTCTAGTAACCGCAACCGCTCTTATCATTGTCCAGACAGTGGGCGTTGCAAGTCTCTGGGGTCCTTCAATCGCAGCGTCGATAGATGCTCATGCCGAAAACCAGCAGGTTATCGCAACGCGCGAGGGCCTCTACAACGTTTCCTCCAAGAAGAACGTCGTGGTGTTTGTCCTTGATACTACCGACACCGCCTTTGTTCAGAGACTCTACGATGAACGTCCAGAGACATTTGCCGGTTTAACAGGATTTACGTGGTATAGAAACTCTGTAGGTTCTATGATTCCTACTCGATATGGTGTACCATCGCTGCTTTTTGGAACACGTCCTCAGCCTGGCGAGAATTTCAACGAGTTTGTTTATAACTGGGCACAGAGTGATCAGTATCTCAGGGATATCCAGAATGCTGGATTTGAGGCTGGCCTGTACACCGACCAGCTCAATTACAACCGTTATAGAGGAACAGCTCAGAAATATTCCGTTAACTACCATCCACCTGTTGGTAGGGGACTTGATAATCAGCTGGATGTTTTTGGTGCACTGCGCATTCTCTATAAGACGGCGTTCTGCAGGGACATGCCTTGGGTGTTTAAGCCTCGATTCTGGTATTATACCGAGGATCTTAATATGCGCATGCGCAAGTCAGTCAACATGGACGAAGTTGATCTCTCTTCACAGCCATACACCGAGGACGATCTCAAGTATTATCAGGAGCTGCAGCACTACGGACTCTCGATTGACAATACTGGTCAGAACGGTTCATTCCGTTTCATTCATCTGTTTGGCTCGCATCCACCTTACACGCTTGATCGCAACGTTGAGCGCACTGAAGATCCAAGTAAGCAAAACGTTGACGAGCAAACCATCGCGGCTTACAGAATTGTTGAAGCCTACATCGCTGAGCTCAAGCGTTTGGGAGTGTATGAGAATACGTCTTTCATCATTACCGCTGACCATGGTGATTGGTACTTGACGGGCGGCGATATTCAGACACCTTCCGCTCCAGTAATCATGTACAAGCCTGCAGGTCAGACTGCTGAAGAGGCGGCTCAGCCTATGCAGATTTCTGACGCGCCTGTCTGGCACTACGACATCTTGGCGCAGACGCTGAAGGACATGGGCGTTGACCAGCAGACGCTTTCTAACTACACCACTCCTCTTGACGAGTCCTATGAGGGTGAGAATCGTCTTCGTTACTATATCGAAACCATTTCAAATGGTAAGCAAGATATCTTTGTCAGGGAGTTTGTCATTAACGGCGACGCCAATGATATGAAGAATTGGAGCCTTACGGGCAACGAATGGCCTGTTGAGCCATGGCACGATTAAGTTAGGTGTCAGGTAATCTGCCTGCTGACGAGAAACCCGGTGCACCCGCCGTCGAGAAATCCAACTACTAGAAAAGCCGCGTCCACACGACGCGGCTTTTTTGTGACCAGTTATGTGAGCTGTTCTGCGAAGAGAGCTTACCTGTGAGCTGGAACTACTGTGGCATAATCCATGCAGGTAGACCATCAGAGAAGATACGTGCAAGGGGGTAAGCCTCTTCAATAGTCAGTGTTGTAATAACCTGATAAGGACCTTCTGCTGAGACGTCAAATACGAGCGCAAGGGGTTTCTCGCCATCGGTGGTGGGGAGTGCAAGATAGATGCAGTGTTTGGACGGATTGTAGAGCTCAACGGCCATGCGCCATCCATGTTTTGCTGCTCGCAGGGCGTTTTGCACCAGAGGCGAGTTGTCATCAAATCCGCACTCGGGATCAAAGAGCAGAGGCGCGGCACCTGTGACGGGAAGCGAGAAGTCGGCGTCGGTATGCATGAGCTGCAGCTCGTTCTTCCTGTATACATATGCAGCAGAAAGACAAGCCTGTGCCGCCTGTAACGAAGGCGCGTCGCTCAGATAGGTGGTGGAAAGCGCGTTCCAGTCGGAGACAGGGGCTTCGTTCATGACCACGTCAACAGGGTTGATGGGCAGATGCTTTGCTGCAGCAGGAAGTTTTTCCCACGAAGCAATGGCAGACTTTGGCAGTCCGTGAAGCACGTCAACTGCCTGATCCTGCAGCTCACTTGCAGAAACGCTAAGCTCCAAGAGCGTCCAAGGACGCAGAGCTCCGCGTTTTGACTTGCGGATGGTAGCGGTAATTACCTCGTCTGTCTGCGGTTTTTTGTAACGCGTGTTAAACGTAAACGTGCCGCCATTGGAAATGAGCGCGCGAGAAGACACTGCAAGTTTGAAGTCTTCCTCCAGTTGCTTGAGGACGTTGGCGTCAACGGGAGCCATCTGGTACAAAATGCCGAGAAGCTCGTTGTTGACGTGGACATCTTCCTCAAAATTGGCAGGGTATGTTGGGGTAGGAGCAGGAGTCTCATTCTGATTGATTACCTGCGTAGAAGTTTGGGATTCAGAAGCTGTAATGCTAGAGGCAGAACTTGTTGCACTCATTGCCTGCTGCAATACTGAAGGAGCAGCTTCAAGCGTCTTCTCTTCATCGGAGCCGTCGTAGGGGTTATAGGTTACGGTAAGCGAGATGGTTGGCTCAGGCACTACAGGTTCGGGCACTGTCGGCTCAGCAGTTTTAGACTCTGGAGCTGGCGTTTCGGTCTCGTCAGGTTCTGGAGATGCGTCATCAGCGGTTCCAGCGGGCTCTGGAGTGACATCATCGGCAGATTCTTGCTGGAAGTCTTCTTCAGGCGCCTCTGCACAAGGCGTTGCTACAACAGGTGTCCCAGCAGCAGATTCCTCTGTGACTAGTGCTGTTTCTGCAGCTGACAGTTCCTCCGAGCTCTCCGTGACAGGTAGCTCCTCTGGCTCCGTCAACTCTTCCTGTGCAGGAAGCTCCTCAACTTCAGGTTCCGCTTCAACTACTAGGTGCTTTGGCTTGAGTGCGCGAATGGACTTTGCTCCACGGCGGCGTTTCCATGGTTTACCGTTGCTTTGGGGCTCGACGTTTTTCTCGCCAGCTACAAGGGCAGCCTCAAAGATGTCAAAAGTCAAAAGCGTTGCGTAGACGTAACCCTTTTTGAAGGCTGTGATCTTAATGAAATCGGGGCACGCCTCCATGAGGGCGCGGATGTCGTCAAAGCCAAAATCCTGCGGTGCAAGGTCGTCTTCAATGAGCACACTCTCAACGGTAGAGAGGGGAGTCTGCTTAGAGACGCCAATGGTTGCTTTGAGTAGTTTATACAGGTAGAGAGCGTGTTCTTGTTTTATAACAGCCATGATGCTCCTGAGATAGTAGTTAGTGGACTACATACTACTCGATTTTGAACAGACAAAGATACTGATTACGCACAGAAAGTCGCAATACGTAGCGAAAAAGCGAGAACTGGACTGATAGAATAAAGCTAGATTGAAGGGAGCTTACATGATTGGTCGTTTTATTAAGAGAGCTGCAGTTAGAGCTGCAGGTTTAGCAATTACTCAGTATGCCGCAAAGGCAGCACTTCAATCCGAGGCTGGAAGAAAGCTGCTTGCTACAACGGCTTCTAAAGCTGCCAACTTAGCTGGCAATATCGCAAAAGAGCAGATTACCGCTGGGTTTAATGCTCATATTAGGCCAGCACTGCCAAGCGGCGATGTCATTCAGTCATCAGTCGCTCGCGCTCAGTCTGCGCTTCGTTCGGCTCAGACCTCTGTTTTGGCTGCTCAGGCACAGCTTCAGTCTAATCTAGAGAATCGTTTTTCTCGCCCAAAGAACAAGCTTTCAAAGCAACTTGCAAGCACTGCAGAGTCGCTTGAAGAGATGGGGGAGACTCTGGCTGAACATCAGGATGCTGCCGCAGATATCGCAGTTGCAGATGTTGTTGAGGAAATCGCTGCTCAAAATGAACAGGATTCTGACGCTTTGTTAGCCTCTACCAAAAAACGCAAGACGTTAAGAAATGTGGCAATTGCCGGTGGCGTTGTGGCTGGTGCTGCTCTTGGTTTAGCTGCATACGGCGCTTATTCCATTGCTCCACGCAAGCAAAATGATCGCCTACTTCTGGAGCGTTGGCACGAGATTGCTCGTCATCGCTATGCTCACCGTGGCCTCTACAACAACGAGGCAGGCATTCCAGAGAACTCCCTGCTTGCTTTCCGCGCAGCTGTCGAGAAGGGCTTTGGCTCCGAGGTTGATGTTCACCTGACCGCAGACAACAAGTTGGTAGTTGTTCACGATTCAGCACTTGATCGCCTCTGTGGCGTACAGAAGATTGTTGAGGAGTCCACGCTAGAGGAGCTTCGTGGTCTTAGGCTTCTTGCTACTGACGAGCAGATTCCAACGTTTGAGGAAGTCCTTGAGGTTTATGCATGGAGTGGTTCCGGTGAGCTGCCTGCACCTTTGATTATTGAGGCTAAGACACGCAACAATAACGCTGAGCAGCTGACAGAAAAGATTATGCAGGCTCTTGATCTTCGTCCCGTTCGTGCATGCATCGAGAGCTTTGACCCTCGCGTTTTGCAGTGGCTGCGTCAGAACCGTCCTGAGATGCTTCGCGGCCAGCTCTCAGAGAATTTCCTGGTTGACCGTCAGACTAAGCACATGAACATTGCTACACGAGCTGGCGCTACAGCTCTCTTTGGTAATTCTGTTGGTCGCCCAGACTTCATTTCATACAAGTTTGAAGATCGCAAGAACCCCTTTGTTAAGCTTGCTTGCAATACTATGGGCGCACACCTCATCACCTGGACCGTTAGGAGCGAGGAGGACATGATTGCCTCCGAGCTTGAGGGCGCTCCCGTCATCTTTGAGGGCTTTATTCCAACTCCTGCGTCACTGATCAACTAGCTTTCTCAGTAGGCGAGAAGACCACTTGGCGAGAAGACCGTCTGGTTGATACTTCCGTTCGCGCGCAGCGGTCAAGAGCAGCGGTTACGCTCAGCGTTCAAAACACATAGGTATCTGGGACTCCACGGGTTTCTCGCCCGCGGAGTTTCTTGTAAAAAGTTCCTTAAGATTGTTGTATGAATATATGTACATATATCAATTTAAGGAGTAGACTAGGCGTAACAACAACCCAAGGAGGAGCTATGGGCTCAAAGACAAAGGTGAAGATTGCTCGCATTGTCTGTTCTGCTGTTTTGTTAGGTGTTGCTTACGCGGTTGAGCACGCATTTGACCTGCAGCTTTGGCAGGCACTCTTGCTGTATCTGCTGCCTTATGCCGTCGCAGGATACGATGTTGTTCTGGAGGCATGGGAGAGCATCACTGAGGGCGAGTGCTTTAACGAGGACCTGCTCATGACCATTGCTACTGTTGGTGCTTTGCTCATTGGTTTTGTGCCTAACGGTTCTCCCATGTTTGATGAGGCAGTCTTTGTCATGCTGTTCTTCCAGGTAGGAGAGGTGTTTGAGCATCTTGCCTCCGATAACAGCAAGAAGTCTATTGCTAAGCTCATGGATATTCGTCCTGATAGCGCAACGGTAGAGCGTGATGGGCAGCTGCTTACTATCTCCCCAGAAGAAGTTGAGCTGGGAGAGATTATCGTGGTCAAGCCGGGAGATCGCGTTCCCGTTGACGCAGAGATTGTTGAGGGTTCTACCAGCCTTGATACTGTTGCTCTTACTGGTGAGAGCGTTCCTCGTGACGCAACGGTGGGGGACAACATTATCTCGGGTTGCGTAAACCTTTCTGGCGTGGTGCGCGCTCGCGTTACCCACCTCTTTGAAGACTCCACCGCTACCCGCATTATTAAGTTGGTAGAGAACTCAAATCAGAACAAGTCCAAGAGCGAGAGTTTTATTCGTCGTTTTTCTCGCGTGTATACTCCAGCTGTTGTTTACAGTGCTATAGCGCTGGCATTTTTGCCACCACTGCTCTCGGGAGATTTTGTTGGCAACGCTTCTACCTGGGTTGTAAGGGCGCTGACCTTCCTTATTGCATCGTGCCCCTGTGCGCTGGTAGTTTCCGTGCCGCTGGCATTCTTCGGCGGCATTGGTGCAGCTTCAAAGGAGGGCATCCTGATCAAGGGCTCTGCCTATATTGATACGCTTTCCACCCTAGATACTGTTGCGTTTGACAAAACCGGTACGCTGACCGAGGGTGTTTTTGAGGTCCTTGCCGTTCACCCTCAAACCATTAGCGAGAAGGACCTTCTGCACCTAGCCTCGCACGTTGAGATGCATTCGACGCATCCAATCGCCGCAGCTCTTCGTGCAGCATATCCAAGTGAAGATGATGGTTGTGTCATTACAGACGTCAAAGAAATTGCTGGTCAAGGTATCTGCGCTAATGTAAACGGCAAGAGTGTTGCTGTTGGTAACTGTGCGCTTATGGAGAGCGTAGGTGCTTTCTGGAAAGAATGCAAGAACCATGGAACCATCATTCACGTGGCTGTTGATGGAACTTACATGGGCCACATTGTGATTTCTGATCGTGAAAGAGCTGACGCTCCAGCAGCAATTACTTCTCTCAAAAACGTTGGTGTTTCCAAGGTTGTTATGCTCACGGGCGATAAACGCGACGTTGCAGAAGAGATTGCAGCTCAGATGGGCATCACCGAGGTTCGCTCCGAGCTGCTTCCACAGGATAAGGTTGCTGCAGTTGAAGGTCTTCTCGCCAAGAAAGCTGCTGGTAAGTCCCTTGCTTTTGTTGGCGATGGCATCAACGATGCTCCCGTTCTTGCTCGCGCGGACGTAGGCGTTGCTATGGGCGTTTTGGGATCAGACGCTGCTATTGAGGCTGCTGACGTAGTTCTTATGGATGACAAGCTCTCTAAGCTCTCCAAAGCTGTAAAGATTGCTCGTCACACCTTGGGTATTGCAAAGCAGAACATTGTGTTTGCCATTGGTGTTAAGGTTGCTATTTTGATTCTTGCAGCCTTTGGTCTGGCGCCTATGTGGCTGGCTGTTTTTGGAGACACAGGCGTTATGGTACTAGCAGTTCTTAATTCCACCAGAGCTCTCAATATCAAATCAATCAAGTAAGAGAGGCTAGCTTTCTATCAATGTAAAAGAAGTGCTTGTATAGAGCGCTTCTACAAAGGGCTGTTTTTACAAATGGTCGATTACAGATTACTGAGCCTTCTTACGAAGCCTGCGAGCACGGTTTGCAAGATTGCGAACCGTGCTTTCCATTCCGTGCGGAACATAGGTCAGCGACTCTAAGTCTTCTGGCAGATAATCTACAAGACTGACAGGTTTTGTAGGTGTGAAGTTTGCTGGCACAGGACCTGGGACAATCAGATACGCGTGCACCTTAGCACCCTGAGCACCAAGTTTTTGTTCATACTCGCTAGGAACGTCATGAGGAAAATCAGCCTGAGCGTCACGTGTTTGCCAAATAAAGTTGTAACCCGCAACTTCAACTTGCTCAAGAGAAAAGTCATAAAGTGGCTGGCTGTCTGTTTTAAGACGAACAACGCCCTCTTTAGTTAAAACATTTCTATACTGCATAAGACGCTCAGCATCGGTGAGGCGCAGTTTTGCCTGCCTGATTCGAGGAAATGGAGCAGGGAAGTTGAGATAGATTACAGAGACCTCTTCTGGCGAGAAGTACTCATCAATCTTCATACCAGTACCAGGAACTACGATGGCGTTAGGTATTCCTGCTTCATAGATTGTTTTTGCAGCGTATGAAATGCAGATAGGTTCTGTATCAATGGCCACAAAGAGCACATCAGGATGTGCCTTAGCTTGAGCGGCAGTAAAAGATCCCTTACCACAGCCAAGGTCTACACGAACCTCAGAATAGGGAGTATGTCCCTGAGCAGTAATTGGCGCACACGCAGAAGCCCACATACCTTTTAAAGCCTCTGGATGAGGCTCAATGACGCTGGAATAAGCCTCTAGGCGCTCCTCCAGAACAAAGTTTTTAGGTAAACGTGCATGTAGTGCGCGCAAAGTAACTCCTCAGCTAGCAGACTTAATCAGCACTTCTTTACAGAAGCTGATCAAGCGTTTCTCCGTACGAAGGTAGGAATTCTGTCATAAAATCGCGCACTTCTGGGAGAGAATCTGCTAAATCTTCAACAACTCCACGAGTTGAGGCTTCAGCGGTAATAAACTCTGAGTTTCCAGACTGAGCCTCCTCAATACACTTAATGAGTGCTGCAATCTTATCTGCAGCTTTAATAAGCTTTCTAAGATAAGCTTCACTCTCTGAAGCCTCAGCGCTGTGAGTAAGCACCTGAGCATAGGCATCTTGCAGGTCTTCTGGCAGTGTGGAGAGAATGGTTTTCTCGGCACGTGCCTCTACCTGATGATACGCATCTCTAATCTCTGAATTAGCATACTTTACAGGCGTGGGCATGTCTCCGGTGATAATCTCTGATGCATCGTGATATATACCAATAAGAGCTGCACGATCTGCGTCAAGATTTCTGTGATAGCGCACATTTGCAATAGTTGCGAGGCAGTGAGAAATAACGGCCACGTCAAGGGCGTGTTCAGCAAGGCTTTCTGATCGAGAATTGCGCATAAGCGACCAGCGCTCAATGTAGCGCATGCGAGAAATAAGTGCAAAAAAGCTGGATTGCGACGAAGAATTCTGAGACATTGCCCCTCCTTAATTTGTTTTCTCAACCTTACCACGGATACCGGACAAAAACTGTTTTGACACAACTATGCAATGTAGTCATAGCAAATATGAAGTAATCAAATACTTTAGATGTTTATATGAAATTATTGATATCTGAACATCCGTTCATGGGTATTTTTGCTCCGCTTACCGGCAACCATGGCTAACTTATTCCAAAGGAGTTAACCCGGGCTTACTATGCAAGTAAACCTTGTCCGTTTAAAAGAAGTGAGCGGACAACAAAGGAAGGATGGGAAACATGAGTAAGTATGCTTTTGTAGGCGGCAAGCTCGTTGATGGTACTGGTGCTGCACCAGTTGAGGACTCCCTTGTCCTTATCGATGACGACAAGATTACCTATGCTGGTCCTCGTAAAGAGGTCCCAGAGGGATATGAGGTACGTGACGCATCTGGCCATACTGTAATGCCTGGTCTTGTTGATACACACCTGCACTTCTCCGGCAACCTGACCGACAACGATAACGACTGGGTTATCGAGTCCGTTGCTCAGAAGCAGGCATGCGCAGTCAAGCAGGCTTATGACGCTCTTACCCACGGCCTTACCACTGTCGTTGAGATTGGCCGCAATGGTATTGCTATCCGCGACCTCGTTAACATGGGCATTATGCAGGGTCCTCGTATCTTTGCTACCGGCCTTGGCCTTTGCCGCGTTGCTGGTCACGGTGACTCTCACCACCTGCCACTACAGATCTCCAAGGACGGACACCCTTGGGGCGACCAGGTAGATGGTCCATGGGAGCTTCGCAAGGCAATTCGTCGTCGTCTCCGTGAAGAGCCAGACGGTATCAAGATTTGGGCAACCGGTGGCGGCATTTGGCGCTGGGACTCCGACCGCCTGCAGCTCTTCTGCACCGAGGAGATCAAGGCAATTGCTGACGAGTGCGCACTGGTAGGCATCCCTCTGTACGCTCACTCCTACAATAACTTTGACGCTGCATATGACTGCGTCCGCTTTGGTTGCAAGCAGCTCATTCACGGCTTTGAGCTTGACGAGCGCACCATGAAGCTTATGGCTGAGCAGGGAACATACTTCACCCCAACCATCGGCTTCCTGCCAACTTGGTACGGAACTTATCCACCAGACTGGACTCCAGAGCTTGACGCATTCCCAGGCGAGACTGTTGTCGAGAAGGGCCTTGCACGCACCTACGCTAACCTGCGTAAGGCTTATGATATGGGTATCACCATTACCATCGGCTCTGACTCCTTCAGCTTTGTCACTCCTTACGGCTACGTCACCATCGATGAGATGTACGACTTTGTCGAGAAGGTTGGCATCTCCATCCTTGATACTGTTGCAGCTGCTACTTACAACGGCGCAAAGATGCTTGGCAAGGAGAACGAGTTTGGTGCTGTCAAGGAAGGCCTCTCTGCTGATATCCTCGTAGTCAAGGGCGACGTTGCTAACAACATCCGCGACCTCACGCCTGAGAACATGGACGTCATCATGAAGGAAGGCAAGATTATTGATCGCGGTAGCTTCTAAGCTTCCTGTTCGATAATTTGTAACGCGAAGGTTGGGCCCTGACTCACTTAAGCGTCAGGGCCCACTTTTACAAACAAGAAGTTTATTCTTTGATATAAAAGTTTGACATTTGAAGGAGCTCACTATGTCTGAACCAAAGCAGGTGAAAATTGTGCTGCTTACCGGCTATCTAGGCGCAGGTAAGACCACTATTTTGAACCACATTCTTTCTAACACTGAAGGTATTCACGCAGCAGTCATTGTCAACGACATTGGCGAGATCAACGTTGACGCTGGTCTTATTAAAGACGGCGGCTACGCTAAAGAGGGCGACGTTATTCCTCTGACCAACGGTTGCCTCTGCTGCACCCTTTCTAATGACTTGGCACTTCAGTTGGGTGATTTGGCCGATACCGAGGAGTTTGACTACATCATTATTGAGGCTTCGGGCATCTGCGAGCCAATCCCCATTACCTATAACATTTCTGCATTCTGCAATCAGAGCCAGCATGCAACTAATCACTCTCACCTCAACCTTGATAACATCGTCGCAGTTGTTGACTGTGCTCGCATGTTTGAGGAGTTCCATAACGGCGCCGATCTTCTCGACCCTGACATTGAAGAGGATGACATCGAGAACCTGCTTATTCAGCAGATTGAGTTCTGCTCTACGCTGGTGCTCAACAAGACTGACCTGGTTACTCCAGAGCAGCTCCATGAGCTCAAGGCACTTGTGCGCGGACTTCAGAAGGACGCTGTTATTGTCGAGGCAGTTAACGGTGACATTCCCATGAGTGAGCTCATTAATACGGGTCGTTTTGACTTTGACAAAGCCTACGCCTCCGCTGCCTGGATGGATGCAATGGAGCATCCTGAGGAGCACGAGGACCCAGAGGTTTTGGAGTACGAGATTACTACCTTTGTGTATCGCCGCCGTCAGCCATTTGACCTGGACAAACTTAACCAGTTTGTGGCTAGCTGGCCAAAGAATATCATCCGCGTCAAGGGTAGCATCTGGATTTCGCAAGACCCCGAGATGAGCTACGTATTTGAGCAGGCCGGCAAGCAGGTCCAGTTCTACGAGAATGGCATGTTCTACGCATCGCTGCCAGAGGATGAGCGAGAAACCCTTCTTGACGAGAAACCCGAGCTACGCGCAGAATGGGATGATGAACTGGGCGATCGTCAAACTAAGCTGTGCTTCATTGGCCGTCATATGAACCATGAGGAAATTGAAGCCGGTCTGGATGCATGCCTTACTGAGTATGTTCCTGACGAGTTTGATTACTAGCGTTTTCAGCGCCAAGAGCTCCGGCGCTTGAGACGAGGGACCCAGTTTATCCGGGTCCCTTTTTTAGGTTAGAGGTGCCTAATGACCAAGATTGAGCAGCTTAAAGACTGGATTCAGTCGTCAGATAACATTGTTTTCTTTGGTGGCGCAGGCGTGTCAACGGAAAGCGGTATTCCTGATTTTAGGGGTACTAACGGTCTGTATCGCCAAGGCGGTATCAAAGTAGAAAATATGACCATTGGCCTGGGCCAAGACGGCTATGACATAGGAAAAGAAGCCTACGACCTGGGAAATGGTGTAACGGTTGACCCCGATAACGAGGAGTCTTTTGCCTACAGTAAGGCGCCAGACTTTACGCTTGAAGAGATCTTCTCGCTCGATGTGTTTCTCGATTACCCCGCAGCGTATTACACGTATTTTAGAAACTCTCATCATTTGGGGGAGGCTCAGCCAAACATTGCTCACAAGTGGCTGGCAGACTTGGAAGTTGCGGGAAAGTTGCGCGCGGTGGTGACGCAAAATATCGACGGACTACATCAAGCTGCTGGTAGCAAGCGTGTGTTTGAGCTCCACGGCAACGAGACGCGTTTTTACTGTCCCGAGTGCGGCCACACCTACACGCTTGATCAGATTGAAGAGCAGTCGTCTGTGGTGCCGCTCTGTCAATGCGGCGCAGTTATTAGGCCTGATATCGTCTTTTACGGAGAGGGCCTTGATATGGACACGGTCTACGGCGCGCTGAATGCTATCTCACAAGCGGAGGTCCTTGTAGTTGCAGGAAGTTCGCTGGTAGTACAGCCTGCCGCCGGTCTTCTCGACTACTACGAGGGCAACAAAATGGCCATTATCAACGACCAACCTACGCCGTACGATGGTCGCGCCAATCTGGTGATCAGAGACAGAATTGGCGCCGTCATAGAACAGCTCCTGTAGAAAAACGCCTACCCGCAAAAGTGCAGGTAGGCGTTATCATGTCAATCAATGGCGAGAAATCCGACGCGCGAGAAAGTCGCGCAGTGGAAGCTCGCATAAGGCCCGACGCGCGAGAAACCCGTGTTAGTTGGCGGATTCCTCGGCAAGTGTCTGAAGGGTTGCCATGAGAGATGGAACAACCTGCTTTTTACGGCTTACGACGCCTGGAAGAACAGCAATGTTGCCGTCAACCTTTACATTAAAGGCGCGCTCGATGACGTTGGCAGCATTAGCGCCGTAGAAGAGCATCTCGGTGACCTGGCTCTTAACGTCGGTGAACATGTAGAAGACCATAGGAAGCTCTTCGGATTTTGCGGCGGTCTCCAAGAATGGTCCAACAAGTTCCTCTGCGGCCTTGCGGCTGGACTCGGTCATGAAGGATCCCTGGCCAACGCCAAACTTTACGCCGCCACGGCTGAATACCTTGTAGTCGCCGTGGAAGACTTCTTCTGCAGTACGACCAGTGAGGTCAGCGCCAGCGTCGAACATCTGCTCAGAGTAGGTGTCAATGTCTTCTCCACAAATCTCTGCAAGCTTCTTACCAGCAACGATATCGCGTTCGGTGCAGGTAGGGGAGCGGAATGCAAGGGTGTCAGAAAGAATTGCAGAGAGCATAAGGCCAGCAATATTCTTAGGAATATCAACGCCGTACTCATGATAGAGGCCATAGATGATGGTGCAGGTGCAGCCAACAGGGACGTTTCTAAAGGTAATCGGGTTAGAAGTCTCAATGGAGCCGATGCGGTGGTGGTCAACAATCTCCATGATTTCTGCCTGCTCAAGACCATCAACTGCCTGAGAGCGCTCGTTGTGGTCAACAAGAATGACGTGCTTCTTGCGAGGATTCAAAAGACCAGGACCGCTGATAAGACCAGCAAAAGTGCCGTTCTCGTTGATAACAGGGAAGAAGCGGTGCCTTGAGTTGGTCATAGCCTTGCGAGCATCATCAATTGCAGTGTTAACGCTGAACTTGAGGATGTCGTCGGTGAGCATCTTCTCACGTACAGGCATAGACATGATGAGCAGGCGAGCTACCTCAAAGGTATCGCGAGGAGTGCTGATAATAGCGCAATCACGCTTTTTAGCCAGGTCAATGACGTCCTGAGCAATGGGAGCATCGCAAGAGACAATAAGGCAAGAAGCACCGTGCTCAACTGCGATAGTCTGGTTCTCATGGTTACCAGCAACAACAATGATATCGCCAGCATCAACAATCTCTGAAAGAGCAGAAGCGCTGGTACCAACGCGAATGTTTCCCTGCTTAACAACGCCCTGAGGATCACCAAGAACCATGGTGCCGCCAAGCGTAGAAACGATATTTGCATAGCTTGTCTTAGCCTTAGAGAGCAGGTTTGGCTCGGAAAGACTCATGTTTGCATTTGCAATATCTTTAACGGCAATCAGGCCGGTAAGCTCTTCTTCCTCATCAGTAACGCAGAGTGTATCAAGCTTAACGTCCTGCATAAGCTGCCAAGCAGCATAGAGGCTCATTCCGGCATCAACTTTTGGCTGAGTCTGAATCTCCGCATCTTTAATCTGAGGAGTAACCGTAGTAATAAGCTGCGGCTCTTCAAAGCCAAAGTGATTTAGGACAAACGCAGTCTCACGGTTGAGTGAGCCAGCGCGACGAGCTTCATAGATAGGGTTATCAATCTGATTTTTGAGATACGCATAAGAAATTGCAGCACAAATGCTGTCTGTATCTGGGTTCAAATGGCCAATGATATTTACTTTACGAATTGCTTCTGCCATCTTCGCCTCCCTGATAATGTCGATGATGTAACTTTTTAATTAAAACACACTTTAGTAAGCACATTTTGTTTCTTTTTTAATACCACCTTGTAGTGTACCCCTCTCCGTTTTTACTTAGAACAGAAAATCGCAGAAAAACAGCGAGCGTACCTGTGAATCTGGTAAATGTGTATAGGACAAATGACAATTCAAAAGTTGAAGGAAATTAGTACAATGAAATAGTTAACAAATCGATTGAATTGGAATACCCAGTGAGTTCTCCTACGCGTTTTTCTGCTAAAAAAAGAAACGCTCGTCATATGGTTAAAGCGGCGCACTTCCCTGAGCCTTCTTCTGAGGCAAGTGAAGTTGCACCTGTAGAAGCACCTCAGGCTCCCGTAGAGAATGCTGATACTTCGGCAAGTCCAGCGGCCTCTCTGCAGACCGCTTCTGAGCAGCTTTCGTCTGCTTTTGAGTCGCTTGCGCAGCGTAAGCCTGCAGAAGTGTCTGCTGCACAGCCCGCAGAAAAACCTGAAGAAAACATGCGGTCTAAAGTTGCGCCAGAGAAAAAGAAGCGGCAGAAAACGCCTTTATCTGCACGCAAAAGCATTCGTGTGGAGAAGCGTCCTCGCAATCAAGCAGATCCAGAACCAGAGCAGCGTCATTCTCGCCCGGTGAGTGCGGGCAGAAGAAAGCTCGAGCTGGTAAGTGTCGTTGCAATTTTGGTGCTTGCGGTGCTCTCGATTGTTCTGGTTAACCGACCAAGTCAAAAAACGCTGGTATTCGGCGACAATCAGGTGACGTATACCGGCACTACCATTCAGGGAAAGATGAATGGTCAAGGCAAGATGACTTTTGAGAATGGCGATACCTACGAGGGAGAATTTGTCGACGGGTATTTCCAGGGTACGGGAACGTATACCTCAGTAGATGGCTGGACGTACGAAGGTCAGTTTGTAAAAGGCCAGGCAGATGGCCAGGGAAGGCTCACTACACAAGACAACATTGTGTACGAAGGAACTTTTAAGCAAGGGATTTATCAAAGTGCGAATTAAATGGTTTTCGCTTGTACGTATAACAGGACTTGTTTTAGTCCTCATATATCACTTTTTTAAGGACGCGCTTCCAGGCGGCTTTATTGGCGTCGACGTATTCTTTACGTTCTCGGGCTATCTCATCACGGCTCTTTTGATTGATGAGTTTGCTCGCTTTAGATCCATCGACGTCATTGGGTTCCTACGCAGGCGTTTCTACAGAATTGTGCCGCCACTTGTGTTTATGGTACTGGTCTGCACGCCATTTCTTCTGCTTGTACGTACCGAGTTTATTGCCGGTATTAAGTATCAGATTGCTGCAGCTCTTGGCTTTGTGACTAACTACTTTGAGATAGTTCTGGGCAACAGCTACGAGAATCAATTTGCTCCTCATGTGTATCTTCACACCTGGAGTCTTGCCGTTGAAATGCACTTTTATGTGCTCTGGGGTTTGTGCGCCTGGCTGCTTGCTTGCGTGAGCAAAACAATTAGAAGCTATAAGGTAAAGATTGCCGGAGCTTCCCTGGTGCTGTTGGTTGTTACCTATCTAGCAATGGCCACCGGTGCTCAAAGTTCCACGAATCTTTCTATTCAATATTTCTCGACGCAAACGCACGTATTCCCCTTCTTTATCGGTGCGCTTTTATCGTGTGTTGCAGGAATTGCTCAGACGGGCGAGCTCTTTGACCAGCTCGAGCAGAAGCTTTCTACTCAGCTGACGCTCGTGGGCCTTGTGGCAAGCTGCGGCGTTCTTGTCTTCCTGAGCGTCTTCATGCACTTCGAGGACCTCTTTACGTACACCTTTGGTTTCCTTTTTGCCTCGCTCGCAGCAGCCGCAATGATTTTCTTTGCTCGCATGTTGCATCAAAAAACCGAGGGAATCAATGAGCCTGGCATCGTTTCTTTTGTGGCAGATACCAGCTACGGCGTGTATCTATTCCACTGGCCTTTGTACATTATTTTTGCCGAGAAGGTCGATCCAGTCCTGGCTGCACTCCTAACCTTGGTGCTTTCGTTTGTATTTGCAAGTTGCTCGTTCTATGTGCTTGAGCCAGCGTTGGCAGGGAAGTCTCCAGAGATCTTCTCGCGCATCAAGCTTGATGGTCAGAAGGTTTTGCGAGGTGCCGGCCTTGCGCTTATTCCTTTTGCTGCGGCCGTCGCCTTTATTGCGCTAACCGCTCCACAGCTCAGCGATTTCCAGAATGATTTGCTGCTCAACGCTTCGTTACAGGAGCAGAGCGCCATGACCATGACTCGCAAGCATGCGGATACCTCGCAGGCAAGCAATTACAACGTTGTTGAGGGAGTCACCTACATTGGCGATTCTGTCTCGCTTCGTGCTCGTTCTTACCTGCAGGATGCGCTGCCCGATGCTCAAATTGACGCTTCTGTCAGTAGAAATGTGGCGATGGGCGTAGATTTGTTGCAGTCTGCAATTGACAACAACACCCTCTACCAGGACGTTGTTGTTGCCCTGGGCACCAACCCTGTTGGCGGCTCCGATGCGGTTGATAAGATTGTGGACATGCTGCCGCGCGGACATCGTCTGATTTTTGTCACTCCGTATGACGGTAGAAACTCCGATCCAAATGCTGGTGCAAATGCTATTCGCGCACACGAGCTTGAGCTCGCTCAGCAGTATGACTTCATTACTATTGCGGATTGGGCACAGGTTGCTCAGGATAATCCTGACATTTGGGCAGGTACTGACTACGTTCACTTTGGCTCTGATTCAGATTCCATTAATCGTGGTGGCACTCTGTACGCGCAGATGGTCAAAGACGCTGTAGATAAAGCAAATCAGGGCCACGTAAAACCATAAAAGCCTACGTCAAACCATAAGCTCACTTAAACCACAAAGGGCCACGTCAAACAAAAAAGCCTACGTTAGCCCACAATTTTGTTGCCATTCTTCCTACTCGTTCGTAACGACGCGGTTGAATGGCAATTTACAGTGCGGTTGTGCTATATAGCTTGGAGATTTGGTGTCCCTTGCGATAAACCATCCGAAGACGGCTATCTAACGCGAGCCATGATCACATTTAATGGGTCAATTCATTATTATGTATAAATAATGATAAATATTCGTAATGGTGAATACTGATATATAAATAGTTTAACTACCCCTATTTTCGAGCCTCTACTACACACCTATGTCAGATAATCTGCTAAATGCGAGGCAAAAAACACACCTAAGTCCAATAATCTGCAAGATATAGAGGTTTTGAGTGCAATGTATACGCCTTTTGAGCAGATTATCTGACATAGGTGTGTTTTTGCGTGCTGAAAGTGTGTTTTCGCGTCTCGCATCGCACCCTCGCGCTCCACGTCGCGCCCTCGCGCACCGCGTCGCACTCTCGCCTCTCGCATCGCACCCTCGCGCTCCACGTCGCGATTTCGCCTCCTGCAACGTGACCTCGCGCAGCGGATTGTACATGCGTGCAGCGCAACGTGACCTCGCGTTTTGCAGGCATATCCTCTTTCCAGCTTCTCTACTGTGGAGTCCCCGCGATATTTCATTAGAATGGACTATGTGAATATTTCATCTGACAGCCCCTTAAGGAGGAGCACATGGCAGAGTTTGTCTATCAGATGTACAAGGCTCGCAAAGCTGTCGGCGAGAAGGTCATCCTTGATGACGTCACCGTCGGCGTATACCCTGGCGCAAAAATCGGCGTCGTGGGTCCAAACGGAATGGGAAAGTCCACCCTGCTCAAGGTTATTGCCGGCATGGAGGACGTCTCTAACGGCGAGGCAAAGCTAACCCCAGGTTACACCGTTGGCCTGCTCCAGCAGGAGCCGCCGCTGGATGAGACCAAGACGGTCAAGGAGAACATCGAGCTTGCCTTCGGTGACCTGCTTGCCAAGATTGCGCGCTTCAACGAGATTGGCGTTGAGATGGGTAATCCTGACGCCGATTTTGACGCCCTGATGGCAGAGATGGGCCAGCTCCAGACCGAGATCGACGCAGCTAACGGCTGGGACCTGGACAGCCAGCTCTCTCAGGCAATGGACGCGCTCCAGTGCCCAGACCCAGACTCTCCCGTCACTCATCTCTCTGGTGGCGAGAAACGCCGTGTAGCCCTGTGTCGTCTGCTTCTCGAGGCACCTGACCTGCTGCTTCTTGATGAGCCCACCAACCACCTTGACGCGGAGTCGGTGCTCTGGCTTGAGAAGTTCCTGCACGATTACCCCGGCGCTGTCATGGCCGTCACGCACGATCGCTACTTCCTCGACGACGTCGCCGAGTGGATCTGTGAGGTTGACCGCGGACAGCTCTATCCTTACGAGGGCAACTACTCAACTTACCTGGAGAACAAGGCCGCACGTCTCGAGGCTCAGAACCAGCAGGACGCCAAGCGCGCAAAGAAAATGCGTGCTGAGCTGGAGTGGGTTCGTTCGTCTCCTAAGGCTCGCCAGGCAAAAAACCGCGCGCGTCTTGACCGCTATGAGCAGATGGAAGCAGAGGCTCGTGCATCCAAGAAACTCGACTTCACCGAGATCCAGATTCCTGTGGGTCCGCGTCTGGGCCAGAAGGTCCTGGAGGCCAATCACATCCATAAGGCCTTCGGCGACCGCGTTCTTATCGATGACCTCTCGTTTAGCTTGCCAAGAAACGGCATCGTTGGCGTGATTGGCCCTAACGGTGTTGGTAAATCCACGCTGTTCAAGGCTATTGTTGGCCAGGAGGAGCCCACTTCCGGCACGCTTGAGATTGGCGAGACGGTTCAAATTTCTTACGTTGACCAGCTCAGGCAAGGAATCGATCCAGACAAAACTATCTGGGAGGTTGTCTCTGACGGAAACGACTTTATCAAGGTGGGAGATACGGAGATTCCAAGCCGTGCCTATGTGGCTAGCTTCGGCTTTAAAGGACCTGACCAGCAAAAACGTGCTGGCGTCCTTTCTGGCGGCGAGAGGAACCGTCTAAACCTTGCCCTTACGCTTAAGCAGGGTGGAAACCTCCTGCTTCTGGACGAGCCTACCAATGACCTCGATATTGAGACGCTGGAAAGCCTTGAGGATGCACTTGAGCGCTTCCCAGGATGCTCGGTGGTTACCAGCCATGACCGCTGGTTCTTGGATCGTATTGCTACGCACATCCTTGCGTGGGAGGGCGACGATGAGAACCCAGGCAAGTGGTTCTGGTTTGAGGGTAACTTTGAGGCTTACCAGGCCAATCGTATCGAAAGACTTGGTCAGGAGGCTGCTCGTCCTCATCGCATTCACCGCAAGCTCACCCGCGACTAACGTATAGGTGGCACAAACGCAGCGCATTCAAATAGAAGATAAAAATAGTAACTATTTTTATCATTGAGATTTTGTGCAATCTGTTTAAGAGACTAACAACTGGGTATCAAAAATGAGAAGCCAAAGAGCTTCTCATTTTTTGAGAAAAAGTTACGAGGAAAGAGAAGAACATGGCACTTGACACAAACGTTGGCAACATCCTTAATCTGCAGATCAACAAAGAGTTTTATTCCGCTTATCTGTATCTAACCTTTGCAGATTTCTATGAGGAGCAGGGCCTGAAGGGCTTTGCAAACTGGTATGTTATTCAGTCTCAGGAAGAGCTTGCTCACGCACGTATTCTTCGTCGTTACCTGCTTGATAACGATTGGACTCCAACCATGGAGGCAATCGCAAAGCCTGACCTTACCTTCTCCAAGGTAGTTGAGCCAATCAAGGCAGCATACGAGCATGAGCAGTTCATTACCGCAAGCATTAACGAGTGCTATGCCGTTGCTCAGAAGGCAAACGATTTCCGCACTATGCAGTTGCTTGACTGGTACGTTAAGGAGCAGGGCGAGGAAGAGGCAAATGCTTCCGATCTTCTCAAGGCAGTAGAGATCTTTGGTGGAGATCCAAAGAACCTGTATGACCTTGACCGCGAGAATGCTGCACGCGTTTACGTTGCACCAACTATGCCAATGTAAGTAGCAGCTTGCGAGCAGCAGCTCGTTTGTAGCTTATACGCTACAGTGGAGTTTCAATAGCCTCTGATTTGTTCGAAGAGGCGCCTGATAGCTCAGCAAAGATGGCACCGCCTATGATGCAGGCGGTGCCTATTATTTTGAGAAGACCAAAAGGCTCGCCAAGGATAAGTGCCGAGAAAATAACTGCAGAGAGTGGCTCAAGGTAGCCAAAGACTGCCACGCGCTGAACTGGAATCTTGGTAAGTTGTGGGAAATACAAAAATGATCCAAGGCCTGTATTAAAGAGACCAATGGTCAAAACGGCAAGCCAATTTACCGATGCTGGATCTGCGGGAAGCTCAATGCCATGGAATACAACAGTAACCAGAGCAACAATGGCACAGCCAATGCCCAGCTGAATGCTGGTACCTTCAATACCAGAAACATCTTTGAGCTGCCTGTTACAAATAACCATAACGGCATAAAGAACAGCAGAGAGAGCGCCTAGAAGAAGGCCAACTGGCGAGAGGTTCAGTCCAACTCCATAGCCAATAATAAGGGCAGCTCCAATAACAACTACAAGAAAGCCTAATATCTTTTTAGCAGTGAGTTTCTCGCCAAATAAAAGGGGAGAGAGCGCCATTACAATAACGGGTCCGCAGTAGTACTCAAGCGTTGCAATACCAACGCCTACCAGGCGATACGCCTCAAAAAGAAAGGTCCACTGAAGACCCAAGGCAATGCCTGATCCAACGAGCGCCTGGAAGTCCTTGGGGTAGTTTTGAATGGTAAAAGCCTCTTTATGCATAAGCTTAACCGCGAGCAAAAAGAGCGTGCCCAAAAGCATACGGAAGAAGACAATTTGGTAGCTAGGAAGATTGATAAAGCTTGCAACGATTCCGTTAGAACCGCAGATGATAAGCGCAATTAGGTAGAGCACGGTAGGTTTAAATGTGGCGTCTCTCATCGGCTACTCGCAAATTTCTGTATCCACGGACTGTGGAATTCTGTCGTTACAAATTACCTGGTAGAACAGTTTTTCTTGCTCTCGTTGATCGGAGGTCTGACCAAGCATCCACATAGTTTTTGCAACCAGAGCTTCGGTAGTCATATCGTCTCCAGAGAGAACGCCGGGCATATCTTGATAGGTTCTACCAACTTCATATACACCCAGGTCAAGACCCTCTTCAGGAACTTGGGTGGTAATGACTACGGTGCGACCAGATGCAATCCAATCGGTGATAGCTTCCTCAAAAGAGCCGTCGTATGAGGGGATGCCGCCAATACCAAAGGTTTCAAGCACAATGGCGTCGTAGTCATCCTTCAGAAGGTAGAAGATAGATGGATTAAGCTCGGGGGTCAGTTTAAGCACAATGACACGTGTATTGAGCGTTTCATAGGTTGTAAGACCTCCATCTACCTGCTCTTGATTTGGAGCACTACGAATAATCTTGTTGCCACGGATATGGGCAAGCGGTGGATAATTCATGCTCGTAAATGCATTGAAGCTCAGTGTGCGCTGTTTATGAGCGCGGGTGCCGGCAATAACCTCGTTGCCAAAAACCACCACAACTCCAGCGCTTCTATCGTCGAGCGCGTAGAGAACGGAGTGGTAGAGGTTGAGTTTGGCGTCGGTAAACGGATTTGCCATTGGCTGTTGAGAGCCTGTGAGCACAATGGGTTTCTCGCTATTTTGAATCAGGTAGGAGAGGGCAGCGGCAGTATAGGCCATGGTATCGGTGCCGTGAAGGATAATAAAGCCGTCGTAGGCATCGTACGACTCAATAATGGCGTCTCTGATCTGGAGCCAGTTTTGAGGGCGCATATTGGTGCTGTCGATATTCATGACTTGTTTGAAATCAAATTCGCAGAGGTCATGAACAAGAGGGACGTTGGCTAAAAGCTCTTCTCCCGAAAGTGAGGGAGCCAAGCCCGATTCAGTGGAAACAGAAGCAATAGTTCCTCCTGTTGCCATCAGTAAAAGTTTCTTCACGCGTCCCCCATGAACTCCAATTGTGCAGACTTTACAGAAAATCAGTCTGTATAGCGCTTTATTGTAACGGGATAGATGCTTTTCAAGGCGAGAAAAGCAAAGTCGGTGTATTCTTTTTTCGGTAAACGAATCTTTTAGCAAGGATTGTTGATGGCAGAGAACAACCTCTTTGGCTTTGGTAAGAAAAAGCGTCCAACTCAGGTTCCACCTACTGTCTCTCGCAATGGGGAGTCTTCTACCTCTCCGCGTGCGGTACGAGGTCGTCACGCAGCTGTTGGAAGCCGTGCACAGGCGCAGCGTAGGATGACGCAAGATCGCCCAACAAATCCCGTTAACCATGCCCGTGCAGATGCCGCCCGTGCACGTGGTCGAGCAAGAACTGCTTACGGCAATCACTATGGAACGCTCAACCCCAGAGATGAAGCTCAGGCAGCATATGCGGCGAGAAGACGTCGTTCTTCTCGCATGAGACTGGGTCGTGTGGCGCTGGCGGTATTGCTTGCAGCCATTATCTTGTGGGTAGTGTTTACACTGGTAAGTTCATGTAGTCCAGGAGGCGCTTTTGCGCATGCTCAGGCGCTTGATCCTACCGTTACCCTGGCTGGTTCCGTGAAGGTCGGATAGCCTTACGGGCTGCGACGCGTTTAGCATTTGTGGCTGGCGTGTAAGCTCTATTTTGGGCTCTTGCTTGTAGAGACGCGTGAGAAGTCCAAATTCAAATCAACTGAACCGGTAATACCGTCAACTTGTCCTGTTGAGGTGTATTGCCATATCAAAAAGTTAAAGTTTACGTCTGGCTGATCAACGTATTGTGCCAGCCAAATAGGCTCGTCAAGCGAGACCAGGTCAAAGCGATTCAAATCAACTTTGTTGCCATACACAATAACGCGGTATCCCGCTTCTTGAATAGTGGTGCAAAACGCGCGCGCAATAGCGTTAGTTTCTGCAGGGGAAAGGTTATCTGCGCGGCCGCTGTAATCGGGAGAAGGCTCCAGGTCAAACGCAACAGGGAGAGCAAGCTTTGTAACTCCTGCTTCCCGTAACTGTTGCAGAACAAAAGCGGCCTCCTCGCGAGCTTCTTCCACGTTAATAGCCTGCGAGAAGAAGTACACACCTACATCAAGACCAGCGCTTTGCGCACCCTTTAGATTGGTCTCAAACAGCTCATCCGCGTGAATACTACCCTCGGTGGAGCCGCGGTAGCCAATGCGAAGCATGGCAAACTGAATGTTATCGGCAGCAACGGCCTCCCAGTCAATAAACCCCTGGTGAGAAGAGACGTCAACGCCCGTGCGTGTGAGCTCTTCTCCGTCCACCACATAATGCGCACGTCCCGTTGCATCATAGGTGAGGTTTTCCCACTCATAGGGGACCTCGTTTTTGATGATCAGATTGTTGTCAAAAGAGAGAGAGAAAAGTCCCTGGCACGATTGCAACAATGCCAGCACAAATACAATGGCCAGCGTAATGAGTCCCCAGGTAACAATAGGATTGTTCTGGGAATTTTTCTCAAGAGTATGCATCGCCTGCTGCTTACGTTTTGAAGCGTTTGCAGAAGCAGGTGCGTGTATAGTTTTAGAACGAGTCGTAGAGTTTCTCGTTTTCTTGCTTTTATGTGAGCTGTTAAAAATCACTGGTGAAAGAATTGTCCTTGTTCAAAAATTGGCTCGCAACATACGTTAATGCCCAGCTTGTGATAGATGGACTCGTCGTCGCTTGGAATAATTGACGAGAAATACGCGTCGCATCCACGGAGTAGTTGCGTGGCATCAACGGCTTTTCCGGCCAATGGGTTGGTAATTGAGCTGATAGAGAGCGCAATGAGCATCTCGTCGGCGCAGAGGCTGGTGCGAGCTAGCTTAAAGTTGTTCTCTTTTAGCGTGCAAATAGGCCTTAGGACCTCATCTGAGACAATAAACGTCTTCTTCTCAATACCAACTACGTATTTGAGGGCGTTGAGCAAAAGCGACGCTGGCGCACCTAAAAGCTCCGAAGTCTTGCCGGTAATAATGGTGCCGTCAGGCATAACCATAGCGCCCGCAAGCTTTCCTGTCTCTTCTGCTTTATGCAAACAAGCTGCATGAGCTGGCGAGAAGTTCTGGTCAACGTTAACGTCTTTCATCAAGAGATTAATCTTTGTGAGTTCACGCTCACCCATGCCCGTACGCTCGAGTTTCTCGGCAGCCCTAAACCACCTGCGTACAATCTCTGCCTTGGAAGCTTCCTGGCAAACCTCATCATCAATAATGCAGTTGCCAACCATATTGACACCCATATCGGTTGGAGACTGATAGGGGCTAGTACCTGCGATTTTCTCCATCATGGCCTTGAGCACAGGAAAAGCCTCAACGTCGCGGTTGTAGTTAACGGTAACTTTGCCGTGAGCCTCAAGGTGATATGGATCGATGATGTTGTTGTCGCCCAAGTCTGCTGTAGCTGCCTCGTAGGCAACGTTTACGGGGTGCTTGAGCGGAAGATTCCAAACAGGGAACGTCTCAAACTTTGCGTAACCTGCGCGGACTCCACGGGCGTTCTCGTTGTAGAGCTGCGAGAGGCAGACAGCAAGCTTGCCAGAGCCGGGACCAGGTGCTGTTACAACTACCAGAGGATGCGTAGTCTTTACGTACTCGTTTTTACCGTAGCCCTCCGCCGAGACGATCAGGTCAATATTGGAGGGGTAGCCCTCAATGGGGTAGTGGCGGTACACGGCAATGCCCATGTTTTCTAGGCGCGCACGATAGGCCTTTGCCTTTGGCTGACCAGAGTACTGCGTAATGACAACACCGCCAATGGCAAGGCCGCGAGCACGGAAGATGTCCATAAGCCTTAGCACGTCATCGGCATAGGTAACGCCAATATCGCTTCTGCGCTTGCCGTTTTCAATGTCGTTTGCGTTGATGGCAAAGACAACCTCTGCCTCGTGAGCAAGCTGCTGAAGCATCTGAGCTTTTGCATCTGGAGCAAATCCAGGGAGGATGCGAGAAGCGTGGTTGTCGTCGAGCAGTTTACCGCCAAACTCAAGGTAGAGCTTGCCGCCAAATTCACTGATACGCTGGTGGATTCGATCCGCCTGCATAGTGATGTACTTCTCGTTATCAAAGCCGATACGCATGCGTCCTCCTGCCAAGATTTACTGTAGAAATTGTATCATCAAGCGCAGACTTCCTATACGCTATAAGCTATACAGAAAACAAATAAACAACCAAGGAGTTGTGTATGGATAGTAAGTTTTCACAAACACCTTCTCGTGGCGAGAAGTTCAAAGAGCTGGCACTGAGTGCCTTGCGTGCATTTGGTTATGGTTGTCTTACAGCAGCTGGAATGAGTGCTGTTATCTTTGCATTTGCGTACTTTACCAGCGGTATGGATATGTTTACGGGCATCGACTGGGTGCGCCGTGTTATGTACGTCATTTCTTCTTTGGGAATTATTGCTTGCGGAGTTGGTCTGCTCTTTAGCGGAAAAGAGTACGAGGACCGTCAGATGGGCTTTACGCGCGATATTGATGACCCCATCAGCCTTAAAGAAGGAAAGCTTGATCCTCGTATTTCAAAAATCGAGACCAATCACCTTTCTTGGCAGGCAGCAATCCTTTATGCCTCAATTGGTATGTTTGTAGTTACCACTATCTTTGACGAGGTTATGAGCCACACCTTCTTGATGTAGGTATTCTCGTCTGGATAGAGACAACTTACTAGGACAGTGGTAGCTTGCTAGTACAGAGGCAGATTGCCTAGTACAAAGGTAGAGCGCCTAGTATAAAGGCAGCTCGCCCGTTAACGGATCAATATCTTCTGCAGCCAGTGGCTCAAATGCCAGGCAGGTAAATGTTGGTTCTCCATGGAACTCGGTAAAGCCCGCGTCCCTAATAAGGGCCACGACAAAACCACGAGCTTTTCCCTCGACAGCAAGCTCAAGCAACGCTTCTTCAGAATCAACATAGACACATACTTTTGCAACGCCAGCATCAAACCAGTTAGTGATTGCAGAGGTATCTTCGTCAGCATGGTCCAAATAGACCCAATTCTGATCATCGGTAACACGAACCTGATCAAGTCGACGCTCTTTTGCAAGTGCCATCAGCGTGGCTTCAACACATGCATGGCTTGCCTGAGCGGCAATTTTACCTTTTCGCATCTTAAGATCGCGACGAATAACAATCATTTGTTTTGATTTATATGAAGAACTTGGCATGAAAAACCTTTCTAGAAACTGAGTGCTAAGTGTACCATTCACGGCTTTCCGATTTTTGTCGCAAGTAAATCTCGAAGGATCAAAAAGGCTCTCTAAAACCAAGAGCGGCGAGAAGAACGTTGAATGTTCAGCTTGTTACATCAATAAGTTAAATAACGGCACCTGTGTAGAAAGTTGATTCTTGTCCATGCTGCTAAGGTTGACTGAGGAGGTGTCTATGAGAGAGTTAGTTATTTTTGTCATGTATATCTGGGCTTCAATATCGGATATGCGAAATCGCACTATTCCAAATAGAATCCCTATTTTGCTCGCTTTTTTATGGCCTATTTGGCTTGTGGCAAATGAAAAGCGCACTGAGTTACTGATGAATGCATTATGGAGTGAGCTCTTTGTTATATGTGTACTGGTTACCGTAGGTATAGTTACAAAATTTATAGGTCATATGTCTTCTCTGGGAGGAGGAGATATTAAACTAATTCTCTCAACATGCCTTTATCTTGAAATAAAAGAGACATTTGTCTTTTTATTTTTAGCAAATATTTTAGGTGTTATGTTTTCCTTTCTGTTCTTTATTTGGCGTAAATTTTTAAAGAGAGAAGACAGAAATAAAGAAGAAATTACCAGTTCAGATAGTATATTTATGTATACATTTCCTTTTGCGCCATTTCTTGGATTTGGTGTGGCACTTGCGCTATTTTTACGCTAAAATCGGGAAGTGTTATATGAATTTAAAAATTCTTCTAATTCCCGAATATATAAAAAGTTTTTTCTGCTATCAATAGTTTACACGTTGCGTTGAGAGATTGAGTACCCCCAACACTCAATTTCATTACTGAATGGCCCCGACTGTTCAGATCTCTCGTTATGCGAGGCAACGTATGCCATGGAGGCAGGACGACTATTAACGTGGTCGCACACATGTCGCCCTGCCTCATGGCAACCTTTAAGAGCAAGAAGCTCTGCTTCTGATATACCCATTATTTCAAGTATTTAAAAGTAAATATACAGCTACGAAGCTATTTTCCTGTGGTTTTATACGTGCCAGAAACCAGCTGCATGGATCATCCAAAATCTTAAAAGCCAGATGGCGTAGAGGTTCTTTGTTATTGCATAAAATCGCCAATACATTATTTTGCATAGAGGAATTGATTTTTGCATATCTTTTGTATAGCCAATTAATTCCAGACAGTAGAGTCACTCATGATCTATTTACGTAACAGGTATGCAATTTTCTTCAAATTTCCGCTTGTAAAACAACATAACAAATTGTATCTGAAGATATTTTAGTGTAGTATGATACGGTAACAGCACGAGACTATGCATAAAACATACGCATGTTTTTCAGACATCGTTTGAGCAGATGGGGCTGTGAGATGGCTAAGGCAGGTGTTACCAAAAAGACCGACCCAGGTTTGGGTAGGACAGTAGCAAGGTTGTTACAAGAAAGTGGCAAGCGCCAGGTAGACCTGTGCGAATTCTCACATTGGTCACGTGCGTATGTCTCTTATATTTGCACCGAGCGCCGTAAGTGGCCTTCATTTGATAAAGCAAAGGTTATCGCTGACTTTTTCTCCTTAAGTCTTGATCAACTCTGGGTTGAGCATCTTAAAGATCTTGTTGATGCTGGCGTGGAGCTTACAGAGATGCAGAAGAAGAATTTAGCCGAGGGTGTTAATCTTCCAAATCCTACCGTTCTGCATGACGGAAATGACAATAGAGAATACCTTCAACCTGTTGTTTCCTCGGGGAACGGTTCAGATTACACGCTCCCGGAAATTCTTGGCGTCGAATAAGTATTTTTGACTATTTTTATTGTTTTCAATGCCATACTTGCTGTATACGCGTATGATTCAGCGTTGTTCAGATTGCATGGGGCTATCTGAAGAGTAGGAGATGTGCAAGATGGCTGGACTACACTGTTCAGACTGCGCTTTTAGCTCGTTCAAATTTAACGAGGACGCCCAGATGTATCAGGCGTACTGCTCGCGCGGCTATTTGCTGGCTGATCCACATATCCATGAGCTTTTCGCCATGCACTTTGCTAAGTCTCCAGAGGATTTTGTTCCCGTCAAAGATCCGTTTAATCGCGAGTATCTAAGGAAGTCATATATCTGCGGAGAATTTATTAAGCGTAAGGATAATTTGGGTTAACGGTATGTCTTAAAACCCTGTTATGTAACATAGCAGGGTTTTATTATGCCTCTAACGTGTTTCTCGTCTAATCAATATCAAAGAATTAAGTAAATATCACAAAAGTTGTTATGTAACGATTATAGATTTCTGCATAATTAGTTAACTTTCTGTTATATGTTCCTCTTAAAACAAGGTAGTATTGATTTGGGGGAATCTCCTTATTACAAGGGGATTTAAAACATTTATAAAGGAGCGGCAGCAATGTCGAGGCGACCACAAACAGAAAGTTGTGACACACGTCACAAGCTTCTTAAATCCGCAGAGCAAGAGTTTGCTTTACAGGGATACGATAAAGCTTCACTTCGACAGATTTGTGCACATGCAGGCGTTACCACGGGCGCTCTTTATTTCTTCTTTGATAACAAAGAGGACCTCTTTAAGAATGTTTTGATTCCTGTCACTGAAGGCGCAATTCAGATTCTTGAGGATTACAAAGATCATCTGCTGGTCTCTGGCGAAAGAAATCTTGAAGACACTCCTTTGGGTGATAAAGAAACGCTCGAGAAATTCTTGGACCTTCTGTACGGCAATAGGTACGTGGCGCAGATTCTTGTGAATAATCGAGAAAACCCACATGTTGCCTATTTCTTTGAAGAGTTGACCGAGGTTATCTCTGCAACCATCAGAGCTATTCTTTATCCTAACGTTGCACAGGTTAAACCCTATGATGAGTTTATTATTACCTGGCTTGCTCAAACTGAAATGACCACCATTGTCAATATTCTTAAAAATGATGAGACTCGTGAAGAGGCTGACGGTCACATAAATTCAGCAGTAATGTTTACGCAAGGTGGCATCAAGGCTTTAGTTGCAGAGCATTAAGTGTTCATCTATGCATAAAAATTGACAATATCTACTTATTTCCGTTATCCTCTTACAAGGTATAAATCACCCAAAGGAGACCTTTATGAAGTTCAATAAGCTCGGCCTCGTAGCAGCATCCGCTTCTGCCGTTCTTGCACTTGCTGGCTGCAATCTTATTCCAAATCTTGCTGATCCAGGAACCACTACTGGCGGTGGTCAGCAGCAACAGCAGCAACAGCAGACTGCACCTGATGCAAATACCGCAACCAAGCCTTCAGATACTCGTGCTGGTGACTCTGACTCTCAGCAGCTCTATCAAACTCTGATGGACAAGCACAACACTTCCGAGCAGATTACCAACGTTCAGAAGTACGTTGATGATGTTAAGAAGACTGGCGATAAGACTGAGGTTCTTATCGACACCGATAAGATTACCGTTACCGTTACCGGCATTGGTGTTGACTTTGAGAACTCCAATGGCTATCTGGTAGAGGTTGTCAACAAGACCGATACAAACATCTTCCTCCAGACAACAGATACTGCCGTTGGTAAAGATGAGCTGAACCTGTTTGTTAACGCAGCTCCTAACGCAACTACCAAGGGCTTTGCATACTTTGAGGCAGGCGTAAAGATGGATCCATCCGCAACTGTTCGTGGTACCATCCTTGCTCTTTATGGTTCTGATTACAGCATGGATTCCTTCAGTGTTATGTTCTAAGTTTTATTTAGTTCATTGACTGCAAAGGCTCAGCTTTTTAGCTGAGCCTTTTTTGTTAGCGAGAAACCCAGTCAAAAGCAGTTAAATGAGTCAGTGTTAAGTTATTAAAATCCGTTAGACTATAGAGTTGTTAGCTATTAGAAAAGCATGTATGCACTGCATATAAGGAGCTACGATGCTAAATTTAGATAAAAACACAGATGGGTCATATAACGATCTTATCTTCTTAAAACCTCTTTTTCACAATAAGATTTGGGGCGGCAGAAGGCTTGCTGAAGAGTATGGCTATGACATTCCTGAAGGTGCAGTAGGAGAGTGCTGGGCAATCAGCGCACATCCTAACGGAGACTGTGAAGTTGCCTCTGGTGCCTATACTGGAAAAACTCTTTCTGAGCTTTGGTCAACGCATCGAGAGCTTTTTGGTAATGCAGAGGGAGACCGTTTCCCACTTCTCATTAAAATTCTTGATGCAAAAGATGACCTCTCTGTTCAGGTTCATCCAGATGACACGTACGCAGCAGAACACGAGAATGGTTCTCTGGGAAAGTCTGAGTGCTGGTATATTCTTGATGCAAAAGAGAATGGCGATATTGTTGTAGGACAAAATGCCTCCTCAAAAGAAGAGTTTGCAGCCATGGTTGAGCAGGGAAAGTGGTCTGAACTGCTCAATTACGTTCCTATCAAGGCTGGAGATTTCTTTAGGATTGATCCTGGAACCGTTCACGCCATTAGAACAGGCACGCTTATTCTTGAAACTCAGCAGAGCTCCGATATTACGTATCGTGTGTATGACTATGATCGTTTGGGAGACGATGGCAAGCCTCGTGATTTACATCTGGCACAGAGCTTAGAGGTTATTGATTACGCTCAGGAAGCTCCAACATCTGGAGAAATTATTGCTCCAGAAATTGATGGCAAAACTGAACTTATGAGCTGCAAGTATTTCTCGGTAGAAAAATATGAGATTCATGAGGCAAAAACTATTGCTCAGCCATGGCCGTTTATGTGCATAAGTGTCATTGAGGGAGAAGGTACGGTTTGCGCTGACGGCGGCAACGGAGTAGAGCATAGGATTTGCAAGGGCTCACATTTTATTGCACCTGCGTCTTCTGGTAGCCTGCGCTTTACGGGTACTATGACGTTGATTACCTCTCATCTTCCTCATACAAAGTAGGATGATACATAAGTCGAATACAGTTTAATTTGTAACATTTGACTCGTTTCAAGTAGAATATAAAAAGTTGAGCCTTTTATACGTTTATAGGAGGAACGTATGAATAAAGAGATGATTACTCGTCGCGCTTTTGCGGGATTGGCTGCAGGCGGTGCTGCCAGCACGCTTGCTGCTTGTAATAGTGACGTGATGCAGGCAATCTTAAACCCTGATTCTATTCTTGGTGGAGCTGGTCAAGATCCTCAGAATGGCGGTCAAGGCGGTACTGGTGATGCACCTTCTCAGTCAGAATTTGTAAAGCTTGAGGAGACTCCAGATAATCCAACGCTAACCGGAGATTTTTCTAAGATTATTACTGGCGTCTGGTGTGTTGACGATGGTGTTGGAACTAAAGGTGGATCAAAGGAAGGCAAAACCTTTGACCATGGTGGCATGCTTAATCAGGGCTATAACGATGGAACCGTTCTTTACTATTCATTCAAAGAAGATGGCACTTTCTTCATGCATAATTTTAAAGGTGTGAAGAATGATGGTAAGTGGGAAGCAAAAGGAACTATTGCCATTCAATGTACGTATGATGATGGCGATAGTGTGCCAATGCTTTTTGATAAGGACGACAACAACTATCTGAAGTACAGTGATGCCAAGAGTGAGATTACGTTTAATTTCAAAAAACTTTCTGACAATCCAGACGATACTTCACAGATAGCTTATATTGAAGGACAGGTAATCAATTTTGCTGCCACCATTCCTGGTACGTATTATCTCTTTGGCTTGCACTATGCAGATGGTTCTAAAGAAGATTTGACCAGTGATCAGATTGAGTCTATGAATAAGGGTTCTGGCGGAGCGTATACCTTCTCTGCTCATAAGGATGGAGCTGCTGCACTGTTCTATCCAGACGGTAGCGTTTCTCCTATTCAGATTGTTGCAGAAGAGCCTTCGGCAGATGGTCTTTCTTTCCCCATTCTTGCTCAGGGCTTTTCAGAAACTGAACAGATATCTAAGTCTGTTCTATACACTACTGCGGAAAATAAAAAGCTTCTCAGTATTGATGCTCCTGGATTTACTCTTAAGTTTGCCCTCCTTAATCACCGTGAGGATGATTGGGCTAAATATGAGTATCCACCAAAGGCAGAGTTCCCTTGGCAACCAGATGGTAAGGGTGGCTATAAGCTAGTAACTCCTACTTCTTCTGGTTCTGGCGGTAGCTCTTCAGGAAATGGCGGCAGCTCATCTGGAAATGGTGGTAGCTCCTCAGGAAATGGCGGCGGCAAGGGCGGCTCAGGTAAGAAATAACCCAGCCTTTTCTGGTTTCTTTTACTAACAAAAAAGCAGGCATATGATATGCCTGCTTTTTTGTTGCCAACTTTTACATGTGTAAAAGGGCGGTGATGTAAAGCTTAGTGTAAAGCTTACGCAGCGTGTGCGCCGCCCTCAATCTCACCAGTGCAGTGTGGGCAGCGAGTTGCGCCTTCCTTAACCTCTTCAAGGCAGTGTGGGCAGTGTGGAGCTGTAACCTCTTCACCAGCTTCTTCTTCGTCCTTCTTAAGCTTGGAAGCCTTCATGAACTTATTGAGGGCCTTAACCATGCAGAAGACAATGAATGCAATGATCAGGAAGTTGATGATTGCGCTGATGAATGCACCAAAGTCAATGCCGTTCTGGGTACCAGGAACTGGAATAGAAAGACCAGAAACCTCGGTGCCACCGCCAGAGATCAGCTTAATAAATGGGTTGATGATGTCATTGACAAGGGAGGTAACAATAGCGGTAAATGCGCCGCCAATGATGATACCAATAGCCATGTCCATAACATTGCCCTGCTGGATAAACTCTTTAAACTCCTCGATAAACTTTTTCATTTCATCCCTTTCGTGTAGTTAATAGAGGACAGATATTTCTACTCGCGTCTACGGCGTGCGCTTATGCGCTGGGCAGACCATAGATGCGAGAATATTTGTCAGTTAGATACTTGGTGTAGTAGTGGACGTCAAAAGGCTCACCGCATGCGCCCATGATGAGCTCCTTGGAGTCTTTTGCACGACCCCAGGTCCAAATACGGCTGCCCAGCCACTTCCTAATAGGAGCAAGATCTCCTGATGCGCAGACGGCGTCAAAGTCCATGCCCTCAGCAATCATGGCGTGCTTGTACTGTGCGCCATAAGCGCTGCCAAGAGCATAGGTTGGGAAGTAGCCAAACTCACCCCATGACCAGTGAACATCCTGAAGAGCGCCTTCGGTGTTGTTTGGAACCGTAACGCCCAGGTACTGCTTGTACTTCTCGGCCCAAAGAGCTGGAACGTCCTTTGCAGTAATCTCGCCAGACAAAAGTGCCTGCTCCATTTCGTAACGGATGAGGATGTGCAGAGGATAGGTGAGCTCGTCCGCCTCAGTGCGGATGAGACTTGGCTGTACCTTATTAGCTGCCGAGAAGAGCTGGAAGGCAGTGACACGATTCAGCTGGCCAGGGAAATGCTTGCGCATAAGTTGAATAAGAGGCTCGGCAAATGCCTCAGAAAGGCCAACGTAGTTCTCAAAGAACCTGGACTGAGACTCGTGCATGCCCATAGAAGTACCAGTGCTCAGAGAAGTAAAGCGGTACTCCCAGTTAATGCCCTGCTCGTAGAGGGCGTGACCGTTCTCATGCAGCATGGAATAAACGTTGGAGAGCACGTTATTCTCGTAAGCGTGGCTGGCAACCATGACAAAGCCGATACCAGGGCCACCGGTATAAGGGTGCTCAGTTTTGCCAAGCCAATAAGCGTCCTCATCAAGACCCTGGAGCTTTACCAGGTCTTTTGCAAGATCCCACTGACGGTTGACATCAAACTTACCCTCAAGAGGCTTAGTGCTTGGCTGACGCTTAGAAGCCATACAATCAGCAACCAGAGGAACTACCACTTCTTTAACGTTATTGAAGAAGGTGTTGTAGAACTCTCTATTGGTGCCGTGCTCAAAATCGCTGAGTAAGAGATCATATGGGTCTTTGGAAGCATCGCGAGCCTGGCACATTTCTTTGCGAAGCTCAATTAAGCTATTCAGCTTTGGAGCAAAGAGTGACCAGTCATCACTGTTCTTTGCCTGCTCCCAGACCTCATTAGCCTCTGTGGTAAGACGAACAAAGTTGCTCTGAAGCTCAACAGGTACATCTACCAGCTGGCTTCTGTCGCGACGAAGAATTTTAACTTGTGCGCGATGAGTCTCATCAAGTAGAGCGCGATTCTCGTGAAGTCTATCAAGCAGTGCACCAACAGCGGGATCACAGAGGGTCTCCTGGACCTGCTCGCCAAGGATTGCCAGGGCTTCTCCACGCTCTTCAGCAGCCTTTTTTGGATCAATGCATGGTCCAAAAGAGCCAATCTCATTAGCTGCATAGTTGAAGGCAAAGAGCTTCTTCTCAAGTTCATCAAGTTTGGCGATATCATCGCGGGGATTTGAAAGCGCTGCGTTCAGTTCAACAGTGTTATGTGCGCTGTCCATAAAAATCCTCTCTACAAAAAATAGGTGTGACCAGTTACTTTACCGGTCAACAGAAACCGTTTAGCGTATGAGCCATATTTTACCCTGTAATTTATTGATATTTGAGCGATACTAAAAAGACTACGTCCTAAAACAATAAGTACATTTTTTCGGCACAATTTTTGCCCAAAGATGGCTTGTAAGGAGTAAGAGTTCTATGGATGACAGCAGAATCTCGTTTGACGTATGGAGTGATCTTTACGCAGATCGCGTTCAAACCATGCGAAAAAGCGAAGTACGAGATTTGTTTGCGGCCCTGTCTCGTCCAGGTGTCATTGCGCTGTCTGGTGGTCTGCCAGACATTTCTTCGCTGCCACTTGACCAGGTTGCAGAGTGCGCTCGACGCTGCGTTGCTGTTGAGGGACTTAGGTCTCTTCAGTATGGCAACTCCGATGGCCGTATTGAGTGCAGAAGGACCATCTGCAAGATTTTAGCTGCTCAGGGCGTCGAGGCCGATCCTGACGAGATGATTTTGACTTCTGGTTCTCAACAGGCGCTTGATTTCTTAGGACGCGTCTTCTTAAACCCTGGAGATGACGTTATTTGTGAGGGTCCAAGCTATCTTGGCGCGTTCCAGGCGTTTTCTGCATACGAGCCTACTGTTCACACCATTGATATGGACGAAGAAGGCATTAGGACAGATCTTCTCGAGACAAAGCTTAAAGAGCTTGCAGACCAAGGCAGAAAGCCTAAGTTCATCTACGTTATTCCTAACTTTAACAATCCTGCCGGCATCACCATGTCTATGCCAAGACGTCTGCGCCTTCTTGAGCTGGCTCGCCAGTACAACATTCCTGTTGTTGAAGATGATCCGTATGGTCTTATCCGCTTTGAGGGAGAAGATCTCACACGCCTTAAGACGCTTGATCCAAACGTCATTTATCTGGGAACCACGTCAAAGATTTTTGCCCCTGGACTGCGTCTTGCATGGATGGTTGCACCTCGTCATTTCCTTGAGCGCATCAACCTTGCTAAGTCTGGCTCTGATCTGTGTACCAGCCCCTTTAACATGATTCTTGCCGAGCACTACTTCAATGAGGTTGATTGGCAGGCGGCTCTTGAGGTATCTAAGTCTCGCTATAAAGAGAGAAAAGACGCCATGCTGGCAGCGCTTGCAGAGTTCTTCCCTAAAGACGTTACCTGGACAAAGCCAGAGGGTGGCCTGTTCCTGTGGGTAACCTTCCCGCCATACCTCAACACTGAGCAGTTGCTTCCTCGTGCAATCGAAGAGGGAGTTGCCTTTGTACCAGGTGTTTATTGCTATCCTGACCAGCGTATTAGTTCAAGTATGCGCCTGTGCTACTCATTTGAGACGCCAGAGCGCATCCACGAGGCAATCCGCAGGCTGTCTTTGTGCGTCCAAGATCGCATGGCGCTGTATCGCGCATTCCTAGAGGCGGGCGCTCTACCTGAGTCTTCTCATTCTGAATCTCAATCCTCTGCAAGGGAGTGTTAAGTATGGCTACAAAAGTTGCTGTCATTATGGGTGGAGCCTCATTTGAGAGGAACTTCTCGCTCAAAAGTGGAGCTCTTGTCTCTGAGGCTTTAGAGAAGCACGGGTATGAGGTATTACCACTTGATGCTGACGCACACCTGGTAGACACCCTTCGTGCCGAGAAACCCGATGTTGCGTTTGTGTGCCTTCACGGCGCGGGTGGAGAAGATGGTGCAGTACCTGCGCTTTTGGAGTTCCTCAAGATTCCGTATGTGGGCTCAAGGCCTGCATCTTGTAGGGCAGCCTGGAACAAAGCTGACATGCCATTTATTGTGCGTCAGGCCTGGTCAAAGGAGGAGTCCGAGGTCATCTGGCCTCCTCAGATTGTGCTGACTGCCAGTGCGTTTAAAGATCTTGGAGCTGCAGCTGCTCTAGATCTGGTTCCCGAGCGCCTTGGTGGCGGCGTTGGCTTCCCTCTAGCAGTCAAGCCCGTTCACGGCGGCTCTGCTATGGGCCTATCTAAGGTTGACAGCGCTGACCAGCTTGGGCCAGCACTTCTCGGCGCACTTGGTTTTGACGACTCCGTCATTATCCAGCAGTGGGTTGATGGCGTTGAAGTAAGCGTTACCGTGCTCTCTGATGCAGATGGCGAGAAAACCCTGCCACCAGTAGAGATTTCAGTGACCAAGGGCATTTACGACACGGATGCTCGTCTTGATCCAGAGCGTATTCAGCACTTCTGTCCAGTTCGTCCTGAGTCTTTGGCAGCACTTGGCGCAGATCCAGCTGCTGCTCGTGAGGCTCTTGAGCGTGCAGCTCTTGAGGTGTACACCGCTTATGGCTGCAGAGATCTTGCTCGTATTGATTTTATTTGGGATGGACATCACGTTATGGTCATGGGTCTGAAGACATTCCCAGGACTCACTGAGACCTCCCTTGTTCCAATGGCTATTGAGGCTGCAGGATACGCTGTTGAAGACGTTCTTGCGCAGCTTGTTGAGGGTGCGCTTAAGCGCGGCAACTAGGGGGTTTTATGGAATACGTATTGGGCATTGATGTTGGTGGCACCACCATCAAGCTGGGACTCTTCTCTGCAGAGGGAGAGCTACTTTCTGAGCAGAAGGTCAAGACACCCGCACTTGATAACGAGGGCGGTTATCAGACGGTAACCGATGCTATTAAGCTGATTGTTCATGGCCAAAAAGCAAGCCGCAACGATGTTATTGCGTGTGGTTTGGATATTCCAGGTCCTGTTGCAGATGACGGAACCGTTGGTCTTCTCGCCAATGTAGACATTGATCCTGAGGGATTGGTGCAGGCAATTAACATGTGCCTGCCAAACGCAACCATTGCGTTTGTCAACGATGCTAACGCCGCTGCTCTGGGCGAAGCGTGGGCTGGTGTCGCCGTGGGTGTGCCGTCGTTTGTGCTGATTGCGCTGGGCACCGGCGTTGGTGCAGGTGTTGTTGTAGACGGCAAGCTTGCTGCAGGTGCTTTTGGCGCGGGCGGCGAGATTGGTCACATCATTGTTGAGCCAGAAGAGACGTTGACCTGCGGTTGTGGTCGCCACGGTTGCCTGGAGCAGTATGCTTCTGCTAAGGGTGTTGTCCGCCTGTACTTGGAGGAATGCGTTTCTCGAGGCGTTGTTCCTGTGACCATTGAGCACGAGACCGATACGGTGTCCGTGTTTAGAGCTCACGCTCAAGGCGATGAGTGCGCAACCCTTGCTATCCATAAGATGTGCCACTACCTGGGTCTTGCTATGGCGCAGGTTTCGTGCGTAGTTGATCCTGCCATGTTCTTGATTGGCGGCGGTGTTGCGGGTTCGTTTGCAACGTTTGCTACCGAGCTTCGCGAGTGTTTTGAGCAGTACGCTCTACCGGTAAGCAAGGGCGCTCGTATTGAGGCTGCGAGCTTGGGCAATCAGGCTGCAATGTATGGTTGCGCGTATGAGGCGCTGCGCCTGAGGCAAGAGCGTTTTGGCAAGGAGAGCGCTGAGTAGAAGCAAGTTTCTGGCGCATGATTTTCTCGCCTGGAAAAGGGTACGTACGTGAGGGCTCTTGGCGAGAAAAACATCAAAGTTTTTGTCATAAACGCTGTACTAAATGAAAGTACGTTCAATAACATAATTTTCTGATTACAATTTATGTAAAAACGTAGTTGTCAAAGCTGCTCAGTGCTAACATTGAGCAGCTTTTTTGGTTGTGTTTGGAATAGTTCCGAGCACTAGGATGAAAGGGGAGTGCTGTGGCTGACGAGTCAAAGTATGACATCGTTGCTGCTACTGGTTGCCCAACCGGTATTGCGCACACCTTTATGGCTAAGGAGGCCCTTGAGAAGGCCGCCGCAGCTAAAGGTCTTACCATTAAGGTTGAGACGCACGGCCAGGTCGGTGTAGAGAACGAGCTCACCGCAGCTGAAATCAAGAACGCCAAGGCAGTAGTTGTTGCTGCCGATAAGGACGTTCAGGCTGAGCGTTTTGCCGGAAAACCAATGGTAAATGTTGGTGTTACTGCAGCTATTAAGGATGCAGAGGGTCTTATCGACCGTGCTCTTGTTGCTCAGCCTGAAGGCGAGCTTGCAGAGGCAGATGACGCTCCAGTCTCAAGCACTATTGAGAAGGAGTCTGTAGGCCACATCATCTACAAGCACCTCATGAACGGCGTCAGCCACATGCTGGTCTTTGTTGTTGCTGGTGGTGTTCTGACCGCTGTTTCATTCCTCTGGGGTATTACTTCCTTCAGCTCCACCCAACCTGACTACAACAGCTTTGCTGCCATGCTCAAGATCATCGGCGGCATTGCAATGGGCCTTATGGTTCCAGTTCTTTCTGCTTACATTGCAGAGTCTATCGGCAAGCGTCCTGCTCTGGTTCCTGGTTTTGTTGCAGGTATGATTGCTATCCAGGGTCTTCCAATCAACCCTAACACTGGCATGATTGATGCTGGTGGCGCTGGCGTTGGTTTTGGCTTCTTGGGCGGTATTGTTGGTGGCTTCCTTGCTGGTTATGTCATCGTTGGTCTTGAGAAGCTTCTTGCAGGTCTTCCAAAGAACCTTGATGGCCTGAAGGCAATCTTCCTGTACCCACTGCTTTCTACTACCATTGTTGGCCTGGTTATGCTGGGTATTTCTGGTCCAATGGCAGCAATCAACACCGGCATGATGAACTTCCTGCGCGGTCTTTCTGCTTCTGGCCCAATTGTCCTTGGTCTTGCAATTGGTTGCATGTGCGCATTTGACATGGGCGGCCCAGTCAATAAGGCAGCTTACGTCACCGGTACTGCTCTTTTGACCGAGGCTCTTGCTGCTGGTGTTGGTACTCCAACCTATGAGTTTGGTACCAACTTCATGGCTGCAGTTTCTGCTGCTTGTATTGTTCCTCCACTGATTACCACCTTTGCTGTTGTCGTTGGTAAGAAGTACTTCACCAAGTCCGACTTCAACGCTGGTCTGGTCAACTTCATTCTTGGCTGCACCCACATTACCGAGGGCGCTATTCCATTCATGACCAAGAACATTTGGCCTGTCATGCCTATCATGATGATCGGTTCTTCCATCGGCTCCATCCTGACGCTGCTCTTTGGTGTCCATGACCCAGCACCTCACGGTGGTTTCCTGGTTCTTCCCGTTGTCGATGGCGGCCTCAAGTGGGTTCTCGCTATTCTCATTGGCGCTGTTGTTGGTGGTATTCTCTTTGTTGCTTTCAAGGCATACGAGTACCGCAAGAACGACAACCAGATTGTCGAGGGCTAAGCGTTACGCTTAGCACACTCGGCGGCGTTTGAGTTTTGCCCAGAATTTACGTACAGTTTGGGTGCAGACTCAGATAATCGAAGTAAAATATGGACTCGGCGATTTCGTCGGGTCCATTTTTGTTTCAGAGGGAGCTTTGATGATTTACACACTTACCACTAATCCTGCAATCGACATGAACGTCAATTCGGGAGTTCCTTCTTATACGCACGTCAACCGCACAACTGATGCCGTATATACACCAAACGGCAAGGGTCTGAACGTTTCGTTTACGCTTGCTCACTATGGCGTAGTGTCCACTATCCTGGGCTTTTTTGGCGGCTTCTCGGGCAACTATATTGTTGAAGAGGCATCTAAGATTTGCCCAGTCAAGCCTGTGTGGATTGACGGTATTACTCGCGTAAACATTTTTGTGACCACACCAGAAGGCGAGCTTAAGTTCCCTAATGCAGGTGCTCCCGTTATTCGCTCCAAGCAAGACGAGATGCTTGAGCTGCTGCGTAATGCGCCCGACCTGGACGTGCTGGTGGTCTCCGGCTCGCTTTCTCCTGAGATGGATCCAACCTTCTACGATGAACTCTTTGATCTTTGTCATGAGCGCGGTGCTGAGCTGGTCCTGGACATATCACATAAACACCTTGCAGAACTTGTCGAGAAAAAACCGCTGCTCATTAAGCCAAACGATGAAGAAGTGGCAGAGATCTTTGGTGTCGACGTCCATAACGAGGCAGACGTTCTTCTCGCCCTCCACAAGATTCACGAACGCGGAGCAAAGAACATCCTGCTTACGCTGGGCGGCGAGGGCGCGTACTTCTTCAACGGCGAACATGTCTGGCACGCAAATGCTGCGCAGGTAGAGGTGCTTTCGACGGCTTGCGCGGGCGATTCGACGCTGGCAAGCTTCATGTCGATTTGGCTTGAGGATCCGTCGGCTGTCGAGAAGGCTCTGACGCGCGCGATGGCTACCGGTGGAAACGTTGCGATGAGCGCTGGCTTGGGCGACTTTGCGCTGGTCGAAAAGATCGCGGAGTCCATTCACGTTGAGCTGGTGGAGTAGGAGCGGGGATCGTTGGATGCGGGCTTTCGTGGAGGTGTGCGATGGTGCGCGGACTTGCGTGGAGGTGCACAGGCTTGCGAGCTCACGGGTTTCTCGACGTATGGCGTGCGTAAGTCTCCATATCTGCAAAATAAGTCTTTTCTCGCTTCTTGATTTCGTGTAACGTATAAGGGCTAATGTGATAATTAGGTTTTCGAACCTCTAAAGAAGGAGAGTGCAATGTCCGGACACTCTAAGTGGGCCACAACCAAGCACAAGAAAGCAGCTATCGACGCTAAGCGTTCTTCGCTGTTCTCTAAGCTTTCCCGCAACATTACTGTTGCTGCAAAGATGGGTGGCGACCCAAATCCGGACAACAACGCTAGCTTGTCTGCCGCTGTTGCCCGTGCTCGCATGGTCTCCATGCCTAACGCAAAGATTCAGGCCGCTATCGATAAGGCATTTGGCGCTGGTGCTGATGCTGCCATTTACGAGGAGATCGTTTACGAGGGATACGGTCCTGCAGGCGTCGCAGTTTACGTTGACTGCCTGACTGACAACAAGAACCGCACCGCAGCAGACGTTCGTTCCGCATTTACCCACTCCGGCGGCAATCTTGGTACCGCTGGTTCCGTTGCGTTCCAGTTTGAGCGCAAGGGCTCCATCGCAGTTGACAAGGTTATTGTCTCCGAGGAGAAGAAGGTTGCTGACCGCGAGAACGCTGTCGACGAGGACGAGTTCATGATGGCAGTTGCCGAGGCTGGCGGAAACGATTACGAGGACGCTGGCGATCAGTGGATTGTTTGGACTGCATACGACAAGATGCAGGATGTCCAGAAGGGCCTCGAGGCTCAGGGCATTGAGGTCAAGGGTTCCGAGCTTACTATGGTTCCAACCACCCCAACTGACGTCTCTGTTTCTGATGCAAAGAAGGTTCAGCGTCTTATCGATAAGCTCGACGAGCTCGATGACGTTCAGAACGTCTACAGCACCATGAACATCACCGACGAGATTGCTGCTGCTCTCGAGGAGGAGTAAGCTCTCTGGTCCGCGCCACGCGACGAGCGTGATGCACGCGACGATGCGCGACGAGCGCGACGATGCGCGACGAGCGCGAGGTGCGACGATGCGCGACGAGTGCGAAATCGCGACCGGCGACAAAACTGCACTTCAAAGCCCTGCCAGTTGGTGGGGCTTTTTGTTTTGGGTAGCGTTGATGCTGTCAGAACACACCTATGTCGGATAATCTACACGTTTTTAGAAGCCCGAACACACCTAAGTCGGATAATCTGTATATACAGAGCCAAAAACATAACTTACAGCCCTAAAAAACACAGCAAATGACGATATTCTGAGAAAAATAGGACTTTTGAGGGTCAATTTTGCAGAATAAGTGACTTTGCTGTGTTTTCAAAACGTCAAAAATAGGCCTCTAAAAAATTTATGCATACAAATGAATTCACCCTCATGAATATTCATGAAGGTGAATATTTTCGTATCATGGTAGTTAAAATTTTGATGTCTTCTTTGCTGGGCGAGAGAACCGATGGACTACAGCAGCGAAAACTTGCGATTAAAGCCGAATCTCATCGTCCGACGCATGTGGACATGCAGCTCTACAGGCTAACGCGGACAACCTTACGAACGCCGGCAGCTTCGAGGGCTGCTACCTGCGAAATCGATGCGGATTCGTCCGTCATAAGTACGTCGATATCAGCAGGTGATCCATATTGGAAGCTGGAGTTGACACCCAGCTTGCTTGCATCGGCCAAGACAATGTGCTGCTCAGAGTGCTTAAGCATCAGCGAGTTCACGCGCATCTCGTTTGAAACCAGCGTGGTAAGGCCGCGCTCAGCTGAAATTCCCGAGCATCCCAAGATGCATTTCGCGGCACGAATCTGGTTGATTGAAGCAAGTGCAAAATCGCCGGTCAGTGACTTCTTAGCTGGTCGAACTTCTCCACCCGTGACTAAAACGGTCATTGATGGGGGATAGTCGGCGGCCAGAACGCTACCGTTATTGGTAACAACTGTGATGTTCTTGGCGGTGATAAATTCCAGGACTTTTATAGCGGTTGAGCTGGTGTTAATGAAGACTGTGTCACCGTCTTTAATCAACTTGGAAGCTGCCTGGGCAAGCTTGAACTTTGCGGTTACCTGGTTAGAGCTGAGTCCTGTCGAGAGCGGGTCAAGCAGCGTGGCCATGCCATAGCTTCGGGAAATGAGGCCTTGAGCTTCGAGTTCGTCAAGATCGCGGCGGATGGTAAGCGAAGAAACTTCAAATCTATCGGCAAGATCGCTAACGGAAACCTGGCGATATTGTTCAAGAAGGCTCATGATTGAGCTTCTGCGTGATGCTACAAATGAACGACTTGTGGCCATAAATCCCCCAATAGAGCTCAACTGCTGATAAACCTGTAGAATTACATTTAACTAATTCAGTTCTGTGAAAAGCAACGTACAAATTGATAACACCTTTTGAACGGTTGTCGAACAATTGTGTAGACGCTTTTCAGGAGAACTGAGTGTATCTTACCCTATTCAATGAACGTTTTGAATACTTAAACGGATATTATTTAGCGGTCAACGGTTTTTATGACGTAAATCTCTAAAGTGAGCATAGATAAGTATTGCTTAACTCTCAACTTTAGCTATACTAATATTATCGATTCGATTGTTAAAACATTCAAAACATTCAACAAATAGGGAAATTTGTTATACGACAAGACAAATGTCATATAAGTTATTTATCTAATTGTTGAAGCGTTCAGAAGATTCAAGTTTTTGTCGTTAAGCGATGTGTTCTTGTGTGCTCTTGCTATAGTCCAACACAAGGAAAAGATTCACAGTAGTCTACTGGAGAGGAGTGAATCGCATGCTACTTCGCGATATCTACGAGCAGAATCACTATGCTTTCGTGAAGACCCCCATGACATGGGAAGAGTCTATTAGAGAGTGCTGCAAACCACTGGAGGCTGATGGAACTGTCAATCCAGAGTATGCAGACGACATTATCGAGTGCGTAAACAAGTTTGGTCCTTACATTGTCATCGTTCCAAACGTTGCAATGCCACACTCAACTGCTCGCATTGGCTCTAATGGAAAGACTGCTATTGGCTTTATGCACTCTGATGTTCCTGTCAATTTTGAGGATGGCGACGATGAGAAGCAGGTTAAGACTTTCTTCACTTTGAGCGCTACTGATCAGGATGCTCACCTCAAGAATATGCAGATGCTCGTTCAAGTTCTTATGAACGAGGAGGTTCTAGAGCGTCTTAAGAACATTCAGTCTCCTGAGGAGCTTTTGGAGATTGACAAGCTTATCTCCGAGTAAACACGCCCGTTTGGGCACGTAATTGAGGATTTCCTTTTGTAGTGTGGGCTGCAGAAGGTACGTATGTAGGACCCTTTGAAAGGGGTATCAATGGATATTGTTCTTGGTATTTGGAAATGGTTTGCGAGCAACTTCTTGACTCAGCCAGCCTATTTCATCGGTTTGATTGTTGCTATCGGCTACATTCTTCTTAAGAAGAAGTGGTACGACGTACTCGCTGGCTTCCTTAAGGCAGTCATTGGTTATCAGATCCTCCTGGTTGGTTCCGGCGGCCTGGTAACTGCATTCCGTCCAGTTCTTGTTGGACTTCAGGCTCGCTTCAACCTTTCTGCAATGGTCATTGACCCATACTTTGGCCAGAACGCAGTACAGGCAGGCATGGAGGCAGCTGACGCTCCTGCATTTATCGCAGGTCGTTCCTTCTCCTCCGTTATGCTTCTTCTGCTCTTCGCTTTCATTCTGAACATTGTTCTGGTTGCTTTTAAGAAGCAGACTAAGCTTCGCGCAATCTTTACTACTGGTCACGTCCAGGTTCAGCAGGCAGCAACTGCATTTTGGCTTATCCTCTTCTGCTTCCCACAGCTTAACGACGTTACCATCCTTGCAGTTATGACCGTTCTCCTTGGCCTTTACTGGGCAGTTGGTTCCAACCTTTGTATTGGACCTACCCAGGACCTTACTGATGGCGCTGGCCTTACCATTGCTCACCAGCAGATGTTTGGTGTTTACTGCGCATCCAAGGCTTCCGAGTGGCTCGCCAAGCACTCCAAGAAGGAGTCTAAGCGCATTGAGGACATCGAGCTTCCAGGCTTCCTTAAGATCTTCAACGAGAACCTCGTTGCAACTGCAATTCTCATGACAGCATTCTTTGGTGTCATCCTTGCTGTTCTTGGTCAGGAGTTCCTGCTTGAGAACAAGTTCATGAAGCCAGGTCAGGATTTCTTCTTCTACATCATGACCACTTCCTTCCAGTTTGCTGTTTACCTCTCCATCCTGCAGCTTGGTGTTCGTACCTTTGTTACTGAGCTTACCAACTCCTTCCAGGGTATTTCCAACAAGCTCCTCAAGGGTTCCGTCCCAGGCGTTGACTGCGCAGTTACCTACGGCTTTGGTTCTCCAAACGCAGTTACCCTCGGCTTCCTCATGGGCGCAGCTGGCCAGTTCCTGGCAATCGCAGCTCTGCTGCTTCTGAAGTCCCCAGTTGTTGTTATCGCAGGCTTTGTTCCACTGTTCTTCGATAACGCTACTATCGGCGTTTACGCAAACAACAAGGGCGGTCTCCGCGCAGTTCTTATCATGCCTTTCATTTCTGGTCTTCTCCAGGTCTTCGGTTCAGCTCTTATCGCTGGCTGGGTTGGCATGGCTGCATACGGTGGATACCTTGGCATGTGGGACTGGGCAGTTGTCTGGCCAATCATGACCGGCTTCATGAAGTTCCTGTCCTACGCAGGCCTCGCAATTGTTGTTATTGCTCTTATTGCAATCCCACAGCTCCAGTACCGTGCAAACAAAGACACGTACTTCATGGAGGTTGAGGATTACCAGAAGTGCAAGGAAATCCGTGCACAGAAGGCCGCCGCAGCTAGTGCGGAAAGCAAGTAGCCCTCTTTCTTCCTACCCTGAGCAGACCCCCATCTGCTCAGGGTTATTAGTAATACTCGGCACATTGTTTGATGCGGTGTTTGCTTTAAAAGCGATCGGCGTAGCGCCCAAAAGGGTACAAACACAATGTGTCCGTAATCAGTTTGTTTGATCGAAGGAGTCAACATGAACGCAAAGATTTTGGTCGCATGTGCAAACGGCGCAGGTACCTCCCTGATGATGAAGATGACCGCTGAACGCGTCACTCAGAAGCTCAACATGGGCGTCGATAAGATTCACCACTGTGCACTTTCCGAGGGCGTAAGCTCCGCTCGTCAGTATGACATTGTTTTTGCACCACTTAACTTCCTGAACATGTATGAAGATGCTGCTAAGGCTGGCGTTACCGTCATTGGTCTGCGCAACGTTCTTTCTGATGCAGAGATGGAAGAGAAGCTCAAGGAAACCGGCGCTGCAGAGAAGTTTTCCGCATAGTTTAGGTTTCTAAAGAATCGAGCACTTTAATGACTTTTGAAAAGAAAATTCTTGCCGAGATGCCCAAGTGCTATGCACTTGGCATGTTTGAGGGAGAAGACACACCAAGCTTTTTAGCTGCTGTCGAGAAGGACGGTCCAATCCGTCGCTTTACGCTTGATGGTGAGCCTCTGGAGACTGTTGCTCCAGGCCCTGGCGGCGTCATGACCATTACACAGGTCCCTGGCAGGAAAGATCAGTTCCTCGCAACTCGCAAGTTCTTCTCGCCAAACTTTGGTGGAGACGACGCGGCAATTGCATCCTATACCAAACAGGCAGACGGTTCGTGGTCTGAGCAGATTCTCTGCGACCTCCGTTATGTTCACCGTTTTGGCATCTTGAAGGCTGCTGACGGTCAGCTTTGGGTTCTTGCTTGCTCTATCAAGGGTGGAGCTGAGACCGGCGTCAAGGATGATTGGCGCACCCCAGGTGCTGTTTGGGCCGCTCCTTTGAGTGATAACCTTGAGCAGTACACGGCAGACAACCAGCTTAAGCTGACTTGTGTTGCTAACTATCAGGTTCAGAACCACGGTTTCTGGACTGCACCTGATAAATCGTATGCTTTGATCTCAACCGCCGCAGGCGTGTTTAGATATGTGCCACCAACCACCCCTCAAGGTACTTGGGATGTCACCTGCCTTCTGGTCCAGCCAACAAGCGATATTGTTGCTACAGACTTTGACGGCGATGGCAAGCTGGAGATTCTTACTTTCTCCAAGTTCCACGGTGACACGCTGGCAATTTGGCATGAGGGCCAGACTCGCGATCGCTATGAGCAGGTTTGGTGCGACCCACAGAAGCGCAGCTTCCTTCACGCGCTTTGGGCAGCAGACCTTAATGGCGAGAAGTGCGCAGTCATTGGCAACCGTAAAGATGGTCGCGATTTGTTGCTTGTTAGATACGTTGACGGTGAGTACACCGTAGACGTTATCGACCACGACCTCGGACCAGCAAACTGCATGGTGTATAGGCATGACGGCAGCGATTACATTGTTGCTGCATATCGTGAGACAGACCAGCTGGCTCTCTACAAAGTAGTGGAGTAGGGCTGCGTTTTGTAGCGAGCGCTCAGGATGAGCTTCTGAGCATGCAGGCAAAGTCCTGAGCGCCGCTCAAATTACCTGCATATGCATCAAAGTACTAGTCCTATGTTTTAGAAAGGAGCGCGTAATGGCAGATTTGAAAGACGTCACACGCGACAGTTGGATTATGAGCACCTTCCCTGAGTGGGGAACTTGGCTCAACGAAGAGATTGACAATGCCGTAGTAGAGCCAGGCCAGGTTGAGATGTGGTGGCTCGGCTGCGTTGGTATTTGGTTTAAGACTCCTGGTGGAGCAAACGTTGCTGTCGACTTCTGGGCAGGCAATGGTAAGCGCACCCACGGTGACGGCCTTATGAAGATTGGTCACCAGATGGCAAACATGGCTGGCGTTCGTAAGATGCAGCCAAACCTGCGCAACATCCCCTTTGTTATTGATCCATTTGCTATCAAGAACCTTGACGCTGTTGTGGTAACTCACATTCATCAGGACCACATGTCCAAGGAGCTTGCAGCTCACGTTGTTAACAACAACATGACCACTACTGACGAGAATGGCAAAGAGATTCCTGTTCCCTTTATTGGTCCTAAGGATGCAGTTGACATTTGGGTTGACTGGGGCGTTCCACGCGAGCAGTGCATTGTTGTTAAGCCAGGCGACCGCATCAAGGTCAAGGACATGGAGATTGTTGCATACGATTCCTTTGACCGCACCATCATCGTTACCACTACTGATACTTCTGAGAACCGTCCTGACCTCTGGGGTAAGTGCCCAATGGACATGGATGAGAAGGCAGTTAACTACCTCTTTGTCACCCCTGGTGGAAACATCTATCACTCCGGTGACTCTCACTACTCCATTTACTTTGCTAAGCACGGCAAAGACATCGCTCAGGAGTTTGGCGGCGTAGACGTCTGCTTTGGTGCTTTTGGCTGCAACCCAATTGGTATCCAGGATAAGATGGAAGCAACCGATATGCTTCGCATGGCTGAGGCTCTTCAGTCCAAGGTTGTTATCCCAATTCACCACGATGTTTGGACTAACTTCCAGGCAGACGTCCAGGAGATCAAGGTTCTTTGGGAGATGCGTAAGGACCGCCTTGACTACAAGTTCCACCCATTCTTCTGGGAGGTCGGCGGCCACTACACCTATCCACAGGATAAGGACCGCTTTGCTTACCATCACGACCGCGGCTTCCATGATTGCTTCGATCACGAGCCAAACGTCCCATTCCGTAGCGTTCTCTAAGGAGCAGTCTCTATGATGCTTAAAGAGCTTCGTGATGAAGTGTATGAAGCAAACATGGACCTGCCAAAGCATGGCCTGGTAGTTTTCACCTGGGGTAATGCTTCTGGACTTGACCGTGAGCGTGGTCTGTTTGTTATCAAGCCATCGGGCGTCTCCTATGAGGAGCTCAGCCCTGAGAATCTGGTTATCTGCGACCTAGACGGCAACGTTGTTGAGGGTGAGATGAACCCATCTTCCGATACTCCAACTCATGCATGCTTGTATCGTGCATGGGGCGATAAGATCGGCGGAATTGTTCACACTCACTCAACCCACGCTGTTTCTTGGGCACAGGCAGGACGCTCTATTCCTTGCTATGGAACCACACACGCAGACTATTTCTACGGAGATATTCCTTGCGTGCGCAGCCTTACCAAGGACGAGGTAGAAAGTGCCTATGAGCTTGAGACCGGAAACGTTATTGTTGAGGGCTTTGCTAACTTGGACCCCATTGCGGTTCCAGGAACACTCCTTCACAATCACGGTCCTTTCTCTTGGGGTAAAGACGCAATGGCTGCTGTGTATCACGCAGTAGTTATTGAGGAGGTTGCAAAAATGGCAACACTCACCGAGCTCAATAACCCTAAGGTTCAGGAGGCACCTCAGTACCTTCAGGACAAGCACTACATGCGCAAGCATGGTCCAAATGCCTACTACGGACAGGGTAATCACTAAAGCCTGTTCAGTGAGTAGAATCTGTTTCAGTCAGGCGGTCTTTTATAAGGCCGCCTGTTTTTAAAAGGAGAAGATATGTCCAAGTATCAGCTAGGACTTTACGAGAAGGCCACTCCAACTGATCTTTCTTGGGAAGAGCGCCTCAGCGTAGCAGGAGAGTCTGGCTTTGATTATGTTGAGATCTCCGTTGATGAGTCTGACGCTCGTCTTTCTCGCCTTGAGTGGACTGGTGAGGAGCGTGCAGCAGTTCGCCAGGCAATGGTAAACTCTGGCGTTCGCCTGGGCTCTATGTGCCTTTCTGGTCACCGTAAGTATCCCTTTGGTTCTCGCGATCAGGCTACTCGTGAGCGTGGCCTTGAGATTATGCAGAAGGCGCTTGACCTTGCAGGTGACCTGGGACTTCATACCATCCAGCTTGCTGGCTATGACGTGTACTACGAGGACGGCGCAGAGGATACCCGTAAGTACTTTGAGGAAAACCTGTCAAAGGCTGTAGAAATGGCTGCTCAGGCGGGCATTGTTATGGGTTTTGAGACCATGGAGACTCCTTTTATGGATACGGTCGAGAAGGCCATGCACTACGTAAACCTTATCAACAGCCCTTACCTTGGTGTGTATCCCGACGCTGGTAACCTCACCAATGCATCGTTTATTTACGGCAACACCGTTGCTGACGATATTGCTCTTGGCGCGGGTCATATTTTTGCAGCTCACCTCAAGGAGACTGTTGCTGGTGCATATCGCGAGATTCCATTCTCTACCGGTACCACTGACTACGAGGGAGCTCTGTCGCAGCTTGTTCCTCAGGGCGTCAGGCGCTTTGTTGCAGAGATGTGGTACACCGGCAACGAGAACTGGAAAGAAGATCTTGTCTTTGCTTCCACCTACGTTCGCAGCAAAATTGATAAGGCGTTTGAGGGTTAAACGGCCTTTTTGCACTTGTTTTGGGTTTCTCGCCACAGACGGTACATAAGAATCTGTACAATGTGGATGAGCTCTTTCTTAGTACGACGCACGTTTCCAAACTCGTTTAGGTTTGTACAGGAAAGGATTACACATGAAGTTCTTTATTGACACGGCAGATATCGATGAGATTTCTGAGGCTCTTAGCTGGGGCTGTTTAGCAGGTGTTACTACCAACCCATCGCTGTATGCAAAGATTGGCGGAAAGCTAGCCGACTTTGAGTCTCATATGGTTAAGATTGCTCAGCTTTGCGAGGGACTTCCTGTTTCTGCTGAGTCAACAGCAACAACAACTGAGGGCATGATTGAAGAAGGCCGTCACCTGGCTTCTCTTGCTCCAAATATTGTTGTTAAGCTTCCTATCTGCGCAGAGAGCCTTGCTGCTACCCATCAGCTTGCTTCTGAGGGAATTCGCGTCAACATGACGCTGATTTTCTCGGCACCTCAGGCTCTTCTTGCGGCAAATGCTGGTGCCCGTTATATTTCTCCATTTGTTGGTCGCTTTGATGACATCGGCGAGGACGGCATTGAGCAGCTGGGAACGGTAGTTTCTTGCATTGAGAACTATGCATGGGATAAAAACGTTGATCACACCGTAGAGATTATTACGGCTTCTGTCCGTACGCCTAACCATGTGACTCAGGCAGCTCTGCTTGGTGCTGACATTGCAACCGTTCCATTTGGAGCTTTGAAGAAGTGTCTGAAGCACCCTCTGACCGACGCCGGTCTTAAGTCTTTTGAGGCAGACTGGGAAAAGGTTAAGGCTCAGCAATAAATAGTGATTGTGGTACGCCCAGCTTAGGTTGGGCGTACTTGTTTTGAGAGGATGAGAATGGGAACATCTGCATTACCCGAGCGCAACCTCACCGATGATGAGCTCAAGCTTGCAGCTAATACGCTGAGGCGCGATGTCATTGACATGCTCGAGAAAAGCAAGTCAGGTCATCCCGGCGGCTCTCTCAGTGCGGCAGATATTGTGGCTACACTGTTCTTCTCGGGAGTTATGAAGTACAACCACAACAACCCAGAGGACCACACCGAGGATAGGTTCTTCCTGTCCAAGGGTCACGTGGCTCCTGTGCTGTATGCTGCGTACCACCTGCTTGATTGGCTCCATGACGAGGATATGGTTACCCTCCGTCAGCTTGGTAGTCGTTTGCAGGGTCATCCAGACTGCCACGCATGCCCTGGTATTGAGGTTTGCTCTGGCTCTCTTGGTCAGGGTCTCTCGGTAGCAGCAGGATGTGCTTTGGGACTTTCTATGGACGCTCTGGCAAGCGGCGAGCGCGCCAAGAAGGTATTTGTCCTTCTGGGCGACGGCGAGCTGCAGGAGGGCTCTAACTGGGAGGCATGCATGTTTGCTGCTCACCAGAAGCTGGATAACCTCATTGCCATTGTGGACCTCAACAATCTGCAGATTGACGGCCACGTAACCGATGTGTGCTCTCTTGGCGATATTGACGAGAAGTTCCGTTCTTTTGGCTGGAACGTACTGCGCGTTAACGGTCATGAGGTTACTGAGGTGCGCCAGGCCCTTCTCGCTGCACGAGATGGTCGCGAGGCAGGAAACACGGCGCCTACCGTGGTTATTTGCCAGACCGTCAAGGGCAAGGGCGTCTCGTTTATGGAGGACAAAGCCTCCTGGCACGGAAACGCTCCTTCGGCTGAACAGGCTGATCTTGCGCGAGAAGAACTTGATGCAGCAAGAGAGCTTCTTTTGATTGATCTTCAGGGTGAGGGTAAGGAGGTTGCCAATGTCTAGAGCAACTCGTGAGGCATATGGTCAGACTCTTGTTGAGCTGGTAAACGAGGGTCACGATATTGTGGCCGTTGACGCAGATCTTGCTGGCTCCACTAAACTTGCCGACCTCCAGAAGGCTTTTCCACAGCGTATGGTTGACGTGGGCATTGCTGAGCAAAACATGGTGGGCGTTGCATCTGGACTGGCACTTACGGGACGCACCGTGTTTACTGGCTCGTTTGCCGTGTTTGCAACCGGTCGCGCTTACGATCAGATTAGAAACACCGTCTGCGACTCTGGCCTCAACGTGAAGATTTGCCCTACGCACGCAGGCATTACGGTAGGAGAGGACGGCGCCACTCACCAGTCCCTCGAGGACATTGGCATGATGCGCGCCCTTCCTCAGATGCGCGTGCTTGTTCCTGCAGATTACAACGCTACCAAGGCAGCGCTCAGGCTTGCTGCCGAGGCTGATGGCCCCTTCTACGTGCGTATGGGTCGCCACAAGGTTGCCGACATCTACGACGAGTCTTTCAAGGGTGGCCTACCTTTTGCTAACGTCCTGCGTGAGGGTACCGACGTTACCATTGCTGCCTGCGGTGTTGAGGTTGCTCAGGCACTTGCAGCCGCAGATTTGCTGGCAGAGGAGAAGATCTCTGCCGAGGTCATTGATGTGTTCTCCATCAAGCCTTTGGACGAAGAAGTCATTTTGGCATCTGCCGAGAAGACCCGTCATGTGGTAACCGTTGAGGAGCACAACGTGGCAACAGGTCTTGGAGCTGCGGTTGCCGAGCTTCTGGCTGAGCAGCTGCCAACGCCCATGCGCTTTGCTGGTATGCGTACCTTTGGTACGTCCGCTCCTGGCGACGTGCTGCTTTCGCACTTTGGCCTGGACGCCGAGGGTATTGCTGCTCGCGTCAGGGAGTTTCTGCTCTCGTAGACGCGAGTAGTTGCAGCGCACGGCAACGACGCAGGTCAGCGCCGCACGGGTACGGGCGCAACGACGGCAACGCCGCAGGTCAGCGGCGCGTGCGGGCGCAGGTTGAGAGTGATTTCGACCCGGTATCTATTTCGTGTGGATACCGGGTTTCTTGTGCGGATACGCTGCTAGTGGACGGGTTTCTCGCCAGATGGGAGATATGAGTCCGGAGTGAGCCAGGCGTATGCTTGGGTGCGCCTGATTTTCTCGCCATGTCTGAACGATTTGCCGGAAAAGTGCACCAAGTCTGAGCTATTTGCCGGTTTTTCTCGTCATGTCTGAGTAAATTTACTCAGACTTGATGTAGTTTTCAGGCTCAAAAATTCAGGGCCACGTAGTCTATCTTTTACGCGCCTGATTTCTTCAAAGAATCTGTAAATTTTGCCTAAAAATGTAAAAGAATCGGTGGATTTGCCTGATTTTGTTAAAGAATCTGTACCTCAAATACAGATTCTTTGCACTTTTCAGGCGCGCGATGGCGAGAGGCGCGCGATGGCGAGAAACTCGTGCGCTTGGGTGTGGATTCGCGGCACTTTTCGGCATGAAAAAGACCTGGCACCGTGTGGCACCAGGTCTTTGTTTGTTGCATGTTAGCTCGTTCTGCGAGCTGAGGTCGTGCTAGTTCGCTGCTTGAGCTGCAGCTTCGTCAGTCAAACCAGCTACGCCAGCCGAAACCGGCGGACTAGCCGAGGTGCTTGGTGATGGAAGCAGCTGCTACCTTACCAGCGCCCATTGCAAGAATGACGGTTGCAGCACCGGTTACGATGTCGCCACCAGCCCAGATGCGAGGATCGGAAGTACGGCCCTCTTCGTCGGCCTCAATGTAGCCCCATTTGTTGAGCTTGATGTCGCCGATCATCTTTGCGAATGGGTTAGCGTTAGTGCCGATTGCAGAAATTGCAACGTCGCAAGGAATGTCCTCGATAGCGCCCTCGATAGCAACTGGACGACGACGTCCGTCAGCGTCAGGCTCGCCGAGCTCCATCTTCTGGACGCGAACTGCGCAAACTGCGCCGTCCTCGCCAGCGACAAACTCGAGAGGGGAGACGAGAGGAAGAACCTCAACGCCCTCAGCCTTTGCGTGGTGCAGCTCTGCACGACGAGCAGGCATCTCGTCCTCGGTACGACGGTAAGCGATGATTGCACGCTCAGCACCAAGGCGCTTAGCAGTACGAACAGCATCCATAGCAACGTTGCCGCCACCAAAGACAACGACGTTCTTGCCGTGCTTGGTTGGAGTGTCATACTCAGGGAAGTTGTTAGCCTTCATGAGGTTAACGCGGGTGAGGTACTCGTTTGCAAAGAAGACGTTTGGCAGGTTCTCGCCAGGGATGTTGAGAAGCTTTGGAAGGCCAGCGCCGGTTGCAATGTAGATTGCGTCAAAGCCCTGCTCAAAGAGCTCTTCTGCATCAGTAATACGACCGACAACAGAGTTGAACTCAAACTTAACGCCCAGCTCCTGAAGGCCGTCGATCTCGCGCTTAACAACAGCCTTTGGAAGACGGAACTCAGGAATACCGTAGACCAGAACGCCGCCGCCGGTGAAGAATGCCTCAAAGACGGTAACGTCAAAGCCGTTACGAGCAAGCTCGCCAGCGCAAGCAATACCGGAAGGACCGGAGCCTACAACTGCAACCTTCTTACCGTTCTTTGGAGCGATTGCTGGCTTGGAAGCAAGCTCAGGCTGGTCGCCAAGGAAGCGCTCGAGCTGACCAATAGCAACTGGTTCGCTGCGCTTACCCATGATGCAGACGCCCTCGCACTGGTTCTCCTGTGGGCAAACACGACCACAAACTGCAGGAAGCATGGAGGACTCGCGGATGATGTCAAGACCGCGACCAAACTCCTCTGCACGGATTGCCTCGATGAAGCGAGGAATGTTGATGTTTACAGGGCAGCCCTGAACGCACAGTGGATTCTTACAATCCAGGCAGCGGTTTGCCTCTGCAATTGCCATCTCTTTAGTGAAACCCTTGTCGACAGGGCGGAAGTCTTGTGCGCGCTCTGCAGCTGGCTCTTCGTTGTCAGCTGTACGAGGTGCCTTGACGTTTGGAATGTAGCGACCGTTTACCTGTGGCATGCGCACCTCGTCTCCTCGTAAGCCTTGATGGACTGGCCTTCCTCGGTGAGGTAGGCTGCCTGACGTGCGCGAAGGTCGTTCCAGTCAACCTTGGTTGCGTCAAAGTCAGGACCGTCAACACAAGCAAACTTGGTCTCGCCGCCAACCTCAACACGGCAGCAACCGCACATACCAGTGCCGTCAACCATGATTGGGTTCAGGGAAGCGATGATAGGCGTGTCGTACTTCTCGGCAGTGAGAGTGGAGAACTTCATCATTGGAACTGGGCCAACGCAGAATACGCGGTCGACCTGCTTGTCCTGCAGAAGACGCTCGAGAGGTGCAGTTACAACGCCCTTCTCGCCAAGAGAACCGTCGTCTGTGGTGATGTGGATGTGATCGTCGTCCAGAATGGAACGGAACTGATCCTCAAGCAGCAGCAGCTCTTTGGTACGAGCGCCCATGATTGCGTGGACCTCGCGGCCGGCTGCTACGAGCTGACGAGCAACAGGGAAGGCGATAGCCAGGCCAACGCCGCCGCCGATAACTGCCCATTTGCCCTCGCCCATCTCGGTAGGCTCACCCAGAGGACCAGTGACGTCCTGCAGGAAATCACCAACCTCGTAGGTAGAAAGCATCCTGGTGGTCTTGCCGATTACCATGAAGATAAACTCGACCCAACCCTCCTCAGGATTCCAATCCGCAAAGGTAAATGGAACGCGCTCGCCACACTCATTTGCGCGGACCATCAGGAACTGACCAGCATGTGCATGCTTGGCCATCTGTGGTGCCTCGATGCGGAACTTGAAGACCTTCTCGGAGAACTGAGTCTTTTCGAGGATCTTATACATTCAGCGGTACTCCTCTCCTAACACAATAAAACTGCGAGTGAGTTGACGCGCCGCACTACATCCTGCCTTCTGGCGAGAAGACAGTGGCAGGTGACGCATGTATCTCACGCATACGAGTCTGGGTAACCCGTATTCGCAAACAACATATCTATTGTACTATTTGCGCATGATTCAAGACATGAGTAATTCATGAATGAGCATAAATATTTCGTAGAATGTTTTGCCTGCTAGCTGCGGAGGGCGAGAAGTTCGGTGGGCTTGCGATGTGACGGCATGCGGAGGAGCGCGGTGACTGCTAGCTGCAGAGGAGCTGTGATGCGCGGCGACTGCTAGCTGCGGAGGAGTTGCTCCACCTGATCGGCCGCTGTCTGGGCGGTGACCAGAAAGTCTTCCAGGTTGTTTCCCTTGAGCTCGCGCAGAACATAGTCTGCCACCGGCATCTTTCCAGGAGGGCGACCGATGCCAAACTGCAGGCGCATAAAATCCCTGGTCTGGAGTTTGTCGGCGATGGAGCGCAGCCCGTTATGCGAGTTGAGTCCGCCGCCTTCCTTGAAGTTGAGTTGGCCTTCTGCGAGGTCAACCTCATCGTGAATAACCAGGATTTGTGCAGGTTGAAGGTGGTGTGCACGAGCAAGTTTGGAGAGGGGACCGCCACTGGTGTTCATGAAGTCCTGGGGTTTGGCCAGGAGTACATGGCGTTTCTCGCCAGATGCGGCTCCGGGAGCTGCGGGAAGGGTGATCTCCGCGACCTGGCAGCCTGCCTCGCTTTTCCAGTACGAAACGCCGTGGCGCTCGGCAAGGGCATCAACGACGGCAAAACCAGCATTGTGCCTGGTGCGCGCGTATTTCTCGCCAGGATTTCCCAGGCCCGCTACAAGCACAATTTTGTTACCGTGCATTGAATTTCCTTTCGTTTGAGATGTGTACGTTTATGATGGTAAGGGAAAACGACAGGTTCGACCAGCGTGAACTGAGCGTGCGGTTGGTAGCCTAGTGGCGATGTACGCGGCGTGCAGCGATCGGCGAGCAGCGGCAACGGCAATCGGCGCGCGGTGAGCAGCGTGCGGGACATGCGGCGTTCAACTGAGGTGCGGAGGCAAAATGAAGAAGATTCTGGTTACCGGATTTGAGCCTTTTGGCGGCGAGAAAATCAATCCAGCTTGGGAGGCCGTGAAAGCGCTGCCCGAGACTATTGGCGGTGCTCAGGTGATAAAACTACACGTACCTGTTGAGTTTGGCGCTGGCGCTCAGAAGGTTATCGACGCGCTTGAAGCGGAGCGTCCCGAGATTGTACTTTGCGTGGGCCAAGCGGGTGGAAGAAGCAAGATTACGCCCGAGTTTGTGGGCATCAACTGGGCTCACGCGCGAATCCCCGACAACGCGGGCAAGCAGCCGCTCTCGCAGCGCATCATCGACGGCGCGCCCGACGCGTATTTTGCGTCACTGCCGGTAAACGCCATGGTTGCCGCCATGAACCAGGCGGAGATCCCCGCGGCAGTCTCGTACACTGCGGGAACGTACGTCTGCAACGACGTCATGTACCAGGTCCTTCACGCGCTGGTCACAAGATTTCCGGAGACTCGCGGTACGTTTCTGCACGTACCGTTCGCAACAGAGCAGGTTGTCGAGAAAAACGCTGTAGCCGCCGAGAAGAACGCCGCAGGTGAAAAGGACACTGCGGGTGAGACGACCCGCCAGGTTCCAAGCATGTCGCTGGAAATGATGACTCGCGGACTGCAGGTTGCGCTGGAAGCGGCGCTTGTAAACGACGTTGACTTCACGGATTCCGAAAGCGGAACGACCTGCTAGATTGCGTGCCGCTTACAGCGCGCCTGCAAGTGCAAGGGTTTCTCGCCAGGCGCGCTTCTCGTTACACACTAAGCTCTACGAACAAAGCCGCTGGTACATGACGTATCAGCGGCTTTTTTGTGCGGACTTAGCCAGAATCATTTGAAAGATATCTGACTCTGGGTATCCATCTGATCCAAAATCGATGCAATTATGTGCGTAGGGCTTGTGTTTGTAGATTTTTGGAGCTCGATTAATCCAAAAGCACACTAATTATGTGTCGAGAAACCCGATTTTGATCCAAAACCCACCTAATTATGTGCCTTTCGGCACATAATTACCCCTTTTTTGGATTCAGTGGACACATAATTACCTAGGTTTTGGATCAATCGACACTGAAAAATCTACGATGCTAGCTCGCATGGACCTAGGAAAACATAATTACCAGGTTTTGGATCAGCAGCGATTGGAATACGAGCCTGAAAAGTGCAAAGAATCTGTATTTGAGGCACCGATTCTTTTGCAAAATCAGGCAAATCCACAGATTCTTTGATATTTTCAGGCAAATTTTACAGATTCTTTGCAGAAATCAGGCGCGCAGTGGGTGCGCGCTGATCGCGCCCCGCGCGCCAGCTCACACCGCCCGCACGCAATTGTACGCGCGGCTGACCTGCGGCGTTACAGGTTGAAGTCGCCACCGAAGATGTCGGAGACAGGGCGGTCGGTGTAGACAGCGTAAATTGCCTCGGCAAGCTCGTTTGCAATGGTAATCGTCTTGATCTTGGAGCCTTCCTGGTTTGCTGCTGGGCAAGGAATTGCGTCGGTGACCACGCACTCCTCAATAGGAGAGTTGTTGAGGCGCTCAATTGCAGGACCAGAGAAGATGCCGTGGGTTGCGCAGACGTAGATATCGCCTGCACCCATTTCCTTCAGCTTAACAACGGAAGCACAGAGGGTACCTGCGGTATCAATCATGTCGTCGTTAACAATACAGGTCTTGCCCTTGATATCGCCGATGATGCCCATAACAGCACTCTCGTTGTGGCGAGGACGGCTCTTGTGAGCAATAGCAAGGCCGCAGTCCAGGTAGTCAGAGAGCTTCTTAGCAGCCTTTGCGCGACCCATATCAGGGGAGACAACAACGGTATTCTCCCAGTCAAATGGCTTGTTCTTAAAGTAATCGCCCAGAAGGTAGAGAGCAGTCAGGTGAGAAACAGGAATGTCAAAGAAGCCCTGGATTTGGCCTTGGTGCAAGTCAAGTGTGATGACGCGGTCAACGCCAGCGTTCTCAAGCAGGTTTGCCATCAGACGAGCAGTAATAGGCTCGCGAGCAGCGGCTTTGCGGTCCTGACGAGCATATGCGTAGTGAGGGATAACCACAGTAAAGCTGTTAGCAGATGCGCGCTTTGCAGCGTCAGCAACAATCAGCGTTTCCATAACCAGGTCGTTGACGTTGACACCTGCCAAAGACTGAATGAAGAAGACCTCGTCGCCGCGGACAGACTCGTCAAAGCGAGCGTAGATTTCTCCGTTAGCAAACTTCTCGAGGAGAAGACCTTGTAGCTCTAGGTGAAGAATGTCTGCAACCTTACGAGCCAGTTCAGGGTTACCTGTACCGGTGTAGAGCTTGATATTTCTAGCAACTAACAGTGGTTCACTCAGGTTCTCGAACATCTAGTCCTCTTTCTCAAGCTTGTGACGCCTCTGGGCGGCGTATCCCTCAACAATTTTCTGCTCAGAGCGCTCGAGTGCAAGCGCATCTGCTGGTACATCCTTTGTGATGCACGAACTTGCCCCCACAAGTGCGCCATCACCAATTGAGACGGGTGCTACCATCATGGTATCGGATCCAACAAAGACGTTGTTGCCAATGTGTGTCTTGAACTTGTGGTAACCGTCATAATTGCATGTAATTGAACCTGCGCCAATATTGACGCCAGAGCCCATGGTAGTGTCACCAATGTAGGAGAGGTGAGGAACCTTGGAACCCTCGCCGATAGTTGAATTCTTAATCTCAACGTGGGTGCCTGCCTTGGCGTGAGGCATGAGGTGTGTCCCTGGGCGCAGGTAAGCGCGAGGACCGCAGGTAGCAAAGTCGTCCACCTGTGCGTTGATAGCTACAGTCTCGTCAACAACAGCGTCGTTGCCAACAAGCGTATCGGTCAGACGAGTGTTAGGACCTACCACGCAATTCTCGCCAATTGAGGTCTTGCCGTAGAGCATAGTCTGCGGGAGAACATCGGTGTCCATACCAAGCGTGACCTCGGGGCCAATCCAGACGGAGGTTGGGTCCAGCATAGTGACGCCCTGGCTCATCCAGTGCTCGTTGATGCGCTCCTGCATGATGCGGGTAGCAACGGCAAGCTCGGAGCGGGAGTTAACGCCCAGCGCTTCTTTGTAGTCGTCAACGTGGACGGCAGCAACAGGCTCGCCTTGGCTGACGTAAAGGCCCACCATGTCGGTGATGTAGTACTCGCCCTGGACGTTGTCATTGCCGAGAAGATCGATGTTTGCGGTCAGTCTTCCGCCACAGAAGCAGTACACGCCAACGTTGCACTCACGTTCTTGCTCGCGCTGCTCAGGCGTAGCATCCTTGTGCTCAACAATGGCAGTTACCTGGCCGTTAGAAGAAATGACGCGACCATATCCTGTTGGATCTGGGGGCGTCATCGTAAGTACGGTACATGCGTTGTGGTGAGCTTTAGTTTCTGCAACAAGGTCCAGAATAGACTGTGCGCGCAACAGAGATGCGTCACCGTTGATAACAACAACGGGTCCCTTGAAGCCACCAAGAGCTTCCTTTACAACCTTGACGGCATGGCCGGTGCCAAGACGCTCGGTCTGGGCAACATATTCAAGGTTAGGGAAGCAAGAAAGTGCAGATTTAACTTCGTCAGCATGGTTACCAACAACCACAATGACGCGGTCAGCGCCAGCAGAAATTGCAGCGTTGACACTCCACCAAACAAGGGGTTTATCTAGTAATTTGTGCACAATCTTAGGGTGGTGGGACTTCATGCGCGTTCCCTCGCCTGCAGCGAGGACAATCGCAGTAAGTGGCATACGTAAGCCTCCAAAGTACTTCGTATTACTCGATACGAGTGCGTCCCTACACAAAAGTTGCGTAAAAAATGGCTGGGGTAGTAGGATTCGAACCCACATTCCAGGCACCAAAAACCCGTGTCCTAACCGTTGGACGATACCCCAATGTAATCACTACGTTGGTTTTGTCCGCAACTCTACTAAGTGTATCAGCTTAGCGAAGCAAATGCTCCACAAATTGCATCAAGAACAAGAACTGCTAAAGTCTGCGCATCTGCGGTAGTAAATGAACCGTCAACGTTTGTTCCTTCTGGCAGCACAATCTTGATAGGGGAGCCCGTTGCATCAGCAGACTCAATGGCAGTGCGCAGTCTTGCTGGCAGCGTCTCGTTCTCCTCCATGGAAACAGAGCCAATACCCACCTGTCCGCGAGCGGGCATACTTGGGGCATAAGCCGTGGTCAGAACCAAAATGGTAGCTGCATCAGTAGGGGAATCAGCGCGATCAATCATGGTCATACCGCTTGCCTCGGTAGTTGCCTTAGAAAGGTTATACACGCGGGCGGCCACGTTTCTAGAGATAGGATCTTCTCCCGTAATAGCAATGCAGGTGGTTTCAAGAACGTTTGCTGCACGAGCAAAGCCCATAGGACCCTGTGGATGGGGGCCTTTTGCCTGCTTACCAGACCAAACGTGGCGCAGACGCTCAATAGCGTCGAGGGTATCCTGGAACGCCATACCGTCAGCAAGCTCGCCGACGCTTTCCTGGAAGAGCTTAACGGCAGCCTCGGTGTGAACACCGTAATGGCCATCAACTTTTCCGCACGAGAAACCCAAGATGTTGAGACGCTCTTGCAGCTGACGCACGTCATTGCCGTGGAAGTTAGGAAGACGAAGGTAGAGAGTTCTGTCTCCTAGCTCATAGCCCTCATCGACCATGATTGCCCAGGTAGAGGCATCTACTTCTTCTCCAAGAGAAAGGTCATGGTCAAGCCTAAAGCGCGCAACGGCGCGAGCAGTTGACTTGCCAAAGGTGTGGCTTTGGCGCTCATCGTCTTCGATGGTGTAGCCAAGCTTTACGAGGCGTTCCTGAATGTCTTCAACGGCAGCACCAGTGCTACCAGGAGTAATTGGATCCATAATTACCTTTCTCGGTTCACAAAGAAGTCTGCCATAGACAAAAGTGTGTCGCGAGCGTCTTCAGTAAGTATCACGTTTTCAAGCACGTGCTTTGCCTCATCGACTAAGGCAAGAGCGTGCGCGCGGACAAATTTTATCGCATTAGCGCTTTCCATAAGCTCCACAGCGCGCTGAAGCTCCAAAGTATTGCCTGTATGCGCAGAAAGTATGGAGACAAGCTCTGTCTTTTCTGCTGGGCCAAGATGCTCGAGCGCGTAGACCACCGCGAGCGTGCGCTTGCCTTCAGTGATGTCTGACCTAAAGTCTTTGCCCTGTACCTGGGCGTTTCCGACCAGGTTAAGAAAATCATCTTGCAGCTGGAAGGCAAGGCCTACCTTGAGGCCAAACTCTTTGAGTGCATCAAGCGTTTTCTGGTCAGCACCACCGATGAGCGCGCCTAGTACCAGGGGATATGCAGCAGAGTAATAGGCGGTTTTGGAGAGCGCCATAAAAAGATACTGGTCAGAGGTAACATCCCAGCGCTCGTTCTGAGCCCAGCCAAGGTCAAGCGCCTGGCCCTCAAGGGTGTGCTCCTGCATGGCGAGAAGGGCGTCGATAACGCGAATTTTTAGCTGGTCAGAGAGGTGGTCGGCTACGGTAACGCGTCTGACAACATTGACCAGCGCAGAATCACCAACGTTGATGGCAAGTCCAGTGCCAAGTGTCTTGTAGAGGCACTTCTCGCCACGGCGCAGCTCTGATTTATCTGCAATGTCATCGTGGATAAGGGCTGCCGACTGGAAGTCCTCGATAGCACAGGCTACGGGCAGAGCGGCTTCTGCCGAGCCTCCAACAGCCTCGGCGCCCAGGCAACAGAGGACCGGACGCACGCGCTTGCCGCCGCCTGCACTGAAGTGAGCGAGTGGCTGGTAGAGATAGGTGTTCAGGTCCGCGCGGGTACGCTCCGAGGGCGCGGACGTGGCTGCGGGCGAGGCCGCCACTGCTGCGGGCGTTGCGGGTGCTGCGGGCGCTGCCGCTGGTGCCGCGGGCGTGGCGTTCGATGCGGGCGTTGCCGCGGGGAGTCCGCGCATGATCTCTGCCTCGACGGCGGGGAGCTTTTGTGTGAGGTAGTCGGCGAAGTTCACGGAAATCCTAGCCGCGATAGCCGTCTGGGTTCATCGACTGCCACTTCCAGGAGTCGCGGCACATGTCGGCAAGGTTGTACTGAGCCTTCCAGCCAAGCATGTCGGCAGCTTTCTGGCAATCGGCGTAGTTAGTAGCAACGTCGCCTGCGCGGCGAGGCTCAATAACGTAAGGAATCTCTTTGCCGCAAGCCTTTGAGAACGCCTTGATAACGTCAAGTACCGAGCTACCAGTGCCAGTGCCCAGGTTGAAGATTTCAACTCCCGTGCGGCCAGCCATCCATTTAAGTGCAGCTACGTGGCCGGAGCCAAGGTCGCAAACGTGGATGTAGTCGCGAACACCCGTGCCATCTGGGGTGTTGTAGTCGTCGCCAAAGACGTGAACAGCTTCGCGCTTACCCACAGCAACTTGAGCCACATAAGGTACCAGGTTGTTTGGAATACCTGCAGGATCTTCTCCGATGAGGCCCGACTGGTGAGCGCCAATAGGATTGAAGTATCTAAGCAGGACAACGTTCCACTCTGGATCCGCGGTGTGAACATCGGTGAGGATCTGCTCAATCATCCATTTAGTCCAGCCATAAGGGTTGGTTGCGTTCTTCTTGGGGCTTTGCTCGGTCAGAGGAAGGTTATCTGGGTCTCCATAAACCGTTGCTGAGCTCGAGAAAATAATTGACTTGCAACCGTGGTTTCTCATGACATCAAGAAGGGTGAGGGTATTGCCCAGGTTGTTTGTGTAGTACTCAATAGGCTTGGTGACGGACTCGCCAACAGCCTTGAAGCCTGCGAAGTGAATGACAAAGTTAATGGCGTGCTCATCAAAGATGTGGTTGAGTGCATCTGCATCGTTGACGTCTGCCTCGTAGAACGAAAGGCGCTTAGCGTTTTCTTCTCCCACAATGGTTTTGATGCGATCGATAACCTTTGCCGAAGTATTGGAGAGGTTATCAACAATAACAGCCTCGTAGCCGGAATTGAGCAGTTCAACAACGGTGTGGCTGCCAATAAAGCCCGCGCCGCCGGTGACAAGTACGCAGGAATTTTGTGGAATCAGAGCGTCAGACATATCAATCCTTTCGTAGACTTATATCGTCATAAGTATACGGCTTTTCTGCACAGCGTTGTGCGGTACGAGCGCACGGGTTTCTCGCCAGGTGCGCGTGCGGGCGCACGGGTTTCTCGGCAAGTACTCCTTTCTGGCATCGCGCGCCTTACTTTCACTATGCGCGCCTAAAAAGTGCAAAGAGTCTGTATTTGAGACACCGATTCTTTTACAAAATCAGGCAAATCCACAGATTCTTTTACACTTTTAGGCAAAAGTTACAGATTCTTTGCAGAAATCAGGCACGTTCTAACTGGGGTGCTGTCTCCAAATTTTGCGAGCCTGAAAACCCCACCATGTCTGAGTAAATTCGCTCAGACTTGGCGAGAAAAACCGGCAAATAGCTCAGATATGGTGCGCTTTTCCGGCAAATCGTTCAGACTTGGCGGGAAAATCAGGCTCCATAAGCGCGTGTCCGCTGCGAACCAAGCTCACTCCAGGCTCGCACCGCCCGCCTGGCGAGAAACCCGTCCACTAGCAGCGTTTCCGCACAAGAAACCCGGCATCCACACGAAATGGATACCGGGTAGAAATCGCTTGCAACCTGCGAGCGCACCTTACTTGAAGTACTCGACGCCGCCTTCAATGAGGGGCTGGAACTGGTCGCCAGCAGTGAGTTCAGGGATGTTCTTGTAGAGGCCTGCACCGGAGCGCTCCGTGTGACCCATCTTGCCCAGGACGCGACCATCGGGGCTGGTAATGCCCTCGATAGCCAGGACGGAGCCGTTAGGGTTAACGGAGAAGTCCATGCTTGGAGTGCCCGTTGCGTCAACGTACTGCGTTGCAATCTGTCCATTGGCCTTGAGCGTCTCAAGCAACTCGTCGGAGGCAACAAAGCGACCTTCTCCGTGGCTGATTGCAATGGTGTGGATGTCGCCAAGCGTGCACTTGGAGAGCCATGGCGACATCGTGGATGCAACGCTGGTACGAACAAGCTGGCTCTGGTGGCGGCCAATGGTGTTGAACGTCAGTGTTGGGCAGGTGTCGTCCATAGGTCGGATATCGCCGTAAGGAACAAGACCCAGTTTGATGAGTGCCTGGAAGCCATTGCAGATGCCCAGCATAAGGCCATCGCGCTGCTGCAGAAGTTCGCGAACAGCCTCGGTTACCTGAGGAGCGCGGAAGAGGGCGCAGATGAACTTAGCAGATCCGTCTGGCTCGTCTCCGCCGGAGAAACCGCCTGGAATCATGACAATTTGGCTCTTCTTGATGGACTCTGCCAGCGCATTTGCGGACTCAACAATGTCCTGAGGTGTCAGGTTGTTAATGACCAGCGTGGTTGGGTCAGCGCCCGCACGCTCAAAAGCACGCGCAACGTCGTACTCGCAGTTGTTACCTGGGAATACGGGGATGATGACGCGTGGGCGAGCAGGTGCGATAAGGGCTGGACCAGCATAGGAGTGTCGTGTGGATGCGCCGTCGAAGCTGATTTTCTCCACAGCCTCGTCGGAGCCTCCGCGGTAGGGGAAGACCTCTTCAAGTGGGCGCTCCCATGCTTCCTGGAGCTCGGAGAGGTCGATCTTCTCGCCACACGCGCTAAAGGTGTACTCGGACGTAGTGACGCCCAGAGGAGCCACGCACACGCCGTCGACGTCGTCAACGGAAACGCCGTCTGCCAGCTCAACGATGAAGGCACCGTAAGTTGGCGAGAAGAGCGCGTCGGCAGAAATCTCTGGGACCAGCTCAACGCCCAGCTTGTTGCCCAGGCAACTCTTGAAGAGAGCCTCGGCCACGCCGCCGTAACCTGGTGTGGTGATGGCAAGCGCACTCTTGGACTGGACCAGGGTGCTGACCAGCTTGTATGCGGTGAGCAGGGACTCGTTATCGGGGAGAAGGCCGCTCTCGTCGTAGGACGGGACAATAGAGATAAGTCTGTGACCTGCACCCTTGAACTCGTTGGAGACAATCTTGTCCACCTTGGTAAGGCCGGTAGCAAACGAAACCAGCGTTGGTGGAACGTCCAGGTCCTCAAAGGTACCGGACATGGAGTCCTTGCCTCCGACAGCAGCAAGACCAAGGTTGACCTGTGCCATCAGTGCGCCGAGAAGAGCCGCGGCTGGTTTGCCCCAACGGTTAGGATTCTGGCCGAGCTTCTCAAAGTATTCTTGGAAGGTAAGGTAGAGGTCCTGGTACTTAAAGCCGGTAGCAACCAGCTTGGAAACGGACTCAACAACAGAGAGGTAGGCGCCGCGGAACTGGTCGGCTTCCATGAGGTAGGGGTTAAAGCCCCAAGCCATGCCCGAGACCGTATTGGTCTGGCCCATAACAGGAAGCTTAGCCACCATAGAAAGGGCAGGGGTCAGCTGGCGAGCGCCACCGAATGGCATGAGGACGGTACCTGCGCCAATGGTAGAGTCAAAGCGCTCGGAGAGACCCTTGTTGGATGCAACGTTTAGATCGCGTACCAGCGAGTGGAGTTTCTCGCCAAGAGTTGTGCCTGCCCAGGTGACCTGGTAGGCAAGAGGTTTGGCCAGGCGCACGGTGATAGATTTAGGTGCGCCGTTTGAGGCGAGAAATGCACGGCTAATGTTGACAATCTTCTGACCGCGCCAGCGCATGACCAGGCGTGGGTTCTCGGTGACTGTTGCCACAATGGTTGCCTCAAGGTTTTCCTCGCGGGCGTATGCGCAGAACTGCTCGACGTCTTTTGCCTCAAGCGCAACGGCCATGCGCTCCTGAGACTCGGAGATTGCCAGCTCAGTGCCATCAAGGCCGTCATACTTCTTAGGAACAGCATCCAGGTTGACGTCAAGGCCGTCTGCAAGTTCGCCAATAGCAACAGAGACACCGCCGGCACCAAAGTCGTTGCAGCGCTTGATGAGCTTGCAAGCGTCTTCACGGCGGAAGAGGCGCTGAAGCTTGCGCTCAACAGGAGCATTACCCTTTTGGACCTCGGCGCCGTCGCGCTCAATGGAGCCAGCATCGTGTGCCTTTGAAGAGCCGGTTGCGCCGCCAATGCCGTCACGTCCCGTGCGGCCGCCGAGAAGAACGATGATATCGCCATCTTCTGGACGCTCGCGGCGGACGTGACTTTGAGGAGTTGCGCCTACAACAGCACCAATCTCCATGCGCTTTGCAACGTAGCCTGGGTGATAGAGCTCAGAAACCTGGCCGGTAGCAAGGCCAATCTGATTACCGTAGCTGGAATAACCTGCAGCCGCCGTGCGAACGATGGTGCGCTGGGGAAGCTTTCCAGGAAGTGTCTGAGAAACCGGAACGGTTGGGTCTGCGGCGCCGGTGACGCGCATTGCCTGGTAGACGTAGCTGCGGCCAGAAAGAGGATCGCGGATTGCGCCACCGATACAGGTAGCTGCACCACCAAAAGGCTCAATCTCGGTTGGATGGTTGTGAGTCTCGTTCTTGAAGAGGAAGAGCCAGTCTTCATCTGTACCGTCAACGTCTACCTTTACCTTTACGGTACAGGCATTAATCTCTTCTGACTCATCAAGATTGGTGAGGACACCTTTCTCGCGAAGGTACTTTGCACCAATAGTTGCCATATCCCAAAGAGAGACGGCGCGGTCTTCTCGCCCAAGCTCTTTGCGCATGGAGAGATACTTCTCAAACGCGGCCTTTACCAGGTCATCATCAATCTGAACGCCGGTAATTCCGGTGTTGAAGGTGGTGTGGCGGCAGTGGTCAGACCAGTAGGTGTCAATGACGCGAATCTCAGTGATGGTAGGATTGCGCTGCTCTTTGGTGAAGTACTGCTGGCAGAAGGTGAGGTCAGCCAGGTCCATAGCAAGACCGTGAGAAGCAATAAACTCCTTGAGGCCGTCCTGGTCAAGGGCGTTAAAGCCCTCAAGAACCTCTACGTCTGCAGGCTCTGGAATGGAAATCTTGAGGGTCTCGGGCAACTCAAGGGAAGCCTCGCGAGCCTCAACGGGGTTGATGAGGTAGTTCTTGATGGCGGCAACGTCTGCCTCTGTGAGGTTTCCGGTTAGCACGTAGAGGCGAGCAGAGCGTACAAGTGGACGCTCTCCCTGGCTGATGAGCTGCACACACTCAGCTGCAGAGTCTGCGCGCTGGTCAAACTGGCCAGGCAAAAACTCAACAGCAAACGTATGAACAGCCGCACCTTCAGAAGAAAACTCTGGCATGGTACGGCTGGCAAGATCGGACTGTGGCTCTGAAAAAACGGTGGGGATACAGGACTCAAAGAGTTCCTCTGAAATTCCCTCAACATCATAGCGGTTAAGCAGGTCAATGCGTTGTAACTCGGTAATACCAAGAAGGTCTTTCACTTCTTTGAGCAGGGCTTTTGCCTCGCCCTCGAAACCAGATTTTCTTTGGACGTAGACGCGCAGGACCATGGGGCCACCTTTCAATGCAAGCCTTGAACGCTTTTACTGGCTTTATTGTACGTTACTTAGGTGGCCAAATTAGTGCTTGTCGAGAAAAGAAAAACGGGTTGTAACAGAGCGTTAAAAATACAGATTATTTAGTTAAAAGTTTTACGTTGGAAGGTTTTTCGCCAGTACGCTTAAGCCAGCGTGCTTTACGCCAGCACAAAGATAAGGGCGATAAAACAAACGGTTACGCCTAAGGCAATTGTCTCGCGAGCGCCAAAGGTTGGTTGATGCCAACGTGTACGAGAAGCCCCTGCTACATAGTGACGAGCGTCAAGTGCCTTAGAAAGGTTGTTGGCATGCCTGAGCGAACTGGCCAGAAGCGCCACCACAATGGAGAAGGTCGCACGGAGTCTTTTAGGCAGCGAACCTGAAGCAACGTCTCCTGCACGAGCAGTTTGAGCCTCGGAAATGGATACAGCGTCGCCCGCAAGCGTTGGTATAAAACGTAACATAAGTGAGAAGATCATGGCAATTTCTTTGCCAGGAAGACCAATCTTAGAAAGTGGTGAGCATGCTGCTTCAAAGGCATTACCTAGATCCGTTTGAGTTGTGGTAAGCAGGAGTAGTGCGCCTATTAAAATTGCAGCTAAAATGCGTACGGGGTAGAGAAAAGCACTCCATGCTCCCACATCGGTGATGGTAAAGATTGACCAAGAGACAAGCACAGATCCTTCTTGCGTAAGCAACAGATTGAAGAGCGAGAGGAAGATGAGCAACCAGGCAAGTGGGATGATTGACACAAGCACCTGTTTGACGGGGATTTTTGCGAGTGCCAGCAGGCAGAGCGCGCCTACTACCAGCAGTGCAAGCTGTGGTGCGTTGCGGATAAAAAAGGTTGCGAGCATCAAAAGGAGTGCAGTCAGGCACTTGACGTTGGGATTAAGCCTATGGAGGGGCGAATCCCCGCGATAATACTGGCCCACAGAAATCTTAAGCGCCATAGTAACCTCCTTGCGAGAGGTCGTCGGCGTGTCCAGCATTATCAGTCTGTGTGGCGTCAAAATTGCGCGGAAGCACGTCTACCAGTGCATCTACCAGCTCAGACAAGGTCAAAGGTTCTCCAAGGTTGATGTCGGTAGCGCGTGACAGGCGCTGAGCCCATGCAAGTGCATGAGGAATGCCTAGACCAAGTTCCTGGAATTCTGCCTCTGAGAAATGAGTAAATGTTTGTTGCGGCGAGCCTGAGAAAACCAGGTCTCCCTCATGAAGCACGATAATCTGGTCAGCTTCTGCCGCATCCTCCATCGAGTGTGTGAGCTCAATGACGGTACAACCATCTTCAAGAATAGCGTTGATAATCTTTCTGAGCTCAGAGCAATAGTAAGGATCAAGTCCGCTGGTAGGCTCGTCGAGTACAAGCACCTTTGGATGCATGGCAATAACGCCTGCAAGTGCACAAAGTCTCTGCTGACCACCAGAAAGCTCAAAAGGGGATGCATCTGCCTTGTGGGAAAGACCGACAAGTTTCAGAGCAGCATTCACAGCACTTGCGACATCGCAGGTAGAAAGACCTAGGTTAGTAGGGCCAAATGCCACGTCTTCTGCAACTGTTTGTGCAAAAAGTTGGCGCTCTGGTCGCTGCATGACGTAGCCAACAATGCCGTGAAGTTTTCTGCGATTTTGCTTTTGTCGAGTATCCAAACCAGTTACACAGAGTCTGCCGGCGTCAGGCGTATCAAGTGCGCAAATCAAGCGCGCCAGGGTAGACTTGCCGGAACCGGTTGAGCCAATCACGGCAACATGCGAGCCTTTTTGCACGTCAACCGAAATGTTTTTGAGCACGGGCTTCTGGTACGAGAACGTAACGGCGCGTACAGAAACCGCTGCTGGCTCGGACACGCTGTCGGCTGTAGCCACGCTGTCACAACCCGCGGCCATCGCGTCGCAGCTTTCAGCCACGCCGCCCTTCTCGCCTCGCGACCCTGTGGCGAGAAGCCCCGTCAGCTCGTCGAGCACGCGCTGAGCCGAAGGGGATTTGCACACGACAACTCCACGGTTGTTGAGCGCATGCGCCACCTGATAGGCAAACGGCTCTTCAAGATGCAGGCATTCAACTAGCTCGTGCTGCTCAAAGAGTGCTTCGGGTGTTCCTTCAAACGCAACGCGGCCGTCGTCCAAGGCAATAACGTGATCAGCAGAAACCACTTCGTCCATGAAATGCGTCACATGAACGATAGTTTTTCCAGCTGCACGGAGTTTCTTGACAAGTCCCATGACGTTATTTCTATGAACAACGTCAAGAGCTGCGGAAGGTTCGTCAAGAATCAGGATTTGCGGCTTCATGACAAGCGCGCCCGAGATGGCCACGCGCTGCTGCTGGCCGCCCGAGAGCATCTGCGGATTTTCGGACGCAAACTCGGTGAGAGTCCCAAGGGTAATCTGCTCTTCTACCAGCGGTGTTATCTGATTGCTAGGTACTTGGAGGTTCTCTAGACCAAAGGCAATATCGTCTGCGACCACGCTGCAAATAATCTGATCCTCAGGATTCTGGAAGACCAGGCCAAGCTGCGGGCGAATGGCCTGGTATGCCTCAAAGTCAACCTGGCCGTCATTGACAACGGTGGTTCCCAGAAAGGTAACGGTTCCCTCGTCAGGGGCGGTAAGGCCAGAGAGAATTGAGGCAACGGTAGACTTGCCCGAACCGTTTGCGCCAACAATACAGGTACGTTTACCTGCGGGAATAGAGAATGAGACGTGGTCTAAGGCAATCACGCCTTTTGCGTGCACAAAGGTCACGTCCGAAAGCGTCGCAGCTACAGGCAGGTCCTTAGTTTGTGCGGTGCTTTCAGACGTGTATAAATCAGGGAAATTGTTGCCCAGGTTACTCACCGTCTTTGATGCTCTCAAAGAGTGAGGTAGCCGAGCGCATAATAACTACAAAGATGATGCTGTTAATAGCAACCTTCACCACGTTGAAGGGGAGAAGCGCGGGGACAATCAGTCCGCTTACTGCCTCGACGCTCATGCCGGTGTAGATTGGAGTAACTACAAGGTTGCCCAGAATGCAAGCAACAACACTGACAACGCTACCCACAATGAGGGCAAGTACCAGCTGCTTGATCTTCTCAGAGCGGTTATACACAATCAGCGAAACAGGCAAAACGTAGGTAAGCGTTGCCAGGATTGCCATGATAGTGCCGTAAATTCCGGACTCCGTGGTGAGGTGTAGAAGGTAGGGAAGCACCGAGACAATCGCGCCCGCAGCAGGGCCAAAAGCTACGCCTGCGAGCAGGGCAAAGACGCCCGATGGATCGTACTTCAAAAACGTCACGCCTGGGATGAGCGGGAACTGAAGCACCATGGTGCTGATTGCAGCAGCTGCACAAAGCATGGCGAGAATAGCAATTCTTTTGGTAGACCAGCCGTTAGAAGATGCGGTTGTTGCGTGGGTTGAGTGGGATGAAGTCATAAAAGTCTCCGTTTCTGACATCCGGACTGTACCGTTGGTCCTGGACTTTAACCAGGTTAACCGCCTTTGCGGGTCGCGGACTTGATGGCTCTTTGAGCTGGGCTGTTATAAACCCTGAAGCTCGGCCACCTTACCACCAGTAGGTAATTGCAACCATTTCTGAAACATATCGATAAGTACTATAGCAGAGTTAACAGCTCATAACACGTAAAACAGGATGGACATTTCTTTGACAGAATTGCAAAAGTAACCGTTTTTTGGTCCTAGTACCGTGATTTTCTTGCACCAAAACCGTGATCTTCTCGTCCTAATGCCGTGATTTTCTCGCCCCAACGCCACGTTTTTCTCGCTTGCGATAAACTATAAAAAGTAACTTACTAAGGAGCGTGTTACATGTCTGAAAGTGGCTATGACTTACAAAGCCTGGCCGGAAAGCTTTGCTCGATTGTTGGAGAAGAGAACGTCCTGGTAGACGAGCCAATGAGCGAGCACACCACCTTTAAAGTGGGTGGACCTGCGGATCTCTATGTCATCCCTGATGATCCCGATGAGGTTAAAGAGATTCTCCTTGCGGTTAAAGACGCAGAAGCTCCTTATTTTATTCTCGGTTATGGCTCTGACCTGCTTGTTTCTGATGCAGGATATCGCGGCGTCATCATTGCCGTCGCTGATGGCCTGACCAGCGTAAGCATCGACGACACCGAGATGACCTGCCAGGCCGGCGTTGGCCTCAAAGAAGCCTCCGAGATGGCCTGTGAACTGGACCTTTCTGGGCTCGAGTTTGCGTGCGGCATCCCAGGTTCTGTGGGCGGCGCATGTTTCATGAACGCAGGCGCTTACGACGGTTGCATCGCTGACGTGCTCAAATCCGTCCGCGTCCTTCTCGCCGACGGCACCTTTGCTACGCTGGACGCTTCCGAGCTTGACCTGGGTTATCGTCACAGCAGAATCGCCGATGAGGGCATGATTGTGCTTTCTGCCACGTTCAATCTTCACCGTGCGGATGGCGAGAAGATCCGCGAAAAGATGGAAGAGTTCACGCGTGCTCGCGAGGAGAAGCAGCCTCTTGAGCTGCCTTCTGCTGGTTCAACTTTCAAGCGTCCTGAGGACCACTTTGTAGGCAAGCTTGTTACCGACGCTGGTCTTAAGGGCTATCGCTTTGGTGGCGCCGGTGTTTCCGATAAACATGCTGGCTTTGTGGTCAACTACGACAACGCTACCGCTGCCGAGGTTCATGCCGTTATCGAGCATGTTCAGGCAGAGGTCAAGCGCCAGTTTGATGTCGAGCTTCACCCTGAGGTAAGGTTCCTCGGGGAGTAGTGAGCCGCGGCTCACACCCATCCGCAACGGATTGCACGCGTCCGCACGGATTGCACGCGTTTGCACGAATCACACGCGTCCGCGCGGCGCTGTTTCGTCCGCAACGAATCGCTACGATAGCTCCGCAAGAAAACGGGGAAGTCCGTCGGTAGAAATCGGCTCCTCCATACCTGCGACAAGAGGACGCAGATAGGTCAGGGCAGTGTCGGTAACGTTGAAGCCGTCTTCGGAGATCATTTCTCGAGGTACAAGCTTTACCTTGTTAGCAACATCGGCGACAGGGGTGGCGCGAATCTCCGAAGTATATGGGACATCAGAAGTTCGGTGAACGCCTACCATAACACCGGTTTTACCTTGGAGAACAGCTTCAACTCCTGCAGCACCGAGCGCTTCTGCCTCGTCCAAGTCAACCTTGCTAGCAGCATGCGAAGCGCAACGCTGCAGCGTATTGAGCTCAATGCCGCGAGACTTTACGCCCAGTTGATCCTTGGCTAGCTGCGACAAGTATTGAGCCGTTCCGGATTGTGCCGCGAGGTGGCCAAACGTGTCAATCGCAACGGATTTTGCATCAAAAAGGAAACTACCATCTGCGTGATGAACGCCCTCGCTAACAACTACGATCACGTTGTTCTTCTCGTGAAGTCGCTGTTCAATGGCGGAAAGTAGTGTGTGTTCATCGAGCGGAATCTCGGGCAGAAGGACAAAGTCTGGGGCGGTTCCGCAAATATCTTGCGCCAGTGCACCAACCGCCGTGAGCCAGCCTGCGTCGCGACCCATGGCTTCGATAAACGTGACGTTTTTGCTGTTGTAGACGCCGCCGTCGCGGGTGAGCTCGGCGGTTACGGATGCCACGAATCGCGCTGCGCTGCCAAAGCCGGGGGTGTGATCGGTGCCCTCGAGGTCGTTGTCGATGGTTTTTGGCACGCCTACAACGCGAACGGCACTGTCTACCTGGGCAAAGTATCGAGACAACTTGTCCGTTGTGTCCATGGAATCGTTTCCGCCGATGTAAAGCACGGCATCTACCTGGTATTTCTTGAGCTGCGCATCAATCTGCTGGTAGATAGGGGAGATGGCTGCGGATTCTGAGTTGTCAGCAAGCTCCGGCAGCTTAAAGCGGCAGCTACCCAGCCAGCTTGATGGCGTTTTCCTTAGGAGCTGGAGGTTCTTCTCGCCAGGATTTGTGGATGCGTGGTTGGACGATCCGGATTCAGACGCTGTAAGTTCAAGTGCTTCCACCAGATCAACGACGCCGCCCTCAAGAAATCCCTGGATTCCGTTGCGCATCCCGAGCACTCGGAGGCCCTGGGCGTGAGCTGCGCGAATAACACCCGCAAGCGATGCATTGATGGCTGCAGTCGGCCCGCCCGACTGTCCAACCAGGATTGTGCGTATTACATGCTCTGATGTGGTGTTCATGGCGCCTCGGATTCTTGAGAGTTGACATATCAAGTATAACCGCGGTGGGATGCTGCGGTGCCGTTATATCGACTGACGGAACATCCTCAAAAAACTGCAGATAAAACCAGACTCAATAGCCCAAATACATCGTGGAGCAGCTTTGGTTATAGAATTTGAATTTAATCACGTACGCTCAATTCACTATTATGCATAATTTCTATCTGATATACATAATTATGAATGAAGATATATCAAAGATTTAATTACCCTTAATTTCAGAGTTAAGCAAACACATCTATGTCGGATAATCTGCAAAATCAAGGATAAAAAACACATCTAATAACGATATTCTGCATGAGATAAGTATTTTCAACGAAATGTATACGCATTTTCGGCAGATTATCCGACATAGGTGTGTTCGGGCGTTTCAAACTAGGCTCGGATGCGTCTACGGAACCCATGCGCCCGCTAAGTTATCGCGTGCGGCGAGAAACCCGCAGTTCACGCAGCCGTTCCTAGACCCACACCCGCGCCGCACCTGGACCCGCGCCGCACCCGGACCCGCGCCGCACTTGCACCCGACGTTCGCGCTGCACCACCCGCGCAGCACTCGCGCGCACAAAAAAGCCGCACCTCAAATGAGATGCGGCTTCGTAGCTTTTAGCAGCCTAAACGGCGTTGCAGCTCGGTCGGGCCGGACGCGAGCCGTCTAGTGCACGACCTGCGGGTTTAGCGAAGGTTGTAGAAAGCGTCCATACCCAGGTACTCAGCACCCTCAGCGAGGTCGTCCTCGATGCGGAGAAGCTGGTTGTACTTAGCAACACGCTCGGTACGAGCAGGTGCACCAGTCTTGATCTGACCAGCGTTGGTTGCAACGACAAGGTCAGCAATGGTGGTGTCCTCGGTCTCACCGGAACGGTGTGAGACGACTGCGGTGTAGCCTGCGCGCTTAGCCATCTCGATAGCCTCGAGAGACTCGGTCAGGGTACCAATCTGGTTGACCTTGATGAGGATGGAGTTACCAGCGTGAACCTCAATGCCCTTCTTCAGGCGCTGAGTGTTGGTAACAAAGAGGTCGTCGCCGACGAGCTGGATCTTCTTGCCCAGACGCTGGGTAAGGACCTTCCAACCGTCCCAGTCCTCCTCTGCAAGACCGTCCTCAATGGAGACGATTGGGAACTTCTCGACCATTTCCTCGTAGTAAGCAACCATTTCCTCGGAGGTAAGGGAGCGACCCTCGCCCTTGAGGTCATACTTGCCGGTCTCCTTGTTGTAGAACTCAGAAGAAGCTGGGTCCATAGCAAAGCGGAAGTCCTTGCCAAGCTCAAAGCCAGCAGCCTGAACAGCCTCGGAGAGAAGCTCAAGTGGCTCTTCGTTGGACTTAAGGTCTGGAGCAAAGCCGCCCTCGTCACCAACACCGGTGTTGAGGCCCTGGGACTTCAGAGTGTCCTTGAGGGTGTGGTAAACCTGTGCGCACCAGCGAAGAGCGGTGGTGAAGTCAGGAGCACCAACAGGCATAATCATGAACTCCTGGAAGTCAACGTTGTTGTCAGCGTGGACGCCACCGTTGAGGACGTTCATCATAGGAACAGGAAGAGTGTGAGCGTTTGCGCCACCGAGGTAAGCGTAAAGTGGAAGCTCAGCAGAAGCAGCTGCAGCGTGAGCAACAGCAAGAGAAACGCCGAGAATAGCGTTTGCGCCGAGGCGACCCTTGTTTGGAGTGCCGTCAAGCTTGATCATAGCGAGGTCAAGGCCGCGCTGATCCTCTGCGTCCCAACCAATAACGAGGTCGCGGATCTCAGTGTTGACGTGCTCGACTGCCTTCAGAACGCCCTTACCCAGGTAACGGCTCTTGTCGCCGTCGCGAAGCTCTACAGCCTCAAACTCACCAGTGGAAGCGCCGGAAGGAACGATTGCACGACCAAAGGAACCGTCGTCAAGAACAACCTCAACCTCAACGGTTGGATTGCCACGGGAATCGAGGACCTCACGTGCGTGAACATCAAAAATCTGGCTCATAGCTCACCTTTCTTTAGGTTTAACATTTTGCTGATTGCACAGACATAAATAGTATACCCATTCTGTTATGTGGTGTGTATTGTAATTACACATACTATTTGACCGAGTAGAGATAGTATTTGACCAGGCAGACGCGCTGTCTACCTGGTCAAATAGAAAATACCTGCGGAATTATGCAAAATTCTGCGGAATTGTTAGGTAAATATATAAATTATTTCTGAGGATACACAACAACCAGCAGCATCTTGAACTCTTCTGGAGCCTGAAGTGCATGTGGATGGCCAAGTGGCATCACAATGGACTGACCGGCTTCAAGGTTGTAGACATCGTCATCGATGGTGATGTTTGCGCGTCCCTCAAGAATGGTGACAAATGCGTCGCCGCCCGCGCGATGGCTTGCAATCTCTTCGCCCGCACCAAAACCAAAAAGGGTGACGCTGACGGCATCGTTTTGCGCAAGGGTCTTGCTGATGACCTGGCCAGGAAGGCATGCAACCTGCTCTTTAAGGGTTACTACAGTCTTTGCATCGATGTTCTTCATGACACCAGGAATCAATTCTTCGGACATACTAACCTCCAACGGTAAATGTTATCGATGACTAGCATTTACCCGAACCAGCCGTCTTCAATCAGTAAATTTCAAAAAAAATCGCAGGTAGAAATTGCTTTTTTTAAAGCAATTTGCTGAGCAGCGGAGTCATCTTTCCCTGAGAGACCACCATCACATGATGCATCGCACGGGACAGCGCGGTGTAGAGCCTGCGGCGAGAAATTCCGTCTGCTTTATACACTTCCTCTTGCGCATCGGCAACAATGACCTGATCAAACTCAAGACCCTTTGCCAGTGCAAGGTCGAGAAGAACAACGCCCTTCGCGGGGAGGGAATCGTGACTGGTGAGCACTTTGACGCCAGTGCACAGCTTGGCCTGTACTGCGCCGTTGGCCTGCGCCGCACCGTTGCCCGCAACGACATCGGTCGTGCCGTCCGCTACGCCGTTTCCGCCTTCTGCAAAAACCCCTTCCAGCTGTTTGGCCAGCCAGCGAACACGAGACTTCTCGGTACACACAATGGCGGTCAGTCCGTCAAACTCTTGTGCCTGCTCAATAAGGGACTTCATAGTCTGCAGGTACTCGGCGCGCTCAGTATCTTTGTTGTCAGCGACTACCTCAAAGAACTCGGGTTTTTTGCCGCCGCGTTGAACGGAGCTTGTCTGGCCGCGCTCTTCTTCGCCCAAAAGCGAGGTAAACAGTGCAGTAATCTCGGGAGAGGAGCGGTAGCTGGTCAGAAGCTTGCAGGTAGAAATAGCGCCCTCGCCGTGTGTTGCGGTAAAGATCTTCTCAATCTGTTCAAACGTTGTGGTATCTTCCCAAATTGCCTGGTTAGAGTCACCTAAAAGCAAAAAGTGCGCGCGCGAGAAGTACTTTCCGAGCACCATAAGCTGCGTTTCGGTGTAGTCTTGGACCTCATCGATCATGACAAACTTGACGTTTTTCTCGCCAGCGCCTGTGATAAGAAGACGCAGGTAAACACATTCGGCGCCGCTTAGCGCGGAGGCGTTGAGCATGCGCATGCCAATGCGGTCGATGCGCAGCCAGGAAGCGGACTCGATGACCTCGTGCGCAGAGGCAAAACGCCAGTTGAGGAACTCGCGGGTGCGCGCCAGAACTTCTTCCTCGTCGGAAGGGCTGATGGTGCGACCAAAGACCTCAAGCTGCTGCTCAACGTCAAGGGAGAGCATCTCTTCCTGGATTTCGTCGTTGTGGGCCATCTGGCCAAGTCTGCGCTCCAGGCGGGTGTGGAGCTCGTCTTTAGCAAGTGCAATGAGGCGCGGGCCAACAGGGAATTGCGAGAACTTTGCCACAGAACTAGCCACCTGAACTGGCTTAATAAGCGTGGTTCCCTCAACAGAAATGGCCTTGAAGTCATCCTCGTAGAGCTCAAGTACGGCAAGTTGCTTTTCAAGTTTCTTCAGAGAATCGGGGTTGTTGTGAGCGCCCGATGCGTGGTCAGCCAGACCCAAAGCCTTGAGAAAAGAATCCCAGGTAAATACCTGCGGATTGTGCTCGCCCATGCTGGGCAAAACGGTGTTGATGTAGCGACCAAACATCTCGTTAGGAGTGAACAGGTACACCTGATCTGCGGTGAGCGTAGTGCGCTGCTGGTACAGAAGGTACGCGATGCGCTGCAGCAAAACGGACGTTTTACCCGAGCCTGCAATGCCGTTGACCAGCAGAACCGGCACGTCCTCGTGCCTGACAACAACGTTTTGTTCGCGCTGGATAGTTGCGGTGATGGCCTGCAGCTTCTCGGTGTGCTGACGCTTCAGAGCCGCAAGCAGCAGAGAATCTTCGATGGCAACCGTTGTGTCAAAATAAAGGTTCAGCTTGTCGCGCGTGATGTCAAACTGTCGGCGAAGCTCCAGTTCAACCGTTCTTTTCTTGCCGTCTACCTGGTACGACGTGGTACCCATCTCTTGGTTGTAATACGTCTCGGCAACGGGGCTGCGCCAGTCAACAATGAGCGGCGTACGGTCTTTGTCCGTAATGCCTGCCGCACCAATGTATACATCGCGAGAAGGACGTCCAGGTCGCATCTTGAGCGTGACCTTGGCAAAGTAAGGCTGCCTCAAAAGGATTTCGACTCGACCGAGTTTCTCGACAGTAAAATCGTGGTACTGATTGTACGTATCAATAACGCTGTTGAGCGTCTCAATCGCCGCAAGGGTCTCGATGGTTTCGTCCGCTCCGCCAAAGTCTGGGCGGATTTCTTCACTCATCTGACGAAGGTCTCTAGCTGCATCTTTTTGCGTAGTGTTGAGCGTTGTGTCCAAATCCTCACGAATCTCAACAAGCTTTTGGTATACGTGGGAGAGGTGCTCTTGCTCTTGCTGGTGGATTGGATCCATGATGCTCCTAGATAGTTGCGTCTTCGATGCGGCGGCGCAACTCATCAATGCCTAGACCGGTCTCAGATGAGGTAATAATGGTCTGTTCAGGGGTAATGTGGAATGCCTTGCGCAGGGCGGCCGCGGCTTGATTTTGCTTGCCGCGCGCAATCTTGTCTGCCTTGGTAAACGCAACTACAAAGGGCAACTCAGCCTCTTGGAGAAAGTTGATCATCTGCAGGTCAAGCTTTTGAGCTTCATGCCTGATGTCAACAAGGCTAATGACCAGGTTAAAGCTGCGCTCCTGCTCAAAGTAGCCGCCAATGAGGTCTGCCCAGCGCTGTTTTTCTTGGCGAGAAACTCGTGCAAATCCGTATCCGGGCAAGTCTACAAATTTGACGCCATCAACGTCAAAAAAGTTGATATTTGCAGTTTTACCTGGGACGCTTGAAACTCGTGCGAGTTGTTTTCGTCCAATAAGTTTATTTAAGAGGGAAGACTTACCCACGTTTGAGCGGCCCACAAAGGCCACCTCTGGGGTCTCTGGAGAAGGAAGTTGTGAAATTGCCCCGTATGATGCCTCATATCGTGCGGTTTCATACTTAAGACCCATGATGCCTCCCATTGCGCTTTAAAAACGTAAGGTATTATTTTAGCGCAAACTGGGAGGCAGCTAACAATCCATTCATTTGCAATAGGAGTGGCGAAACCTGTAGTGGGGGTGATGAAACCTGTAGCTGGAGCGCTAAGAATTGCTACAAAGACACTCGAATTCGTTTTTCTACAGGTAGGCGAGAAACAAGCAAATCAAATGTTGTATCAGTAATCGGAGATCTATAGATTTCCTCTCCTGTGAGATTTACTACATAAGGCACATGAAGAACATATGAGGTATGCGGCTTGATTGCAATTTTCGAAGTGGTTATATTTGGCTGAGCAAGCGGCCAAAGGGAGTTTTCATTTCCTAAATCGCAAATGTAATAGGTATTGTTGGCTTGTGGAATTAAAATTGTGCCGAGAAAATCTATTCCACCTATGGGGTCAGTCTCTTCTCTATCATTTTTAACTTCTATAGTGACATCTATCACACTTGTTTGATTGCCATGAGCGTTAGGATGTTGTGGCGTAATACCATGTTTTTCCAGGTAACCGTCATATGTGGTTAGGGCAATTTCAGTTATTCGTATTGAATATCCCTTTGTATTCTCAGAAGACGAATAATGAAAATTTCCGTCAAGGGGGACCCATTCTCCCATTTGATAAATCTCTTCAGGGATAGTTAGTGCATGGGTATTTACCCACCAAACTCTGTAGCCAAGAGCACAAACCAGTACAAAGCTTATGGCAATTGCGAATAATGGTAGTTTGTTTTTTAGTTTCATGATGCACGTCTTTGCACGTCGGTTTTCTCGACAATTTTACCGAGCTTCATTTTGTAAATTACATCGCAGACAACCTCTAAGAACTCAGCATCATGACTTGAGATGAGAAGTGTTGCGCCTCTATCTCTTTGTTCAACAATGAGTTCCGTGAGCATATGGACACCGTCTTCATCAAGGGCATTTGTTGGCTCGTCAAGAATAATTAAATCAGGCTGCTCAAAAAACGTCATGGCAATTCCCAAGCGTTGCTTCATGCCAAGGGAGTATTTCCTAACAGGTCTTTTGTCTTTAGGATCAAGTCCCACTTTTTCAATTGCAGCATCAATATCTTGTTCAGACGCAATTTGTTTTATTGACGAGAGAACCTCTAGGTTCTTACGACCGCTATATGAGCTGAGAAGTGCCGGTTTTTCTAGGAGCAGGCCAACACTTGGTGGAAAATCTATATCATCCCAGAGCTTTTTGTTTTCAATAGAAACGTATCCTTGGGTAGGCTTAATGAGACCACAGACCGCTCGCATAAGCATTGTTTTACCAGAGCCGTTTTGGCCTTCGAGACCAATTATCCCTCTCTTTTCCAGGGATAATGTGACATCCTTGAGGACAGTATCGTTTCCGATTTCCTTTGTTAGATGTTCAACTGAAATGTACGACATGTTTACTCACCGCCAAACTGATCAATGTTCTTAAAGCGTGAAAGAGACAGATAAAGAAAAATACCTAAGGAGCCAATACAAAAAACTAACGTGCAGAATGGATTGACTCCTGCGCAGAGGTTACCTTCAACAATCTCCCTGCTAGCTGAATCAATATAGAGAGAACTTCGAGAAAACATCATGTAGTTGCCAATAAGGATAGGATGTAATTTGAAAATTGAGGAAACTATCCAGGAAATTATTAAAAAGAGAGGAGGCCACTCTTTAATGAATAATCCTGCTGAACATTGAAGTGTTATAAGAGATAGTGAAGTAATAAATAGAGATCCAATCAATGGGACAATACTTACCGTATTTGCAGGTAATGTTGAGGCGTCAAAACCTTCGAGAATTTCTAAGCTTAATGTCGTAGTTGGTAGAATTTCTCCACCGTGAAGCAGTGTAAATAAGAGGATTAAAACTCCCGCTATTATCCAATAAAGCCCAGTTGCTGTCACACAACTTACTGTTAGAAGAATTGGATAGAAACTCTTTGAGGAGGACATAACAAGATACATATCTTTTCTTAGTGACCTGGAGACTGCCAGAAAACACATTAGATGGGGAAGTAAAACAAGTATTAACCAGGTAAAAGGAATTTTAATTTTTGGCAGAGCAGCATTTGAAGAAATGCTTTGCGATATCTGTGGCATTCCAGCAAATAGACTTGATACGTTATCTGCAAATGTTGGATTACTTGTTGCTGAGCGATTGAACACTACAAGAGATGTAGCAACGATAAGTACCATTAAGATGGTACAGATACAAAATGGACCACGTAATGAATAGATAAAAGGACCAAATGGAATTACTTTAGAGTTTCTCATAATGACCGCCAAACTCTATATTTTTAGTTCCAATGAGGCCAAAAATGTTTAAGCAAATGATTCCAACAAGAAAATATAAAGTTGTATATACAAGGCTATATCCTTCTGGATTAAAAGGAAGAAGTCTCGAAAACATTATTAATGTAGAGGGAAATGGAAGCTTAGGAAAGAACTCTCCTAAAACTAGTAGTGCTACGCTTAGTAATATAGCTAGTGAATTGTGAGTATAGAGTTCCATTACTTTATAAAAAGAGCAAAAGAACAAGAGACCAAGATAATAAATGCTGAGAAGGACTAATACTTCTGAGGCTGTGAGTGAAAATTCTGTACCAGTTTGAACGGTATGGTTAATGAAGATATCTACATTTAGTGTAGCAATAGTAAGGTTGTTGCCTGTACAAATAAGTAAAACAAAATACGTCACTATAAAGACGGCAATTAAAACGAGACAAGATACAATTATATTTATATAGCTATAAATCCAAAATCTAGTTTTCTTCTCAAACCTCATCATGCGTTGAATAGAAAAATGTTCATTCTTGTCTGAACTAGAAATAACGATTATGAGAAGAAAAGAGATGCAGAGCGCGGTCCACTCTACAGAGAACGTGTGAGCAGATCCATAGAATGTTGCGATAATCAAATCACCTAAAGAAAACGAATATCCTCCTTGTGTAATTAAGCTGAATTGTGCAAAAGAAGAAATAAACGCAGTACAAGATAGCAACATCGCAAAAAGCGCTACTAGAAGATTTTTATGCACATCAAAAAGCTGAGTGAAGTTCCTTGAAATTTGATGTTTCATAGCAAATCATTCCTACAAGTCTTTTTGTAAGAAATGAAGATTACCAGTAATAGCAAAACAAAACAGAAGCAATAAAATCCAAGTTTTGTTGGAGCATATTCGGAACTTATTAATTGAAAGAAATTCAACTTAATAAATGCATTTTGTCCTACTTCTCTTAATTGAGCAGAGGAAAGAATCGCTGAAAATTGTGAACCTAAGAACGCTAATAGGTGAAGTAGAAAATAAGAAACAAAAATTGCTTGGAATGTAGTCTTGGTTAAACTTGCAAAAAGAGAAACGGTGCAGGAAAATAGCCCTCCAATCATGAAGGTTAATACGGATAAGGCGATGACATAAGCAAGAGGAGAGTTATAAAAGAGTCCTGAGAATAAAGAGTTCATTGGGACTGCGGTATATATCTCATCGTAAATTTTTGGTGTGGACAACGGTAAGAAACAGATTGCAGCTAAAAAATTTAGGACAAGAGGCAGAGCAGAGCAAATACCTCCAGAAATAAAGCTTACATATAGTTTTATCCTGATAACACTAGCTTTTCTAATTCTAAGACATTGCTGTTCAAGCACTCCTTCTTTTGAATCGTTGCTTAGTATCCAAGCAGTTGGGATGGTAGCTAAGAGCGGCCATAAGAGATAGTACAGTCCACTGTAAAAATCTCCAATTCGTGTGGGAATCCAAGCAGTGTAAGCAGAAATGACAGAAAGCAAAGTGTTATAGGAAAGATGATCTCCCTGTTGAAGAGTTGCTTCCAAGGTATTTAATTCAATTTGTATTTCAATCCAAGCGGCAAGTAGTGCAATACAGGCGCCAATTGCAACACATGCCCAAAATAATGGGTTATAGGTAAGCTGTCGCTTAAATTCAGACTTGAACAATGAATTCATAGCAAACACCTACTTGTCACTTTTTAATGCAGACTGTATATCAACTAACTTTGCGTTTGAATAAATTCCTCCCATATTTGCCAGATGAATAGAAGTAACATCTCTCAGTTCTTCTGGAGATAGCGCAAAAGCAAGTTTGACGTCACATTCATCCCCTGCATTAATCCAAAAATACCCTTTTTCTTTTTCCACTTCCGAATTGTCAATTTGGGCATTTTCAGGTGTAATTTGGGACATGAAAATATTATGCCCCTCAGCATTAATTGAGTAACTAGTAAGTAATATATAGTCTGGACCATTTGAGGTGTGTTTTTGAACGGCGTCTATGTTTTTAAAATGAAGCGTATAGACTAGATACAAGCTATCTGCATTTTCTGGTGTTAATGGATTTTTAAGTGCTCCAGAGGTAAAACCTGCTTCGTCTATAGAATGATAAAGGGTTACGTCTGTTACCGTTACCTCAATTGTGCCAACCCATGGCAGTTCAGCCCCAAAAGGAGTCTCAACTGGATTACCTTCTTCTTGATCAAGTCCAGTTAGTTGCACAACATCGCCAATTTTATAAATTTCTGAGGCCTCGTTTTGCCTTTGTGCAACTTGCTGCGCAAAAAGTTCTTGCTGCGCCTGTTTTTGTGCAAGACTATAAAAATAGAGCAGCCCAGCAATGACGATACAAGCAATCAATACCGCCAAAGCACAAGCCTTTTGGGGAAGTTTATTTGTTTTTAAGTTTAGGTTTTTAGAATCGTGAGAAAACATAATAAGCCCCAGATGACCTTGATAAATCCATTACATGAGTCGAGAGTCCGTGTACTCTTTGCTATGTTTTTCTTCGGTCTTTAGCCTATTGCTGTAGAGGAGTAGTTGCTGACTCTCTTACCTTAATTCTATTCCTATAGGCATCATTGTTACGTCTTTTACTGTGAACGGTATCTTTTTATCGGTTAATAAATAACCTATTCAATGACCATTATTTATTAAAAAGAATCGCCACAGTTGGATAGCTTCCAATTTGTTATAAAGCATAAAGAACACTTAAAATAACTAACTTCTTTATAGACCTCTTACACCCACGTAACTGCCTGGCAGCAGCGCTTGAGCGCATCGATGTAGAGCTCACCAAAGGGCGAGAGGCTCTTTTCGTCGTGTGTGACGTAACCAACTTCCATGTAGTCATCAACAGCCAGAGGAACTGCAACAATATTTGGTCCGTTGAGCTCCTCATTAATAAGACCGGTGCTGATGGTGTAGCCGTTCAGACCAATAATCAGGTTGAAGATGGTAGCGCGATCTCGGACCATGATGTCCTTATCGCGATCAAGCGTTGCCAGAAGCTCCTCGGAGAAATAGAACGCATTGTGCTCGCCCTGCTCGTAAGAAAGGCGAGGATAGGGAGCAAGGTCATTGAGCGTCACCGAGGATCGCTTTGCCAGCGGATTATCTTTTCCTACAAAGACGCTTGGCTTGCATTTAAACAATGGCGAGAAAACCAAGCCCTGGTCCTGCAGTGTTTTTCTAATAACGCGCTCGTTAAATGAGTTGAGATAGAGGACGCCTACCTCGCTTCTTAGCTTAGAGACGTCTTCGATAATCTCGTACGTCTGCGTCTCTCTGATACGGAAATCGTACTTTGAGCCACCGTGCTCTTTAATCAGATTGACAAAGGCCTCAACGGCAAAGGAATAGTGCTGGCAAGAAACACAAAAGCGCTGCTTAGAAGGGGCGGTGCCCAGATAGCGCTCTTCGATGAGGTCGGTCTGCATGACAACTTGCCTGGCATAACTCAAAAACTCCTCGCCATCTGCGGTAGGCTCAACACCCTTGCTGGTTCTGTTAAAAAGGGAGATTCCCAGCTCGGCTTCAAGCTCTTTGACTGCGCTACTCAGAGTAGGCTGCGAGATAAAGAGCTGTTTAGCTGCGGCGTTAATAGTGCCTGCCTTAGCAATAGCAAGAACGTATTTGAGTTGAGTCAGAGTCATAAGTCAGGTTTCTACGCAGAGGTTTTTCTCGCCTTATTTAACGCCATACTGCTGGTAGTAGGCATCAATGGCGGCCTTTAAGGTGTCGTCGATAATAACTTTGCCGTCAACCTCATTGTTATAGAGGGCCTCGGTAACCTCATCCATGGAGACAATGGCTGCGGTTGGCATGCCCCAGCGCTCGGAGACTTCCTGGAGAGCTGCAACTTTTCCGCCCTTGCCAACTTCCATGCGATTGAGCGAGACAATAAGGCCAACTACCTCGATGTTTGCAATAGAGGTAATCAGTGGATAGGTCTCTTCAATTGACTTACCAGAAGTGGTGACGTCTTCAACCATGACTACTCTCTGGCCGTCTTTGAGTTCTGCTCCTAAAAGCATGCCTGCGTCAGCGCCGTGATCTTTTGCTTCTTTTCTGTTAGAGCAGTACTGAACCTGTTTGCCATAGAGCTCATTGATTCCCATTGCAGTGATAACGGAAAGAGGAATGCCCTTGTACGCGGGACCAAAAACCACGTCAAAATCCAGGCCAAAGTTGTCGTGAATGGCGCGAGCATAATAAAGTCCCAGCTTGTGGAGCTGCTCACCAGTGACATAGGCGCCGGCGTTCATGAAGAAAGGAGATTTGCGACCACTCTTGAGCGTAAAATCGCCAAATTTAAGTACGTTGCTCTGGACCATAAACTCAATAAACTCGCGCTTGTAGTCTTCCATGGTTTCTCCTTTAGCAGGCCTTTTAACGTGGCGGCATTTTGTAGGTAAGTTCTACTGCACTAGTTTAGCCGAATTGCGGATATGTGTTTTATGGCGCGGTGTTTATGGCGTGCCGGCTTCGCTGTGTGAGATTAGCGTAAATACCGCCAGATATATAAAAGTGAGCGTTTGCCATGTGGTTATGCGGTATTCTAAATAAATATTTGTTCGTCTTGCAGGATAGTCCTGCAGAGCGCAGGAAAAGCCTGCAGAGTGAGTTACAAGGAGGGTATGCCCGTGGAGCGCATCACGATTTCTGCATTGTACGCAGATGCAGAGCAACTTGGTGGCCAAAAAGTTACCGTGGCCGGCTGGGTACGTTCAGTAAGGGATATGAAGAATTTTGGCTTCGTCACACTTAATGATGGTAGCTGCTTCAAAGACCTACAGGTTGTTATGAATCGTGAGAACCTTGGCAATTACGAGGAGGTTGCTTCCTGTGGCGTTGGTGCTGCTCTGATTATTCAGGGTGTCCTTGAGCTTACCCCTGATCGCCCACAGCCTATTGAGCTGCAGGCGCAGACCATTGTGATTGAGGGACCATCCAGCCCTGACTATCCAATGCAGAAGAAGCGTCAGTCTCTTGAGTACCTTCGTACGCAGCAGCACCTTCGTCCTCGTACCAACATGTTCCGTGCGGTCTTCCGCATCCGTTCTGTGGCTGCTTTTGCTATCCACCAGTTCTTCCAGGATCGCGGCTTTGTCTACGTGAACACCCCAATTATCACCGCATCTGATGCTGAGGGTGCAGGCGAGATGTTCCGTGTTACTACACTTGATTTGAACAACGTTCCACGTACCGAGAAGGGCGATGTTGACTACTCAAAGGACTTCTTTGGACAGTCTTCTCACCTCACCGTTTCTGGACAGCTTCAGGCAGAGAACTTTGCTATGGCTTTTGGTGATGTATACACCTTTGGTCCAACGTTCCGCGCAGAGAACTCCAACACACGTCGCCACGCTGCAGAGTTCTGGATGATTGAGCCAGAGATGGCTTTCTGTGATCTTGCGCAGGACATGGATGTTGCAGAAGAGATGCTCCGCTACGTTATTGCTTACGTTCTTGAGCACTGCCCAGATGAGCTTGAGATGCTTAACAAGTTTGTGGATAAGGGCCTGCTTGAGCGCCTTAACCACGTTGCAACTTCCCAGTTCTCTCGCGTTTCTTACACTAAGGCTATTGAGATTCTGCAGGAGGCAGTAAAGGCTGGTCAGAAGTTTGAGTACCCTGTTGAGTGGGGCATTGACCTTCAGACTGAGCACGAGCGCTACCTTACCGAGCAGCATTTTGGAAAGCCAATCTTTGTCACTGATTACCCAGCAGAAATTAAGGCTTTCTACATGCGCCTTAATGATGACGGCAAGACCGTTGCTGCAGCTGACTGCCTTGTTCCCGGCATTGGTGAGATTATTGGTGGTTCACAGCGAGAAGATCGTCTTGAGCTTCTGGAGAAGCGCATTGTTGAGCTTGGTATGAACCCCGACGATTACAAGTATTACTTGGATCTTCGCCGTTACGGCTCTTGCACGCACTCGGGCTTTGGCCTTGGCTTTGAGCGCCTTGTTATGTACCTCACCGGTGTGGATAACATTCGCGACGTTATTCCTCACCCTCGTACCGTTGGCAACGCTGACTTCTAAGATTGCAGGTCACAGGTGGCGCAGGGGAAGCGCAATTGGCGCGCTAATCTAACCACCAGAGTTGCCAAGTCTTTCAAGTTGGATTTTTGCGTGCAGGTTATGCATAGCCGTTATGCAAAAACTGCATAGCAGAGATGCGAGATAAAAGCTTTTTCTCGCCATATACCGATATATTTGCCCGTTGGCAGTAAAAATAGGACGTTCGTGCAAAATTGCGCGGGCGTCCTATTACGCTATAAGGAGCAGTTTTCTGCAGATGACCAGCGGAGGTAAACATGGTAAAGACTTTGGTTCTTGTACGACATGGTGTATCTGAACGTGGCTCTGAAGACATGAGTCGAGAGCTCACACGTGCTGGTCAGAGGGCTTTATCTGCCAATTATCCTCACATCTTTGGTTTGTTGGGACCAGAGGGTGAAGAGGCTGAGATTTGGACAAGTCCCGCTCTTCGCGCACTTGAGACTGCAGAGATTGTGGCAGAGGCTCTGGATGCAGAAGGTCTGGAGATTCATGACTCCCTTTACGATCAAGATCTTCCTGCACTTCAGGCAGAGCTTGAGCACGCTGATGCAGAAACACTGATTCTTGTCGGACACGCTCCATTTTTGGGTTATGTTGCAGAGACTCTTTTGGGATTTGAACTTCCGCTGACAAAGGGCGCTGTGTGCGCTATTGACGTATGTGGTTCGCTTGGTCATCAACATGAGTGTGTCTGGAAGCAGCTTGGAGATGTTCGCGAGCCTCACGGTAAGCTTCTTTGGCTGGTCAGTGGCCCTTCCACTCAGCCCTGGGAGACACTTGACGCTTTGGATGAGGCATGCGCTCATGCAGCAACCAACTTGGAGGACGCATATGCAGAGTTCCGCGCTCATCCAGAAGACCCTGCGGTAATCGCTGCATTTAGGTTTGCCCTCAGAGGAACTCAGCTACTCACCAAGTTCTTCTCGCCACTTCTTAACGAGGAGGCAGTTGAGATTGCCGAGCCAGTTTATAGGCTGATGCTTGGTGCAACTACGCGTCTTCGTGAGATCGACGGCTTCTCTGATACCGTTGCAGATTTGATGGAGTCCGGAGAGCTCTCTCAAGGCTCCAAGCTGGTCAGTGCTGTCGAGGCAGCTCGCGAGACTGAGCGCGATCGCGTCTGTGAGGCTCTGCGCAAGAAGGCAGTTCGTCGTAGTCTGCGCTGCGCTCTGGATGAGCTCTTTGAGCCCGCATGGTCAGACGCTGTCTTGCAAGATGGCATCTCGTTTGAGGATGTCAGCAGCCGCTTTGATTACATGCTTGAGACTATTGATGCGCGCCTGTTTGGCCTGGATATGACCAGCTTCTCTGAGGTACACCATGCAAGGCGAGAAGTTCGTGAAGTTGAGCACATTCTTTTCCACCTCAGTGACATGTTGGGCGAGAAACGCGCAAATTACACCCAGATTATGCAAGACATTGACTCTGAGCTCAGTACTGTTTGCACAGCTCAGCGTAACATTTCTCTGGTCAAAGAGTGGAAAGACTCTATGGACTTCAGAGATGTTACCTCAGACCTCGCAATTGTTTCAGAACATGAAAAAGTTTTGATTGAGCGTGTTATTGAGGGTAGAGAGACTAGTATCCTTAGATAATCACATAGTCCACGTTTGGAGCGCATTGACGTTTGCGCGGCGTGGATGATGATTATGAGGGAGGATGCTATGTCTGAGAGCATCGAGACTCGCTGCGTGCAGGGCGGTTATCAGCCTGGTTGCGGTGAGCCTAGGCAAGTGCCTATCATTCAATCAACCACGTTCAAATATGACGAGTCGATGCAGCTTGGAGAGTTGTTCGACCTCAAAGCTGCTGGCTATTTCTATTCTCGCGTTCAAAATCCAACGCTGGATAATGTAGCTTCAAAGATTTGTGCTCTTGAGGGCGGTACTGCTGCAATGCTGACTTCTTCTGGTCAGGCAGCAAACTTCTTTGCCGTCTTTAACATTGCTGAGGCTGGAGATCATTTTATCTCCCTGTCTACCATCTATGGCGGCACCTTTAACCTGTTTGCTATCACTCTTAAGAAGATGGGTATTGAGTGCACGTTTATCTCGCCAGATGCAACTGACGAAGAGATTAACGCAGCATTCAGACCAAATACAAAGTGCGTCTTTGGTGAGACCGTTGCAAATCCTGCACTGGTTGTTCTTGATATTGAGCGTTGGGCAAAGGCCGCTCATGATCATGGTGTACCTCTGATTGTTGACAATACTTTTGCCACACCTGTGAACTGCCGTCCTCTTGAGTGGGGAGCAGATATTGTGACCCATTCAACAACCAAATATATGGACGGTCATGGCTCTGCTGTTGGCGGCGCTATTGTTGATGGTGGTAACTTTGACTGGGCTGCTCACGCAGATAAGTTCCCAGGTCTGACCCAGCCTGACCCTTCGTATCACAACCTTGTATATGCAGATACCTTTGGTAAGGGTGGCGCTTTTATTACTAAGGCAACCGTCCAGCTTATGCGCGACTTCGGCTCTATTCAGTCGCCACAAAGTGCTTTCTATCTCAACCTTGGCCTTGAGTCCCTGCACGTTCGCATGGCTCAGCATTGCAAGAATGGCCAGGCAGTTGCCGAGGCGCTTGTAAACAACCCTAAGGTTGCACACGTAAGCTATCCTGGCCTTCCAGGCGATAAGTACTACGAGCTGGCTCAGAAGTATCTGCCAAACGGTTCCTGCGGTGTTATCACTGTTGACGTTGCTGGTGGTCGCGAGGCTGCCGAGAAGTTCTTGGGTAACCTCAAGGTCTTCTCCATTGCAACGCACGTTGCAGACGCTCGTTCTTGCTGTTTGCATCCAGCTTCTTCAACGCACCGTCAGCTTACTGACGAGGAGCTTGTGGCAGCAGGCATCACCCCAGGTACCGTACGCTTGAGCTGCGGTATTGAGGGCACCGAGGACCTTATCAACGACGTCGAGCAGGCACTTGCTGCGCTGTAGTTAGACGCTCAAAAACCGCTCATGTTTATGGCGAGAAGATCTTGGAATCAGAAGATCTTCTCGCCATGTTTTTGTGAGGAGTACGTTGTTGCGCGGAGCTGGGAGAGCGCGGGCTATTGAGCTCGGGAGATAGACTCTGGGTCCACATGCTCTTCTGGGCTGGGGAGCTCGGGAGCGGAAAGCTCTGTCTCGGTGAGCTGGGAGTCTTCTTCTTGAGTGCCATCGGATACAGCATCAGTGCCATCCACACCGTCTGAATTCACACTTTTGAAGTGCTTGCGATAGATGTGGACGAGGCAGCCAATAGAGAGCAGTGCTGAGAGTATATTGGACACAACTGACACGTACCAAAGTGCGTCCAGACCAAATGGCTTCAGTATCAGCAGTGAGCTGATAGGGAAGATAAGTGCCATAAAGATGCTCAAGAGATTGGAAATCTTTGTCTGCTTCAGGGCAATGGCAAGACTTTCTGTGCACATGGTAATCCAGCTAAAAATGAAGATAACAGCATGAATGCGCATGGCTGGGATAGCCATGTTGAGCAGCTCTTGCGTTCCTTCAGGCAGGTAGAGTTTGACCAAGAACTCCGAGAAGAAGAACGAGACGCAGAAGGCAAAGATGCCAATAATGATGCCTGTGGAGAAGATGTATTTCTCGATAGCAAGCACTCGATCTTTTTTCTTTGCGCCCCAGTTGTAGCCAATGGCTGGCTGCATGGCATCAGCTTGTCCATAAATGAGCGGCTGAATGAGTCCACCAGAATAGAGAAGCACGCCGTAAGAAGCAATGGCAATATCTCCGCCAAGGCTCAGTAGGGCAGCGTTCATCAACAGCGAATAAATCCTGCTTGAGATGTTCTGCATAAAGATAGGGAAGCCGTTTACAAAGATTTCTTTGATATGCGTCCAATTAAAGTGTGGCTTTACAAATTTGAGAATCTGTTTGTTGCCAATAAAGGGCCAGATGCCATAAAGGGACGAGAAGGTAATTGAGATGCAGTAACCCAGTGCCGCATACTCAACGGATAATCCCAAAACTCCCAGGAAGTAGTATTCAAGTACGGTTCCTAGAATTGCAGAAATAAAGGCAATGCTGGTAGAGCGCCTAATTTTTCCACAAATTTTAAGGAAGTTATCAACGGCGTATGAGATGCACATAACGGGTAAGAAAAGGGTCCATACGCGCAGGTAGATAGTTCCTTGTTCGGCAATCTTTCCTTGAGCACCCATCAGTGCTAAAACGTTTGGTGCACAAAAGAAGAAGAAAATGCCGCTGATAACACCAGTGGTAACGAGCATGATAAAAGCAATGGTAAAAATATTGTTTGCTGTCTGGTGGTTCTTCTTGCCGTGCTCAACTGCAATAACCGCAGAGGCTCCAACGCCAATAAGGTCGGCAACTGCAAAGCAAAGAATAACTAGTGGAATGGCAATGGTAACCGCGCCAAAGGACTCCTGACCCAGATAGCGTCCAACAAGGATTCCATCTGCAGTGTCGTAAAGCATCGACGCAAGCATAGCAATAGCACCTGGAAGGGCTGCTCGTAAAAATAATTTAAATGGTGGTGTTTCCGCAAAAAGCTTATTCGATTCCATACTTCTCCTCGATTAGTGGTGGAACATGTCAGACAGACTCGTGGTGTGGACATGTGACACGCTCACGAGAAGATTAAAAAAGCATCGAACAAGCCTCCTTACATACTTGCAGGTACACGGACAGTTGCAAATACTAACACAGCAAAGTAGCTAATGCTATGATTTATTTGAACATTTTGGACAAGTGTGAGGTTTTTTGTGTCTGTGGAACAGAAAAAAGATATCGGCGCTGAGATTGCCAAGCTGGCTAAAAATTCAAAGGTAGAAGAGCTCTCTAAAAAGGTCACTGAGGTATCCTCTGAGCTGGCAGAAAACGTTTCTGAAGTAGCAGAACGTGCCGAGAAAATCCTTGTGGTTGGTGAAGATGAGCCATTGGAGCGTCCTGCGTCTGATCGAGTTAAGGCTACTGTTCCTAGAACCCCTGCTCAACATATCTTACGTATTGTCTCAATTGTATTGATTATCTTGGGCACGGCAGATGTTTTGATAACATTAGCGTCTCTTTTTGCTACTATTACAGGCTTACAACCTGCGGTTCCTTTAGAGCAGCTTGAGTTTAGTGGCGTGTATTTTACGTTTAGCAATAACATACTTCTGGGCTATGTATTTGTACTTCTTATTGGTATGTTGCAAGTTGCCACCTCAATATTTGGATTACGTGCCGCCAAAGACTCATCAAAAGTTGAACCATACAGATTTCTTTGCTATCTGATTGGCCTGATTATTCTGGTAGGAATTTTATGGGCCTGGGGTAGAGGAGAGCTGATTATTCTTGATCCCTTTGTTCAACTTAATACTATAGTTTACGTGGTAATTTGTTCCAATCTTGCGGATAAAGTAAAGAAGGAGCACGACCAGGGTATTGTGGGAACTACATATTGGCGCTCTCGTCATCAGCGAGTTCTTCATTTCTTTTCGCTGGTCTCTATTGCATTGAGCGGAATTGCACTTTTTCTAGTTCTGATTCTGCTTGGACTGCATGACCTTTCTAGAGTTGTAAATCAACCAGCTTTAGATACGGTTAATCAATTCCTTGAACAACAGGGAATCCTTACCATTTTCTTGGTGACACTTGGTGCGGCATTTTCTCTTATTGCAGGTCTTTTAGCTCTAAAGGGTTCAAATGATGCCCGATTTATTAGACCGTATATTCTTGCGGTTACCGTTATCGTTCTGTTTGACGTAGCAAGAATTGTCTTTACGGCATTAACGCAGGGTATTCCTACCGTAACCAGCCAAGATATCTTTGAGTTGGTTTATAACGCCACGGGATGGTACTTGGCTGTTCGTATTGAGGCAGGACTTCCTAATAGCTATGGTCTACGCTTGTGGAAGAAGATTTGTTCCAATGCGTAGCATGTAAAAAGCAATTGCTTGCAAAAAGCCTCTGTATCTGAACTGCCTCCCATTTCTTAGACACAAAAAAATGGGAGGCAGTTCAAAACACACCTAAGTCGGATAATCTGTTAAAAAGACGTATACATGACGCAGAAAATACCTCAATCATGCAGATTATCGTCATTAGATGTGTAAAATGCCCTCATCTGAGCAGATTATCCGACTTAGGTGTGTTCCGTAGATACAGAATT
>CABTJC010000007.1:0-127704 GCA_902485095.1 uncultured Atopobium sp. | reverse complement strand
GGCGGGCGCACTACCCGATATGCATCTCTATGCATAAACTTCATCTAATATGCTTAAACATGAATAGACTTATATAAGAAATTTAACTATCAATAAATTCTGTATCTACGGAACACACCTAAGTCGGATAATCTGCTCAGATGAGGGCATTTTACACATCTAATGACGATAATCTGCATGTTTGTGGTAATTTCTGCGTCATGTATACGTTTTTTTGACAGATTATCCGACTTAGGTGTGTTTTGAACTGCCTCCTATTTATCGTGTCCAAGAAATGGGAGGCAGTTCATTCACAGGCTCTCTTTTTGTTCAAAGCGTTTCTCGCTGTCTATTAGGCTACAAAATGAAATGCGTCACGAGGTGTTTTATCGTGTCCAACTACCTTGCCGCAATACACAAAACCAGCATGTGTAAGCGTCGTAGTCATAGCGACATTTGCTTCATGAGTATCTGCGCGAACGTTTGAATAGTTTTCGCAAATCCAATTGAATATAAAAGAGGCAATTCCGTGACCTGTATATTTAACAGCCACTCGGTGAATAACAACGTAATCCAGGCTGTTTATCCAAGCGCCTTCAGCAATATTGACGTATGCCTCATCAGGACCGGGTAAGAGCGAAAAACAACCAATAATTTCTTCAGATGTTTCATCTTCAGTGACTACAAAAAGGCCACATCTTTCATAATCAGCAACAGCGTCTTCTAAAAGAGGATAGTTCTCATTCCATTGAAACGTGTTATTTTGCTGATACATAGTCTGACGACCTGTGTCGTACAAATCTGCAACAGCGCTGAGGTCTTTAGCAGCAGCTCTTCTAATGTGCATTAGAAGACCCTGATATTCAATGTTTTAGCTATACTTTGGCCAGGCTCAAGGCTTATGATACCTGGCTTGTGCTCAAAGACGCCATCAGTGTCAACGGTATCTGCAATGCCACACCATGGCTCAAGAGCAACAAATGGACAACCAGGAGCAGCACTCCAAATGCCCAAATAATCAAAGCCTTCAAAATCCATTTGAATACCATGAACCGCAGAAGGAGCTTCTGTGCTAGCCGCAAGTGTAATACGCCTATCGGGAACATCCTCAAGTGTGATGGTCTTCTCGCAATCAATAAGCTCCCAAGACAGGGGAAGCGTATCAGAGTCCACGATAAGCTTCTGTGGAGTTGTGTAGTCACAAAGTCCATCGTCGGTAATAGAAGGGCCGTAGCTGGTCCAGGAGTGCGTAAATAAGAGGTAATACTGGTCCAAAGAGGCTGCCTCAACACCAGGGATCGGAATGTTGAATGCCGGGTGTGCGCCAAGGGTAAACGGCAGTACAACGTTTGCAGGATTGGTGACCTTATACGATTGTGTCAGTGTATCGCCATCTACCGAGAAGATCAGCTTAAGTTCAAAGTCATAGGGGTAGGCCTTGCGAGTCTCTTCGGTACTTTGTAGCTTGAGCGTTACAGAAGAGGCACTCTGCTCGACAACCTCAAACTGGTTGAGGCGAGCAAGTCCATGTCGTGCAAGAGAGATGGTACCTTCTGCAGACTCTGCTTCACCGTCTTTGAGAACGCCAACAATGGGGAAGAGGATAGGAGCTCGTCTTGGCCACCAGTTGGAATCTCCCTGCCAGAGGTATTCTGACTCACCTTTGCGTAAGCTCATGAGCTGCGCGCCCATAGTGTCAATTGAAGCGGTAAGGGAGTCGTTAGAAATAGAAATAATTTCAGACATAAATACCTCCAGCTAAAGAATAAGCCAGCCTCTTTTGAGACTGGCTTAGTATACCAAGTTAGAATTGCAGAAAGACTAGTTGTTGTCTGCCATCTGAGCTTGAACAGCAGTAATTGCAACAACACCAACAATATCGTCAGCGGAGCAACCACGGGAAAGGTCGTTGACAGGACGAGCAATGCCCTGAAGGATTGGACCGTATGCCTCAGCGCCACTGAAGCGCTGAACAAGCTTGTAGCCAATGTTGCCAGCCTCAAGGTTAGGGAAGACCAGGATGTTTGCGTTTCCTGCAACCTTAGAGAATGGAGCCTTGAGCTTGCCAACCTCAGGAACAAGAGCTGCATCAAGCTGAAGATCGCCGTCGAGTGCAAGCTCAGCGTTCTTCTCGTGAGCAAGCTTTGTGGCCTCCTGGACCTTCTCGGCAGTTGCGCCGCCAGCAGAGCCCATAGTGGAGTAGGAGAGCATGGCAACGCGAGGCTCCTCGCTCATAAATGCGCGCCAAGAATCAGCGGAAGCAAGAGCAATCTCGGAGAGCTCCTCTGCAGATGGGTCAATGTTGAGGCCGCAGTCAGCAAAGAGCAGGGTGCCGTCCTCACCAAAGTCAGTAGTGGTGCTCATGATAAAGAATGCAGAAACAAGCTTGGTACCAGGAGCAGTCTTGATGATCTGCAGAGCAGGCCTTAGGGTGTTTGCGGTAGAGTGGCAAGCGCCAGAAACCAGGCCGTCAGCGTCGCCCATCTTAACCATCATGGTTGCAAAGTAGGTGGCGTCGTTCATCTGCTTGCGAGCTTCCTCAATGGTGACGCCCTTGCGAGCACGAAGTTCAGCAAACTTCTGAGCATATGCCTCATGGCGCTCGTCAGTAGCAGGATCTACCACAGTTGCTCCTGGAACATCAATCTGCTCAGGATTGCCCAGAATAATGACCTTTGCAATACCTTCTGCAACAATCTTCTTAGCTGCATCGATGGTACGCTGGTCCTCGCCCTCTGGAAGAACAATAGTCTTTACGTCGGACTTAGCGGTTTCTTTCATACGGTCAAGAAACTTGCTCATGTGTCGTGCTCCAATCATACTTTGACATCTGTGCCTCGTTGAATTTTGCACTTCTCAGCTTGTAGTTTGTATAAAAGCTAGACACAAAAAGCCAAGAAATGCATTTTCATACCAGTTGCATATTTTACGCCTAACGGCAGAGCTTTGCGCCCCGCGTGGCTCACTTTATAGACGCGTGTTAAAATGAGTGAAGTTTCACATACAAATCCTGCGCACTTAGGCGCACACGGAGGTTTACATGTCTATCAATCATGGTCTTCCTGCCGGTTTTAACCCCGACAACTACGATGTTATTGTTGTTGGAGCTGGCTATGCAGGCGCAGTTGTTGCTCGTCGTATGGCAGAAAACTGCAATTCAAAGGTGGCAATCTTTGAGCGCAGAAATCACATTGCCGGCAACGCTTACGATCGCCTTGATGACGCGGGCGTTCTTGTTCACGAGTACGGTCCACACATCTATCACACCATGAGTGACCGCGTTCACCAGTTCCTCTCGCGCTTTACTGAGTGGACTAACTACCAGCATAAAGTTCTGGCTAACATTAACGGTCAGCTGATGCCTGTTCCTTTTAACCACCAGTCTTTGAAGCTTGCTTTTGGAGAAGAGCGTGGCGAGAAACTCTATCAGAAGCTGGTTCTTACGTTTGGTGAGAACGTCAAAGTTCCTATCATGGAGCTTCGCGAGAAGAACGATCCAGATTTGGAAGAGATTGCTGACTACGTTTATGAGAACGTCTTCCTGCACTACACCATGAAGCAGTGGGGTAAGACTCCAGACCAGATTGACAAGTCCATCACAGGTCGCGTTCCAATCTTTGTCGGCGATGATGATCGTTACTTCCCAGGTGCAACCTATCAGGGCATGCCAAAAGAGGGCTACACCAAGCTCTTTGAGAACATGCTTGACCATGATTTGATTGACGTCTTCCTAGATGTTGATGTCCGTGACATCATGAAGCTCACCGCTTCTAACGTGGCTGTTTGCGAGAAACCATTTGCAGGTGAGGTAATCTATACCGGTCCTCTGGATGAGCTCTTCAACCTTGATCAGGGCGCTCTGCCTTATCGTACGCTTGATATGCAGTTTGAGACCCTTGACCAGGACCAGTTCCAACCTGTTGGTACCGTCAATTACACCACCAGTGAGGACTTTACTCGTATCACTGAGTTCAAGAACATGACTGGTCAGGTTCTTCCTGGTAAAACAACCATCATGCGTGAGTACTCGCACGCCTATGTTCCAGAGAGTGGTCAGACTCCTTATTACGCTATTCTCGAGCCAGAAAATCAGGAGCTGTATCGCTCTTACGAGGAGCGCACTTCTGGCATTCTGAACTTCCACGCAGTTGGTCGTCTTGCTGAGTATCGTTACTACGATATGGATGGCGTTGTTGCTTCTGCTTTGGAACTTTCTGACGAGCTTATTGCTCATCAGGCATAGGGAGCTTGCATGAATAAGACAATTACCTTTGGTATTCCATGCTATAACTCTTCTGAGTACATGGATCACTGTATTGAATCTATTCTTGAGGGTTCTGATTACGCAGATGACGTGCAGATTGTTATTGTTGATGACGGCTCTGTAAAAGATGACACCGCTGCTAAAGCCGACGCTTGGCAGGAGCGTTACCCCAACATCATCAAGGCAGTCCACCAAGAGAACGGCGGCCACGGCATTGCTGTTATGAAGGCTGTTTCTCATGCTGACGGTGTGTACTTCAAAAACATTGACTCAGATGACTGGGTAGATGGTGATGCTCTGAAGACCTTCCTTCAGCAGCTCCGCACCTTTATTGCTTCTGATAATCCTGTTGACCTGGTTCTCTCTAATTACGTCTATGAGCACGTTGAGGACAACACACAGAACTTTGTAGACTATCGCGATGCTGTTCCTACCAACAAGATTATTGGCTGGGAAGAGATTGGCCGCTTCAAGCTGTCTCAGTACCTTTTGATGCACGCAATTACCTACCGCGTTGAGGTTCTGCGCTCTGCAAATATCCAGATGCCTGAGCATACCTTCTATGTGGATAACGTCTATGCCTACGTTCCATTCCCTAAGGTAAAGACTATCTACTACGTTGATGTTGACCTGTATCGTTACTTCATTGGTCGAGACGATCAATCAGTTAACGAGAAGGTCTTAACAAGTCGCGTTGATCATTATTGGCGCGTAGCGCGCAATATGATGCACGCATATCACATCTACGACGACATCTCTTCTCCACGTCTTCAGACGTACATGATGAGTTACTTCACTATTATCATGGCTATCTGCTCAGTCTTCTCTAAGATGAGCGACCGCGAGGACGCTATGGATCAGTTGGAGGAGCTCTGGGATGAGCTTCGCGCTTATGACAAGAAGATGTACCGTAAGGCTCGCTACGGTCTTGTTGGCACCGCTACAAATCTTCCTGGCAAGATTGGCAAGACAGTCACTATTGGTGGCTATCGTGTAGCTCAGAAGGTTGTTAAGTTCAACTAAACGTTCTTTCAAATCTAAAAGCAAAACCCTCGTATCCTGAACTGCCTCCTATTTCTTGGACATAAGAAATGGGAGGCAGTTCATATGCGGGTGATTATGATTCTGCAGCGTGTTAGCGTCGGCTTTTAGGCCTGGCGCACAAAAAATAGCGCAGCTTTGGTAGGTTCTGCCGAAGAATCGACATGTTCTTAATCAAGATAGCCGGGCAGCTAGAGGTCGCACTACCTGATATGCATCTCTATGCATAAACTTAACCTATTATGCTAGAAAATGAATAGCGTCATATAAAAGATTTAACTATAGGTAAATTCCGCACCTAAGGAACACACCTAAGTCAGATATTCTGCTCAATTGCGGGCATTTTACACACCTAATGAAGATAATCTGCATGTTTGTGGTAATTTCAGCGTCATGTATACGTCTTTTTAACAGATTATCTGACTTAGGTGTGTTTTGAACTGCCTCCTATTTCTCGTGTCCAAGAAATGGGAGGCAGTTCATCCATGGCGATACGAGGGTTTTCATTTATAGAAGTGTCTTTAGTGTTTACGTCCCGCAAGAGCGTGCTCTAGATAGTCATGATTGCCGGTAAATTTAACCAGCTCGCGAGAAAGCAAAGAGACGGGAAGTCCCACGACATTCTCGTAATCTCCCTGAATACTCTGAACCAGATAGCGACCATTTCCCTGAATGCCGTAGGCGCCAGCCTTGTCCATTGGCTCGCCCGAGGCAACATAGGCAGCAATCTCGTCTTCGGAGAGTTCGAAAAACGTGACGTCAGTATTCTCCACAAACGTTACGGCAACAACAGATGGTGCTCCGTCAGGAGAAGGGGACTTGAAAGCCTTAAAGCGTCGCAGAGCAACACCGGTGGATACGTGGTGAGTCTGGCCTGAAAGCTTAGAAAGCATGCGTTTGGCTTCTTCAGCGTCTACAGGCTTGCCAAAAACCTGGCCGTCGTCTGTCCAAACAATGGTATCTGCCGCGAGGACAATCTCGTTGTTGAGCTGCTCAAAGTTAGGCTGCTCCATGAGCTTATAACACACCGCAATGGCTTTTTCTTGAGCCAGGCGCTTTACCAGCGCAAGGGGTTTCTCGTCAACTTTTTGAGCTTCATCAATATCAGCAGGCATAATCTGCGGATCTATTCCCATAGACTGCATAAGCTCAAGACGCCTAGGGGATTGTGATGCAAGAATCATATGCGTTCCTATCAGTTGTGCTTATGCTGATACTTTACCCAAAAAAGAAGCCTGATAGGCGAGAAACCCATCAGGCTTACATACTAAGAAAGAAAAGCTAAGCTAAAAACTAGTCAAGCTCAATAGCGGTGACTGGGCAGCCGTCGCAAGCCTCCTGTGCTGCGTCCTCTGCAGCCTCAGGAACCTCTTCCTCAATAGCGTGAGCAAGACCGTCGTCGCCGATCTCGAATACCTCAGGAGCAGTGCTCTCGCAGAGACCGCAACCGATGCAATCCTCATTAACTGTTGCCTTCATAATACATTCCTCTCCGTATCTCGAGCCCCTTACTCGAGTAATACTTATCTTGCATTCAAGAGTACTTGATTGCAATGTATTTTTTACACGTTTCTTTGCTGTTATGCAACAACAAAGGCGCAGATAATTGAAAGAACATTACTTGAAGTAGTAAGTGTACATCTGACCTGCATATATAAAAGGTTTAATTTTTTAGAACAACCGCTTCATTTAGTACAACTGTCTTGTTGAAGCACCTTTATAGCTCTTTTTTGAGCATGATAATTTCGCTAGTTCTGTACTCTTCAACAAATCCATTCTTTAAAAACATCGTGACTGATGGATTGTCTATGGCGATATCATCATAGAGCTGCTTAATACCGTTCTGTTTAGCCGCATCACAGAGCAAATTTAATCCAATACTGCCGTAGCCCATTTTTCTATATGGTGCGTAGACTATGACGTCTGCAAGATAAATATTCTTATCGCTATCAAAGTGATAGGCGACCTCTCCAATAAAATGACCGCCGCTATCCTTTAAATACCTGTAATAACGTTTATTCTCATGCTTTACAATCCAAAAATCATACCAGCCATGCCAAGTCTCTTTTGGGAAAGGAATTGTACCTCCCCATGCATGGTTATATGACATTGTTTCTTCATCTGCCATCATCTTTTGACGAAACCAAAGATCTTCTAATGACGGTGTATAAAGGGTAATGGGGCTTTCTCTTTCTTCTTTCATCAGTAGGTTCACGCGTCCTTTTCTTGTCTGTTTTTGGAACCACATTTGATGCTCTTAAATGTCTTTTTCAGCCTCTGCTTGAGTCTCCGCTTGAGTTTCCACCGTATCAATTTCAGTGGGCTGTTCATTTTGCACTGTGCTTGTGTAGTAGGTGCTAGATAGTCGATCAAACAAGAATCGTTTGTTCATCAGCATCAGTACAACGGTAATGATAAATAAAAGAATTAAAGCCGCAAACATAATGGGAAATAGCGCAAGGAATAGCATCGAGTCTGGAGTCTTATTAAAATCATTAGTCAATAACAATAGGCCGTCAGGAATCAGATGGAAATAGATTGTGATAAGTAATCCTCTTAGCATAGTGCGAGAAATTCTTTGTTTCTCGTATGAGAGCTTAAAACGCAATAAAGCGCTACCAAGCGTTTTGCCATTAAAAAGTGGGATTACAGCAAAGTAGAGAGCAATAAAGAGCGAAAAAGGGATTGTGGTGTTTGAGAGATTGTAAGGGATGGCCACAATAAATGTATCGATGAGCAATGATAGGCCAACACGGATTTGAGAAACCTGTAAGCCTGCCTCAAGTGCTTCTTCATCAATTTTATCTCTAGAAGGAAGTAGCCACACGGCTAACGCTCCAAGAGCATATCCAATGCAACCACCTGTAGTGTTTTGAATAATATCGTCAATATCGGCAAGGCGATACGGTCCTGGATATAAGCAATAAAGACCAGAGAGCTGAGTTAGTTCAAAGAACAGACTGAGAAGCGCAGTAAGCAAAAGCGTCTTTTTAAAGCTGCATTTGAAATAATATCGAAGGTACATACCAAAAGGTATGAGCATCAAAACGTTAAAAGCAGGAACGTAAAACGTTGGATCCTTAATTGAAAGAGCCCAGGTTGCAGGCTCAGAAATCTCAAAAGGACTTTCTTTTAAGAAATCAAAAACAAAGGAAAAGGGAACCAGATTAAGCATTTGTGTGTAGGTGGTATGCACGGTATCTGGATCTGGCAGGGGCAGAATTACCAGGAAGTACATGGTAAGTAAATACAAGACAAAGGAATATAAAATCAAAGTCCTAAGCTTATTGATAGACCCGTATTTGCGATAGTTGATAATCATATAGGGCAGGGTAATGAAAAATGCCAAAACAGGAAAGACAAGCATGGCAATTTTGATGGAATTTATATATCCCATTGCATCTCCTGAATAACCCTATTTAAATCCGCTTAAGCAGGCAAACGTTTTCCACATGGAAGGTCTGTGGGAATAGATCTACCGGGGTCACACTTACAGGCTTATATGAGCCAATCTCAACAAAGCGCTTAAGGTCACGGGCAAGCGTTGCGGGGTCACAAGAAACGTAGGCAATAGCGCGTGCAGACTGCTTAGAAAGCTGCTGTATCACTTCAGGAGCAAGTCCCGCACGAGGAGGGTCAACAATAATAACGTCAGCATCTGTGTCAGGGAATTCTCTACCTGCGTCTCCACCTACCGCGTCGACGTTATCAAGCTTGGCCAGTTCAAGGTTACGACGTAGATCTCTTACCGCTGGACCATAAGCTTCAACAGCAGAAACAAATCCCGCACGCTTTGCCAGAGGAAGCGTAAAGGTTCCTGCTCCACAATAGAGATCCATTGCCTCGTCATCTGGCTGAACATCCAAACCAGAAAGTACAAGCTCAACGAGTTTCTCGGCACCCTTGGTATTTACCTGGAAAAATGAAGGAGCAGAAAGCTGCATCTTCTGGCCGTCAATGAGCTCGCTCCATGAGCCGGAGCCACTCAGGCGCTCAACGCCTACAACGCGGCGGGCTTTACTGGGACCTTTTGTCATAACGCGGACAACACTTGTTGCCTTGACTGCGTCACTCAGAACGCGTGCCACTTGCGTGCGTGGGAAGCCGCTCGGAGCGGTCCAGAGCGCCACTTCAAGCTCTTTAGTGCGTCTAGACGCTCTGATGCCAATACGTTCTATGTCGAGCTCGTGAGAGCCCGAGAGGTAGGAGAGAGCGCCGCTTACAGCTCCAACTGCCTTCTGGTTGCTCTTATCCAAAAGCGGACAGTCTTTAATGCGAACAATGTCTTGTCCGTTAGGCGCATACATGCCTACCAGCGTTTTATTGCCGTTGCGCTTAAATGCCAGTTCAATTTTGTTGCGATAACCCCAAGGTTCGCCAGGAGAAACAATGCCTTTTACCAGTTCGGAGACATCGTCGTGTGAAAAGTGCCCAATGCGTTCAAGAGCAGAGACTACACCGTTGCGTTTCTCGACAAGTTGCTGCTCGTAGATAATGTTGCCCCAAGGAGTGGCTCCCGTGAGCGCCACAAAGGGATTGGGGCTAGGCTCTCTGAATGCAGATGCTTCCAAGACCTTTACAAGTTGTGCGCGAGAAAACCTGTCCGTGTCCTCGGTAATCTGTACACTGACGGTATCTCCAGGGACGGCGCCTCCAGAGATGAAGACCGTTTTACCTTCTGATGTATGGGCAATAGCGTCTGGACCATAGCTCATACGTTCTACATGTAAGGTGAGCTCAGACACTTAGTAGACCATTCCCATTGCCTCGCGGACCTCGTCGAGCGTGGCGTCAGCAATAACGTTTGCACGAGCGTTTCCGTCGTGGAGGATATCGCGAATAAGGTCTGGTTGAGCTGCAAACTCTGCGCGCCTCTGACGAATTGGCTCAAAGTAGGTGTTAACAGCATCGATGACGTAAGCTTTGAGCGCTCCGCCGCCGCCCATAGCAATCTCGTCAGCAATCTCTTTTGGATCACGGCCAGTACAAATGCCAGCAGTGGTGAGAAGCGCAGAAACGCCAGGACGATTGTCTGGGTCAAAGGTAATCATGCGCTCGGAGTCAGTCTTGGATTTCTTGATGAGCTTAGCAGTTTCTTCAGCTGTCATAGAAAGCGAGATAGCATTACCGTAAGACTTGCTCATCTTGCGACCATCAAGGCCAGGAATTAATGGGGTAGAGGTGAGAAGGCCAGAAACCTCTGGGAATACCTTTCCGTAGCGCTCATTAAAGCGACGGGCAATCTTAGAGGTAATCTCAATGTGAGGCAGCTGATCGCGACCAACAGGAACAACATTTCCTTTGCAGAAAAGAATGTCGCATGCCTGGTGAACAGGATAAGTGAGGAGAAGACCTGTAAGAGCATGACCAGATGCTTCCTGCTCTGCCTTAACGGTTGGATTTCTATGTAGTTCAGACTCGGTAACAAGTGAGAGGAACGGAAGCATAAGCTGGTTAAGAGCTGGAACTGCAGAATGCGTGAAAATCATAGTCTTCTCTGGATCAATTCCACAGGCCAGATAATCAATAACCATATTGTAGACATTGTCTGCAATATGCTCAGTAGTGTCTCTGTCTGTAATGACCTGGTAGTCAGCAATAATAATATTGGTATGAACATCAAGATTTTGGAGTCTTACGCGCTCAACAATGGTGCCAAAGTAATGGCCAAGGTGAAGTCTTCCGGTGGGACGATCCCCTGTAAGCATGTTGTACTTTCCTGCATGCTCTGGCAGATCTGCTTGAATCTCATTTGAGCGACGGAGCGCCGCCTCGTAGCTGCCCTCATTTGGCATAGTGACTCCTTGTTAATCTCAAATTTTTGCTTTCATTATTTTATTTCAATAAAAGTATTTTCCTCACACAATCTTTAATTTTATCAGCCTAAATTTCCATCAGCCCTAATTCCTGTAAGCGGTATTTTTAATGCGTTTACGAAATTATATGAATTTATCATGCAGTATATATAATGAAAAATACCTATAGACTACTTAGGTAGTTTAGAGGAAATTATGAAATGGGAAAAATAGTTGGGGGGATACTATGATCCTTGGAATGGAGTTTCCGTTAGTAGGAATTTTGCTTCAACCTGCGTTTTGGATAGTACTTTTGTTGATTGTTTTAATTGTTTTATTTGTAACTAAGAAGTCCAAGTAATGCTTCTTATATATCCAATTTGATTTGTAGGACAAGTTTTAGATTAATAGAAAAATATCCGCCGCATCGTTAAGCCATTGTATCGATCATAGGTATTTAACATCTACTGTTTTCCAAGCTGTTTGCGTTCAAGGGCACGAGCAATAAGGACTTGCTTGCGCAGCTCAGGAATCTTTTTACCATCCATGGCAGGAGTGTCAGCAAGTTTGTAAGGGATACCAAGCTCTTCGTACTTTTTTACGCCCATCATGTGATAGGGAAGTAGATCTAATCCAATAACGTTATCCCAGTGAGCAATAATCCTACCAACGCCAGCAAGTTCTTCTGGTGAATCAGTAATGCCAGGCACTACAACATGTCTGATAAGAACTTTAATACCTCTACGGTTAAGCTCATCGCCAAACGCAAGCGGTCTTTCTGAGCCAACTTCACAAAGACTTATGTGACCCTTTGGAGCAGAGTGCTTGATATCAAGAAGCACTAAATCAGTGTTATCAAGCACGCGCTCAAATTTCTCTGGAGTTTCTGGATTATACGCAATGCCAGAAGAATCAAGACAAGTATGAATACGTCCACGAGGATCATTATGCGCTGCCTCAAAAAGAGCTCCAACAAACTCTGGTTGAGCAAGCGGTTCTCCGCCAGTAGCCGTAATTCCACCGTTTCTATAAAAGGCTCTATTACGGTTAAAGGTGGTAAGAATTTCTTTTACTGATGTTTCTGTTCCAATACCAAATTGCCAGGTATCTGGGTTATGACAATAGGCACAGCGCATGGGACATCCCTGGGTAAATACAACCAGGCGAGTTCCAGGGCCATCTACGGTACCAAAGGTCTCAATAGAGTGGACCCGCCCACAAACTGTGAGCGGGTCATTGAGATCCATGTGAGTATCAGAACAAGACATGGACAAGAAATCCTTAGAGAGCGTCGTGGAAGGTACGAGAAATAACGTCGTCCTGCTGCTCTTTGGTAAGGGAGTTGAACTTAACAGCGTAACCAGAAACGCGAATGGTCAGCTGAGGATACTTCTCTGGATGTGCCTGAGCATCAAGAAGAGTGTCCTTAGTAAAAACGTTAACGTTGAGGTGATGACCGCCCTTCTCGGCATAGCCATCAATCATGTTTACCAGGTTGTCAATCTGCTCGGAAGCTACTTCGTTGGACTTCATGTGTTTCTCCTTACGAGTTTGTTGGCGAGAAGAAACGTGTAGATAGATCTTCTCGCCAGGGCTTGTTATTTACGATCCTCAGCACCTTCAGCTGCGGATGGGTCTGCTTCACAGGCGCAATCAATTTTGTTCTCAATCTGAATATCAAGATTCATATCAGAGAAGTCGATGTGCTCAAGGTCAAGCTCACTACCGTGGAAGTAGACGTCAGAGCCCTTACCAAGAGCGTTAGGAATGATTGAGAAGGTATTGGAAATACCGTCCTGTGCGTCGTTAAATGGAAGCTTAGCAACGGAGGCCAGGGAAGCAACAGCACCGTGAGTATCGCGGTGGTGCATTGGGTTAGCACCAGGAGCAAAAGGAACGCCCGCGCGGCGGCCGTCAGGGGTGTTGCCGGTAGCCTTACCATATACAACGTTTGAGGTAATGGTCAGGATAGAAGTTGTTGGAACAGAATCACGGTAGGTGTGGTTCTGGCGAATCATGTTCATGAAAATCTCAACAATGTCATGAGCAATGGTGTCAACGCGGTCGTCATCGTTACCATACTTAGGGAAGTCGCCCTCAGTAACGTAGTCGGTAACAAGGCCGGTCTCATCGCGGACAACCCTTACCTTTGCATACTTGATTGCAGAGAGCGAGTCGGCAACAACAGAAAGACCTGCGATGCCTGTTGCAAACCAACGGTGAACATGCTCATCGTGCAGAGCCATCTGGATGCGCTCGTAGCTATACTTATCGTGCATGTAGTGGATTGCATTAAGAGCGTTGACATAAACGCCTGCAAGCCAGCGCATCATATCCAAGTACTTGGAGAAGACATCGTCGTAATCAAGGTATTCGCCTTCAATTGCACGGTACTTAGGACCAATCTGCTCGCCGGTCTTCTCGTCACGGCCGCCATTGATTGCGTAAAGCAGACATTTAGCAAGGTTGGCACGAGCGCCAAAGAACTGCATCTCTTTACCAACGCGCATAGAGCTGACGCAGCAAGCAATTGCGTAGTCATCGCCATGATAGACGCGCATAAGATCGTCGTTTTCATACTGGATAGAGCTGGTGGTAATAGAGATTTTTGCGCAGTAGCGCTTAAAGCCCTCTGGAAGCTTGGTAGACCACAGAACAGTCAGGTTAGGCTCTGGGCTGGTACCCATGTTTTCAAGGGTGCGAAGCCAGCGGAAAGAGGACTTGGTAACCATAGAGCGGCCATCAACGCCAATACCACCAATGGACTCAGTGACCCACTGAGGGTCTCCAGAGAAGAGCTCATTGTACTCAGGAGTACGAGCAAACTTGACCATACGAAGCTTCATAACCAGGTGGTCAACAATCTCCTGAATCTCTGACTCAGTGAAGGTGCCACGAGCAAGATCGCGCTCTGCATAGATATCCAGGAAGGTGGTGTTGCGACCAATGGACATTGCAGCGCCATTCTGCTCTTTTACGGCAGCAAGATAGCCCAGGTAGAGCCACTGAACAGCCTCTTTGAAGTTCTCTGCAGGACGGCTCAAGTCAAAGCCGTAAATCTCGCCAAGCTGCTTAAGCTCCTTGAGAGCACGAATCTGCTCGGAGAGCTCCTCGCGATGACGAATGGTTTTCTCGTCCATGATGGAGCCGGTACCGTTTTTCTGATTTGTCTTATCAGTGATAAGAGCGTCAACACCATAGAGAGCAACACGACGATAATCGCCGATGATGCGGCCACGGCCATATGCGTCAGGCAGACCGGTAATGATATGGGAGTGACGGCATTTGCGCATGTCCTCGGTGTAGACATCAAAAACACCAGCGTTGTGAGTCTTGCGACGATAGGTGTAGAAGTCAACAATCTCTGGGTCAACTTCATAACCGTAGGCCTTGCATGCAGCCATTGCCATACGAACGCCGCCGTCTACCATCAGAGCGCGCTTGAGGGGTTTGTCAGTCTGGAGACCAACAATCTGCTCAAGTGGTTTGTCAATGTAGCCAGCCTCGTGGGAGGTGATAGTGGAAACCTTTTTGGTGTCCATATCAAGTACGCCACCGTTTGCGGTCTCTTGTGCAAAGAGATCCATAACATCCGCCCAAAGCTTTGTAGTAGCCTCAGTTGGACCAGCGAGGAAGGAATCATCACCGTCATAAGGGGTGTAATTCTTCTGAATGAAGTCTCGGACATCAACAGCTCTTTGCCAGTTACCACCGACAAAGCCGTCCCAAGCCTCCTGTGCTGGTGTTTCCTGCATAACACACTCCTTTTTACACGGACAATTTATACGTCCGCGTTCATGCTGAGCGTGTTGAGTGGAGCATGGCCGCTCAGCAGTTTACAAATAGCAATCTTGAGACTAATTTTGACAGCAGGTATGTCTTTGGACAAATGACGTCAAATATTAGTTGCGACCTCTAACTTTACTCAATATGTAGTGCCAAACAAGTGACAAATACGCAATATTTTGACAAGTTAGAAACGGTTTACATTTGCGCAGGTCAGAAATTTGCTAAAAAGAAAGCTATATAAAAATTGTTGAGAATTAGTCACATTTATTGCGACAGGTGTCTGTTTCTTCTCCAAATGTCCACAGAAATGTTGTTATTCTTAGCTATAGGGGAGGCTTCATGAATACTGTAGCAACAGAAAAACAACGCTTGCGAGAAGAATGTCTAGCAGCAAGAGAAACTCTTTCTGAGCAAGAGAGATGTGTGCTTGATGAAAGTATTACTCAGAAACTTCTTGCGACCCCTGAATATGCAGAGACAACTACTGTTTTAACGTATGTTTCTGTCTCATCTGAAGTTTCTACGAGGATGATTATTGAGCGCGCCCTATGCGATGGAAAAACGGTGGCGGTGCCTCGTTGTCTACCTGGACATCGTTTAGAGTTTGTTGCCATTACTTCATTAGATCAGCTTGTGGCAGCTCCTTTTAATTTGCTTGAACCACCAAAAGACCTATCTGCTTTAGCAGAAGTCCAGATGAGCAACGCGATTTGTATTGTTCCAGCATTACTTGTTGATACAAAAGGATATCGCCTGGGTTATGGCGCAGGATTTTATGACCGATTCTTGTCAACGTATTCTGGCAAGAAGATCTGCCTTGCCTACCAGCAAAATTTGAGTAAGACAGAGCTTCCTCATACAGAATTTGACGTTGCCGTAGATATGGTGATAACAGAGTCAGACATACTTACGTGTGCATAAAAAACCTGCTGCAATTTAGCATTACAGCAGGTTTGTGTTTCTCGCCAAATGGTTATAAGCAACTGGCTATGCTTCATCTTTGAGATGAGCCGCCATCAGTTGGATTGCTTCTCTGTAGCTGTCAATTCCTTTACCAGCAACTGTAGCAAAGCATGCGTCTTTTATATAAGAAATGTGCCTAAAGTCTTCTCTGGTAGAGATGTCAGTAAGATGTACCTCAATCATGGGAATTTGCACCGCTAGCGCCGCGTCGAGTAGGGCAACTGAGGTGTGCGTATAGGCGGCAGGATTGATAATAATGCCATCGTAGCTGCCCAGCGCGTCCTGGATTGCATCAACTAGATCACCCTCATGGTTTGATTGATAACACACACAATCAGAGAAACCTTGAGAGAGGGCTTCTTCCTTACAAGTCTCTATAAGGGTTCTGTAGTCAGCTTTTCCATAAACCTCTGGCTCACGAATGCCCAGCATGTTGATGTTTGGGCCGTTGATTATGAGTAGGCGAGGAGCGTCGAGGTCATCCTCATAGTTGTCTTCAAAGTCTTCTGCGTCTAAGTCAGAGGCAAGGCTGTCAAAGTCTTCTTCGTCTTGATCAAGGGTATTTTTTTGAGTAAGCAAAGAGATTAGTTCATCCACCTCTTCGTTGTGATGAGTGGGAAGATCTACTCGCTTCTCATCTAACGAACAAAAAGTCTTTTCTGGCTCACCCAAAATGTGACTAAGGGCATCGTTTACTTGACACACAAGATTGGGGCCAAAGACTACCTCAAGTCCGTTGGCACCTTTTCCTACAATACCAAGAACACCAGTGGCTGTGGCCAGTTGTTCATGATCTATAAGCGTCATATCTTTGATGGAAAGGCGAAGTCGCGTCATGCACACTTCGTTGTGAGTTAAGTTTTTTGAGCCGCCTATTGCATTTAGGATCTCGTGAGCAATAGCATTGCTGTCCATTGGATATCTCCCCAAGTATGACCACATATCAAACACTTAACCGTTTGACTTGGTCTAGCGTCCTCGTAGTCTTATGAATACACACCTACGAAGCATAAGTATAGGGGCTTTAACGTGCCAAAATTCAAAATCTAAGAACCATCCGGTGAACGGTTAAAAAATAACTGCGAACGCTTACTGTTATGTTTAAAGTGTGTCGAGAAGACCCTTGGCATCTGCGTCTGGACTACCGAGACAAGAAAAGGTTAAGTCAGCCCATGCTTCGTAGAGCGGAATACGTACTGCAGCAAGATTCTGAACTCCCATACGTTCTGAAAGAGGTCTGCCGACAATAGCTAGGTCTTCAAGCGGTCGCGTAAGGTAGACAAGCTTGCCGTTTTGACGGAGGAGCTGGTAGTTTGAAGGTGTAACAACTACGCCACCTCCACAAGAGATCACCGCACCACTCATGCTGGAAATCTCTTGAATTACTTCATGTTCTAGATGCCTAAAAGCCGCTTCACCGTGTGTTTGTAGGTAGGTTGACGCTTTGCAGTGAGCTTTCTGCTTGATGAGAAAATCAGTGTCTATCCAGGGACGATTCAGGAGTTTTGCTAGAGCTTCTCCCGTAGAGGTTTTTCCAACTCCCGGCATACCAATAAGTACGATGTTTTCTTTTGAAGCATGAAGCTCACGCGAGATGCTTTCTATCTGAGAGTCTGATACATCCTGTCCCAAAAAGAGTGAGCTTGCTCTAGCTGCTTGAGCTACCAGCATTTTTAAACCATTTGCATTGAGTATTCCAAGACTTTCTGCATCTAAAAGAAGCTGAGAGCGCAGCGGATTATAGATAAGATCAATCACGCATTGGAGGGAAGTAAAAGCAGAAAGTTCCTCTTTTGAAAGAGGAGAAACACCAGCATGTGGGGACATTCCTACTGGCGTTGCATTGACAAGAAGATCAGCGTCATAGTGGAGTTTAAGCTGGTCATAGGTAATTGCGTAGTCTACATATGAAGAACTTTCGTGAGGGTTCCTGGAGACTCCTACAACATATGCACCGCTTTTTTTGAGCGCATAGCAAATTGCCTGACCAGCACCACCAAAGGCCCCAAAGACAATCGCTTTCTTTTGGCTTAAGTTGACCTTGAGGCTTTTAATCAGATACTCAAATCCATACACATCGGTATTGTCTGCTGCTATAAAACCATTAGCATCTTTTACCAGGGTATTTGCCGCTCCTATAGCTTGTGCATCCTCAGAAGCTGAGTCCGCAAGAGCGCAGGCATCCTTTTTGTAGGGGATAGTAACGTTCAAGCCCTGCCAAGGTTGGTTTTTGAGAAAACCCTTCAGCTCAGAAGCAGAAAGCTCATGAAGCTGGTAGGGAAAAGACCCCAACTTTTCATGAATTGCTGCCGACCAACTATGAGAGAGTTTCTCGCCAATGAGGCCGTAAGGAGCAAGAGGGGCTGTAGGGTTACTTAAACCTTGTTGTACAGTTTTAGAGCTCACGAGATGTCTCCTGAACTGCCTTTGCGGCGTTCATCAATACCTCAAGTAACTCTAAAGCATAAGGTTCAAGTTCATTAGAAACAGTGGCTTTAACCTGGTCTCTTTTGGCATTTTCTCTTGAGGAATCAAGAACAGTGAGGTCCTGCTCTTTTTTGTAAACACCAATTTGTTTGGCAACCGTAATCCTTTGCTCAAAGAGGCCAAAGATTTGCGCGTCAATTGAATCAATTTCCTGGCGAAGCGTTTCTAGCTGATTAGTCATTGTTATATCCGTTCTGCTCAGAGGGCCAGGAATATAAGGTGTCGAGAAGGGCTAGCGCAAAAGCACTTTCAACACAGGGAACAGCGCGCAAAACTGCAGTTACATCATGCCTGCCTTGAACAATAAGCTGCTCTGGTTCCATAGTTTGAAGGTTTACTGAGTTCTGTGGTAGGCCAATGCTCGAGATAGGTTTTAATGCACATCTAAACCAGATGGGAGCGCCTGTTGAAATACCGCCCAGAATACCTCCAGCATGATTGGTGGTTGGCATAACGGAGCCGTTACGTACTTCATAAGCATCGTTATTTTCAGATCCAAGGAGATTAGCAACTTCCATGCCGCTACCAAATTCTATGGCTTTAACAGCGGGAATACCAAAGACTGCAGCAGAGATGGTATTTTCAAGCCCATGGAAATGAGGGCATCCAATACCTGCAGGAACACCCGTTGCCGCACATTCTATGATGCCGCCAACAGTATTTTTCTCAGAGCGCAGCTGTGTAAGGAGTGCGCGGGTTTTCTCGCCAGCTTGAGCATCAAGGAAAGGAAGCTCTTGAGGGTCAGCTTGAAGCAGCCGATCCATTTGGTGAGCAAGTAACTTATTGGCCTCAAGCGAGTTGTCTACGAGCTCAAGGGGAGTATCGCTGACGTCCTTTATTCTGAGAACGTGAGCGGCAATAGTAATGCCTTGAGCTTGCAAAATCTGGAGCGCTATGCCTCCTGCAATGCACAGAGGAGCAGTGAGACGAGCAGAAAAATGTCCTCCACCTGTTTGCTTGTACGAGTCTCCCCATTTTGCCCAGGCGGAAAAATCGGCATGTCCTGGTCGTGGGACAAGCTTTGTAGCTGCGTAATCTTGTGGACGAACATTTGTGTTAGGCAGCTCCACCGTGAGCGGAGAGCCATCCAGAATGCCTTCTGCTGAAATTCCAGAGATAAACTGCGGATTGTCAACCTCTTTACGTGGGGTATCCCACGGATGCGATGGAGATCTTCTTTGAAGGAATGCCTTGAGAGCTGCTAAATCAACGGTAAAACCAGCAGGAAAACCTTCAATGGTGCAGCCGATTTTTGGAGCATGAGACTCGCCAAAAATAGATACTTTTACTGTTGTTCCAAAAGTTGAGGTCATCATTTATGACTCCATACTGTGGCAGACGCCACCAAGCTGCTTAAAGTGCTCAAAGAAGAGCGGATACGACTTATTGATTGCCTCGGCATGGGTGATTATGACAGGACCCGTTGCATACGAAGCCAAAATAGTTGCCATCATCACAATGCGATGATCATTGCACGAGTCCACAATGCAGCTGATGGGCTGTTTTCCTCCCGTGATAATAAGCTCCGTTTGATCTTTAGAGAGCTCAACGGTCACATCAAATGCCCTAAGTACGTTGCAGATGCTTTGAACGCGGTCGGACTCTTTAAGGCGAAGGCGCTGAATATTGGTAAGCTTGCTTGTTCCAGGGATAAACGCCGCTAATGCAGCAAGTACCGGGGCAAGATCACACACCTCGGAGATAGAAATGGTAAACGGGCGCAGGTGATCCATCATACAAGCTGCGCCTTTTTGCTGGCGAGAAACACGTGCGCCCACAAGCGATAACGCGGCTAAGATAGCTCTATCTCCCTGGACACTTTGCATGGAGAGCCCTGTGACCTCTACGCCTTGTCCAATTGCTCCCGCAGTAAGCCATGGCGATGCGTTTGACCAATCTCCTTCGATTGAATAAACGCCTGGACAAACGTAGTGTTGAGGTTTAATGCTATAGGTGCTACTCGAGGCATCAAACGCGGCGGTAACTCCAAAATCTTGCATGACTTGTTCGGTTATAGCCAGATAGTCTTTTGATTGGACGGGTCCAGTAATCTGTATTGTTGAAGATTCACTCAACAAAGGTAATGACAGCAAAAGTCCTGAAATAAATTGAGATGAAATATCTCCTGGTAGCTCAAATAAACCGCCAATAAGTTTGCTTGAAACTTCAAGGGTTTTCTCGTCTTGCCAACTAAAAGACATACCATGGGCAGAGAGTTCTGAGACAAGCGGCTCTAGGGGTCGAGAAAAGAGTCTTCCTTCTGCAGAAATTGTGGCGTTTACGTTTAGCGCGCCCAGAAGGGGGAGTAAAAACCTGAGCGTGGTGCCAGATTCTTTGCAGTTAAGCTGCACGTTTTGAGAGCGATTTTGTTCTTTTGCTGGGACAACTCTAAATCCCTGTTTGGTTCTAGCGATAGTGGTGCCTAAAGCTTTAAGACAATCAACAGTTACTTGAATGTCCTCTGAGACGTAAGGACAGGTAATGTTAGTAGTGCCGTTTGCAAATGAAGCGCAGATGAGCGCGCGATGAGCGCATGATTTTGACGGGATGGCTTCTACCGTTCCAAACAAATCATGAGGAGTTATTGAAACATCCATTTTTCACACGCTCCATAACTAATTGCTTGATGTAAGAATACCGCAGTTGAGTGTCAGAGAAGGATATGGTTAAAATGTTTGAAGATTAAAGGAGGAAGCAAGTGAATAAGCCTTTTAGCGCCGTAACTCAGGTTTTACGTGGTTATACATACAATCAGGTTAAAGCTGTCGTTGAGGTTCTTGTTGATTCTCCTGTACACAACGTTGAAGTAACCATGAATACTCCAGAAGCTGCCTCGTTAATTCAGAAGCTATCCAGTGAATATGGCTCTGATATCAATATTGGCGCTGGTACCGTGCTTACTCTTGAAGATCTGCGGACGGCTCATAAAGCGGGCGCTACGTTTGTTTTAGCACCAACGTTGCTCTCTGAAGAGATGTTTGACTACTGCAAAGAGCATGAGATTTTGAGTGTTCCGGGAGCATTTACGCCAACAGAGATTGCTCATGCATTTGCTCTTGGCGCAGATATTGTCAAAGTATTCCCCGCAAATGAGGTTACCTATGGGTACGCCAAAAAGGTATGCGAGCCTTTAGGAAACTTACCGCTTATGGCAGTTGGCGGCGTTACAACAGATACTATTGCTGACGTATTTGCTGGTGGATACGCTTATGTAGGAACTGCTAACGGCATCTTCAACAAAAACGATATCCTAGCTGAAGACAAGACTGCTCTAAAACAGTCAGTACGCAAGCTTGCAGAAGAACTAGAGCGTCTATGCGTTAGTCTTCTTTTGCCAACTCAATAAGCTGTTTAAGCTCTGCAAATGACTTGCGCTCAATACGTACATCACCAATGCCATAGATAAGCGCCATATCAATTGAATCTGCGTGGCTTTTCTTGTCATGAAGTGCTGCGCTGTAAAGTTCTTCCACAGTAAATGAAGTGCTGGTAGGAAGGTTATATGACTGCGTGAGTATAATGATGTTCTCTGCGTCTTCAACAGAACAAAGACCAAGCTTGGAACAGGCTTTTGCCAACATGGAAGTTCCAGCAGCCACACAGGAGCCGTGTCCAAGTTCAAAGTTGCTGAGCGTCTCAATAGCGTGGCCAAGTGTATGGCCCAGATTGAGCAATTTTCTAGACCCTGCTTCTTTGAAGTCTGCTTCAACAACTGATTTCTTAATTTCAATGCATGCTTGAATGAGCTCTTGCCTATGCGGCACGTCGATGACCTGCACCGTGTTTCTCGCCAAAGAGATTTTATTGAAGAGATCCTGCCCGGAAAGTACACCGTATTTAATAAGTTCTCCGCAGCTATCTTGCAAGAGGGGAGTTGGAATAGAGTTCAGCAGCTCAAGGTCAACAATAACCGCCCTGGGGTTATAGAAGGCTCCAACCAGATTTTTTCCAAACGGTAGATCAATGGCGGTTTTTCCACCAATCGAGGAGTCAATCATTGCCAAAAGCGAGGTGGGAATATGGATGAGCGCGCAGCCGCGCATGTAGGTAGCTGCTGTAAATCCCGCAAGATCGCCAATAACGCCTCCGCCAAGAGCTACAACAATGTCTTCTCGCGTAAAACGATTTTCTGCAAGGACGCTTACCAGCTTTTGATACGACTCAAATGATTTTGCGTGCTCACCTGTGGACACTGTGGCGGTTGTAACGGAGTAGCCAGCTGACTCCAACGAGGTAAGAAGCTCAGAGCCGTAGAGCTTGTTCAAATCTGGATGAGTGACTACAAGAATCTTTGACCCTGAGGTGCAGGAATGAATGAGCTTACCGGCCTGCGCAAGCAGGTGATGCCCTACATGAATTTGATATGAGTCGGATGTTAGGTCAACAGAAATAGTATTCATGAACTCCTCATTTGCTGGTTGAATTCATTTTAGCATGGGAAAATACCAGAAGAAAATTACGCAAACCGTTACAAAAGGCAGTAAGTAGGCTGGGGTATACTTATGCACCATGACTCCGTAGCTCAGTGGATTAGAGCGTTTGCCTCCGGAGCAAAAGGTCGTGGGTTCGAAACCCACCGGGGTCACCACGTGTAAAAAACCGGCCATCACTGACTGGAGATTGTTTATATGTCATTACAAGATACTGCAGGCAAGAGCAGTAAACGTTGTGAAGAAGCGTATGAAGGCTTGACGTCAAAAGAAGTTGCAGAAAGAGTATCTGCAGGTAAAGTCAATACTAATACAGACGTCAAAACCAAATCTATTGCTCAGATTATTGCAGAGCACAGCTTTACGCTCTTTAACATAGTTAATGTTTTGATGGCGCTGCTTGTTGTTGTAACGGGACAGTACAGAAATGCACTGTTCATGAGCGTAGTTCTTGCAAACTTGGTCATTGGTATTGTGCAAGAGATTCGTGCAAAACGCATGGTTGACCGCCTGTCTCTTATGACAGCTCAGAGTGTTTGTGTAATTCGTGACGGAAAAGATACCTTTATCAAACCAGACGAGCTTGTCATCGATGATCTTGTGCGCTTGAAGACGGGCGATCAAATTCCTGCTGACAGTATTCTTGTATCAGAGCACGTAAGCGTTGATGAAAGCCTTCTAACTGGTGAGGCAGAGCCCGTGCAAAAGACCACGGGAGACGAGCTTCTTTCTGGTAGTTTTGTCGAGAGGGGCAGTCTTGTTGGTAGGGTATGCCGTGTAGGTCAGGAAGGCTATGCTGCGCGTATTAACGCAGAAGCTAAGTTTGTAAAAGAGATCAATTCAGAGATTCTTACCACCATTAAGTCGATTATTCGCGCAGGTTCCATTGCATTGATTCCGCTGGGTATTGGTCTTTTTGTTCGTACCTATTTCATTGGTAACGCCGATTTAAATGAAGCGCTTCTTTCGATGATTGCTGCCGTTATTGGCATGATTCCTCAAGGACTTGTTCTTCTCACCAGCTCGGTTCTTGCTATTGCAACCATTAGGCTCGGCCAGAAAAATGTTTTGGTTCAACAGCAATACTGCATTGAAACGCTAGCACGCGTAGATACCCTTTGTTTGGACAAGACAGGCACTATCACCACGGGAAACATGGAAGTTGCTCGTGTTTTGGATGCTTCGTTTACACCAATTACTGAGGCCGCAGGCGCTCTACAAGCGGCTGTAAACGTTGTCGGCGCAAACAAAGATGACGCTAACGATACGGCTACGGCAATCCTTGCGTACGCATCCAAGCAGGGGATTCAAAGTAAACGTCCTTCTCGCGTTGTGGCGTTTTCTTCAAAGAGAAAGTACTCTGGCTGCGTCACTGAGGACGGACAGGCATTTGTTATCGGTGCTGCTCAGTTTGTGCTTGGTCCCGAGGCAGCAGACGTTATCGCATCGTCCGATGCATTTGCGTCCATTGAACGCGTGCTGGTTGCCTGTACCGTTGATGGATTTGACCAGAATGATACTTTCCAGGGAACTCCTCAGCTCCTAGGTTACGTAGTGCTTAGGGATCAGATTAGAGAGACCGCCCCACAAACCATTGCATACTTCCTTGAGCAAGGTGTCGACCTGCGCGTTATTTCGGGCGATGATCCTCGTACCGTCTCCGCTATTGCTGAGCGAGCGGGCGTCCCTCACGCCGACGGCTGGGTAGATGCAACTATGCTACACACAGAGGCAGATATTGCTGCAGCTGTCGAGAAGTACCACGTATTTGGTCGCGTTACGCCAGAACAGAAGCGCGAGCTTGTTATTGCACTCCAGAATCATGGCCACACGGTTGCCATGACCGGCGACGGCGTCAATGATATCTTGGCACTGAGGCAATCGGACTGTTCTATTTCTGTTGCTTCTGGTTCTGCTGCAGCTAGAAATGTTGCAGAGATTGTTCTGGCAGACAACGATTTTGCGCACATGCCAGAAGTTGTTGCCGAAGGTAGGCGCTCTATCAATAACCTTCAGCGATCTGCTGCACTCATTCTTGTAAAGACGGTTTATACTGCGGCTTTAGCGCTCTATTGCATTATTGCGCCACCATACCCCTTTATTCCTGTTCAGATGTCGCTGCTTTCATTTGCAACCGTTGGCCTGCCATCGTTTGTGTTGGCGCTTGAGCCAAATCACGATCGCGTAAAGGGCAACTTCCTGGTCAACATTTTGCGCAAGTCACTACCTGCTTCTATTGCAGTAACTATCACGCTTGCACTTCTTATGACTGCAGGTCATCTGTTTAAGTTGAACCTGTCTCAGGTGTCTACGATGGCGCTTATCACCACCGCAACAGTTGGTTTTGCGCTGCTCAGAAGGATTTCTTTGCCTCTCACCAAGCTCCGCGTTGCACTTCTTGTTGTATGCATTGCCATTGTGGTTGGCGGATGCACGGTAGCGCAGGACTTCTTCCGCATTGCACCTCTCACCCCACGCATCTTGCCGTACTTGTCAATTTGTTTGGTGATTTCCGTTATTATCTTCAACAGAATTTCCGAGCGTTACATTCACAACTATACAAAGGATCGATTCTTTGACCTGGTTGTGAGATTAATGGGAGGAAAGTCAACTTATAGCTCTTCTGCTGATATAAACGATTAAACTGAAGCACAAGCAAAGAGTTGTGGAGGGTGTATGCGTTGTCCAAACTGTGGATCTGAGGTCGATGAAGGGGCTTTAACCTGCCCTCATTGTCAGATTGATCTAAGTTTGACCCAAAGGATTCCTGTTACTCAAGCTCATTGGTGCCCTCATTGTGGCGCCCTGGTGGCTGCCGGCGCAGAAAGCTGCCCAAAGTGTGGCCTTCCTTTACCACAGGCAGTGCCTGCTGCTCGTCCAGCTCGAGCTATCAGGCCCACACGCAACATCAAGCTTCCAGAGATTGACGCCGCTCCAGCATCTGGCGAGAAGACCGATCCGCTCGTAGACGCAGAGTATGATGCATCCTCTTCTGTCGCAGCAGATCCCACTGTTTTGCAAGATATGCCAGCCGACAACGCTGACCCAGACACTACCAGCGCGTTTGCCTCGGTAAGTCGCAGGCCAGCTCCTCGCTTTGAGTCTGCAATCCCTTCCGAGCCTTCAAAAGAGAACCTCCCTGAAGCAGAGGGAATCCCGCGTACGCGCGTTATTCTGCTTTCAGCACTTCTTGTTACCTCGCTGGTAGTAGCTGCAATCTTTGTCATCACGCACCCGTGGGACCCTCAGGCAACCGACAATCGCGCAAAGGTTGACGCTCCAGTCTCATCTACTCCTACCACCACTCCTGTTACGCACCTCACGGGTCAAGACACCAGTGCAAATCAGCAAAATACAAGTTCGGATGCTGTTTTTGACGCACTTGATAGTGATTATCAGAAGCTTGGAGACCTCTCAAAGCGCCTTGATGATAACGAGAAAACCTTTGATCAGCTTGCTATTACTGGCTCTGATCAGGAGCGTGCTGATGCTCAACAGGAAGCAGAGCAGATTTCGCTGGATATTAGTAATGTTATCTCTGACCTCTCTAGTCTTGATGACTCCAACGGAAACTATCGTCAGACTATTGAAAATCTCACCAAACTGGGTAACTGGCTTCGTAATCGCTCCGATGCTTTGAGTGAGGGATGGAAGCGCTCAGTTGCTTCTAACAATCCTTCTCAGGACAAAGACAATATCTTGGCGCCAGTTGATAACATCAGAGACTCCAGCGGCTCCAGCTCATACCAGAAACTTTTTGATGAAAATTACGTGAATTGGAAGCCACAAAAGCAGTAAATCTCTACCGTTCAGCTGCTTTAATTTCAAAAATCTCATCATACTGGTAAAATAATTAGGTTAGAAAAGAAGTTCTTTATTACTAAGGGTTTCTCGCGTTTTTTCTTCTCTTAGATGTAAAGAAGCTTGGAGGAATTATGTTTGGACTTGATCCATTGTATACACCAGAGCGCCAGGTTACTGGTACTGAGGTTGCCGTCTTTGATACCAACAAGGGAATCATTAAGGTTCAGCTTGATGGTAAGGGCGCACCTATTCATGTGGCAAACTTCTGCGAGCTTGCAGAGTCTGGCTTCTATGACGATACCAAGTTCCACCGTCTTGTCCCTGGCTTTGTTCTTCAGGGCGGAGACCCAAACACCCGTGAGATGAGTGTTGAGGATGTTGTGTTTGGTAACCCTGGTCCTGATGGAATTCCTGGTACCGGTGGTCCTGGTTATCGCATCAAAGAGGAGTTCACCACAAATCCTAACAACTCCCACGTTGACGGTGCCCTTGCTATGGCTCGTTCTCAAGATCCAAACTCCGCAGGTTCTCAGTTCTATTTCTGTCTTGGTCCACAGCATGGCTTGGATTCTGGATATACCGTATTTGGCACAACTATCGAGGGAATGGATGTCATTTCCCAGTTAAAGGTTGGCGATATCGTCAATTCCATTAGAATTGAAAACGCTTAAAGCCAAGTCGCACAGACTCTTGGAGGATATTGTGAATCAACAGGCATTTGAGTTAGGTAAATCTGCATATGATCAGGGCGACTGGTTTGTAGCTATCAGTCAGTTTGATGTGGCTAAAGAGCCAGGCGAGGTAAACGGTCAGATTGACCACCTTCTTGGAAACGCTTATATGAAGCTTGGACAGTTTGATTCCGCAGCTTCTGCTTACAAGTCCGCTCTTGCTGACGCTTCCTACGGCAAGGTTGGCGCTCTCTCTACTAATCAGGGTCGCGCACTTCTGGCTGCTGGTAGGGTACAGGAGGCTATTGCTGCCCTTACTAACGCTGTCCAGGACGTCTCTTACGCAACTCCTTATAAGGCACAGCTTGCTCTTGGTTCTGCATACGAGAAAATCGGTGATATTCGCAACGCCGGCATTGCTTACAGAAACGCTGCAGTTGACGAGAAGAACCCTAATCCTTCATCAGCACTTTGCAGCCTAGGTGCATGCTTCATGGGTCTGAACAGACCTGTTGATGCAGTTGAGGCATATCGTACCGCTCTTGATTTTGCTAATCCTTTGGATAATTCCAATAAGATTTATGCAGATCTTGGTCTTGCATACGTTGCAGCAAATCGCATGTCTGAGGCAGTTGATGCATTCACTCACGCCACTGCAGACGGCAGCTTTGTTCTGGCTAATCAGCAGCAGTCTGCTTTTGATGCAGCTCGCAAGGCTATTACTGCAATGGCTTCTGGCAAGCCATCTGAGACTGATGCCTTCCTTCAGGCAGCTGGCTATGGTGCCTACGATCCACTGGATCCTACAGGTATGTCCGGCGAGCTCATCCCTTCTGCAGAAGATACTGGCTTCTTCCAGATTACTGAGCAGGAGATTATTGAGCAGGATAAGAAGGACAAGAAGATTAGGCGTAAGCATCGCCATACCGGCCTTAAGGTCTTTATCACTATTCTTATCTTGCTTATCTTGGCTGTTGGTGGTGCTGGTTATGCTTACTATCGTGGCTATGGATGGCCAACCCAGCAGTCTGTTGTTCAGGATATTTTCAACGCTAAGGCACAGGGCACTGATATTGGTCGTTATGTCTCTAGCTCTGTCTCTAGCACAACGCTTCAGCAGATTTCCAACAGTCTTCCATCAAGCTCCGCTGTTACCATCAATGGTGTCGACCAGAGTATGACTCACTCTACAGTTAATGCTTCTGTCAGTCTTTCTAATGGCGGCAACGTTGACTACACCATTGAGCTTGTCCGTGATGGTATTGGCTGGAAGGTTGCAAGCGTTACCACTTCATACGTAAGCCAGAATAACCAGAACTCCGGCACAACTTCTGGTACTAACGGCTCTAATTCGGGAACTACCTCTGGAACTAATGGATCTAACTCCTCAAATTCCTCTAATAGTTCCTCCAGCTCTTCAAAGTCTGGTAACTAGTACTAAACTGTTTTAACCGTTCTTTCTGCAGGATAATTACGCACACGCGTAGCACGTTTGATTGGATATCATGTCTATCTTCGATTCGCTCTTCGGAGAATATGGCGGAGACCTAGCCATCGATCTGGGAACTGCAAACACCCTTGTTGCAGTTCGTGGTCAGGGTATTGTCATCAATGAGCCATCGGTTGTTGCAATCGATAAAAGCGAGAGCCGCGTTCTGGCCGTTGGCGCTGATGCAAAGCGTATGATTGGCCGTACCCCTGGCTCCATCATTGCTGAGCGCCCTCTTAAAGACGGCGTCATTGCAGACTTTGACGTTACTGAGGTTATGCTTCGTTACTTCATCGAGAAGGCTCGTGAGCGCAAATATCCTTGGTCACCACGTCCACGCGTAGTTGTTTGCGTTCCTTCTGGCGTTACATCTGTCGAGAAACGCGCTGTTTTTGAAGCAACTATTCAGGCAGGCGCTCGCCAGGCATTCTTGATTGAAGAGCCTATGGCTGCAGCTATTGGTGCAGACCTTCCAATTGAGGATCCTACAGGTTCTATGGTTGTAGACATTGGTGGCGGTACTACCGAGGTTGCTGTTATCTCCATGGGCGGTATTGTTGTCTCGCAGTCCATCAGAACTGCAGGTGACGAGTTTGATCAAACTATTCTTGAGCATGTTCGTGATGCCTACAACCTCTCTATTGGTGAGCGTACCGCAGAAGACATCAAGATTAAGGTTGGCTCAGCAGCTCCTCTTGCAGAAGAGCTTGACGTTGAGGTAAACGGTCGTGACGTCATGAGTGGTCTTCCAAAGACAGTTCGTATTGAGTCAGAAGAGATTCGTCGTGCCCTTGATCGTCCTCTTGACGAGGTCACCAAGGCTGTCAAAGATGCGCTTGATGTGACTCCACCAGATCTTGCCTCTGATCTTATGTACTACGGTATTTTGCTTACCGGTGGCGGCGGCATGCTTCGCGGTCTTGATCAAAGACTTCGTGAAGAGACTGGCGTTCCCGTTAACGTAAGCCCAACCGCATTAGAAAATGTTGTTACCGGTTGCGCAAAGGTTCTTGAGGCTAACGCATTGTCCGGTGGATTTGTTCAGAGTGCAGGCCAATAAATATGCCTTTGTCTCATCAGATCCAGGGTGCTTCAACAGGCCTTGGATCTAACAATAATAAGCATACGGGTGGCCGTAGTTTTATTATTCTTTCGCTGCTTTCAATTGTGTTATTGACGGTCAGCGCTCGTATGGGTACAGAAGGACCGCTCGAGATGGTTCGAGGTGGGTTCTCTACTATTACCATGCCTTTTAGAATGGCGGGTTCTGCTATTGCCATGCCTTTCCAGGGCATTGGTAACATTTTTAGTAACTTAACAGCAGACCAGCAAACGCTTTCTGACCTCAAGGCAGAAAATGAGCAGTTGCGTTCAAGAAATGCAGAGCTAGAAGAGACAAATCAGTCCACCCAGCGCCTGCAGGGTCTTCTCGACCTCAAAAATACCTATAACCTGCAGTCCACGGGCGCCCGTGTTATCTCTGGTTCTACTGACTCGTTCAATAACACCATCGTGATTGACAAGGGAACTTCGTCCGGGCTGGCTGTTGGCATGCCTGTTGTTGATAGCGGTGGCGTTATCGGCCAGATTATTGAGTGTGGTCCTACAACCTCTACCGTTCGTCTTATCACTGACGAGAAGAGCGGTGTGGCTGCTATGGTTCAAAGCAGTCGAGCTCAAGGCATGCTTATGGGTTCTGCGTCAAGACAGATTACTCTTAACCTCATCAACACCAACCAGAAGGTTGCCGTAGGCGATACAGTTGTTACCAGCGGTCTTGGTGGCGTATTCCCTAAGGGCCTTCCTCTAGGTAAGGTTACCAGCGTTGAGGCAGCTCCAGGATCGCTCTATTACACCATTGTTGTTGAGCCTTATGGAAATGTCAGCACTAACGAGGAGGTAATGGTTATCACGTCTCTTTCTGAGGAGCAAAAAGCTACCGCAGATGATATTGCAGAGGCAGATAAGCAAAACACTCCAACAGCAACTGATTCAGACGGTAAGGATAAAGACTCAAAAGACGGATCCTCTACGTCTTCATCGAGCGGTTCAACTGGCAGCGGTTCAACAAACAACACAACAAACACTCAGCAGAATGCAACAGTTGCTGCTCCAACGGGTAATACACAACATAACAGCGGAAGAACAGATTAAGGGGGATGCATGCAGGTTTCTGATAGAAATAAAAACACACGCAGCATCGCCGTTCTTGCTGTTATTTGCTTCATTTTGCAGATTATGCTTACACCACAGGTTTCTTTTGGTGGGGGAGTTATCAATTTTGCACTGATTTTCTCGGCAGCTATTGCGCTGAGATATGGTGGTAAAACCGGCGTGATATGCGGCTTTATTGCTGGTCTTATCTATGATTTGACTTCTCCTAATCCTATTGGCCTCATGGCACTCTTGCTTGTGGTCAGTTCTTATTTCATGGGCCAAGAGGTACGAGACAGAATCTCTGGCAATTTTGGTACCTCTATGGGCTTTGTTGCTCTTCAAACTTTTGGTGTCACCTTTATGTATCAGCTCATTAATTCTTTGATTGGCTCTGGTGGCAACTTCTTTGAGGGGCTGCTGTTTAAGTCTTTCCCCACCATGTTGTTTACCATTTTGGCAGCGCTGCCTGTTTTCTATGTGCTTTCTCATTCTCAAAGGTCTCATTCATCTTTGGGTGGAACTTCGCTCTACCGCGGATCTCACCGAGCTCCTCAGCGCCTTAAATAAGGGGTTAGTATGAATTTCACCCTTGTTATCCTTGCTTGTTGCGCTGTTGCAGCAATTGGTTTGATCATTGTTTACCTCACCTTTGGTAGAAAAGACTCGCCGTTTACCTTTGATATTGGTGGCGGTGCTCCCAAGGCGTCTGGTGGTTCTGACGGCTCTGCCGAGAAGACCCTCTCGTCCAGACTTATCGGATTTGCAATTGCTGTTGGCGGCATGTTTGCCGTGCTTATTGGTCGTCTTTGGACCATGCAGCTCTTATCGTCAGCTGACTATACCGAGCAAGCAGAGAGAAACCGTACGCGCACCGTTACTACCGCAGCTCCTCGTGGTCGTATTTTGGACAGAAATGGCGTGGAGATTGTTACTAACAGGCCAAGTCCAACGGTAGTAGCTCGCGCAGACGTTGCAGAAGACTACATTAAACTGCAGATTCTTGCTAACCTTTTGGGTATGCCTATGTTGGCGGTGCGCAGAAAAATCATGGATACCTCTGATGGCGCCCAAGCGCTTCGCACGGTTTCTGTAGATGTTTCTAGGCGCGTAGTTGCCTACATTTACGCTCATGGCGCATTGCTTGATGGCGTTTCAATTGAGGAGCGCACCCAGCGCGCCTATCCAAACGGTTCTCTTGCAGCTCATGTTGTTGGCTACACCGGAACCGTTACACAAGAGCAGCTTGAAAGCAGTAAAACTGCGGATGGCGGCTTTGTGTATGCCCACGGCGATATCGTGGGACAAACGGGTGTTGAGTATCAGTACGAGTCCGCTCTTCAGGGTGTTCGTGGTGAACAAACGGTGTATGTTGACGCTGCTGGTAATGTTTTATCTCACTCAACGTCTATTGCTCCTCAGAGCGGCTCAGATGTTGTTTTGACCATTGATGCAAACATTCAAAAAGCAGCAGAAGCATCCCTTGTCAGTGTTATCAACACAGTTAGATCACAAGACTTCCAAGGTCGTAGTGCAAGCGTGGTTGCACTTGATTGCACCAACGGTGAAGTTATTGCCATGGCAAGCTATCCAACGTATTCACCTTCAATGTTTGTTGGAGGTATTTCCAGTTCTGACTGGGATACGCTTTCTTCTGAAGAGGCAAACTATCCGCTGATGAATCGCGCAATTGCTGGACAGTATCCATCTGGATCTACCATCAAAGCACTTACTACCTTTGCCGGACTCAAATACGGCATTTGTGACGGAAATTCCAGCTGGTATTGCACGGGTTTCTGGACTGGTTTTGGCGAGCAGTACGGCATGCACTGTTGGCTTCTTTCTGGTCACGGCACCGTTAATCTGATTACCGGTATTACCAACTCTTGCGATATTGTTTTTTATGAGATTGGTAAGGGCTTCTTCTATAACAACGATCATCCAGAGGGCATGCAAGAGACATTCCGCGCCTTTGGACTTGGTGCGCTTTCTGGTATTGACCTTCCAGAAGAGGCATCTGGCCGCGTTCCTGATGCAGAGTGGAAGTGGAATTACTTTACCAGCTCGCCTGATGATGCTCGTAAGTGGCAGGGTGGCGACAACTGTAACCTTGCAATTGGACAGGGCGATCTTTTGGTAACCTGCCTTCAGATGGCAAATGCGTATTGTGGTATTGCAAACCGAGGTCCAATTTACAAACCACATGTTTTGAAGAGTATTAATGCCAGAAACGGAAATGGCTCTGTTATTGAGTATAAAAACGAGGTCATTCTGAGCCCAGAAGAAAAAGATGAGCACCGAGACATTGTTGCTCGTGGTCTTTATGGCGTTGTCTATGAGGAATCTGCTTCTCAGACTATCCACTGGACCAATCTTGATGTCACGGTTAATGGCAAGACGGGTACTGCTGAGCAGCAGTCTATTGGTGAGCCCGTTGGTTGGTTTGTTGGCTATGCACCTGCTGACAAGCCTCAGTATGTTGTTGCTGCAAATCTAGATTGCGCACCTTCTGGCGCAGGTTCTGGTATGTATATTGTTCGAGACGTTTTTGGTGCAATTTATAATCAGCCAGACAACGTTGGTAGGTAAGGAGGCGAGAAACCCATGGCACTTGATTCATCTGCAGTTACAAAACAAAGAATGAACTCACCTTTTAGGAGGCGTGGAGGTATTCCTTCAGGCGGCCTTGCCAAGAAAGAGAAGCTTACTGGTAAGAATATCTTGAGTAATCTTTATCTAGCACAGCTTGTTCCCGCGGCACTTCTCGTCCTCATCGGCATTGTGGTTATCTGGACCGCATCGATGAACATTGCCGAAGCTAGTTTTCCTAGGCACCTTCTGGGTATTGGTTTGGGCCTTGTTTTTGCCACGCTTATGTGGCGCTATGACTACAGAGCACTTGCAAATATGACAAATGTGCTGATTGTTGGCGTAGTTGTATTGATGATTTTGCCTAAGATTCCCGGCTTTGGCGTTTCGGTTAAGGGTATGACTGGTTGGGTTAATATCCCACTTGTAGGATTTAGATTTCAGCCGTCTGAGCTGGGAAAGATTGTCACAATCTTCCTTATGGCTTCGGTGAGTGCTCAGTATAACGGTAAGGTAGAAACGCTTAGAGACTATGTAAAGCTTTGTGGAACATTGATGGTTCCATTCGGCTCCATTATGCTTTTGCCTGACCTGGGAACTGGCCTGATTATTTTGGTTATCGGAGCCACCATCATCATTTGCTCTGGTGCAAAACGTTCTTGGATTCTTGTGACCGTTCTTTTGCTCATTGCTGTTGTTGCTCTTGTTGTTGTGACTTCTATGATTCCTGGTATTCCTCACATTCTTAAGGAGTACCAGATGAAGCGTCTTACCGTCTTCTTGGATCCTTCTGTTGATCCGTCGGGAGACGGCTATAACCTGCAACAGGCAAAGATTGCCGTAGGTTCTGGTGGCTTTATTGGAAAAGGACCAGGTAACGCTACGCAGGCAAGTGGACGATTCTTACCAGAGGCACACACAGACTTTGTTTTTGCACTCTTCTCGGAAGAGTTTGGCTTCCTTGGTGCATTCGTTATGCTTTCACTTTTTGCATGGATGATTTTTGCAACCATTCTGTTTGCCATGAAGACCGAGAATACCTTCTCTAAACTGGTACTTGTTGGTTGTGCGGCCATGTGGTCGTTCCAGGTTTTGCAGAATGTTGGCATGTGTATTGGTATCATGCCTATTACTGGTATTCCATTGCCTTTTATCAGCTTTGGATCAACATCGATGATTGCTCAGCTCGTTTCTGTAGGAATCGTCCAGTCTGTTTACAGACATAGAACAAAGGCGGCATAAGCCATGGCAAAAAGAAACAGCTTGGGCAAACTTGCTACCTCTGTATTACAAGAATTCCGCGGGTCGCTTTCATCTCTAGAGCCAACTTATACGCATATCTACGTTGATTCCCTTGCTTCTGAAGAGGTAATCCTGGCTGTACATTCGTATTTTATGCCAGAGAGAACAGATGCAACGGTGCGCGTCTCTAAACTTGCCGACGGTGTTTCGTTTGTTTCTGGAGGCATTGGTCGCACGGGAAAGAATGCTGCTATTCCTGATATTGCGGTGATTATTCCTACGCCAACATCACAGTACGAGGACGCCCTTACCATGTTGGTAAGTCATTCAATTCCTTGTGCGGTGGTTGTAGAGTCTGCAGTTGAAGCGCAACAAATTGCTGATACGCTCTACAACACGGGGCTTATTAGCATTGTTGCGGGCACCACTGAAGAAGTGCTCTTTGATCGACTCTCTTCATGGATTGCAACTGCAACAGAAAAATCAGTCTCTTTTGCGGCAGCGTATCCTCTTTGTAGAACTCAAGTGGTCAAACAGATAACCGCTGCTTGCGCTAAAGAAAATGCAGCTATTGGAGCTGTAGCATTGGTTCCTGGCTCTGATATGCCGCTGATGACAGCGCGCCAGATCAGACTGGCGCTTGATATTACCGCCGCCTATAACATCAATATGAATGTTGAAACCATCGCCGAACTTCTCGGCGTTGTGGGCGCGGGCTTTGGATACCGTACGGTTGCACGCACGGTCGCAGGCGCAGTTCCAGGGTTTGGCTGGGCGCTTAAGGCTGGCATGGGGTACGCAGGTACTCACACTACTGCTCGCGTCATTCACGCGTATGCTCGCAAAATTGCCGAGAAACGCGACGGGGTAGCAGCTGATTCTTCTACCAAAACCGGCGCTTCGAATGCTTCTACAGATGCAAGCGCAACAGCAGATACAAATTCACAATCAAATACCGTAGAGATAGCAACCACACAGTCCCTCGCCAAAAGATAGAAAGTAGACTATCGTGCGTGTTAAACGAGAAAATCTCTTCCGTCTCATTGAGCCCATGCTTCCTCATGTCGAGAAACCCTCAAGATACTTAAATCACGAGTGGGGAGCAGTAGAGGAGCAAGAAGGTCCTTTTCACGTTTGTATGGTTTACGCTGACGTGTACGAGGTGGGTCAGCCTAATTTGGGCATTGCCATTCTCTATAACGCTTTGAATAAGGCGCCTCATATTTCTTGTGAGCGCGCCTATCTGCCTTGGGTCGATATGGCGGCTTTGATGCGCAAGCGCAATGTTCCTCTGCTTTCGTTGGAGGGTGCTGCGCCTTTAGCATCTTTTGATGTAGTGGGTTTCACCCTTGCGCATGAAATGATCGCAACCAATATTATAGAAACGCTTGATTTAGCGGGCATCCCAATGCTCGCTGAAGAACGTGATGAAGAGGACCCACTTATTTTTGGTGGCGGTCCTTCTGTTTGGAACTCAGAGCCAGTGGCCCCGCTCTTTGATGCAATTCTATTAGGCGACGGCGAAGAAGCACTGGTAGAGATGTGCGAGTGCGTGAGAACTTCCAAGCTTGAAGGAGTTTCTCGCCAAGAGATTTTGCGTAGATTGTCACAGATCCAAGGTGTCTACGTGCCGTCGCTTTATCAGATTGTGCACGATAATACCTCAACACGCTGGGGATATGCGGTTCCTAAAGAGGGAAGTAGTGCACCAAGCGTGGTTTATAAGCGTTGCCTGCCAGATCTTTCAGTAACAGACCCTGTTGCGCAGCGCATTGTTCCGTATACCGAGATTGTTCAGGACAGGCTGGCTCTAGAGATTCAGCGCGGCTGTGCCCGCGGCTGTAGGTTCTGTCAGGCTGGAATGACGTATCGTCCTGTTCGCGAGCGCCCAGCTCAGCAGATTGTTAAAGCAGGCGAGGAAAGCCTTTTGAAGAGCGGCTACGATGAGGTCTCGCTCACGTCGCTCTCTACAACGGATCACTCTCAGTGCGGCTATATTCTGCGCCGTATGAACTCTGATTTGCGTAAACGCGGCGTGCGAATCTCCATTCCTTCCCAGCGTATGGACGCGTTTGGCGCGGAGATGGCAGACGCTGTTTCTACCTCAAGGCGCGGTGGACTGACGTTTGCACCAGAAGCAGGCTCCCAGCGCATGCGTGACGTCATCAACAAAAATGTTACCGAAGATGATCTTGAGTCCGCAGCTAGAAATGCGTTTGAAAATGGTTGGCGCCGCATGAAGCTCTACTTTATGATGGGCCTTCCAACAGAAACTGATGAAGACATTCAAGCCATTCCCGCAGTTGCAAAGCGTATTTTAGATATTGGTCGAGAAATTGGCGGCAAGGGCGTTACGGTTTCTGCTTCTGTTGCCGTATTTGTGCCCAAGTCCTACACACCGTTTCAGTGGGTTGGCCAGATTTCTCGTGAGGAAGCCCAGCGTAGACAGCAGTTACTCTTGTCGTCAAATCACGATAGGGGACTCAAGATTGCCTATCATGATTCTGGAACGTCCCTGGTAGAAGGTGCGCTTTCAAAGATGGGCCGCGACGGTTTTGATTTGATTTACCGGGCTTGGAAAAATGGTTGTAAGTTTGATGCATGGACCAGCGAGTTTAATCTTGATGCTTGGAATGCGGCAGCAGAAAGTCTGGGTTTCTCGCTCTCTGATATTGCAACAGAAACCTTTGATATCCAGGCAAAACTTCCATGGGATCACACGTCTCCTGGCGTCTCCAAGGGCTATTTACAGCGAGAATATCGTAAGGCGATGGACGAGGTTACCACACCAGACTGCACGTTTACCTCTTGTACGGGATGTGCGGTATGCCAGACCTTGAAGGTCGACAACGTGTTGATGGGGGTGCGCTCATGACGGATGTGCAGGCAGAGAGCGTAGCTCCTGAGGCGGCTGAGCCCATGAAGAAGGACTGGCGTGCCGGTAGGCCACAGATCCAGCCAGAGATTATGACGGAACGTGGAGCAGAGATTTTTAGGCTTCGTGTGGCCTACAAGAAAGACGACCGCCTTGCATTTCTGGGGCACCTTGAGCTTATTGGCACCATTGAGCGCTGTGTTCGTAGAGCTCAGCTGCCGTTTAGGGTAGGTAATGGCTTTGCAAAGCGCATGGGCGTTCAGTTCTCTCAGGCGCTTCCTGTTGGCGCTTCGTCTGAGGCGGAGTACTTTGACTTGAAGCTCACAGAATATGTGGACCCGGATGAAGCGTTAGAGAGGTTGTTGTCGGCTACGCCTCCCGCGCTTGCTCCGTTTGCTGCCAGCTACGTTGATCGGTCGCTGCCAGCGCTTGAAGCATGGTTGAATGCCGCTCACTGGAGATGTGACATTTTGGGAGAAGGTCTTAGGTCAGACGCATTGCGTTGGGGGTTTGAGGATCTTCTCGCCAAAAAAGAGCTGACATACATGCGCGGAGATAAGCAAAAAGTGGTCAATTTAGAGACAACGTTTGCGGGCTATAAGATTTCTGAGAGCTCATCTGATACGTGCATTTCATTTGAGCTTGATACGTCGCAAGATCCACGGGCAGCGCTTAGACCTGCGGTTTTGATCTACGAGGCGCAAAGAATTGCAGCTCAAGCAGGAGTGGATGGACTGCAAGGTATTGACTCGTTGAAGGTATGTCGCACCTCACAGGCACATGTTTCAGAAAATGGACTCCTTGTGAAGCCTCTATAACATGTAGTTTTGTCTTGGAATTTTCTGAAATATGCAGTAGACTATTTCGAGTTGTGTTTCTCGCCGAGGGACATGGGACACCGACAGTTTCCCGCGGATGCCACAGGTCACGGCGGCGAAGATCTTTGCTCGGATCTTCAGAAATGCAAAGATAGTATTAATCGTTGCAAGAATCAGCAATGAAGGGTTACACACATGTACGCAATCGTAGCAACTGGTGGCAAGCAGTATAAGGTTGCCAAGGGCGACGTAATCAGCGTCGAGAAGCTTGATGCGCAGCCTGGCGATAAGGTAAAGCTTGATGTTCTTATGCTTAACGACGGCAAGAAGGTTGTTGCTGACGCTGCCACTCTTTCCTCTAAGAAGGTTACCTGTGAGGTTCTTGAGCAGTACAAGGACAAGAAGGTCCTCGTCTTCAAGTTCCACAAGCGTAAGCGCTATCACCGCGCCAACGGTCACCGTCAGAACCTTACTAAGCTGAAGGTTACCGCGCTCCCTACCGCTCGTAAGGCTGCTGCTAAGGCATCCGACGAGTCTGCAGAGTAATTGGTCACTTCTGATATTGAGATAGGCAGGTAGCATTTATGGCACACAAGAAAGGTCTCGGCTCTTCCCGCAACGGTCGCGACTCACAAGCACAGCGCCTTGGCGTTAAGATTTACGGTGGTCAGGCAATCAAGGCTGGCCAGATTATCATCCGTCAGCGTGGTACTCACATCACTCCTGGCGTAAACGTTGGTCGCGGCAAGGATGACACTCTCTTTGCACTTTGCGATGGCGTTGTTGAGTTCAAGAAGGGTGCTAAGCACGTCGTTAACGTCGTTGCTGCTGAGGCATAAGTTTTCTTGAACATTCGCAGTTCATTCAAGGGGTTCTTCGGGACCCCTTTTTTGTTTCTCGCGGTATCTTACGCGTACCGTTCACAGTTTCTAATTTGTTTCTTACTGTATTTCTTGACACAATCTTGCAAAGTAATGGTATTCTTCTTACATTGCAATTTACGCTCTTGGGAGGAGGACATATCATGCGCGCTACATGCACTCAGCAGTGGTGGTGGAACAACTTGTCTTTCTCCGGTCAGCGATGAGTTGCTTCTGCATACGCATTTAGAGGCTCTCGGGTGACCGAGAGCTTTTTTTGTGTGTACGTTTCTTGCTAAATCCGGATGGCGAGAAACCCGTGTTGTTAAAAATTTGTTTGTACGTTTTAGTTTTGCGTTAAAGGAGTTTGTATGTCTACAGAAAATCTCAATGAGGTTAACACCGCAGGCACAGAGACAGGATCTGCAGAGCAGGCACCACGTGTTGTTGCTGTTTCAAAGTCTTCAGGCGTTTTGGATGTTACTTCTCTAGTCCTTGTTGCCGTCCTTATTGCCGCTGGTTTTATTCTTAACCTGACCGTTGGTAAGGCAATTAGTGCTATTGGAATTGGTCCAGAGTTTATTATTTCTTCGTTCTGCCTGGCTATTCTTCTTTTGAAGCCAAACGCTATTCAGAGCCTGGTTATTGGTCTTATCGCAGCTACCGTTATTCAGCTCACCACCTCTGTCCCTGGTGCTGATTTTGTTGCAGAGGGCGTAGCTTCACTTGTTATGTTTGCCTTCACAAGGTCTGCTCTTGCAGATAAGCCAGTAATGCCAGCAATTGGTTCTTTTGTAACCACTCTTATTTCTGGCCTGATTTTTGCTGCCATTGCTATTCCAGCAAAGGGTGCAACTATTGAGCTTTTCTACGTAATGCTTCCTGTCATCGTGGGAACCGCATTCTTTAATGCTATTGTTGTTCAGGTTCTTGCGGCTCCTCTTAAGAAGGTTTTGGGTCGATAAGTTCTTAGATACGCACTTATTTCCTGGAGAACACTGTGTCTATTATTGAAGTTCAATCTGTGTCCTATAGCTATCCTGATAGCTCAGCGCATGCTCTGAATGAGCTGTCACTAAGCGTTCAGGAGGGTGACTTTGTAGGTATTGTTGGTCCTTCTGGTGCAGGCAAGTCCACGCTTGCTCTTGCGCTTTCTGGCGCTATTCCTCATCACTTCAGAGGAAGTTTCTTTGGAAAGATTCTTGTTGCTGGAATGGATACCTGCACAGTTGCGCTGACTGATATCTCTAAAATTGTGGGTTCTGTAACCCAGGATATCAACGCGCAGATGGTTGCTTCAATTGTTGAGGATGAGCTTCTCTTTGGCCTTGAGAACTTTGCGGTTCCTCATGCAGAGATTCCAGAGCGCATTACCTATGCTCTAGAGACAGTTGGTATTGCCAACCTCCGCTTTAGAGAGATTGCTTCTCTTTCTGGTGGACAGAAGCAAAAGGTTGCTATAGCAGCACTTTTGGCGCTTCAGCCACAAGTTATGGTGCTTGACGAGCCAACAGCGGCCTTAGATCCGACGTCGTCCGAGTTAATCTTCCAGACCCTTTCAGAGCTCAACAAAACCAAAGGCATTACGGTTGTGGTGATTGAGCAAAAAGTAGGTCTTCTCGCTAAGTATTGCTCAAAGATTGCCGTTATGGACAAGGGCTCCATTTGTGCATACGGTAACGGTGAGGAAGTGTTCTCTCAGGTAGATTTACTGCAAGAGGTTGGCGTTGATGTTCCTCGTTGCGTGCGCGTCTCAAAGGGTGTTCACGAGCTCTCGCATCAAGTGGAATATGCTCATCTACTCAGCGAGGCTGACCAGGCTGTCTGCGATGAAACCGCACTCTCAGTTCAGTCAGCCGCCAAGCAGCTTGCATGCTGTGTTGGGGCTTTGCAGCATCGTAGTATTTCTCTTACAGAGAACCATGAATTACCAGCTACTGACGCTGTTGAGCTAGCAGGGGAGACATATCTTCCAAAAATAGATGGCCCTGTGATTGCTGAATCGAGCGGTCCATTTGACAGGATTGGTATTCTTCAAGACGCAGAGCAGCCAAGCGTTCAATCTGTTCTTGACGTTATCGACGCCACCTTTAAATATCAGGCTAGTACTGATGGCGTTGAGCGCGTCTCCCTCAGCTTGCACCCTGGCGAGCTTGTGGCACTTGTCGGTCAAAACGGTGCTGGTAAAACAACTCTAACTAAGTTGGTAAATGGCCTGTTGCGTCCTCGATCGGGAGACATTCATATTAAGGGTTCTTCATGCAAGGATTGGAAGACGTCGCAGATTGCTCAGCACGTCTCTACGCTGTTCCAAAATCCCGATTATCAGATCTGTAAAGAGAGCGTTCTTGAGGAGATTGCGTTTGGTCTTGAACTCAAGGCTGTGTCTGCAGAGGATGCGCGCAAGAAAGCGCTTGAAGTAATTGATCGCATGGGACTTGATGCGGATGCGTCGCCGTTTATGCTTTCTCGCGGACAGCGTCAGATGGTTGCGCTTGCATCTGTGGTTGCCTGCGAGCCAGATATTCTTGTGCTTGATGAGCCAACTTCGGGTCTGGATTACAAAGAGTGTATACAGGTCATGAATATGGTCAAATCATTGTGCGAGAAGGGCTGTGCAGTTCTTATGGTCTGTCATGACATGGAGGTTGTGCTGGACTTTGCCACAAGAATTGTCGTTATGGCGCATGGCAGCGTGTTAGATGATGGGGAAGTTACACAGATCTTCTCGACAGATGAGGTTTTGAAGGAAGCGTATGTTGAGGCTCCTCAGATGATTCAACTGTCAAAGCTTGCGGGTGCGCATGTGGATTCTTCCTTTGCAGGACTTTGCAACTCTTCAGAGGTACTTGAGACATTGCAGCATCAGTTTGAGATTGCTCGTATTGCGGCAACGCTTAATGGTAAGGAGGCTCCTCGTGGGTAGTGTTATTGATTACACCGAAGGAACAAGCTTCCTTCATAAGGCAAATCCCGTGGCTAAGCTTGTGTTTGCGCTTGAGCTCTTTGCAGCCGCCTTTGCTGCACAAGGAACGCTTGAGGTGCTTGCGGTACTTGCGCTCACCATTCTTGTGGGAGTTATCTCGCAGAATGCTCAGAAGACTTTTAAGCTGGTATTTGGTTTTGCTGTCTTAGGTCTTATCTTGTGCGTTGTACAGACGCTTGTTGCCCCTGCTGGTCAAACGCTCTTTTTATTCATCACGGTAGGTGGTTTGGAGCGCGGCTTTAACGTTGCCCTCAAAACAATCGCACTGGCACTGCCACTGCTTTCTATGCTTTCGCTTATGCGTGTAGAAGATCTGATGAATGCGCTGGTAGAAGTGGCGCATGTCCCATACCCCTATGCATTCACCATTGCAACGGTTTTGCGCTTTGTGCCTGTCTTTGCTTCCGAGATGAACCATATTATGGAGGCTCAGATGGCTCGTGGCGTTGAGTTTGATACCAAAAATCCCATCAAAAAATTCCAGCTCACCATGCCTTTGGTTGTTCCTTTGCTGGTAAGTTCCGTTAAAAAAGCTGATGCTTCGGCACTTGCGGCTGAGCAGCGAGGTTTCTATTTAAGGAACGCTTCATCTGCATTTAAACGCTATCCTTTGGCTCCATCAGATTTTGCTTTGATGATTCTTGGTGTTGCAGTAATTGTTTTTATCCTCGTGTTCTCATAAGAACTTCTCGCGTTTTCACTGTGCTTCGCTGGTAAATGCCGTAACATTAAGGTATTAGAAGGAGGACACGTGGAAACTTTCACTGATCTTTGTCATATTAACGTTAAAGGTGGAGACGGCGGCGCAGGCTGCATGTCTTTCCGCCGAGAAGCATATGTTCCAAAAGGCGGTCCTGACGGTGGCGATGGCGGTCACGGCGGCAATGTTGTCATTGTTGCAGACGCGCAGCTTTCGTCTCTGATTGATTACCGCTACAAGCATCACTTTAAGGCCGAGCGTGGTACCCACGGTAAGGGTGCTCGCCGTCATGGCTCTGATGGACAGGATTTGCTGCTCAAGGTGCCCCTGGGAACCGTTGTGCGCGAGCTTGATCCAGAAACGCAAGAGCCACTCTACGAGATTGCCGATCTTACTTCTCCAGGTGAGCAGGTAGTTGTTGCTCCTGGTGGCAATGGTGGCCGCGGTAACATTCACTTTGTCACCTCAGTGAGGCGTGCACCAGCATTTGCCGAGAAGGGCGAGCCAGCCCAAGAGCACTGGATTGAGCTAGAGATGAAGCTCATGGCAGATGTGGCCTTGGTGGGTATGCCTTCTGTTGGTAAGAGCTCTCTAATTGCACGTATCAGTGCTGCTCGTCCAAAGATTGCTGACTATCCATTTACCACCCTTGTTCCAAACTTGGGCGTTGTTCGTGCTCAAAACGGTCAGTCATTTGTCTGTGCAGACGTCCCTGGTCTTATCGAGGGTGCCTCTGAGGGCAAGGGCCTAGGCCATCAGTTCCTTCGTCATATTGAGCGTACGGCACTCATTGTCCATATGGTCGATGTTACCGGTGGCTATGAAGGCAGAGACCCCGTAGAGGACTACCACGCCATTAACGAGGAACTCAAAGCATACGCGTCAAAGCTGGCTGATCGCCCTCAGATTGTGGTGGCAAACAAGTGTGATATGCCTGGCACAGAAGATGCTATTGAGGCCCTCAGAAAAGCCGCCGAGGCTGATGGCAGGACTTTCTTTGCTATCTCTACGGTAACTGGTTTAAATCTTGATGACTTTGTAACCACCTGTGCCGCAGAAGTAGCAGAGCTCCGCAAAGAAATTGCCATCACTACACCTACGGTTGACCGCAGCGAGGCTTGGGAGAACCAGCGACTTCGCCGTGATAACAAGCTTCGCATTGAGCGAGAAGAGCGTCATGCTTGGCGTGTCTCTGGCGGCCAGATTGAGCGCATGGTTATTCAGACCGATTGGGACAATGATGAGGCTGTGGCATATCTACAGCGTCGTCTGGATCGCATGGGTCTTGAAGTACAACTGGCAAAGGCTGGTGCAGTTGACGGCGATGAGATTCGCATTCTTGAGCTTACCTTTACCTATGAGGATCCAAATAAACCAAATACAGATGGCATAGAGATTCCTGACGAGGACGCTTCAGATCAGCAATTTGAAGATGTTGAGTTTGAAGAGGCTCCATCTAATCCGTCTCATGTAGCTGAGGCTTCTTCAGAAACTGAGTAGAGTATGGCAGCCGACGTCTTAAATAACATGCACCCTGGCCTGCCTCGTTTGGGACAGGATAAAAACCGCACCTATCGTCTGGGAATCATGGGTGGAACCTTTGACCCCATTCATAACGGTCACTTGGTAGCTGCTGAGCAGGCATATGATGATTTGGATCTTGATGTGGTTGTCTTTATGCCTGCTGGTCGCCCTGCGTTCAAACAAAATAAGGGAGTTACCAGGGGAGAAGATCGTTACTCAATGACGCTTCTGGCAACCTCAGATAATCCTCATTTTGTTGCTTCTCGTTTTGAGGTGGATTATGAGGGCATCACCTACACCGCTGATACGCTCAGAAGATTGCGTAAGGTATATCCCTCTAACGTTGAATTTTTCTTTATTACTGGTGCAGATGCAATTGCTGATATTGTCACCTGGAAAGATGCACAGACCGTAGCTGACCTTGCTCACTTTGTTGCTGCAACGCGTCCTGGTTATGAGCTGAGTCGTGCTCAAAAGGTTATTGCAGACTCACCTTATGACTTCAAGGTAACCTATCTTGAGGTTCCCGCACTAGCAATCTCATCAAGCTACTTGCGTAGTAGAGTTCAAAATGGTCAGAGCCTCAGATACCTGACTCCCGATTCAGTTACAGGCTACATTCATAAGCATGGACTTTACGGCGCTGATACAACTCCGCTCAATTAAGCGGTAAAGCCAAAACGACCCGCTGCTCAGGTTGATATACGCTCGTAGCAAGGCGTGTCATACAGATAACTATGTGGTTTGAGTCAAAACTTTGTAGGACATAATGGAAAGAACACTTATAGCAAAAGATATTGCCTACACCGCAGAACAACAGGCGCTCATTGATCAGCTTGAGTCTGATCTGAAGTCTCATATGTATCACAAGAACCCCAAGCGCTTTGCACACTCTATTTCTGTAGGACATTGTGCAGAAACCCTCGCACAAGTCTATGGTGCAGATATGTTTAGCGCTCGTGTGGCAGGTATTTTGCATGATTGGGAGAAACTTCTTCCTGATGCAGAAACTATTGAGCTGGCAGAGCACTTTCGTATCCAAACAGCAGCTCCGTATCAGAAAATCGTAGGACTCTTGCACGGTCCTCTCGCCGCAAAAACCCTGCCGGCAATCTATCCTTGGCTCTCTGATCAGATGCTCAGTGCTATTCAAAAGCACACTGCAGGTGATTGTCAGATGAGCAAGCTGGACAAAATCTTGTATGTAGCTGATCTTATTGAGCCTCTGCGTCCAAACTTTACATCGGTCGAAGAAGCAAGAAACGTATATTTACGTGGCGGTTCTCTCGATGAACTTTATGAGACGGCGTTTTGTAGCGTTATGATGTATGTGATTTCATCAAGGAGTTATTTGTATCCAAACTCAATTGCCCTATACAATGAGATGATTGAGAAGACATCTAAGTAGCTTGGCTACATGAGAAAACGGAGAAATTCATGGCTGTAACTTCACTTGAGCTTGCAAAGACTGCTGCAATAGCTGCAGATCAAAAGAAAGCTGAAGATATTCTTGTGCTTGACCTCACTGGTCTCAGTGATGTTTGCGATTACTTTGTTATTTGCACCGGCGGAAATGCTCGTTTGGCTGACGCTATTGTTGATGAAGTTCGCGAGAAGGTCACGGCAAATTGCGGCGTTCGTCCAATTTCTACTGAGGGTCGTGACGGCCTTAATTGGATTCTGATTGATTACGGTTCAGTTGTAGTTCACGTATTCCAGCCTGAGGTAAGGTCTTACTATCGTCTTGAGCGACTTTGGGCAGATGCTCCTCGTGTAGAGCTGGATATTGAGGGAGCTATGACTTCTGAGATTCCTTACGCTGACCTTCCAGAGGATGCGTTGGCTCCAGCTTTTGAGCTTTCTGAGGATGATCTGGTAGATAATCTTCCAGAGTCCGCTGATCCTACTGAGTAGTGTTGGCGTACTAGATTTGCTCGTTTTTGCCTGTAGGCATAGTGTCAGAAACGCGATGCTCAAAGCGTAGATCTCTACCATACTGCACAGCATCTGCACCAAATTTATCTTTGAGTTTATCGGTTACCTCGGAGAGATGACGTAAGTCACTCCGAGGTTTCTTTTTTGTTGTAGGTCCAGAGGCTGCTGCATCAAATGTAGCTTCATATTGGTCAAAAAGTGACGCTTGCACTGGTTTGGCATGCCCCTCATCTGAAAATGAGCTAATGCCAACACCAAGCAGTCTTACTGGCTGCCCTTCTTTCCAAATGGTAGGAAGCAGGCCAACGGCAATCTCTGCAAAGAGATGCTCATCATCAGTTGGTGCAGACATTCTTTTTTGAGCGGTATGAGACTCTGTTGCAGAGGCTTTTACCTTAAGCGTTACGGTATAACCTTGTAACTGTTTGCGGCGAAGACGTCTGCCTACAACACCAGCAATGTGTCTGATGGCTTCTTCTATTTCTTGTTTATCAAACAAATCTGTTTCAAAGGTTCTCTCGTTAGAAACAGACTTAACGTCACGAGGTTGGGCTGCTTCATGAACTTCAGAGACTTCTTTTCCTTGCGCGCGCAAAATCATCTTTGAAGCTGTATTGCCAACAAGGGAAGTGAGGTACATTGCATCTGCTCTTGAAAGCTCTCCAAGCGTTTTGATTCCCTGTTGATGAAGTGTCTTTGCCATAGCAGGTCCAATGCCGCTCATAGCTTCAATAGGCAGTGGCGCCAGAAAGCGACCTTCTGTACCAGGAAAGACCGCAGTAAGACCACGAGGCTTTTCTTGCTCAGAGGCAATCTTGGCAATTGTCTTGTTTGTTCCCAGACCAATAGAACAGGTAACACCTAGTGCTGCGACTTTCTTTTGTATGCGCTTACAAATTTCTAAAGGATTTTCATTAGAAAATCTTCCAGGAGTAATATCAAAAAATGCCTCGTCAATAGAAACCTGCTCAACAAGGGGAGTCTCATCTTTGAGAAAACCCATAACAAGAGCACTCATTTCTGAGTATCTGTCATAACGTCCTGAAGTCCAAATTGCATGAGGACAAAGCCTTACCGCAGTAGCTGAAGGCATGGCAGAATGAACGCCAAACTTCCTTGCTTCATAAGAGGCGGTTGAAACAACGCCTCGTTTGTGGGGTGAGCCTCCAACAATTACTGGTTTTCCGCGCCACTCAGGATGATCAAATTGTTCTACAGACGCAAAGAACGCATCAAGGTCAAGAAGCCCAATGGCTTTACCATGCCACTCAAAATCACACGATTTACGTGCGTTTTTATCTGATATGTCCTTTGATGTTTCCATAGAAATAGTGTATACTTTTTGTACAAATAGAACAAGTGTTTCATACATAAATTACGAGTACTTTTTGAAGAGAGCAAATTTATACTTTTCGAGGTTAATGCGTTGTTGTACACTTGTAACCCGATTTGTGGCTTTGCGGTGCAGCCCATCTAACATCCGAGGCACCGCTCGTATGGAGGAGTTTTCATTGGCAGTTAAGATTCGTCTGGCCCGTCACGGTGCCAAGAAGCGTCCGTACTATCGCGTAGTTGTCGCTGATGGTCGTATGCCTCGCGATGGTCGTTACATTGAAGAAGTCGGTCGTTATAACCCACTGACTAGCCCAAAGACGATTGATATCAACCTCGAGAAGGTTGACGAGTGGGTAGCAAAGGGCGCTCAGCCAACAAGCGCAGTTTCTCACCTCATTGAGATCGCTCGTACTGGTGCTCCAGTTGCAGAGAAGAAGACCAAGCTCTCCAAGAAGGCACAGGCAAAGGCCGCTGCAGCTGCAGAGGCTGCTGCTGAGGCTGCTGCCGCAGCTGCTGAGGAGTCCGAGGCTCCAGAGGCTGAGTAAATCGTGTCTGAATTCACAGAGCCCACTGAGGTAGACGCTGTCGATCAAGACATTCAGGAGATGCCTTCTGACAAGGTTGCTGATCTTGTTGAGTACATCGTCTGTGGTCTTGTCGATAATGAAGATGCTGTTGCACTCGACGTCACCGATCGCGAGGATGGAGCCTTGATTGAGGTTTCTTGCTCTGAGGAAGACGCTGGACGTGTCATCGGCCGCAAGGGTAGAACCATTAAGGCTATTCGTACTTTGGCTCGTGCTCTTGGCCAGCGTGTTGGCACCTCTGTTGATGTCGAGGTTGTAGGCTAATTTTGCGTAAACACTGGCGAGCAATTGCTCAAATTGTTAAAACGCATGGTAAAAGAGGGGAGGTTGTGACGGTTCCCGTTCACAGCCTTCCTTCTCTTATAGCTGAAGGCATGACAGTTGTTCCTGTTCCGCCTGCGCTTAAGGGCTCAAGAAAGTTCTCAGTTGTCTCTGTTGAGTCAGATGATAGAGAAGGTAGTCTTGTCACTTTTGAAGATGTAACTACCATCTCTGATGCAGAAGAGCTTGTTGGTAAAACGCTTCTGGTAGAAGAAGATTGTCTTCCAGAAAACTTTGGTCTGGTAAATGTTTCTCTACTTGTGGGTAGAGAAGTACGTGATACAGAACATGGTTCTCTGGGTGAAATTACAGAGGTTCTTGTTGGACCTACACAAAATGTGTGGGTCATTGAGGGGCCTTTTGGACAGGTTCTGATGCCTGCCGTGGATGAATTTATCAAAGAGGCCCCAGCCGAGGGCTCCATTACCGTCTCAATTCCTCAGGGCCTTCTTAGGTTAGGTGAGTAGCATGCGTCTAGAAACGCTCTCAGTATTTCCTGAGGTCTTCTCGCCCTATTTAAATGCTTCTATTATGGGCAGAGCTCAAAAGGCAAATATTTTTGAGTTCTATGCACATGACTTGCGTGACTGGACGCATGATAGGCATCGTACGGTAGATGATGCTCCTTTTGGTGGTGGACAAGGCATGCTTATGAAGCCCGCTCCTATCTTTGAGGCAGTTCGTGAGATTTCTGATCAGGCGGAACCTAAGCCCCACGTGGTGTTTTTCTCGCCAGTTGGTAGGCCGTATTCCCAGGCTATTGCCCAAGAGTTTGCTCAAAAAGAACGCATTCTGTTTGTCTGTGGTCGCTATGAGGGCATGGACGAGCGTGTCTATGAGCTGGCAGATGACGTTATTTCTATGGGAGATTACGTTCTGACGGGCGGAGAGCTGCCTGCGCTTACCGTGATTGACTCGGTTGTGCGCTTGCTTCCTGGTGCACTTGGCGATGAGATGAGCTCACAGGATGAGTCATTCTCTGACGATGGCCTTCTTGAGTATGCTCAGTACACGCGTCCAGCAAACTTTGAGGGGCGAGAAGTTCCGTCTGTCCTTCTTTCAGGAGACCACGGAGCGGTAGCAGTCTGGAGACGACAATCTGCACTTGCTCGCACTCGTGCGTGGCGTCCAGACCTCTTAGAGAGCGCTCAGCTCACTGAGAAGGACAGAGCGTATTTGGCAGAGCTTGATCAGCAATCTGGTGATGACGATGAGTAGTGGACATTCCAAAGTTCTTGAAATTTTTGAATACCTGGTAATTGTTGCAGTTGCTGTTGCGCTGGCGTTTTTTATTAGAACGTTTGTCGCTGAGGTATATGAGGTTCCAACAGGATCCATGCTCAATACCATCCAACTGGGGGATCGTTTGGTAGGAGAGAAGCTTACCTATCGTTTTGGCGGTACTCCGCAAGCAGGTGATGTGGTTACCTTCACCAGTCCTCAGAATCCCGATACGCTTTTAGTGAAGCGCGTCATTGCTACAGCAGGTCAAACGGTAGATTTGCGCGACGGCGCTGTGTATGTTGATGGCCAGCTTATGGACGAGCCTTACACTGAAGGCAAGCCAACGTATTCTCTTGCGGATCGCACGGGTGCCGTAATTCAGAATTATCCGTATACTGTTCCTGCAGGTCATATTTTTGTTATGGGGGATAACAGAACAAACTCGCTTGATTCCAGATATTTTGGAGCAGTTGCGGTTTCTACCGTGACCTCTAAGGCAATGTTTATTTTCTGGCCCTTTGACCATGCTCGCGGGCTATAGTACTTACGTCGGACATTTGAGAGAAAGAACATCATGGGCGCAACACCACTAACGTTTCAAGATATGATTTTGACCCTTGAACACTACTGGGCAGAAAAAGGTTGCACGGTCATGCAGCCATATGACTCTGAGGTAGGTGCCGGTACCTTCCATACCGCAACTATCCTGCGCTCACTTGGCCCCGATGCCTGGCGTACCTGCTATCCACAGCCTTGTCGTCGTCCTGCTGATGGACGCTATGGCGAGAACCCCAATCGTTTGCAGCACTATTATCAGTTCCAGGTCTTGCTCAAGCCATCTCCTGCAGATTCCCAAGATCTCTATCTTGGCTCACTTGCTGCTATTGGCCTTGATCCAAAAGACCACGACGTTCGCTTTGTTGAGGACGACTGGGAGAGCCCAACACTTGGTGCCTGGGGTCTTGGCTGGGAGGTCTGGCTCAACGGCATGGAGGTTACTCAGTTCACGTACTTCCAGCAGGTAGGTGGCATTGAGGTAGATCCTGTTCCTGTTGAGATTACCTATGGTCTTGAGCGTATTGCTATGTACGCTCAGGGTGTAGATTCCGTCTATGACCTGGTTTGGAGCTACCTGCCAGACGGCACGCCAATGACATACGGCCAGGTATTCCTTGAGAACGAGCGCGAGTTCTCAACCTACAACTTTGAGGTAGCCAATATTGAGCTTATGCGCGAGAAGTTTGACGAGTATGAGGCAGAGTGCCATAGCTGCCTTGAGCGCAAGCTTCCACTTCCTGCCTATGACTGTGTTATGAAGTGCAGCCACGCATTTAACTTGCTTGATTCTCGCGGTGCTCTTTCTGCTGTTGAGAGAGCTAACTATATTCTTCGCGTTCGCACCGTTGCTAAGGCATGCTGCGAATCGTATTTGGAGGAGGTTGCTTCTAAGAAAGCACCTGCAGCAACTACTCAGGAGGAGGTGGCTTAAATGGCTGAGGTTAGAGACTTCCTTTTTGAGATTGGTTCTGAAGAGATGCCTTCTGCTCCATTGCAGAAAGCTATTGCTCAGTTCAATAAGCTTGTCGTTTCCGGACTTAAAGACTCTGGTTTGTCATTTGGAGAGGTTAAGATCCTCTCGACACCTCGTCGTTTAACTGCCTATGTAAAGGACGTTGCTGAGGCTACAGAAGAGATTTCCGAGGTCAAGCGTGGTCCTAAGGCAGAGATTGCTTTTGATGCAGAGGGCAATCCAACCAAGGCTGCTGAGGGATTTGCTCGCAAGTGCGGTGTAAACGCTGATGCGTTGACTCGTCGTGTAGATACCGACGGTCATGAGTACGTCTTTGCAGAGCTCAATATTCCTTCAGTTCCTGCTACAAAGATTCTCTCTGAGCTGGCAACTTCTTGGATTTCTGCACTTGATTGGCCTCGTAGTCAGCGCTGGGGTTCTTTCCATGAGCGCTACGTTCGTCCTGTTCGCTGGCTGTGCGCTCTCTTTGGTTCAGAGATTGTTCCTGTTACCTACGCTGATGTAACTAGCTCAAACACCACCCAGGGCCATCGTGTTCTTGGACCTGGTTACCATGAGGTAGCCACTCCAGCTGACTATGAGCAAGTTCTTAAAGACGCTGGCGTTTTGCTTCAGGAGCAGAGAAAAGACGTTATTCTCGCCGGTATCAAAGAGGTAGAGGCTGCTCGTCCGGGCTCTCACGTTGATATGCCAGAGAAGGTCTTTGAGGAGGTCATTAACCTGACTGAGTGGCCTCAGGTTCTTGTGGGTACCTTTGACGAGGAATTTCTTAACGTTCCTTCAGAGATTATTACTGAGTCCATGCTTTCCAACCAGCGCTATTTCCCAATCTATGACGCTCAAGGTAAGCTGACTCGCGAGTTTATTGTGGTTTCTAATGCAGACCCATCTTGCGCCGAGCGCGTCATTGACGGCAACGAGCGCGTTGTTCGTGCTCGCCTCGACGATGCTAAGTTCTTCTTTGAGGAGGACTTGAAGCACACGCTTGATGAGTTTGCTCAGCGCCTTGAGACCGTTGTCTTTCAGGAGAAGCTTGGTACCGTTCTTCAGAAGACCCAGCGTATGGAGGCTCTTGCTGCAGAGATCGCGCTCGACGAGACATCCAGTCAGGAAAAGGCTGAACTTGCTGCTCGCGCCGCTCATCTTGCTAAGGCAGACCTTGTCAGCCAGGCAGTTGTCGAGTTCACCAGCCAGCAAGGCGTCATGGGTGGCTACTACGCAGAGGCAGCTGGCGAGAAGAGCGATGTAGCTGCAGCAATTCGCGAACACTATCGTCCTCGCTTTGCCGGTGACGAGCTCCCAAGTGGACAGATAGGTCGCTTTGTAGCTATTGCAGACAAGCTTGATACCATCTGTGGCATCTTTGCTATCAACGAGCCACCAACTGGCTCTTCCGATCCTTACGCTGTTCGTCGTGCAGCTATTGGTGTTATTGCACTGGTCCGCTCAACGGCAAACCTTGACCTCAAGAAGCTCATTGCAAGCTCTCTGGAGCTCTACCGCCAGCAGGGTCTTGTTGTTGACGAGTCTGTTCAGTCTCAGGTTGAGCAGTACTTTATTGGTCGCCTTGCATCTATTGCAAAGGACGAGAAGATCTCTGCAGATGCTATTGAGGCTGTCAGTGCAATTGGCGTTATCAATCCTGATGAGTTCCTTCTGCGTGCTCGCGCACTTGATGAGGCGCGTCAGAACGAGCCTGAGCTCTTTGAGGATCTTGCTACTGCTTATGCACGTGCAGCGCACCTCAGCGACACCTCTCTTGGTGTAGAAGTTGATACAGAGCTTCTCACTGAGCCAGAGATGTCATTGCTCGCTGCTTGCGAAGAGGGCCAGAAGCAAGTGGCTGCTGCTCTTGCTGGTGCAGACTATGCTGCTGCTGTTTCTGCGCTGTCTCAGCTGCGTGAGCCAATTGATATTTTCTTCGACAAAGTACTTGTCATGGATGAAAATGATACCGTTCGCCGAAATCGTTTGCGTCTTTTGAACAAGTTTGCCCAGGTATTTAGTAATGTCGCCGATATTAGTGTGCTTTCTCGTAAGAAGTAGGGTACTCTTAGATTGATAAATGTTTGTATCTTTCTGAATACTTGACTGAAAGGGTTACAGCATGAGCGCACTTGACATTGATAACAACTCTCTTGGTGATGGTCTACCTATCGTCTATGTTTTATCAGACTCTCGTGGAGAGACTGGCGCTGCAGTAGTTAAGGCTGCCGCTGCTCAGTTTGGCGATGAATCCGTAGAGATTGTAAGGGTTCCAAACATTCATAGCGTTGATGATGTTCGTGCATACTTCAACGAGCATGAAGATGAGAATCGCCCTCGTGCAGTCTTCCACACCTTTGCAGATGGCTCTCTCAGAAGAGAGATTCGTCGTGAGCTTGATCAGCGCCTCATCCCATCAATCGATCTTCTGGGACCAGCGGTAAACGTTATTTCTACGCTTACTGGCGAAGAGCCAAGTCACGCAATTGGCGCCTTCTTTGAGGGAGTTACTCGCTAAGAGAGTGCTGACGCCTCAAAATATCAAAAAGTTAAATGAGTATCCATTTTGGGTGCTCATTTTCTTTATGGAGAATTTCACAATTTGCAATCATAAGTTTACAAATAATTCTGTGAACGGTCGATATTGACCGCTCACCGTTATTTTGTTCAGATGAATCGCGTAGGTTGGTAACATACTATGAATGTGAGGACAGAACCAACTTTGTTTGGTTTGTTGTCTTTACGTTCAATCGTGTTGGTGCACGCTTTGCGTGTGACAGTTTGAGAGTTTGGAGTGTTATGTCCGAGAAGCACGTTTACAGCTTCGGAAAGGACCACGCCGGTAACGATGTTACTGAGGTCGCTGGCGCATCCGTAGAAGAGGCAAAGTGGATTGTTGGTGGCAAGGGCGCAAACCTTGCAGAGATGTCTAAGATTGGCCTGCCTGTACCTCCAGGATTCTCAATTACTTGCCAAACTTGCGTTGCTTATTCCAACAACGGCAACGTCTGGCCTGAGGGCGTCACTGATGAGATTGACGCAGCTATGGCTACCCTTGAGGAGCGCATGGGCAAGAAGCTCGGCGATGCAGAAGATCCACTGCTTGTCTCCGTCCGTTCTGGTGCACCATTCTCCATGCCTGGCATGATGGACACTGTTCTTAACCTTGGTCTTAACGATGAGTCCGTTCAGGGCCTCATTAAGCAGACTGGTAACGAGCGCTTTGCTTGGGACTCTTACCGTCGTTTTGTTCAGATGTTCTCTGGCGTTGTTATGGGCGTTTCTGGACAGCTCTTTGAGGATGCAATTGCTGCTAAGAAGGCCGAGAAGGGCGTTAAGCTTGATACAGAGCTGGACGCAAATGACCTTCGTGACCTTGTAACTTGGTTCAAGGGTATCTTTGCTGCAAACGTTGACGTTAAGGAGCACCCAGAGGTCTCCAAGAACGGCTACGCTGTCTTCCCATCTGATCCTTACCTTCAGCTCCGCCTTGCTGAGCAGGCAGTCTTTGGTTCTTGGATGAATGACCGCGCAATCCTTTACCGCAAGCAGAACAAGATTCCTGATGAGCTTGGTACTGCAGTTAACGTTCAGGTCATGGTCTTTGGTAACAAGGGTGAGACTTCTGCAACTGGCGTTGCATTTACTCGTAACCCTGCAGATGGTACTAACGAGCGCTACGGCGACTTCCTGATCAACGCTCAGGGCGAGGACGTTGTTGCTGGTATTCGTAATACTGAGCCTATTGCAGACCTCGTTAAGGTTCCTGCACTCAAGGAGGCAGGCGAGGAGCTCTTCCACGTCTTTGAGATTCTTGAGGATCACTACGCAGATATGATGGACATCGAGTTCACCATTGAGAATGGTAAGCTCTGGATGCTTCAGACTCGTGTTGGTAAGCGTACTGCTCTCTCTGCACTTAAGGTTGCAATTCAGATGTACGAAGAGGGCCGTATTACTAAGGAGCAGGCTGTTTCCCGCGTTGCTCCTGAGCAGCTCGATCAGCTTCTGCACCCACAGTTTGATCCTAACGCTGAGTACGAGACCATTGCTAAGGGTCTTAACGCTTCTCCTGGTGCAGCTGTTGGTGCTGCAGTCTTCTCTTCTGCAGACGCTGAGGCTTTTGCAGAGGCAGGCAAGCCTTGTATTCTTGTCCGTTGGGAGACCACTCCAGATGACCTCCACGGCATGGTTGCTGCAGAGGGCATCCTAACTTCCCACGGCGGCAAGACCAGCCACGCAGCTGTTATTGCTCGTGGAATGGGCGCTCCTTGCGTCTGCGGTGTTGATACACTTCGTATTGACGCTGCTAACAAGCGCTTCACCGTTGCTGATTCCGGTCTTGTTGTTAACGAGGGCGACGTTATCTCCATCGACGGTACCACTGGTGACGTCATCCTTGGTGCTGTTGAGCTTGTCCAGCCAGAGCTTTCTGGTGACCTCCAGACCATCCTTGCATGGGCAGATGAGGTCCGCCTTGACGAGTCCCGTGGTCGCGTCATTGGCGTACGTGCAAACGCTGATAACCCAGCAGATGCTCAGACTTCCGTTGATAACGGCGCTGAGGCAATTGGTCTTGACCGTACAGAGCACATGTTCCTTGGTGAGCGTAAGCACCTCATTCAGGACTTCATTCTTGCAGACTCTGAGGACGTTAAGCAGCTTGCTATCGAGCAGCTTGGCCGTGCTCAGAAGGGTGACTTCCTTGGTATGTTCAAGGTAATGGACGGCAAAGACGTTGTTGTCCGTCTTCTTGACCCACCACTGCATGAGTTCCTTGATTCCCCACGTGAGCTTGACGTTGAGATTGCTCATGATGAGGAGCAGGGTAAGGACGCCGCTGCAAAGCGTGCTCTTCTCGCTAAGTTTGACGCCTTCCAGGAGGCAAACCCAATGCTCGGCCTCCGTGGCTGCCGCCTTGGCCTTGTCTACCCAGAGCTCAACGTTATGCAGGTTCGTGCTATCGCAAGCGCAGCTGCAGAGCTCAAGCGCGTTGGTCTTGACCCTCGCCCAGAGATCATGGTTCCTCTGGTTGGCTTCGAAGAGGAGCTCATCCAGGTCCGTGAAGAGGTTGAGGAGACCATCAAGCAGGTTGCTGACGAGTACGGTGTTGAGCTCAACATCCCAGTTGGCACCATGATTGAGCTTCCACGTGCAGCTATCATGTCTGAGGAGATTGCTAAGCACGCAGACTTCTTCTCCTTCGGTACTAACGACCTCACCCAGACTTGCCTTGGCTTCTCTCGTGACGACGTTGAGTCTGCATTCATGCCTCTCTATCTTGAGCGCAAGATTGTTAAGACCAACCCATTTGCAACCCTTGATAAGGGTGTCGCAGAGCTTGTCCGTATGGGCGTTGAGGGTGGCCGTAAGGGTAATCCTAACCTCACCATTGGTGTCTGCGGTGAGACCGGTGGCGATCCAGAGTCCATCCACATGTACTACAACCTTGGTCTTGACTATGTCTCCTGCTCACCATACCGTGTACCAATTGCACGTCTTGCTGCAGCACAGGCTAAGATTCAGGCTAACGGTGGTCCACAGAAGATTGCTACTAAGTAGGTTTTCTTCTAGACACACTGCAACAAACTCTAGAGGGCGGCTTCGGTCGCCCTCTTTTGCTAGATAGTAATATCCTGCTATTATGTGGTAAAGATGCAGGTACAAGGAGGTTCTATGTTATCCATTAGACGAGAAGATCTTGAAGCTCGCGAGCATCAAATCTTATCTCCTGAAGCGGCTTTTTCTGATCAAAGTAAAGGCCGCGCGGTAGCAGAAGAGCCTGATCAGTATCGTACGTGTTATCAGTGTGATAGAGACCGTATTTTGCATAGTAAGAGTTTCAGAAGACTTGCTCACAAGACACAGGTTTTTCTCGCCCCAGAAGGGGACCACTATAGGACTCGTCTTATTCATACGCTTGAGGTTTCGCAGATTGCACGCTCAATTGCGCGTCCTCTTGGCTTAAACGAAGACCTGACTGAGGCAATTGCACTTGGACATGATTTAGGTCATACGCCGTTTGGCCATATTGGCGAGAAGGCGCTTTCGCACGCCATTAGCCTGTATAGGGGAGTGGACCCCGAAGCTCCAGAAAATGAGTATATTTTTGCTCATAATCAGCAGAGTGCTCGCATTGTTGAGTATCTGGAGAAAGACGGACAAGGTCTTAATCTTTCTCATGAGGTTATTGATGGTATTAGATGCCATTCAGGTAATCTACGTGCAGAAACAGCAGAAGGAAGAATTGTTGCCATTTCGGACCGCATTGCGTATGTAACGCACGATATTGATGACGCAAAACGAGCAGGACTTCTTTCGGAGGAGTATCTCCCAACTGAAGCTCGAGAGGTTCTTGGAAATAGCTCACCTGAGCGCATTGAAAACATGGTTCACGATATTGTCTCTGAAAGCTCTCGCGTAGGCGACATTAAAATGACCGACTCCATGTGGGGCGCTATGATGACCATGAGAGCATTCCTGTTTGCTAATCTGTACGCATCAGGAGACGCAAAATACGAAGAACCCAAGGCATACGACCTCATCATTGAGCTGTTTGATTACTTTGTTAACCATTTAGATGAGGTTCCCGCAGAATATAAGTGTCATGACTTTGATCATCCAGAAATCCAAGTAGCAGATTACGTGTCTGGTATGACCGATAGATATGCAACCAGAGTGTTTGAAGATCTTCGTCTTCCTCGTTCCTGGGGTAAAAGAAGATATGTAAAGTAAGTTTTATCCAAACTAACCCTTGTACAGTGGAAAGTATTCACGTATACTTTTCGTCTGTGTGTTAACTATGTGTCGTTCGCAAGGGCGTCGGCACCTCTAGAGATGAGGAAACAATGGACTACATTCGCGCTATTGAGCGTCAGCAGATCCGCGAGGACATTCCTGAGGTCCGCGTTGGTGACAACGTAAAGGTTCACTATCGCATTGTCGAGGGTGACCGTACTCGTGAGCAGGTCTTCCAGGGCGACATCATTCGTCTTTCCGGCGAGGGTTCCCGTGAGACTTTTACCGTTCGTAAGATCAGCTTTGGCATTGGTGTTGAGCGTACTTTCCCACTTCACTCACCAAAGATTGCTAAGCTTGAGGTTCTTCGCCACGGTGTTGTTCACCGCGCTAAGCTCTACTTCCTGCGCGATCGTGTTGGTAAGGCTGCTCGTCTTCGCGAGAAGCGCTAATCAACTTCATATGCTCTTTAAAGCCGCCTTCGGGCGGCTTTTTTAGTACCATTGTCATGTGGTTTGGAGAAAACATGGCTGATTCTGCTAAAGACATAATTGCTCGTTTAAGCGATGCCCCAGAGGCTGAGGTATACGAACTTATAGCTCGTTATAGTGAAGATCCTCGTAAACAAGTTATCAAAGCGTTGGAATCAGCTAAAAAGCGTATTGAAAAAGAACATGCCGAGAAGGCCCGTGTAGAAGAAATGTATCGCTTTCAGAAGGAGCTTTCTGGAGGCGGACTGGTTGTTGGCGTTGATGAGGTTGGTAGAGGCTCTGTAGCTGGTCCTTTAACAGTTTGTGCGGTATGTCTGCCTGATGAGCCTATTATTTACGGACTTAATGACTCAAAAAAATTGACCGCAACAAAGCGAGAGATTCTTGCAGAGCAAATTCAAGAAATTGCTACAGCAATTGGTATTGCTCATATTGCGCCTCAAAGGATTGATGAAGTTGGTATGGCACAGTGTCTAAGAGACGCTATGTTACAAGCTGTCAAAAACACAGGTATTGAGCCTGACTGTGTCTTGATTGATGGAAATCCTATGCACATCCATCCTAAAGAGAAGACTCTTGTTAAGGGTGACGCACGTATTGCATCTATTGCCGCAGCTTCAATTGTGGCAAAAGTAACACGAGATGCTTTAATGGTTGCCTACGATGAGGAGTACCCTGGCTATCACCTGGCAGAATGCAAAGGATATGCTTCTGCTGAACACATTGAAGCTATTGGTGAGATGGGACTTTCTCCCATACATAGAGCTTCGTTTTGTGGAAACTTTGTTAAGACGCAAAGACTGTTTTAATACACCCAATATAAGCAATCAGATTAACTTGCAGATATAAATCCAAGCCCGTTCATTCCAAGAGGATTGAACGGGCTTTTTCTAGAGGCGCAAATTAATTACATCAAATTTTTTAGTTCCGACAGAATCATTACGCTGCTTGGACAGACAGTGGCCAAGTTAGTGTCAAAGTGCTCCTGCAAACTGAACTCTCCCACAACGAAAGGAGAGTTATGAGCAAGAAAGAAGCAAGTAAGCATGAAGGCGCAACAGCTAACGAGGTGGAGGAGAAGCCTGTACCACAGGAAGATCTAAAGACCCAGGATAAGAGCCCTCAAGAGGATGACGAACAAGAGAGCAGAATTCCGCTAGAAGAGATGTCTTCTCGTCAAATTGGCGAGAAAGGCGAAGAGATCGCTGCAAAATACCTCATCAAAAGAGGATACAAAATTATCCAAACTAACTGGACGTGTCAGATTGGTGAGGTTGATATTGTTGCTCAAGATGGCGATAACGTTGTGCTTGTTGAGGTAAAGACAAGACGCATCTTGAACAAAGATGACAGCATCATGCCTGAGCTTGCGGTAAACAAAGCAAAGCAGGAAAAATACAGGACGCTTGCGCTTATGTATGCAGCGCTTCATCCAGCACTTACCTCTATTAGATTTGATGTTGTTGCTATTAATTTGGTAGCTCCAAGCACAGCTAGTCTCAGGCATTTAATTGGAGCATTTAGCTGGGACGAGCAATGAATCAAGCAACCATCTGTGTTCATACCGCAACTCTTAGAGGAATTGAAGCAATACCTGTTGATGTAGAAGTGGGTATTTCTGGCGGCATTCCTGGAATAACCATCGTAGGTATGCCCGATGGATCCATTATGGAATCTCGTTCTCGTGTGCGCTGCTCACTAAAAGCTGCTGGTTTTACCATCCCTCGATTGCTGGTAACAATCAATTTGACTCCTGCAGATATAAAGAAGACAGGTACTGGATTTGATTTGCCTATAGCCGTTGCTATTCTTGCAGCTACTGGTCAGATTCCTCAAGAGATTGTGCATAACAGGCTGTTTGTTGGAGAGCTCTCATTAAACGGCAAGATCTCTTCAGTTAGAGGTATGGCAGCGTATGCAATGCTTGCTAAGAAACTGGGAATGAAACTAATCTCCTCTTCAGATTGCAATTTGTTTGGTTCTGACTGGAGCCACGTCATAGGAATTCAATCATTGCTCAATTTGAGTTTAAGAGATCAATCATTCTGTAAGCCATTGGTTCAGCGTAAGCATGCTGTTAAAACAGCAATGCTCACCGAGAATTTAGACTTTGAAGAGGTAATTGACCAGGAATTAGTCAAGCGAGCTATCATAATCGCAGCCACAGGAAACCTGGGGATGCTCATGATTGGCCCGCCAGGTGCAGGTAAAACCATGCTTGCTAAAAGAATTCCAACTATCCTCCCAGAGCTCTCTAAAGAAGAGCGCGATGAGGTATTGCTCATACATTCTGTAGCGGGGTGTGAAACAGATTCTATTCAAGCAGGTGTACGGCCCTTTAGGTCTCCTCATCATTCAGCTTCTGTAGCAGGCATGATTGGAGGTGGCAGACCTGTCATCCCAGGTGAAATTTCTCTTGCCCATAAAGGTGTGCTCTTTTTAGATGAACTGCCCGAGTTTGCTTCTAATACGCTGCAGGTTTTACGTCAGCCAATCGAAGATGGATATGTACGTCTTGCGCGAGTGGATGGCATCTATAAGTTTCCTTCTCAGTTCCAGCTCATCGCTGCAGCTAATCCCTGTCCCTGCGGATATTTTGGAGATAAAACTCACACCTGCAAGTGCTCTCCAGGAAAGATTTCTACGTATCAATCAAAAATTGGAGGTCCTTTAATGGATCGAATAGATATTGTGTGTGATGTAGCTCGACCTTCTTCTGATCGAGTAATTCAAGGTGAGCTAGGACTCACTTCAGCAGGTATGCGCTCACTTGTTGTCTCTGGCAGAGACTTTGCTTCTTGGCGAGAAACCCGTGGAGTAGATGGCACTTCTCGCCAAAAGTACGTGGAGAGCTTTGATGAATCGGCATTGCAGCTGCTTCATAGATTTGCTCGTGGACTTCATTTAGGAGGTAGGGCAATAACGCGTACCTGCAGAGTTGCAAGGACTATCGCAGATATTGCTCACCACGAAAAAGTGACAAAAGACGACGTATCTGAGGCAGTTGCCTATAGGTCTCGTTCTTTGGAGTAGCAATGGAGAAATGGGAGATTTCATCAGAAGATGAGGACTATCCAAAAGAATTGCTACTGCTCAACCATCCGCCTGAAATTATCTATGGAATGGGAGATAGAAGCGTTTTGCAACAACCTTGTATGTCTGTAATTGGGGCTCGTAGAGCCACTCCATACGGCATGGCAATTGCAGAAATGGCTGGTAGATGTGCTGCAGATAACAATATTGTGGTGATATCTGGCGGAGCTCTTGGCTGCGACTACATGGCGGGTATGGCTTCTCTTAATGCTGGTGGAAAGACTGTTGTAGTGGCAGGCTGTGGTGCAGACGTGACCTATCCAACTACCTCTGCAGAGCTTTTTGAAGCAGCGCGAGAAGGAAGGGGAGCAGTCATTTCTCTAGACAGGTGGGGAATGCCTCCTAGACGTTATGCCTTTCCTAGAAGAAATGCGGTTATTGCAGCATTAGGTAAAGTGCTCTTGGTAACGGAAGCAGGGCTTTGCTCAGGCACTATGAGTACTGCTGAGTTTGCCAACTCTCTTGGTAAAACTATTTATGCAATACCAGGGTCTATCTTTTCTCCTGCTTCTGCTGGTACGAATAGACTCATCTCTGAAGGTGCTCAAATTATTCCTGATGAGACATCGTTGGGCATTGCAATTTCATTAGATTTTGATTGCCTAGTTCAGGAACAATTGAAGCAAGATAAGAAGCTAACACCACTTTTATCTGCACTTATTGCTTCTCCTTCAAGACCCGAAGAACTTGCATGGAGGCTATCAGAAAACGTACTTACCGTGTTAAATTCTCTTACTGATTATGAAGCTCGTGGAATGGTAAAAAGATTACCGGATGGAAGGTATACTCCTTCTAAAGAGTTTTATTTGGAATCGTAGTGTGTGATAGGTGAACAATGACACAAAAAGTTACTGTAGTTGGCGCTGGTTTAGCTGGAAGCGAATGTGCTTTACAGCTTGCTTCACGTGGTGTTTCTGTAGAGCTCATTGAGCAGCGCCCTGTTGTTTCTTCTCCAGCACACCACACAGATATGTTTGCTGAGCTGGTCTGTTCCAACTCTCTGAAGTCCACTAAGGAAGATTCTGCAGCTGGAATTTTAAAGTCTGAGCTTAAAAAGATGGGTAGTTTTCTGCTTCGTATTGCAGAAGAAAACTCTGTTCCCGCAGGCGGCGCTCTTGCGGTCAATAGAGAAGAGTTTTCAAAGGCTGTTACTGAGCAGATCAGAAATCATCCAAACATCTCGGTAACTCATGCAGAGGTCACAGAGTTATCTGAAGAGCCAACAGTTATTGCTGCAGGACCACTGTGCTCAGATAGCTTGTACGAAGCAATTTCTAAGCGTGTTGGAACTAACAGAATGTCGTTTTTTGATGCAGCAGCGCCTATTGTGTCTTATGAATCAATTGACCATTCAATTGCCTTCTCTCAATCTCGTTATGAGGACTTGGGAATTGGCGACTACCTCAATTGCCCCATGAATAAAGAGGAATACGACACATTTGTTGATGAGTTACTTGCAGCTAAACGTGTTATTGGCCACGATTTTGAGCAGTCTGATTTATTCCAAGCTTGCCAGCCTATTGAGGAAGTAGCAAGAACAGGACATGATTCCATTAGATTTGGCGCTTTGAAGCCAGTAGGACTTATTGACCCCAGAACGGGTAAACGCCCCTGGGCAGCAGTTCAGCTTCGTGCAGAAAATGCAGCTAAGACAGCATTTAATCTGGTTGGTTTTCAGACAAATCTTACCTGGGGAGAGCAAAAACGCGTATTTACCCTCATCCCAGGGTTGGAAAACGCTGAGTTTGTTCGCTACGGCGTCATGCACAGAAACTCTTTTGTTGACTCTCCTCATGCGCTTGACGGCTCATTTGGAATTCCGGAAACTTTTACTATTCTTGCAGGTCAAATTACGGGTACAGAAGGCTATGTTGAAGCTATAGCATCTGGATTGCTTGCTGCACTAAACATGTATACTCGTCTGTTGGGCAAAGAGAAAGTCAGGCTTCCTTTGACCACTTCGTTTGGCTCTCTTGTGGGTTATGCGACAAACCCAAACACCAAAGATTATCAGCCCATGCATGTTAACTTTGGAATTTTTGAGCCACTGGACGAGCATGTAAAAAGAAAAGACGAACGTCGTCAAAAGATGGCAGAGCGTGCTCATAATGACTTTGATGACTACATCTCTTCTCGTCAGGAACTTTTTGATTGCTTGAAGTGTGATTAACGTGGCTATTTCAAAAGAACGGAGCAGTTACGTTGAACAATTTATTGAGTATCTAAGTAAGGTCAGGAATCTCTCCGAGAATACCCTAAGGTCATATCAGACTGATCTTTTGGCATTTGAGCAGTGGTGTAGCAGGGAAGGCGTTGAGGTAACTAAGGTTGATCACAGAAGCCTTCGTCTCTATTTGGCCTATCTCAAACAGGCTCAATATTCAGCAAAAACACTAAATAGGCATTTATCTGCGTTGCGTGGTTTTTACAAATGGATGCAGCGAGAAAAGCTGATTACCACAGACCCAGCTCTTTCACTGAGCAATCCTCGAGCGCCACGAAATCTTCCACATACTATGACTGATTCCGATGTAAATAGGCTTTTAGAATCATGTGATATTTCAACTGCGGTAGGTCTTAGAGATAGAGCATTTCTTGAGTTTTTGTATGCAACAGGAGCTCGTATTTCTGAGGTGGCGTCTCTCAAGCTTGAACAGGTTGATTTGCAAAATGGAACAGTGCGACTCTTTGGTAAAGGTTCTAAAGAGCGAATTGTTCCTCTCTATCAGTCAGCTATCGAGTGGCTTAAAAAGTACCTTAGGTCTTCTCGACCTACGCTTTTGTTGAAAGATAAAGCGGGCCGTGCACATTCGGCTCTTTTTATTTCCGTAAGAGGAAATAATATGAGTGCGGATTCTTTGCGCAAGGTTTTTTCGTCGTATCTAACGGCTGCAGGGCTAGACAGCTCACTCTCGCCGCATGCTATGAGACATACATACGCCACAGAACTTCTTGGTGGTGGAGCGGATCTTCGTATTGTGCAAGAACTTTTAGGTCATGAATCGCTTTCAACTACACAGGTGTATACGCATTTGTCAGTTGACAGGCTCAAAGAAGCAGCAAAAGCAGCTCATCCAAGATCAAAATAAGCTGAGCGTTGTTGCGAAATATCTTGCGCAAAGAAGTTTGATGCATTTACGCAGTATTTGTAGAGGTTATGGTCTAAATTCTTTATAGACGTAGCCCTTGTTTTCCTGCTATACTTTCAAAAGTTGTGTAGAAGCACAACATGCTGTTACCAAACAGCACAAAATCGCACGTACGACTACTTGTTTGCCGTGGTGCCTAACGCTAAGCCAGGTGTTGGGTGGTTTTAACAAGGCTTGAACTCGTACGGAGGAACAACCAATGGAGGTAAAAATGGCTGCAAAGATTACTATTCAGACTCTTCTGGATGCTGGTTGCCACTATGGTCACCAGACTCGTCGTTGGAACCCTAAGATGAAGCCATACATCTTTGGTGAGCGCAACGGCATTTACATTCTTGACCTTAAGCAGACCATGCTTGGCGCAGACGCTGCTTACACTTTCCTGAAGAATGTTGCATCTAAGGGTGGCCGTGTTCTCTTCGTCGGCACCAAGAAGCAGGCTCAGGAGCCAATCGCTACTGAGGCAGCTCGTGCAAACATGCCTTACATCAACCAGCGTTGGCTTGGCGGTATGCTCACCAACTTTGTCACCATGCGTTCCCGCATCAAGCGCCTTGAGGAGCTTGAGGCAATGGTAGAGGATGGCCGTATGGCAACTCTTCCTAAGAAGGAGCAGGCTCTTAAGAACAAGGAGCTTCTGAAGCTTCAGCTTAACCTCGGTGGCGTCCGTGATATGACTTCTCTTCCACAGGCTCTCTTTGTTGTTGATTCCAAGCGTGAAGAGAACGCAATCCGTGAGGCAAACCGTCTTCACATTCCAGTTGTCTCCCTGCTTGACACCAACTCTGATCCAGATGTTGTTGATTACGGCATTCCTGCAAATGACGATGCTATTCGTTCCATTTCTCTTATGTGCCAGCTTGCTGCAGACGCAATTCTTGCAGGTAGCGGCAAGGAGCAGATTTCTGCTGAAGAGATGGGCGCTGAGTCCGAGACCCCAGCTGCTGAGTAACTCTTAGCAACGGGTTAAATAATTTAGTTATTCAGTAGATTTTTGGGAGGAAAACATGGCAGAGATTACCGCAGCACTTGTTAAGCAGCTTCGTGATATGACCAGCTCTCCTATGATGGAGTGCAAGAAGGCACTCGTCGAGGCTGAGGGCGATATTGAAAAGGCAGTAGATATTCTTCGTACTATGGGCGTTGCTAAGGCAGTTAAGCGTGCTGGTCGTGACACCAACGAGGGTACCATTGCTACCTTCATCAGCCCAGATGGCAAGACTGGCGCAATCCTCGAGCTCTCTTGTGAGACTGACTTTGTTGGTACAAACCCACAGTTCACCGGCTTTGCTGGCGATCTTGCTGCAGTTGTTGTTGAGAGCAACCCAGCTGACGTTGAGGAGCTCAAGGCTGCTAAGCTTGGCGACGAGACCGTTGACGAGGCAATTACCGATAAGATCCACAACATCGGCGAGAACATGCGTGTTCTTCGTTTCCAGCGTGTTGAGGCTGCAAACGGCGCTCTTGCTAGCTATATCCACCTTGGTGGCAAGCTTGCTGACATTGTTACCTTTGAGTTCAACAAGCCAGAGACCGCTGAGTCTCAGGACTTCAAGAACTTTGCACACGACGTTGCAATGCAGGTAGCTGCAGCTGCTCCAGTTGCTGCTCGCCGTGAGGATGTTCCACAGGACATCGTTGATCACGAGCTCTCCATTTACAAGGCACAGGCTGCTGAGTCCGGCAAGCCTGAGGCTATTCAGGAGAAGATGGCTTATGGTCGTCTCGAGAAGTACTACAAGGAGTATGTCCTTACTGAGCAGGCATTTGTTAAGGACCCAGATATGACCATTTCTGAGTACGCAAAGCTGCTCTCCAAGAAGGTTGACGACGAGGTTAAGATTGTCAGCTTCGTACGTTTTGCTTTTGGTGAAGAGTAAGACTTTTTACTTCAATTATTTTGAGCCGGTTGTCTTCAACCGGCTCTTTTTTTACCGCGATTCCTGCAAAACTTACGGTGTCGTTTGTTAAAATTATTACAACTATGGCAAACGGAGAGAGCGAGGAAGCTTTGTCTTCAGCTAAATACAAAAGAGTACTTTTAAAGCTTTCTGGTGAAGCATTGATGGGTGAGCAATCCTTTGGTATTGACCCTTCAATTCCAGAAATGCTCGCTAAAGAAATTAAGCCTGTCTGGGAGTCTGGCGTTCAGGTTGCCATTGTTGTTGGTGGCGGAAACATCTTTAGAGGCGTTTCTCAGGCAGCAGCTGGCATGGATCGTGCCCAGGGCGATAACATGGGCATGCTTGCAACAGTAATCAACGCTCTCTCGCTCCAGGATTGTTTTGAGCGCAATGGCATGGATTGCCGTGTTATGAGTGCAATTTCCATGGCTCAGGTTGCAGAGCCTTATATTCGCCGTCGTGCTATTAGGCACCTTGAGAAGGGTCGTATTGTCATCTTTGCTGCAGGTACCGGTAACCCTTACTTCACTACTGATACTGCTGCAGCTCTTCGCGCTTGCGAGATTGGCGCAGAGGCTCTGATGAAGGCAACAAAGGTAGATGGTATTTACGACTGCGATCCAGTTACTCATGCAGATGCCGTTAAGTTTGACACTGTCACCTACAAAGATGTTCTCGCCAAAGAACTTAAGGTTATGGACGCTGCAGCAATTGCGCTGTGCAAAGACAATAAGATGCCAATTCTTGTATTTGACATGCAGTCTGAAGGCGTTTTCATGAAGGCAATTTCCGGAGAAGAAGTCGGTACCACTGTCGTTGAGGAGGACTAATGAGCGTTCATTCTGATAAAGCTAAGCAGTCTATGGAGAAGTGCATCGAGGCACTTAAGAATAACTTTGGTCGTGTTCGTACTGGTCGTGCAAATCCACATGCGCTTGATCACATCAAGGTAGACTACTATGGCCAGCCAACCCCAATTTCCCAGCTTGCAGCTATCAAGGTTCCTGAGGCATCTATGCTGCTTGTTGAGCCATGGGATAAGACTGCTCTAAAGAGCATCGAGAAGGCCATTGAGACTTCTGACCTTGGTATTACTCCATCTAATGATGGCTCTGCTATCAGGCTTCCTTTCCCAATGCCAACCGAGGAACGCCGTCGTGAGCTTGCTAAAGAGTGCTCTCAGATTGCTGAGGAAGCTCGCGTAGCTGTTCGTAACGTCCGTCGTGACGTTAATGGCAAGATTGAGCGCGATGAGGAGCTCTCTGAGGACGATCAGAAGCGCGAGAAGAACGGTATTCAGAAGCTGACTGATACCTATATTGCACAGATTGAGTCTCTTCTTAAGACCAAGACTTCAGAAATCATGGAGATTTAAGTGCAGTTTGATACAGACAAGCTCGTCCAGTATTTCTCTGACGCACCAGAAGATATCAGTCTTTCTGATATCAATTTAGAAACTATTCCGTCTCACGTTTCCATCATTATGGATGGAAACGGTAGATGGGCTACGGCTCGCGGACTTGATAGAACCGAAGGTCATAAGGCCGGTGTTCTTTCTTTGCGTGAGGCTGTTACTACAAGTGTGCGCCTTGGATTGGACGTTTTGTCAGTTTATGCGTTCTCAACAGAGAATTGGAAACGTCCTCAGCGTGAGGTTGACTTACTCATGCGTCTGTTTGCAGAGACGCTTCTTAAAGAGCTCCCACTGTTCCGCCAAGAAAACGTTAAGCTGCGTTTCTTTGGTGACCTTGAGGCTTTGCCTGAGAAGACTCGTAAGACCTTCCAGCGCGGACTTGATGAGACAGCGCAAAACACTGGTATGACGTTTGCACTGGCTGTTAACTATGGCTCTCGTGCAGAGCTAACCAGGGCAGCTGTTCTTCTCGCTAATCAAATTGCTGAGGGCACCGTGTCCGCTGACTCGGTGACTCCAGCAGATTTTGAGAAGAACCTCTATACGGCAGGTCTTCCTGATCCAGACCTGTTGATTCGTACGTCAGGAGAGCTGAGACTTTCTAACTATTTGCTATGGCAGCTGGCTTACTCGGAGCTGTATGTCACGCAAACTTACTGGCCTGACTTCTCTAAGTGGGATTTTTTGCGCGCCATTAAGGACTATCAGGGTCGCGAAAGGCGATTCGGAGGAGTGAAATAGTGGTGGACAATACGCGCGATTCCAGAAGGTCTACCTCTAGGATTCCTGCTGATACTCAGCCTAATCCTGAAGAAACAGGTAGCGTTGGAATTGATAGACAGATTGAAAAGCTGGAGATTCGTCGCTCACTTAAAGAGCTGCAACGAGCCGCTGGTAACCTTATGGGTCAGCGAGTTCGTGGCGTTACCGAGAAGCTTTTGACCAGAACTCTGTCTGGCGTAGTTTATGCAGCTATTGTGCTTGCTGCGCTATTTGTTGGCAAAGAGGCCACTATTGTTTTGATTGCTGGCATGGCATGGCTCTGCTGCTCTGAGTTCTTCCATATTTGCCGTATGGGCGGACGTATGCCAAACGAGCCTCTTGGCCTTGTCTTCTCGCTTGTTTTTCCCATAATTGCGTACTTTGGTCACGTCTTTCCGCTGGTATTTTCTCTGCTTTTGATTATTCTTTGCGGACTTTGGTATGTTTTAACACCGCGAGCAAACCTTGCAGACGTGGCAGTTACGGCCTTTGGACCACTGTATACCTCGCTTTCACTTTCAACGGTAGTGCTTCTGAGGTCCACAGAGCCTAGTTTTTCTATTCCTTGGATTACGCTTGCTGTCATGCTTTCTGTGTGGGCTAACGATTCATTTGCGTATTTGTTTGGATCCAAATTTGGCAAGCATAAACTGGCGCCGAGGATTTCTCCAAATAAGAGTTGGGAGGGCTTCTACGGTGGTCTTTTAGGTTCAATGCTTGTGTGGTTCTTGATGGCAGTTTTTGGTGCAATTAATATGAATCCACTGTTTGCGCTGCTCTTTGGTGTAACAGAAGGCATCTTCTCTGTTGTTGGAGACCTCTTTGAGTCTCGCATTAAGCGAGGAGTGGGCCTCAAGGATTCTGGTTCAATTATGCCTGGTCATGGTGGCCTACTTGATAGAACCGATTCGATGATTTTTGGAACTATGGCGGCGTTTCTTCTCTTCCAGCTTGCCGTGCTCTTTAGCCAGGTCAAGCTACCTATTGCGCTGCCGTTTGGAGCATAGGTTTTGAGTATTTTTGAAGATACCGCGCCTCGTGCTGTAAGGCATGAGCCTCTGCGCGTTGCTGTCCTTGGAGCTTCGGGCTCTGTGGGCATGCAGACGCTTGATGTATGCCGTCATTTCCCACAAAAGGTGCAGGTAGTTGCCCTTGCGGTGAGGTCGTCGGTTGAGTTTGCCGTGAAGGCAGCAAATGAATTCAACTGCAAATATGTTGCTTTTGCCGATGCAAGTGTCAAGGGCAATGTTCTTCTCGACGCGCTGCCTCAAGGCTGCAAGGCAAGCTTTGGTCCCGAGGCAGTTCAGGCGCTTGCGGAGCTAGATGAGGTTGACTGCGTGGTCAACGCAGTGGTGGGAGAGTCTGGCATTTACGCTGGTCTAGCCGCTGTAAAGGCTGGCAAGGTGCTGGCTTACGCCAACAAGGAGTCCATTGTTGTTGGTGGAGACCTTCTGATGCCGCAGGTTAAGCCTGGTCAGCTCATTCCCGTTGACTCCGAGCACAGTGCCATCTTCCAGTGCCTTATTGGCGAGAGACCCGCTGACATCCAGAGGATTTGGCTCACCTGTTCTGGTGGTCCGTTCTTCGGATATTCTCGCGAACAGCTCAAACACGTTTCGGCTGAAGACGCTTTGGCGCATCCAACCTGGAAGATGGGTGCCAAGATCACCATCGACTGCGCCACGCTCATGAATAAGGGCCTTGAGCTCATTGAGGCTCATCATCTCTTTGATACTCCAATGGACAAGCTTGAGGTGCTGGTGCATCGTCAGAGCCGCATCCACTCTATGGTTGAGTTTGTGGACGGTTCCGTAAAGGCGCAGCTTGGAGCCTCTGACATGAGGTTGCCAATCCAGTTTGCGCTGAGCTATCCGCACCGTTGGCCGGCAATCGCCAAGCCGGTTGAGTGGCAAGAGACAGCTCCTCTCACAGGAGATTATGCTGACGAGAAGACCTTTGGATGCCTAGCTCTTGCTCGTCATGCAGGAACTGTTGGAGGAACGCTTCCTTGCATTATGAATGCAGCTAATGAAGTTGCTAACCATGCATTTAGACGAGGAAGATGTTCATTTCTTGATATTGAGCGCATTGTTGCTGAGACTATGAATGCCTCTGAAGTTCAAAGGGTAGAAGACCTTCAACAATTGACGCTTGTAGACGCAGAGGCACGAGCTTTAGCCCGTTCTTTTGTGGGATAGGAATTTTGTGAATTTGATAGCTATTCTTTCACCAATTTTTTGGGGACTCTTGGTCCTCTCGCTCCTTGTATTTGTTCACGAGGCTGGTCATTACGGTATGGCTCGCCTGTGTGGCGTCCGTGTAACTGAGTTTTTCTTGGGCATGCCGTTCAAGTACAAGCTTTCTCATAAGAGCAAAAAATATGGTACTGACGTTGGCGTGACTCCACTTCTTTTTGGTGGCTATACGCGCATCTGCGGTATGGAAGGCGAGCTAGATGAGCTGCTTCCACAAGCTCTGATGAGCGTTCAAGAGGCGGGTTCACTTGAGGTTGGCGCTCTTGCAGCAAAACTTAACTGTGAGGATGAGCGCGCCTACAATCTGCTGTACACCCTTGCAGACTGGGGCTCCATTGAGCTTGTCAAAGAGTCAGATGAGCTAGCGCACACCACGTTTCAGACGCTTGCGAGAGATGCTGAGCTTCGCTGTGAGTATGATCGCGGCCACAACTTTGAGCTTGAAGGTTCAACGGCAGCAGGGGAGCCTCGTGTTCCACAGATGTCCACTGATGATTTCTTTGCTCAAGAGAAGGCTCATACCTATGTTGGTGTAAATGTTCCCAAGCGCCTACTCATGATTTTGGGCGGACCTTTGGTCAACATTGCGCTGGCCTTTGTGCTTGTTGTGGGCTCTTTGATGTTTGTTGGCGTTCCTGCAGCTCAAAACAAGGCTCAGCTGGGCTCTGTTGAATCTGGGTCTCTTGCTGCTATTTCAGGCCTTACTGCCGGAGACACTATTCTTACCTTTAACAAGGTAGAGGTACATACCTGGGAAGACCTTACTACTGCTATCAAAGATGCAATGTCCAATGGTGACAAGGATATCCCTGTCACGTATGAGCGCAATGGCATTCAACTTGAAACTACCATTAAACCTGTTTTGCGTCCTGACGATAAAATCATCGGCGTGACACCTGTCATGACCACCTATCACTTCTCGTTTATTGACGCATCAGCTGCAGCTGTATCGTATGCCGCGCAGGTTGGCCAGTTTGCGCTCAGACTGCTCATCCCGACGCAGACCATGGAAGTTCTCAATCAGTCGTCTTCTGTTGTAGGAATTTCTGTAATGGCATCAGAAGCTGCTGCAGAGGGTTTCTCGACTCTTATTATGCTGGTAGCAGCCATTTCTATGTCACTTGGATTCATGAATCTTTTACCTATTCCACCTCTTGATGGCGGAAAGATTCTGATTGAGGTAGTCCAGGTGATTATCAGAAAGCCTCTATCTATCAAGGTTCAAAACATTTTGTCTTACATTGGACTGGCGTTTTTCCTGTTTGTCTTTGTTGTTGCACTGAGAAACGATATTCTTCATTTACTTTTTAGGTAGCTGATTTTATGTCTGAGATTGCTCGCACAAAAACTCATCCCGTCATGGTTGGATCTGTCCAGGTTGGTGGCGGCGCACCCGTTTCCGTTCAGTCTATGTGCACCACTAAAACAGATGATCCAGACGCAACGCTCCTTCAGATCAAGGGGCTTGCCGAGGCGGGGTGCGAGATTATCCGTGTGGCAATTCCAGACGCAAAGGCCCTCGATGGCTTTGAAGAGATTTGCCAATATTCGCCACTTCCTGTTGTTGCCGATATTCACTTTGACTATAAGCTGGCGCTTGAAGCTGCAAAGCGAGGTGCGGCAGCGCTCCGTATTAATCCAGGAAACATTGGCTCCATGGAGCGTGTTGATGCTGTCATTGAGGCAGCTAAAGAGGCACATATTCCAATTAGAATTGGCGTTAACGCAGGCTCTCTTGCTAAAGAATTTGATACAAGACAAGATATGACCCTTGTCGAGAAACTCGTGGCATCGTCAAAGTCTTTTGTAGAGCATTTTTCTTCTCGCGGTTTTGACGACATTGTCTTGTCAGCAAAAGCTCACGATGTTCCCACTACACTTGCGGTATATCGAGCGCTTTCTAAGGAGCTTCCACAGATTCCTCTGCATGTAGGCGTTACAGAAGCCGGTGCATTAAGGCAGGGAACGGTAAAGAATTCTGCTGCGGTGGGCATTTTGCTTGAGAGCGGTATTGGCGATACCATGCGCCTTTCTCTAACGGCCGATCCCGTAGAAGAAGTCCACGTAGCATGGGAGCTTCTTGCTGCCCTTGGTATGCGTCGTATTAAGCCGGAGCTGGTGAGCTGCCCTACCTGCGGCAGGTGTGGCGTTGACATGATTCCTATTGCAGAAGAAGTTACCAGACGTCTGGATGGCGTTCGTGCTCCAATTTCTGTAGCGGTCATGGGATGCGTTGTTAACGGTCCTGGTGAGGCTAGGGGCGTTGACCTTGGTGTAGCCTGTGGCAAAGGCCAGGCGGTGTTGTTTGAAAACGGCAATCCAATTAGAAAAGTTCCTGAAGATAAGATTGTTGATGAGTTATTCGCCGAAATAGAGAATCGTTTTGGCAAAAAATAAGTAAACTATACGTATTACTTCATATTGAAAGGAAACTACCTTGAAGCACTGGATGCGCATGTCTTCTTTGTATGCGCCAACACTCAAAGAAGACCCAGCTGAGGCTGTACTTGCAAGTCACCGCCTGCTCCTTCGTGCTGGCATGATCAGAAAGACCGCTGCGGGTCTTTACTCTTATCTGCCACTTGCATGGCGCTCTCTTTTAAAGATTGAGGCCATCATTCGCGATGAGATGGACGGTATTGGTGCTCAGGAGATTCTTGTTCCTATTATGACCCCCGCTGAGCTCTGGGAAGAGTCTGGTCGTTGGGACGTCTATGGTGATGAGCTCATGCGTATGCATGACCGTCATGATCGTCAGTTTGCTCTTGGCCCAACTCACGAGGAAACTTTCACTGATCTTATTAGAAACGAGCTTAAGAGCTATAAGCAGCTTCCGGTAACGCTCTATCAGATTCAGGATAAGTTCCGTGACGAGCGTCGTCCACGCTTTGGTCTTATGCGCGGCCGTGAGTTCATTATGAAAGACGGATATTCCTTCTCGGCAAATCAAGAGTCGCTGCAAGAGTGCTATGACCAGGAGAAGGTTGCTTACCAGAACGTTTGTGACCGTACGCGTCTTAAGGCTCTGCAGGTAGTCGCAGACTCTGGTCAGATTGGTGGAGACACCTCTGTTGAGTTTATGGCGCTGGCAGAGGCTGGCGAGGCAAGCTTGGTCTATTGCGATTGCGGCTATGCTGCAGATACTGAGGCGGCTGCTGCAAAGATCAACGTAGAAGAGCGTGAGTCTGGCAAGATGTGTGAGATTCACACTCCTGGCATTGGCTCCATTGATGATGTTGCTGAGTTCCTTCACGTTTCACCTGCAGCAACTCGTAAGGCTCTAGCCCTTGTTGACGGAAACGGTAAGCCGGTCGTGTGCTTTGTTCCAGGTACTCATGAGCTTAATGAGGTTAAAGCTGAGCACGTCTTTGGTGACTATCACATGATGACCGATGAAGAGCTTGAAGAGTACGGCCTCATCAAGGGCTTCATTGGACCTGTTGGTCTACCTGAGGGTATTCGCGTTGTTGGAGACCTCTCCCTCGAGGATACTCAGTGGTGGCTCTGCGGTGCCAATAAGGCAGACTACCACCTTGATCACGTTGAGCTTGGTCGTGACTTTGAGATTAACGAGTGGAAAGATCTTGTTACTTCTCAGGAGGGTGATATTTGTCCTGAGTGCGGACTTCCTCTGCACGCTGCTCGCGGTATTGAGGTTGGCCAGGTCTTCCAGCTTGGTACCAAGTACTCTTCAGCTCTTAACGCTACCTTCACCGACGAAAACGGCGAGGACAAGCCTCTGGTTATGGGCTGCTACGGCATTGGTGTTTCCAGGCTGCTTGCTGCTGTTGTTGAGCAATACAATGACGAGAAGGGCATCAAGTGGCCAGTCTCTGTGGCTCCTTATGAGGTTTCTGTTCTTTGCCTCTCTGACAAAGACCCAGAGATTTGGAATGCAGCGGGTGCTGTAGCTGACGCTTGCGTCGCTGCTGGTCTTGAGACTGTTGTTGATGATCGTGCAGAGCGTCCTGGCGTTAAGTTTGCAGATGCAGATCTTATCGGTTTCCCATGGCAGGTTATTGTGGGCAAGAAGGGCGTTGCTAACGGTATCGCAGAAGTCAAAGAGCGTGCTACCGGCGAGCGCTTTGAGGTTACCCTTGATGAGGTTGGTTCCTGGCTTGCCCAGAAGATTCTTCCAGAGCGCGAGCTTTAAAATATACAACCAATTAGAAAATTGTCGAGAAAAACAGAGCTTTGGTTTGCTATAGTATTTTCCGCACCACGTTCGGGGAATTAGCTCAGCTGGGAGAGCGCATGACTGGCAGTCATGAGGTCAGGGGTTCGATCCCCCTATTCTCCACCACGTATTCTGGCGGCGGCATCAGTCGCCGCTTTTTTTCTTACGGGCTCATGGCGCAACGGTTAGCGCAGGGGACTCATAATCCCTGGGTTGGGGGTTCAAATCCCTCTGGGCCCACCAAATACACATGTGGCGAGAAACCCTTTGGTTTTCTCGCCATTTCTTTTACCGAAACTCTCTACCGTTCAATGATTCGATTACTTAATTTATATAAAAGACGGGTACAATAGCCAAAGTGATATTTGATAGATAGGGGATATATGACTCCTGAGACTCGCAAAATGAAGCTCTTTAGTCTGGCGCTTTTGATTGGCGGACTTTTAGGTCTTGTTAATGTTGCGGTTCTTGTAATTGGTGCTGGTCCATCAATTGATTCCGCTCTTCTTTTACTTGCAAGCATGATTTCTCTGCTTACTGGTGGTTATGCAGCTAGAGAGGCTAATGTACCTAATAGAGCTGTTGCTGCCTATCCAATGATTTTTGGATCATGCGTTGTATTAGCTGCTATTGTTGTTGGACAGTTGGTGCTTAAACCATCTGTTACCTTGCAGTTTATTGAGCTATTTGCACTTTTGGCAATGGCCAGCGCTATTGCCCGAGGATCTCATAAAGTTAAAAAGTCTCTTGAGGCAAAGTAAATTATTTTATTGTTCTAGCTCCTCTTGTGTACGTTTTTTTCTTTGTGAACTGACTTGTTGGGGGTTTGTATGGATCGTGGAACTAAGTTGATGATGGCGCTTTCCTCTATGCTTGGTGCGCTGGGCGTTGCCGGAATTGTTATCTTTGCCTTCTCAGTTGGCTATGGTCGTTTCTCTTCAAGCATGATTGTGCTTCTGCTGTGCAGCTTAATGGCAGTTTATTGCTGCTACATTCTGCAGAAATGCATTAGTCTGGCTAAAGACTTTGAGAAAACCCACGGAATTGTCCGTCTTGTTGCTGGCATTGAACTTATTCTCTTTACTATTGAGTGGGTCTTTGTCTCGCAGCTTTCATCTCAGCCTATGGTAATTACGCCACTGATTCTTCAGCTTATCTTCCTGGGAATTATTCTTGTTCAGATGAATAAAGCTGTGTCTACGTATTCACCTTCAAAAAAGTCAAAAGCTAGAAATTAGTGTCATTGTTTGTTATTATTGCAAGTCGTTCGGGCGATTGGCTCAGGGGTAGAGCACTTCCTTCACACGGAAGGGGTCGCTGGTTCAAATCCAGCATCGCCCACCATAGAAATTTAAAGGCCTAGGTAACTGGGCCTTTTTTGTTAGTACTTAGTTACAGTAATGACTAATATTCATTGCCAAGCACACATCTTAGAGCTTCCCTTATATACTTGAGCTCTAGGAAAGGGGAGATGTATGACAGATTCAACTAACAATTCCAGCGCTCTTAATCCAGTCGAGCAGTTTGATATGTATGTTGCTCACGTTGGCATTAACGCAAGCAATGCGGACGAGGCAGAAAAGATTGCAAACCTGTTCACCGCTCTTATGGGACTTCCAACTATTGAGCAGCCACCTTCATTTTTTGCAGGGACCCTGGTAGAGGTCATGAAACAAAATGGCCGAGGCACAAAGGGTCATATTGGCTTCCACGTTAACAACATCCCAGCTGCCGAGAAATACTTTGCAGGTCGCGGCTTTGAAATCGATGAGTCATCTAGAAGGCTTAATCCAGATGGCAGTACATTTTTGGTCTATTTCAAAGAAGAGATTGCTGGCTTTGCTATTCATCTCACCATGGATAAGTAGGCTATTCCATCAAACTTATTGACGATTTTTTGGCGAGAAGATCTTTCAAGTAGAAGAGCCTTCTCGCTTTTTTTGTGTGTGGATGGATAGTGAATAGCTGTTTATAGCTAATTCTTATTGTTGATGATATGAAAATTTAATAAATTGCAATTTAGAATGTAGTTTATATTCATTTGAATGAGATTTTCTTTTATCATTTGAATTAGATATTTGTAATCCTTTATGGATTTGGAAGGTTTGAAGTGAAAAAGTTCAAGTGTTTAGCAGCGTCAATTTTAGTTGCATTATGCTGCGTAATTGTCATTGGAGCTCCAAAGCTTGCGCTCGCAGCAGGGGACAATCAGCTTACGGTAAATGTTACTGATGACTATTATCGTAAACCCGTTGATGGTGTAACAATTACAGTCACAGATACAGCAACTGGTTCTGTTGTGGCGGAGCAAGTCACTGACGCAAATGGTAAAGTTCAGATCAGTCTTCCAGATGGAACTTATAAGGTTCAGCAGACAAAGTTCAAAGCTGGATTCGAAGTAGATAACACAACCTATACTTATACACTTAATGGAGTTGCTTCTGGTACAGGAAGCTCAACCACACTCAATATCGTTGATAAACAAGTCTTAGGTAATCTTTACATTACTGTAAAAGCACAAAACTTAAACTATGGTCATCGTCCAGATTCTGATCTTCAATCAATTTCTGAAGTTACCGTAGATGTTCAAGATGAATTTGGAAATACTGTTGAATCAAATGTTCCATCTAATTCTCCAGTTCCAGTTAGAGTCCCTGTAAATGGTAGCTATACCTTAATTCCAAAAAATATTCCTGATTCATATTCGTATGACACAGAGTCAGGCTTGTTTGATATTGTAAATTATGATCGTACTGGCCAGCTTTATGGTTCCCCACATGCAGTTACCTTTAAATATGATTCCTCAACGCGAACATTTAATACAGATGTTTATGCGGTTTATAGATTAAAGCGCAGAGTAGGAAATATTATTGTTAGGGTCGTTGATCAATACGGCAATCCTATTGCTGGAGCAACTTTGACTGCTACCATGGCTGAGGTTGTCACACCTGGTGAACCTTCTCCTGCAATGCCACCTAATTTTCCAAGTTTTGATCCACCAAATCCTGCTCTGTTACCTGGTACTGATGCACCTCGACCTTTAACGCAAGCTGCTCCTGCGCGTGGCGTAGCATATACACAAACAGGTCAACTTTCTATTTTTAATGAGGACGATGATACTCATTACAACCTGACTACAGGTCCAGACGGTACTGTAATTATTCCTGATTATTTGACTTACGCTGGCTCTACCATTACTCAGATAACCACTCTTGATGGTTACACTATTGATGATCCTAATCCTCAGGTTGGTGAGATTACTGGTTCCAACGAAACTACTACGGTTACCTTTGTAAATCGCAGACCAGATCCACCTACTCCAGAGCCACAGCCAGAACCTCAGCCGGAGCCAACTCCAGAGCCACAGCCAGAACCTCAGCCTGAGCCAACCCCAGAGCCTACTCCTGAGCCTCAACCGGAGCCAACTCCAGAGCCTCAACCACAGACTCCGGAAAAGCCTAAGACTCCAAAGAAAAAGAAGGCTGTTCTTCCAGACACATCTGACATTTCTGGTGTCTCTTCTTTAATTGTTGGAATTGCAGGTACATTAAGCTCTTTCGCTGGTGTTTCAATGTATCTGAACAAGAAGCGTTTCTAAAACAATAGGATTTATTGAATCTGTTTCAAAATTGATTTGAACTTATCAAGTGAACGACCTGTGCATTTTGCAATTTGAAAATGTATAGGGAGTTCACTTGATTTTTATAAGGTGAGTACAGATTTCCTCAGTTTTGCCAGTTAAAAATTTGAAATAATTGTGTTTAGTCTTGGATATTATCTTTAATTTAATGTCTAATTCCCTTACTATAGATAGAAGTATTTACTAGTACGGTTCGGTTTTAAGGAATTGAATTGAAACGATATAAAAACATTGTTCTTGCTATTCTTGTTGCGTTGACGCTTGTTGTGTCAGTTATTACTCCAAGAATTGCTCTTGCAGACTCTAATGAGATTAGTGCTCTTGCTGTTGATAAATACACACGTGAACCAATTGAGGGCGTACATGTTGTAATTTATCAAGGTGGTTCTACCATCGTGGCCGAGGGAGACACAGACGCTGATGGTTACTTTAGACCTTATCTTCCTCTTCCTGACGGTGCTTATAGAGTTGAACAAACCACTTATAAAGAAGGCTATGTTCCTCAGGTCGACTCTGTTTCTTACGTTTTTCAAGACGCTACATATGGTTTAGGTGAGGTGGTCGTTGCTGAACTGGAGAACCAGCCAATTTTAGGCAATATTATTGTTAAAGTCGTTGACACAGATGGCAATCCTATTGCCGGTGCAACTCTTAAGGCTACTGCCGCAAACGTTGCTGGACCTCGTATCCCAACACCTCCATTTACTCAGACCGGTATTCTCACCATGGAGGCTGACGGAAGCTACTCTCTTACAACTGGTGCAGATGGCTCTGTTGTAATTCCTAACCTTATGGGTAACACTTCCACTACCATCACACAGCTCACCACTATTGATGGTTACCAGATTGATACTACGGTTCGTGTTGGTCAGATCACTGGTACAAATACTACTGCCACAGTAACTTTTGTTGATCCTCGTATTCCTGCTCCAACGCCTGCACCAGATCCAACACCTGCTCCAGAGCCACAGCCTGAGCCAACTCCAGCACCAGAGCCTCAGCCACAACCAGAGGCTCCAAAGGCTAAGAAGGTTAAGAAGTCCGTTCTTCCAAATACCGGTGATAATGCGCTTACGCTACCTTTGATTATTGGCGTTGCTGGTGCAACTGTTGTTGTTGCTGGTGCTGCTCTTTTCCTTCATAAGAAGCGTCAATAAATCTTCATAAGCCTGGTTTCATTTACATAATTCACCACGTAAATCAAGTGAATGACTTATACTTATCCAGTTCAGATATGTATGAGGAGTTCACTTGATTGCTCTTGCGGATAAGATTTCAAAGTCATTTGGTGGCAGAGTTCTTTATTCAAATGCAACACTTCAGCTCAATGCGGGAGAGCGTTGGGCTTTAGTTGGTCCTAATGGTGCGGGTAAGACTACGCTTCTAAAAATCATTATGGGCTTAGAGTCTGCCGATGAAGGAACCGTTACCTTTGCAAAAGATGCTACCCTGGGATATCTTGAGCAAGAGACAGAGCTTATGGGAGATAGAACTGCTCTTAATGAAGTCATTGAGTCTGCCCATGAGATTAAACAGTGGGAGAAAAAGGTTAACGACCTTTCAATCAAAATTGCCGAAACTCCCGAAGGTGCAACGCTCAATAAGTATCTTGAAGACTACGCTCATGCTATGGAGCGCTTCGAGCGTCTTGGTGGCTATGAACTAGAGAGTAGAGCTCGCCAGATTCTTGCGGGCCTGGGTTTTCCCGTTGAAGATTTTGACAAGCCAGCTAAAGAGTTTTCGGGCGGCTGGCAGATGCGTATCTCTTTGTCAAAGCTGCTTCTGCGTCGTCCTGATGTTCTTCTTCTGGACGAGCCTACTAACCACTTGGACTTGGAATCTGTTCAGTGGCTTGAGAGGTTCTTATCGTCATATGACGGCACGGTTTTGCTGGTAAGCCATGACCGTTCATTTATGGATGCCTGTGTAACGCACGTGGCGGCGCTTGAGAATCGTATGCTCGTAACCTATACCGGCAATTATTCCGGCTATCTTCATCAGCGAGAAGAAAATCTTGAGCAGCTCCGTGCTAAACGTGCAGCTCAAGAGCGCGACATTGCTCACATGGAAACCTTCATTGAGCGATTTAGGTATAAGCCTACCAAGGCAAAACAGGTTCAAGAGCGCGTGGCAAAGGTCGAGAAGATCCGTGAAGAACTGGTAGTTCTTCCAGAGCAATCTCATCACATGCATTTTAGGTTCCCAGAACCTCCTCGTACCGGAGATACCGTCATTTCTCTTGAGGGCGTGGCCAAATCGTATGAGGATAACTTTGTCTACGATAACGTTGACCTTAAGCTGTATCGCGGAGATCACGTTGCGCTTGTTGGCCCTAACGGTGCTGGTAAATCTACTCTTATGAAGCTTATTGCTGGTAAGCTTAAGCCAGATGCGGGACAGATTAGCCTGGGCCAAAACGTCACTGAAGCTTACTATGCACAGCACCAGCTTGAAGAGCTCAATCCTGCAAATACGGTACTTGCAGAGCTTGATACCGTTGCTGCGGGCTGGACTACTTCTGAAGAGCGTAGATTGCTTGGAGCCTTCCTTTTCCATGGCGATGACGTTGAGAAACGCGTAAATGTGCTATCTGGCGGCGAGCGCGCTCGTCTCGCATTAGCTAAGATGCTGGTTTCTCCAGATCCACTGTTGCTTCTAGACGAGCCAACTAACCACTTAGACATTGATTCTGTTGACGTTCTAGAGAAGGCGCTTGTTGACTTCCCAGGAACTATCATCTTGATCAGTCACGATGAGCACCTGGTCAGAGCTGTAGCTAACAAGGTTGTGGATGTTCGCGACCACAAGGTTACGGTCTATGACGGAGACTACGATTACTTCCTCTTTAAGCTTGCAGAGCTTCAAACAGCAGCTCAGGGGGAGACGTCGAGCAAGACCGTGTCCTCGTATGGAACTTCGGGTGCAAGAGCGGTTAAGAGTGCTGCTCCAGAGGCAGGTCAAGCTGCAGGATCTTCTCGCAATGTGAAGACTAAGGAGCAGAGAAGAGCTGAGGCGGAGGAGCGCAATCGTAGAAGTCGCGCGCTCAGAGAGACCAAGAAGCGCCTGGATGAGGTCGAGGCAGCGCTGACTCCTGCGCACAAACGCTACGATGAGCTCATGACGCTTATGGCTGATGAGGCTCTTTATAACGATCCTCAAAAGTTTGATGAGTGCATGGCTGAATACCAGGCACTTTCCAAGAAGATTCCTGCTCTTGAGGCTGAGTGGTTGGAGCTTTCAGAAAAAATGGAAGCTGACATTGATGAGTAGGTAGTTTTGCCAATCTTGGGTAAAATTGTCTTGTATCTACAGTCTTGTGCTTACTGTTTGTACCTAACGCCTTGTACTTGAGGCTTACGTCTGTACGTGTCCGTCTGTGTGTCTTTGCAGATGTTGAGATAAGGATTATTGTGCCAACTGCTTTAACATCAGTTCCATCGCTTTTGACAACGCTCGCTGAATTTGCACTGGTAATCTTTGCCATTGTAGTTCACGAGGTTGCGCATGGCTTTGTGGCATACAAGTGCGGAGATCCTACCGCTAAAATGTCTGGCCGTTTGACGCTCAATCCACTGGCACACATTGACTTGTTCGGTACGGTTCTTTTGCCGTTTATGTTGGTATTGATGGGTGGTCCTAGCTTTGGTTACGCAAAGCCCGTTCCCTATAACCCCAACTACCTCAAAGATCGTCGTCGTGACGAGATTCTGGTGGCGCTTGCGGGTCCAGCATCTAACATTTTGCAGGCGTTTCTCGGCGCGCTCTTGTTGCGTTTGCTCAACGCATTAGCTGTTGCATTTGGTGCGGCACTAAATCCGCTGGTAATGTACTACGTTTCTTCACTGGTAATCTTCTACATTCAGATTAACGTAAGCCTGGCAGTCTTTAACATGCTGCCAATTCCGCCTTTGGACGGCTCTAAGCTGCTGTTATATTTTCTTGGCGAGAAAAACCGTCAAAAGTTCTACGCCATTGAGCCTTACTGTATGATTGCTGTAGTGGGACTCATGTTCTTTGCGCCTGGCTTTTTCTCGTCCATTATTGGGGGCATTTCTAACGTCATTTTGAGCCTGCTTGCGAGAATCATTTAATGTCGTACAAAGTAAACACTGCAACATATTCTGGCCCGTTTGACCTGCTGCTTCAGCTAGTAAGTAGACAAAAAGTTGCCATCGGCTCTATTTCTATCTCTGAGGTTGCTGATCAGTACCTGGCAGAAGTGGACGCCATGGAAGAGCTTGACCTAGACGTTGCCAGTGACTTTGTCCTTGTTGCGTCAACGCTTTTGGACATGAAAGCTCATGCCTTGGTGCCTCAAGATGTTTCGCTCAAAAGCTCATACGATGAAGATGAGTATGATGACGAGCTGGACGGGCTTTCTCCTGATGAGGCGCGAGAAGTTCTTATTGCTCGCCTTATTGCCTATAAACAGTTCAGAAATGCGGGTGCTGCGCTAGGTAGTCGTATGGAAGCAGAATCGTACATGTTCCCACGCTCAGTGGGCCCAGATCCTGATTTCTTGAACCTTATGCCAGACTATCTTGAGGGCATTACCCTCAGAAGCCTTGCTGTCATTTGTGCGGACATTGACTCAAAACGTGAGACATTCTTGCTTGAAGCAGAACATGTGGCGCCAAAAAGGCTCCCAGTAGCTCTGACGGTAGCTTCTGTGGACCGACTGACGCGCTCTAAGGGCAAGGTGACGTTCTCTGAGCTCTTAGACGGTCAAGATACGCCAGAAATTGTGGTTGCAAACTTCTTGGCAGTACTTGAGCTATTTAAACGCGGTCTTGTTCGTGTTCAGCAGGATGTCATCTTTGGCGAGATTGAGATTGAGCACATAGAGGGCGCAGATTCATACCAGCTTGATGAGTCAGTTCTTTTGGAACTAGAAGAACTATCTGGTGATGAGCCAGACCTTGAAGGATTTAACTTGTCTCAAAATGCGCTCCAAGACGTCCAGCAGACGCTCTTATCGTTAACTCAAACGCCCGATGAAGCACAGAAAGAGGCGGAATAACTTATGGCAGAAGAGCTTACCTATTTAGATTCCGAGTCGCTCAAAGGCGCACTAGAATCACTGCTTTTGGTTGCAACAGATGCAATCACCACGGCCGACTTTTCCAAGGTCACCAATGCAGCTCCTGCCGAGGTTGCCCAAGCGCTCAAAGAGCTTGCAGAGGAGTACACGCGCTGTAACAGGGGTTTTCAGCTCAGGGAGGTAGCCGGCGGTTGGCGTCTTTTTACGCACCCAGCTCACCATCAGCTGGTCAGCGATTTTGTGCTCTCCTGGGATACGCGCCGTCTTTCTCAGGCAGCGCTTGAGACGCTGGCGGTTATTGCTTATCACCAGCCCGTTACTCGTGAAGGCGTCCGGGCTATTCGTGGTGTTAACTCTGATGGCGTCATCTCTTCACTTCGCGAGAAAAACCTTGTGCGTGAAGTGGGTAAAGAGGCAGATAGGGGACAAGCCATTCTCTATGGCACAACAGCCCTTTTCTTGGAGCGCTTTGGTCTCAAGTCTTTGCGAGAGTTGCCGCCACTGGAAGACTTTGCCCCTGACGAGGAGTCCAAGCAGTTTATTCGCGAGAGACTCTCTGGCAGAAGCTTCACTTCAACGCTTGAAGAAGCCGCAGAAGACATTGACGACGAGCGTTCCCTTTTGGGAGACAGCTACGATACGCAAGAGGATGCATAGGCCGTGGCAGAAGAGCGTATTGTTCCCATGCGCCTGCAGCGCTTTTTGGCGCGCGCGGGAGTGGCTAGCCGTCGAGGCTCTGAGCGCCTGATGACCTCTGGTCGCGTCACGGTAAACGGCCAGGTAGTCACCGAGCTTGGCAGTAAGGTTGATCCGCTGGTAGATGTTGTTGCAGTTGACGGCATTGTCTGCTCAATTGCCGAGAAACCCGTCTACTTGATGCTCAACAAACCTGCAGGTTACTTAACTACTATGAAAGATCCTCAGGGTAGGCCAACCATTGTGGACATGGTTCCCACTGACAGATACCCGGGACTTTTCCCTGTTGGACGTCTTGATATGGATACCACGGGTCTTTTGTTCTTTACTACCGATGGCCAGATGGCACAAGAGCTTTTGCATCCCTCAAAGCATGTATGGAAGCACTATGTTGCTCATGTAGTAGGTACACCTACAGAAGAGCAGCTAAATCGCCTGCGTGAAGGTATTGAGCTTGAAGATGGTCCTGCTGCTCCTGCTGAGGTTGAGATTGTATCCAACGATGCCAAGATGAAGGCACTTCTCGCCCCACAGGGTTTAGGAAAAATCGGTGGAGGAGAGCCAAACTCCCTGGTCAGCGTAACTATTAGAGAAGGCAGAAAGCACCAGGTCAAAAAGATGCTTCTGGCTATTCATCATAGAGTTCTCGCACTCCACAGAGACACGTTTGGGCCGCTCCATCTTACAGGCGTTAAAGAAGGTGAGTGGAGACTTCTTACAGAAGAGGAAGTTGCCGCTCTGGAGCGCACTATTGGTAGAGAGCCTGGTGCTTCTCCCATCATGCCTTTACATGCCATCAAGTAATTACTAGTCGCACGATTTCTAAACGCACGTCAAACAGCTCAAACACGCCCAGAGAGGAGACATAATGCAGCCATTTGAAGTTCCAGCTCAGGTTCATCGTATTTTGTTTATGCGCCATCCAGAAAGCGTGGCTAATACACAGCGCTTTTTCAGTGGTAGAAGAGACGTTGAGCTTACCGAGCATGGCATTGAACAGCGAGAGCACGCTGTTCGTGCACTTGTTGCATTTCATCCAGATAGAATTTGGACCTCTCCTTTATCTCGCTGCAAAGACATGGCCCAGATGACCGCCACCGAGCTTGGTATTCCTTGTGAGGTAAAAGATGACCTTGCAGAGATGGATTTTGGCATTTTGGAGAGCAAGCGTTTTGCTGATGCAGAAGAGATTTTAAAGCCCTATGGCCTTACGTTTCCTTGGGCCTCAGACAAAAACGGCCACTCCATACCTGCTCCAGAAGCAGAGTCATACGAGCAGGTAAGAAGCAGGTGTCGCACTATTCTTAACGAACTTTCCAGTCTTTCTGGACGCACTGTTTGTATTTCTCACGGCGGCTATTTGCGCTCTATGATGGCAGAGATTTTTGGCATCCCAGGTAGTTCAAGCTGGAATGTACATCTTGCAAATGTCTCTTCAATCTTCTTTACTAGTACAGGCAGTTCTGATTTCAAGCTTGGTGGATTTAACCTTGATCCAGAAGAGGTTATTCGCCGTTCCACTGAGCCAAGTTTTTACGATTTTCGTGACATTTGGGGTGTCACCAAGGGGGATAAGTAATGATTGTTGCTATTGACGGCCCAGCAGGCTCCGGAAAGTCTACGGTAGCTCGCGCCCTTTCTGATCGCCTGGATTTGATTTTTCTTGATACAGGTGCAATGTATCGCTCCGTAACTGTAGAATGCCTGCGTCAAGGCATCGATATGACTGATACCGAGAAAATCATTCAGATAGCACGCAGCATTAGCATCTCGTTTGGTAACTCCGCAAACGGCCAGACCGTCTATGCAAACGGATCAAACGTTACATCAGAGATTCGTACTCCCGAGGTAGACAGAAACGTTAGCGCTGTTGCAGCCATCCCTGAGGTCCGTGAGGCTATGGTCACGCTTCAGCGTCGCGCTGGCGAGAATGGCGATGTAGTTGCGGAAGGTCGTGACATTGGCACCGTGGTATTCCCCGAAGCTGATGTAAAGGTTTTCTTGACCGCAGATCCTGCTGCTCGAGCTCACCGCCGCGCTGTTCAGCGCCAGGGTGGAGACGCAGCAACTGGAAACGATGCTCAGGTAGACGCCAAGAGTGAGGAGAAGATCCTCGAAGACATCAAGGCTCGCGATAAGGCTGATTCTGAGCGTAAGGCAGCGCCGCTTCGTGCTGCAGAAGATGCCCACCACATTGATTCTTCTGCGCTTTCTGTTGAAGAGGTTATTGCAGCTATTATTGCCCTGCATCCTGGACTTGGCAAAAGAGATGTCCGCAACCACAGGGCTTCTCACCAGGGAAATGGATCAGAGAGCAGCTCTTCTGATGACGGGAAGTCTCACACGGAAGAGCCTAAGCGCTCCGAGAAAAAGTCTTCTATAGCAGCGGCATCTAAGCGTTTGCGTCCTTTTGGCGGAAACTCATTTGACGATTATTACGATACCGCGCTTGCTGATTTTCCAGCTCCAGCCAAGTTCTTTAAATGGCTGGCAGTAAGTGTACTGGGACTGATTACAAAAATCTGGTTTAGATGGCGCTGGGATAACGACGAGCTCTTTATTGGCGATAAGACCCCTCGCGTTCTTATTATGAACCATCCAACGTTTTTGGATCCCATTGTTACCGTTGTCCACCTGCTTGTTCATGGTATCCCCGTGAGAACCATCTACAAGAGTGAGTTCAACAAATTCAAACCGCTTCAGTGGGCGCTTTCTAGACTTGGCGGTATCCCAGTAGATCGCGGAACTGCTGATATGAAGGCAATTCGTCGCGCAACTACGGCTCTTTCTAGAGGAGAAATGCTTCTCATTTATCCTGAGGGTACCAGAGTCAGAAGCAATACTGAACGTGGAGAAACCCATGGCGGCTTTGCGCTTATTGCACAGCTTGCCAAGGTGGATGTTCAGCCATTAGCAATTATTGGTGCCCTTGATATTAAGAAAAAAGGCTCTCCTTTGGTTAAGCCTGTAAAGGTGTATCTTCGCGCTGGTCAGAAGGTTTCTTTTAGTGATCTGACCTCTACAAAGCGTAAAGATCAGGCAAAAGAGATGGAAGAAATGGCCATGGAGAGGGTATACGAGCTAAGAGATGCAATGCTCAAAGAGCATCCCGGAAGGAATTAGTTCGTGCCTACTATCAAAATTGCCGATGAAGCAGGTGCTTGTTACGGCGTAGAAAGAGCTCTTCAGATGGTCCAGCAGGCCGTCAAAGATGCTCATGCGCCCGTACGCACGCTTGGTCCGCTTATTCATAACCCTCGCGTTGTTACGTCCCTTAAAGACCAGGGCGTAGAGGTTGTTGATTCCGCTTCTGAAGCTGCAGGAAGTGCGCTTCTGCTGCGCACTCATGGTGTAACTCCTCAAGAGGAGCAGATTGCCAAGGACGGCTGTGTTGACGTACTTGACGCAACCTGTCCGTTTGTAAAGAAGGCTCACGGAGCCGCAGAACTTCTCGCCAAACAGGGCTATGCCGTGTACGTGGTAGGAGAGTCTGGACATCCTGAAGTTGAGGCAACACTTGCTCACGTACCAGGTTCTTTGGCTATTGACACCGTGGAAGAAGTTGCTGCTCAGGCGGACGCCATGAGAGCTGCAAAGAAGGTTGGCCTGGTAGTTCAGACCACCATGAGCGCTGCTAAGCTCTCTGAAGTAGTTAACGCGGTACTTCCGCTTGTTGACGAGCTTCGCGTCATGAATACTATCTGCGAGGCCACTGCAGGCCACCAGGACTCGTGCATGAGGCTTGCAAAAGAGTCTGACGTCATGATTATTATTGGCGGCAGAATTTCTGCAAATACCACTCGCTTAGCAGAGATTTCTAAGCTCTATTGTCCTGCAACCTATCACATTGAAGGCGCCGATGAGCTAGAGTCTTCTTGGTTTGAGGGAGCAGAGCATATTGGTATTACCGCCGGCGCTTCTACGCCGGAAGCTCATATCAACGCAGTTAAATCAGCTATTGAACAAATCGTAGGCGTCTAACATGGAACAGCGCGCAGACTACGGAAATACAAAATCTGGTGGACTTGGTGCACTGATTGAGTCCGTTGAAGAGGGTAGTCCTGCGTGGAAGGCTGGCCTTGAGTCCGGCATGATTATCGAGAAGGTCAATGGCGTAGTGCCAAAAGACCTGATTGATTGGCGTTGGGAGGCCGACGGCTCTCTCTGTGAGCTTGAAGTTTCTGTTCCTGGTGATGACGCACTTTATGAGTGCGTGCTTGAACGTGAGTCCGGAGAAGACTGGGGCGTTGACTTTGTTGATGTGCTCTTTGATGGCATCAAGACCTGCGTAAACGCGTGCCAATTCTGCTTTATGGCTATGCTGCCAGAAGACATGCGACCCTCGCTTTCCATTAGAGACGACGATTACCGCCTGAGCTTTTTGCAGGGTAATTTTGTTACGCTCACTAACCTCACCGATGAGGACGTTGAGCGCATTATTTCTCACAAGCTTGAGCCTATGAACGTCTCGCTGCATGCAATCTCACCTGATGTTCGCCGTAATCTGATTGGTGCTCGTGCTGCTAGGGGTATTGAAGTTCTCGAGAAACTCATGGACGCTGGTATTGAAATCCACGGCCAGATTGTTTTGTGCCCTAACATCAATGACGGTGAAGAGCTTGATAAAACGCTTGATTGGGTGGAGGCTCACCAGCAGATTACCTCTCTGGCCATTGTTCCGCTTGGCTATACCAAAGACTCCAAACGCTTTACGCATTCGTATTCTGATGATGTGGAGCTGTCCCGCTCTGTAGTCAAAATTGTTGAGCCCTACCAGGAGCGTGCGCGTGCCTCTTTGGGTATTACGCGCTTCCAGCTCTCTGACGAGTTCTACGTAGATGCTCAGCTACCTATTCCACCTGCGTATACCTATGACGGTTATCCGCAATTTTATGACGGCATTGGTATGCTCAGAAGCTTCCTCGATGAGGCTGAAGAGGTCTGTAACACTATGCGTACCGCTCTTGACGAGGCAGATACCTATCTTTCTGCTCGTTCTCGCAAGATTTTGCTGATTGTAGGAGAAGCTGCTCAGCAAACCATCCAGACCTTCTGTGACGATTGGTCAGCTGACGGCAACGTTTCTACTTTTGCCGTGCGCAACGATTTCTTTGGTGGAGACGTTAACGTCACAGGACTTATCTGCGCCGTTGATCTTCTCGCCCAGGTGCCTGAAGACCTCACAGATGTTCTGGTAGTGCTTCCTGAGGTCATGTTTAACTTTGATAAAGTCACCCTTGATGGCATGTCACTGGCAGATTTAACCGCGCAGATAGAGGCGCGCGGCGCCAAAGTCATTATGTCAATTCCTGGTCCCACAAACATTGCCAAGTCGTGCATTAAAGCGCTCAAAGAGTGGGATTAGCCACGTATTGCTGGTATTATTAAACCAACTGAATGAAAGGTGAGACATGGCTAAGCCCATTGTTGCTATTGTTGGACGCCCAAATGTTGGCAAGTCCACGCTGGTAAATAGAATTGCCGAGAAACGCGATGCAATCGTGCACGAGTCTAGGGGGGTAACCCGAGACCGTTCATATCACGATGCTGACTGGAATGGTCGTGAGTTTAAGCTCATTGATACCGGTGGTATTGAGTCAATTAAATCGCAAGATCGCTTTGCTCCACACATTCGTGAGCAGGCTCTTCTTGCATGCGAAGAAGCAGATGTCATCGTTTTTGTGGTAGATGGATCTACTGGCGTTACCGATGAAGACGAAGAGGTTGCACGCATTGTTCGCAAGAGCGACAAGCCCGTGTTCTTGGTTGTCAACAAGAAAGATAACCCTGCAACAGAGCAGGATGGTCTTTGGGACTTCTATGCACTTGGTTGTGGAGAGCCTCTGCCTCTGTCTGCCTCTCATGGTCACGGTACTGGTGACTTGTTGGATGACATTGTCAACGCATTTCCAGAGGTAAATGAAGAGCCAGAGGATGACGGCATTCTGAACTTGGCAATTATTGGCCGACCAAATGTAGGCAAATCTTCACTGGCAAACCGCCTGGCTAACAAGAAACGCTCCATTGTTTCTGATGTTGCTGGTACTACACGTGATGCAATTGACACCATGATTGAATGGAAGGGAACTCCCATTCGTCTTGTTGATACCGCCGGTATTCGCAAAAAGAGCCAGGTACACGAGGACGTTGAGTACTACAGTCTGGTCAGAGGCCTGCAGGCAATGGACCGCGCAGACGTCTGTCTCCTTGTAGTAGACGCTTCCATTGGCGTCACCGAGCAGGATCAGAAGCTTGCAAACATGGCTGTAGAGCGTGGATGTGCGCTGGTACTCCTGCTTAACAAGTGGGATCTTATTGATTCTGAGGCAAAGCGCGATGAGGTAGCAATCTCTGTAGAAAAACGCCTGGCCTTTGCGCCTTGGATTGCTTCCATCAACGTTTCTGCACTTACTGGCCGCGCTATTGATAAGGTACTTGCCGCTGCTCTTTCGGCTGCAGAATCCCGCGCAATTCAGCTTAAGACTTCCGAGCTCAACGAGCTTCTCGCCCAGATTAGAGAAGGCGGACACACGGTTTCTGACCGAGGTCGCCGTCTTAAGATTCAGTACGCTACTCAGACGGGCTCTAAGCCTCCTGTTATCTCGTTCTGGTGCAACGCTCCAGACCTTGTTGATGACAACTACGAGCGCTTTATTGAGAACAGACTTCGCGAGAAGTTCTCTCTGATTGGTACACCTATTCGTTTGAAATTCCGTAAGAAGGTCGAATCTAACTAATGCCTGGAATTGTTGTTGCTCTGATTTTTGGACTAATTGCATTTGGCCTTGGTGGCATTCCATTTGGCCTAATTATTGCAAGCCTTATGGCTCATGAAGATATTCGAAAACTTGGATCAGGAAACATTGGCACCACCAATGTTGCAAGAAATGCTGGTAAAGCCGCAGGTATTCTTACGCTTCTTTGCGATGCAGGTAAGGGCATTGTCAGCGTCATGCTGGTTCGTTGGTTCTTGGGAGCCCAGGGATTTACTCCTCTGGTCTCGGGAAATGATCACGCAGAGGCTGAGCTCATCATTTCTTTTGTGTATGCCTGCTGCGTCCTTGGTCATATTTTCTCGCCTTGGCTTCATTTCCATGGCGGTAAGGGAATTGCTGTTGGATTTGGCGGCGGCCTTGCAGTAAATCCACTTGCTGCTCTTGTAGCTCTTGCGGTGTTTATTACGCTTGCCGTACCAACTAAGTACGTATCGCTTGGCTCCATCGGTGCGGCTGTTGCCATTCCACTATTCTGCCTGCTATTTGGTATGGATCCCGTGGCAACCATTCCTGTATTTGTTGTAGCAGCGGCAGTTATTTGGGCTCATCGCGAGAATATCAATCGTCTTAATGCTGGCAGTGAGTCTAAATTCTCTTTCGGCGAAAAGAAAAAGGACAACTAAACATGAAAAAAGTTGCTGTTATTGGTTCGGGATCATGGGGTACCGCGCTTTCAACACTTCTTGCTTCAACTTCTGATGAGGTAATTATTTGGTCTCGAGAGGCCGATGTTGCCGAATCAATTAATAAAGAGCACGTCAACTGCAGACATCTTTCTGATTCTGAGCTTCCACACAATATTGTGTCTACCACTAGTGAGGCTGAGGCTCTCACCGGTGTAGATGCTGTTGTTATGGCTGCTCCTTCCGCGTTTTTGCGCTCTGTTTGTGCTGCTTGCGCACCATATCTTGATCCAGAGGTTGATGTTTTGATCCTCTCCAAGGGTATGGAAGCAGGTTCTCACAAGCTTATGCACGAAGTAGCTGCTGACGAGCTTGGAAACCCTGCAAGAATCGCCGTACTTTCCGGTCCAAACCACGCAGAAGAGGTCATTAAACAGGGAATTTCTGCAGCAGTTGTAGCATCTGAAGACGCCGAGGTTGCTAAGCGTTTCCAGACGTTGCTTTCTCGACAATACTTCAGAACCTACGTTAGCTCTGATGTACGCGGTGTTGAGGCTTGTGCTGCAGCTAAAAACGTTGTTGCTATTGCCTGTGGTATTGCAGTTGGTCTGGGCAACGGTGATAACGCTCTTGCAGCCCTAATGACCCGCGGTCTTGCAGAGCTTGGCCGCGTAGTATGCGCTATTGGCGGAGATCCGCTCACCTGCATGGGTCTTGCTGGTATGGGAGACCTGGTAGCAACCTGTACCTCTGAGCATTCTAGAAACAGAACGTTTGGAGAAGCCCTGGTCAAGGGTAAGACGCTTCAGTCTTATCAGGAAGAGACTGGTATGGTTGTTGAGGGTGCTCAGGCTGTCATTGGTCTTTATGAGCTTGGTCAGCAGATGAGTGTTGAGATGCCTATCACTTCAGCTGTTCACGCTGTACTTTACGAAGGTGCTACGCCAGAAGAAATTACTTCTCGCCTTACAAACCGCCTTCCAAATGAAGAATTTTATGGAATGACTCGATAGGAGAGTTTGATGAATAACGTCCTGGTAGCACCATCTGTTCTATCTGCAGATTTCTCCAAGCTTAAAAGCGAGCTTGATTCAATTGCAAACGCTGACTACATCCACTATGACGTGATGGACGGTCATTTTGTTCCTAACATCTCTTTTGGTCCAGATATTTTCTCGTACTGCAAAAAGTCTTCTGAGCTGCCTATTGATGTCCATCTGATGGTTACTAATCCAGCTGAGATTGTGCCGCTATTCCTGGACCGTGGCGCTGACGTTGTCACCTTCCACTACGAGGCCGAAGTCCATGCTCATCGCCTTGTTCACCTTATCAAGGATTCCGGTGCTAAAGCTGGTATTTCACTTTGTCCAGGAACTCCTGTAAGCGTTCTTGAGGATCTTATCGAAGACCTTGATCTGGTGCTTATCATGACGGTTAACCCTGGCTTTGGTGGCCAAAAGTTTATTCCTCACTCAATTGAGAAGCTGAAGGCTCTCAAAGAGCTCTGCCGCAAACATAACGTTAATCCTCTGATTGAGGTTGATGGTGGTATTAGTGCAGCTAACGCAGCTGATGTTGTAGCCGCTGGTGCAGACATGCTTGTTGCAGGCAGCGCTGTATTTGGCCAGGAAGACCGAGCTGCAACTATCCAGGCAATCCGCGACGCTGGCGAGTCTGCTATTACCGTTCAGGGTTAAATTACAGCTCAATTCATTATTTAAGCAACCACATTCTTTCAGGATTGAACTAGCAGAAAACACGTTATGGATTACGTTTACTTAGACTATGCAGCTTCAGCACCAATGCGCCAAGAGGCGCTTGATGCTGAGAAAACCTATGAAGCTTCACCCATTGCAGGGGTGAACCCAAATTCTTTGCACTCGCTTGGTCGTCAAGCAGCGCGAGAGCTTGATGGTGCTCGTGGTGTTATTGCACGTGCGGTAGGCGGCAAATTTAGAGCTCCTGACGTGGTCTTTTGCTCCGGCGGTACCGAGGGCAATAACCTCTCAGTTCTTGGTATGGCAGAAGGTATTCGTAACAAGGATTACAAGCGCAACACGGTGGTTTTCTCGGCAATTGAACATGATTCTGTTTTAGACCTAGCACCTGTTCTTCGCGAGAAGGGCTTTGAGGTTAGAATTGCTCAGCCTAACCGTCAGGGAAAGATTGAGGCTTCAGCCCTTGAGGGTCTTTTGGATCAGACGGTAGCTCTTGTTTCTGTGATGTATGCCAACAATGAGACCGGTGTTATTCAGCCCGTTGTAGACCTTGCACAAGCTGCGCATAAGGTGGGAGCGCTTTTCCACACTGACGCCGTTCAGGCGTTTGGTCGTATTCCTCTTGAGGTGGCAGATGTAGATGCTCTGACTGTTGCCGCCCATAAAATTGGTGGACCTCTGGGTATTGCCGCAGTGCTTATGCGTTCCAAGGTTCCCTTTAAGGCTCAAAGTTACGGCGGGGGACAAGAGTCTGGCAGGCGTCACGGAACGCAGGACGTTCGGAGTGCCCTCGCTTTTGCGGCAGCCGCCAAGTGGTGCCTGGAGAACCTTACTCAAACGCAAGAGAGCGTTTCTGCACGCGCAAATAAGGTGTACGAGACTCTTTGTGCTTCTCCCAAGATTAAACCAACTACAGAGGCTTACGCCGGCAAAGATCACATGCCTGGCACAGTAAGCATTATGGTTCCCTCAATGGATTCTGAGACGCTTATTCTAAAGCTTGACCAGGCAGGCTATGAGGTCTCAGCTGGTTCTGCGTGCTCTTCAGGCTCTCTTGACGCAAGCCACGTTCTCTCGGCTATGGGCATCTCTAGAAACGAGGCTCTAGGAAGCTTACGCATAACCTTTGACGAGCGTGTTTTTGAGGAAGACCTTGATGCTTTCTGTGCAACCTTGCTGCAGATTGTTGGATAAATTTTTCACATACTAATCTCTACATTAGTTATGTTCTGCGTCTGATACGTCCTTATATACGGTAGACTAGATGAGTAACCGTATATGAGGAGGCCCTATGAGTGAGTCTGTTAATCTGATGCAGCTCCAGGATATTGATTTACAGCTGCTAAAACTCGCATCCAACTTGGCCTCAATGCCACAGGTTCAAAAAATTAAAAACGCCCAACTTGCAGAGAAAAAGATTGCTTCTCAGCTTAAGCAAGTACTTGGCGTTAAAAAAGACGTAGAAATTGATATTTCTGACCTCAATGAGCAGCGCGCCCATTATGTCCTTAAAACAGATGAGGTTTCTGCTGCTGTAGAAACTGCAACTAATCATCGCGCTCTTAGAGACTTTGATCAGCAGCTTTCTTCTTTGGCAAAGAATATCGAGAAGTGCGATTTTAAACTTGCAGCAAAAACAGAAGAGCTTGAGAAGTGCAAGAAGGCTTATCAGACAGCTCAAGACTTGCAGGTAAAGCTTATGAAAGAGCGTGAGAGCCTTTCTCAGTCCCTTGAGATTGATTCTGCGGCTCTTCGCACAGAGATTGTTGAGCTCTCTAAATCTCGAGAAGAGCTTGCAGCCCAGATTTCTTCTGACACGCTCGAGCGCTACGAAGCTGCACGTAAACGTTTTAAGGGCCTGGCAGTTGAGCACCTTGTAGGAAACGTTCCAAGTGTCTGTCGTGTTAAGCTGCAACCAAGTTCATTCCACGATCTTCAGCATAGCTCCGAGATTGCTGAGTGCCCTTATTGTCACAGGATGCTTATTACATCTACAGCGTTTGAAGAATAAAGGAATTTATCGCTATGTTGGATAAAACCGCTCAGTCCTCTGTATGCCTTGTGGTGTGCGGAGGAATTGCTGCATATAAAGCCTGCGAAGTACTCAGAGGTCTTCAGAAAGCTGACTGCGACGTTCGTGTTGTTATGACAGAAGATGCAGCTCAGTTTGTAGGAAAGACTACCTTTGAAGCATTAACGCATCATGAGGTAGTGCAGTCGCTCTATAACAATGCCGAGACTCCTGTTCCTCACGTTGACCTTGCTGACTGGGCAGATTGCATGGTAGTTGTACCAGCTACTGCCAATATCATGGCAAAGATGGCTCATGGTATAGCTGATGATGCTGCAAGTACAACGCTTCTAGCAGCTCATACCCCAGTTCTTGTGGCTCCCGCCATGAATACGCATATGTGGAAAAATCCAGCCACTCAGGCAAATGTCGCACTGCTCCGTCAGCGCGGCATCCAGATGGTCATGCCTGAGTCAGGCCGTCTTGCCTGCGGTTATACCGGAGACGGAAAGCTTGCTCCAGTACAGCAGATTGTAGACGCTGCACTGAAGGTTCTTTCTGACAAAGACGCTACGCCAACCAAGCAAGATCTTGCAGGTAAAAAGCTTCTTATTACGGCAGGACCAACGCACGAGAAGATCGATCCAGTTCGCTTTATTGCCAACTGTTCTACAGGAAAACTTGGCTATACCGTGGCTAAAGTTGCAGCTAGTCGTGGAGCAGATGTCACCCTTATCTCTGGACCCACATATCTTGAGGCTCCTCAAGGAGTCAACGTGCAAAGAGTAGTGTCTGCTGAAGACATGTACAAGGCATGTGTAAACGTCTTTGACGGTGTTGATGCCGCTATTTTGACGGCAGCTGTTGCCGACTACACGCCTGCTCATCCAGCTGATCATAAGCTCAAGAAATCACAAGAGTATCTTGAATCTATTGACCTTAAAGAAACCACCGATATTCTCGCCAGCCTTTCTAAGACTAAGAAAGACCAGGTTGTAGTAGGTTTTGCAGCAGAGACAAATAACGTCTTGGAGCATGCTCAGGCTAAACTTGAGCGTAAAGGTTGCTCCATGATTGTGGCAAATGATGTCTCCAGACCAGATTCAACCTTTGGTTCAGATACAGACCGCGTGGCTTTTGTAACTCCTCAAGGTATAGAACAGCTTGAGACTTTGCCACTTGCTGACGTAGCTTCAGAGCTTTTGGACCGTGTGGCCAAAATGCTTGAGGAGCGTGCATAGCGTGCGACCAGAAGAACTTTTTATTGGATGCCATCTCTCGGCAGGTAAGGGCTGGGAGGCAATGGGTAAGGATGCTCTTTCTATTGGGGCAACTACCTTTGCTTTCTTTACCAGAAATCCTCGTGGTGGCAACGCTAAGGCTCTAGATGAGGCTGATGTTGCAAGGCTTAGGGAGCTTCTTGAGGCACATCACTTTGGACCTTTGGTTGCACATGCTCCCTACACTATGAACTTATGCTCAGCAAAAGAGGAGACCAGGGATTTTGCTCGTCGAGCACTCACAGAAGATCTTGAGCGTATGGAGTATCTGCCAGGCAATTATTACAACTTTCATCCCGGTAGCCATGTAGGTCAAGGCTCTGACGTGGCAATTGAGCAAATCTCAGAAGCTCTTAACGATTGTCTTTTTGAAGGTCAGCATACAACCGTGCTTCTTGAAACTATGGCTGGTAAGGGCACTGAAGTTGGCAAAACGTTTGAAGAAATTGCTGCGATTCTAGATAAGGTAAACCACCCGGAACTTATGGGCGTGTGTCTTGATACCTGTCATGTACATGATGGCGGCTACGAGATTGTAGAAAATCTTGATGAGGTTCTAGATACGTTTGACCAGATAGTTGGCTTAGACAAGCTAAAAGCCTTGCACCTTAATGACTCTAAGAATCCTCTTGGAGCTCATAAAGATAGACATGAGCAGATTGGCAAAGGCTTCATTGGCTTAGAAACGTTCCGCGCTGTTGTGACTAATCCGCGCGTCAACACGCTTCCTATGATTTTGGAAACTCCTCATTCTGAGCTTTCTGGTTGGGGAGAAGAAATTGCGTTACTTCGTTCTTTTTTAGGTGATAACTAGTGGGAATTCTAGTAGGTTGCGAACAAATTTCTATGGAATGGCCTGGTAAGAAGGTTCTTACCAACCAGACTATTGGCGTTAATGAGGGTGACCGTATTGGTGTTGTAGGCAAAAACGGTGATGGAAAATCAACCCTCTTAGATCTTATCGCCAAAAGAATTGAGCCCGATTCTGGCAACGTAATCTGGAGAAGTGGTATCCAAGTAGGCTATATGGGCCAAAGTGATTCACTTTCTGATACACAGACAGTTTGCAGTGCTGTTGTGGGAGACACGCCAGAGTACGAGTGGGCATCTGACGCTCGCATCCGTAAGATTATTGATGAGCTCATTGGAGACTTGGACTGGAATGGCCTGGTAGGAGAGCTCTCCGGAGGTCAACGCAGACGCTGCGACTTGGCTCGATTGCTGGTAGGTACCTGGGACTTAATGCTCATCGACGAGCCAACCAACCACTTGGACCTTCATGCCATTCAGTGGCTTGCCAATCACCTTAAAAATCGCTGGTCAGAAGGAAATGGAGCGCTCATTCTGGTCACCCACGATCGTTGGTTTTTGGACGAGGTCTGTGATCACATGTGGGAAGTCCATGATGGGGTAATTGACCCGTTTGACGGCGGCTATTCTGCCTACATTCAAGCTCGAGTTGAGCGTGATAGACAGGCAGCAGTAATGGAAGAACGTCGTCAGAACACGCTGAGAAAAGAGCTCAACTGGCTTGCTCACGGAGCAAAAGCTCGTACGTCAAAGCCTAAGTTTAGGATTGATGCCGCCATGGAGCTTCTCGCCGAAGATCCACCGCTCAGAAACACGCTTGAGCTTAAGCGTATGGCGGTTTCTAGGTTAGGCAAGCAAGTCATTGAGATGCATGATGTCTCATTTGCCTATAAGAACGTCGCGACGGCTGCGGACGCAGATCCAAATATGCAGGCAGATGCTTCAAACTCCCAGGTAGACGTTATCAAGCATGTTGAGTGGCTCATTGGCCCTGGCGACCGTTATGGCATCTTAGGCGAAAACGGCGCTGGTAAATCAACGCTTCTTGAGTTGATGACTCAGCAACTACAACCAACATCTGGCCTGGTAAAGGTAGGAAAGTCTGTCAAATTTGGATGGCTTTCTCAGCAGATTGATACGTTTGCCACTAAAGAGACCTGGACGGTACTTGAGCTTTTGAGCCAGTACAAGACAAGTTACCTGGTAAACGGCAAGATGCAAAGTCCTACGCAGCTGCTTGAAAGCCTTGGTTTTGACCGTCGAGAGTTTACCAACCGCTTGCAAGACCTCTCCGGAGGTCAGCGCAGACGTCTGGCGCTCCTGTGCGTTCTTCTGGAAGAGCCAAACGTGCTGGTACTGGACGAGCCAGGTAACGATCTGGACACGGATATGCTGGCTGTCCTAGAAGACCTACTGGACTCATGGCCTGGAACGCTTCTTGTTGTAAGCCATGATCGCTTCTTGATTGAGCGCGTTACCGACGACCAATATGCCCTCATAGACGGCCACATTCGCCACGTTCCTGGCGGCGTTGACGAGTACCTCAAGCTTGTTGATGTTGCAAAGCAAACGGCGAGAAGAGCGGGGGAGTTGTCGGATGCACGCGGCAGTTCAGATACAAATGAGCCGCAAGTAGACGGGTCTTCTCGCCAGGAGGGTGCGGTGCTGAGTAACGCTGAGCGTCGCGAGCTTAAGAAGCGCTTTGATTCGATTGAGCGTCGCATGGGCAAAGCTCAGGAACTGCCTGGACAGATTAGGAAGCAGATGAGCTCCGCTGATGCCACAGACGCGCAGCGTTTGATGGAGTTGCAGCAGCAGCTTGATGACGCAGAAGCGGCGCTGATGGAGCTGGAAGACGAGTGGTTGAAGCTAGCAGAGAAACTTGGTGAAGCGTAAATGGGAGAGTTGCTCTCTAGATTCGTATGGCCAAAGTATAGTCGCAAGAGTTTTGTTGCCTTGCTTTGTAAAGGTGTTGAGGTCATTGGTGACCTTCTTACACCTTTGATTATTGCGCGCATGATTGACCTCGGAATTCACGGGGCAAACATGTATGACATTATTCGCTACGGTATTTTGCTAGTCGTAATCGCAATTGTGGGTTTTAGTTTTACGCTTGTCTGTCAGAAAATTGCTTCTATTGTTTCTCAGCGCACGGGAACTGACCTGCGCAATGAGCTGTTTAAGAAGATTCAAGAGCTCTCAAGTGCCGATACTTCAGCTCTTGGAACAGACACGCTGGTAACCCGCCTTATCAACGATGTCAACCAGGTGCAGGTTACCGTTGCTCTGGGCATTCGTCAGCTGGTCAGATGGCCAATCTTAGCGGCTGGATCTATTATTGCCACTCTTATGCTTGATTCTCAGCTTGGAATGGTCTTCTTGATTGCAACAGTGTTGGTAGCAGCTATTTTCTTCTTTGTTGCACGTAAATCTACTGCACTCTTTACTGAGCTGCAGAAGCGCCTTGATACCGTTTCTTTATATATGCGACAAATGCTTTCTGGTATTCGTGTTATTAGGGCTTTTAGGCACGAGGTAGAAGAGAAGGAACAATTTTCTGAAGCAGTCCTTGCTCAGACAGAAACGGCAACTGATGCTGCAAATTATTCGGCTCTACTGAACCCAGCAACCTTCCTTGTTATGTACCTGGGAATTGCCATAACGCTTTGGATTGCGGCTCCTCAGATTACTGCAGGTACTCTATCCCAAGGAACCGTGGTGGCACTTGTCAGCTATATGACCAGTGCGCTTTTGGCTATTGGCTACGTTGCTAACCTGGTTATTATCATTACACGCGGAACTGCGTCTGCTACTCGCGTAATGGAAGTTCTGAACACCAAGCCAGCGCTCTCTGATAAGGGAAATGAGCATTTCAACCTCACAGAATCAGACTTCGCTGACACCGCTGTAGCATTCAAGAACGCCTCGCTTGTCTACAACGGCGGAGGAGAGCCTGCTCTTTCTAGTATCAATCTTACGCTGCAGGCTGGCCAGACGCTGGGCATTATTGGTGGTACGGGCTCTGGTAAGTCCAGTTTTGCCGCACTTATTCCACGTCTTTTTGATACGGAGACCGGTTCTGTAAGCGTCTTTGGCCACGACGTCAAAACCTATACGTTTGAGCAGCTGCGTTCCCTTATTGGCTACGTTCCACAGCACACCTCACTGGTCAGCGGCACCATTCGCTCTAATCTCTGCTGGAAAAATTCAAACGCTACCGATGAAGAGCTTTGGACTGCTCTTGAGGTTGCTCAAGCAGCAGATTTTGTGCGCGAGAAACCTGATCAGCTTGATAGCATTGTTGAGCGTGGCGGCAAGAACTTCTCGGGAGGTCAGCGTCAGCGCTTGACCATCGCCCGTGCGCTGGTAGGAAGCCCACGCATTGTCATCTTGGACGACGCTGCCTCCGCACTTGATTTTGCTACAGACGCACACCTCCGTGCAGCACTTCGTAAGCTCAGTGCCACCACTACAAGCATCATTATTTCGCAGCGCGTAGCAGCGGTAATGCAAGCAGACAAGATTCTTGTTCTTGACCACGGAAAACAAGTGGGACTGGGAACACACAAAGAACTTCTCGACACTTGCCCGCTCTATAAAGAGATTTGCCTCTCGCAGCTTCGTCCTGAGGAGGTGGAGTAATGGCCGATATGTATTCTGGCGGAAGCACCTCCGCTATTGCATCAAGCGCACCTGAGCATGGCAAGGGCGGCTCAGCAGACGTCATTTCTATGTCTGCGGCAGAGGTAACTCGTCGCCTAGCTGCATGGATTTCTCCTCACGCAGGTTTTTTGGTTCTAGCGGCTGCCTCTTCAATTGCAACCGTGCTTTTGCAGCTCTGGGTACCCATCATTGTAGGCGCCGCTATCGACCAGCTCATTAGACTAGTGCAGGGTGGCGAGGCAGCACTTCTGCCAACGCTCGCTCAGCTCTCGGTGGTAGTTTTGCTTGCAAGCGCTACGCAGTGGCTTGCTTCTTGGTCTACCAATAAGCTCACCTACCTGGTCACCCGTGACCTCAGAGAAGCGGCGCATACCAAGGTGTCAAACCTTCCTCTCTCGTACATTGACACGCATTCTCAGGGAGATTTGCTCTCGAGGGTAGTAAACGACGTTGATCAGCTTGGCGATGGCCTCCAGCAGGGTCTCACGCAGTTCCTTACGGGCGTGGTAACCATTATTGGAACCTTGTGCTTCATGTTCTATATGTCGGTTCCTATGGGCCTTGTAGTTGCTCTAGCTACGCCACTCTCAATTATTGTTGCATCCGCCATTACCAAGTACGCAAGCTCGTCTTTTGGCAAGCAACAGGGCTATCAGGGCCAGCTTGGCGGATATGTAGAAGAGATGGTCTCCAACCAGGAGCTTATCACCGCATTTGCCCACAAGGATGCCATTATTGAGCAGTTTGAAGCTATTAACGAGAAACTCCGTGTAGTAGGAGAGCGTGCACAATTTGCCTCTTCTCTTTCTAACCCCTCCACGCGTCTGGTAAATAACTTCATTTACGCACTGGTAGCTGCTCTTGGTTGTATTTGCGTTCTAACGGGAGTTCCTTCTGTGCTTACCATCGGTCAGGTGCAGAGCTTCCTTTCGTACGCAAACCAGTACATGAAGCCTTTTAATGCTATTTCTGCAGTTGTTACGCAGGTTCAGACCGCTTTCGCAAGTGCTCGTCGAGTCTTTGATCTTCTCGACGCAAAGGAAATCAAGCCTGATCCAGTAGACGCTGAAGTCATCCAGGACCCACAAGGCTCCATTGAATTTGACGACGTGGCGTTCTCCTACGATCCCAAGCACCCGCTACTCAGTCACATTTCATTTAAGGCAGAGCCTGGTCAGAAGATTGCTCTTGTTGGACCAACCGGCTGCGGTAAGACTACCCTTATTAACGTGCTACTGAGGTTCTATAGCATTGATTCTGGTGCAATTTATGTAGACGGTCACAACACGCAAAAGCTCACGAGGGCGTCGCTCAGAGAGCAGTTTGGCATGGTGTTGCAGGATACGTGGCTCTTTAAGGGAACCATCAAAGAAAACATCCGCTATGCAAAGCCAGACTCCACGGATGAAGAGATTATTGCCGCAGCTCAGAAGGCTCAGGCTCACGAGTTTATCCAGCAGCTTCCTCAGGGCTACGATACCATGGTAGGTGAGTCTGGTGGATCTTTGTCCCAGGGTCAGCAGCAGCTTCTGTGCATTGCCCGCGTTATGCTAGCCAATCCACCTATCCTGCTTCTGGACGAGGCAACGTCAAGCATTGATACGCGAACAGAACAGCTGGTACAGAAGGCATTTGATACCATCATGAAGGGTAGAACTTCACTGGTTGTTGCCCACAGGCTCTCTACCATCCAAGGCGCCGATTGCATTCTTGTTCTCAAGGACGGCTCGATTCTTGAGCGAGGCACTCACGATGAGCTCTTGGCCCAAGGCGGTTTCTACGCCAAGCTTTACGAGAGTCAGTTTGAAGGTACTAACGCATAACTATCCACACATTTTGAAAGAGCCAGCACCTTGAATGGGCTGGCTCTTTCAATGTCACCTGTAATTGACAAACTGGAATTTTCCAGCTCGACAAGCTGGTTTTTAAGCTTTAGTTATCGGAATCCAAATTTAAAGGATATATCTCATAGAAACTTATACTTTGCTGATCTCGACAAACTGGAAGTTATTTTTGCAAGGTGATAAGTCCTGCACAGTCAGACATTTTTTCAAATCGCATTTCTGGAAATTGACCTTTTAGCTCATCCCATACAAAATACATTTCATCAGCGTCCCATTCATCTGCCGCAATCCGCATACATTCTTGAAGTAATGACCGAGTTTCAAATGCTATATCTCCGATATATATACATCCTCCCTCGTTCAACAGCTTAAATAATGATGTAATAAAATCTACTTTTTGAAAGTCTGTAAGATGATGGAGAGAATATGTAGCAATGATCGCGTCATACTTTTGTTTCTGTATAGGTTCCACCAAGCCATTGGAAAAATCGCCTTCATACAAACTTGCTTTAGGCATTTTCTCTTTTGCAATTTCAATCATTCTATCTGAAAAATCTTGTCCGTAAATCGTACAGCCGTTTTCATATAATCTTGATGTCAGTACTGCTGTTCCAAACCCAATATCTAAGACAGTCTTCGCAGATGAACAAATTACACGATTATAGATTACATTAAGAATAGATTTGTAGCCTGCAAAAGGATACGAGCCGTATTTGTTAGACAAACCTACACTCTTATCATAATCATCTGCCCATAAATCAAAACCTTTTTTATCTTGCATATTTCACCTCGATAACTTCTAATTTGTCTACACCGCTTTAATCTTCTCATATATCCATACAAGTTTTATAGATCTCATTACATAGAAATTTATACCTTGCTAAATTCAACAAATCCCAATTTGTCACTTTGTCTATGCTACAACTTAGATCACACCGGTTTTTGAAAAACTACTTCTATAGTTGCATGACAAGGTTATAACGATAAAGCGATAAAAAAAGAACCCTGCTCGGCCTCGGATATTAACCGGGGTGGCGCGGGTTCTTTGATTAATATACCACATATAAAGAAAAGCCGATATTTCACGGCTTCGAGAAATTCTGGTCGGGTGGACTGGATTTGAACCAGCGACCCCTTGACCCCCAGTCAAGTGCGCTACCAAGCTGCGCCACCACCCGTTTGCTTTTGATACGATAGCATTCCAACATAAAATGAGCAAGCAATTCCCGGTAACCGTGAAGATAGAGTGGGCTAGATATGGATAACTTCTTTCAGCGTGCGTTTTCAGTAGTCAAGCAGATTCCCGAGGGCAGGGTCAGTACGTATGGGTTGATAGCTCGCATGATAGGGGAGCCAAGAAAGGCTCGCTATGTGGGATTTGCTATGCACCAGAGCCCCGGTGTTGCGGGCGGTGTACCTTGCCACAGGGTAGTTTTTAAAGACGGCTCACTTGCTCCCGGATTTGCCTTTGGTGGACCAGATGCACAGAGAGAGCTTCTTGAGGCTGAAGGTGTGCAGTTTCTAGAAAACGGTAAGGTAGATATGAGGCACTTCCTCTGGGAAGCATAAAAAAATGAAACATTATTTTATGTTGTGAAATATTCTCCCAGTTAAATGGCACTATTTGCTGGGTACAATCGCAGTGAGTTCCTGGTAGTTAGTACGTTCCGTTTAATGGAGGTCAAATGAAGCGTAGCTCTAGGATGAGCAAGTTCTTTACTGCAATTTTTGTACTACTGGTAACGTCAGCCTTGAGTGTGGGCATTTTGTCTGGCTGCTCACAAACAGAAAACAAACAAGACCAGACTAAATCCACCACGTCAGAACAAAAAGAAGAAAAGAAAGACGAGAAAAAAGAGGATTCTTCTAGCTCCTCTAGCTCCTCATCAAACAATTCAAACGCAACCGGCTATGGCACCTATCAGATTCCTGAGGGATTCAGCTTTGATAACAGCCTGTATCCAGATCTTCAAATTACCACTCAGATTGATAAAGACAGCCTCTGGCCAATCATCATTCGCATTGAGGGTACAGCAGACCAGTTTGATTTGATGAGAAAAGCAACTATCGATGCAGCTCAGAGGGCTCAGGTGCTTGAGTCCGCAGAAGAGATTGGCAATACCGTTGACCAAGCTCTTGCACACCCAACAAACTACAACCTGACTGACTGCGCAATTCTCACTTCTGCACCAGAGTCGTATCGTAAGACCTATGTCATTACGTTTACCGTAAAGAGTCACTACGAGGTTAAAAAGTAGTTTGAACCGTACTGCTTATTAGCTTAGCTGCAACAAACATTGAACCAAAAAGGCGCCCGAACAATGAACTGCCTCTCATTTCTTATGTCCAAGAAATGGGAGGCAGTTCATATGCGGGTGATTATGATTCTGCAACGTGTTAACGTTGATTTTTAGGCCTGGCGCACAAAATAGCGCAGCTTTGGTAGGTTCTGCCGAAGAATCGACATGTTTCTAATTAAGATAGCCAGGCAGCTAGGCGGTCACACTACCTGATATACATCTCTATACATAAACTTCATGTAATATGCTGAATAATGAATAGAGAAATATAAAGAATTTAATTATAGGTAAATTCCACTTCTAAGGAACACACCTAAGTCAGATATTCTGCTCAATTGCGGGCATTTTACACATCAAATGAAGATAATCTGCACGTTTTAGCTATTTTCAGCGTCATGTATACGTCTTTTTGACAGATTATCTGACTTAGGTGTGTTTTGAACTGCCTCCCATTTCTCGTGTCCAAGAAATGGGAGGCAGTTCACAAGCGAGCGCCTTTCTTGTAAACGTGAACTGAACTGTTTAGGAGAGCGGCTTACGCAAGTGGCTTATATGCGTCATCAACATTGATGTGGCAATATCCGCTTGGGTTCTTCTTCAAGTAGTCCTGATGATACTCTTCAGCAAGTACGTAGTTATCTAGCGGCTCAACCTCAACGGCAAGTTTCTGGCCAAAGAGAGACTCCTGTTCAGTCATAATGCGGTCAATGACAAGCAGGTCAGCATCATTTGTGTAATAGATGCCCGTGCGATACTGTCTACCAATGTCGTTGCCTTGCTTATTGACTGAGAGGGGATCGATAACCCTAAAGTAATAACGCAGGATGTCATAGAGGCTTACAACGCTCTGATAATAGGTTACATGCACTGTTTCTGCATGATCTGTAGCCTTGACCTCCTGATAGTTGGTATCCAAGGTCTTTCCATTTGCATAGCCAACAGTGGTTGCAGTAACGCCCTTAATTCTGGAAAAGTACTCTTCAAGACCCCAGAAACATCCACCTGCTAGATAAATCTCTGCCATAAAAGCCTCCTTAGGCTGAAATGCTGTTATAAAAGTTTGAAGTGGCTTCGCTTTACTTCAAAGACGCCTTCTTTACATAGAGAAGATATTACCGCGCTTAAGGCGCTTCTATCTACACCAAGATAATCAGCAAGTTGTTGGCGATTGTAGGGGATGTCAAACTCCGACGAACCCGCAGCTTGCGAGCGAGTGTTCAGGTACGCCATCAATTTGCCACGTATACTCTTTGGAGCAGCATCTTGAATACGACGGCTCAGCATGATGTTTTTCTGCGCAATAGAAGCCATAAGGTTTCTGGTGATAATGTCTACGCCGCCGCAAATGTCACACGTTCTGGTGGTGATCTGTCGCACGTCTAGCAGCAGAATATCCGATTTCTCGGTAGCAACAACCGAGGTCAAGAGTGGCACGTTTCCAAGAGCTGCATATGCCTCTCCAAAGGTTTCTCCTGTATGGAAGGCCCCCATCACAGAAATGTTACCTTGAGCATCTGATCCCTCAACGTGGATAGCACCCGAGACAACAATTCCAAACTGATGAGCTCTATCACCAGCGCACAGGATAATCTCTCCAGGCTTATAGGTACGTACCACCGCACGTAGATGATTCAGCAAAGCTTCAAGCTGCTCTGGCTTTACACCCTTAAACACCACCGTGCTGAGCAAAAACGAAGGCTTAATATCTTGCAGGTTCATATACACTCCGAAAATTTCGTCATGAGAAATCATTTTGTTGTAATTACAACATACCTTATTCCACATTCCTGTAATCATGAAACCCAGAAGAGTAAATCTCTTCTCGCTATATGGTTTTATGGAGAGGAAAAATAGTGGATAACAAGATGTTCTGTTTCCAGTGCGAGCAGACAGCCGCTTGTACTGCATGTACCGGCGCTGCTGGCGTTTGTGGCAAGCCTTTTGACGTTGCATTTGCTCAGGACGAGCTCACCGGCGCTCTGGTTGGTCTTTCTCGCACCGAGCTTGCTGCTGGCAAGCGCTCTAACCGTGCTGACCGGCTGATTGTTGACGGCCTGTTCACCTGCATCACCAACGTCAACTTTGACAAGGGTGCTGTCGACGCAATTACCGCTCAGGTTCGTGACGAGAAGAACCGTCTAGCTGCAGAGGCTGGCGTAGAGCCTGTTGAGGATCTTCCTCTTGGCGGCGTTTGGTCCGACAACGAGGACATTAGGTCCCTCAAGTCCCTCATTCTCTTTGGTATCCGTGGTATGGCTGCTTACGCTTACCACGCTCGCGTTCTTGGCAAGACTGATGACGCAGTTGACGCTTTCTTTGTAAAGGCACTTGCTGCTCTTGCTACCGAGTCCTCTGTTGACGTTTTGCTGCCTCTGACCCTTGAGGTAGGCGAGGTCAACCTCAAGTGCATGGCTCTTCTCGACAGCGCAAATACCGGCGCTTATGGCACCCCAGTTCCAACTGAGGTTCCTCTGACTATTGAGCCAGGTCCCTTCATTGTTGTCTCTGGCCACGACCTTCTTGACCTTCAGATGATTCTTGAGCAGACCGAGGGCACCGGCGTTAACGTCTACACCCACGGCGAGATGCTCCCAGCTCACGGTTACCCAGAGCTCAAGAAGTATCCACAGCTCAAAGGCAACTTTGGTACCGCATGGCAGAACCAGCAGAAGGAGTTCAAGGACATTCCAGCTCCTGTTGTCTTTACCACTAACTGCCTCATGCCACCTCGTCCTAGCTACAAGGACCGCGTCTACACTACTGAGCTTGTTGCATTCCCAGAGCTCGTTCACATTGACGAGGACGCTAACGGCAAGAAGGACTTCAGCGCTGTTATCAAGCAGGCTCAGGAGCTTGGCGGATACGCTGAGGCTCAGGAGCTCACCGGTATCAACGGTGGCCACAAGGTAACCACCGGATTTAGTCACGGTGCCGTTCTTGGCATTGCCGATAAGATCATCGATGCTGTTAAGCAGGGCGCTATTAAGCACTTCTTTGTTGTTGGCGGCTGCGACGGCGCTCGCCCTGGTCGTAACTACTACACCGAGTTTGTTGAGCAGACTCCTGCAGACTCCGTTGTCCTCACCGTTGCTTGCGGTAAGTTCCGCTTCAACGACCTTGACCTGGGCACCATTGGTGGCATCCCTCGTATTCTTGACGTTGGTCAGTGCAATGACGCTTACGGCGCTGTTCAGATTGCAACTGCTCTTGCAAGTGCATTTGACTGCGGCGTTAACGACCTGCCACTGAGCTTTGTCCTGTCTTGGTACGAGCAGAAGGCAGTTTGTGTCCTTCTAACCCTGCTGCACCTTGGCATCAAGAACATCAAGCTTGGACCAACCCTTCCTGCATTTGTCAGCCCTAACGTCCTTAACATTCTTGTTGAGAACTACGGTATTGGCCCAATCGGCGATGCTTCCGAGGATCTTGCTCAGATGCTTGCCTAATTGGCGAGAAACCCTTCTAGTCCTTTCCTTAAAACGCCTCCTAGCTAAGCGCTGGGAGGCGTTTTTTTGATCGTGGATTTTGTGGATCTAGTCAGGTCGTCAAAATAACTCAAAGATAGATCGGTATTCTTCATTTCATTACGGAAGGAAAAATATGAGAATACTTACAGTTAATGACTTAAAGAATCTTGCTGAATTAATTGATCCAAATATACAAATTGATAAAACTATGACTGAGTGTTTTGCTCAGATCTGTGATCACTACAATAGGGTCCCTTTAACTGAAATTGAATGTCCTACTATTAACTGGAATGCTTTTGCTTATACATTTTATATCGTCAATTTAAGGCCACTCAGAAATCAAAATGAATTATTAGCGGCGGTCGCAATATACTCTTTTTTAAATGTAAACGGCTATGACTTTGATCCCTCATTACAAGATTTGATGGCTCACATTGATCTGTTAAAGTCAGACCAATACTTTGCCCACGAATTTTGTTCATGGGTTGAACTAGAAATCATGTAATTAAGCCTTATATTAAAATTTCTGTTTCAGCCATAAATTGATCAAAATGCCTTTCTAGCTGCTTTTCATTTGGATAAGCTTCAAGATAAACGGGCATATGTAGCTGCTTTTTATTGAAATCAAAATATTCAGTTTTATCAAGCAACTTGGATAATCTAATACGCTTGCTATCAGGCTCAACTGATAGTAAATGTGCGTCAAAAAGAAGATGCAAATCAGATCTTAGAAGAATTCCATTGGTAACTATTTGCGTTTTAGGTCCGCGGTATTGACCAATATGAGCTGCCTGTAAAACCTGAGGGACATCGTTTCCAGAGATAGCACATCTATTTGCATATGCTTTTAACAAGTCATTTCTAAACTGAGTCTGACCTTGTCTACGTACTGACTCCCTCAATTCTTTGATTCGCTCATCAGTGTCATCAATCTGCTCAAGTTGATTTTGAATCTCTGGCTTGAGTTCATCAAAACCTGCTGAAATAAAAGATGAATTATTAACTGTTTTGGCGTTAACCGGTCCATGGAGAGTAAACATTCCAGTAGCGCTGTTATAACGCTCTACAAACGCTAATCCCATCACTTTATATTTCTTATTTTTCTTCTTATTTTTATCCTTCTTTTTATTATTAACAATCAAACCAATAGGAAGACCATCATTTAAACAATTCATTAAGAATGTGTTATACATCGTTGATTGTATTTGATTACCTTTGGATTTTACATGCTCACTGTATTCAATAGACCAGGTACCATCAGAATAGAAAATCGGATCACCATCTACATAACGACCATTACCGTTTGAGGCATGAACTGAAAGTGCATACTGCTTTAATCCATAAGTAACTTTATCTTTTGAAGGGCTGTGAATTCCCGAATCTCTAGAAATAGAAATTCCACCAACATTAAATCCCTTTTCAAGATGGTGGGGGAGTTTATCAATTTCGCTATCTTCATGATCAATAAACCACTGATACGCGGGGATAAATTCTTTCGGAGCAATTTTAAATGCCCTTTCAAGGGTTGGATTAAAGATCATGCATTCTGTAATAGTCTGATCAAACATCCCAGTCTCCTCATAATTAACCTGTACAAACAGTAAGTTTTTCTCGTCACTGTGTAAAGATCTTTGACCAAATTGCTTCGCGAACCCCAAATATTCGATTTATTAAAGAACGTTCAAGAATGACGCTCTTCTCGATAACAGAATGTGGCATAATGCCACTGTCAAAGTAACAATTAATGTTAGTCATTAGTAGCATTTAACAGAGGGGTTTCTATGACTAAAGTTGCAGTTATCGGTTGTACCCATGCAGGCGTTTTTGCCACTTCTTCAATCCTGGGTGCACACCCAGATTGGGAGGTTCATGTCTTTGAGCGCAATGACACGGTTTCCTTCCTGTCTTGCGGCATTGCTCTTTGGGTAGGTGACCACGTAAGCGATCCTAACAAGATGTTCTACAGCTCTCCAGAAGCCCTTGCAGAGGCTGGCGCTCACGTTCACATGACCACCAACGTCACTTCCGCAGATGTTAAGACCAAGCACGTTGCTTGGGAGGATCTCAAGACGGGCGAGACCTTTGAGGACGACTTCGACTACCTTGTAGTCACCACCGGCTCTAAGCCAATCGTCCCACCACTGCCTGGCATCGACGGACCTCGCGTTCTTCAGTGCAAAAACTGGGCTGATGGTCGTCGCATTCACGACACTATGGCAGAGTCCAAGTCCGCTATTGTCATTGGCGCTGGCTACATTGGAGCCGAGCTTGCAGAGCAGCTCTCCGAGCGTCAGAAGGCTGTTACCCTCATTGACATGCTTCCTCGCGTTCTTGCAAAGAACTTTGATAAGGCAATCACTGATCAGGTTGAGGATGCTTACAAAGAGCACGGCGTCACGCTTGCACTTGGCGAGAAGGTCATGAGCTTTGAGGACAATGGTGATTCCGTCACCGTTGTTACCGATAAGGGCTCCTATACCGCAGATTACGCAATTCTGGGCATTGGCTTCCTGCCTCGTACTGATCTCTTTGACGGTCAGCTTGATATGCTTCCTAACGGTGCTATCAAGGTTGACGAGTACATGCGCACCAGCGAGCCTGGCGTCTTTGCAGCTGGTGACTCTGCATCCATTATCTTCAACGTCACTGGTAAAGAGGACTACATTCCTCTGGCAACCAACGCTGTCCGTCAGGGCCTGCACGTTGGTCCTAACATGCTTGAGCCAACCGCTGCATATGCAGGTACTCAGGCTTCCAGCGCAGTTCAGCTCTACAACTACTCCATGGCTGCAGCAGGCCTCACCGTTGAGGGTGGCAAGGTTCGTGGCTACGAGTATGATTCCGTCTCCATTACCGAGAACTACCGTCCTGAGTTCATGCTAACCACCGAGCCAGTTACCGCTACGCTTGTCTGGGATCCAGAGACTCGCCTTATCAAGGGTGCACAGTTCTTCTCGACACATGACGATGTTGCTCAGGCAGCAAACGTTGTTTCCGTTGCTATTGCTGCTGGTATGACCATCGACAACCTTGCAGCTGTTGACCTTCTGTTCCAGCCAAACTTCACCAACCCAGTCAACTATATTGGCTCCGTTGCTATGGCTGCCTGCGCAAAGGCCAAATAAGCTCCGCACATATTGCAGTAAAAAAGAAGGAAGCTGGTGGAGGTGCCAGCTTCCTTCTTTGCTATCGAGCCCGAGTCTAGCTCGATTGATGCCTGTTTTGGGCAACCATGCGCCCATCTTGAGACGACGTCTTGCTTGTAATGACGGCTATTTTGAAACAGTGGCTATCTTGGCTTTCTGCTAACTACGGCGATGTAGTTGAGGTCGTCAGCATGATCGTTAAAGAACGTAAACATGCTGGTGAACATCTTGGTATTCTCTGGCTTAAGGCCGTTTCTAATAACCCTCAGAGCTCCGTCAGCACCCTCATCAGCAATGAGTCCTGCCGGATTCATAAGCGTCATCTTGCCGTTCTTAGTTTCTGGGCAGAAACCTGCTGACTCAAAGAGATTCTTCCAACCTGCAAGGGTCAGAGGCTTTACGTTGACGTTGATGGTTCTTGAGAGCTCGTGAACCAGCTCATCGTCTTCTTTGAGCAGAAGCACGTCATGGGTTAGTAATACACCGCCAGACTTAAGCACGCGTGCATACTCTTTTACCGCAGATGCCTTCTGCTGATCAGAGAGCATAGTGAGCATTGCTTCGTTGATTACAACATCAAAGCTATTATCGGGGTAGGAGAGGTTTGTAGCGTCTCCTTGTTCCACCGTAACGTACTGCTCCACGTTGTTTCTCGCGATATTTTCTTTTGTTTTAGGGAGCACATCTGCATTTAGGTCAATTGCGGTTACGTGGCAGTGGAAACGTTTTACCAGCTCAACCGTAGTGGTTCCAATATTACAAGCTACCTCAAGAATCTGAGTTTCTGGCGTTATCTCTACGGAATTAAGCAGCCAATTGGTTGCCTCAATACCTCCGGGGCGCAGTCTTGTCTTGCCCATACGAAGTAAAAACTCGTGACCAGCTTCCATACTAAGACCCCTTTCATACTATGAAAGATTAAAGTTAGCTTTATCTAACTGATACAAGTTAAGCACATCATTACCTGCGAAAAAAGCCAAATTAATTGCTATTTTTGAAACAATTTAGCAGGTAGATTGCGACAAAAAATAACCTATATGTCCAATCGTTCTTTTTGTGCATTTTCTTTAGCAGTTTATAAGTTTATAGTGAACGCAAGGTAAGGGCGACTTACTAATTTCCGCAGGTGATTGATGCGGAATACTAAGGAGGAAGTTATGTATTACTCTGCTGGAACGTATGAATCGTTCGCTAAACCAGAAAAGCCCAAAGATGCCGACAAAAAATCAGCCTATATCATTGGAACAGGACTTGCAGGTCTAGCTGCTGCGTTTTATCTTGTCCGCGATGGCCAGGTAAAGGGTACAAGAATTCACCTGCTCGAGAAGCTTGAGCTTGCAGGCGGAAGCTGCGACGGCCGCAAAGATGTAAGCAAGGGTTTCTACATGCGCGGTGGCCGCGAGATGGACAACCACTTTGAGTGCATGTGGGATATGTTCAGAGACGTTCCATCCATTGAAACACCTGGCGTCTCCGTACTTGACGAGTACTATTGGCTCAACAAGCACGATCCTAACTACTCTCTCTGCAGGGCTTCCGAGAAGTGCGGTAAGGACGCTCACACAGACAAGAAGTTCAAGCTTGATAAAGAGTCTTCACTTGCACTTGCCAAGCTGTTTATGACACCTGAGAAAGACCTTGAGGGTAAGAAGATTAGCGACGTACTTCCTGATTCTTTCTGGAATACTAACTTCTGGCTTTATTGGCAGACTATGTTTGCGTTCCAAAGATGGTCCTCTGCTCTTGAGATGAAGCGCTATCTGTGCAGATTCTGTCACCATATTGACGGTCTGCCTGACTTTACTGCGCTGCGTTTTACCAAGTACAACCAGTATGAGAGTATGATTTTGCCGCTGGTTAGGTATCTTGAGAATCACGGCGTAAGCGTTGACTATGGTATGGATGTCAAGAACGTCATTATCAACGACACCAATGGTAAAAAGGTAGCTACTCAAATTGTTTACGAGAAGAACGGCTCACAGCAAACCATTGATCTAACCGAAGACGATTTGGTGTTTATCACCAATGGCTGCTGCACCGATACCTCTTGCTATGGTGATCAAAATACCGCTCCTGACATCAGCAACGTCAGAAATGGCGTAGGAGAGTCCTGGGATCTGTGGAAGAACATTGCAGCTCAGGCCAAGCATGGTGAGTACGGCAATCCCGATAATTTCTGTAGTGACTTTGAGGCAACTAACTGGATGAGCGCCACTATCCAGACAAAAGACGAAGAGATTATCAAGAAGATTATTGGCGTCTGCAAGAGAGATCCAAGAGAAGGTAAGGTCACAACTGGCGGTATTGTAACCGTCAAGGACAGTACCGATAACTGGTACCTCTCGTGGACCATCAACCGTCAGCCACAGTTCAGAGCACAGGACAAGGACACCGTACTTATCTGGGTCTATGCATTGAGCACTAACAAGCCTGGTAACTTTGTTAAGAAGGCTATGCGTAACTGCACCGGTGAGGAAGTATGCCAGGAGTGGCTCTATCACATTGGTGTTCCAACCAAGAAGATTGAGGACTGGGCCAAGAACCGCTGCAACACCACTACGTGCTTCATGCCTTACATCAACGCATTCTTCCAGCCAAGAAAGGCTGAGGACAGGCCTCTGGTTGTCCCTGAGGGTTCCGTTAACTTTGCCTTTATTGGACAGTTTGCCGAGACTCCTCGTGACACCATCTTTACTACGGAGTACTCAATCCGCACTGGTATGGAGTCTGTCTACACGTTGATGGATGTTGATAGAGGCGTACCAGAGGTTTGGGGTTCTCAGTACGACATCAGAGAGCTTCTAAGGGCAACCTACTATGCTCTGGACAAGAAAACGCTTGATAAGGCGCCACTCTCGTTCAAGGAGAAGATGCTCTTAAAGGTAGCTCTCAAGGCCGTCAAGGGCACTGATATTGAGCTACTCCTCAGGAACAGCGGACTGATCAAGTAGGGGCGCGGAGAAACCCGCAGAGACGCGGAGAAACCCGCAGAGTCAAAACGATTAACTACACGCGATTAGACACGTACAAGAAACACAAAAGTGGCTGCAGATGACACGTCAAATGCAGCCACTTTTTTACGATTCAGATATAACACTTAGAGATAAGACTATCTGTACTAGGTTGCATGCTCTGTAGACCTGTATCAATTAGTTAAAAATGCATGTGGTACGAACAGCAAGAAAACAAATTATAATTTGTAGCGACAAGAAAAATGTAATGGTTCTACATGCGACTTAAATCAAAATACGACACTATTTTGAGGAGATTATAAGATGAATGACTACTTAAAATTAAATCAAGATAGATGGAATAAGGTAAGAAATGACTATACCGAACCACTAACGCATGAAGAAATAGAAGAAGCTAGAAACAGTCCAATTTCTGTTGCATTAACGGTCGGGAAAAAAGTTCCAACAGAATGGTTTGAAAAGACCAGCGGAAAAAAGATATTAGGCTTGGCTTGTGGTGGTGGACAACAGGGTCCCGTTTTTGCTGCTAAAGGCTATGACGTAACCATAATGGATTTTTCTACATCACAATTACAAAAAGATGAGATGGTTGCTAAAAGAGAAGGCTTAAAAATCAATACCGTTCAAGCTGATATGACAAAAACATTATCTTTTGAAGATGAAACTTTCGATATTATTTTTAATCCAGTTTCGAATGTATACATTGAAGACTTAGAAAACATGTATAAAGAAGCAGCTCGCGTATTGAAAAAGGGTGGGCTATTAATGGTCGGCTTCATGAATCCTTGGACGTACATGTATGATGCTGACGTTGTATGGGACCACCCCGATGAGGAATTACTTCTAAAGTTTTCAATTCCCTTTAATTCAAGAAAGCTTGAAGAGCAAGGCAAAATAACCATAGATCCAGCATATGGATATGAATTTAGCCATACCTTAGAAGCTCAGATTAGAGGACAACTTAAAAATGGCCTTGCTATGATTGATTTTTATGAGTCATGTGATAAAAGGAATCGATTATCACAGTATGGGAATGACTATATTGCCACGCTCTGCATCAAGCTCTAACCCTATAGAGTTCTCTTCAGGACAGCCTGGACAACGTCAGAATCAAAGTCTCCCTGAGCCTCTGTAAGCGCCTCTAAGAGCTGAGCTACGCCTTCCTCATACACGCTAGGCAACAGATACTTCGAGACAGCCTTAGCCTCGTCAGTTCCGTTTTCCATGCAGCATGAGTGATGAGCAATCTTAAGAAGATCAAGATCGTTTTCGGAATCGCCGCACACAATAACTTCTTCTGGCTTAAGACCTATAGTCTCAATGAGCTTCTCGAATCCCTGTGCCTTATTCCAACCACGATAATTGATGTCAAACCAACCAATATAGGGAGAAACCAACTCAACCTCTGGAACTGCACTGGTAACAGCCTCATAGATTTCTTGCGCGCGCTTTTCATCTTGGGGTAAGAGAAGACCTCCCGCATACATAGGGATATCTTTTGGAACGGACTGCGGACCAAGCCCTGGCACAAAAGTGTTAAACGAGGCTGCAAGATGATCTACTACCTCTTGAGTGGTATCAACTATTTTCCAACAAGAGGTAAATGACGTATCTAAAGGCTGCTCAAGCGGACCTTCTTGATAATACGTAAGCAAACAATCATCCATTGGAGAAATAACCTCGTAGATCTTCTCCATCATCTCGTAGGTAAATTGTTTGGTGAAAATGAGCTTGCCATTAAAGTAGAGAATCTTTCCACTAGAAAACACGCCAGTGTCTGTCAGGGAAACGTCAGACTTTAGATAAGAAAGTGCATCATAAACTGGCCTTCCGGTAGAAAGTCCAAACGCAATACCTGCGGCTTTAAGATTATTAATTGCCTGATGAGTTCTTTCTGAAATAGCCGGAGTGTCAGCGGGTTTTAACGTTTGGTCCATATCGGAAAGAACAAGCTTAATCATCAGGGCTCCCAAGATACGTGTGCTAAGTGAGTGTTTTGTTAATTCTACCAGCAAGAGTAGAGAAACGCATAAAAATTGCCGTTATTATTACGTTATTAACTTAAAACTACGAGATTAGTAGAGGTCCATGAATATTTACGACCACTTTGCTCACGAGGATGAATATCCGGAGCTCAACATAGAGGCAATGTCTGAGAGACTTGCAAAGGCGCTGTCGTTTAAGACGGTGTATACCGACGCAGAGACAACCGATTGGTCCCAGTTTGATGCCCTTCAACAGCACATTGTTGATAGCTTTCCGTATGTTATGACCGCGGCCTCTAACGTTGAAGTGGTTGGTCACTCGCTTCTCATTGAGATTTCAGGATCCAACCACGAGCTTCCCGCATTGATGCTTATTGCTCACCAGGATGTTGTTCCTGTTGTTCCTGGTACAGAAGACGCATGGACGCACGATCCCTTTGGTGGAGATGTCGATGACACGTACATTTGGGGACGTGGCGCGCTTGATATCAAAGACATGCTCATGGGCGAGCTTGAGGCACTAGAGTATCTGCTCTCACAGGGTTTCTCGCCAAAGCGCTCTATCTACCTGGCATTTGGTGAAGACGAGGAGGTCTTGAGCCACGGCGCTACAAGACTTGCGAAGGTAATGACCTCGCGAGAAATGCGTGCGGCATGTCTGTTGGACGAAGGCACTACTACGTTTTTTGACGGTAGCGCATACGGTGCGCCTGAGGCTACCGTGGCCGACATCTGCATCTCGCAGAAGGGCTTCTTGAACGTTAAGCTTACTGCACCTGGTCATGGCGGACATTCCTCAAATCCTTTTGGTGGAACATCGCTTGAGCATTTGAGCTGCGCACTAGCCGCTCTCTCTGAGGCTAAACCTCAGCCTGAGCTTAATGACATTGTCAAAGAAACATTCAAGGTTCTTGCGCCAGAAATCACCGAGGAGCCTTTTGCTTCGCTGGTGCATGACGTTGATGCAAATGCAGATAAGATCGCACATGCTGCAGCTCAGATTAAAGAGCTCTATCCCTTTGTTACTACTACGTATGCATTTAACATGCTTGATGGTTCTAGTAGTGCAGCAAACGTTATGCCTGGTAATGTCAGCGCAACTATCAATATTAGACTTCTTCCTGGTGTAAGCGTTGAGGAAACCGTTGAACACATTAAACAGGTGGTAGCTCAGATTGACCCTTATATTGAGGTTGAAGCTTTACACTCAACTCCAGCAGGAAGAATTGATTCTCCAACTGGTGCTGGCTACCAAGAGCTCAAGGCCATTATGGAGCACTACCATCCAGGTGTTACCTTTGTCCCGTCATTTGTGTGCGGTGGTACCGATTCTGTCCGATACGAGGGAATTTGCGATTCCATTCTGCGTATTTGTCCGTTTAGGCCAACACCAGAAGATGAGGCAAATGGGGTCCATGGCATTGATGAGCGCATCGAAAAACGCGTTTATACTCAGGGTGTTCGTGTTCTTATTTCCTTTGTTAAACAAATGTGCCAATAATTTGCTATCGCGCAACTTACGTTAAAATAGACACATGTTATGTACTACAAAAGGGGAGTGAAACGTTGCAAACTAGGCAGCAGCTAGCTAATCAAGTAGCATCCCAAATTAAAGAAGCAGCAGACGCCGATGCAGCAAAGGCGCAGGCAGAGGGAACTATTACTGATCCAGTTGGTAGTTCTAACAACCCTTCCAACGCTATTTTTACCGTTGCAAATGTCATTACGTTTTGCAGGTTAATCCTTACGCTTATCTTTCTTGTGCTTTTCTCAACAGGCGGAAATCGCTGGGTTGCACTGGGCTGTTATGTAACCGCAGCTGTCACTGATTTTCTTGATGGTCAGATAGCTCGTAGAACGCAAACCGTCAGCTGGCTAGGCAAAATCATGGATCCCATCATGGACCGAGTTCTTCTTATCACTGGCGTTCTTGGTCTCTTGATTATTGGTGAGCTTCCTCTCTGGATCCCACTCTTTGTTATTGGACGAGATGTTTACCTTACTCTTGGCGCTCTTGCGGTTCGCAAATTCCGCAGACGTCCTATTGATGTTGTCTTTGTCGGTAAAACTGCAACTGCTTTTTTGATGACTGGTTTTAGTCTGCTTCTTCTAGGTATCCCTGTTGTATCTGGCCTTGGTCTGGTAAACGTCAGTTGGCTTCCAGGTCTTAACTCTGAGAGCAGCGCACTGGGTATCTTCTTTGTGTATATAGGAATTGTTTTCTCGGCAATTACCGCCATTGTTTATACTGGTGAAGCGGCTAAAATAGTTAAAGATAGTAAAAACACTCAAGCATAAGTTAGGTTGTTTATGACTTTCCTTCAGCACAACCATGTATCTTTGCGCCAGCTCTCTCATAAGATGCTGGCTTTTCTTGTTAGTGTACTGCTTGTATTTGTTCTAGCTGCTCCTTTTGCTCCTGCAACTACGGCTCTGGCAGAAAATACCTCTTCTAACAAGTCTTCTGTAACCGATGAGCCAAAACTTACTGAGGCAACTACTGCCATTGTTACTGACGCTCAAGGAAACGTTCTCTGGAGCAAAAACCCAGATCAAGAGCTCCCTATGGCATCCATCACCAAAGTTATGACTGCAATTGTGGCGCTTGATTCTGGCGTTAATCTTGATGAGCCTTGTGAAATCACAGTTCCAGATCTTGAAGAGGGTTCTCAAGTTGCTGGTTTGACCTCGGACGATACGCCTACACTCAGACAGCTGATCATGATGATGCTGGTGTATTCCGCTAATGACGCAGCTTATAACATTGCTGTCAACGTATCAGGCTCTCAACAGGCCTTTGTCGACCAAATGAACAAGAAGGCTGCTGAGATTGGCATGACTCACACGCAGTTCCAGAATCCTCACGGCTTAGATGCTAATGGTCACTATTCAACCGCGCGAGACCTTGCTCTGATGGGTCGTTATGCGCGCGAGCACTATCCACTTATCGCAAGCGCTGTGCATACCAGGTCATACACTACAACGGTAGGAGGGGAGCAGCGCACGTTCCACTCAACCGATGACCTTATGGACACCTACCGAGGTCTTCTCGGCATTAAAACAGGTGCTGAAGACTCTGGTACTGCCTTCTTGGGCGCTTCAAAGCGTGGAAACATTACGCTCTACACCTGCGTGCTTGGTTGCGAGACAACGCAAGGTCGTTTTGACGATACTGCCATTCTGATGAACTGGGCTTATCGCAATTACAATCGCGTAAGCATTCAGCGTTCTGACCAGATTGTGCAGATTCGTACGAGTGAGGACAACTTCTTGCTCTCTGCAGTGGTTAAACCATCAACTTCTACTACGTATATGGCATGGCCTGGCTCTAAAGACTTCACCTACCAGACCTCCATGCTTTCTCCCAACTATCCAGTAGCTAACAACCAGCTGATTTCTTCAACTGACTGGTCCCAAGATTCCGCGCAGGTAGGCACCACCATTACCCAGGCACACCTTACGCTGTGGACTATTCCGGCCTACAACCTCTTTGACCTGTATTCGGTTGCTCCGTATCTCTTTGGGAGAAACTAATGTCTGAGCAGAAACGCTCTATCCTTCATACCGAGCTTGAGTATCTTGGCGCACAATTCTCAACCTTAACTGAAGGCTTCAACTTAGCCCAATCTTTCTATGGCGAGAAACCCCTTGAGGAAGCTCTGAAAGATTGTGCTCTTATTGACCTGAGTGGTATCGGCTACACACTTGTAAGTGGAGTTGCAGCTCAAAATTTTGTTGAAGCTGTCTTTGCAGGTAAGCAGCTTGAGATAGGAGAGACTTCATTTGAGTGTGCACTTACGGGAGACGGATCTCTCTCTTCCATCGGTCTTCTCGCGCGCTCTGGTCAAAACGAGTACGTGGTACTTGATGCGTCTGAGCGCTCTCTTGTTCTAGACGAGTGGCTTTCTATCATTGCATCTGTCGAGCAAAACGGTGTAGCTCCTTATGCAGAAGTGTCTTTGGAAGATGCAACTCCGCTGCTTACTCCACTTCTTCTTGCTGGTAAAAAGACCAAGAAGGTCCTTATGGACTACCTGGGAGAACAGACGCTTCCAGAAGACTCAAAACTTTGTAATCTTATGCTTGACCAAACAATCCCAGTACTTGTAGCCAATGTTTCAACTAAGAAAGTACCTGCATATCTGGTTATGGTTCCACCAGTACATACGGTAATTCTTTTTAGAAGCTTGCTTTCTTTTGAAACAGTCCATCCTCTTGGACATAAGCAACTCATTGAAGGCCTTAAGACCTATCTTCCATGGTTTTCAGAACTTGCAAGTAACACTAAAGTAGTAGTAGTTAAAGATAAACTTGAGGGTTGGGGTTTACTCAGAGCCTCTGATGATTTCATTGGCGCAAGGGGTGATCTTCTATGAAATATGCAATTAATGCAGTAGGTGTTCCTGCTCCTATGGGACCATACTCTCAGGGTACTACTGCAGGTAGATTGGTATTTGTCACAGGTCAAATTGCGGTCTCTGCAGAAGACCCAAAGGAGCTCATAGACGGAGGAATTGAAGAGCAGACTACTCGTGTCATTCATCTTGCTCAGTCAATTCTGGCAGAGGCAGGATGCACCCTTTCTGATGTAGCTCAGACAACTATCTACCTTGCTGATATCAATGATTTGCCTAAGGTAAACGAGATTTATAGGCAGTACTTTGTTCTTCCTGCACCTGGCAGGGCAGTTGTTGAAGTTTCTGCGTTGCCACTTGGTGCGCTCATCGAAATGGACTGCATTGCTTGTCGTTAAGCGCTATTATTATCATGTAACCAAATTAAGGAGAAACCATGTCAACTGACGACATCAAACAGCAGTCACCAGACTCAACAGAGATTTTCCGCATGCCATCAGCTGACGCTACGGTTCCGGACCTTATGGCTCAACAAAAGCCTGCTCACCCTGTCCTTACTATTGTTAAGGGACCACAGACTGGTCAGACTTTTGAGCTTAATCTACCTCAGATTTCTCTTGGCAGAGATCCAAAGAGCAGTGTTTTCTTGAACGACATGACAGTTTCCAGAAATCATGCCACCATTGATCTCTCTAATCTTGCTCTTGGCTATGCAACTATTGAAGACCTTGATTCTCTCAATGGTACCTGGGTTGATGGCGCCATTATTAACAAGGCTACCCTGCGCGATGGCTCAACTATTCAGATTGGCACCTTCCGCATGGTCTTCCATACCAGCAGAGTTTCAGCTTAAGGTTAAAGGATAGCTTTATGGCTGATTCAGGCTTTCTTACCATTGGTAAAGTAGTCAAGAAATTACAGACTCTCTATCCTGACTTGAGTGTTTCTAAAGTCAGGTATCTGCAGGATGAAGGTTTGCTTACTCCTACCAGAACTGCTGGTGGCTATCGTCTGTATTCCCAAAAAGACGTTAAGCGACTTGAGACTATTCTGTATCTGCAGAAAAGCCGTTTTATGCCGCTCTCAGTTATTAAAGAAGAGCTTGATAGAGAAGATAAAAACCCTGAAGCTGAACAACAGGTCCAGGATCAGACTGACGAGGCTAGCGTATCCAATGCTCAGGCTACACCTGAAGCTCAAAGTTCTTCTCGCCAGACTCAACCTCAGCTGGATGGAAAGCAAGTGTCTCAGGCAATTCTTGGTGCCACGCATGCTGATGCAATTGTGGTACCTGTAGATGACCCTGAGGTTGTTCAGAAATATCACGCTATTGATCGCATTCCAGAAATAGTGGGATGCTCTGTAGGTTTTGTGCGCCAACTTTCTGAGGCGGGAGTCATTACCTTAAAGCGCTCTCCTCATGGTAGAGACCTTGTAGATGGCAAGGATTTAACGCTGATTCGCCTTTGTAGTGAGCTCCGTCACTTTGGTTTTGAGCCCAAGAACCTGCGTCAATACGTTATGGCTGCAAACCGAGAATCTAGCATGTTTGCTAAGTCACTTGTTGTGTACGCTAAAAAAGGCGGGGGAGTTGAAGTTGACCATACTGACGAGACTCGTCAGAAGTTTATGGCTGCTCTGACCCGCATGTTAGGCCTCACCAATGCGGTTAGAAATGAACTTATCACTAAATTAGTTCGTGAATCTTTTAAGGATATGCATCTAGACGAGTAATCTAGGTATATATAACTATTCATTGATTTTGATATTGAATGTGAGGACATTGTGTCTACGTATGATTATGAGAGTCATATCATTAGCATTCCTGATTATCCAGAGCCAGGCGTTATCTTTAAAGATGTAACTCCACTTTTTAAAGATCCTGAGTGCTTCCACGCAGTTGTTGATGACATTGCAGAGCACTTTGCTGATGCAGGAATCACCAAGGTTATTGGTGCTGAGGCTCGTGGTTTTCTTGTTGGAACCCCTGTAGCCTACAAACTGGGCGCAGGCTTTGTTCCTGCTCGTAAGCCAGGCAAGCTGCCTCGTGAGGTCTACGCACAGGCTTATGACCTTGAGTACGGTACCAGCGAGCTTCAGATTCACACCGATGCTCTTACCCCAGACGACGTTGTTCTTATTGCTGATGACCTGGTTGCTACTGGTGGCACCTGCGTTGCTTGTGCTCAACTTGCCGAGAAGGCCGGTGCAAAAGTAGCTGGCTTTGCATTTGCGCTTGAGCTTTGCTACCTGCATCCAAGGGAGATAATTGGCAAGTGCTTTGACCAAGAGGTCTACACCCTTATTAAGGTTCAATAAGCTAAATCACTTACATAAGACTTACTTTAACCTGACAATTTTGGCTGGCAAGACTACGTGCTTGTCGGCCATTTGTCTTATTTACATAAGCATTTTGTTAATTACAGTAAACTTGTTTACAATACATAGAATTTCTCCATAATTGCAGGTCAAAGATAAATTTATGCAATGATATTTGCCCGCTCCATGCTATATAACTGCACAAATAGTCTTTTGAATTTGTATGAAATGTCATTTTCGGGGTAAACTATTCAAATACTCGATAGGGTAGCTTCCTGTTTACACGGGTTTCTCGCTAAGAAATCGGCGAGTTGACTTTGATTTTTTATCAAATGAGCTATCCTAGATGGCAAAGCAAAGCAACACGTTGCCCAATTGATTTCGTGCTTTGCGGAAGGAGCTTATATGTCACAGCGCCGATCTTTCACAAGACGAGACGCTCTCTTATTTGCAGGTCTTGGTGTAGCTACTACGCTGCTTACCCCAGCCAAGCTATTCGCAGACCCACAAAGCGATCTTGAGGCCGCATCTGCCCAGTTAGACTCTCTTGGTGCAGCTCTTGCAGAGGCCATGGATAACCTTAACGAGAAAACCTATGCACTTGACGCTACCAACAACAAGATTGGTGAGGTTCAGGAGCAGATTGCAGAGACTACAGACCAGCTCAATAAGCAGCGTCTTGTCCTTTCTGCAGCAATGAAGAGTGCTTATAAGGCAGGCCCACAGGAGACTTTGGACTTCCTCCTTGGAGCATCTAGCCCAGAGGACTTTGTCAGCCGCGTCTACTATATGGACCGCACCAGCAAGCAGGAGGCTGACTCCATCAATACCGTCAAGGCTCTTGGTGACCAGCTTCAGGCTCAACAGCTTGAGCTTCAGGCTGAGCAGGAGAACCTTCAGGCTCAGGTCGCTGAGATGAAGACAACTGCAGATGGCCTTCAGAGCCAGGTTGCAGAGGCTAAGGCTTACTACGACTCCCTTGATGCAGAGGTAAAAGCACAGCTTGCTGCTCAGGAGGCTGCATCAGCTAACAACAACGTTGCTTATGCAATTGAGACTGTTACTCGTGAGACTCCTTCTAACAGCTCAGAGTCTAACGATAGCTCCTCTAACGATTCCAGCTCTAGCTCTTCAAGTTCCAGCTCCTCAAGCTCTAGCAGCTCTAGCAGCTCTAGCAGCTCCAGTAGCAGTTCTAACTCTGGCGGCGGATCATCATACTCCGGCGGTGGCGGTGGCTACCCAGCTGCAGGCGGTGGCGTTGCTACAGCTTATGCTTGCATTGGCTATCCATACGTTTGGGGCGGAGCTTCCCCTGCTACAGGCTTTGATTGTGGCGGTCTAATTTACTACTGCTTCCTCGGCTACCGTGCAGGTACCGCAGGAACCATTGGCCGTGCTATTCGCGCTGCTGGTAACTGGCATGATTCCCTAGACGAGCTCAACTATGGCGATATTGTCTTTACCCGTGCAGGCTATGAGCACGTTGGAATCTACATCGGCGGTGGCCGCATGATTCACGCAGCTAACGAGTCTGTTGGTGTTATCGAGGGTCCTGTTTATGCTTGCTATGGTGGAGGACCATTCTCCGGCTAACGTACAATTTCTGTACAAAGTTTTAACTACACGCACGTAAAGTCGTACAATGTTTTAAGTACGCTTTACGTGCTTTTTATTAACCATAAACTGCTAGGGGAGATTGTGGCGTTTCATCTCAAACATAAGACAAACGTTATTGAGCGTCATTTTTCTCGTAGGTTTCAGGTAGCTCTCATTGGAGAAGGCCTGCTTGTTGGCCTTATGGGTGGCGGCGTTGTCACGCTGTATCGCCTTTGTCTTTCTTTTGCAGAAGCTCAAATGCGCTCTATTACTCAATCAATCGCAGGTAATTGGCCGTATATGGCTCTCTGGTTTGGTGTTCTAATTATTCTTATGGCGGCCGTTTGCCTGCTTATGAAGTTTGAACCCTACACCGCTGGCTCTGGAATCCCTCAGACCAATGCTGAGGTCATGGGATCTGCCGATATGCCTTGGTATCGAGTTCTTCCTGTTAAGTTTATCCAGGGCGTTCTAGTTGCCTTTGGTGGCCTTTCTATGGGTCGAGAAGGCCCAGCAGTCCAGTTAGGCGCTGTTTCTGGTAAAGCGGTCTCAAAATTCCTTAAACGCAAAAGGGGAGAAGAACGTCTTCTGGTAACCTGTGGCGCAGCTGCGGGTATGTCAGCCGCTTTTCATGCCCCTCTCACCGGCACACTTTTTGCTATCGAAGAGATTCAGAAAGAGTTTCATGCTCCACTGATTATCTCGGCAATGACCGCATCAGTAGGCGCTGACTTCCTGGTTTCTAACGTCCTTGGTATGAAGCCTGTCCTTCAGCTTCCTTACGTAGCGCCATTACCTCATGTCGACTTTGCATTTGTTCTTATCGTCGGTTTTATCTGTGGTTTATTAGGAGCGCTCCACAATAAGGGAATGTTCTTTGCCCAGGGGCTGTACAAAAAGATAACTAAGTTTGTGCCTTTCTCGAGGCTCATTATTCCATTCATGCTAGCTGGAATTATGGCTTTTATCTGGCCAGATCTTCTTTGTGGCGGCGACGCTATTATCGAGAAAATCAAAGAGCCAGCAACGCTTACTGAACTCATGGTTATAGCGCTTTTACTGGGCAAATACTTCTTTACCACAACATGTTTTGCTGCTGGAACGCCTGGCGGAACTCTCTTTCCAATGGTTGTTATGGGAACACTTGTTGGAACACTGTTTGCCCTGGTAGCAACCCATGTTTTTGGCATACCTATGGCATATGCACCAAATTTTATTGCTATGGGCGTTGCAGGCATTTTTGCCGGAGCAGTTAGGGCGCCCGTCACCGGGGTAGTGCTCATCTTTGAGCTCACAGGCTCTCTTGAAGCTCTTATGGCCATGTCAGCAGTTGCAATCGTGTCCTATGTAACCGCAAACATCCTGCGTGTTGACCCATTTTACGAGCATTTACTTGCAGAATTCTTGGCTTCTCAGCAAGGGGAGTCTAAACCAACACTTGATTCTGGCGAGAAAATCCTTCATGAGTTCACTATTGGACAAGGAAGTCCCGTTGAGGGCAAATTGCTTCAAGATATCCCATGGCCCGACAAAGTGAGGGTTGTAACTATTGATCGTGCGGGCTTGGAGATTATTCCAACCGGCCAAACTGAATTGATGGCACTCGACAAGATTCTTGTTATTTATGATGAGATGTATGAAAGCGATGTCATGATTAAATTGAATGTCATGACTGACTCATCGGTATAGCGCTTATCGCTGTCGCACACGTTACCGTAAAGGAGAGGGGCTCAAAATCCTTCTCCTTTTTCTTCAATTCATTAGTTTACATAATATCGATTATCAGACTTTTATATTAGAACAGAATTTAGAGATTTTACACGTCTATATATCTATAATACTTTATCTTGCATCGGCTTTCATATCCTACGTCTCATTACTTCAAAATTTGAGCCTCTGAGAGCCGTTTTAAGCCACGTTCTTACTTTGTCATGAATAATTACACCTCTAGTAATTTGGGTCTTACAAAGGTGCCTAGATTATGATGTGACCCCCAAAAGTTAGACTTTTTTAGCGTAGCAGTTTATATGGCTGCTACGCTATTTTTATGCAGCCAAGAGTCTAAGCCTGTATTGCACTGGACTTAACCATCCTAGTCTTT
>CABTJC010000006.1:0-198003 GCA_902485095.1 uncultured Atopobium sp. | reverse complement strand
TAAATTTCTTATATAAGTCTATTCATGTTTAAGCATATTAGATGAAGTTTATGCATAGAGATGCATATCGGGTAGTGCGACCGCCTAGCTGCCTGGCTATCTTGATAAAGAACATGTCAATTCTTCAGCAGAACCTACCAAACTGAACTATTTTGTGCGCCAGGCCTAAAAGCCGACGCTAACACGCTACAGAATCATAATCACCTGCATATGAACTGCCTCCCATTTCTTATGTCCAAGAAATAGGAGGCAGTTCAGAATAAATCTCACAGGCTCTTTTACGTTTAACTTACGTTGTTGTAGTGTGCGTTACTGAGCGCGCTTCTTACCAAGAACACCAGCTGCAATAAGAACAGAAGATGCAGCTGCTACAGATACTGCAGCAAAGGAAGCATCACCAGTTGAAGGAAGCTTAGGCTCCTTCTTCTTTGGCTGCTTTGGCTTCTTAGGAGTCTCTGAAGGTGGAGTGGTTGGAGTTGGAGGAATGTGAGTGTTGGTAATGGTAAAGCCGCTTGTAGCATCGCCTGTTACCCCAGCGGTGTAACCCTCAACCTCATCCTCAACAACGGTGTACGTAATAGCTGTTGTAGTACCAGCCTGGTTCTTATCGAGGTTGCTAAATGTTGCAGTCCAGCCATTTGCGTCAGAGAGAACCTCACTCTTACCAGTATCTACGCCGTCTGCATAAAGGTGTACGGTAACTGAAGTAGGACGAGTACCGTCAGCGTTATTTTGATCTTCCCAAACCTTGGATACAGAAACGCTTACCTGCTGCTCGCCAGTTGCAGTACCGGCACCGCGAGGATTAATCCACCAACCTTCACGAGTGAAGTTATCAGTGTTGCCATCAAAATCAAGAGTTGCTCTATTGTCTACCTGGGTAACGTTGGCTGGAACAATGGTCTTGTACTCAAGCCAGCAATCCTGGATAAGTGGTTGGAAACCAGCAAAGTTAACCTGATTATTGAGTCGAGCAAAATCAAGAGTGTAACCATTAGGAGTAAAGGTAATTGCAGGAAGAATCTGATCTGCAGAAAGAGTCTGAACAGCGCCGTTAACAAGGTGGAGAACAAAAGAGTGCTTAAGATATGGACCAGCAAGCTCATCTGCTGGGTTAACACCGGTACCCGTAAGCTTTGATGTATCAACGGTATAAGGATTGACAATCTGATCCTTAACAGTGGCATTAAGCAAACCAACCTGGGTGATATCAGATGGAGTTAGGTTAACAACCCAGCTGGTAACGTAATAATCATTTCCAGTTGTAATTGTTGCACCAGAAGGAAGCGTATAGGTTGTCTCTGCAGTTGCACCAGTTCTGTTGTACTTAGTAATTGCAGTATCCATTGCAGCAATAGAACCGCCATACGTCATGTTAAGACTGGTGTTACCAATATTGAGCGTAGTGCTGCCATTGCCTCTCTGTGCAATTGCGCTTGACCAATTGAGCGAGAAAGACATCTGGCCATGAACGTTAAGAAGACCCGCAATATTGTTATTGAAGGTAACAGTCATGGTATTAGGGTTACTGGTAGGAGTTGCCGTACCAACAGAAATACTATTTCCGTTTGCATCTACACCCATAACCTCAAAAGGAGCTGGAGTATTATTCTCTAGCTCTGGAGGAAGCATAATAGTAAAGGTATCACCTGGTTGTGCAGGGGCACCATTGTTGAGCGCATAATCAAAATTTACACGCACGTTACTACCAACTAATGTTGTATAGCTAGCATTTGAAATAGTTGGTGTGTACTCAACAGCTTGTGCCTTTGTGTTGAATACAGTGAGCGCAGCAAATACAGTGAGCACAAACATAACCGCAAAGCTCAAAGACCTGCTAACTAAACCTTTAGACTGCATGATGCTCCTCACAGCTAGTTCAAAGATTTATTTATCTGCACACAAATAGCTGTACAAAACAATAAGATTTCTTTGAAACTCTACCTTCTTACTTAAAAATATAAAGTTCTAAAGTACTGATGTCAAAGAACTATCTATATCTCCATAAAAAAACTCCCGCACAGAGTGCGGGAGTTAATATTATTTTGGATTGTAAGGAAAGCTTACTTACCCAGAAGCTCCTGAACGTCAAGAGCAATCATATACTCCTCGTTGGTAGGTACAACCAGGACGCGTACCTTTGAATCTGGAGCAGAAATGTCACGGATTTCACCGGAGCGAATCTTGTTCTTCTCCTCATCAATCTTGACACCCATCCACTCAAGCTCTTTGACAACGCCAAGACGCATCTCATCGGAATTCTCACCAATTCCAGCAGAGAAAGCCATGGTATCAAAGCCATGCATAGCCTGAGCCATCTCCATGATGAGCTGAGACGTACGATAATAGAACATATCAAGTGCAAGCAGGCAGTCCTTATCGCCAGCGTGAGCGCCATCCTCAATATCACGAGAATCGGAATGGCCAGACAGAGCGAGAAGACCAGACTGCTTATTCATCATAGTGTCAATCTCATCGATGGAGTAACCACCAACGCGAGAGAGATAGAAGACAGTAGCTGGGTCAATAGTGCCGCAACGAGTGCCCATGATAAGACCATCAAGTGGAGTAAGACCCATGGTGGTCTCAAGATCGCGACCATCCTCAATAGCGGAAAGAGAAGCACCAGAACCAAGGTGGCAGCTAACCAGCTTGTGAGTCTGACCGTTGGTAAACTCATTGGTTGCACGCCAAATGTAGCGGTGAGAAGTACCGTGAGCGCCGTATTTGCGGACGTGGTACTTATCAACAACATCGCGAGGAAGAGCATAGCGATGTGCCTTCTCTGGCATATTGAAGTGGAAAGAAGTATCGCAAACGATTACATTGCCGACCTCTGGGAAGAGTTCGCGACAAATCTCAATAACATCAGCCTCAGCATAGTTATGAAGAGGAGCAAGTGGAGCAACCTCACGAACCTGAGCCAAGACCTTATCGTCTACAACGGCAGACTCTGGGAAGTACCAACCACCCTGAACAACACGGTGACCAATGCCATCAATTGGCTTATCAATAGTCTTAAGGATGTCAAAGACATGCTTAATAGCAGTCTTGTGATCAGGAAGAGCAACCTCAAGCTTCTGCTTCTCTCCACCAAGCTCCTCGTGACCAACAAAAGAACCTTCGATACCGATACGCTCGCAGTTTCCTTTTGCGTAAACCTCGCGGGTGTCAACGTCAAGAAGCTGATACTTAAGAGATGAGCTACCTGCGTTGATAACCAGTACGTTCATGTGACTCCTCTTTCCGTGAAGCAGCGCAGACCATTAGGCCTTACTCTCATACTTCAAATAAACATAACCGCATGACATCATAAACCCCAAGATACCCCGGAGTTAAATAGACGAGCAAAAAACTTGAATATTTTTATTTACAGCCCATTGAATCATCCATCTGCTTGCCACCTAAAATGTGGAAGTGGACGTGGTTAACTGACTGACCGCCATGTTTTCCTGTATTGGTGATTACACGGAATCCAGTCTCTTTAATCCCAGTCTTTTCTGTTACCGCAGCTATAGCTTTAGTAACACTCTCAAGGGTTACAGCAGGAATGCCATCAATGATGTTGTCATAGTGGCTCTTTGGCACAACAAGAACATGCACAGGCGTAAGAGGATTTAGGTCATTAAAAGCTACAACGTTTTCATCCTCATAGAGAAACTCTGTAGGGATTTCTTTGTTAGCAAGCTTACAAAAAATGCAATCAGACATAGCCTCTCCTTTACTCGTCTAAATATGCAGTAGAAGGCGCTGCAGTTGTATCAGTAATTGCAGCTCCTGCCTGAGACTCATCAAGCAGAATCTTAACCTTCTGCTCTGCAGTATCAAGCCTTCCACGAAGATCCTTTACCAGCTCAACGCCACGAGCATACAGAGCCAAAGACTCCTCGAGCTCCAAATCTGTGCCCTCAAGCTTACGAACAATCTGCTCAAGCTCAATAGAAGCATCTTTAAAAGTAAGCTCTTCAGTCTTCTTAGTATCCATGTTGTTCCCCTTATCTATGAAAGCTCAATGTCAGAAACAGTTGCCTTAATTGTTCCATCCGTCATTTTGACAAGCAATGAATCTCCAACCGAGGCGTCTTTGGCCGTTTTAATGACAGATCCCTTTTCATCTTGGACATACGCATATCCCCTTGTAAGAACCTTTAGAGGAGAAAGTGCGTCTAATTTTCCTGCAAGCGAAGACAGCAAAGCCTCATGTGGATGGAGCATGGCAGCACTAGCTCTGATTAGCCTTTGTGACTCGACAGAAAGCGTCTCTTTCTTTCTTACAAGAAGCGCTGGCAGAGCGTCCATAAGCCTTTGCTCAGTCTGATTAAGGTCTTCTGTTCTTGTTGAAATAATATAAGCAGGGTCTTTCAAACAAGGACGATCTGATAGCCTCTCTAGCTGGTACTGTTTACTTGCTAGAGCATTTTTCATTGCCAAGTTAGAGCGTTGCTCAACAGTTGTAAGTCCCGTTTTATAGAACTGCAAAATCTTTCTTGTAGCATTTCCAAGGCGAGAAATTCTGTTGTTAAACGTAGTTTGTAACTCACTAATAGCGGGAGCTACAGACTCTGCAGCAGCAGTTGGCGTTGAAGTTCTTCTATCAGAAACCATATCTGCAATGGTGGTATCGGGCTCATGACCAATGCCCGTGATAACAGGAACTGGACATGCAGCAATAGCGCGAGCCACTCCCTCATCATTGAAACACATAAGATCTTCGAATGAGCCACCTCCACGTACCAGCAAGATTGCATCTGGACGTGTAGTTGCAGCAACCTGGAGAGCTCTAATAATAGTTGCAGGTGCGTGAGTACCCTGAACAGCACAGCCAGATACCTCAAGCTCTACAAGAGGGTTTCTTCGCGCAAGCGTACGCTTAACATCATCAATGACGCTGCCAGAAAGTGAAGTAACTACACCAATGCGTGTACAAAACTCTGGAATGTAGCGCTTTCTGGAAATGTCTGTAAGACCTTCTTTTTCTAGCTTTTTAGCAAGCTGTGCCACCTTTTGGCGAAGGTCTCCTTCTCCAGCGATCTGAATAGTACGCGCATGAAAAGAAAGTTTGCCGCTTGAAGCGTAAATATCAAACTTTCCTGTCATCTGGATTTTCATGCCATCTTGCAACGTAATGCCACTAGCAGCATAAATCTTTGACCAGACAATAACTGCCATAGAACTAACAGGGTCTTTTACGTCAAAGTAGCAATGCCCAGACTTGTAGTTTGGACCCCTAAATCCAGAAACTTCACCAACCACCGTCATAGATGGCATTGAGGCAACTTCATTTTTTGCAAAGAGCACCGCATCAGATACCGAAAGAACAGAATCTTCTTTCTCTTGAATCTGATCCATTACTAGTTCCTGTTTCTAGAAGAACCAAGTAGATATAGAAGCTGTAGTGCAGAAACCATTGCAGCAGCTACGTACGTAAGAGCAGCAGCAATTAGTACCTTTTTAGCGCCATTGTAGTCAAAGCCTGCGGGAGCGTTTGCCTTCAAAAAAGCCAATCCACGCCTTGAGGCATCAATCTCTACAGGAAGCGTAACTATATGGAACAAGAAGGTAAATGCATAGAGCCAAATTGCAAGCACAGTCAAGCCTGAAACATTGAGCAAGACACCAGCAAGAAAGACATAAATCCACGCTGCAGATGCCAAATTAACAACAGGAACAAGAGCGGAACGAACGCGAGATGGCATATACATTTTGGCTGTCTGAACTGCATGACCCGCCTCGTGACAAGAAACAGCAACGGAGGCTACGCTACCCTCAGAGAAGTTTGCATCAGAAAGGTGCAGGCAATTATCGCGTGGATCATAGTTATCGGTAAGTTCACCAGAAATCCTCTTGATACCAACATTAGCTGCTCCATTTGTGTCCATCATGGCGCGAGCAACAGAAGCGCCGGTGGCATTAAACCCTGAAGGAACTAAAGAATACTTTTTAAATTCATGCTTGATGTACCACTGAGTGCCCAATCCGAGCACCAACGAGGCAACTACTAGAACAACGTATGGGATAAACGCACCAGAGTAATACATATTTTTCTCCTATCTATGTATAAAGATGAGTATACCCAACTCACCGGACAAAAAGTCAGGTTTGCAAGAGTAATCACACTTAACCCTAGGTTAAAACGCTTCTATTACAACAGCTCTACTCGACCGTTTTTGACGGTAAGTCCTACCTCGCCATTGAGTAGTCCCACAAGCTGCTTGCCCACTAATTGATAGCGCCATCCAGTTTTAAGTCTTGCATCAACCTTATCCAAAAGCAGATCAGTAAGGTCATCTTTATTGGCAATCAAAGGAGATGCAATTCCTTCTTTTTCTGAAACAATCCTAATAAGGGCATACATAAGCTCAACAACACCTTCAGAACCAGCTGAAGGATGAGCATGATGCTCAATTTTTGGACACTGATCAGCGGGGGTCTTTTGACCACGTTTGATTGCATCCAAAAGATGCACTACCCCACCTTGAGAAATCTGTTCAGTACCGCGAATTTTGCGTAGTCTATCGGGTGTTGTAGGCACACGACGACAAATCTCAATAATAAGTTCGTCAGAAAGCACCCATTTACGTGGAACATCTCTTTTAGCTGCAGTTTCTTCTCGCCAGGCACAAACTTCTCGAGCAATGGCAAGCTGTCTGCGTGTAAGCGAGCCAGAACGCTTCAAACGAAGATACGCCTGATAGGGGTCTCGACGATACTGCTCAATATTGGTGTGCTGGTCCATCTCTGGCTTTACCCAGCTTAAACGGTCAAGCTTGATGAGTTTCTCGATCATCTGATGATAAATTGCAGGAAGATATCTGACGTCATCCTCGGCATATACCAGCTGTTCTTTATCAAGCGGTCGCTTTGACCAGTCTGTTAAAGACTCTGCTTTAGCAAGCTTAACGTTAGCAAAATTTTCTACCAACCCGGCGTAGCTCACCTGCTGGCGCATACCCAAAAATGCGGCTGCTACCTGCGTATCAAAAACAGGTGCGCATGCGCAGTCCATTTTTTCTAGTAAGACCTCAAGGTCCTGTGAGCACGCATGGAAAATCTTAACAATCTGCGGATTTTCCAGGAGTTCTTTAAGAGGAGTAAGGTCATCAATAAGCAGCGGATCAATTGCGACAATCTCGGAACCTGTAGAAACCTGCACCAAGCAAAGCTTGGGAAAGTAGGTTTTCTCGCGAAGAAACTCCGTATCAACTGCAAGGATATGCGAGGTCTTTGCTCGCTCACAAAATGCGGAAAGTTCTTCTGAGGTTGCTATATACAATGCGTCCATCCAATTGCCGATTAAGTACCTGACGTAAAGAGATACACTCATACGTATCAAAATGATATACCAGCTTGTTGCAAATCTTCGGAGGATATATGAGAACCCTCATCATTCACAATCCTTGCTCGGGTTTTAGCTCTGATGCAATCTTTGAATTTGAGCGCGCTCTTCTGAAGTCTGGCGACGAATGCCTGGTAAAACTTGTCGAGAGCCATTGGCACACAGATGAGGTTCTGAGTTCTGTTCAGCCTGAAGATTTTGACGTAGTAGTGCTTTCGGGCGGTGATGGCACGGTATCCAGCCTGCTCTACGGCCTTAGAGGATACCAGACACCTATTCTTGTCTTCCCTTCTGGAACCGCTAATCTTCTAGCTGCAAATATTGGAAACGCTCCTGAACCTAACGCACTGGCGCTGGCCTGCAGAAACCTTCAGACCGCACAGCTTGATCTGGGTGAGATTACCTGGACCACAGTGTCGGGAGAAACCCATGTAGCTGGAGTTCCTTTAATGGCCGGTACAGGCCTTGACGCAGAAATTATGCGTTCAGCTATCCCCCACAAACAAACCTTTGGAGAAGCCGCATACTTTACTGCGGCCCTAGCCAACCTTATGCCGCCAGTTCACGACTTCAAAATTACCGTTGACGGCAAAGTACATGAGCTTCAGGGCATTGGCTGCCTTATTGCAAACAGCTCCATGATGCAAGCAGGAATTGAATTAGCCCCTGGTAATCGTATGAATGACGGTTTGCTTGAGGTTATTGTCATTGAGACTCACATGACTGCAAAACTGGTACGCCCACTGCTTTCTGGTTTCTTTGATCGCACGGGAGACTCGCTTGGTAGGCCCTACCTCAATAGCTTTAGCGGCAAAGAAATTACCGTTGAATCAACAGCACCTATGCCACTGGAAGTAAATGGCGAGGTCACCTGCCACGACATATACGCCTATTCTGCTAGGTGTCTTCCTGGCGCAGTAAACGTAGTAGTGGACTACATGAGCCCCTACAGTAAGAAAGCATAAGAGCAGTTAAACAGCACAATAAGCACCGCCAGAGCTTGCGTTTTCTTTTCTTTCGTTTTCGTAACATTCAGCCAAAAAGATTGCACGTAACCGTCAGATTAACTAATCTTTTATAGATACATTGCTAAGGTACGCTCACGATTTTTTAATGTGTGCGCACAGTTGATGGGATATTTTTTGGTTGACGTTTCTAAAATTCGCGAGAGGTTCGATGAGCTTTCGACTCCTATTCTGAAGTCTGGAAGACTCTATCAGCTTGCAACTTTTACACAACATGGAACTACCAGCACGCTCGACCACGTTATTGCGGTTGCTTATAGCAGCCTTGCCTTTGCCATGAACGCTGGCATCAAAGTTGACGAGCATGCTCTTGTACGTGGCGCGCTTCTTCATGACTACTACCTCTATGATTGGCACGATCACGAGGCCGCGCCAGACAACTGGCACGGATTTACGCACCCTCGCCATGCACTTGATAATGCTCGCGAGGATTTCCCTGATTTAACTCCTGTTGAGGAAGACATCATCTTGCATCACATGTTTCCTCTCGTTCCTATTCCACCTCATACCAAAGAGGCTTGGATTGTAACAACTTGCGATAAAGCTTGTTCAACTGCAGAAACACTAACAGGCAATCCATACAAAAAGGAGTGCTTCCGCCCAACGGGTTTCTCGACACCTGAAAGCGATTTTCAGGGCACAACAAACAGTGAGTCAAATGAGTTTAACGACTACATGGATTACGGAAACCTCTCGTGAGCGCTATGACTGAGACACTGCGTACGCTCTTTGCACTCGATAAGAATATTGAGCTCTTTGTGCAGCATCTGCCTCAGATGGTCATAATTTTTGCGCTGATTTCTTTTGGTGGTTGGGTATACGAGACTATTTACTGCTCCGTTGTTGAGGGAGAATTTACCAAGCGCGGTTTTCTTTTTGGACCTACCTGCCCTATTTATGGCATTGGAGCGATTGCGGAATGGCTGGTACTAGGCCAGATTTCTAATCCAATTATTGTCTTTATCATAGGTGCAGTTTTAGCCACAGTTATTGAGTACTCGACCGGCCTCTTTTTGGAACGTCGCTTTAAAAAGAAGTGGTGGGATTACTCCATGTTTAAGTTCAACTTGCATGGCCGAATTTGTCCCCAGGCCAGTGCAGTGTTTGGCGCGTTTTCTGTAACATCAGTCTTTGTGCTCGTCCCAACGATGCTTAATATTTTGATGATTTTCTCCAAGCATACTGTCTCGGTTGTGGCGTTTATTGTAGTCACCCTCTATTTTCTGGATACGGTTGCTAGCCTTCTTTGGAATGGGCCTACTACCCATCACAAAGTTGAAGCCGCAGCTCAAGACGCATCAATAAAGGTTGAAGAAGCCGCACAGAATGCTTCGCAAAAAGTAAGCGCTGCAGCGCAAAACGCATCGCAGAAAGCAAACGCAGCAGCTCAGAAGGCAAATGCGGCGGCCCAGAAGGCAAATGCGGCGGCCCAGAATGCAACTCTTATTGCTACCCAAAAGGCTCAACAGGTTTCGCAAAAAGTCCAGGTAACTAAGCAGAAACTTGACGATACCACGCAAAAAGTCAGAGACCGCTTGCCGGGTTCGTTCCCATGGGACAACTAGACGGGTTTCTCGGCATATTGTAATACCTCAGCAAACGCTGATTTCGAGTTTGGATTTATATGTACACCATTGAAAGTAGAGTTAGATATAGCGAGTGCGATGAGACCGGAAAGCTTTCCCTGGTAGGCGTTATGAACTACCTGCAGGATTGCTCGACGTTCCACTCAGAAGATATTGGCCGCGGCTTTAAGCAACTGACCAGCGAGGGATACGCATGGGTTCTGGCAACGTGGCAGATTCAAGTTGACCGTCTTCCCCAGTTTGGCGAGAAGATCTGCGTAGGTACCTGGTCGTATCAGATGAAGGGTCTTCAAGCATCAAGGTCGTTTGTCATCAATGATGAGAGCGGCGCGACTATCGTAAAAGCGGACTCTACCTGGTATTTGATGAACATTAAAGAAGGCAAGGCGGCTCGCGTTCCAGAGAGCGAGAGCGTCTACATTACCGGTGAGCCTCGCGTAGATTTGCCACCAACTCCTCGAAAAATTGCACTTGAGGGAAACGCCGTTGATGGTCCAGCTATTCTTGTTTCTCAGCAGCACCTGGATACAAACAAGCACGTCAACAATGCTCAATACGTGCTCATGGCTGTCGACACGCTTGTGGCCCTTGGCTATTCTCACAAGCTGCGCCGCATTGTGGTGCAGTACAGGAGCCAGGCACGCTTGGGCGATACCATTACTCCCCAGGTATACGCCGATGAGACGGGTTTCTCGGTAGTGCTCAAAGATGCCGAGAGTTCCACCGTTTTTGCAACAGTCAGGCTGGAGGGATAACATGGCCGAGACAAAAACAGTCAATGTAGCTGCAGCTATCTTCTATAAAGACAACAAAATTCTTGCCGCTTGTAGAGCTGATGCGGATAATGCTGGCTTCTGGGAGTTTCCTGGCGGTAAAGTTGAGGCTGGAGAAACCTCAGAGCAGGCGCTGCGTCGAGAAATTCAGGAAGAGCTGCACTGTAGCGTGCAGGCAGCGTTTTTCTATGACACGGTAGCTTACTCCTACCCCACCTTTGACCTGCATATGGATTGTTATATCTGCACGCTGAATGAGTCTGAGGAGCCTGTCGCGGATCCAGAGATTCACTCGGAGCTTCGTTGGCTTGCCCAAAACGAGCTGCTTGACGTGCAATGGCTTCCCGCAGACATTGAGCTTATCAAGCAGCTTGGCACGTTCTGGAACGACATCTTTGCGTCGCAGCACCTGTAGGAGCTGTGGGTGCGTAAGCCGCGGACGCGAGCGTTGCGGGCGCGGACAAGCTGTCGTGTGCAGAATACTTTGCAGAGAATGTGGAGTGACAAAAAGAGGGGTTTCTCGCCATGAAATCCTTGGGCGACGACGGGTATCATCAAAGTGTAAGCGTTTGATTGAGGATTGATGGCAAAGAAAGACGACAACCAAGATACCAGGGACAACAGGCATGAATTTGGCGGCGAGGGCCCTGACTTTGACCCAAACGATCCGTCGCAGATGCCTGACGGCTCTCCTTTCCCTGCAGGCTTGCTATTTTTTATAGTTATTATGCTGCTCTCGGGACTGGGACGTTCTTGTGTCGCAAGCAATCAGACTTCCTCTAGCCCGCTTTTTGGGGACCCCTACAGCGCTTATTCTGATAGCAATTGGTAAGGTACTTGGATAAGACTTGCTATATAAGCATCTAGCAGGTATTTATTCCATTTTGAACAGTAATTTGAAGGATTGAATATGAGCAAAGCAGATCGCATTTTTATTGATATGTGTTCCGACATTATTGAAAACGGCACCACCACCGAGGGCGAGAAGGTCCGTCCTACCTGGGAAGATGGTACCTCTGCATACACAATCAAGAAGTTTGGCGTCTGCAATCGCTATGATTTGCGTGAGGAGTTTCCTGCGCTGACGCTTCGCCGCACTGCGCTCAAGAGCGCCATGGACGAAGTTCTGTGGATTTATCAGAAGAAGTCCAATAACGTGAACGACCTCAACTCTCACATCTGGGATTCGTGGGCTGATGAGTCTGGCTCCATTGGCAAAGCTTACGGTTATCAGGTTGGACAGGTTTCTCACTATGCTGACGGCGATTATGACCAGATGGATCGCGTGCTCAAGGATCTCAAAGAGAATCCATTCAGCCGTCGAATCATGACCAACTTGTACACCTTTGCCGACCTCTCTGAGATGAACCTCTACCCTTGCGCATTCAACGCAATCTATAACGTTACTCAGGAGCCAGGCAAAGACAAGCCAACGCTTAACCTGTTGCTTGTTCAGCGTAGTCAGGACATTCTTGCTGCTAACAACTGGAATGTTTGCCAGTACGCAATCCTGTTGATGATGGTTGCGCAGGTCAGCGGCATGGAAGCTGGCGAGCTGGTTCACATGATTGCCGACGCTCACATTTACGATCGTCACGTGGATATTGTTAAAGAATTGATTTCTCGCCCAACCTTTGATGCACCAAAGGTGAGCCTGAACCCTAATGTCACCAACTTCTACGACTTCACTACTGACGACCTCATTGTCGAAGATTATCAGCACGGTCCTCAGGTTAAAAACATTCCGATCGCTGTTTAAACGCAGCTGCTGCGGACGCGGTTGACGCAGACGCGGCTAGCGCGGCAGACACGCCCAATCGGACATGACCGGTACAGCCGGTATGCCCGAGCGGACGCTCAAGCTAAGACCATCATTTCATTTAAGACGATACTTGCCAGGAGAACCACATGAACGCAATTGTTTCTGTAACACGCGATTGGGGCATCGGATGCGACGGGGACCTTCTCATCCCCAACAAGGCCGACATGAAGTATTTTGTCGAGCATACGCGCGGTTGCACAGTTGTCATGGGCAGAAAGACGCTGGAGAGCTTCCCTGGCGGACCGCTTAAAGGTCGCCGCAACATCGTCATCTCTAGAAACGCCGATTACCAGGTCGAAGGCGTTGAGGTTGTGTCGTCGGCAGAGGAAGCACTTCGTTTAGTTGAGGATGAAGCTCCCGAGAAGGTCTGGCTTCTTGGTGGAGCTTCGATTTACCGCACCCTTCTCGACAAGTGCTCTTACGCGTACGTGACAAAACACGACACCGTAGTTGACGCGGACACATACTTCCCCAACCTGGATGAAGATCCTGCGTGGGAAGTTTGCAACGAGGAAGATGGCGGCGTGACTCCAGAAGGTGTCGCTTTCAAGTTTGTGACCTATCGACACATTTAGGCGTCGTGGAGCCTACCAAGAGCGTTTTGTTGTTACGCACAATCCATCAATGCGTCCAATAGTATGAATTTTATGTTGATTGGGCAAAACAATTTATGGGTTCTTTAGTTTAATTTTCATCTAAGTCCCTCTTTTACCTGATGGTATGAGAGGACTTTTTATTATGGCAAAACCGAGTCAGGGAACTGACAAATAGCTGTCAGATTGCTGAAAAAGCGTGCTGATATATTCGTTTCTCAATCTAAGGAGGAACGAATGGATATTATTTTCTCGCATGAAACTGCGCTTCAAATCTGTGGTCAACTTAAGATTCACGGAAATGATGAGGTGTTATCACAACGCTCATCAAGGGATTTCCGCGCAACGTACGCTGCATGTTCAGATGAGACATATGAAGAAAAGCTTAAATTTCTGAAGAAAGAATATGGCATAGTTTTGGCTAAAACCACTCATGAAATGCTCAGAGATAATTTGCGGACAAGGAATTGCGATGCGCGAGTATCTCATCAATTCAAATGCCTTTTACCTGTTGGTTCGCTTATTGAGCTCGGACAAAATGTGTATTGCATCTCGCCTGCTTTAGCTGTTTGTATGATGTCAAGGAATAAGAGTCCTCTCCATCAAATTGTACTGGCTAATCTACTGATGGCCAGTTATGGTCATCTTGCAAACGGTGAACTCTGTGAATTTGATATGCCGTTGGTAACTTCGAACGAGCTTACGTCTCTTTTGAGTGCACTTGAACCTTATTCTCCAGGTTTGAGAACTACGCGAAGAAACATGCGCTATTTCTTCTCTGATGCGGCCTCTCCCATGGAGATCAAAATGGCAATTAGATCTGCCATGCCATATTGTGAAGGTGGTTTCAATCAAATACCGATTGCGTTGAATAAAACGTATGTAATAAAAGACCAAATAAACCAAGAGGTTCAACCTAAAGAACGAAGGTTAGATTTACTTTATGGCAAGATGTCCAAATCAAATTTGTCTGGATTGAATTTAGTGGCTATTGAATATAACGGTACATATCATGATGGCTTCTATCAGCAAAGAAAAGACAATCAAAGAACAAATGAGCTGAATTCAGTAAGTATTAAGGAGTACTTTGTGAATGCAGATATTTACAGAAACCAGCTCGCAATGCAAAATATGTTCCTAAGTATTAAAAAGGACTTGGGAGATAGCAATCTGTACCGGATTAAGCGGGCGTTACGTCAGTATTCTCATGAGCAATTCATTTTGATGAATAAACTTGATTCAATATACAGATTTATGAATGAACTAATATATAAAATTTAACTATCCCTGAATTGCCCCATGCGACAACACAGCAATGTCGGATAATCTGCAAAATTCGATGCTAACAGCACATCAAATGACGATATTCTGCGCTAAACACGCATTATTGAAGCAATGTATAGCCTTTTTTGACAGATTAAGTGACATAGATGTGTTTTGTGAATCTGTAGCAACAGTTTCAATCGAATTTGCACATCAGGCGATCAGGCAGAAAGTTCAGAAGACAAGAAAAAGAGCCGATTACCTGGGTTTTAGGTAACCGGCTCTTGTTTTGTGCTTTACGCGCTACGAATCGGAAGCGGTGAATGCGCGACGCAATGGATGCGCTACGTAGCGGCCGCGGCGGTTACGACTGTGACACCCGCGAGGATTAGTCCTCGTAGAAGCCTGGCTCGCGACCGTAGTAAGCATCCAGGTAGAGCTCGCGGAGCTCGGAGACAAGTGGGTAGCGTGGGTTTGCGCCAGTGCACTGGTCATCGAATGCCTGCTCAGACATCTCGTCAAGGGTATCGAGGAAGTACTTCTCATCTACGCCGTAGTCCTTGATGGTCTCCTTGACGCCGATGTATGCCTTGAGCTCCTCAATCTTCTTGACGAAGTTCTCAAAGACCTCACGGTCATCCTTGCCGGTAACGCCGCAGAAACGGCCTGCCTCAGCGTAACGTGCGAGGGTGTGTGGATGATCGTATTGTGGGAAGGTTCCCATCTTTGTTGGACGCTCAGCTGCGTTGTAGCGCATAACGCGAGTAAGGATAACTGCGTTTGCCCAACCGTGTGGAATGTGGTGGAAAGCGCCCAGTTTGTGAGCCATAGAGTGGTTGATACCGAGGAATGCATTAGCAAATGCAAGACCACCCAGGCAGGAAGCATTTGCCATGTGATCGCGTGCCTCAACATCGTTTGGATTGTCATAAGCACGTGGCAAGTACTCAAAGACCAGCTTCATGCCGCGAAGAGCCATGCCATCTGTGTAGTCAGATGCCATCATAGAGACAAATGCCTCGAGGCAGTGAGTAAGAACGTCGATACCAGAAGCAGAGGTCAGGCCCTTAGGCTGGCTCATCATGTTGTCGGTATCAACAATTGCCATGTTAGGCAGCAACTCGTAGTCTGCAAGTGGGTACTTAACGCCGTTGTCAGCATCAGTGATGATGGCAAATGGAGTTACCTCGGAACCAGTACCAGAAGAAGTTGGAATAGCAACGAAGAATGCCTTGTTGCCCATCTTAGGATAGTTGTAGACACGCTTACGGATATCCAAGAAGTCCGCCGCCATGTCCTCAAACTTCTCCTCTGGGTTCTCGTACATGGACCACATAATCTTACCTGCGTCCATAGCAGAACCGCCGCCGATTGCGATGATGCAGTCTGGCTCGAAGGAGCGAATGCGAGCTACGCCCTCAAGTGCGCACTGAAGGGTTGGGTCTGGAGCAACATCCCAGAATGAAGAGTGAACAATACCCAGGGAATCCAGGGTCTCCTCGATAGTCTTGGTGAAGCCACTCTTGTAAAGGAACTGGTCTGTGACAATGAAGACGCGCTTCTTGTTATAGACCTCTTTAAGCTCACGGAGAGCAAGAGGCATGCAGCCCCTCTTGAAGTAGACCTTCTCAGGTACACGAAGCCAAAGCATATTCTCTTGCCTCTCTGCAACAGACTTGTAGTTAAGCAGGTGCTGTGGGCCAACATTGCCGGAGACGGAGTTGCCGCCCCAGGTACCGCAGCCAAGGGTTAGGGATGGAGCCATCTTGAAGTTGTAGAGGTCTCCAATACCACCCTGAGAGGAAGGAGTATTGATCAGGATACGGCAGGTTTTCATTGCCTCCTGATGCTTAGCAATCTTCTCTTTCTCGTTAATGTTGACGTAAAGAGAGCTGGTGTGACCGTAGCCACCATCAGCAACAAGACGCTCTGCCTTAGCAATAGCCTCGTCAAAATTCTTTGCTCGATACATGCCAAGAACTGGAGAAAGCTTCTCGTGAGCCATCTCTTCTGAAGGCTCAACAGAGGTTACCTCACCAATAAGAACCTTGGTCTTCTCTGGGACGTCGACGCCAGCAGTCTTTGCGATAAAGTGAGCAGACTTACCAACAATAGCTGCGTTAACAGCACCGTTGACAATGACGGTCTTGCGGACAGCGTCAAGCTCCTTACCGTGCAGGAAGTAGCAGCCGCGATCAGCGAACTCCTTCTTGACCTGGTCATAAACGCTGTCAAGAACGGTAACAGACTGCTCGGAAGCGCAGATCATACCGTTATCGAAGGTCTTGGAGTGAATGATGGAGCTAACAGCAAGCTTGATGTCTGCAGTATCGTCGATGATAACAGGAGTGTTACCAGGACCAACGCCCAAAGCAGGCTTACCGGAAGAGTAAGCTGCGTTAACCATACCTGGGCCACCGGTTGCCAGAATGATGTCAGCATTGCTCATGACAGCTGCAGTCATATCAATGGTAGGAGCTGGTACCCAGTCGATAATACCCTTGGGGCAACCGGCCTTCTCGGCAGCATCGCGAACAATACGAGCGGCAGCAATGGTGCACTCTTTTGCGCGTGGGTGTGGGGAAATGATAATGGCGTTTCTTGTCTTCAGAGCAAGAAGTGTCTTAAAGATTGCGGTAGAAGTTGGGTTAGTAGTTGGAATAACTGCAGCTACGATACCCATTGGCTCGGCTACAACTCGATAACCTGCAGCTGGATCATCCTCTACAACACCACAAGTCTTCATGTCCTTGTACTTGTTGTAAATATACTCTGCTGCGTAATGATTCTTGATAACCTTGTCTTCCATTACACCCATGCCAGTTTCTTCAACTGCCATACGAGCAAGAGGGATACGATTTTTCTCGGCCGCAAGAGCAGCTTCATAGAAAATCTTATCGACCTGCTCCTGAGTGAATGTTGCAAACTCTGCCTGTGCCTCGCGCATCTCTTCGAGGCGCTTGAGCAAAGTATCAACATCCTCAATTTGAGTAGCCTTCTTTGCCATAAAATCCCCTTCTATTTAGGAACATTAATTCAAATTATACCAAGGTCTGCTAAACAAATACTTACCGTTAACCAAGTCTCTCAAAATTTATAATCTGCGTTCTGGCGTCTTCATCAGTTGCTGTAAATCTATGCCATTCACCTGGCGATTCTTTCCACATGTAATCCACATACGGACCAAATCCACCCACCAGCTGCGATGTTGCGCACGCAAAGCTCGGGTCCGTCTTGAGACCCGGATAGCGCACCGCCTCGACGCGCGGATGGCACGCCAGGTACGCGGCAACCACCTGCGCCGCGTCGCTCGCCGCGTGGCGAGAAACCCGTGCACTCGCCTGCTCTTCCGCTCCCGTGGCAGAAATCGTCACGTCCTCTGCAGGACACGCTTTTGCTTCAACCGCCTCTGCGACCCACGGTATGCAGCACTTTCGCATGCACACGACAACATATCCCGGCACCCGAGCGTCCTCGGCCACTGTAAGCTCTGCCCCCAAGCGACACGCGGGGCTCAACTCGGCTCCGATCGTACGCACGTCTGCCACCAGCAGCTCCCCTGCTGCAGCTCTGCCTTTGATGTCGCACACCTCAACGGGCACGCCAGCAAGCGGCTCCACGACGGTTGCACCGCCCGAAACCAGTGTGGCGAGAAGTTCGTCTACATAGGAAACAGGGACAAGCCGCGCACGGCCTGCCCCTGTCATTTTTACGTATTCAGCTACAACGTCAGTTGCAGTTTGCGTGACAACGTCGGTTGCGGTTTGCGTGACAACGTCAGTTACGGTTTGCTTGACGCCGTCGATTGCACCGACACTCTTCGTGCCGCCTGCGCCATCCTGCGCGGTGCCGCCCATAACCTGCACTTTGTCTGAAGCCTCTTTAACCAACGCGCTCAGCATTCTCTTTGACAACCTGAGCAATGAACTCGTCAAGCTCTGCGGTGTGAGTCTCGTTGGAGCGGTCGCGGACAGAGATGTTTCCTGCCTCAACCTCCTGCTCACCAAGGATGAGCATGTAAGGAACACGGTCAAGTGAGCGAGCCTCACGGATCTTATAGCCGATCTTCTCGTCACGGTCGTCAACCTTAACGCGAATACCAGCAGCTGCGAGCTTCTCGGCAACCTCATGAGCATAAGGACGAGACTTCTCGGAAACAGGAAGAACCTTGACCTGGCATGGGCTCAGCCAGACAGGGAACTTGCCTTCGTAGTTCTCGGTCAGAATACCAATAAAGCGCTCGAAGGAACCAAAACCAGCGCGGTGAATCATGATTGGCTGCTTCTTGGTACCGTCGGAGTCAATGTACTCAAGCTGGAAGTTGTGAGGCAGCTGGAAGTCAAGCTGGATGGTACCGCACTGCCAAGAACGACCAAGGCAGTCGGTCAGATGGAAGTCAATCTTAGGACCGTAGAACGCACCGTCGCCCTCGTTGACCACGTACTCAATGCCCATAGACTCAAGTGCATCACGCAGGCCCTGCTCAGCGCGCTCCCAATCCTCATCAGAACCCATAGAATCCTCTGGGCGCGTAGAAAGCTCAACGCGGTATGGGAAGCCAAACTGTGCATAGTAAGCGGTAATGAGGTGAGATGCATCCGTGACCTGCTCAGTAATCTGATCAGGGCGGATAAAGAGGTGTGCGTCGTCCTGAGTAAACTCACGAACACGGAACAGACCGTGCAGGGCACCCTTCATCTCATAACGGTGATCAAGACCAGCCTCAGCCAGCTTCATAGGAAGATCCCTATAAGAACGTGGCTTTGACTTATAAATTAAGCAAGCACCAGGGCAGTTCATAGGCTTAATGGCAAAGTCCTCTTCATCTACCGTGGTGGTGTACATATTCTCTTTATAGTGGTCCCAGTGACCAGAAGTCTCCCAAAGGGAACGCGAGAGGATCAGTGGAGTCTGAACCTCCTGATAACCAAAGCGAGCCTGCATCTCATGCCAGTAATCGGTCAGAGCATTACGCAGAGCCATACCGTTTGGAAGCCAGAATGGAGAGCCAGGACCAAAGTCGGACATCATGAAGAGCTCCATCTCGCGACCAATCTTCCTGTGGTCGCGCTTCTCGGCTTCTTCAATCATCTTGAGGTACTGAGCAAGCTCATCTTTGGAACCAAACGCAACACCATAAATTCTGGTGAGCATCTTGTTGTTCTTATCGGCCTTCCAATACGCACCAGAAATGCTGGTCAGCTTAAAAGCCTTAACACCCTTGGTGTAGAGCATGTGAGGACCAACGCACATGTCAACGTATTCACCCTGCTTGTAGAAGGTGATATGTGCGTCAGGAGCAAGATCGCCAATGTGCTCAACCTTGTAAGACTCGCCACGCTCCTTCATGTAGGCAATAGCCTCATCACGAGGAAGCTCAAACGTCTCAATCTTGAGGTTCTCTTTGACAATCTTCTTCATCTCATCTTCGATAGCTGGGAAATCATCCTCGTTAACCTTAGTGTCTCCAAGATCAACGTCATAGTAGAAACCGTTTTCGGTTGCTGGACCATAGGCAAACTGTGCGTGTGGATACAGACGCTTCAAAGCCTGAGCAAGCAGGTGAGCTGCATCGTGACGAATAACCTCAAGCTCTTCAGCTGCATCGTTAATCTCGCCAACATGGCCGTCGTTATATAAAACCTTCATGTAAAACCCCTCAGAGGTAGCTACTCATAGAAACAGGCACGGCGCCTACTCTGCTCACACAGGAGCTTAGGAGCAGACGCCTACATAGTCTCTGTTGTAAAACACCAGATTGCCATCATAAAGAACAAAACCAAACGTTATTGAATGCGAGTACGGCAGTAAGGGCAAACCTTCCAGTCTGCATTCAGTGGACGATGGCATGTTGGGCAAACGTTTCTAACCTGCGTATTGCAGATTGGGCATACGATAAAATCGCGGTCGATTGGAGCGGAGCACTTAGGGCAGATGCCGTAGTGAGACAGCTGGTGCTCACGAAGGGCAATATCAAGGTCCTGCTCCTCGCGGTCAATGAGGTAGCTGCTTGGACGCAAAATAACGTATGCAAGCAGACCAACAACAGGAACAACAGAAATGACTGCCCACATCCACCAAGGCTCTGCGCCGCGGCGCTGAGCATCGCGAATAACGTAGATGATGGAAAGGATATAAAGCATTACGACGCAAATGACCATGAGGTAAATAACCATACGTACCTCAGGTGTAATAATCTGATCAAGAATCTCCTGCATCTGACAGCCCCTTCTGCTGGCTTTTTGTTCTCTCCTAAATCGTACGACAAACCGCCTCAAAATGGGGCGTAATGTCGCAGATAAATTTATTTTACCAAAGCATCACTAAATTGTGCAGCAACCTCGCCAGCAAGTGAAATTGTTCCACATGCTACAAAGCCCTTCTCGCGCAATGTGTCCACTGCTTCGGGAACGCTTCTGTAGACAGCAACCACGTTAGCGCCGCAGGCTTTGTACAGCTCAGCAAGCTCATCTGCATCCATGGCGCGATCGTTATCTGTCTGGGTTACCGCTACCTCAGGGAACTCTTTGGCGAGAAGTTCTGCGATACCCTTAACATCTTTATCTGCAAAAACAGCAGTCAAAAGCATAGGACGGTTGGTAACTTCTGGCTCAATTGAGCGGATAGCAGTTAAGAATGTCTCAATTGACTGGGGGTTGTGAGCCGCGTCGATGAGCACCAAAGGCTTTGGCTGAAGCAGCTGGAACCTACCGGGTGTAGGACACCTGGTTGTGGAGAAAAACGCTTTTTCTGCATCAAGCGGACGACCCAGAAAATCCTCAGCCAAGCAGGTTGCCAGAGCAATATTTGCTGCCTGGTAGCTTGGCTTCAGTGCGGCAAGATCCTCGTAGGTTGCACGCGGTGTCACAACCGTAAGCTCCAGCGGGAATCCAATGCTCTTAGGCTTTTTGGTAATGAAGAAGTGAGCGTGAGGCAGCTCTGGATGGTCAGACGACTGACCAGCAGAAACCTCTCCTTCAACGTCTTCAGGCTTGTCAGCTACAAGAAGAGTTGGGACAACGTCCGCAGAAGCTGCTTGGGACAAGAATACGTCTTGGACGCTCTGAGGAGTTGTCGTTCCCACGCCAAGCACACAGGTACGACCAGGTTTGATGATGGCGGCCTTCTCGCCAGCAATAGCTTCAAGGGTATCGCCTAAGATGCGCGTGTGGTCCAGGCCAACGCCCGTGATGGCAACGGAGGTGATGTTTTGAGCAGCGCTTGTTGCGTCCCATCTGCCACCCATACCGCACTCAAGTACGCAGACGTCAATCTCTGCCTCGGCAAAGACCACTAGAGCTGCAACGGTAAGCAGGTCAAACTCGGTGATGTCATAAGGGCGCTCGTCCAAGGCGGCTCGCTGAGTGTTGACGCGCTCCCCTGCTACTTGAGCTGCAGAGACACCGTGAGCAAAAGCCGCCTCAGAGACGGGCGTGCCATTGATCTCCATGCGCTCGGTATAGCTGATGAGCTCGGGAGAGGTGTAGAGAGCGGTCTTGAGACCCTCTCCTTTGAGCAGGGCCGCCGTATACCTGGAGGTAGACGTTTTGCCGTTGGTACCTGCAATCTGGACACTCTTAAAGCAGAGATCAGGATTGCCCAGCTCTTTGAGCATGTCTTCCACGCTCTCCAGCAGGGGCTGAATACCAAACTTCTTTGTATCGTGAAGCACCTTTAAAGACTGCTCGTAGCTCAGCTCAGGCACAGAAAAAGGAACGGAATAACTCATTGTTCGCATACCTCTTATAGACCAAGCAGACGCATAGCTTCTGCACGGGTTTTCTCGTTAGTTTTAAAAATGCCACGAACCGCAGATGTGGTGGTCAAAGCACCCGATGCCCTAATACCGCGCATGCTCATGCACGTATGCTCGGCCTCCATAACCACCAAAACGCCCAGAGGATCAAGCTCTTCTACCATGGCGTCTGCAATCTGGCCCGTTAAACGCTCCTGTACCTGCAGGCGGCGAGAATACCCGCTGACGCAGCGAGCAATTTTGGAAAGGCCGGTAATACGACCATTTTGTGGAATGTAGCAAACGTGCGCCTTGCCCACAAAGGGCAGAATGTGATGCTCGCAGGTAGACGAGAAAGGAATGTCGCGGACAATAACCATCTCTTTATTGCCCTCTTCATGGAACTGTTTACGCAGGTGAGCTGCAGGGTTTTCCTGCATACCACCAAAGAGCTCCACGCAAGCACGAGCAACACGGTCTGGTGTATCAAGCAGACCTTCTCGCTCTGGATCCTCGCCAATAGCAAGCAAAAACTCCTTGACCGCGGCTTTTACGCGCTCTTGGTCAAGCTCTTTATAGTTATTTTCCGCTGCCATGAGGCAACCTACCTTTCACTCTTATGCAAGCGTTCTTTGAGCTGCGGCAACAACATGGCGAGCAAGAATTGCCGTTGTCACGCTACCTACACCGCCAGGAACAGGAGTATAAGCACTTACCAGAGGAGCTACCTGCTCTGTATTAACATCGCCAACAAGCTTTTGAGCTGCTTCATCCCAGTTAATACCCACGTCAATGATGGTCTGACCATCTCTTACGTAGTCAGCCCCAATAAGGTGCGCACGACCTGCAGCTACAACTACAACGTCTGCCTGCTTAAGCGTAGCAGCAAGGTCTTTTGTCTTGCTGTGGCACACCGTCACTGTAGCGTTTCTTGCACTTAAAAGCGCAGCTACCGGACGACCAATGACGTTTGAGCGACCAACAACTGCAACAGACGCTCCCTCAAGGGGTACCTGGTAAAAATCGAGAAGCGCGAGAACTGCCTCTGCGGTGCAAGGCCCCAGTGCACCAGGAGTTCCACAAAGCGTTGCCAGCAGCATAGAATCGGTGGCGCAATCAACATCTTTTTCTGGAGCTAGATGCTGAAGTGCTTCATGCTCGTCAATTCCAGCAGGAAAAGGACGCATGGGCAGACAACCATGCACCGATGCGTCGGCAGAAACCTGGTCAAATGTAGCATTTACCTGCTCTTGCGTAGCGTCTTCTGGAAGCTCAATGGTCTCAACTTCAAAGCCCACCTTCTCTGCACGCGTATAAGCCGCACGCTCATAGGTAAGGTCATCGCTTTTCTGTCCAATGCGAACAATAACCAGCTTAGGAGTTACGCCTTGTGCACGAAGCTCTTGGACTTGGACAGCAAGTTCTTCAGTTATTGCTTTAGCAACAGGAGCGCCACGAAGCTCCTGTGAAGTAGTCTCTGAGCTCATGTTATGCCTCCTGTCTTAGCTGTGCGCTCACCGCATCACTTACGGCGTCAGCTCGTGATACATAGGTGTTTAGAAGCTTATCTGCCTCATCAAGCAATGTTTGAGCATAGGCCGTATCATGCATGGAGCGCGTGTTTACAAACAACGTGTGAGAAGCTGCAATCAAAGCACCGCGCGCAAGAGCAGCACCGCAACCTACGTCGGATAAAAGCATACGAGAGCCCTTGATAAGCATCTCTTCGAGAAGCTCAATGGACTCGCACACTTTTCTCATAACCTTAAGTGGCGGCTGAGCTGCCTCTTTAAGGGCATCCTCAACAATTGCTGCACGCTTTGGGTCATCCTTGGGCACGCTAAACGCACTTGAAACTAACAGGAACTGGCGAGAGTCCTCGTCCATCAACTCCATGAAGTCTTGACGAAGTGCTCCGGCTCGAGCAATGTATTTTGCAAGATCTTCTTCATGCTGAGCATAGGCAGGTTTTCCTTGTGCGTACACACCAGCCATTGAGGCCAAAGACACTGCAAGTGCCCCTACATAAGCGGCAGCACTGCCACCACCAGGAATAGGCTCTTTAGCAGCAAGGTGTTGAGCATAAGAGTCTGCACTATAGGTTGTAAACGCTACTTCTTCAGGTGAAGAGGGATAAGACATTAGAAAAGACCCACAATTCTTCCATCATCAAGAACATCAATGTGCTCAGCAGCAGGAACCTTTGGAAGTCCCGGCATGGTCATAATGGAACCCGTAAGGCAGACTACAAAGCCAGCACCTGCAGAAACACGAACTTCTCGCACGGTAATCTTAAAGTTTTCTGGAGCACCCAATTTAGTCTGATCGTCAGTAAAAGAGTACTGAGTTTTTGCCATACAAATAGGAAGCTCACCAAAGCCAAGCTCTTCAAGCTGCTGAAGCTGCTTAGCGGCACTTGGAGCAAATTCAACACCGTCGGCGTGGTAAATCTTGGTAGCAATGTCTGTAATTTTCTGCTTCAAAGACTCTTTGACATCGTAAGCAAAAGTGAGCTTAGACTCAGTCTGGCAAAGGCGCATAACCTCTTCTGCCAGAGCCTGGCCGCCTTTTCCACCTTTTGCCCAAACCTCAGACAGGACAACATTTACGCCACGCTTCTTGCACTCCTCCTCTACCAGAGCAAGCTCTTCAGCGGTATCTGTTGGGAATGCATTGATGGCAACAACTACAGGAAGACCGTAGACCGTCTGGATGTTGTCAACATGGCGAAGCAGGTTAGGAATGCCCTCTTTAAGCGCCTCAACGTTTTGCTGGTTAAGGTCTGCTTTGGCAACGCCTCCGTTGTACTTAAGAGCGCGAACGGTTGCTACCAGAACAACAGCAGATGGAGCAAGGCCAGTAGCTCTGCATTTGATGTCCAAGAACTTCTCGGCACCAAGGTCTGCACCGAAGCCAGCCTCGGTAACAACGTAATCAGCAAGACGCAGAGCAGTCTTTGTTGCCTCAACCGTATTGCAACCGTGAGCAATGTTGGCAAAAGGTCCACCGTGAACTAGAGCAGGCGTATGCTCAAGCGTCTGGACCAAGTTAGGCTGAATAGCATCTTTGAGCAGCGCTGTCATAGCGCCCTCTGCATGGATATCGCTAACGGTAACAGGCTTGCGATCATAGGTGTAGGCAATAACCATTCTGCCCAGGCGCTCTTTAAGGTCTTTGATGCCGGAAGCAAGGCAGAATACAGCCATGACCTCGGAAGCAACCGTAATATCAAAGCCGTCTTGTCTTGGCATGCCGTCGGCAATGCCACCAAGGCCGTCAACAACATTTCTGAGCTGGCGATCGTTCATGTCAACGCAGCGCTTCCACACCACGCGACGTGGATCAATGTTAAGGCTATTACCTTGCTTGATATGGTTATCCAGCATGGCAGCGCAAAGGTTGTTTGCAGCGCCGATGGCGTGGAAATCTCCGGTAAAGTGAAGGTTGATGTCCTCCATAGGAACTACCTGGGCATATCCGCCACCCGCAGCACCACCCTTGACGCCAAAAACTGGACCCAAAGAAGGCTCTCTGAGGGCCAACATGGCAGACTGCCCCAAGCTGGTCAAAGCATCTGCCAGACCAACCGAGGTAGTGGTCTTTCCCTCGCCCGCTGGCGTTGGGTTAATGGCGGTTACCAGCACAAGTTTGCCGCGAAGAGGCTTATCTGCCAGAGCACGTGCATCAAGCTTTGCCTTATAGCGACCATAAGGCTCCAGAAGATTCTCTGGAATACCTGCGCGCTTTGCCACCTCAAAGATGGGAAGCATCTCGGATGATTGAGCAATCTCGATATCGGATTTAACCTCAGACATGTTGTTCCTAACCTAAAGTGGACTGTTTGCACGTACTAAACACATGATGCGGCTGTTACACCGCATCAAGTTTTACCTATGAGAAGTCAGCAATCTGCTGCTCTAGCTGAGCAACAAGCTTGTTCAGTTCTTCTGCGCGTGCACGTTTCTTCTCGATAACTTCAGGCGCTGCCTTAGCAACAAAGCCCTCGTTAGCAAGGGTACGCTCCACACCAGAGAGCTCCTTCTTTGCAGATTCAAGGTCCTTCTGAAGGCGCTTAGCCTCTGCAGCAAGGTCAACAAGCTCGCCCAGAACAACGTACATCTCAAGGCCAGCATCGGTGACAGAAACAGAACCAGCGGGCTTCTGAGGAGCCTCGGCAACCTCAAGCGAGCTTACACGGCCAACATTCTGAATGAATGCTGCCTGCTCCTTCAGCGCTGCAACATCCTGTGCTGGAGCTTTGACCACAACAGCAAGGTCTGTCTTTGGAGATAGCCTATAACGAGCGCGAGAAGAACGGACAGCAGAAACAACAGTCTTAGCAAGCGAGAAGTTATGCTCAGCTGCCTCGTCAACAAAGTTGGCAAGTTTCTGTGGGTCTGGCCACTCAGAGATCATCAGGAACTCTGCGTCGTGGCTCAAAAGGCCAGATGCAGGAAGAGCATCCCAAACGCTCTCGGTAACAAATGGCATGGCAGGGTGCAAAAGCCTCATGCTGACGTCCAGGACAAAGACAAGATTGCGCTGAACCTGCAAGCGCTCCTCAGGAGTTCCATCCAGAAGGCGACCCTTGCAGAGCTCAATGTACCAGTCGCAGACATCATTCCAGAAGAAAGACTGAATGTTGCGGGCATACTCGCCAAAGCCATAGGTCTCAAGCTGCTCAGTTGTCTCTGCTACAACCTTAGCAAGGCGCGAGAACATCCATGCGTCTTCTGGCGTTTCTGCCTTTGGCATGCCGGCAGTGTAGCCGTCAAGATTCATCTGAACAAAGCGACTTGCATTCCAAATCTTAGTAACAAATGAACGTGCCTGATCAGTTCTTGGAGACTCAATAAGCTCACGAGTCTTCTTATCAAGAACAGCATCAAACTTGACGTCCTGGTTGTTGGTAATAAGCGTAAGCAGGTTATAACGCATTGCATCTGCACCATACTTAGCAATCAGATCCATAGGATCTACGCCGTTACCCTTTGACTTGGACATGCGGCTGCCGTCCTTAGCCAAAATGGTTGCGTAGATGTAGACATCGTGGAATGGAATCTCTTTGGTGAAGTAGAGCGAACTCATAATCATGCGAGCAACCCAAAGAGCGATGATGTCTCGAGCGGTTACCAGGACCTGCGTTGGATGGTGACCCTCAAGCTGCTCAGGATGGTCTGGCCAACCCTGTGTAGCAAAAGTCCACAACTGAGAAGAGAACCAGGTGTCCAGAACGTCCTCATCCTGGTGAACATGATGACCGCCACACTTTGGACAGACATCGGTGTCTTCCATAAGTGCATCCTGCCAGCCACAATCATCGCAGTAGAACACAGGAATGCGATGTCCCCACCAAAGCTGCCTGGAGATGTTCCAGTCGCGGAGATTCTCCATCCACGTGAGGTAGGTCTGAGTCCAACGCTCTGGATGGAAGGTAACCTGACCGTCTTTGACTACCTGTGCTGCAGGCTCTTTGAGCTTATCAACGGCAACAAACCACTGCTCAGAAAGCCATGGCTCAAGCGTAGTGCCGCAACGGTAGCAATGCATAACGGAATGATCAAGGTCTTCAACGTGATCAAGCAGGCCGTGCTCTTCAAACCAAGCAACAATAGCCTCACGAGCCTGATCTCTATCAAGACCAGAAAACTCACCGTAGCCGTCAACAACAACAGCGTGCTCATCAAAGATGTTGATCTGCTCAAGGTTATGAGTCTGGCCCATAGCAAAGTCATTAGGGTCATGAGCTGGAGTTACCTTAACAAAACCGGTACCAAAGCCTGCATCAACATGCCAGTCAGAGAAAATTGGAATCTCTCTGTCAACAATTGGCAGAATAACGGTCTTTCCAACAAGGTCAGCCTTTTCTGGATCTTGAGGAGAGACAGCTACGCCGGTATCGCCCAGCATGGTCTCTGGACGAGTAGTAGCTACGGTAATGTACTCAACACCATTAACAGGCTCTTTGAGTGGATAGCGCAGGTACCAAAGATGGCCCTTCTCGTCAGCATATTCTGCCTCATCGTCAGAAATAGAAGTCTCGCAATGAGGACACCAGTTTACGATGCGCTTACCGCGATAAATGAGCTGGTCATGATACCAGTCAACAAAGACCTTACGTACTGCCTGAGTGTACTCAGGAGACATGGTGAACTTCTCGTCATTAAAATCAATGGAGCAGCCCATGCGCTTAATCTGAGACACAATGGTTCCGCCGTACTCACGCGTCCAATCCCAGCAAGCATCCAGGAACTTCTCGCGACCGATCTCTAGGCGAGAAATACCCTCTGACTTAAGTTTCTTATCAACCTTAGTCTGAGTTGCAATGCCTGCGTGGTCAGTTCCTAGAATCCAACGAGTTGAGTAACCGCGCATGCGAGAATAACGAATGTAGGTGTCCTGGATGGTGTCATCCATGGCATGACCCATGTGAAGGATGCCAGTAACGTTTGGTGGAGGGATAACTACCGTACGGTCTTCAGTTCCTTTGCTACGACCATAGCAATCTGCCTTTATCCACTTTTCAATGAGCTCAGGCTCAGCTGCCTGAGGATCATAATTCTTGGGCATTTCTTCCACAGTAATCTTGCCTTTCATATGCTTTTAGCAGTATTCCTATTAACCATTTGAACAGTATAATGCATTAAAACAGATGTGGTTTAGGGGAATATATTAATGTAATTTTAATATTACATATAAAAAATTACACTTTGTATAAAAAGTAGTAGTATTGATTTGTCACAACATTCAATTCAAAGTTTTAGCTGAAAGAAGCCATAACAAACATATCAAACACTAAAATTGATTGAAAAAAATCAACAACATTTAAATCAAAAGTATAGTCAACAACTTTTTCTACAGGTAAAGAAGGTTTGACATGAAAAGCACTGTTAAAGAAATTCAAAATGACCTTAAGCGGAGTCTCTTTTGGAGTAATAAAAAGTTGTTATTCGGCTCCTTTTTCTTTACAACTTCTTTAGAACTAGTTACGGTATGTTCACCCTACATAACTTCAATTCTCATGAATTCCGCTGTGTCAGGATCATTTAATGATTTTCTACAAGGTTGTCTATTTGCCGCCATATTAACAATCTCAGCAATTACAAATAAATTAGTGGTTCGTTATTTTGTTCCTAATTATCTCTATCATGCTGCTAACTCTTATCGCAACACTGCATTTAAATACATGCTGAAAAAAGGTATAAACTCGTTTGAAGCAAGTGGTAGTTCCGTTTATGTATCTGCACTTACTAATGATTTAAATACTATAGAGACTACATATCTTGAACAGATGTTTTCTTTGGTAAGCGATAGCATATCTTTCATTGTGGCCCTCATAATGCTCATGGTTCAAAGCATTCCATTAACTTTTGTAGCTATTGCCGCTTCAATTCTTCCTCTAATCATTGGCGTAAAGCTAGGTGGAACACTCGGAAAAATTCAAAAAGAATCTTCTGCGAAAACTAGTCAATTCATTGCCCAAGTCACTGATCTAGTAAAAGGCTTTCCTTTGATAAAAGCTTACGGAGCAACAAAGGCTGCAGTGAGACTTTTTGAAAAAGACAATAACGCTCTTGAAAGCTCAAAAAGAGAAAGTAGAAAAACTACTCGATTTATTAATACTCTGAGTTGGAGTGCTTTCGGCTTATCTCAATGGGCTGTTTTGATTGCTGGTACATATCTTTGTATTTCAAATCAAGGAGTAACACCTGGTGTAATTCTTATGGCTACGTTACTTATGAATTACATTAGTCTCCCTTTACAAACAATTCCACCGGTACTCGCATCGCGTAAGGCTTCAAATGATTTGATTTTAAAATTTTCTGAGACTCTTGCTGACAATGAAGAAGAAGAGGGGCAACAGACATTAGATAAAGTTACAAAAGGAATAGTCATCAACAATCTTTCATTTGCTTACGAACAAAATAAAGCTGTGCTGAAAAATTTATCAATCAAACTTCTGCCTAATAAAAGTTATGCAATTGTTGGAATATCAGGATCTGGAAAATCTACTTTATTTAATCTGCTCATGGGCAGCAATTTAAGTTATCAAGGAAATATATTTTATGATGACTTAGAGTTAAGAACTATTGATAAAAAGAGTCTCTATCAAAATGTTTCACTCGTACAACAAGAGAATTTCTTATTCAATGCATCAATTGAAGACAACATTACTATGTTCGAAAGTCACCCAAAAGATGCTATTTTCCAAGCATGTGAAAAAGCTGGTCTTACAGATTTCATTAAACAAAATAAGCTGAGTTATCAATGTGGTGAAGCAGGTTCAAACCTTTCTGGTGGCGAACGTCAAAGAATTTGTATTGCAAGAAGTTTGTTAAAAGGTTCTAAAGTTCTATTTTTTGATGAAGCTACATCAGCACTTGACCATTCAACTACTGACCAAATTATAAATTCAATAACAAATCTCACAGGCACATTACGCCTAGTTATTACACACAACTTAGAGGAAGCTCAGCTGAAAAAATTTGACGAAATTATTGTAATGAAGGAAGGTAGTATTATCGAAAAGGGTTCGTTTGAGGAACTTATGCAACAAAATCAGTACTTTAAGGCCCTCTATACTCTTGAACAATAAATACTATCTGCAGATACATTTTATGAGGAGCTCTATGTCTGCCACAATTCCTGAAGCCACTGCTCGACTTGAACTTGTCCTGGGGAAAGATCGCCTTGGACAGATTCAAAATTCCTGCGTTATGGTCTTAGGACTTGGTGGCGTTGGTTCAAACTGTGTTCAGGCGCTAGCCAGAGGCGGTGTGGGTTCCTTTGTTTTAGTGGATGCTGATGCAGTAGAAGCATCCAACCTTAATAGGCAGGCTATTGCCTATGTGAGCACTATTGGAAAAAGAAAAGTTGACGTTACCAAAGAGATGATTCTGGACATTAATCCAGACGCTCACGTGGTCACCCTTGACGCGTTTTTGCTTAAAGACAACGTTGACGAGCAACTCTCTGCTGTTCCAAAACCAGATGTTGTAGTTGATGCTATCGATACCATTTCTGCCAAATTGGCTGTTGTTGCGTGGTGTCAGAAAAACGATATCTACCTCATCTCCAGCATGGGTGGCGGCAACAAAATTCACCCAGAACTCCTAGAGATCACCACGCTTTCAAAAACGCATACCGATGCTCTTGCAAGGGTAATGAGAAAAGAGTCCAAGAAGCGCGGCCTTGCTGACTTCCGTGTGCTCTACTCCCCCGAGCCTGCGCGACCAGTTTTTGCACCAGAGGGCGCAACCGGCAAATCTGCCAAGCTAGGCACTATGTCCTACTACCCTCCTATTATGGGTCAGATGATTGCCTCCGACGTCATCTTGCATCTGTCAGGGCTTGATCATGAGTAACCTCACATACTTTGATGCTCATGTTCACGCAAATCTTATGGACTCCCCACTCAATGTAGCGAGAAGTTCTAGTGAGGCTGGATTAGGTATCTTTACCTGCGGCGTTACTCCTCACGACTACCTGAAACTTACCCCTCAGCTTTCGCAAAACAACATCCGCGTGGGACTTGGAGCGCACCCCTGGTATATTTCTGACGGTCGCGTCACTGAAAAGGATATAGAGCTCCTGCTAGAGCTTATGGAGCAGACGCCTTACATTGGCGAGATTGGACTAGATTTTTCTTCTCGCTATTGTGTTGATGGATTGCAAGAACTGCAGGTTAAGGCTTTTACGAAGATTTGCACTCGAGCTGCAGAGCTATCATACAACGGCCAACCTCGGGTGCTCTCGATGCACACTGTTAGAAGCGTTGATGCAGTGCTGGATATTCTTGAGCAGACAGGAGCCGCTCAAGCGTGTATTCCTATCATCCATTGGTTTAGCGGTAGCTCAAACGAGCTTCAGAGGGCCATTAAGCTTGGCTGTTGGTTCTCTGTTGGTGAGATGAGTCTTAAGACTAAGCGCGGCCGTGAATACGCTAAGGTCTACCCAAAAGATAAACTCCTTACCGAGACTGACCTTCCCTCCAGTGACCAGACAGATATTGGCGCGTTGGACATTGTGGACAGCCTTAAGCGAGCTCTTCTCGGGCTCAGTGAGGCCCGTGGATACTCTGTGCAAAGTGAAGTAATGGCAAACGCAGCAGGCGTTTTTGGCGTCTAAGTGTTAAAGTCTTATGTATGAGAAGATTACGTAAAATACCCACACAACGCCTTGTTGGAACAGGCAGGGCGCAACTTTCTGGAGCAATGCTTGCAAGCTCATCCGATGAGCTGGGTCTTGCCCTTAATGACGTTGTGCTTGTTTTTGCCTGCAGCGATAACTTTGTGCCGTATTTGTCTGTAGCAATTCAGTCCATCATTGAGAACGTTAATCCAGAGCGTCGTTACGACATCATTGTTTTGACTCGCGACCTCTCTCCTACCAGCATGATCACGCTTACTCGTCAGGCTCAGCTTGTTGATAACGTACATGTTGGCTTCTTGGATGTTGACGCTGCTCTTGGTGATATTGAGCTTCCTCACCATGGCCACTTTAGACCAGAAACTTACTACAGGCTGCTTGCTCCCTCGCTGCTTCCCAACGTCAATAAAGCTATCTATCTTGACTCTGACCTGGTAGTTAATACCGATATTGCCGAGCTCTACGATATTGACGTCACGGGATACTTGGTAGGCGCTACGCGTGACGCAGATACTATTGGCCAGATTGATGGCTATGACGCCACAGTTGGCCCCTACCTCAAAAATGAGCTGGGTATGGATGATCCTCACGATTACTTCCAGGCGGGCGTCATTTTGATGAACCTTGAAGAAATCAGAAAGCAGATTTCTCCTGAGGAGTTTTTGAAGGTCTCAACCATGCGTGCATGGCGCTGGCTTGATCAAGATGTTCTTAACAGGTTTGTAAACGGCCACTATCTTCGTATTAATATGAAATGGAATTACCTGGTAGACTGGCAATTCCTTCGCCGTGATCACATTGTTGCTCAGGCTCCAAAAGATGTGCGAGAAGAATACGAAGAAGCTCGTAAGAATATCTGTATTGCTCATTTTGCAGGACCAGATAACAGGCCTTGGCTCTATCCAAACTCAGATCTTGCAGGTCTTTTCTGGTTCTATGCTCGTCGCTCCCCTTACCTTGAGGAGCTTCGTTCACAGCTTGAAGAGTCAAGACGTACGGTAAGAGGTCTTTCTCACCGCGTACAAAGTGGTGTTCTTTTCCGCGGCTTGATGCCTTTATTTGATACCGTCTTTCCACCAGGCACCAAGACCCGCACCCAACTTATTACGTCATACAACAAACTTGGTGGCGGCAATTTATAACGTAAAAAGAGAACCTCCCATTTCTTATATCCAAGAAATGGGAGGTAATTCATTTTGACTTTCTTGTTAGTTTGCTACTTTACGACGTCAGTTAGTTTTTCTCGGCTATTGAGATTTGCACTCTGTGCGATTTGATTAATACTATTAATCCACTCAGTATCTTTATCCTGAAACAGTTGATTACGCTGATATTCTTGCATTTCCCCACTCATGGATTGAGAGTATGCCACCTGATCACCAATACACAAATCAATATTGTCTGTTGTCGCTCTTGTATCAGATGTATTGATTATCTTTAGACATACACAGGTATTACTCTGACTATTTTGCGTTGCAGCATTAAAAATATCGGCATTCTTAAATTGAATGTGATATGCCTCTGCATTTCCTAGCAGCGCATTTATGGCGTGCGGTCCAAGGTCTTGCATCACATAGCCAATAAACTTTCCGTTTGTTGAAATCATCCAATACACGGAATTACAAAAAAGCTCTCCGTCTTTTGAATAGACAAATTGAACCGGACCAGAAATTTGCAAATCTTCAACTTTCAAATCATTTAATCCAGACTGGCTTATCCAGACTGAATCTTCCTGCCCTAGCTCAGAACGCCAATTATCAATAAAATACTGAGCAGCATTCCTCCTCATTGCAGGAATGCACCACTCAAATAGATGTCCGTGGTAGTTATATTCCACAACACCATAGAGAACAGAAACAATTACAAGTACCAGCACCACAATTCCTGCAGCTACTTTTTTGGCTTTCATTGTTCCTCTATTCTTCATTTTCCCCTTAAAATAATCTTGAATAAAAAATAGGGAGAATCTTGCAGTATTTATCATCGTCTCCTCTAAACGGTATTCATTCAGCTGCAAGCGGCATGCAATTTGTAAGAGGTAATAAACTCAAGGTCATCACTATTTTTTTCATATTTGTCATAACATTTTGGAATAGAAAAACGCACCGCCAAAGCGGTGCGCGCAATAAACAGTCAATCAATTTTTACTAAGCTGCTAGCCCTTTTTACCCTTAATGATTTCTGGAGCATTGTCTCCACCAACGCTTTCTGGAGTAACCACAACCTTGGTGATATCCAAATCTGAAGGCAGATCAAACATGGTCTCTTGCAGCGTTGACTCACAGATTGCACGAAGACCACGAGCACCGGTACCGCGAGCTAAAGCCTTCTTAGCAATCTCTCTGAGTGAATCCTCAGTAAACTCTAGGTCTACTCCCTCAAGCTCAAACATACGCTTGTACTGCTTGGTAAGAGCATTCTTTGGATCTGTGAGAATGCTCATCAGATCTTCCTCACCAAGCTCACGAGTAGAAGTGATAACTGGAATACGGCCCAAAAGCTCTGGAATCATGCCAAACCTGTGCAGATCCTGAGGCATTACCTTGGCGATAAGCTCAGACTCACCTTCTTTGACATTCTGAGCAACATCAGAGTTAAAGCCAATTCCCTTTTTACCAATACGATCAGCAACAATCTTATCCAGACCAACAAAAGCGCCACCACAGATGAACAAGATATTGGTGGTATCAATATGAATAAGCTCCTGCTGAGGATGCTTACGTCCACCTGTTGGCGGAACACTTGCAACGGTACCCTCAAGAATCTTCAGGAGTGCCTGCTGAACACCCTCACCAGAAACGTCACGAGTAATTGAGAGATTCTCGGCCTTGCGAGCAATCTTATCAATCTCGTCGATGTAGACAATGCCTACCTGAGCACGCTCAACATCGCCGTCAGCAGCAGTGATGAGCTTAAGCAGGATATTCTCGACATCTTCACCAACGTAACCAGCCTCGGTAAGGGTCGTTGCGTCAGCAATAGCAAACGGAACCTCAAGAAAACGAGCAAGCGTCTGAGCGAGTAGTGTTTTACCAGTACCAGTTGGACCTAGCAGCAAGATGTTGGACTTTGCAATCTCAACATCCTCCTGGCCCTCCTGAGGCTCATCGTTACCTGAAAGAATACGACGATAGTGGTTATACACCGCAACCGACATAGCACGCTTAGCGTCTTCTTGACCCATTACGTACTGAGACAGCTCATCGTAAATCTCATGCGGAGTTGGCAGGTCTTTGATAACAGGTTCATCAGAGTGAGTCTCAATCTCTGACTCTTCATCAAAGCCGAGAGACTCATCAATCATATCTGAGCAGGTAGAGACACATTCATCACAAATGCATACACCACCAGGACCCTGGATAAGCTTATTTACTTGCGACCTACTCTTTCCGCAGAAAGAACAGTGCATCTCATCTAATCCGCCAAAAGGCGAGAAGTTCTGGTCATTAGCCATAACTTAAACCCTCGATACAAGAACAATTATTGGTCGTTACGAGAAGAAATAACGCGGTCTACCAGGCCGTAATCACAGGCCTCCTGTGCACGAAGATAATTATCGCGCTCGGTGTCTACATTGATCTTCTCGATAGGCTGTCCAGTATAATCCGAAAGCAACTCGTTGATGTGCTGGCGAATCCACTTTGTCTCATCTGCAACAATCTGGATATCGGTCTGCTGACCCTGAACGCCACTAGATGGCTGGTGAATCATAACCATAGAGTTAGGAAGCGCAAGACGCTTACCCTTTGCACCAGCTGCAAGAAGAACGGCACCCATTGATGCTGCCATACCAACGCAGATGGTAGAAACATCTGGCTTGATGAAGTTCATGGTGTCAAGAATGCCCAGACCTGCATAAACGTCTCCACCAGGAGAGTCAATGTAGAGTGAAATATCCTTGTCTGGGTCCTGGCTCTCAAGGTGCAAAAGCTGTGCAATGACCAAGTTTGCAGAATCGCGCGTTACCGGCTCACCCAAGAAAACAATACGATCGTTGAGCAGTCTGGAGTAGATGTCATAGCTACGCTCACCACGAGGAGTCTGCTCAATAACATACGGAATAGTTGGAATGTTTGTTGGATAATGCATAATCCTCCTTCAAAGGTCTTTCCTTAGAAACATACCCCGGGAAGCATGTCTCTAACCCGGGGTATGAAAAATTCAAAGTAACTGCAACTTTTGGCGCAGTCTTTCTGGCGAGAAACCCAACAAGTTGCGGACTACTCAGCGTCCTTCTCTGCGTCCTCGTCCTTCTTAGCTGCCTTCTTCTTAGCAGGAGCCTTCTTAGCAGGCTTCTTCTCTGCCTTCTGCTCTTCCTTAGCAGCCTCAGCAATCTCGTCGACAACGGTGACGGTTGCGTTGTCACGCAGCCAATCAAGAGCCTTAGAGCGACGGATGGACTCACGGATTGCTGGAAGACGGCCGGCCTTGCGCCACTCCTCAATTGCAGACTCAACATTAGGAACACCAGCACGCTCAAACTCTGCGCGGATGTCCTCCTCAGTTGCCTCAAGCTTAAGCTCTGCAGCTACTGCATCAAGAGCCAGGGACTGACGTGCACGCTCCTCAGCCTGAACACGAAGATCAGAGATGAAGTCATCGGTCTTAATGCCACGTGCAGCCAGGAACATATCAAGGCTCATACCCTGCTGCTGAAGACCATTCAAGAACTCCTGAGCAATCTCGTTGAAGACCTCGTTCTTGTACTCCTCTGGAACCTCCTCAAGCTGAAGACGCTTGCCCAGAGCCTCAACAACACGGTCCTCTTTAAGAGTTGGAAGAGAATTCTTCTTGTCGGACTCAATCTCAGACTTAACAGCCTCACGGAGTTTCTCGACCGTGTCATAACCAAAGGTGTTCTTTGCAAGCTCGTCAGTCAGCTCTGGAGTGACGGACTTCTTGTGAGCAACAACCTTGACGTTGATATCGTAATCGTGGGAGTGAACCTCATCGCCGTGAGTGTGGCTGTGAGTCCACTTGACCTCTTTCTCCTCACCTGGCTTCATGCCGATGAGTGCCTCCTCAAGCTCCTTTGGAGCCTGGGTGCCATTAAGGGTAAGAACGCGGTCCTCGCCCTCCATGTGAGCAGCGCCCTCAATGTTCTTGATGTCTACACCAATGGTGTCGCCCTCTTTGACAGCGCGCTTCTCCTTGGTGTTCTCAAACTTAGCCTGGTAAGACAGAAGCTGCTTAATCTGGTGATCAACCTCAGCCTCAGTTGCCTCATTTGGAGGCATGTTAATTGCAGGAGCATCGTAAGAATCAAGCTTAGCCTCAGGACGAACGTTGAAGACTACCTCATAGGAGTAATCCTGGCCCTCAACAGGAAGGTCTGCGTCCTGGTTATAATCACCACGGCCGACAGGAACAAGGTCAAGCTCCTCAAGAAGCTGTGGCTCTGCTGCGCCGAGAAGATCATTGGTTGCCTGAGCAAGAACTGCCTCGCGACCAACAATGCCATCAATGACAGGACGAGGTGCACGGCCCTTGCGGAAACCCTGGAAGGAATACTTGTTTGCAATGTCCTTGTAAGCCTGCTTAATGGCAGCGTCTACCTCTGCAGCAGGAACTGTAACCTTGACGGTGAGTTTCTCGTCAACTGGCTTATCTGCGGTAACGGTGATGTTCAACGTTCCTCCAGTGTCTCGTAAAAAATGCTGGTGTACCAGCTCTTAACCAAATTTCTGCATGGTGCGGGCGGAGGGAATCGAACCCCCACGGACTTAGTCCACTAGAACCTAAATCTAGCGCGTCTGCCAGTTCCGCCACGCCCGCATATTTATGCAGCCTTGCAATAATAACAAACTTTTGCGCTCTTCACTAGGAGAACTTCGCATTCTAAACACTTCCCTCACGAAAAAAGACCGGCCTTTTTCAAGACCGGTCTAACTTAAAGTAAAAGTTCATCTTCCAAGCACGCTTTAGAGGTCTTGTAGCGCAAAAGTCTCTGGCTCACTCTTTCTTGCTGCTGCAAGTGCCTGGATAAGAGCAGTTGCAGCAGACATTGCGGTGACGCAGGTAATACCCTGGCTGACAGCCTCTGCGCGCATCTTAGTGCCATCGCTGTGGGCCTCGTGACCGTGAGGTGTATTGATAATGAAACTGACGGTCTTATCGCGCATAAGGTCAACAACGTTTGGATGACCATCGGAAATGCGATTGACGGTAGTGCAGTCAATTCCGGCCGCACGCAGCGTCTTTGCGGTACCGCCTGTGGTGTAGATGCCATAGCCAAGGTTCTCCAGAGCCATAGCAACAGGAGCAATGGCGCGCTTATCGCGGTCGCACACACTGATGAAGACGGATCCCTGCTCAGGAAGCTTGTTCTCAACTGCCTCGCGAGTCTTCGCGTATGCTGCTGGGAAGGTGCGGGCAATGCCCATGACCTCGCCGGTAGACTTCATCTCTGGGCCAAGGATTGAGTCAGCACCAGGGAATCTAGACCAAGGCATAACCGCCTCTTTGACCGCGTAGTAATCGACGGTGCGATTTTCGTCTGGAAGCAGGCCTTGTGCTCTGAGCTCACTGATCTTCTCGCCAGCCATGATGCGAGATGCGTATTTGGCCAGGGAGACGCCAGTTGCCTTTGACGAGAAAGGCACGGTTCTAGAAGCGCGAGGGTTGAGCTCGATGACAAAGACGTGCTCATCGCGGACGGCGTACTGGATGTTCAGGAGACCTCGAATGCCGCAGGCAAGCGCCAGCTTTTTGGTGATAGCCCTAATCTGGTCAACAATCTTTTCAGAGAGCGAGAAGGGCGGCCAGCAGCAGGCGGAGTCGCCAGAGTGAATACCGCACTCCTCGATGTGCTCCAGGACGGAGCCTACGTAGCACTCCTCGGTGTCGCAGAGAGCATCAACGTCCAGCTCAATAGCGTCCTCGAGGAAGGCGTCCAGGTAGACAGGACGGTCTGGCGTGACGTGTGTAGCGGATTCCATGTAGGTGACCAGGTCGGAGTCGTCGTAGACAATGGCCATGCCGCGACCACCAAGAACGTAGCTTGGGCGGACAATCAGTGGGTAGCCAATGCGACGTGCAGCGTCGCGAGCCTCGTCCATGGTAGAAGCAACTGCCGATGGTGGGCAGGCAATGTTCAGGCGATCCAGAAGGGCTGCGAAGCGGTCGCGGTCCTCTGCCAGGTCAATTGCCTCTGGCTGAGTACCCATGATAGGAACGCCGGCGTCCTTCAAGGCGCGTGCCAGCTTGATTGGCGTCTGGCCGCCAAGGGTAACAATGACGCCTTCTGGCTTCTCAACCTCAATAACGTCCATGACATCTTCAAAGGTCAGAGGCTGGAAATACAGGCGATCAGAGGTGTCGTAGTCTGTTGAGACTGTCTCAGGGTTGCAGTTGACCATGACCGTCTCATAGCCCTGCTCGCGAAGAGCATAGGCAGCATGAACGCAGCAGTAGTCAAACTCAATACCCTGACCAATACGGTTAGGACCAGCGGAAAGAATCATGACGCGTGGCTTTTCTGCCTTGACGTACTCTGTGGCGTTGCCCTTCTCGTATGTGACGTAGTGGTACTGCGTGGTTGCACCAAACTCACCTGCGCAGGTATCAACTGTTTTGACCTGCGGGCGAACACCCAGCACTTCCCTCACAGCGCGGACAACGTCTGTCTTGGTGCCAGTAAGGTGTGCGAGCTGCTCATCCGAAAAGCCCAGCTGTTTGGCAGCAAGCATGTTATCGGTGGTGAGGCCAGAAAGCCCCAGCTCCTTGATGCGTTTCTCGGCGTTGATGATGCCTGCCATACGATGCAAATACCATGGATCGATGCCAGTCATATTATGGATGCGTTCAACGCTCCAATTTCTGCGCAGTGCCTCAGCAACGTAGAAAATACGCTCTGGTGTTGGCTTACTGACGAGCTCATCAAAGTTCTTCTCGTCAAAGACATCGTGGCCGTCTGCGCCCAGACCAGCGCGATCTTGCTCCAGGGAGCGAAGTGCCTTCTGCAGGGCCTCCTCAAAGGTCCTGCCCATGGCCATAGCCTCGCCAACCGACTTCATGCGGGTGGTCAGAACGCGGCTGGTGCCCTTGAACTTGACAAAGGCAAAGCGAGGAACCTTGACCACGCAGTAGTCGATGGAAGGCTCAAAGGCGGCAGGAGTTGCCTTGGTGATGTCGTTGGTAATCTCATCCAGTGTGTAGCCAACAGAGAGCAGCGCCGCCATCTTTGCAATTGGGAAGCCAGTTGCCTTGGACGCCAGCGCGGAAGAGCGGCTAACGCGAGGGTTCATCTCAATGACAATGACGCGGCCGTTAGTTGGGTTGACCGCAAACTGAACGTTAGAGCCACCGCAGGCAACGCCTACACGCTCGAGAATAGCAATGGAGTAGTCGCGGAGGTTCTGGAGCTCTTCATCGGTGAGCGTCTGAGCTGGCGCAACGGTGATGGAGTCTCCTGTGTGGACGCCCATTGGATCGAGGTTCTCGATGGAGCAAACAACAATACCGTTACCTGCGGTATCGCGCATGACCTCCATCTCAATCTCTTTCCAGCCCTCGATGGACTCCTCTACCAACACCTCGTGCTCTGGGGAAAGCAAGAGGCCCTGCTCAACAATCTCTACAAGCTCTTCTGGGGTATGTGCAATGCCGCCGCCCGCGCCACCAAGGGTGAAGCTTGGGCGAATGACCACAGGGTATCCCAGCTCAGCAACAATACGCTGAGCGTCTTCCATGGAGTGAGCGATGTCTGCGCGAGCAACCTCCAGGCCAATGTCTTGGACTGCCTCGCTGAAGAGCTCTCGGTCCTCACCGGTACGAATGGACTCCAGGTTACAGCCGATGACCTCAATGTTGTACTTGTCAAGAACGCCAGCCTCGCCAAGGCCGATAGTACAGTTCAGGGCGGTCTGACCGCCCATGTTTGGCAGGAGCGCGTCAGGACGCTCGCGCTCAATGACGCGGGTCACCGATTCAATGGTGATTGGCTCAACGTAGGTTCTGTCCGCAGTTTCTGGGTCGGTCATGATGGTTGCTGGATTTGAATTGACCAGAACAACCTCAAAACCCTCTTTGCGAAGGGCGCGGCATGCTTGGGTGCCGGAATAGTCAAACTCGCAAGCCTGACCAATAACAATTGGACCAGAGCCAATGACTAGGATCTTCTTTATATCAGTACGCTTTGGCATTAGAAGCGCCTCCCCTCACGAACGTCGATGGCAAGGTAGTCAGACTGTCCCTCCATCAAACGTGCAAACGCTTTGAATAAGTAAGATGAATCGTGAGGTCCTGGGCTTGCCTCAGGGTGATACTGGACGGAAAACGCTGGAATATCCAGAAACTGAATGCCCTCTGGAGTTCCGTCGTTAAGGTTGACGTGGGTGAGTCGGACGCGGCCGAACTCTTTTGTCTGGACAACAGGAGCAATGCGCCTTGCGGACCACTCACAGAGGTTGTCAAAGTGCTCGGAGATTCCACCAGACTCCTCTGCAATAAGCTTGCCGAGGCTTGGGAATACCAAACCATAGTTGTGATTCTGAGCAGTAATCTCAACCTTGCCGGTCAGAAGATTCATGACTGGTTCGTTGCCACCATGGTGGCCAAATTTGAGTTTCTCGATATCTGCACCGGCAACAATGGAGAGCATCTGGTTGCCCAGGCAGATACCAAAGACGGGAACCTTGCCCAGAACGCCGCGAGCGGCCTCCTGCGTAGCGTCAACCTGCTCTGGGTCACCAGGGCCGTTGGAGAAGAAGATGCCGTCTGGGTTGTAGGCTAAGGCTTCCTCTGCAGGTGTGTTCCACGGTACAACCGTGACCTCGCAGCCGTTTGCCGCAAGACCCTGGAGAATGCCGTTCTTCTCGCCACAGTCGTACGCGACAACGTTGAAGCGCTTCTTGGACGTAGCGGAGACCACGTGAGGCGCGTCAACGGAGACGTCGGGGACAAAGTTGTGCTCGGAGATGTTGGGTGACGCCTGGACGCGCGCGAGCAGGTGGGCGGGATCCAGGTCCTCGGTGGAGATAGCTGCCTTCTGTGCGCCATAGTCGCGCAGGTGCATGGTCAGCGCGCGGGTATCGATGCCCTCGATGGCAACGACGCCATTTTCCTGCAGAAACTCTGGAAGGCTCTGCTTGGATGTCCAGTTGCTTGGCTCGTAGCACATGTCGTGGACGACAAAACCACGCAGGTGCAAAACGTCTCGCTGCATGACCGCAGGATCGATGCCGTAGTTGCCTACCTGCGGATAGGTCAGTGTGACAATCTGGCCAGCGTAACTTGGATCGGAGATAATCTCCTGGTAGCCGGTCATAGACGTGTTAAAAACAATCTCGCCGAAGGTCTCTCCACTAGCACCACAGCACCTCCCCTCGAAGGTTGTTCCGTCTTCGAGAACAAGCAGCGCGCGAGGCTGCGAGGTGGCACTTGCCAGTGGATTCATATACTCTCCGATCTGCGTAGGAGCATGCCGAGCCATAAAAAAAAGAGCACTCCTTGTGGAGGCTCAACAGCGAACATGCGCACTCAACGCTATGGGCCTTGCCGGTGTCTCGCACCGTCCTTAAAGGTTGGTAGTATTGTAACGCATAACCAATAAAGGAGATGGCATGTTTCCAGATTTTCTAGAGAATCCCTCAGATGTGGCCGCGCCGCTGCTGCTGGGATGCACTCTGACAAGGACAATTACGCTTAATGGCGAGAAACACAAACTAGTTGCAAGAATTGTGGAGACCGAAGCTTACGACCAAGACGATCCCGCAAGTCATGCGTTTGGCGGTCCTAGCGAGCGAAATGCTGCCATGTTTGGACCTGCGGGTCACCTCTACGTTTATGTTTCGTACGGAATGCATCACTGCTGCAATGTGGTGTGTGGTCCTGAGGGCTTTGGCAGCGGTTGCTTGGTGCGCGCGGTTGAGCCTCTTGAGGGTGTAGAGGTGATGCGCGAGCTCCGTGAAGCAGGACGCGCGTACAAGCACCCGCTCAAGCTGCGCGACCTCACCAACGGGCCAGGTAAGGTGTGCGCTGCACTTGGCATTGACAAGGAACTCTACGGACATGACCTGACAGTTGAGCCGCTTGTATTGGACTTTGCTCCCCTGTTACCAGGAAAAACGATTGGGTGCTCACCCCGCGTGGGAATTAGCAAAAACGCTGATGCTCCAAAGCGCTTTTTCATTGAAGGTAATGCGTTTGTTTCAAGAGCTTAGGGGTTTCAAGAGCGCAAAACAGGACCAAAATACTATCAATGAGCAGCACAAAAAAGGACCTTGGGAGACCAAGGTCCTTTTAAATCTTACGTTAAAGCCAACGATGTAGTTAGCTCAAATACGTGCTGCAACAACGGGTTTCTCGCCAAGTGTTATGCGAACTAGCAGACACCCTGCGCCATCATAGCGTTTGCAACCTTGAGGAAACCGGCGATGTTTGCGCCAAAGACCAGGTTGCCGGGGTGGCCATACGTTGCTGCGGCCTCTGAAGCAGCGGTGTAGATGCTCTCCATGATTCCCTGCAACTTGGAGTCTACCTCCTCAAACGTCCAGGAAAGGTGCTCGGCGTTCTGGGACATCTCAAGACCGGAAACAGCTACGCCACCTGCGTTTACAGCCTTTCCAGGTGCGAAAAAGACGCCGTTTTCGATGAGGTAATTGGTTGCCTCGAGGGTGGTTGGCATGTTAGCACCCTCAACGACGTACTTGGTGCCGTTAGCAACAAGTTTCTGCACGTCAGCAAGCTCGAGCTCGTTCTGAGTTGCGCATGGCATGGCGATGTCACACTTCTGGCTCCAAGGACGCTCGCCTGGAAAGAAAGTAGCGGAAGGACGTGCGTCGGCGTACTCCTTGATGCGGGCGCGACGAACCTCCTTGACGTCTTTCAGCAGCTCAACGTCAATACCCTCAGGGTCATAAACATAACCTGAGGAGTCAGATACGGTCACCACGGTTGCTCCCAGCTGCTGTGCCTTCTGGGCAGCGTAGGTAGCAACGTTTCCGGAGCCGGAGATGCAGACCGTTTTACCTGCGAGCGCATCGTTCTTCTCGGCAAGCATGTGGGTGAGGAAGTAAACCGCGCCGTAGCCAGTCGCCTCGGTGCGAGCAAGGGAGCCGCCGAAGGAGAGGCCTTTGCCGGTCAGGACGCCGGTCCACTCGTTGCGAAGGCGCTTGTACTGGCCAAACATGTAGCCAATCTCGCGCGCGCCAGTGCCAATGTCACCAGCTGGCACGTCGGTGTTTGGACCAATGTGGCGAGCAAGCTCAGTCATAAAGGACTGGCAAAACGCCATAATCTCGCGGTCAGACTTGCCCTTTGGATCGAAGTCAGAGCCGCCTTTGCCGCCGCCCATTGGAAGCGTGGTCAGAGAGTTCTTGAAGATTTGCTCAAAGCCGAGGAACTTCAGGATAGAAAGGTTAACTGTTGGGTGGAGACGAAGGCCGCCCTTGTAAGGTCCAATTGCAGAGTTAAACTCGATGCGGTATCCGCGATTAACCTGAACGTTGCCAGCGTCGTCAATCCAGGGGACGCGGAACATAACAATGCGCTCTGGCTCAACAAGACGCTCTAGCAATGCGGCTTTCTCGAACTCTGGATGAGCATCAAGTGCAGGTTGGATGGTGGTAAGAACTTCTTTTGCTGCCTGGATAAACTCAGGCTGATCTGCGTAACGCTCTTCAAGCTGTGCGATTACCTTAGACGAATAGCTCATGAAACCCCTTTCGAAGTGGTTACGAATAGCATAGTCATCCAATGTTTCGATTACATAACAAAATAGAAAAATCTGAGATACGAAAAATTAGTTCAAAAAGATTGCAATTTATTCTTGCTCTTAGGCGATTTGTCACCTATACTTTTCTCTCGGCTCGGGGTGTAGCGCAGCTTGGTAGCGCAACTGCTTTGGGAGCAGTGGGTCGCTGGTTCGAATCCAGTCACCCCGACCATTTTTTCTTTTTGCTTTACCCTTGCGGCGGTAGTTCAATTGGTAGAGCATCAGCCTTCCAAGCTGACTGTTGCGGGTTCGAGTCCCGTCCGCCGCTCCATAAAATTTCCTATTTTAAATTATCCCCTGTTCAAGGCATAATTCTGCTTGTTCCCTGCTTATTTAGTTTATTCTTGCTGTGCTTTGTAAAGCACGCTGATAACTTTTAAACGCGTTACTAGCTATTTCTATGCCTTCCCATGTTTTCACAGACATTTTATTAGCAATTTTCTTCTTTACTTGTCATGATTAACTTTTGATTTATTAATTTGAATATTCATGCAATTAAATTCATTTCCATGCATACGTAATTTTCAGGCTCAAAATTATGTGCCGAAAAAGGTAAAAAACGCGTTTAGTTGGAAATGAAAATTGAAAATTAGACGTTTTATCTCCAACTAAGACGATTTTTTACCGCCTCAAAAACTTTTATCTGGGCAAACGTCGTATGCAGAAAAATGAAATCTCCAACTAAACGGATTTTTTACCGCTTGAGGATATATTTTGCCTCAAACAGTGTTGATTGCACAAACTGCGCAGGCCAACGTCCAACTAAGCATCTACCTTGCTCTGCTTTACCAGCAAAAAAGAAGGCTGTGCGAAGCACAGCCTTCTTTGCACTTGTGATCTATACGCCAAAACTAACGACGAGCCTTTACAGAGTACGCAAGACCGGAAGCAATAATACCTGCAGCAGCAAGTGCGCTTGCAATGGACATTGCATCGCCAGTATCTGGCAGGTTAGACCTCTTCTTCTTAGGAGTCTTAGGCTTTGGCTCTGGATTAGGCTCTGGATTAGGCTCCGGCGTTGGGGTTGGTGTAGGAGTTATTGGCCTATCAGCTGTAGCAACTTCCGCAGGAACAATGGTCTGATCTGCAGCATTGAATGTTGCAGGAGCTACCGTAAATGGAATCTGATTTGCATTGAGTTCATATCCCTCTGGAGATGCAGTCTCAACCAGGTAATAATCGCCTGGCGTCAGATAGAACTTGTCTCCATCCTGATAGATACCCTTAGTCAGCAAATCTGCAGTTGCCGCAGTGTTCTGAACCAGCGTAGTCAACTCAGTCTTTGTAAGAACATCTCCGGATGTAAAGGTACCGTCTGCACCAGTAGTAAGCCCCTCTTTAACCAGTGTTCCATCAGCCTTGTATAGGCTATAGGTTGCACCAGCAACAGGCTTGGAAGCATCATCAGAGTCAGTCTTCACAAGCTTCAAAGGAGAAGGAACTGCACGATACGTGAGGTAATACTGCCTGGTACGGTTTACAGAACCGTCTGCGTTGAAGCCAGGGGCCAAAACCGAATTATCGCGAGGGCCAGAGTTATACGTACCAATTGCAAGAGATGTTCCCTCTGGGACATCGATATCGTTTGCAATATAGACGTAAGAATCACCAGGTCCCGCAGACTTAATCTCGTCGACCGACTTACGAACAGTGGTCAGCAGCAAATTGGTTGAAGGATCAGTATCAAACTTATTACCGCCAGCAACAGAGTCATCTGCAGTAACGCCAGCATACTCAGGCATATACACGACATGACCCTTTGTGTTGTAACGAGCAGACACCTGACGATCCTCAAACGCTGCAGAAGTTGTATACGTAGCAGCAAGATCATCAAGACCAAGAACGCTTACTGCGCCGTTACCATAAATAGGAAGGCCAGCATTTCTTTGCGCAATAGGATCACTTAGACCAAGACCATTAAGCTGCCTGTATGCAAGATCGTCGACATAGTGATACACAGCCGTTGCTGTATCAATGACACGCGCAGGATAACGTTTGGTGTATGCGTGAGTGCCTCCCCAAGATTTCTTAATGCCACCCTGAATTCCCAGTTGATAAGACCTATCAGAAATGTTCAGTGGTGCGGAGAACTCAATGTACTGACGAGCTGTGACTGGTGCAGTAAATACAGCAGCGGGCTCTTCATAAGAAGTGCCACCCATAATAGACTGGCCATTGACCTTGACGGTAAACATCAAATTAGTCTTTGGACCACCACCCGAAAGAGCACCTGTTGCATCCATTGGTTTGTACGTATCAACAGCAGAATGAACAGAAACGGCCACCTTACGCAGACCATAACCATTTGGATCATTGTGTGGGAAGTTGAGCAGGTTATCCGTATCGCCGAGAAGAACGTAGTAAGCGCGAATTTCTCCGCCTTCAGCAATCATCTGCGCAACGGAATATTTAGTTGGATCCATGTCCAGCTTGAGCGCAGTACCATCGGGCTTTACCCAGTAATAACGAACGATGACACCTGTACGCTCTTCTCGCGGTTTAGCAGCCTGGGCAGTAATCTCTGCCTGAATTTCAGCATCTGAAATAAAGTCAGGGAATGGATTTGCCACGGTCTGCGTACCGTCAAGCGGAGCGCCGTCCACATCTTCGGAATAAACTGTTGGATCGGCAGCAAATGCTGTGTGTGGCAGAGCAAACGCCAAAATTGCACCCACAAATAGCATAAGAATTGCTAAAACCGTAAAGCGAGAAAATCGAGTGCTTCTAACGCTTCTAACAGAAGTGCTGTTCATACATCCTTCTTTCAGCGTGAAGGGTGAATATTTATGTATATACCATAGCTCATTTCTTGTCATTTATGCAGATGAGACCAAAACAGATGATATTTTTGTTCATTAAATCGCTAGAGGAACACATTCAAGCGGCCTAGACTACTGGTCTAAGCCGCTTGTTAAGTCCACTTATTAAGACTACATTAGACCGCTGGCTTAAGTGGCGGTTTGCTGGTCCGTATTACTTACATCTACTTATCAGGAGTAAGGCGCCAAATCTCATTGTTATATTCGGCAATAGTTCTATCAGATGAGAACGTTCCTGCCATAGCAATATTTACAAGAGACTTCTGGAGCCACGCTCTCCTATCCTCATAATCATCGAACACGCGCTCTTTTGTTGAAATATATGCTTCCAAATCAAGCAACGTCATAAACCAGTCTTTTGAGCACAAGTTTTTGTGGAGACGCTCTAGGCGCTCCTCATTTCCAAGAGAAATAAACTCTGGGCTAATTAAGAAATCAACGAGTGGTTTAATCTGGGGTTTCTTATAAAACTCTTTTGCTTTGTAACCTTTGTGCTCATAAAGGCTTACAACCTCATCACTTGAAGCACCAAACGCGTAGATATTCTCCTTACCTACCAAGTCGGCAATTTCTACATTTGCACCATCAACTGTGCAAACGGTAACAGCGCCGTTAAGCATGAACTTCATGTTGGAAGTTCCAGAAGCCTCCTTGGAAGCCAGTGAAATCTGCTCAGAGATATCTGCTGCTGGAATAACGTGCTCAGCGGCAGTAACGTTGTAATTCTCGATCATTATCACCTGAAGATATGGTGAAACATCTGCATCGTTTGCAATCAAAGATGAGAGAACAAGAATTGCATGAATGATATCTTGAGCAGCCACGTATGCTGGTGCAGCCTTACCACCAAAAATGACAGTAATAGGGTGCTTTGGAAGGTGTCCGGACTTAATATCAAAATATTTCCAAATCAAATAAAGCAATAGCATTTGCTGACGCTTATATTCGTGGAAACGCTTCACCTGGACATCAATAATGGAGTCGGCATTAACTTTTGCATCTTGAGTGTCCAGCAAAAACTTGCTCATTCTATCTTTGGCTATATGCTTTATCTCTTGCAGCCTATTAAGAACTTCATCGTTATTCTGATACTCTAAAAGTCCCTCGAGATTACCAGTTGTTCTCCAGCTATCTCCTATCAACGCATCAAGATACTCGGCAAGCTCGGGATTACAACCCATGAGCCAGCGACGGAAAGTGATTCCATTAGTTTTGTTAGAGAATTTCTCTGGGTACAAATCAAAGAATGGCTTGAGCTCTGTCTCTTCCAAAATCTTAGTATGAAGTGCTGCAACACCATTGATACTAAAGCCGTAATGAATGGCAAGGTTAGCCATGTGAACTTTCTTATCAATGATGACTTGTACACTTGGATCCGCAACGGTACTACGGATGTGTTCGTCAAGCTTTTTGATAATCGAAGCAATCTTTGGAGAAACTTCCTCGATAAATTTAAGAGGCCATTTCTCAAGAGCTTCTGCCAAAATCGTATGATTTGTGTATGCAACTAGTGAAGAAACAATGGTTTCAGACTCTTCAAACGAGATGTCGTATTTCTCAGTCAAGATACGAATAAGCTCTGGAATTACCATTGTGGGGTGCGTGTCGTTAATCTGAATCACAACATAGTCAGCGAGGTCATGAACATTACTGCCGCGCTCAACCGCCTCTTTAACAATCAACTGTGCAGCATTAGAAACCATAAAATATTGCTGATAAACGCGAAGAAGCTGGCCATCTTCGTCAGAATCATCAGGGTACAAAAAGAGCGTTAAATTCTTCTTTAATGCAGTCTTATCAAAATCAATAGCGTCATCAGAGACTAATGATTCATCAATACTCTGCAGGTCAAACAAACGAAGTCTGTTTTTCTTTGTTCGACCATATCCCAAAACGTCAATGGAATAGAGCTCAGACGTCACCGAGAAATCTCTAAATTCTACGGTAAATGATGTCTTCTCGTCTTCAAGCCACCTATCATCAGCAAGCCAAGCATCTGGAACGGCAGTTTGCTGTCTATCTAAAAACTGCTGATGAAAGAGTCCAAAATGATACTTAAGGCCTACACCATCGCCTGGCAGACCAAGTGTTGACATGGAGTCGATAAAGCATGCTGCCAATCGACCAAGACCACCGTTACCAAGTGAAGGCTCAACTTCAATCTCTTCGATGTCTTCGAGCGAATGACCTGCTTTAGAAAGCTGCGATTTTACCTCGTTATAAATTCCCAGATTGATGAGGTTATTTGAAAGCAGCTTGCCAATCAGAAACTCTGCGGAGATGTAATAGAGCCTCTTCTTACCATTATTTAACGGAAGAGCTTCCGACTTACTCTTAACCACTTGAAGCAGTAATTCAAAAACCTGCCTGTCAGTAATTTCAGACAGAGGTTGGTTAAATTGTTGAAGAGATAAAGTGTCTAAGTTCATTACTTCTCCTCTTTGTACACTCTGAAATACATCTCAGTAATAGTTCTTAAGAAATCTTCTGTATGACGCGTAATGGCTCCTTGCTTCATACGCCAACACCAGTTACCTCCAACAGTGGCTGGAACATTCATGCGTGCAGAATCATCTAAGCCGAGAAGATCTTGCATGGTGTGAATACACGTGTCACTCACAGAAGCTGCAATTCCACGTGAAAGCGCCTCACCAATTGGCTCATCTTTTGAGCGATGAAGGTAAATATCTGCCTGTTCACGCTCTCTATCAGTAGCCTGAGTCTCATACCAACCACGAGCAGTTGGATTATCATGCGTTCCCACATAAGCAATGGTATTTGCAGTGTAATTGTGAGGAAGATCTCTTGAATCATGCTTTCCATCAAATCCGTACTGCAAGATTTTCATTCCTGGGAAACCAGTTTTATCTCGCATGGCGATAAGCTCTGGTGTAATTAAGCCAAGGTCCTCTGCAATGATTGGAAGCTTACCCAGCTGCTTTTCCAGTTCCTTAAACAGCTCCAAATCTGGCCCTTTAGTCCATTTGCCTTCTGTAGCATTTGCAGCTCCGTAAGGAATCTCCCAGTATGCCTCAAAGCCCCTAAAATGATCGATTCGAAGCACATCAAACATCTCAAGATTTGTCTTTACTCGCCAAACCCACCATGCATAATGCGATTTCTTCATATACTCCCAGTTATAAATGGGGTTTCCCCAATATTGACCGGTAGAAGAAAATTGATCAGCAGGAGTGCCCGCAACCGTAATAGGCCGTCCTGTTTCATCCGTTTTAAACAGTTCTGGCTGAGTCCACATCTCAACAGAATCGCGCGAGACATAAATGGGAAGATCACCAATTATAAGTACTCCCCTTTTATTGGCATAAGTCTTAACCTTTGCCCATTGAGTAAAGAAGAAATACTGAGTCATCTTGTGATACAAAACTGACTTTTGCAGTTTCTTAATTTCTTTTGCAGTAGTCTCGTTTCTGTGCTGATAAAGTTTTGGCCACTCCCAGTAAGCTTTATGTTCAAATTCTTCCTTTAGAGACATGAACTCCGCATAAGGATCAAGCCACTCTGCATGATCATGACAGAACTTCTCAAAATCAGCAGGAACATCTTGCATAAACCTATCAAAGGCACGGTTAAGTAAACGACGATGATTTACAAAAAGCGCACCATAATCAACGCAAGTATTGCTAGTCCCAAAAGAAATATCTTCAAAGTCATCTGACTTTAAATATCCAAGTTTCTCAAGATCTTTTAAATCTATATAGTAAGGACTTCCCGCTGCAGCAGAAAAAGACTGATAAGGAGAGTCGCCATAACTGGTGGTAGTAAGAGGCAAAACCTGCCAATATCTTTGTTTTGTTCTGACGAGAAAATCAATAAAATCGTAGGCTTCTTTGCCAAACGTGCCAATCCCATATGAATTTGGAAGAGAAGAAACGGCCAAAAGTACTCCGCTTGCTCGTCCCATAGTTGCCTCTTTCACAAAAAGAGTACTGGCTTATCTTTACAAGATAAGCCAGTACAAAGCTTTAATACTTAACTAGATTATCCTGCGTGTTCTTATCAAAGAGATGAACAGCATTGTCTTCAAATTTAAACCACACTTCATCACCAATTTTGAGGTCTCGTTTTGCAAGTTCAGTTGCTGGAACAATAAGGACAAAATTACCGTCTTCAGTATGAACATGAAGGTGAACAGTAGAGCCCATAAGCTCACTTACCTCAAGATTGCCCTTGAAAGCGCCAATTCCATTTGGCTCAGTCAAATAAATTTGCTCGGGCCTAATGCCGACAATGACATCTGTTGCTGGCGCAGCAACCCAAGACTGTGCTAACAGATTAGCCATCTCAGGAGAAATTTCAAAAGACATGTTTTCTGTCTCTACATGGAACTCATTGTCCACGCGAATAAGATGCGCATCAAAGAAATTCATTTGAGGCATGCCAATGAAACCAGCAACAAAGAGATTAGCAGGTCTATTAAACACTTCTTGTGGTGTTCCAATTTGCTGAACAAAGCCATCCTTCATAATGACAATGCGGTCACCCAAGGTCATAGCCTCTGTCTGGTCATGTGTAACATAGACAAAGGTTCCATTAACCTTCTGACGAAGCTTAATAATCTCTGTACGCATCTGATTTCTCAGCTTTGCATCAAGATTTGAGAGTGGCTCATCCATCAAGAAAACTTTTGGATCGCGGACAATTGCACGGCCAATTGCAACGCGCTGGCGCTGACCACCAGAAAGTGCCTTTGGCTTACGATCAAGATATGCCGTGATGCCTAATGTTTCTGCAGCTGCACGGACCTTCTCGTCAATTACTTGTGGATCAACCTTCTTAAGCTTAAGGGTGAACGCCATGTTGTCATAAACGGTCATATTTGGATACAGCGCATAGCTTTGGAAGACCATTGCAATGTCTCGGTCTTTTGGTGCGACATCATTAACAAGCTTTCCATCGATATAAAGCTCGCCAGAAGAAATATCTTCTAGACCTGCAATCATACGCAGTGTAGTAGATTTTCCGCAACCCGAAGGGCCAACAAGCACCACAAACTCGTGCTCCTTAATAGTGAGATTGAAATCCTGAACAGCAACAACGCCCTCTTCAGTTACCTCAAGGTTGCTCTTTTTCTGCTCAGTTTTCTTACCAAAGAGAGTCTTGCGCTTTTTCTCATTTGGATAAATCTTTTTTATATTCTTCAAAACGATTTCTGCCATGATAAAACCTTTCAGAAATGCCTACAGCTTGCTGTAATACATTGAGATTTAACCTTTTACAGCACCAGAGACGACACCATCGATGATGTAGCGCTGGCACAGTAAATACATGATGACAATTGGGATAATAACCATCATGATGCAGGCAAACATTGGACCCATCTCAACGCGTCCGTATCCACCTCTAAAGTACTGAATCAGAATTGGGATAGTTTGGAATTTGGTTCTATCCAGAACAAGATATGGAAGCAAATAGTCATTCCAAACCCACATAGTTTCGAGAATACCAACAGAAATATACGTTGGCTTCATAATAGGCAAAACAACATGGAAGAATGTCTGAAGCGGATTGCAGCCATCAATAGTTGCAGCTTCCTCAATCTCAAGTGGAATAGTCTTAACAAATCCAGCAAACATAAATACTGCTAATCCAGCACCAAAGCCCAAGTAAATGAAGCAAATATTGAAAGGAGTATTAAATCCAAGCGTGTTTGCCATATTGGACAGTGTGAACATAAGCATCTGGAACGGTACTACCATCGAGAAAACAAAGAGGTAATACAACATATTACTAATGCGATTTTTTACACGGACAATAAACCATGCACACATTGAGCAACAAACCAAAATCAGCGCTACAGATGTGATGGTAATAACTAGAGAATATCCAAAGGCTGCTAAAAAGCCCTGCTTATCCAAAGCAGCAATATAGTTAGCAAAACCCGCAGAGTTCTCTGAAGTTACAAAATCAAACGCCGTGGATGTGGTAATAGTTGTTTCTTCCTTGAATGAATTCATCAAGATCATAACCATTGGATAAATCCATGCAAGAGAAAGGATAGTAAAGAATACAGCTAAAATTTTGTTAATGATCTTATCGCGCTTCATTATTGCTGCACCTCCCTTGACCTGGTGGCTCTTAGCTGAATCATGACAATACAAATAACTAAAATGCAGAAAATAACAGCTTTAGCCTGGCCGATACCCATCCACTTTGCTCCCTGTCGAGCGTAGAAGGTGTTGTAAATATTAAGAGCAAGCATTTCGGTTGCATGCTTAGGCTCACCTGCAGTAAGTGCCAAGTTCTGGTCAAATAATTTAAAGCCATTTGTAACTGTTAAGAAAAGACAAATAGTAATGGTAGACATAAGGTTTGGAATTTTTACCTTCCAAAGAGTCTGCCAAGCATTTGCTCCATCGACTCGTGCTGCTTCAAGATAATCACTTGGAATAGATTGCAGGCCAGCAATATAAATAATCATCATGTAGCCAACTTGCTGCCATAAGGTAAGAATAATCATTCCCCAAAATCCTGCAGTGCTATTAAGTGCAAGAAGCTGCTCGCCTACAATAGAAAGCGTGCAGTTAATCAAAATATTCCAGATGTATCCCAGAACAATGCCACCAATAAGATTAGGCATAAAAAAGACAGTTCTAAATGAATTGGTACCCTTAAGATCTTTTCTAGTTAAGGCAAGTGCAATTGCGAGCGCCAGCACATTAATAAGAACTGTTGAGACTAGGGCAAACAGTGCGGTATACCAAAAAGCGTGAGCAAACTGTGGGTCAGAAAAAGCTGCTACATAGTTATCCAGACCAACTGGCTTGGCGTCACTAATGGTAATAAATTTACAAAACGAGAGATAAAATCCCTGCACAAACGGAATCAAAAAGCCAAACAAAAAAGATAGCGCTGTGGGCAGAACAAATAATGGCCACCACCGCTTCAACATCTTAGCCATAGAGATACCCTCCAATAACAAGAGACGAGAAGAGAGATCTCTCTTCTCGTCTCTCACCAATCAAAGCATTACTAGAAGGGCTACTATGCGTTAGCCTCTTTTTCAGTCTTCCAACCATCAACAAATGCGGACTTAACAGCATCCCAGTCCTCTGTTCCTGCTGCATAGCCCTTAAGTGCACTGGAGAGATTGTTCTTCCACTCCTGAGAAGGAATGTAGATGAAGTCCCAAGCCACGGACTCATTACCCTTCTTTGCATACTCAGCAGCAATGTTTGCAAGGGCGTTCTTAGTTGCCTTTGCATTCTTGAATGGAATGGTGAAGCCCATCTCCTCAGCAATTGCAGTGGTAGCAGTATCAGAAGTTACGCACCAATAGATAAAGTCAAGCGTTGCCTTCTGGGAAGCGTCATCTGCCTTGGAGCTTACGCACCAATAGTTCTCGCCACCAGAGCACATACCCTGCTTCTCTTCACCCTTAACACCAATATAAATTGGAATCATACCAAGAGCATCGTCACCAAGCTTCTTGATGTCATTGTATGCCCAGGTACCGTTCTGGTAGAAGACTGCGTCGCCGTTAACAAACTCTGCCACAGCGTCATCACCAGTCTTGCCAGAAAGCTCTGTTGGGCTGCATGTGGCATTGTTGATATAGAGATCAAAAATCTGCTTGTAGTTAGGGAGATACGTTCCCTTAATTTCTTTAGCCTCAGGATTACCAGTATCCTTGAACTCATAGTACAGAGGAAGATTTGCAAGGTGTGTAGTAAAGCGCCAGTCAGAACTGGAATCAAGACCAGCGCTGGTGAATGCGCCCTTTACGCCAAGCTCTGCTTTGCGAGCCTGAATATCCTCAACGACCTTCTTCAGCGAAGCAAAGTCCTTGATGTCGTCTCCCTTATAGCCAGCCTTCTCAAGTAGCTTCTTGTTGTAGATAATGCCGTAGTCTTCCTCTACATAATCAACACCGTAGACAACGCCATCCTCCTGAAGCTTAAGAGCGTCATTAGTGAGCTCATCCAGAATCTTGGCACCCTTAAGGTCAACGCAGTAATCCTTTACACCAATAAGACCAGAAGGACCATTTGTCTGGAACAATGTTGGAGCTACAGAAGCGTCCTTGTTAATCTCAGACTGGAATGTCTGTGCATAGGTATCAGAAGCAGCAGTTACTACCTTTACAGGAACCTTTGTTTCCTCAGTATACTTAGCTGCAAGATCTTTCCACTGCTGATCAGCCTCAGGCTTGAAGTTCAGGAAATAAACTGAACCGTTTGCAGAATCAGACTCTCCCTGCTTTTTGTCGTTATTTCCACCACAAGCAACAAGACCCAGTGAGCAAAGAGCTGATGCACTTAAGGTGACGAACTGCCTACGATTAATACCGGACATAAGACTCCTCCTTAGAGAGTGCTCCTAACTCTTTGCTAGGTTGCATCTCTTCTCATGATTTTCATAAGCTATGCTTTGATACACTGTCAAAACAATTTTGCTTATGTCTACAGAGAAAAGTATATTTGTACTATCGAGTTGTTTAAACAACTCACTTCCGAGCGGTATGAAATTATCGGTAAATGGTATGAAAGGAACTATTTTATGTTCGTTCCATTTTTATAAAGCTACTATCTAATCAAGAGCAACTTGAACATGCAACTCCAGCCTTCAACAGCACGTTAAGGAAAAAATATGCCAAGCGCACGATTTAATACGATTTATCATGATTTAAAAAATAAGATCTTAGACGGGACATATGCGTATGAGTCCTATTTACCAACCGAGATGGAGCTTACTAAGATATATTCCTGCTCCAGAAACACCGTTCGACGTGCGCTCACACTTCTGTCCGATGAAGCTTTTCTTCAGCCTATTCACGGTAGGGGCGTACGCGTTATTTGGCAGAAAAAGCCAAGTGAAGTTATTGGCTCATTAGAAGGACTTGAGTCCTTTCAAGAATATGCCCACAGAAACAATCTTGTACCTGATACAAATGTCATTGTCTTTGAGCACGTTCCTTGCACAGATGATATTTCTCATCAAACTGGTTTTAAAGCAGGAGAAGAACTTATCCACATTGTTCGAATCCGTAAACTCGACGGATCTTCTCGCCAGATAGACAACGACTACCTTTTAGCATCTGCCGTTGGAAATCTAACCATTGCTGATGCATCAACGTCTATTTATGCATACCTAGAAAACACGCTTCATATGAAAATTCTAAAGAGCAAAAGAACCATCAGTGTTGAGTTGGCAACTGAAGAAGACCAGCAACATTTAGAGCTTGGAGATTTTAACTGCGTTGCAGTGGTGGAAAGCCATTCATTCAACTCAAAAGGCATTATGTTTGGCTTCACACAAACTCGTAGTCATCCAGAAACGTTCTGCTACAAGGTTATTTCAAAGAGATAACCTGCGGTTAAATGTGCAGAATAAATTTCTTCTCTAGTTTGTGGAAGACAGTATAGCCAATTACGAGGGCAAGAACTGCAGAAACAAGGCAGCCTAAAATGGTGCTTGTTGCAGGAAACTTCTGGAAAAGAAGGCAGTCTCTAATAAATGTTACAAAGTGGAACATTGGATTAAAGCGCTCAATCTGAAGCATCCAAGGCGACATGATATTAACGGAGTAAAAGAGCGGTGTACCATACATCCAGGCAGTGGTTACAACGCTCCACAGGTGGATAACGTCTCTAAAGAAGACTGCAAGGGCCGAGAGAAGCATTGCAAGACCGATGCAAAAACAAGCCAGAAGCAGCAAAGCAACAGGTGTAAGCAATGAATAAATTGTCAGCGGAATGCGGAAGACAAGCATAACAATGCCAACAGCAATGAGCGAGAAAAGATAGTTTACAACCGCAAAAAGCACCTTCTGAACAGGGAAAACAACACGATTGATGCGAACCTTCTTAAGCAGGCTAGATGCATCAATAATTGAGCGCATTCCCATAGTGGTTGCATCGTTCATCAGCTGAAACGCTGTGTTACCCAGAATAAGATACAAAGGATAGTTCACAACATCCTCGGCGCGGTTGCCTAAAAAAGTAGAAAAGACAACTGCCATAACGGTCATCATCAAAAGTGGGTTCAAAACTGACCAAACAACGCCCAAAATGGAACGGCGATATTTAAGCTTGAAGTCTTTACTTACCAGCTGACGCAAAATGAACTGGTCACGCTGATGTGTTGGATACCATGCATCTCGAGCAGAAACAGCAACAAGACTTGCACTTGCACTATTAGTATTTGCAGAAACAACGCTTGTGTCCTGCGCATTATTAGTTTGTGTTGAAGACTCGCTCACGCGCTATCCTTTTCTACCGATTTCTGTATGGTTTATCCTAGCACAGACAGACAAAGCCGTTTAAACTTGAAATGTTGTTGAACTGTTTTCTCCACTATTTTATTTGGATATGTGGTGACAAGACTATTTAGTAACAGCGCGCTCAACAGCAGCGCTTGTAGAAATGGTGCAAAATGTCTCAATCCCCTCTTGGACGCACGCTTATCATTGCTAATCCAGCAGCTCATAGCGGTAAAGGTGCTGCTGGTGCAGAGTTTGCTCGCCACTTTTTAACCAGCTATTCTGCTGCAACGGACGGTTACGAGCTCAAGCTCACCACAGCTATGGGAGATGCTCGTGTCATGGCCGCAGAAGCTGCGGACTTTGATACGGTTGTCGCACTTGGCGGAGATGGCGTCATCCACGAGGTGGTCAACGGCCTCATGACCTTATCGCCAGAGGTGCGTCCAGCGCTTGGCATTATCCCTATGGGCTCGGGAAACGATTACGCACGCACCTTGGGCATGAAAATTAACGACCCCGAAGGTGCGTTTGCACAGCTGGTCCGCGGAAAAGTCAAACAGCTAGAGATTGGTCGCATCAACGACGTCTACTTCATGGAGACCATGTCGTTTGGACTTGATGCAGCTATTGCAGCCGACACCACAAAGCGCCGCGCGAACAACTCCTCTACCGAGGGCGAGGCGCTCTTCTTAACCTCGGGTCTCAAGTTTATGGCTGCAGGTAGCAAGGGTTACCCTTGCACCGTTTCGTTTGATGGCGAGAAGGACATTGATCTTCAAGCGCTTATCATGGCCTTCCAGATTGGCCCTACGTATGGCGGCGGCTTTAAGGTCTGTCCGCATGCGCAGCCTGACGATGGCCTTCTTACCGTCTGCTACAACACTAAAGTGCCTATCATTCCTCACCTGCTGGCTCTGTTTGGCCTGGCAAGGGCTGGTAAACACGTCAACTCCCGCATCATTGAGGAGCGTCACCTCAAGCAAGCAGTGGTAACTTTCCACAAGCCTGTCCCTATTCAGGTAGACGGAGAAGAGCTTCCCTTTGCAGAACAGTTTGTCATTGAGGTTATTCCCGCTGCACTTTCCGTGATTGTTCCCTAGCGCACAGAGCGACTCCTGCGCCGTAGGTCGCGTTTCGAGGCTCGGGCTTTGCTGATTGCGCATTGCGAGAAGATCGATCTTCTCGCCAAAAGGTTTAACGTTAAAGAAACAGGGGCACCTGCCAGCGCAGATGCCCCTGAATTTGTATCGTGTAAGCTAAGACTTTACGACTAGAACTTAGCGAGCTTCACGCTCAAGCAAAGCCTTAACCTCAGCTGCGGTATCAAGTTCCATGACGCGAGCAGTGAGCTCATCTGCCTCAGCCTTTGTCCAAGCAGCAATGGTCTTACGGGTACGCAGGACAGATGGTGCAGAGACGGAGAACTCGTCCAGACCAAAGGAAAGAAGGACTGGGATGAGCAGTGGATCTGCAGCAGCCTCGCCGCACATACCAACCATGATCTTCTCCTTGTTGCCCTCGCCGATGAGGAACTTGAGAGAACGGAGAACGGATGGCTGGTAGACCTCGTAGAGGTAGGCAACGCGATCATTGCCGCGGTCAGCGCACATGGTGTAACCGATGAGGTCGTTGGTACCAATGGAGAAGAAGTCGCACTCACGAGCCAGCTTATCTGCAATCAGAGATGCAGATGGGGTCTCGATCATGGTGCCGACCTCAATGTCCTTGTTGTAAGCTACGCCCTCAGCGTCAAGCTCACGCTTGCACTCCTCAACAAGAGCCTTAGCCTCACGGACCTCATCAACAGTAGTAACAAGAGGAAGCATAATCTTGATATCGCCAAATGCGGATGCGCGGAGAAGAGCGCGGAGCTGAACCTTGTACTGTTCAGCATTGTTGAGGCAGTAACGGATAGCGCGGAAGCCCATGAATGGGTTCTCCTCAGCCTTCATGTTGAGGTAAGGAATCTCCTTATCGCCACCAACATCAAGAGTGCGGATGATGACAGGCTTATCCTTCATGCGTAGAGCAACCTTCTGGTAAGCAGCAAACTGCTCTTCCTCACTTGGAAGCTCCTTTGCGTCCATGAACAGGAACTCGGAGCGGAAAAGACCAATGCCCTCAGCGTCAGCGTCAACTGCGCCATTAGCATCATCTGGGTTGCCAATGTTAGCAACAAGCAGAACCTTGATGCCGTCAGCAGTTACGGTCTCCTTGCCACGGTAAGCCTCAAGAGCGGCCTTCTCTGCAGCATAAGCCTCAGCCTGAGTCTTGTACTCAGCAAGCTCAGCCTCAGAAGGATTAACAACAACCTTGCCATTGGTGCCGTCGACAACAATAGCGTTGCCAGTTGCAACCTCAGAAGTGATGTTAGGAACAGAAAGAACTGCAGGAATCTCAAGAGCACGAGCAATGATTGCGGAGTGAGAAGTACGACCACCAGTCTCGGTAACAATACCTGCAACGTGGTCCTTATCGATGTCTGCGGTCATAGAAGGAGTCAGCTCATGGCAGACAATAACGGAGTTCTCTGGAAGTGTGGAGAGGTCAACAACCTCTTTACCAAGAAGGTCAGCGAGAAGACCGGTCTTTACGTCAGCAACGTCTGCAGCGCGCTCACGGAAGAGCTCATCCTCCATACCAAGGAACATGTTGTAGTACATGTCGTATGCGTCACTTACAGCCTGCTCAACGCAGGTGCCACCGTCAATTGCGCCGTTAACAGCCTCTTTGATGCCCTCATCCTCTGCAAACTCAATGTGAGCACCCATAATTGCAGCAGCTTCCTCGCCCACCGTCTTGGTCATGCGCTCAATCTGCGCATTTGTCTGTGCGATGAACTTAGTTACAGCCTCTGCGTAACGAGCCTTCTCTGCAGCTGTATCTTCAACAGTGTGTGGAGTAAAAGTAAGATCTGGATCTACGGCAACCTGAGCAGCACCGATGCCGATTCCATTGGACGCATTGACTCCCTCAAACATACTTGCTCCTATCATTGTCCGCGAAGCGGTGCGTATAGTTCTGCATGACTGCCCAAAAGGACAACAGTCGCAGAGTCAAACCTATCTTTGTACAGAGTAACATTTTTTTGACCTGTTACGTTGTGAGTATCGTTAAATAAATTTCAATAAAAAACACTTGGCGAGAAATTACTTCTTGCCAAGTGTTTATGCGTTCACGATAGTAAAAGCGTTATGTATGCTTCATGCAATGCGAGTGCTCAATCTGAGGGTTTCTCGCCAGATGAACTACGTGTTCTAGCTGCTATTACTACTCAGAATCTGCCAGCCAAGATGACTTGCCCTCGCGGCTCTCCTCTTTCTGGCGAGCAAGCTGAATCTCTTCTGCGATAGAAGCAGGCATTTCTCGGCCCATCTTCTTGTAGAGAGCAGTGACAACACGATCGATGGTTGCGCGCTTTGCGATTCCTCGGCTTGCTGCAGTTGCCGTTCCGCAAGCAGAAGCGTAGATAAGCGCAGTGTCGTAATCATAGCCAGCGGTGGTCTTTGCCAAAAAGCCTGCAACCATGGAGTCACCAGCGCCAGTTGCGTTAACAAGGCGAATCTTTGCAGTTGGGACAATGTGCTCAGTACCGTACTCGTCCAGGAGCAGCGAACCTGCACCGCCGCAAGAGACGATAACGTTGCGAGCGCCGCCGTCCTGGAGCTTCTTTGCAAATGGAATGCACTCTTCTGGAGTCTCTGGACTTGCACCAAAGATACGGCCAACCTCGTGGTTGTTAGGCTTGATCAGGAATGGTTGAGCCTTAATAGCCTCCATAAGCAGCTGACCAGGAGCGTCAACAACAAACTGAATACCGCGACCAGCAAGCTGAGCCATAAGGCGAGTGTAGATATCCTCTGGAAGCGAGCTTGGAATAGAACCGGTAAGAACCAGGGTGTCACCTGCGCCAACAACATCCATGCGCTCCAGCAGCTCATCAACCTTTTTCTCCGGAATGCGTGGACCATTGCCGTTGACCATAGTCATAACAATGCCGTTAAGCTTGACATTAATGCGGGTAAAGCCTGAATCCAGCTTGACGAAGTTACTTGGAATACCCTGACGCTGAAGATCACTCAGCAGGTATTCACCAGTAAAGCCACCGACAATGCCCATAGCAACGGTGACTTTATCAAGCTCATTTAAGAGTGTGGAGACGTTAATACCATTACCACCGCAGTGCAACTCTTCTGAGGAGGAACGGTTAGTAAAGCCCATGTCCAATGTGTTTGGGTGCATGACATAGTCAAGCGCGGGATTAAGCGTCATTGTGTAAATCACGGCGAGTCCTCCGAACTACAATAAAATCATGGAGACTTCAGTATGACGCAATCCCTCGCAACAAACAATTAGAAACTAGTGACTCACAAAAAATAAAAACCCCGACGCATGCCGGGGTTTGAAATTCAAATGGTGGATCGTCAGGGGTTCGAACCCTGGACCTTGGGATTAAGAGTCCCCTGCTCTACCAGCTGAGCTAACGATCCAATTAACGTTTCGAATGGGGTGGGAAAAGGGGCTCGAACCCTCGACCTACGGAGCCACAGTCCGTCGCTCTGCCAACTGAGCTACTCCCACCATTTGGCCACCTCATGAAACGCAGCTAAATCATTATTACAGAATCAGAAAAAGATGCAAGCGAGAAACGCAGTTTTTTCAAACTCTTTTTTGATTTTCTTAGAAATCTGCCGGTGCAACGGGTTTCTCACCAAACAAAATGCGGAGAAGAACGAGCTTCTCCGCAGGTGATTTCATGCACTATACGAGCAGGTATATGGTGGTATGGCAGTGGTGCGGTGTCAAGAAACCGCAATCAGTCCGCTTAAAGCCGCAGACTGTGTCTAGAAACCGTGAGCCGTAAGTGCTGCATCCAGACGATTCAACGCTTCCTCAATCTCGACGCGAGGGGCTGCCAAATTCCAACGCTTGAAACCCTGGGCAGCCTCGCCAAAGAAGACTCCGTCGGTGAAGAAAATCTGAGCCTCAAACTGCAACAGGTGGTCAAGCTCTTCTGGAGTAAGGCCAAGGTCCCTGAAGTCGAGCCACTGGAGGTAGGTTCCCGTGATTGGTGCAAGCTTCACCCGAGGGTGCTTGGTGGCGAAGAAGTCCAGGACCAACTTCTGGTTATCGTCAACAGCCTTGATGCATGCGTCAAGCCATGCCCCACCCTTGCTATAAGCCAGCTCACAGGCCTTGAAGCTGATTGGATTGCATGAGGTGGTCTCTCGGGTCTCCAGGCGCTTCTCGAGGCGGCTACGCAGTTCTGGATTGCTCACGATGATGTTGCTGAACTGTGTGCCAGCCAGGTTGAAACTCTTTGAAGCGCTTGTGCAGGTAATGGTACGCGCTGCGACTTCATCAGAAATTGTTTCAAAGACGGTATGCGTAGAGCCTGGCATGATGAGGTCGTGATGGATCTCGTCAGCGACCACGATGAGGTTGTGCTTAACCGCAATCTCTGCGATGCGCGTGAGCTCTTCTTTGGTCCACACGCGACCGCTTGGATTATGGGGTGAACACAGGATGACCATGGTGTTCTTTGGCTCGGCGGCAAGTTTCTCAAGCAGGTTAAAGTCAATGTCGTAGTGAGGACCCTCTGACAGGACAAGCGGGCACTCTACCAGTGCACGGTTATTCTCCTCAACTGCCATGTAGAACGGATGGTAGACAGGAGTAAACAGGATGACACCCTCGTCTGGCTGGGTGAACTCGGCAACAGATGAAAAGAGCGCAGGCACCACGCCAGACGAATTGAGCAGCCACTCAGGCTTCACATCCCAGTTGTGACGTGTCTTCATCCACTTGCACACAGCCTGCTTCATCTGATTGGTTGGCACGGAATAGCCAAGGATTGCGTCATTGATGTATTCCTTGAGGCCCTCGACAATCTCTGGGGCTGTGTGATACTCCATATCAGCAACAGAAAAAGGTGGAATACCAGGAGCTACATCTGGATTCATGTCGTACATGACGTTCCATTTTCTAGAACCAGTACCAGCGCGATCAACGCGGGATTCAAAATCGTAAGACATAGTGTCTCCATTCACGTAAGCCTGTAATCAGTGTAGCTGCTTTTAGTGTAGCTACTTTTCTTTTCCTTTGTCATTCTTCTGATAAGAAAATCTTTGATGGCACGACGTATTTGCAATCCTTATTGCTATAATGAACGACGCTATATGTCTCCTTAGCTCAGCTGGATAGAGCGTCGGTCTTCTAAACCGCAGGTCGCGCGTTCGAATCGCGCAGGAGGCGCCAGAAACTCCAGGTAGATGGCTTGCCGTCTACCTTTTTTGTTTAATTTTTTTACAAGTGCACCCTTTTTGCACCCCCTCTGCAAGCCAAATTAAAAAACGAATACCTGTTCGAATAAAAGTTTTAACTATTTAGACAGGCGATTTACCTCGATATATTCAAATTATGATATTGGATAGAAAAACGATGCTTTTAACCATATTGAAATAATTCAGAGATTAAAACAGTAAAAAACAACGTTACAAATTCCCAGTTAAACGGCTTGTTGTAAGGCGTTCTAAGACACGCAAATTGCAAGCTGGAGTATTTACCCATCAAAAAAGCCCTCATCTACATCAAGATGAGGGCAAGTTGTTGCGTTTATTGTTTTGGGACTAGATTGTCAGCTCCACTGATCCAGTCAGTCTCAACTCCTCGTTCGTGGAGTGCATACGACACAATTCGAGCGGTCGCGTTGGCTTGTCGCCAATCTCCGCCATCATCAATGCAGTGATGCTTATCGTATTCAGCTTGTGAGGACCAGTAGACCAGCTTCACACTTGCTGGGTAACTGCCAACCTCTTGTGCAGCTTCCTCAATCTGCCCTAGTGCAGCAGAGACCACTTGACGTTGCAACTGTAGCGCATCGTCCAGGATGTCCCACGCATCTTGCGGGGCATTGTACTCTTTGTATTTGACGCTCTCCCACCGCTTGACGGAACGCTCTGACACGTCCAACGCAAGAGCGAGGTCTGTTTGGCTCATTCCAACCTGCTCACGTAGAGCCTTGAACTCTTGTTTGTTTCTCATGTATGTCCTCTCTAAGAGTAAGCCCCTCGTGAGAGGGGCTGTCTTGCTTTATTAGAACTCCTTGTCCTTTGCTGCTTCAAAGAAAAAGTTCATTGCTGCTTCTTTGTCGAGCACAAGAACCACACGACGGCGAGTGTTCTTCTGGAAGTACCAGTAAGCCGTACGCTCTGGTGTGTCGTGCTTTGGGAGGTTGGTTTTGCTGTACTCTTTGTGCTCAAACCTTGTAACGAATGGTGGAAGTGCCTTTGTGTGCTTGGTTGAGTAGCGACCGCTGACCCACTCACTGGATGGAACGCATCCGTCCTTGTCCATGATTGCCATGAACTCGGTGAGCTGCTTTGCAGAAGTCTTGGTGAATTTCATTGTGTTCCCCTTTCTTGGGCTGAGGTGTGACCTTCTGTCTCACTCTTGTTGTATATAATATAGTCCCGTTTAGGGACTAAGTCAACAATATTTTTAGAATTTTTTAGAAATTTTTTCGGCAAAAAATTAGGGCCATGCACTATACACGGCCCGTATAAAGAGCAAGTAACCGCTCTTTTTTTAGTACGTCCATTATAGCAAATCGGCATAAAAAATACCCCTCCCGCGCAAAGCGAGAGGGGTTAGTGTTAGTGTAGTGAAGTCAATCTACCAACTTCATCTGTGTCTACTTGCACGGTGCTGTCTGCCTGGACAGAACCATCAGCATTGACTGCGTAGGCATGATTATTGTGAACGTGAACGCCAGCAGGAAACAGGTTGCCATTCTCGGAAGCAAGATACTTCTTGCCTTCTGCATCGAAGATGCCTGTTGCCATGCGACCGTCATTGGCAAAGTAGTAATCACAACTGCCAATATGCTGCATACCTGTGAGCATGGCGCATTCCTGTGGTCCTTCATCCGGGCAAAGATAGAACCAGTCAGACCCGTCAAAGTACCAACCCGTGACTGCGTATCCTCGTGCATCAAAATAGTACCAAGAACCATTGATAAACGTCCACTGACTGTAGTAGTAAGCACTTGGGCTGGTTGCATACCACCAGCCAGTCGCATTCTTAACCCAGTGTGGCTCGAACTTGGACTCACCCTGTGCAAGCTGCTCCCATTCTGCGTAAGTCAGCTTTGCGACATCAAGGTCAACGGTACCGCCTGCGCTTGAATACTGCCAAATGGTCCAGTCACTCCATGCGCCAGTGTTGTAGATCATGGCAGGAAGTTCCCATGAGAAGCGATTGTCTGGGTAACCAGCTATCCACAGACGTGAGACATCAGCACAAGACGCTACCTGCGAGCGTCCAGCAGGGTATGTGTATACAACAGGATAGATGCCCGTCTTAGCGTAGACACGGTCAACGAACTGCCTTGCCCATACCGTTGAGCCCCATGCGTCATTGTCTCCATTTTCCCAGTCCAGGCACAGAAGTGCCTTGCCAATGTAGCTAGAGACACATGACACGAATGCGTCAGCTTCTGCCACAGGTGAGCCACCTTCTGCGTAGTGGTAGACACCAATGAGCTTACCGTCTGCCAAAGCACGCTGAAGTTGTGCGGTCATGTAGCGGTTCATTGGCTGGGTGCCTTGGGTAGCCTTAGCAATCACAAAATCAGAGCCACTGTATGCAGTCTCGACATTTGGGTGCGAGTATGTCGCACCCAATGCCTGATAACCGCTTACATCAATGCCCTTAAGCATTGTTTACCTCTTCTTTTGGCTCTTCTGCTGGCTTTGTATTGATTGGTTCAGCGTTGCCCGTCATGTAACTTGCAGGACGCTCAGAAGGCTGTACATAGGTCATTGCACGTGCAGAATCGCTTAGTCCCTTAGTCGTTGGGTCAACCGTGACACCGATAGCACCAAGGACAGCTACAACCACGGTACCAATGAGATAAGGGTTGCTGATAAACTTAACAAATACATCAGCTAAGCTGCCCCAAGTGGTCAAATCGGAGTAAGCCAGTCCAAGATATGCCAGGATTGGACTCATGACAATTCCAACCATTCCAAGCCACCATGCGGGGTTGTGTAGACGTACTTTCCAGTTAATCATTTCTTTCTCCTTAAATCAGAATTAGTGTGTATGCGCCTGTTCCAGGCGTTCCAGCCGTCCCGCCTGATTGCGGGTCACATCCTCAACCACAGCAAGACGGGTATCGTGAACAGAGAGGGTGTCGCGAATACTTACGATCGTTTCATCAGTGTGCGCCATATACGCCGTGAAGGCTTTCTGAGTGTCATCCAAGTCACTCTTGAGCTGCTTCACGCCTTCCTCAATGCGCACAAGACGCATCGCGTCTTCCTGGCTTGCACGCGTCATAGCCTTAGCACCGTTAATGAGCGTCAAGACCATTCCAAGAAACGACACCGCAGCGACAATCTGCTCGAATGTTAGTGGATTCATAACCTCACCTCTATTCCATACTCTTAGGAAGAATTGGAATAATTCCAGTCGCATAACCGGTGCTGTTGTTATAGAGGTAAATACGCTTATTACCACCACCAGCTGCGCCAATCCAAATCTTTGCGGTGTGGTCACCTGTCTCCGTGCCCATCGGGTAGTAACCTTCAATGGCTGGCAGAAGATTGTCTGGCATTTCTGCCGTAGTGATACGAGCCGAATATCCCGCTGCAAGATAACAATCGAGATACATCATGCCACCACGTACACAATAACGAACGCGACACGCTCCGTCGTCCTGTAAGGTAGTCCAGGGTACGAACTTAAGAAGCTTGAGTAAATCTGCACAGTTTATGGCTTCTTGTCTCTTTGAGTCAACATTAACGCTTAAAGCTGAATCAGTTAATTTTAGTGACGTTGAGTGCTTACCGTCACCTCTTGAAGCCTTTACAGTGATTACTTTAGCGCCAATTGCAAAGTTTTCGTCTGGTTTTAAGAGAATATTGTTTGTCATTAAAGCCGTAGCCTTATAGCCTAAATTATCTTGATAATTAGCAGTAATATTAAGCACGCCATTATTCAAGTTAATTGTGTTGCTATCAAAATTAGCAATTTGCGCACCTGCGTCGTTGTAAATGCTCATACCTTGATTATTCACAGTAACGTGAGCGGCGTTCTTGTCTCCGACATGCGCGCCATGCTCATCATGCGAGAAAACGTTTGTCATATCCTCGACCGCACTCTTAATCTCTTCTGCCTTGTTGTTTGCTTCCGTTGCCATAGTCTTTGCCTCCTTTGCTGTTGTTGTTGCGTTAGAGAGAGAAGTAACACGCTTTGCAATGCTTTCCTGCGCAGACTCTTGTGAGCTCGTGGCTCCCTTTGTCAGCGTTGCAGTAATTGCACCAAGCTTGAATTGAGTTGCGGTTGGGTTAGTGAGGTTGATTGTGCGGCCTGAACAGATCATGTAGCGCTCGATGCCATGTGGCCCGCTCTTAACGAATACACGGTCTAGGAAGTCAATTGGTAGCGTCTGTTCATTGAGGTTGTGCAAGTCGAACGCCGACACCTCAATAGAATCATCTAACTTGCCAGCTGCGAGGTCAGCCACAGCCTTGTCTGCAAGTGCCTGTGGCTTATCCAAGTCATAGGATATTGTCTTTTCAATGCGTCCGTACTTCTCGGCCGCTGTCATATCGACAACTGCATCGTCCTGGATGGCAAAGCCAAAGGGAACGTAAGCGGTCTCAGCTGACACGTTGACCTTACGCTCATCCTCACCTCTACCAGTCTTACCAACGGGGACAATGGCCGTGTAAATGTCTTTGCCGTCTACCTGTGTATCGAGGTCAAGAAGGTTGCTGCCAAGCTCTACTCTCTGAGTTGCTTCTGCTGCGCCCGTGTCTGGCAGCCAGTCGATAATAGATCCTGTTGCGTCATACCTCACGCGCAACCAACCGCCACATGCCTTCTCGAGCTTGTCACGCATCTCTTTAAGCGTTGCGGGTCCAGTGCCTGTGCCGCGTTGCAGCTTGCCATAATTCGCGCCAGCATTAACGCCAATTCTGAACTTCTCGCACGCATTCATGACGTGTGCGTTGTGCTGCTCAATGAACCATTCAAATAGCTTGTTAGCTTCAGCAGGTGCGTTGACGTCACACTCAATCTCATCCGTGTCATAGGTCTTGTAAGGTCTAACAGTGGTGTCGTTGAGGTATGCCATCGCACCCTCGCAGGTCAGCTTCTTACTACCGTCAAACTCCATAGAGATTGCTCTAACACGACCACGGAAGAGTACAATGCCAGTCTCAAACTCGACCAGCTCAACCTCTCTGTTTGGAAGCATCACCGCGTCACGGGTAAAGCTATCCCAGAGTGGGTGCGTCGGCTGGATAGTAAGAGAAAGAGTCGGGGACTGTCCCGACTCTTCCTTTAAAGCACCAGATGAGATTTGAACGTCTGTACGTGGGTCATGAAGCACACTACCTGCATACTTCAGCACATACATTTATGCCACCCTCTCCCACATATAGACTGCGCGATATGGCGGCATGTTGTTATGCGGCTGGCCGCCACCAACCGCGTCAACCTGGAAGCGATAATTGGTGTACGTGTCTGCCGAGCGCGCAGTCCACTGGCTGCCGCCGCCATTGTCCGTGCCGTAGTGCATGCTAGTGTCATGGCTGTGTGATGGCATCTCGTTGATGGTCAGCGTGTGAGTATCCTCACCGCCTGTTGAGCCAGCGGGAAACTTCTGCGACTGAGCCAGAAGAAATACACCATTCAGCGCTTGCCATGTGCCACCCAGAAACGTAGAGGGGTCAGTCGGTTTGGTGCTTTGGTAAATTGCGCCTACTGGAAACATTGCGTCCAGGAGGTCAAAGTTCTTGGCCAAGTCCTTAATAGTCTGCGTAACATCATCTGTCACATCTGGCTTAGTAAGTCCCAGCCTTACTGTCTTAGTGCTCATTAAATGTCCTTCCACTCGAATTTGAGTGATACGTCATTGCCTGGATGGTCCTCGTTGTCACCAACGTACATGTTGTTTTGCCATGCGCCGCGAACACTCTCCCACGTCTTACCTATGTAAGCTTGCCATTTAAGGCTCTTTAGCCTGTTCTGTCCTGCTCTAGCAAGGTAGCTGAGCGTGAGCCCGTCAAAGCGATTCCACTTATCACCTGTATAATCACGCCATAAGGCTGTGCCATAATCAGGCGTGGTGTTCACCGTGATTGTGTTCTTGCCATTGTGGAGTCGTGCGGCATCGCTCGACCATACGCCAGGACTCAAGAAGAAGCTCGTACCATTGATGTTTACGATTGCGTTCGCCTGCGTGGTAATAACCGCTAGAGCGTCATGCGCTGGACCGTCAACAACGTACGATTTGCCAAGCTCACCGTTGAGCAAATACTCGACAATACCCTTGCTCTTGTAAGGCTCACAAACAACCTTTACTTTGACAGCAACGCCTTGCATGAACATCTTCTGAGTGTCAACTTCAAAGCGTCCGTGGTAGGTGTAGCCTTCATCCCAGGACAACTTGAAGTCATACGCTCTGCCATGCAAGAAGTTGCGCAGCTTAGTAAGAGACTGCTCAATCTCAGCCCAGTCAAGAGCCGTGTTTGGATAGCAAGTAAACTCGATTGTGCGCTTACCAAAAAGCGGACGGTGAGCGAACCACTCGGAGAGGTCTAGAACACCATCAGCTCCAGGAATCGTGACTTGCATTGTCTTTGGTGCAGGCGGCGTGTCAACGTAGTCTGTCATGATCATGTTAAACGTCTCACAAAGCGGTGTGCCATCTACATATATCTCAAGGTTCATCGACTAGCCACCACCTTGTAAGCGCCCAGGTTGGCATCAACGTATGGAGATACGACACCGCCAACAAGCTTGGCATCCATGTAGAGCTTCATGTTCTTAAGGTCCTCACGCATATTCCTAATCTCAGCAACAACAGCGATCTCATGATTAGACTCATTCATCGCGTCAACCATGTAGCCTTTGATGTTGTCGATTGGAAGAATTGCTTCTGGGCCTGCTTCTCCGCCTACCATTGGGCGCGAGCCGTTCATACCAAACATCGTTGGCTTTGTCAGAATGCCGCCTTCTGCGTACCAATCAATGCTGAGATGTGGCACTGAAGGTGGAGCAATCGAGAAAGAGCCAGAGATATTAAAGTGTGGCAGCTTGATGTGTGGTAGCTGAATAACAAGACCAGCGAAGAAGCTTCTAATCCTGCCTGGAATACCAGAAATAAAGCTAACCATGTTGTTGAAGTTGCTCTTGATACCGTCACCAATCGAGTAACAGAAGTTTTTCCATGCAAGGAATGCTGCTGTTCCAAGTGATAACGCAGCTGCAATACCGCTCATGCCATTGTGGACAACTGTTGCTAGTCCCTCGATAACGGGTCTAAGACCGCCGCAAATCTCACGGACAGTAACGCCAAAGCTAGCTGCATCACTACCAGCATTGGACACATCGTCACCCATATCCTTAAAGAGAGGGGTAACAGACTGAATACAGGCTGTGAGGTCCTTTGCAATCTGGTCAATTAGTGGCTGTAAAGCGTAGAAGACACCATTCACGGTATCAATCAAAAAGCTGAGAACGCCATTGAAGCCTTCCATTGCGCCACGAACGAGCGGCAAAACACTAACGCCAAGCTCCATAAGCGGCTCGATAAATGGAGTAAGCACGTTCAAAATGTTCGAGAGTAAGTCCATAAAGAACTCTAAGGCTAGTGACACCTGCTCCATGTTAGCCTTGAAGATACCATTGACTTCGTCCAGGGCGTTTGTGTTCTCAATAATGTTGTTGAATGAATCACCAATACCTTTTGCAAAGTCTTCAATGGAGCTTATAAGTCCCTCAAGAGAATCAGCAACGCCATAGACATCAAAGCCTGTTGTATCGATGAAGTCACCGATAGCAACTTGATTGTCAGACAAGAACGACTCAATAGATCCTGTCAACTTCTCTGCAACACTTGCTCCAAGGTCTTTGAGGTCTGTTGCCTTTGCTGCGCTCGTAAATGATGAGAACATACCAGACACAATAGACTTAAAGTCTAAGCTCTCAACAACAGCAGCAAGCATATTGCCAAGTTCTTCACCAATGCCCTTTGCGACATCTGGCAGCGCCTTAAAGAGTCCTTTAGTAATGCGGACGATTGTTGGAATGAGGTTCTTTGCAACCGTTCCGATAGACTTCAGAAGTTTCTCAGACATGCCTTCAATATCGCCATTTGGGTCACCAAGTGCGGTAAGCCAGTTCTCCCAGGAAGCCTGCATCATCTGAATAGAGCCTTGGATAGTCTCCGCTGCTTCTTCAGCAGAATTGCCCATAATGCCTTGCTGTTCCTGGATGTCATGGATTGCCTGGACGATGTCGCCGTACTTCTCAATCGTCAAGTCACCAGCGCGTCCTTGTGCCTTCTCAAAGGCATTAGCGTCTGCAATAAGACGCTCCATCTCTTGCTTTGTACCACCATAACCAAGCTTCAAGTTGTCAAGCATCGTGTAGTTCTGCTTAGCAAAGCCTTGATATGCGTTCTGAATGTCTTGGAGATTAGAACCAAAGATTGACGCATTGTCAGCCATGTCAGTAATTGCCATGTTGCCCGCACGAGCAGCTGCAACTACATCACCGCCAAAAGACTGCTTAAGTGCTGCGCCCATACTATTGAGCTGATCCATGTACTGGTTCATCGAGACACCAGCAACGGCATAGGCAGCTTGAGCATTAGCCATTACTTGGCTCGATGCTTCGCCAAAAATCTTCTCTACGCCACCAGAAAGCTGCTCAAAGTTTGCATACGCATCAAGCGATTGCTTACCTATGGCAATCATCGTGGCACCGATTGCAGCAACTGCTGCTGTAACCCCCAAAGCAGCCGTCTTCATACCGTCAAACGCTGCTGTTGCTACGCCTTCATTAAAGCCTTTAGTTGAGGGAATGACAGATACATAAGCAGAACCCACTTCTGCGTTAGCCATATTCACCTCCTAATTTAATGTGAGTCCCACCAGTCGTTAAATTGGCTGATTGGGATTGGGTCCTTGCCGTAGACCTCCTCTTTGGCGCTCTCAACGCCTGGGCGTGCGAGTGGCTTAGGCTTAGGCTGCTTCTTAGTTGTGTTAGCAGAGGAATACATCCATGTAAGTTGGCTTATCTGGTCTGAGAGCATTGCAAGAAGCTGTGGAACAATCTCCTGCGATTCCCAGAGTGCATAGTCAATGTCATCCGGATGTGTTGCCTTCCAAAGTGCAGAGGTTTTTGGCAAGTTTTGGATAAAAGAAAAGAGCGCCCTAAAACTAAGGCGCTCTCCAAGGTCATCTAATGTGAAACTTGTGAGGGTCATAAGGTCGTATTCAAGCTCTCCAGTATGCTCAAGAATCACCTGCGAGAGCCAAACTATTCCCCCGCTTCGACCTCACCAGCTTCAACACGCATCTTATTCCACTCAGACATAATGGAAGATAGATCGTCAATACTAAGCTTCTCAACCTCAACAACATAAGGCTTCAAGAAGCTTACAAACCACTTCACTGCTTCCATGCTAGAAGCTTCAGCATTCTCAAGAATGCCAACACGCTCAATGTCTGCGAGGGTCAGCTGGAGAGGAATATGACACTCTGCACCGTCAACGGTAATATCAAGCGTCTTGTGGGAGGTTGAGAAGTTAAGCATTATCGAGTCACTACTCCATCATCGGTAAGGATATAGATACTGTTGCCCTGCGCGTCTGGCTGGCACTGCATCTCAATCGCAAGTGAGATGGCGTCAGAAGACTGGAAATTGGTGTCTGATGGCGGGATGGCCTGACCGCGAGGAACGATAATCATCATCTTTGCGGCGCCGTCCTTCATCTTGAACACCCAAGAACGAACCTCTGGGAGTCTTGCACCGATAGCAATCTTTAGCTGATTGCCATGAGCATTGGTCGCTGCGGTTGCAGTAACAGACTCTTTACCAAACGCGCGAGTCGCCGAGCGCTCAGACATCTCAAGCTCTGTGTACTTAATTGTGCCGTCAAACTTCTCAAGAAGTTTACGAACAGAAGCACCGTTGGCCTCTGTAATGTCCTTAGTTGAATAGTCCGTAGACATAGAAATGCCGTCGCTGGAGATATAACCAGAGTCTTTAAATGCAGCATTAAGAGCAGTGTTCAAGTCTGTTGGAAGTGCGGTACCAACAGGAGCGTCCAGGACAGCGCCAGTAGTAGCCTGGTCGAGAGCACCAACAAGTACTTTGGAAGCGTCAACTGCCATAGTTAATTCCTTTCATCTTTGATATTGACTGACATAGAAAACGTGACCTGCCATACAACAAAGTCGCCCTCCTGCTTGCCGTAGCTAAATACGTTTGGCGTGAAGACGTCGTTAATGTTTCTGTCGGTTGGCGGGGTCACTTTAAGAGCAATAGCAAGCTCATGAGCAACCTGCTCAGAGCGTGCGCTGCTCCTCGTCCATATTGATATGGTGTATTCAGGGGAATCATGCGGATAGTCCATCTCACCGCCTGTGCGGTCGACTAATAGGAACTCATCTGGAGTGTTCTTCTGAACTTCGGTCGAACAAGGTAGACCGATTGTGGTATGTGCCCACTTAATGACGTGCTCCATAGAGCTGAATATCATGATTACCCCCTTGCTGCCTTCTGCAGCGTGTTATGCAGAGCATTAGAGTTGATTGCGTGCACGCTTGCTGTGTGAACTACCGCATGAGCGCGGTTCTTGCCGACTGTGACTTTTACGCCATAGTCTTTAGCGCCATACATTGAAGCGGCACGAGCTCGTATTTTCTCTGCGCTCTTACGTAAGACTTCCTGCGTCTTAGCGCCAGTCAAGATTGATGTCAGCTTGTTTGCTTTATAGATCATCTTGACTGTGCCGCCCGCGTTAGAAGCCGTGAACTGCCTAGCCATCTACAACTCCAAGCGGTACTAAGCAGCTCCATCTCCAACCCTTTGGAATCATCTGCTCTGGGAAGTCAACCGGCGCACCAACAACGTTGAACCAACGCTTGCCGTCTGGACTGACCTGTGCACGTCTGAGACGCTCCGCCCATCCTCTGGGAAAGTAAGCAGTCGCTGTGACTTCAACGCCCTCTGGTCTACTTACTTCCAAGTCCTTCGGCTGGAATGGTGCAAAGAGACATCCAGGAACACTTATTGGCTCTGAATACGTAAAGGACTCATTGCCAAAGCGGTCGGTACCAGATGATGTGCGCTCCTTAACAAAGAGCGTCATTGTTGGCTTCATTAGTCCTCCTTTGGAAGAGGGTTCGCAAATACTGCGTACCCCTCATCAACTCCAAGAAGTGACTTCTCAAACGATGTGAAGTAGATGTCTCCGGTTGGATTTGAGTAGGATACAGAACCGCCAAAAGGTGAAGCAGTCCAGGACTGCGATTGAACACCGATTGGTGTTTCTGAGCCAGCCTGGAGAACTCTGATTGCCACCTGGCAAACAACAAGCTTCAGAACAACTGAGTCCTTAGACTCAACATCGCACAGAGAGCCAACAGCAGCAGAAATAAGGGAGAGCAGATTTTCTGCCCTCCCTTCCTCTGTTGCTTCTAGGGTTGGAAACATTGCTTTTAAGTCGCTTAGAGTTGCGAAGGGCTTATTCTGCCCCGCCATGACTAAGCACTCTTAAGAACTGCGAAGCCCTTAGGGTCAATGACAGCGTAAGAGTAAACAACCTCTGCGCGGTAAGCAATCTGGCCAAGGCGCTTGAGGTCGCCAAGTCCGTCTGGGTCACCAGTCTCGATGGTCTCGATGTTGATGTCACGGACAATGCCCCACTTAATGAGGTTGAAGTCACCCATAACAGCAAGAACCTTGGTTGGAGTCTTAGCAAGAGCACCAGAGACGGTATTAGAAGTTGCAGCTGCAAGGCCGTCAACTACACCAGTGTTGAGATTGATTGGAATCTCAGGGAACATGCGCAGACCAGTGTTCTTGACACGAACCTTGCGCAGGCTGGAAGCATATGCCTTTGAAAGGCCGATACCAGAGATGGAGTAGCCTGGGTCAACTGCGTCAGCGAGTGCATCGAGGTCAGCAGCTGGGTCAGTGGTTGCGGTGACAGCGTTAGCACCAGTAGTCAGAGCAGTCAGACCAGTTGCAGCCATACCAGTTGCAGGGTTGAGACCATGGAAGACGAGATAGTCGAGACCACGGCCAAGAGCAGCGGCGGACTTGTCAACGATTGCGTCAACAATCTGAAGCTGGCTGTCCTCGTCTGCCCACTGAACCTCATTAGAGAAGCGAACAGTGACAGAGAGCTTCTTGATGGTGTGGTCGACTGGCTTCAGACCAACAGTCTGAGAGGAGTGCTGAGTGGACTCGCCGACAATCTCAGCTTCTGGGTCCTGGGTGAACAGGATGGAAGCACGGTTTGCAAAGATTGCTGGAGAAGAAGCAGACAGAGTCTGAATGACGGAAGTGTCTGCAACCTTGGAGACAAGGTCCTTTGCAATCTCAACAGGAAGCTTGATGTTAGTAGTGTTTGTTGCTGGCATTGTAAATCCTTTCTTTAATTACCAAATAATTGACGTGCAAGTTCAACCTTTGCGGAGTTATCTCCTGCTTCTGTAGTGAACTTGCCAGGATGTGGAGCTTTTACTCCTGCTTTAGGCTTTAGGTGCTTGACGAGTACTTCTGCAAACTGGCGCATTTCCTCTTCTGTGGAACCTACAACAAGCTCCTCTGGCACATTAAACTCAGACGCAATCTTTTTCTTCATTGAGGCTTGTTCCTCACGGGTCTTATATCCCTTTATTGTGTCTTCAGCTTCCTGTGCGCGTTTTTGTGCTTCTGCAAGCTCCTCTGTGGCTTTGGAGTTCTCCTTGGAACGCTTCTCCCATTTGCGTGCCTGAGCTTTCCAGTAGTCAACGGTGTCAGTCTCATCAAGCTGTGCAGCTTCTTCTTTAACCTCTTCTGTTGTCTCTTGTACTTGCTCCTGCTCAGTAGCGTCTGGCATCTTGTGCCCCTTTCTTTCTGTCCGTGCGGACGTTAATAAAAAACCAGCCGTGCGGCTGGTTGATTACACCGATTGATTAGAGTCAGTATCTTGTTCTTGCTGTTTGCGCTTCTGTTGCTCTTGGTATTCGAGCCACTTTGCGTAGTATTCCTTTGGGTTATAGCCACCAACCTGTGTTCCAGGCTTACCAGCTACAACCTTGCAACGACAATGATCGTGATAATGTCTGGTTGCACCTTCTTTGTTGAAGTAGAAACCGTTTGCGGCAAGACGAGCGCAGAATTCACACTCATTGCCCTGTGGAACACGTGCAAATTTCAATCCATGGCGTGAACCTGCGTTTGTTGTGGTCCTATTGGCTTGCTGCAATACTTCACTCTCAAGCAGGTTGCCGCACATTTCCAAAAACTCTGAAGCCTTGATGTCGTTGTGTGCGGCAAATTCTGCAATCTTCTCACGATACTTATCGTTGACAAACATCGGAACATTCGCGAGGTCAGTATTGCTTGCATGCTCACCACTTGTTTTATCGAAGAAATCAAGCGCAATCGAACCAGCTGCATCACCATACGTGAGTGTGACGCTTATCATCGACTTGTTGACAAGCTCAATAAACTCAACGTCATCCATGTCTGGCTTAATCTTCAAACCAGCTTGAATAAGTCGTTCAAGACTGGAACGTGCTCTACCTTGCAAGCGCGTAAGCGTGGCGTGGTATGCGTCCATCTCTCTCTTGCTAATGTTCATGGCTACTCACCCTGTGAAGCAGCTTTGACAAGCTCCTGTGAAGCAAACCTGCGTCTATCGGCCTGAAGTTCTGTAAGAACGTCATCCTTATAACCAAGAGCTCGCAGTGGAACATCAGAGCTTGCAAGCCATGGGAAGGTAGATACCTGCTTTGTGATGGCATCAGACATCGATACTGGAGATGGTGTCTCAGGGTTAGCAAAGACAGCCGTTGTCTCGTTGTCTCGCATGGCGCTGTAGAAGTCCAAGTCATGTTTTACTGCGAGAGCCATAGCAGAGACATTGACAAGAGATCTCTTGCAAGAAGCAATGTAACTTGTGATGTCGATAATTGCGTCTTCCTGGTTAGCGATGATGGCATCTGCTGAAGTTGGGTTAGCAGAAGTGAAACTCAGCGAGGAAAGAGGAACATTGGTTGCGTCTGAGAACATAGAAGCCAAGAGCTTCATATAGTCACTATGTGGCTGCATGGTGAGCTGTGGAAGCTGGCCATAATTCGGAATCTGCTTGTTCTTATTTGGCGTTGCAATGAACGTTGAGCCAATAAACGCGCCAAAAGGTGAGCCAGCAATCTTCTGAGCAACGCTTGCATCAGCGCCAAGCAGATACTTCTGTGGAGCAGAAGCAAATGCAGCGGTTGCGCTCATGTTAAGAATCTCACGTTGCGCATCATCAACAAGACTCATGACTGTGCGGCTGATGCGTGAAGTACCAAATGGGCGCTCAAGCGTTGAATGGTATGCCACAGGCTCAACAGGCACACGGCCCATTGAATGAGACTCTTCTGTTGCGAACCATCTACCATCGAGCAGACTGAGCGTGATAAACGTGTCATCTGTGAAGACGTAGACAAGCGTTGGAGTCTTGATTGATTGTGACCTGTTCCACTCAGCGTCAACAACTACAAGAGCAGCTTCAATGCGCTTCTTAGCGTCTGACCAAATAGCAGATGCAGCTGTTGCAGGATAGCCGGAGATAACAACATCAGGCTCATTGAACTCTGGGTTGCCCTGGGTAACGCTAATGAACGCAACTGAGTGTCTAAGTGAACTCATGACTACCTTGCGTACCAAGTTCTCCAAGTCATTCTCACGAGCAATGGTACGCAGTTCTTCTTTAACGGCTGTGTCAGTTGCATTGAAGTTCTGGAACTGTACACGATCAGCCCACCAGTTGACGCACTTTGCGGCCCAGTCAATCTTCGCATCAATCTTTGAAGCTAACTGCGGCAGTACCGACACGCAAAGGTCCTTAACCTTGACATTACCGTTGTAGTAACGGTCTCTGAGAACGTTGCGTGTGTAATGCTTGCGCCATACCGCAACAAGCTGAGAGACAACCTCTCTGTTCTCATCTGATAGACCAATGGCAGCAGCCATGGAAGCATCGAGTCCTCTATCCACTAGAAGAACACCTCGCCTTCATCTTCATCATCTTCATATTGCTTAGCCGCCCATGCAGCTAATGTGGCAGCTTCAACAACCGCTGCTCTCTCGCCATCAAAGCCCCAGCCGCCGGTGCGACCGATGGGGCGCTTATAAGACTCAGTGACTGCCTTTGTCAGTTCGTCTTCTTCTGAGTCATCTAAGGAATCAGGCTTAAACCATGTAATTGAGCCTTCATTGACTGCATCGACAAAATCAACGTTCGCTGTAATTAAATCAGCAGCCGCTGGAATTACCACGTTGTCTTCCGGGACAGAATCAATAACGCGTCTATAGAGCGACTCAGCACCCGCTTTGCCGTCAATGATGACCGGAACTGTTTGCGCCCTCTTTGTGACAAATTCTGCAAGTGCTTGCTTGCCGCCGATTGTGGCCCTCTTGTCTACGAGCTCAACGTGTGTGCTGTCACCGTCTTTGATAGCAACACAAACAGCGAAGTAAACTCCATCAACTGAGAACTTCACTGCATAAGCAGAAGGTGTGCCTTGAGGTGGCGTAGATGTTGCGCATCTCTGCCAAGTCTCTTTGTCAATGAGAGGTGCTCCTGCACCTCCTGCAAGCTCCTGTGGAGTAAGCCATACACCCAAACACTCCTGCGCAAATTGCAAACTATCCATCTGAGTTCTAAGAGCTCGCAAAGCCGTGATGTTAGTAATGCCTTCAGCAAGTGAGGGCGCTGCTTGGTACCAACGCTCCTCATCTGTGACATCGCCGACTTCTTCAAGCCCATACTCAATCCAGGACGTCTCAATCTCGCCTTTGTTGTTGATGGTATCTGAACGCATCTTGTCAAACTTGTCAGCAGGAGAGCCAGCTCGCCTTGGAGTACCCATATAAATGAATTGCGGATTCTTGTTAGGACCGCTCGAGGTAGTTGGCAACAAGGCTTGAACGTGCTCTGGCAAAAGCTCCTGTGCCTCGTCAACCACGATGATGTCGAACGTGTTACCAAGATTTGCTGTCTTGGTTCGACAGCTGAAGGCAATGAAGCCTTCTCCTTTGCCTTCTGCCTGTGGCTTGAAGGTAAAGCTTTCTTGTGCGGTCTTTGATGAGACTCTTAAGAGCGCATCGTTGAAGTACTTGATACCTCGCACCTCATCGTTTGGCTTTGTGCCTAAGATGTTGCGGAAGTCCTCGAGCGTCTTAACCGTGGTGTTGTAGTTGTGTGCCGTCCACAGAATGCGGTAGTCGAACATCATAGCAAGCGTGATGACATACCACTCAACAATCGTTGTTTTGCCATTCTGTCTTGGCACCGATAAGCCGAAGATACGCTGAATGAACTGAAGGTCAGTGTCAATCGCTGCTAGTATCTCGAGTGCTTTGATTTGCCACTGTGCAAATTCAAAACCGCCTTCTTTAGCAAGCGCAATGACGAGCGGCGCAAGCGATTTGGTGTAAGGCTTGTAGATACAAAACCTAGGCTCCAACGACGAACTTGAGGGCTTGTGCGACTGCGTCGTCGTGCTTTGTCTCAACGGCATCCGTTGCATCAGCTCCCTCCAGTTCAGCAATCTGTGTGACCGCTGCTCGATACTCTTTGGATATTGCGGAAATGTTGCGTGGATCAGCAACGAGCATTTGCTCTCTGAGCAAATTGCGAAGCTCCTTTAAGCGCTCAATTGTGTTCTGTTGTTTGCGCTCTCTGAATGGCAGCGTGTGAGTCAGCGTCTCTTTGTCAGGGAGCTTCTCCATCGCTGTCTTTGCTGCGTTGTTCTTCTGTTGATACATGCTGTAGTACTTCTGAACTACACGCACGGAACGGCCAATGGTATCTGCAATAACTTTGTTTGGAACGCCCTGGTCTTTAGCTTTCAGAATGTAGTTAATCTCAGTTTGCGAGAGTGTTGCTCCATGCTTACTATTCGCCATGCACGCTCCTCCCGTTCACGTGTGCATTCTCATTCGTAACCAGCTATATTACCCCGTCTGAAAAAATGGCTCTGTGCCGCCGAGATAGCCGCTGCTTATAGGGGGTGAGGGTCACCCCGCCCCGTTTTTACCACTGTCTGCTTCTGAATATCTTGCCTTGGCTCACATCGCACGGAATCTTGTTACTCTTTTCTCTGTTGCAGTGTCGGTGAGCAGCTTGTACGTTGTCCTGGCTAAGCGCCGCCGCTTGCCCAGATTCAAAAGGACCAGCCCAACAATGGCGCTGAGCGTTGTAGAGTCTGAGCCAGTATCTCGACACTGGAACAACCTCATCAACCTCAAACGCATCCGGGTGTCCAGCAGGTAGAGCATAGTTAATCGGCTTGCCACAAATGGCGCACGGTAGTCCTTGAGCCATAAGCCATGCTCTCAGCTTCCGTCTGGCGTTGCCATTTCCCTGGCGAACATTCTTTGCCATCAGATCACCTAGCTAAATAAAAAAGCGCTCTGGTTTGTTCCCAGAACGCTTTGTTTTGCGCGAAGCTCTACCATACATAGTATTAGGTAATCGAGCGACAACAAACGACACCATGCGTCTATTTTTATCTGCGATTATTCTCCACATTCCCACCAAACATATTAGATATGAGATGTAACTCATCGATTGCTCTAAAAGCTTCTTGTTCTATTCGCTGGAGCGTTTTAATTGAAGCTAATAGCTTCGATGATACTTCCTGCCATGGCAGACACTGCAAGTATCTCCAGTTGAGGGTATCAGCATAGATGGTTCCTTTTGCTTCACAGAGACCGCCGTCACCGAGTTGTCTAACACCATAAAGCAGCGTATAAGCGTCATTGATATAGTCATAATTGTCATTCATTCTCTTTTCCAGAAGTGCTTCCATATCAATCCGCTTGTCGACTCTCGCCATCGTGTCTTGATTTGAGCCTTTACTTCCACCAGATGAATATGACTGAGCTTTTGCTCCTTCAGTCTCTTGAAGACTCATAATTTGCTGCAATGCTCTTGTATTCTCTCTCGACGCTTCTGCAACACCGTGAAAGAACTCTGACGCAGTCAAACCACTGTAATCCATAATTCTCCAAACGTGAATACGCTTAGTTAGAGTAGTTATTTAAATTATATGATTTAGCTGGCTTGATAGAGAGTTTTCAACATTATGTATACAAGTTTTCTACAACTTATAAACATTATTGTATTGTTGAGCGGAATAACCTCTAATTTTTTATAGGAGGGTGCGCAACCGGTACGCTTGCGAGCCTTTCTTCGCCGCTTTGCGAAATTGCTTTGCGTGCAATTCGCAAGCTGCTTGCTTGCTATACCGTTACGTTTTTCGATAGAAAAGCGAAGCAAGTATAGCACATCGAAAATCTCATAATGAGCGTATCGAGCGTAACGGAATTTATTGAGCGCTACCAACAAAATCTACATAATTTTTAGCCTAGTTTTTTCAATTTAGGGGTCTCAGATGACTCCAAGACCCCTTTGAATAGGCTCTACCCAACTAATAAATAATTTAACTAGTCTTTAGAACGGAATGTCCGAATCGTACAGCTCTTCTTCTGGTGCCTGTGGTGCAGTAAATGATGGCTGGCCCTGATCTGTAGCGGTCGTTGTTTGAGTCATGGATAGAAACTCAATCTCCCCTACAACAACCTCTAGTTTGCTGCGTCTCTGACCGTCCTTTGTTTCCCATGAGCTGTAATGCAGTTTGCCATCAATAGAAACCTTTGCGCCCTTGGAGATAAAGCGTGAAAGAGGTTCAGCACGCTGACCAAAGACAATGCAATCAATAAAGTTGGGAACATTCTCCCATTTGTCTGTTTGCGGATTCTTGCGGCGGTCATTAACGGCTACACCAAACGAAAGGATATTTGTTCCTCCTGCTGTAGAGCGGAGCTCCGGATCTCTTGTAAGGTTTCCAGAGATATTAACGTGGTTAATTGACATATTAAACTCCTAAAAGTACTTATCGATTATCTTCTCGACATCCATTACACGAGGTGAATACGAGTAATTAGACATTTCCCAGACGAGAAACTTATGTGGGAACCCTCTAATATCATCGCCATATAGAACTGAAACCCAATTGCCACGGGATTTGAAATAGATATGCTCAACACAAGCGTTGCTGCGGTCAGTCCACGTCTTCCCATAAAGCTCTAGAGCTTCACACAACTCTTGGACGTACTTACTCCGCTTCATGTCTACCAAGCACCTCCAGAATCTCTTCTGGCGTCTTAGACGCGCCCGGCGCGAACGCATAGTCATCTATCGAATGAATGATAGAAACCTCAAGCTTTAGTGGAAATCCTGACGAGATGCCACATTCAATGCCACCTGGCGTTACGTAGTAAGAGCACATACAGCAAAGTATTGACCCGTCATCTAAAGGAATCCAAGTCCGCTCAGTACTAAATCCAGAATGGTCTTCCCAAGGAATATTTTGAGCATCAAGCAGTTTGCGTAGATCCTTTGTAACTTTACTAATAGCCATGCTAATATCTGCCTTTCTTTAATTGTCTGATAATTACTTCTTATCTAGCACTCACTAAGGGGTAAAAAGAAATTCCAAGTTGAATGAACGTTTTTGTAGAATTCAACTTGATTAAAATTTGTTGATTGCAACAAATTGCAACAAGCGTTTAAGGCATGGAGCGATTAGAACTCTCTTTGTTCAATGGTCCTTAGAGCGTCTCCAAACGCTTCTGCCGCTCCCCTGTCACGTCCAGGAAGCAAATGAGAATAGATTCTCAATGTCGTTGCTGGGTCAGCATGGCCAAGACGCTCTGAAAGAGTCTTTAAGTCAACGCCACTTGCCAAACACCAAGACGCGTGAGTATGTCTGAGTGAGTGGAAGGTAATGCCTTGAGGTAGCTGGAGAGTGCGTCTCATACGTGTAAAGGACCTCGAGACACTCGTTGGACGCATGTATGAGCCATCAAGACTGATTAACGGTGTAGAAGACTCTACAAAGGCAATATGGGATTTCTGAAGTTTCATGTAGTCGCTAATAAAGCTAATGTCCGAGTCAGTAATAGCTATGTTTCTTGATCTCTTGCCCTTTGTTGATTCTCGCCTATATGGCTTTCTGTAAGATTCCTCAATGACAGTACCGGATACGTGGATATGCTTGTATAGCATGTTTACGTCACTGTACCTAATGGCGCAGACCTCACCACAGCGCATTCCCGTGACTAACGAAAGCCATGCAGCAAATGCGCAAACAACACGTGAGTTAAACTCATTCTCTTGAATGGCTGTAGTAATCCTGGAATTGATAAGAGTACTAATCCCAGCAAAACCCCATTCTTCAATGGAGACGGCTTCATGTACTTCCCTGGACGGCTTGGCCACGTTAATAAGCGGGTTATAGTCGCATATTCCAGCAGAAACAAAGTAATTGTAAGCACCTCTCAAAAACTGATGCAGGTTAATTACACTGTTTCGAGACAAACCCTTCTTCAACAGATCCTGTTCAAAAGAGGTAAGTAAAGAGGACGTAACACTCCTTACGTCCTCTTTGCCAAGTCTTCCATTGATGTGGTTTCTAATAAAGCCTTCATGCTGCCTTGTAGTGTTAGGGCTCGCGCCATTCCTGCGCTTAATTGACACGTATTCAAGAAGCAAGTCAGTAAGCTGAGTACTTTTAACTTTACCGTCAGACGTAATATGTGAAGCCCACATATTAGCTAATTCTTCAGCTTCTTTCTGCGTCTTAGCTGCGGGAAAACTTGCATAAGGCTGAATAATTTTTCCGTTGATGTTTCTTCCCAAGTAAAGCCTACAGCACCAAATACCATTAGAGTTCAGCCTAACTTTTATTGAGCGGTTCATTAGTAACGTCTCTCGTAATAATATGCACCCTTGAACCGCTTCCACTTGATGATCCCGTCAATTAAGTCAGCCTTCCTAGATCTATTGCGTCCAAGTGTGCAGAACTCTTCCTTTGCAATGACTCGAAGCTCCTTGACCGTCATCTTCTCAAGACGCTCTCTATCTGCTTGTTCTCTCTCTTCTTCAACAGTCATTACTGCTCCTTTCTGACAAACCTGCTTGTGATGATGAATGCAAGCGCAATCACTCCAACGCCAGCTGCAATCGCAATAACTGCGTCGTCTCCCGTTGCTGGTAGAGCTGCCTTCTTAGCTTTCTTTACCTTCTTGACTGGCTTTGCTTGCTCGGGCTTTGGTTCTGGTTCGCTATCTTGTGGCGTTGGAGCTGGCTCGGGTGTAGGTGTTGGGACTGGTGGTGTCTCGGGTTCGGGCTGTGGCTCGGGTATTACTGGCTCTGTTGGACGATTGTCACCGTTGCCGTTGCCGCCGCTATCTTGATTGACGTACTGGTAGCGTGAGCTTTGCGTTGTCTCGCGGCTCTTCAGCTGGATTGTGTTCGAGGTCGTCTCTGTACCTTCAGTCTCGTAGTACATGAAGTATTGAACGCCTTGGAAATCGACGCTGGACAAGTCCCATGTGAAGCCGCTACCGTTGATTGCTGGCTCGGGAACGTTGATACGCACCCAGCTTGCAGGGTCAATGTTGCTGTATGCGTCCATGTGGACACGGTATAAGCGGAATGAGCCAGAGATAATGCGTGTGCCTTCTTGCGCTGTATCCTCTAGTACAACGTTCGTGAGGTTATCCGCTGCGTGGTTCAAACGGACTGACCACTCGACCGTGCCGTGGTCGGTTTTGACACCCCACTTGGCGATGACCTCGTGCTGGATAATGCCGTAATGCTTTGTCTCAAAGCTAGTTTCTACGACCTGCCCCGTGGCTTCATCAATGAGCCTTAGCGTGGTTGTTCCAGCCGCTGCGTCACCTTTGACGTGTGCCGCAAGCCAAAGCGTACCTTGCACGTGGTCTTTTCCATCTACCCACGACGTGTATGTGACTGTGACGCGTCCGGGTGTTACTTGCGCCGTTGCCATAACGGCACCGTCCGGCGCGTAAATGTCGAAGCTTGCAGCGTTTGTTGCGGGGAAGTCGAGGACATCGGGAATAGCTAACGAGAACGTGTCGCCCTCGTGAACATCGCTTGTTGCGCTCCAAGAAGCGGTTAAATAGATGTCTTGGTTGGTGAATGCAGAGGTTAAGTCCTGCTTGTTCTTGTCGGTGACTCTAAAGCTGGTAATTGTGGTCGGTACTGTCTGAGCCTGTGCGAGTGCTGGGACAAATACCAGCATCGCAAAGACAGCAACAGCCAGCCATTGAAGAACCTTCTTCATGGTAAAAGCCTTTCTATTTGGTTTTAGAAAATGGGGAATTAAAAATAAATAAAAATTTAATCGCTAAATGCAAAAGCAATGCCAGCGAGAATGCAAAAGACTAGGACAATAATATCTGCAGCACCCATATGAACCTCCTTTCTGTTAGTAAAATGACTTACAAGAGGGCATCAAGAGTCCTTTTGAGCGGGTTATAAAGACCATTAATAATCTTGTTCTCACCGAAATCAACAATGTGCATTCCACAGGCAAGTGCAACATCACGCTCAAGTTTTGCACCACGAGAAACATTCCAGCCGGGCAGCATTACTACTGTATCGTAATTAGTAATTTCTGAAAGGCACCGATGCATTGCCTGTTCCCAGCTAGAACTTGCAGAAATTTGCGCTGCGGGGTTATAGATCTGCTCAGCATCGCCAAGCGCAGTGAGCTCTTCAGCAAACATAAACAAGCCTTTATAGTTCTTTGTGTTAGTAATCGGTCCTGATAAGTACACTCGCTTGCCATTAATGTCACTACCGAGAGTTTCACCATTACTCAAATATGCCAGTAAGGCATAACGATTGATGAGGTCAACAGCTTTCTCAACAGGATCCATTACTGTTCCTCCTGGATAAACTTAACGCACATTTCCGTCTCGAATTCTTCGACGGAACAGATTTCGGGTTCGAAATAATACGTTGGCACCAAGCGCAACTTGAGCAAAACGCCACAATGAGGACAGACACCATAGTCGCAGTCACCGTCTTGCATATCGACAACCTCAATGTTGGATGTCTTAATTGCCCCATCACAGTTGGGACAGAACTCATAATCTCCCGAATTTGTATCCGGGTTGTATATATAGCTCTTTAGTCCTTTAGCCTCTCGATAATCACGCTTCTTCGCTATCTCCTCGCAGTTAGTCATCGCTATCACCCAGCTTCTCTAGCTGGTCGGAGATGTCAAAAAGCTTACTCATTGACCAAGAAGTCATTTCTCCTCTATCGATAACGTGTCTAATCTCGCTAACAAGTGACGCGATTGTTCCTGGCTTTTTATGGGTGAGTTCGTCTGGCTTAAAGAAATTGAGAGTGGACAGTTTAGTGTTTACCGCGCGGACTGTTGCGCCATTGTCATTAAACATAAAACCGTTTACTGTAAACTCTTTGTCACCGACATATACCGTATCTCCAATATGGACGACCTCATCGTCTTTATCTAGCGGTAACTCAATCATGCTAGACGTGTTACAAAGGTCGAGGATAACGCGGGCTATCACACAAAGCTCTTTAACCTGGTCATTTTCGATTAGTTCTTCTTCCCCTGTGAGAGCCTTAAAGAGTGTTGAGTTGGTAATGTAATAAGTGTTCTTCAACCTTTCAGCGATTTCTGCACGCTCTTGTTTAGTCAGCATTGCAAACCTCTTTTTCTTTATCTTTGAGCCAAATGGCTAAAGCGCCAACAAGTCCATATGCGATTAGGGCATATCTAAAAGCCATCAGATATGCCACGTTATGCGGCTCAAAAATGCCCAAGCAGTCAGCTGTGAAGTAGACCAGCAAGGGCAGCAAAGCCACAAGAATTATTCTTTTTTCCATGGGTTATTCCTTAGAATGTAAGCCATAAAGGCTCAAGAGAATCCGTCTATTAATGAGCCATCGTTTTCCGGCTTTCTTGGCATACACCTCCCCCCGGGCGCACATCTTGCGCATCGTGGAAACGGGTATGCCTAAAAGTTGAGAAGCCTGTTCAACGGTAATTAGCTCAGTGTTTCGCAAGCTCTCCATAAGAGCTAATCAATAAGCGGAGCTGTACAGTAAGCGGTCACACACCAGTCAAAGCCTTTTTGTGTCATCCTGGCATAAGGCTCATTGGATTTACCGTCTCGGCGGGTGCTCATGATCTGCACGAATCTTCCCGTCTCGATTCCTCGCTTAGTTGGAGCGTTGCTCCCTTGGCAAATCATGCCATCAGCACGGAGAAGTGCAAAAAGACGTTTACGATTCATGAGAGGGTCATACTGTGCGAGATAACGTGCGGCATCTGTAATTGTCATCGTGCCTTTAACATTGATGACCGTGTCATAAACGCCAGCTTTCGGTGCAAGCTCGTCAATTCTGGCGCCCTGCTCGATTATGGTTGTGTCTTTCTCATAGAGCTGACGTTGTTGTTCTTTAAGCCGTGCGTCTTTGCGCTGAATAGCTTCATTAGCGACTAGGACCGCACGTGCAAGAAGGTCTTCATTGCTCTCTGAGCCATCTGTGGCGATGTATCCGCCAGAACGTCTAATGGATGGAAGGACTTCATGCGTAACCCAGCGCTTAAACTCTCGAGCTTCTGGCTTACGAGAAGAAAGAACAAGACTGTAGAAGCCAGCCTCGTTAACAATCGATACATTGGGATTTCCTCTATTACCGTCATTTAAAATGACGGTATTCTTTTCATCATCATCAAGACGGCTTAGAGCCTGTCTACTGTTTCCGACTCCAAGAATTTCGCATACGTCTCTAGCGACAAACCAAGGTTCTCCATCAGATCCTTTAAGTGCTCTTAGCTCTCCAAACTGTTGAGAGCTAAAAACTTGTATACTTGTATTGTCCATTTCAACTCCTTAAAGTTTTGGACATGCTCTCCCACGTTGCCGCGTGAGGAGGGCTCTTCTTTTAATGGCATTTTGCCCAAGAGATAAAAGCTTTACGTGCTTCAGCATCTCGTTCAAAACTACCAAGAAACCAAAGGTTCCCACCGTCTTCTTTGACGTAATAAGCATCGTTGAAACAACTCTTTATAAGTGATGCTCCATCAATATGAGATATTGTGGTGTGTGGTGCTTTGGCTTTTTCTGGCTCGAGCTTATGCTCGGCTTTAGGCTCCCAGTGGTATGACCACGCTGAGCCAGTATTTTGAGGTATTGGCATTTATTACTCCAGACATGCAAGCCATTGAGTAGAGACATTCAATGCATCAGCAAGGATTCTGATTGTTCTCAAGCTGGTCTTTTTGTCATTGACTTCTTTGCTTGCTTTGTAAATAGTTGTTTCTGAGATGCCAGTTTTTGCAGCAAGCTCACGAGCTGAAACGCCGTTAGACGCCATTGCTACTCGGAGACGTACTGCAATAGAGTCTTTAATTTCCATAATTCCTCCAATCGAAAATCGCAGTAATAAAACAAGTTGCGCATGATGACTAAAGAGCGATTTCGTTTGTTTATGCGATTTTCAAGGTTCAAAAATAACAAATTTTGTTATTTTGTTGTGTTTAGTATAACAATATTTGCTATTTTCAAAAGTGTTATTCACAAATATTGTGATTTTGTGTAGAATATGTGTACACTGCAGTTGAAAGGTGGTGTCTATGAGCAGATACAAGCTGATGCTCAAAGAAATACGCAAGTCAAGAGGATTGACGCAGGATGAGCTTGCGGAAAAACTTGGAGTCACAAAGCAAATTGTTAGCAACTGGGAAAGAGAGATTACACCGGTAACTCTTGGGTCAGCCAGAGAGATAACAAAGGTTCTCAATTGTACCCTTGACGAGCTTTCTGGATGGGAAGCAACAAAAGAGCAGCACGAGAATGAGAAGCAAATTGACGCTCTGATTGCTCAACTCAAAGACACGGCTTCAGCAATTGAAGATTTGAAGAAGTCAAAATGATTTAGTTCTCAAGGAACGCACGTTCCAATCTAGTGGTAACACCAGACAAAAAGTGCTTCCGATATATAAAAGTCTGAAGGAATTGTGAAAGGGTTTGAGTAATGGCTGTTTATCAAGACAAGGCAAAGGATCGTATCAAAAAGGGCTTAAGACGTATGACTTCAATTGTTGAGAAGGGTCGTGCGGAAGACTTCAAAGAAGCTGATACACGTAAGATTGTTTCAGACATTCTGTGTGAGTATCTTGGCTGGGACAGGTTTGACAATGTCACAGCCGAACAAATGATTGGCTCTCGCTTTGCCGACTATGTTGTCCGCACATCAGATGAAGAGGTATTTGTCGTTGAGGTTAAGCAGATTGGTCTTAAACTCAAGGAAACACACCTTAATCAAGCACGTCAATATGCTGTTGATGAGGGCATTGACTGGATTATTCTCACAAACGGTGATGATTGGCAGGTTTATCGAACTAAGCTCGAAGGAAAAATCCCTGTCACAAAACTGGTATTCAGAGTTACCATCTCCGACAAGGAAACAGCTCCAGCGCAGAAAACCGAGCTGCTCTATTTGCTCTCTGAAGAAGCGCATCGCAAGAATGAGATTGATGACTATTACCAGAGACGTATTGCACTCTCTGGAGAGAACCTTGCTGATCACATAATTTCAACCGAAGTCATTAATAAGCTGAGAATTGCAATTAAGAACACCACGGGTCAAAATCTGAAGAACTCAGAAATCGCAGAAGCACTGGTGTCACGCCTGTTCTTACCTGAAAAGGTAACGGATGACAGCCGCAAAGCTATTGCAAAAATGAAGAAAGACGAACGCAAGAAGCCTGCTACAAAATCGAAAGCTGCATCTGAAGAAGAGTAAAACAAAAAAGAGGAGCACAAAGCTCCTCTTTTTATACCGCTCGACGAAGCTGCAGAACTTCCGCACCATCTTTGTGCGCGTCGTTCAGAACTTCTCCGATAGCTCTGCCAGCTCTCTGAAGCTGCTCCATGTCTGTATCTGCATAGCGCATTGTCATGTTAATGTCGCTGTGACCAAGAATATCTTGAGCACTCTTAATATCCATAGTTCTAACTGCAATCGTCGCATACGTGTGACGCAGGTCATGGAACACCGGTCTTTTGCCTTGCGTTCCCATAAGCCCCCACTCTTCCGAGTGGTTCTTCCACCATCCTGTTATTCGCTCGGGTTTGAGATACTCTCCCGAAAAATCTCCAATAACATACATCTCTTCGGTAAACGCCACACCCATCAGCATACAATCCTCAATGTATTTAGAACGCCATTGCTTCAGTATGTCTACGAGCGGAGCCGGAACGGGTACTGTTCTCGTTTTTCCGTTCTTCAAACCTTTGATGTAGGTTTTGCCGCCATCATACGAAATTGCCCGGCAGAGGTGAGCCGTGACATCTTCTGCTTTAAGATTTAAGTCCTTCCATTGAAGCCCGCAACACTCCTCACGTCTCATGCCTGTGTAATATGCTAGATATGTCGCAAGGACCATCGGAGACAGCTCAAGAGCAGAAAGCATAACTTGGAGTTTCTTACGTGAAGGCTCGTTTAGAGGGTTTGGCGGAGCAAGATACCCTTTTGGCGCTTTAATTGCTGCACACGGATCGTATTGCAGATCTCTAATTGCCACAGCGTGACGTGTGCACGCACGGAATGAGTTAAAAGCTTTCTTAACCGTATTAGCTGAATAACCAGAATCATAAAGCCAGGACACGTATAACTCGACATCCGTGACAGTAATCTCTTGTAGTCGCTTTTCTTCAAAGAACAAATCAATATATCGAACGTTATTCTTATAAGACGTGTAAGTGCGACGTTCAATCTGCTGTGTGGCCACAAGGCTCTTAAAATAATTAAGACAATACGTATATGCCGAACAGTCGAGCCTTGTCGCTTGATTATGTTCAACAACCTCAACGAATCCTGCATCTTGAACCCATTTCTCAGCAGCTGCTCGAGCAACTTTTTTACCTCTTCCACCCGCGCAGGGAATTCCGAGAGATTTACTTTTTTCTTGGATAGTTCCATCAGCTCCACGGAAACGTACACGAGCTTGCCAGAAAGTTCCGTGTCTTTTGACTGCAATATTCATGCCGTTCTCCTTAACGTGCAAGCACTTAAAGGGGTGCAGTGCACCCTTTTTGCACCCAAACTGTATGGACAGTTTTACTATACACGTCGGACAAAAACTTGTTTTTGCAGGTCGTAACGGCATTTATCGAGCGTAACGGAATTTAATGAGCGGGTGATGGTATATCTTCTAAACCGCAGGTCGCGCGTTCGAATCGCGCAGGAGGCACCAAAAACTCCAGGTAGATGGCTTGCCGTCTACCTTTTTTGTTAAAATTTTTATCGGCTGCCTCCATTTTGCCTCCAAACTGTATGGCTACTGTAAAAGTAGAATACCTGTTCGAATAAAAGTTTTAACTATTTAGATAGGTGATTTTTGCATAAACAATGGCTGATATGCAGGAAAACTAATCAAGAAATTGATGTATCAAATTAGAGGTGCTGTTTTGGGTAAAAAATCCGTTTAGTTGGAGTTTATTTTTGGACTTCGAAATTTTGTCACTTACGTTTACCCAGCTCAGAAATTTTGTACTAATTTCCACAATTTTGTCCACGTAAAATTGCTGGTAGATGGCTTGCATAGAAACTAAGCATTTTTGGATACTCCAACTAAACGCATTTTTTACCACTTTACCGCCGAATGGCACTCTATCGCTGAAAAATTTGACTCAGACGCACAAAAATACCCGTTCAATTCTACGAAATAGAATCGAACGGGTACTTGGTCAACGAAAATGATGCGAGCGTGGCTGCGCGCCAAATATTACAGCAGGTACTCTGCAATCTGGACAGCGTTTGTTGCGGCACCCTTCCTAATCTGGTCTCCGCAACAGAAGAATGTCAGCGCATGAGTATCTTTATCAGCGGAAAGATCCTCGCGAATACGACCAACATAGATAAGGTCCTGGTCAGAAGTATCAAGAGGCATTGGGTACTGAAGCTCTGCTGGGTTGTCTACAACCTTGATTCCTGGAGCATCCTCAAGAATAGCGCGAGCCTCATCTGGACTCAAAGGACGCTCAAGCTCAACAGTGATGGACTCAGAGTGTGAGCGCATCGTTGGAACTCGGACACAGGTACAGTTAACGCGCAGCTCAGGAAGGTGCATGATCTTGCGACCCTCGTTTTGCATCTTCATTTCCTCGGAAGTGTAGCCAACCTCGTCAAAGCCGCCAATCTGTGGAATCAGGTTAACTGCCAGCTGGTATGCAAAAGGAGCGGTCTCGGTTACTTCCCTACCTGCAACAACGTCCGCCATCTGATTCTTCAAGCTCGTAAGACCAGGAAGACCAGCGCCTGATGCAGCCTGATAGGTTGATGCAATAATACGCTTTGCACCTGCTGCCTTATGCAGAGGATACAGAGGCACCAGGCCAATAATGGTTGCACAGTTTGGATTAGAGATGATGCCGTTATGGTTCTTGATATCCTCAGCGTTAATCTCTGGGATTACCAGCGGAACGTTTGGGTCCATTCTAAATGCATGGGAGTTGTCAACGCAGACGCATCCACGCTTAACTGCTTCAGGGAGCAGCTCTTTTGCCTGCTCGTCGCCAGCTGCGCCAAGGACAATATCTACACCCTCAAAAGCCTCTGGTGTTGCTTCGCGAATTACAATCTGCTGGCCAGCAAATTCGATAGTTTTACCAGCGCTTCGAGCGGATGCCAGAAGCACCAGCTCCTTGATAGGAAAATTACGCTCTTCAAGGCACTGCATCATCTGAGCGCCAACAACGCCGGTAGCACCAAGAATTGCAACAACCCTACCGTTTGGATCAAAAGCCATAGTTACCTCGAAACCATTTCGTCACGAACAAATCCGTTATAAATGACGCCAATTGTGCGATCAAAGTCGGCATTATCGACGCCCACAATAATACTAATCTCTTCCGAGCTCTGCGTAATCATGCGAATGTTGACGCCCGCATTGCCCAGCGCGCCAAAGATCTTACCAGAGGTACCAGAACGCCTAGACATATTGCGACCAACCACAGAAACAAGAGCTAGACGGTCTACCATCGTAATATCATCAGGCTCAATCTCGCGACGAATATCGCTGATGATGGAATAAACCGTATCCTTTACGTCGGAGGCATTTACCACAATACCAAACGAATCAACGCCTGTTGGGATGTGCTCCACAGAGACCCCGTAGCGCTCAACAATATTGAGAGCGCGGCTGATGACGCCAACCTCGTTGGACATGTGAGCCTTCTTAACGTGAATAGCCAAGAAGTCTTTCTTGCCTGCAATACCTGTAATCAAGTGCTCGTTTGTATCGCCATCTGCGGTCTCACGGATAACCGTACCCGTATCTTCTGGACGGTTGGTATTCTTAATCTGAATTGGAATGTTCGCCTCGCGAACAGGGAAAATTGCCTCTTCCTGAAGAACGGAAGCGCCCATGTAAGAAAGCTCGCGCATCTCGTCAAAAGTAATGCGGCCAATGGCGCGTGGATTCTGAACAATGCGAGGATCCGCAGAAAGGAAGCCAGAAACGTCAGTCCAGTTCTCATACAAGTCAGCGTCTAGGCAGCGAGCAACAATGGCACCGGTAATATCGCCGCCACCGCGCTGGAACAACTTAATTGCACCGTCAACGGTAGCACCGTAGAAGCCAGGCAGCACAAACGAGCCGCTGCGAGCAACGGCCTCTTTGAGTCTAGAAGCAGTGCGCTCCATATCAATGGTGCCATCATGATGGAACAACATAACGTCAGCAGCATCAACAAAGGGCAGGCCAAGATACTCAGCAAGAATCTGGCAGGTAAACCACTCGCCTCTACTTACTACATACTCTGGCGAGAAGGACTTGATGTTTGTAGCAAACTTCTCAAACTCCTCGGCGACAGGCCATGCAACTCCCAGTTCATCAGCAATCTCCACAAAGCGAGCCTCGATATCTGCAAGTAAAGAAGTGCAATCAACGTGATACTCAATGTGGGCATTTACCAGCAGCAAAAGATCCGTAATCTTGTTATCGGTTGAGTGGCGCTTTCCCGCTGCAGACGAAACAATAAAGCGTCTATCAGGGTCAGCTTCAACAATAGCTTTAACTTTTTTGAACTGCTCTGCAGAAGCAACACTTGAGCCGCCAAATTTTGCAATTTTGATCATTTCTAATTCCTCTTTTCAAGTGCAGCCATAAAGGTTGTAGAGTCTTGCAAAAGTGCGCTGGTAAGGAGCTCACGGGCCTTCTCGGCACTTAGATTTTTAACCAACTGAGCACCCGGCTCCCAGAACGTACCGCCTGGAATATCGGCCTGCGTCCTAAACACGTAATCGGAAACAAGCAGCTCAGGATTATATGAAAGGCCTGCCGAGAAGGTCTGCTGGCCTCCAGCAGGAGATCCGGCACAGTCAATAATATCCTTAATATCCTGAACGACGGCGTTTGCTGTTGGGTCGCCACCAGCGCCTTGACCATAGAACTTGAGCTCGCCAATGGTATTTCCCACGGCAGTTGCAACGTTAAAGTTAGTTGGAACGTTGGCCTCTATGGTTGAGAGCGAAACCGCAACTGGTTCAACAGCTACCGCATACGATAAACCGTCAGAAACACCACGACCAAAGAGCTTGATTGTCATATCGTGACTGCCAAACATGGCAAGATCGCGCTTAGTTAAGTTTCTGATACCAGACATAGGAATCTGGTCTGTGCAGATTACGTCGAAGGCAATAGATGCAGAAATCATAGTCTTAGAGCGAACATCAATGCCATCGATATCGCTTGACGGGTCTCGCTCGGCGTAACCCAGCTCCTGAGCCTTGCTCAGAACCTCAGCAAAGTCCGTTCCGTCTTTGAGCATGGAATAGACAATGTAGTTGGTGGTTCCATTCATGATTCCCCAGAACGCAGAAATCTCGTCAATACGACGAACTTTCTGAATTCCTGCTATCCAAGGAATACCACCGCACACGCATGCTTCGATCTTAAGGTTGACGCCCGCTTCAGCGGCAAGTGTCATAAACTCCTCAAAATGAGCAGATACCACGGCTTTATTTGAGGTGACTACATTTTTCTTAGCCGTCAGCGCAGCTTTGATGTATTCATAGGCTGGCGTAAGGCCACCCATGCACTCAACAACGGTATCGAGCGCAGGGTCAGACAAGAGCGCATCAAAATCAGATGTTGCCCGAGGGTCAACGTGCTCTTTACCAGCTCTAACCAAGATGGACGTCAGGTTAACGTCAGAAACGCGCTCATCAAGAATGCGCGCAACTGAAGCACCAACCGTTCCAAATCCAAGTAGGGCAACGTTTTGCATATAACTCCAAATCTAGCAGTCATTTTGAGAGAAAACCGATTGCCTGCAAGGCTAATTGCAGAGCAAGGACAACCGCGCGCAAAGGTGACTGCACTGATAACAATCTCATAGACAAAAACTACCAAAAACCTAGACAGAATCTAATCGACAGTTTTTCTCGTCTTCATAATGCTATGAACAATTCTATGTTACAAGCGACATTTACTTCTCACTGTTAAAATAATAGAAACGCAACACGCGAGACGCGCAATTTGCACGCGCACAACACGCGAGACGCACAACACGCGAGACGCACAACACGTGACACGTTCTAAAGATTGGTGGTTTCATGGCCGTCGCATATCACAGCACAAGAAGCTCTGACCATACCGTTTTGGCTAAACAAGCCATTTTGCAGGGAATTGCTCCCGACGGCGGCCTTTATATCCAAGATTCAATTGGCGAGAAACCCCTCGATCTTGCAAAGGTTTGTTCTCAGGGCTTTAAAGCTACTGCTTTCGATGTGCTTTCTGCTCTGCTGGACGACTACTCTGCTGAAGAGCTGACTCGCTGTATTGAGGGCGCGTATGGCTCTCAGTGGGACACCCAGGCTATCACGCCTGTTTCTGCTATCGGAGAAGACTGGCTGCTTGAGCTCTTCCATGGTCCAACGTCGGCTTTCAAAGACGTTGCGCTTCAGATGCTCCCCCGCCTGATGAGTGTTGCTCGCGAGGACGCGGACGTAGCTGGCGCTGTCGACGCTAAGGGTGCTGCGGGCGTGGCTGCCACCTCCGGCAAGAGCATCATGATTGTGACCGCAACTTCTGGCGACACTGGCAAAGCTGCACTTGAGGGCTTCAAAGACGTACCTGGCATGGGCATCACCGTCTTTTACCCTGAAGGCAAGGTTTCTGATATTCAACGCCTGCAGATGGTGACTCAAAAAGGTTCTAACGTAGCTGTTTGCGCAGTTAAGGGAAACTTCGACGACGCTCAAAACGCAGCTAAAGCAATCTTTGCTAACAAGGAATTGGCACATGAGTTGGCCGGTAAGGACACAGTACTTTCCAGCGCAAACTCCATCAATATTGGTCGTTTAGCCCCACAGGTAACCTACTACTTTGACGCATATGCCCAGCTTGTTGCCAAGGGTGCCATCACTCAGGGTCAAAAAGTTACTTTCTGCGTGCCAACCGGCAACTTTGGCGACGTCCTCGCAGGTTACTTTGCAAAAGAGATGGGACTTCCTGTTGAGCGCCTCATTGTGGCTTCTAACAGCAATAAGGTGCTGACTGATTTCTTGGAAACAGGCGTCTATGATCGCAGGCGTGCATTTGAAAAGACTATCTCTCCGTCGATGGACATTCTGGTTTCATCAAACCTTGAACGACTCCTCTATCTTGCGTCCGGCAAAGATACTGAGCTTGTCAGCTATCTGATGAACCAGCTGGTAACAAAGGGTATTTACACAGTTCCTGCTCAGGTGATGGACACTATCCGTGAAACCTTTGACGCCGGATTTGCCACCGACGACCAGACACGTGAAACTATCCGTTCTACCTGGGAGATTTGTCGTGTGCTGATTGACCCTCACACAGCCGTCGCAAAGCACGTGCTTGACAGGGTTTCTCGCCAGGCGGGTAACGTGCGCGTTTGTCTGTCCACTGCTAGCCCGTATAAGTTCTCGTCCGACGTGCTTGCCGCGCTGGGCCACTCGACCGCCAGCCTGGACGACTTCGCGTGCATGCATACGCTCGCCGAAATCACGGGCACTAATCCACCAATCCAGCTTTCATCGTTGAATGATAACGTTATCATTCATACTGACGTTCGCGAGAAGGAACAGCTTGCTTCGTACGTTTCTGAAGCATGCGGGCGTATTTTTGCTTGTTAGACTCTGAGAAAGCAGGTTCTACATGCTCGACAACACTATCTTGACCGTTTCTGTACCTGCTACCTCTGCAAACATTGGCGTCGGCTACGATACGCTGGGTCTTGCGTTTAACCTGCGCGCAAAAATTACGTTTAGGGAATCCTCTACGCTCATCATTGACGGCTGTCCTGAGCAGTTCAGAAACGATGACAACCTTGTGTGGACGTCGTACATTCGCGCCTGCGAAAAGCTTGGCGAAGAGCCCACTCCCAAGCACATTACTATCGACTCGCCTATTCCGCTTTCTGGCGGACTTGGCTCAAGTTCTACCTGCGTAATTGCTGGTATTGCAGCCGCGATGACCGAGTCTCATGGTGGCTGGGATCCTGAGCGTGCGCTCGACTTTGCCTGTCATTTTGAGGGCCATCCCGATAACGTTGCTCCTGCAATTTACGGTGGCCTGACCTCGTCTTTTGTTGAGGGCGGTCACACCGTTTGTACTAGAAGGCTTGTGGCACGCGGACTATCTTTTGTCGCGATTGCACCGCCCTACACGGTTAACACTGAGGATGCCCGTAAGGTAGTTCCCCAGGAAATCTCACTTGAAACGGCCGTTTACCAGATGGGACGCACCGTTGCTGTCACCCATGCGCTTGAAACAGGAAACGGCGGACTGCTGGCAGCTGCCTGCAACGACAAACTCCATGAGCCCTACCGCAAGGAGCTCATTCCTGATTACGAAGAGCTCAAACAGGTAGCTAAGCTTGCTCGCGCATGCACGTTTGTCATTTCTGGTTCGGGTGCCACTATGGTTGCCATCTGCGACTCCCCCGTTACGGCGCGCGCGGTTGCCGAGAATGCCAAGCAGGTCAGAGGCGACCTCTGGATTCAGATTCTTGAGCCAGCGCTTCTGGGTACCGTCCTCACTTTGGACGACGGTCAGCAACACCACAACACTTTCGACGAGATTTAACGTGACAACTGCGCTCGGTCAATGCGTGTACTAACAAATACGCCTGCGACAACACGGGTTTCTCGCCAGGTGCGCCTGAAAAGTGTAAAGAATCTGTATTTGAGGCACAGATTCTTTGATGAAATCAGGCAAATCCACAGTTTCTTTTACGTATTTAGGCAAAAGTTACAGATTCTTTGAAGAAATCAGGCGCGCAAAAGATAGACTACGTGGCCCTGAATTTGCGAGCCTGAAAACTTCATCTTGTCTGAGTAAATTTACTCAGACTTGGCGAGAAAAACCGGCAAATAGCTCAGATATGGTGCGCTTTTCAGGCAAACTGTTCAGACATGACAACAAAACCCGGCTCCTACTTTGTGTGGGAGCCGGGCTAACGTTTAAGGTACGTTGACGTCAAAGCACATTTGCCATTAGTCGCCGTTATGCGCCGAGATAAGCCTTGCGAACGTCATCGTCGTGGAGAAGCTCCTGGCCGGTGCCATGCTTAGCAACCTTACCAAGCTCAAGGACGTATGCGCGATCGGCAACCTTAAGTGCCATGTTAGCGTTCTGCTCAACCAGCAAAATGGTGGTTCCTGCATCGCCGAGCTGTCGAATAATCTGGAAGATTTCCTCAATCAGAATAGGAGCCAAACCCATGGAAGGCTCGTCGAGCATCAAAAGCTTTGGCCTGCTCATCAGAGCACGACCCATAGCAAGCATCTGCTGCTCGCCACCAGACAGCGTTCCTGCCAGCTGATTCTTACGCTCGCGAAGACGTGGGAAATGCTCGTAGACCATCTTGACGGTCTTAGCGTTCTGCGAATCGGGCTGTGTATAACCGCCCATCTCAAGGTTTTCAGCAACACTCATGCGAGAAAACACACGGCGGCCCTCAGGACACAATGCCAGGCCGGCCTCAACAATCTTGTGAGCGCGTTGACCTACAAGGTTTTTCTCGTCAAGCGTAATGGTGCCAGAGTCAGGCTTTACCAAACCAGCAATGGTGTTCAGCGTAGTTGATTTACCTGCGCCGTTTGCGCCAATAAGGGTGACAATCTCACCCTCGTGGATGTCAAAAGAGATACCCTGAACTGCGTGGATAGCACCGTAAGAAACATTAAGATCCTTGACGGACAGCAGGGTTTTTTCTGCGCCTGCTGCCTGGGTGTTTGTAGTTTCAGCGGCCATTAGCGCACCTCCTGCTTTCCAAGATAAGCCTCGATAACGCGAGGATTGTTCTGAACCTCTTCTGGCGTTCCCTTTGCGATGATGTTGCCGTGGTCAAGAACGGCCAAACCCTCGCAAATGCCCATAACAAACTTCATATCATGCTCGATGAGAAGAACAGCAATCTTGAAATCATCACGAATCTTAAGGACATTCTCCATAAGCTCATCGGTCTCTGCTGGATTCATACCTGCAGCTGGCTCGTCAAGCAGCAAAATCTTAGGCTGCGTTGCCAGAGCGCGAAGAATCTCAAGCTTGCGCTGAGCACCATAAGGCAGGTTGCCTGCAAGGGTATTTGCAAGGTTCTCCATACCAAAAATGCGAAGCAGCTCGCGGGCGTTATCGGCGCTCTCTTTCTCCTGCTTCCAGTGAGCTGGAAGACGAAGGACGTCCTCAAAGAAATGAGACGTCATGTGGCTACCCTGACCAACCTGAATGTTCTCCATAACAGTCATGTTGTTGAACAGTCGAATGTTCTGGAAGGTGCGGGCAATACCCATATGATTTGCTTCAACAACGCTTTTACCAGCAAGGTCGTAGCCGTCAATCATTACGGTACCACGGGTTGGCTTATAGACACAGGTAAGCAAGTTAAAAACAGTTGTTTTACCTGCACCGTTAGGACCAATGATGCCAGAAATCTCGGTAGGACCAAGAGCGATGTTGAAGTCATTAACAGCCGTCAAGCCACCAAAGTCAATGCCAAGGTGCTCAGCCTGAAGAACTGGAATTGAACCAAGGTCTCGCTCAGGAATGAGGTTAGGAGACTCTTGCCTGATAAGTTTTGTAGTGTTTTTAGTTGCCATCGCTCTTACGCCTCCTTCGAATCAGTTGAGGCTTCTGCCTGCACGTCTGCCTGCGTATCCGCCTGCTCATTTGCCTGAGCGCCTGCCTTTGCGTTGACCTGCACGTCTGTCTGCTCGTCCGAGTCATCATTGTTCCAAGGGAAGTCCCTGTTCATGGCTCGCTCAATGATGCGAGACAGCGAGAAGTCATAAGAGCCAAACAGACCCTCTGGTCTAAAGATCATGACCAGAATCAGCACGATTGCATAAGCAACCATGCGGTAGTCAGCAAAGGCACGTAGAGCCTCTGGGAGTACGGTCAGGACAGTTGCAGACACAACGGAACCAAACATAGAGCCCATGCCACCAAGAACAACCATAACCAGAATCTCAACAGACTTCATGAAGCCAAACTTAGCAGGCGCCATAACGCCAATGCAGCCTGCGTAAAGACCGCCGGCAATACCAGCAAGGAATGCAGAGAAAACAAAGGCAAGGGTCTTGTAATACGTGGTGTTAACGCCTGATGCCTCTGCAGCAATCTCGTTATCGCGGATGGCGAGAATAGCGCGTCCATGTCTAGACTTCATAAGAGTATGAATGGCAAAGATAGCAAGCGAAACAACAATTGCGGTGTTCAGGTAGCCGGTATAGGCTGGGATGCCAGTCAGACCCGATGCGCCACCAGTAAGCTTGAAGCCAAGAGCAGAGTCAATGTTTACCAGGACAACGCGGATAATCTCTGCAAAGCCCAGAGTAATGATGGCCAGGTAATCACCGCGAAGACGAAGTGCTGGAATACCAATAACCACACCCATCAGAGCGGCGCAAATGCCGCCAAACAAAAGACCCACAACAAAAAGAAAAACTGCAGGTGTAGAGCCTGAGGCCATGGACTGAGCATCCAGACCAAAGAGTGGCATCATGCGAATGATAAAGATTGCGCAGGCATAACCACCAATGGACATAAAGCCAGCGTGGCCCAGAGGAAGCTGTCCCAAATAACCAGTAACAATGTTCAGAGAAACGGTCATCAGAACATACACGCCAATTTGCTCAAAAACAACGGTCTGATAGCGAGAAATAAGGCCCTCTCCTACCAGGAAGTTTCCACCAAAGACAAAGAGTGCAACAAGAATTGCATTGATGGCATAGCGAGCAGGCATAGTGAGCTCACGACGCTGACCATCTTTTCCACCAAAACCAGTGACAATTACGGGGTTGTGGTTATTATCGCGTGGATACATTTTAGTCATGTGAGCCTCCTTACACTTTCTCGGTAACTGGTCGGCCAAGCAGGCCAGTTGGTTTCACAACAAGAACAAGAATCAAGAGTAAGAAGACTACTGCATCCTGCCAGACAGACAGACCAAAGGCAGCAACAAAGACCTCGGAGAAGCCAACAATAAGGCCGCCAATAACAGCGCCAGGAATGGAGCCAATACCGCCAAGAACTGCTGCAACAAATGCCTTGGTGCCCAGCATGACGCCCATGGTAGGAGAAACCTGCTGGTATGCCATGGAGTACAGAATAGCTGCAATGCCTGCCAGAGCGGAACCAACTGCAAAGGTAAAGCTAATAGTGCTATTGACGTTGACGCCCATCAGACGAGCAGCGCCCATATCCTCAGAAACGGCACGCATTGCCTTACCAAGACGAGTCTTCTGAACCAAAAGGGTCAGAACAACGGTTGCCACAATAGTAACAGTAACAGTCAAAAGTGCAGTGCCGGAGAGCGTCGAACCAAATACCTGAACAGTTCCCAGGTCAATGATGCTTGGAACAACCTTAGCGTCAGCACCAAGAAGTAGCTGAACACCATTTTCAAGCAGGTAAGAAACACCAATTGCGGTAATCAGAATAGAAAGCCTTGGAGCTTCTCTGAGTGGTGCATAGGCAACCTTATCAATAAGAACGCCCAGCAAAACGCAGCCAAAAATGGCGAGAAGAACGGCGATTGCAGGATTGAGTCCTAACTGAACAAGCGCAATCCAAGCAACGTAGGAGCCAAACATGATGATGTCACCATGTGCAAAGTTAAGAAGCAAGATGATGCCGTACACCATTGTGTAACCAAGCGCCACCAGTGCGTAAATACTGCCCAATTGAAGTCCATTGAGCACCTGAGTCAAAAACATCTGAGGTTCTCTTTTCTATGAAGGATTGATCGTGTCATAGATGGACTCTTTGCCATCTTTAAAGGTAATAATCAAGGTGGACTTCACTGGGTCACCTGTTCCCTGATATGAAAGGGTTCCAGTAACACCTTCGACCACACCAGATGCAATAGCGTCAATAATTGCCTGCCTATACTCATTAGAGTTGTAGGTATAACCGCGTTTCTCGACAGTCTTAAGAGCGGAGCAAAGAATCATTGCTGCGTCATAACCCAAAGAACAGAAGTTAGTTGGAGCCTCACCGTATTCCTCGGTATAAGCCTTAACAAAATGCTGAACTTTTTCATCTGGGTTTGAAGCAACAAAGGCAGAGCAATAGAAGCATCCTTCAAGGTCAGCCGCAGAAGCATAGTCCTGCTCGCCGCCAATGATGCCTGCCCAACCATCTGCGCCCATAAAAGGCTTTTTGCAGCCAAGCTGGCGAGCCTGCGTCACAATCTTGCCGTTATCCTGGTAATAGTTTGGAGCCAAAATGGCGTCAGGGTCCAGTCCAATAATGCTGGTAAGCTGGGCATTAAAGTCAACAGCTCCTGTTGGATAGCCCTGCTGGGATACAACCTCAATGCCCAACTCACGAGCCCTCTGGACAAATGCGTTGTTTACGCCAATCTCGTAATCGCCACCAGAGTTAAAGATGGTTCCTACACGCTGATAGCCTTGCTTTTTAGCAAACTCTGCAAGAACAACGCCCTGGAATGGGTCGGTGACAGTAGCGCGGAACATGTTATTGCCGTGAGCAACAACGTCTTCTGCTGTTGCAGATGCCGTTACGCAAGGAATGTTGTCCAGTACCGATTTCTGTGCCAGTGCAATGGTTGGCGTTGAGGTAACGTCACCTAAAATTGCACAGACATTCTCGTCAAGTAACTTGTTATAGACAAGAATAGCCTCAGTTGAATCGCCTTTCTCGTCCTCAGCTATAGGGACAATCTTGCGGCCACCAGCTCCACCATTCTTGTTGAATTCCTTGAGGTACAGCAAAATGCCGCTACGCACCGCAAGTCCATACTGGGCAACGTCGCCGGTATACGGTCCCATCACGCCAACGTAAATGGAGTTAGGGTCTTGGTTCTTTGGCAAACAGCCTGCTAGAGCAAACGACCCCGCAATGGTCCCGGCCACCTCCAAAAAGCGTCGTCGCGTTAGCTTATGTGCCATATTCATCTCCTTTTCTCCATAGCGTTGAATATGTGACACAACACAATATGGCTGCAGCCCTTAAAAAAGAACCACAGCCAAAAAATGTTATCTAACTTGAAATAATTTTAGAGAAACCGGATGTTTCTACGAACTCCAGCCTTTCGCGACGGTTGCGCGGTTGTCTTCTGACTACCCGCAGCTGGCCTACGTGTGCTACTTACGCCTCACGTACCAGGGGAAGCTCACCCGCAAAGTGACGAGGTTTGTAAGAGGCCTTGTCTGCGCTGGTCTTCTCGCCAAGATCAAGCGAAGAAATCTTCTTCATCTTGCTGGTGCCGCCCTCAATGAGGCGAAGGAGCTCGCGCGTTGGTCTCTCGTCAGCCGCCTGAAGCTCAGCTGCCATCTCACGCTCAACCGCGTCAAAGATGTCCTGAACATGCGATGACGTATCGTTTGTAGCCTTGATCAGCGGCATTGCGGTTGATTGTGCAACCACACCAGCGTAGTTTGGCTCGCGAGAAGGACGCATCTGAGCTGCGGTAACCTTGTGAGACGCAGCAGGTTTTGCACCCGACAACTCCACCGAGCTTGCAACTTCAGCCTCAGCAGCGGCCTGACCGATGAGCGGCAGCTGCACTGGATGATACTTGCGCATCTGCTGCTGATCATGGCGAGCTAAATGCTCGTCCATTGCAGCCAGTGCAAGCGTCCAATCATCAGCATGCTCAAGCTCGTCAATCGTACGCTTCTCAGGGAAGACTCCCTGGTCAACGTAAGAGATACGGCTAGAAATATCAGCAGCATGGTTGGTAAAGTCTTCAGGAATAGCCTCGGCACCAATCTCAGCAATACCAAAATCGCGCGTAATGGACTCTTCGCCCACAGCCTTAGTCCACCAAGCTGTACCAACGTCACCAACGGTTCCGTCAGCACGCTCGATAATGGGCAGACCGTCCATAGGATCTTGTCCTAAGCGCTCAAGAAGTACGGCAGCAGCACCCTTTGCTCGCGCAACGGTGCGCTCACGCCAGCTCAAAAGCTTGGTGTAGTTCTCTGCAATCTGCGCGTAGTCGTTTGTAGAGTGCGCAGGAGCCTTCTTTGCACGAACGGGAAGAACACCCTCAGCAGTCGTGCTTACAATCTGCGCCTTCTTTACAGGTAACTTGGCAGGCTGGACAGGCAGCTCAGCAGACTGAACACGGATGGAACCAGTCATATCCCACTGAGAAGCCCTCATGTGCTTTGGCTTGTACGCAGCAATCGAGCGCCTTGAAGAGTCCAGCGGAATCACAATGCTCTCTTCTGGCGAGAAGTTCGATGCAGCTGAGACCTGCTTTGAAGATAGAGCCTCATCTGAGCTCCGGAACGTTGCAGCTGACTGGCCCTTTGCTTCTACTTCATCGATTTTCTCGCCACGATTTACCGAGCGAGAGACTACCAAGGCCGCACCAGAAATGACTGCAACCGCAGCAAGTCCCACTCCGATACCGGTAAAGATTGCACCAAGAGGCGTTTGGCGAATTTCATTAGCGGTAAGGGCATACGCAGATGCTGGCTCTGCTACCAGAACCAGTCCACTGAGCAGGCCGGCGACTACTGCCGGATTCCTACCTTCTGTCATACAAACTCCCCCTACAAACGCTAAGAAGATGTATGAAGACACACGCTAAATTTGCATATGCTACTAAACCCAATACGGGCGACGTGAGCAACGGGTGGGCTTCATTTCATCTTTGTGTAATCCGCTGCAACACATAATTGTGCTGTTAGAAATGACTATAGCGTAATTCATTATTTTTTACAGCGTCATTAAAACTTTTTCATAATTCTTCAGCAGTTATTCACCAAAAATGGCGAGAAAAAAGAAGTGCCTCCCAACATAGATTGGAAAGCACTTCTTGCGTCATCTTTACATCTGACTAATTCTGTGGATAGTCAGACTGTGCAGCCTTCTTTGCAGATCTAATCAGGAAGTCCTGGTTATTGTCGGTCTGCTTAAGACCACTGATAAGAGCAGTAGTTGCACGTTCAGTGTTATTGAAGCCTGCAAGAATACGGCGAACGCCCCATACCATAGGCTGAAGCTCTGGCTTAATAAGCAGATCCTCATTACGAGTACCAGAAGAAACAGGATCAATAGCTGGGAAGATACGACGATCTGCAAGATCGCGATCAAGCTTAAGCTCCATGTTGCCGGTGCCCTTGAACTCCTCGAAGATAACCTCATCCATCTTGGAGCCTGTATCTACCAGGGCAGACGCAATAATAGTGAGCGAGCCGCCGTTCTCGATGTTTCGAGCTGCACCCAAGAACTTCTTTGGTGGATACAGAGCTGCGGAGTCAACACCACCAGAAAGAATACGACCAGAAGCAGGAATAGCCAGGTTGTATGCACGAGCAAGACGTGTGATGGAGTCCAGAATAACCACAACGTCCTGACCCATCTCAACCAGACGCTTTGCTCGCTCAATGACAAGCTCCGAGACAACGGTGTGATTCTCTGCTGGCATATCAAAAGTTGAAGCAACAACGGTGCCCTTAATTGAGCGCTCCATGTCTGTAACTTCCTCAGGGCGCTCGTCTACCAAGAGGCAGAAGAGGTGAACCTCAGGATTGTTGGTGGTAATAGACTGGCAAATGCGCTTCAAAATGGTGGTCTTACCTGCCTTTGGAGGCGAGACAATCAAACCACGCTGACCCTTACCAATAGGAGCCACCAGATCAATTGCACGGCCCGTAATGGAGTCTTTACCGTGCTCCATAGTAAGAGGCTGGTCTGGGAAAATTGGAGTCAGATCTTTGAAGCGAGGACGGTCCTTAAGACTCTCAACTTCCCCACCGTTGACCTGGGTAACCTTAAGCAGTGGTGGATATTTGCTATTTACGCGAGCAGGTCCCACCATGCCCAAGACGCTATCACCCGGGCGCAGACCAAGATTTCTAATAATCTGCTGGTGGACAAAGGCGTCGTCATCGCCTTCCATGTAATTACCTGTACGAATCCAGCCGTAGCCTTCGTTGCTAATCTGAAGAATACCCTCAACAGTCTTAAAGCCCTCAGCAGCTGCAGATGCAGCGTATACAAGCTCAATCAAATCAGACTTATGAACGCCTGCGTACTCAATGCCCAGCTCAGTTGCTTTAGCACGAAGCTCAGAAAGCTTCATCTCTTGCAGAGCCTCTTTGGAAAGCGATGGCTCGCTTGCCTGGCCCTGCTTGCGATTCTTGTTGCGCTGATTGTTCTGTCTACGATCGCGAGAAGGACGCTCCTGGTTGTTGGCGTGTGCGTTTTCCTGTGTCTTCTCGCCCTCCTGAACTGCTTCTTTTGGCTCAGCATTACGATGTCGACGACGTGCTGCACCCGTACGAGAACGCCCTGAACGCTCTGCTGGAGCTGCATCGGAATCTGCTACTGCACCAGAAGCCTGCTCCTGAGCTGCACCATCCTGCTGCTCAACACTGCCCTGCTCTTCAGCAAAGTTCTTCTGAGCCGCATTGCCATTCTGGCCAGCTGCACCCTCTGCCTCTGCTTTAGTAAAGGCAGGAGCCGGGGTTACCTCCGCAGAAGGCTGAGTTGCGTCCTGAACAATCTTGGTAAGGCGATCAGTGTCTACAACGTCAGAAGAAACCTTGCCACCTGCCTGGACCTGAGCCAAAACCTCTGCCTGTGCAACTTCAAGGGCACGCTCATGAAGAGCACGCTCTTCCATCTCTTCTTTGCTAGGACGGCCACGACGGCGCTTTGGTGGCTCTGTAATGCCTGCTGCGTTCATAGCCTCTGCCACAACAGCCTCTACCGCACGACGCACCTCAGTCTCTTTTTTAGTTGGACGACCGCGACGACGCTTTGCAGCAGATGAATTAGAGGCCTTTTCTTCAGTTGCCTCAGAATTGGTATTTTCTGAAGTTGAATTTTCTGAATTACTATTTTCACTCTTACGAGGTCTACCACGTCTACGTGGTGCTGGAGTATTTTCTACATCATTTAAAGAATCATTTTGGACCGAAGATGTTTCGTCCGACATGTACAAACCTCTCTGTTTGCTCATCAAAATAATCTGTAAAAATACGTGAGAAATATGATGAAGGGATAACAAACAAAATCAAATAGGTGCAAATCCAAAAGGAATATACCACGAAAATGCCCGCCTTATGATGAAAAATAAATAAAATTCACCATAAAACGGGCAAATGGGGATTTATAACCACTAACCCTTAAACCTCGAGAAACCCATCTTCTAGATTTCTTTAATCTGCATAAATCATTTAAACAGCTGTACGGCTCTTTCTTTTTACAACAATATCTTCAATTTGCTGAACGATTTCTTTGATATACGTCTTGCCTTGAGGCGTGAGCTCAACCATAGTTACTCTTCTTGAAAGAGCATCGTCATGTTTGCGCTGTACCAGGCCACTTTCTGCCAAAGCAGTAAGAGACATAGAAACCGTTGGCTGCAAAAGACCAAGTGCGTCAACAATCTCTGTAATTGAAAGAGCGTCTTTAGGAGAATCTAGAATTGCAAGAAGGACCATATCTGCTGCCCTGCAATACAGAGCTCCCATAGCGTCAACATACATGACAATACGCTCAAACGAAGTACGTGAAAGCGCCTGGCCGGGTGCAATACGAGCACAGGTAAGCTTGGACAGCTCCTCAACTGCTTCTACACCCTTTTCTGTGATGATACACACTACGTTGCGTCGATCAATGGCGCCTTCATCTCTCTTGATGAAACCAAGCCTTGCCAGGTGCGAGGTACGATGAGTAATCGTAGGACGAAGAGCACTCTGATACTCGGCAATTTCTGAAGTCTTAACAGGAGCACCCTTCACATTGAGGCGACACAAAATAGCAAACTCTTCAAACGTGAGTCGTCTGTTAGCAGGCACCACTCTTCTAACCAAGTTGTAAGACCTGCGAATGGACATGTACTCGCGAAGTTCCATAGAGACCTCCACTCTTATGCCCGAACCATTTACTATTTGCTCGCATAATGAGTATACCCCTAAAAAACACGTGTTAACGTGGGGACAAAACAATAGTTAGTCAAAAATATGTTAGAAAATGGTGCTTATATGACATCAAAATAGGCTTTTATATGCTGAAATATAAAATTTAAGTAATAAATATTAATTTTATTATCTCTTTTATACATTAAAAAATTTTTTACATAACGCAGAAATGTGGAAATTATCTGGAGGAATTCACTAAAGATACCGTGCAGGTATTCAATACTTGCACGGTATCATGACAAAACAACATAGTTAGCTATCGTTTACATTGACTCAGGAGCAGAAACACCAATCAGATCAAGAGCAATTGCAAGGACGCGACGAGTTGCATCACACGCAGCAAGACGAGCCTTAGAAAGCTCTGCGTCCAGTGGACGTCCCTCAGAAGGAAGTACCTGGCAAACGGTATAGAATGCGTGGAACTGACCGGCAAGCTCTTCAATGTAGTGCGTAATGCGGAATGGTGCCCTATCGCGAGCACAACCCTCAACAAGGCCTGGGAACTCAAAGAGTTTACGAGCAAGCGCCTGCTCGGCGTCTTCAGAGAGCAGACCTAGATCAACCTCAGATCCAATAGCCTTATCTGCAACAGCGTCCATACCAAGTGCCTTTGCCTCATCAAGGTCAACGCCAGCAGCGCGACGCAAAATAGAGCAAATACGAGCGTGGGCATACTGAACGTAATACACAGGATTAGAGCTGTCCTGACGCTTTACCTGCTCAATGTCAAAGTCAATCATCTGGTTGGAAGACTTTGAAACAAGGGTGTAGCGCGTTGCATCAACACCAACCTCGGCGAGAAGCTCGTCAAAATGGATACCAGTTCCTTTGCGCTTAGACATTCTGACGGCAACACCGTTTCTGAGCAGGTTAACCAGCTGACCAAGCAAAACCTCAAACTGAGTTGGGTAACCAAGAGCTGTTGCAGCAGAGCGAACACGCTGGATATAGCCGTGGTGATCTGCTCCCCAAATATCAATAACGTGGTCGACACGCTGGAACTTGTTCCAGTGGTACGCAACGTCGGAAGCAAAATAGGTATACTCGCCATTTGTTTTGATGAGTACACGGTCCTTATCGTCACCAAAATCAGTGGAACGGAAGAACAGTGCACCCTCATCAGAACGGTACAGGTAGCCAAGCTTATCCAGGGCATCAAGCGCACGATCAACAGCGTCTTTACCCTGGTCATCCTTAACGTACAAAGAACGCTCAGAGAACCAAACATCAAAGTCAGCGCGGGCGTTGTGGCAGGTGTTTTTGATGGACTCAAGCATCATCTTGTAGCCGCGCTCACGGAACTCTGCCATACGCTCATCTTCAGATTTGTCTGCCCAAGCCTCTCCATCATTTTTGAGGAAGAAAAGACCCAGGTCAACAATGTAGTCTCCGGCGTATGCATTGCCACCAAGAGAGTTGATGAACTCATCGGTAAATGGATGCTCCTCGGGATGTGCATCCTCTTCATCTGCAACGTAAGCATTGCGATCTTCGGCCAACACCTGAGCGGCGGCGTCGGCGTCAATGCCGCGCTCCTGCATGATGTCAATAAGCTGCAGATAACGCTTAGAAATGGAGTGACCAAAAACGTCCATCTGTGAGCCGTGATCGTTTACGTAGTATTCGCGCTCAACCTCATAGCCCGCAAAGGCAAGAATGCGGCTCAGAGAGTCTCCCAGTGCTGCCCAGCGACCGTGGCCAATATGCAGAGGGCCAACAGGGTTTGCAGAAACGTACTCTACCTGAACCTTCTGGCCAGCACCAAAGGTAGAACGACCAAAATCGGCGCCCTGCTCGCGAACGGTGTTAAAAATCTCATTGCCCGCAGCGGTAGACAGGTAGAAGTTTACAAAGCCAGGACCTGCAACCTCAACGCGCTCAATCTGAGGGTCTGCAGCAATATGAGATACAAGAGCTGCAGCAATATCGCGAGGAGCCTTATGTGCCAGCTTTGCAGAACGCATTGCAACCGTAGAAGACCAGTCACCATTTGATGAGTCCTGTGGGCGCTCAAGTCCCACGTCATCAATCTGGAATTCAGGCAACTCACCCGCAGCCTGGGCGTCTGCCAAGGCTTGACGTACAAGTTCCTCGATCTTCTCGCGCATGGTTCTCCTTTAAATTCAGTACACGTGTGCAGCGTAAGTACGTAGTAGATTGCGTAGTAGATTGCGTAGTTCCTAAAGGACTACTCGGTTTCCTCGGAAGATTTTACCTGATGTTGAGCAGCAAGTTCGTGACGCAAATTGGCCAGACCACGCTCAAGGCCCACAGGATAAATCTGAGGGTTCAGGAAGCGCGTGTACGCCGCATCCAGGTGCATAAGCGCAGCATGGCAGCGGTCGCGAGCAACCTCAATGGACTCGCTCTCCCCTACGCGCTTGCCGCCTTCTACCAGCCTTACCATCAGTTCGCGAGAAGTCCCTTCAAGCTTGTGAGTGGAGTATGGATCAATGATGTCTACCACGGTTGCCTTAGACTCTGGACTCTTGGTGACCAGGTAATCTGGGTCAAAAATCATGTCGCCGGCTGGGCAGCCATTTGCATCGTAGAAGCGGCGGATATGCTGAATGCCAGGAACGGTGCGCTTGTAGGCCATCTCGGACAGCTTGATAACAGGAGTCCAAGGCTCAGAAGCAGACTGGCGACGAGCGGTTAGCTTATAGACACCGCCCAAAGAAGGCTGAGGATCGCAGGTAGCAAGCTTGGTGCCAACACCAAAGGCATCAATAGGTGCTCCCTGAGCAAAGAGTGACTGGATGGTGTACTCGTCAAGATCGTTTGAAACAGAAATCTTGATGTACGGAAGACCAGCCTCATCAAACGCCTTACGAGCTTCCTTGGAAAGACGCGCGAGGTCTCCGGAGTCAATACGGACAGCGCTCAGGCGCTCGCCGCGCTCCTCCATCTCTTTTGCCACAATGATGGCGTTCTTGATGCCTTCGTGAACATCGTAGGTATCAAGCAGCAGCGAGCAGTTGGTAGGACTGGACTTTGCAAACGCCCTAAAGGCATCAAGCTCGGTGTCAAACGACATTACCCAAGAGTGTGCGTGGGTACCAAAAACAGGAATGCCATAAATTTTGCCAGCAAGGACATTTGAAGTGCTGGAAGCACCAGCAATATAGGAAGCGCGAGCAACTGCCAGACCACCGTCTGGACCCTGTGCACGGCGCAGGCCAAAGTCAGAGACAGGATTGCCCTGAGCCGCCTTGATAACACGCGCACACTTAGTTGCTGCCAAAGTCTGGAAGTTGACCAGGTTGAGCAAAGCAGTCTCAATGAGCTGGCAATCAACAATGGAGCCCTCAACGCGAACCATAGGCTCACGTGGGAAAACAAGCTCTCCCTCTGGAATTGCGTCAATGGTTACATTGAGCTTGTGGTTGCGCAAAAACTCGAGAAACGCTGGCTTAAAGAGACGTCCACCACCAGGAGAATTAATGCTTGCTAGGTAGTCGATGTCGTCATCTTCAAAGATAAAGTTCTCAACTAAGTCAGCAATTTGACCAGTACCACAAGAAATTGCAAATCCACCATTAAAGGGATTCTCGCGGAAAAATGCGGTAAAGCATGCCTCCGCATCAACAAGACCAGCTTCCCAATAACCCTGAGCCATCGTGAGCTCATACAAGTCTGTATTAAGGCTTACGTCCGAAGGCTTGGTACGATCAGTGAGTGACATAGTTGCTCTTTTCGATTGGTCAAAAACTGACGGTGAGACGATATATCTAGAGTAGCAGTCTTACAAAATAAATTGGCTTACAACAAAAATAACTGCGAGAATTACCACAGTTCCAATAACAATTTTTTGCCCTAGAGGCATCTTAATGTCTTCGTCGTCCTCATCGGGCTCCATAAGAGCACGACCCTTGGCGCGCTGCTCCTGAATGCGACGAATCTGCTCAGCTTCCTGCTGAGCCGCCTTGCGTGCGGCACGCTGTTGAGCTTCGCTTTCCACTGCTGCATCCACCTCTGCCTGAGTTGCAGCTTCTGCCTGGGCAGCACGGGTCTTCTCGGCACGCAGCGACTCAAGCTCTCTGCGATCCTTCTCTGCACGAAGAGCCTCGAGCTCCCTGCGCTCCTTCTCTGCGCGGAGCGCTTCCAGCTCGGCGCGCTCCGCGTCCGTGAGTGCAGCCGCCTGTGGCGCTGGGGTGGTTTGGAGCTCTTCGGGTTTCTCGACAGACATGGTTACTCCTCGGTTTGTGTGTCGGGGATGCTTGTGGTGGCGTCGTTGGCGGCGTCTCCGTGTGCCGTGCGGAGCTTGAGCGCGGGGCCCTCAACGCCTGTTGCGTCAAAAGCTGGCACAAAACTCTCGGAAACGGTTCCACCCTCCTGCCACCACAGGTTCTCAAAGCCCAGGTCATCCGCATGACAGAGCACCAACTCGTACTCCTCGTCAGAAAGCGTTCCAGAAAGCGGTCCGCCAGCTGCACGCATGCGCTCGTTGGGCGTGTACTGATTCATTATTGATACGTCTACATCATTATGACAAAGATTCCAGACGCGGTTGAGTACCTCGCAGGAATCGTCCGCGTGCGTGGGCATGACCAGGTGGCGCACAATGATGCCCTGCATCATGCGACCGTCGTCATCCAGCTTGCGACCGCCACGACTCATCACTGAGTCATGCATAACCTCAAGTGCCGCCATGGACATCTCTGGATAATCTGCTGCGTACGAGAGCTCTTTTGCCAGCGTGGGGTTTGCGTACTTGACGTCTGTCAGCCAGATATCAATGACACTCGAAACTTTCTGTACCACCTCTGGCAGCTCATATCCCGAGGTATTGCACACAATCGGGAGCGTGAGCCCCGCCTCTTTTGCCAGCGTTACCGCCTCAATAATGTGTGGCGAGAAGTGCAGTGGTGTCACAAGGTTAATGTTAAGTGCGCCCTGAGCCTGGAGTTCAAGCATCATCTGAGCAAGGCGTTCGGTTGTGACGGGCTTGCCAAAACCCTCCTGCGAGATCTGATGGTTCTGACAGAACACGCATCTAAGCGGGCAGCCGGTGAAAAAGATGGCGCCTGATCCAGCCTCTCCCGAGATGGGAGGCTCCTCCCAGAAGTGCAGCGCCGAACGAGCTACACGAATGGTGCTTGAAGCTCCACAAAGGCCCGCTTTACCAGCGTTTCTTTGAGCATGGCAACGCCTTGGGCAGAGTTCACAGACGTCGTAGGCAGAAAACGTAAGGGTATTAGGTGATGGTGCACTACCCAAGGGTTTCTCGCCTCCCGTCGTATCTGCCCAGGCAGATGGTGGTATAAAAAACGCGCAGGGTCTCTGCGCGCGTCAAAGTCATGGTGGAGATAAAGGGATTCGAACCCTCGGCCTCTGCCTTGCGAAGGCAGCGCTCTCCCAACTGAGCTATATCCCCGTTGCGGTACTTATTGTGGCAATCAGGAGCAGGTATGTCAATGATTATGCGAGCGGAATGAGCGGCTATATGCTTGCGAGGAAGCGCGTGGCGTTTCCGCGGACCGTCGCGACTCTTCCGCGAGCCGCCGGGGTACTTCCGTGGGCCGTCGGCGCTCCCCTAGACCGTCGTGACTCTTCCGCGAGCCGTCAGAGCTTTACCACAGACTGCCGAGGCAGAAAAATATCCTTCCCCGCAGTCATCTATGAACCCACCTTCATAAGGTGGGCGCCGCACTCGGGCGTTCCAGCTTCCTTAACAACGAAGGATGCCTGTACTGAACACGAGATTAGGCTCCCTGAAAAAACTTGTCGGTTCACCCAGTTTAGACCGCGGGAGAAGGACAATTCTTACTATAAAGAGATTATAAAAAGATTAAAGTCTTGACTTGTTTTTTAATGAGCAGCACAATTAAATGGTATGGATTTTAGCAGTTAAATACTGTTTTTTATTGGAGGGTATACGGCTTGAACCTCTGGGTAACCATGTTTTGTGTTTTCCTCTCGGCTGGTCTTGGTTCGGCTCTGATTACCCCTGCCGTTCGTCAACTGGCTTGGAAGCTTGGAGTTGTCGATAAACCCTCTGCACGTCGAGTCAATAAAAAACCTATTCCTCGCATGGGCGGCGTTGCAATTTTCTTTGGGTTAGCCGTTGCTATGCTGGTGCGTTATGGCGTTGAAGCAATCCTTGGGCATGCCGAGATTACGCTTTCTTCTCGCTATTACCTGAACGTCAACTTCTGGATTGTTGGCGCCGCATTTGCGGTAATTTTCTTGACCGGATTGCTTGACGACATTTTTTCTCTCAAGCCTATTCAGAAACTCGCTGGTCAGGTAATTGCTGCAAGCATCGCGGCTGCAGGCGGTCTGATTATCGGTAACGTTGTTGATCCGTTTTCCGCGTACGGCTTTGTGGATCTTGGATGGCTCGCCTATCCAGCAACTGTCATTTACCTGGTTGCTTATGCCAACATCATTAACCTGATCGACGGTCTTGATGGACTTTCTTCAGGAATTACCTGCATTGCCTCTACCACTATGTTTGTGCTTTCCATTTGGGCGGGCCGCTTTGATGCAGCGCTTTTAAGTGCAGCCATCGCGGGCACCACGCTTGGATTTTTGGTTCACAACTCGTATCCCGCAACTATTTTCATGGGCGATTCTGGTTCGCTAACCTTGGGATTTGCTCTGGGAACAATTTCACTTTTGTCCGTCACCCGTTGGGCAGGACTCACAACCATCATTGTTCCTCTCGTCGTTGCAGGTATTCCAATCATCGATACCTTCTCCGCAATTGTTCGCCGTACCCGCGCACACGTCAGTTTTGCTACTGCCGACCGCGGACACATCCATCACCGCTTAATGGCTCACGGTTATAATCAGCGCCAAGCGGTACTTTTGATGTACGGTTGGACTGCCCTTCTGTGCGTTGGCTCGCTCATTATGACGCAGGTCAATACGCTGCCTCGTATTGCAATTTTTGTCATGCTACTTACTATGTCTGCTTTCTTTGCAAAGTACCTGCACCTCTTTGAGCCTGTTCTGCTTCACCATACTGATCCAAAGACTGGTGAGGACGAGCTCATTACGCCTAAAGATCCAGGCTTCGATGAAGAGATTAAGCAGCTCCATGAAGAAGAGCATGAACACATCGAAGAGCTCATTCACAGAGATTATAAGAGCGAATAAGCTGGGGAAACGACTACTCGCAAATTGGCTTTCCGTGCGCTCGCGGTTCCGTTTACAGCTGCGGTTGCGGCTGCAACTACACGGGTTTCTCGCCGTTCGCCAACAACCAGCTCACGCGCCTAAAAAGTGCAAAGAATCTGTATTTTAGATACAGATTCTTTGACAAAATCAGGCAAATCCACAGTTTCTTTTGCATTTTTAGGCAAAATTTACAGATTCTTTGACGAAATCAGGCACGTGAAAGATAGGAGCTTCGGCCCTAAATTTTTGAGCCTGAAAGCTGCATCATGTCTGAGTGAATTTACTCAGACATGGCGAGAAAAACCGGCAAAACTACTCAGACTTCATGTACTTTTCCGGCAAATTGCTCAGACATGGCGAGAAAATCAGGCTCGCCGGGACGTCAACGGAGCACCATGGGCGCACCAGGTTTCTCGCCAAAAGAAAACCCCGCACATCCAAAAGGACATACGGGGTCTAGCTATCTAGCTGTAATAAAATTGCTCAGTGCAAACCGAGGTTACTCAGCAAGTGCCTTCTTAGCGATCTCTGCAAGATCTGCGAAGCCCTGCTCGTCAGAGTAAGCAATCTCTGCGAGAACCTTGCGGTCAAGCTCAACACCAGCGAGCTTGAGGCCGTGCATGAACTTGCTGTAAGAAAGGTCGTTGATGCGTGCTGCAGCGTTGATACGCTGAATCCACAGTGCACGGAAATCACGCTTCTTGTTACGACGGTCACGGTAAGCATACTGACCAGAATGCTGTGCCTGCTCCTTCATACCACGGAAGGTACGAGAGGAAGTTCCGTAATAACCCTTTGTGCGCTCGACGAGCGTCTGACGCTTCTTGCGGCCAGCAACTGCGCGCTTAACTCTTGCCATATCTAATCACTCCTTGTTATTTGATCTGGTGGGTGGCGCGCTTAGTTCTTAGCGCCCATACGCTGAGAAACTACTGCTGCATCGCCAGCGGAAAGAACAGCTTCTTTACGGAAGCCACGGATACGCTTCTGGGACTTCTTGGTAAGAATGTGGCTCTTAAAAGCCTTAGCACGCATAATCTTGCCAGTACCGGTGCGGCGGAAACGCTTAGCCGAACCCTTGTGCGTCTTCATCTTAGGCATACTACTTCTCCTCCTGTGTGGTGCCATCCTCAGCACCCTCGGGCTTCTCGTCAAACGCTCCCTTGATTGGAGCAACGAGCATGTGCATGTTACGGCCTTCAATGAGCGGTTTCTGCTCAATTGTGGCAAAAGGCTTCAAATCTTCAGCAAGGCGATCAAGTACAATACGGCCCTGCTCTGGGTGAGCCATCTCGCGTCCACGGAACATGATGGTGATCTTGACGCGTGCTCCCTTCTTAAGGAAGCGCAGTACGTGACCCTTCTTGGTCTCGTAATCGCCCACATCAATCTTTGGGCGGAACTTCATCTCTTTGACTTCGATCTTGACCTGGTTCTTGCGAGCTGCCTTGGCCTTGCGAGCCTGCTCATACTTGAACTTACTGTAATCAAGAATCTTGCATACAGGAGGCTCGGCATTTGGAGCAATCTCTACGAGATCAAGACCGTGCTCACGAGCTCTCTTCATTGCATCATTGACGCCAAAAAGACCAAGCTGACTACCATCAGCGTCAATAAGACGGCACGTGCGAGCAGTGATTTCCTCATTAATGCGAGGACCATCGTTCTTGGCTATCTTGTACACCTTCCCTCTTGGACAATTGCTTGTCCGCCAATAAAAAACCCAGTGCACAAGCAACTGGGAGACAATACGCACAGGTAGCGTGCAAAGGTTAAATTGTCTGACCAGACAGCTGCTTTTGCGCTGTGTAGGTGGGGACTCACGTTCAATCCCGCTTCAAAAGTACCTTGTAAGGTTACCTCTAACAAGAAAACATTACAAGTACCAAGTTAGATATGACGAGAAATTCACATCTAGCTTAAACTTTTAGCTGGTGCCCGAGGTGGGACTTGAACCCACACGAGTTTCCTCAAAGGTTTTTGAGACCTCCGCGTCTGCCATTCCGCCACTCGGGCTAAAAAGTTTGCATAGGTACTATACCGCACCTATGCAAATCTGTCTTGCTAAATCATCAAAGTTATAGCTGATTTAATCCTGTAAGAAAGGGTTAGTTGCTATTTCTGCCTCAAGAGACGTTTGATTTCCATGTCCTGACAAAATAATGGAGGTTGGATCAAGCACTGTCTTGATGCGGTTCAGAGAAGCCTTAAGCGTTTCAAAGTTGCCGCCTGGAAGGTCTGTTCTTCCTGCAGAACCCTGGAAAAGCGTATCGCCTACAAAAACGGCGCCAGTAGCAGTTCCCTCACCCACCAAAACAATGCCGCCAGGAGTGTGACCAGGAGTTTCCATAATCTTGAACTGTGCTGTTCCAACAGAGAGAACATCTCCCTCGTGGAGAAAACCGTCTGGCTCTGGAGCATCATCATAAATCTCGTTTGAGTTATGAGCCCTCTGCGCAAGCTCATTATCTGCTTCGTTGATGAGGTACTGAGCGCCAGGCACAGCAAGCTTCAAAGCCTTAACGCCGCCAACATGATCAGCATGGCCGTGAGTAGCAACAATGTACTTAAGCTCAAGGTTCAAGAGCTGTGCAGCAATCTCTGCACCCGATGCACCAGCATCAATAATCATGCACTCATTACCAGAAACGTAAATGTAGCAGTTAGTCTCAAGAGGACCTACTTTAAAGACTCCAATCTGGTCTTTTGCGTGATGGCAACCACCGTGGCCGTGATGGCCGCAGCAACCGCCATGACCGTGCTCACCGTGGCCATGCTCGCCATGATGACCGCAGCAGCCACCGTGGCCGTGCTCTTCCTCGTGATTATGGCCGCAAGAGCAGCCCTCATTTTGATTAGCCATAGAGTCTCCTTCTCATCTGATTAGCGCCTTCACCTGGCATAATACGACGAGCGTCGTAGACAGAAGGCACGCGAGTTACAAATGCAAATAAGGTATCAAGCAAGCTGGTATCAGAGATAGAAACCAAGAAACGCATACGTACTACGCCCTGCTCACCCACTTGTGTAGCTGCAGAAAGAATGTTTGCACCAGCGTCAGACAGCGCAACCGTGACGTCCTTAAGAAGGCCCATACGGTCTGCTGCCTCAACGACAATCTCTACCCTAAACTCAGTAGCGCCGCTGGCATCCCAAGAAACAGGAATGATACGCTTTGGATCGTTGAGCAAGTCTTTAACGTTAGGGCAATTGGCGCGGTGAACAGAAACGCCGCGACCGCGAGTAATGAAGCCCACAATATCGTCACCTGCAACAGGATTGCAGCAGTGAGCAAGATGAACAAGCAAATCTGGATCGCCATTTACCACAACGCCGCAGTTAGACTTCTTGGGACGACTACCTTTAGCGGTACGAGAAATAACGTAGGAGCGAACCAAAGGCTGATCGTTTGCGATTGCCTTGTTCTTCTCCTGAAGGCGTGCCGCATTACGCTCTTGCTCAGTAACAACCTCGGGATTTTTCTCCTCTAAGATTTCACTCACGCGATTAACAACCTGCTTAGCAGACTGATTACCTGCACCAATTCCCGCAAACAGGTCATCTACGCTGCGATAATCAAACTGCTCGGTGAGCTGATCAAGCGCCTTAACGGTTCGCGTAGCGCTGATGCCATAGCCACGCTTGCGCAGCTCTTTTGCAAGCTCAGAACGACCGCGCTCGGCATCGTCAGACTTGTTCTCTTGTGAGAAATACTTGCGGATCTTTGCACGTGCAGACGGCGTTTTTACCAGCGTCATCCAGTCGCGAGAAGGGCGAGCGTTCTTGTTAGTCAAAATCTCAATGCGATCGCCCATCTGAAGCGTATGTGTCAGTGGAACTACGGAGCCATTGACGCGCGCACCAACACAGTGATTGCCGACCTCGGTGTGAACAGCGTAAGCAAAGTCCAGAGGTGTTGAATTGACGCGTAAGCTCATGACCTCACCCTTTGGCGTGAAAACAAAAATCTCATGCTCAAAGAGGTCTACGCGTAAGTTATCCAAGAACTCGTGGGGATCATCAATATCGTCTTCAACGGCCCAATCAAGACTGCGGCGAATCCAGTTGATAGTTGAGTCAATAAGCTTGTCTTCAGAGGACATCTTGCCCTTTGAATTGCCCTGCTCCTTATATAGCCAGTGAGCAGCAATACCGTACTCAGATGCCTCGTGCATCTCGGCGGTTCTAATCTGAATCTCAATAGGGCGTCCATCAGGACCAATAACTGTTGTGTGCAAAGACTGATAGAGATTTGCCTTTGGCGTTGCAATGTAGTCCTTAAAACGACCAGGCATTGGATGCCACAGTGCGTGAATAGCGCCAAGTGCCGAGTAGCAATCGCCTACGTTTTTAGTAATAACACGCAGAGCGATAAGATCGTAGATGTTGGAGAACTCTCTGCCCTTGCGGACCATCTTTTGATAAATGGACCACAGGTGCTTAGGGCGACCCGTAATCTGGAAGTCAGTAAGACCGGCAGCATTAAGCTCATCAGTCAGAGTCTTTTTAGCGTTGTTGAGGTCATTCTCTCTTTGTGCACGAGAGTCAGAGACCATGCGAGCAACACGCTGGTACTCCTCTGGTTCAAGCCAGAAGAAAGACAAATCCTCAAGCTCCCACTTAACCGAAGAGATACCCAGACGGTCAGCGAGTGGCGCATACACGTCCATGGTTTCTCGCGCCTTAAACAGACGACGGTCCGGTGGAAGTGCTGCCAACGTACGCATGTTATGAAGACGGTCGGCAAGCTTGATGATAACAACGCGGATGTCCTTTGACATGGCAAGGAACATTTTGCGCAGGTTAAGCGCTTGTTTCTCGTCCATTGAACTGACTTCGATGGACGTAAGTTTTGTGACGCCGTCAACAAGCTCAGCCACTGACTCACCAAAGCGAGAAGAAATTTCATCTAGTGAGGCAGACGTATCTTCTACGGTATCGTGCATGAGGGCAGCGCAGATGGTGTCTTCATCCATATGAAGATCGTGCGCAAGAATAAGGGCCACTTCAACTGGGTGGTTGATATAAGGCTCGCCAGAACGACGGCGTTGGTCTTTGTGGTAGTCAGCAGCAAAGGCATATGCAGCGGCAATCTTTGCCTGAGCCTCCTCAGGCAAATATGTGCGCACAGCTCCCTCGAGCAGGCGGTAATTATCTGCGCCTGGCGCCTTAGCTTCTTTTTTGGTCCTCTCGTCACTCATCAGAGGACTCCCTTCCCCCATCAAACGTTGAACCAATTTCTGGAACGATGGGTTTTGTTATAGCATCTGCCAGCTCATCTGGTGAAGCAGAAAGTACCCACTGAGCAAATGATTCAAACTCAGTGTGCGCTTTAAGCCCCTCAGCGTAGCGTGCAGACTCCAGCAAGTCCATGTGCGAAGCTTGACTATTGACGGAGATTGTTCGCGTTTGATCAAATCCTTCAATGCTAATAAACCCTAGCTCAGCAAAAACGTCAAGTGCAACACGAACGGTTTGCTCGTCAGCCTTAGATCGCGGGTCAATTTCTAGCGCCATCTGCGCAATGTCTTCATCAGTGAGTGCTGAATCAGCTGTCTGAGTACCAAGCTTTGGCTGCAGTGCCGTAAGCGCGCGGTAGACAGCTACCAGGGCTTCTCGCTGTGGTGCATGAGAAGAAAGGATGCGCTCGTTAACGCGCATGTCATGCGCATCAAACAGCATCTGAATTACAGAAGGCTTACCGTCTCTACCTGCGCGTCCGCTCATCTGATTGAAGGCAACGCGACCAAACGGCAGGTGATACAGAACAACCTGGCGAATATCAGAGATATTGACGCCTTCGCCAAATGCACTGGTAGCAATGATGCAACAAACGTCTCCACGCCTAAAAGCACGTTCAACGTTCTTGCGTATCTGAGGTGTTAGACCCGCATGATAGAACGCAATCTTATGACCAAGTTCTGGAATACGATGGCGCAGCATACGCGTCAGTGCCTGCGCTTGCTCCCTTGAATTGACGTAGACAACCGTTTTTGTGCCATCTGACACAAGAGAAAGCAGCGCACATTCCCTATCCTTAGCACCGCGAAGGTCCTTGAGTTCAAGGTTAGTACGAGCCGTTTTGTCTTTGTATACATGCTCTGCTTCAATGGAGAGAAGCTCGCAGATATTCTGGGCTGCCTGCGTGGTAGCCGTAGCTGTTGTGGCAAGTATCTGCGGACTCCCAAGCATCTTTAGTACCTGTGGCATGTGTGCATACGCAAGTCTGCCCTCAGAAGCATTCATGCCCACATGATGTGCCTCGTCAAACACTACAAATGAGATGTTTTGCGCCTTGGCAAATTGATCAGCGTGGAGCGAGAAGAACTCTGGAGTAGTCAGCACAATATCAAGCTCATTGTTTGTCATGCGAGCAAACAGGTCTTCTCGGCTGGAAAGGTCTGTTTCTCCGTTGAGTACCTCGACAGAAATTCCTAGAGGCTCAAAGATGTTTTTTATGCTTTGAACCTGGTCGTTGATGAGGGCGCGCAGCGGATAGACAAACACGCTCATTTTATGTTGCAGCAACGCAACACGAGCAGCATGAACCTGGAAGATAAGCGATTTACCTCTACCTGTTGCCATAACAGAGAGACAAGACGTTCCTTGAGAGAGAACCTCTAGCGTTTTCTTTTGCAGAGGCAAGAGCTCTCTTGAACCAATCATGGACGTGACCAGGGTCTGGGTAAGCTCCTCAGAAGAAAGACTCTCCAGCTCACGGCGCTTTTGCTGCGCCTGTTCTTGGGAGGCCTCATCAGCCTCTGTAGTCTCCTTGGTAACCACAAGGGGCAAGTCAGCAGCGCTGCCAAGAAGATCTGCTTCAATGGGGCCGTCGTCTTCATCGGTAAAGTCTCTGTAGAGAATATCTCTGACCATGAGTTTTGGCTTAGTTCTACCCTGCCAGGTCTCGTTAACTGCTTCAAAAATCAAATCAACAGCTCCGTCATACTCAGCTGCCGCCTCAACATGAGGCGTTCTAAACATGATGGATGAAATTGAAGAAATGCCATTTGAAGCCATAAAGCAAAGATGAGCTCCGCCTGCGCCAACACGCGAGCGATTCTTCATCACTACGCCCTTGACCCCAAAGAGCGGCTTTTTATTACCCTGACCAAAAGGTTGCAGGGCCTCAAGGGCGTCAATGGAGTTGATGGTAATTTCATCAAGGTTTACTAGTGCTGTAACTTCTCCTGAAGCCTCAAACTCTTCTTCTGGAAGCTCTGCCATAACCTTTGATAAACGCTTTCTAAATGCGTCAATCTTTGCTGTTTCCACTGTTACGCCAACGGCTCCTTGGTGGCCACCAAAACGGACGGTAAGGTCTGCACACTGTTCAACGGCGTGGAATAAATCAACGGAGCCAACAGAGCGGCCAGAACCGCGAGCAACTCCATCTTGGATGGTAAACAGAATGCAAGGCACGTGATAGCGATTAACAATTCTTGAAGCAACAATGCCCTTTACGCCCTCATGCCAACCCTCTTTGGCAAGCACAATTGCGTGACCGCCGTCGTAAATTTCTTTTGCCTGCTCAAGAGCTTCATCGGTAAGCTTTGCCTCAATAGCACGACGCTCGGCATTAATCTCTTCTAGTTTTCCAGCAAGAATGGTTGCCTCTTCAGTGTCTTCTGTAAGGAGAAGATCAAGGGCAATATCAGTAGTGCCCATGCGTCCCGCTGCATTAAGACGAGGGATAATAGAGAAGGGCAGATTATCTGCAGAAATCTGAGCAATATCTTGACCAGCGACAGCTGCAAGAGCTACAAGACCTGGACGAAGACCTTTCTGCAAACGCTTAACGCCTTCAGAAACCAACGCACGATTCTCTTTGTTGAGCATCATCATGTCAGACAGCGTGCCCAACATAGCAACATCAATGTAATCAAGCCACAGTTGAGGTTGACCAAGGAGCTGTCCTAAAACCTGAACCAGCTTAAGAGCAACGCCCGCACCAGCGAGTTCTCTGGAAGGACAATCCTCAACAAGCTTTGGATCAGTGACTGGTACACCCTGGGGCACCAAATCTGCCGGCTCATGGTGATCAGTAACAACAACATTAATCCCCTGCTGCAAAAGCCAAGCAACCTCTTGAGCAGCAGCAATGCCGTTATCTACGGTAATAATTAAATCTGGCTTTCTATCTTGCAAAACTCTTGCAAGAGCCTCTTTAGAAAGTCCGTATCCCTCACCAAAACGATGTGGAATATACGGCAAAACATCTGCTCCCAAGCGACGTAAAGCTAGCGTAAGCAGACACGTTGAGCTCATGCCATCTACGTCAAAATCACCAAATACGGCAATCTTTTGATGCTCAACAATTGCCTTATGAACGCGGGCAGCAACCTCAGCCATTCCCGGAATGCACTGTGGATCCAGCCAATCTCTTTGCAAAGATGGCGAGAGGAACTCTTGAGCTGTAGCTACATCAGTAAATCCACGCGCTACTAGTACACGAGCAACAAGTGGGGTGACGTGCAATTCTTTTTTAAACAGCGACTCTAGATATACGTCTTGTGTAAGAACACTCCAACGAGTGCTTTTCTCGATGCCAGGCATCATATCCTCTTTTCTGTGGCGGCAGAGCCAGCCAGGGGTACCTTGGGTACCCGCGAATGTTTATCTCTTTTATTCTACCCGTGTCACCGGACAAAAAATGACTAGCCCACAAATTAGTGAGCTAGTCATAAAAAATTTAAATCAAAACTGCTTGCACAGAGTGTCAAGAAGACGGGTTTCTCGCCAGACGAACTTAGAAATCAACCTTAAAAATCAACTACGCCGTCAGAGTTTTCCCACTCTTCAACAAAATCGCTGTAGGTACCTGCGAGAATTGCTTCTCGTGCCTGGCGCATAAGCTCAAGCAGGAAGTAAATGTTGTGCATAGAAAGCAGCTGACCGCCTAGCATCTCATGTTGCTTGACCAGGTGATTGATGTATGCGCGAGAATAACCGCCCGTACAGACAGGGCAGGTGCACTGAGCATCAATAGGACCCGCATCAGCAAAGTACTTAGCGTTCTTGAGGTTCATGCGGCCCTCATGGGAAAACGCGGTACCCATACGTGCGGTGCGCGTTGGAAGCACGCAGTCAAACATATCAATGCCACAAGCAACACCGCGGATCAGCGTGGACGGATTACCAACGCCCATCAGGTAGCGAGGCTTGTTACGTGGCATGTAATCGGCGCAAAGTGGCGCCAGCGTCTCAAACATAACCTCGTGAGGCTCTCCAACGGAATAGCCACCAATGCCATAACCAGGGAAATCGCCAATCGACTCAAGGTGCTCAATGGAGCGCCTACGCAAATCAAGATGCATGCCGCCCTGAACAATGCCAAAGAGCGCCTGATCAGGACGGGTATGAGTCTTAAAGCACCTTTCGGCCCATGCGCTTGAAAGCTCAACTCCGCGCTCAACTTTTTTGCGCTCGGCAGGATAGCCTACGCACTGATCAAGCTGCATAACAATGTCTGCACCAAGGTTCTGCGCAATCTGCATATTAGTTTCTGGCGTCCAGTACGACCATGCGCCGTCATAATCTACCGCACGGAATTTAACGCCCTCGTCAGAGAGCTTCATGAACTCCTCGTGACTAAAGACCTGGAATCCGCCTGAATCCGTCAGAATTGGTCCATGCCACTGCATAAAGTCATGCAAGCCACCCATCTGTGCAACCAGCTCATCTCCTGGGCGCTGAGACAGATGGTACGTATTTGCCAGAATAATTTTGGCACCAAGGTCACGAACGGTATCGGTCATCAAACCTTTAACGGTTGCCTTAGTACCAACCGGCATAAAAATAGGCGTTGGAATATCACCATGAGGCGTATGGAAGATGCCGGCGCGTGCATGCGTCTTAGGATCTTCGGCGAGAAGTTCGTAGGTAAACCAAGAATCTTCTTTTTTCTCTGCCCAATTCTCTGTATGTACGCAGGAAATGTTGGTGGTAAAACCCTGTGCTTTTTTGGAGCCGTCTGGCATGTAACCTCGATTACAACGTGCGGAGAGCATCAACCAAAGCTGTCTTGCCCTCTGTTTTCTGGTCCTTCATTTTTATCACACGTGCAGGACATCCCGCTACCACGGCGTTTGCTGGAACGTCCTCAACTACCACAGCACCTGCTGCGACAACAGCACCTTCTCCAATGCGAATACCCTCGATAACCACGGCATTTGCGCCAATAAGGACGTTATCCTCAACAATAACTGGCGTAGCAGATGCAGGCTCAACAACACCAGCAAGAACAGTACCAGCACCAATGTGGCAATTCTTACCAACGGTTGCGCGACCGCCCAGAACAGCACCCATATCAATCATGGTGCCCTCACCAATAACAGCACCAATATTAATAACAGCACCCATCATAATGACGGCATTGTTACCAATCTCAACGCGCTCACGAATCAGTGCACCTGGTTCAATACGTGCGTTTACATCCTTCATGTTAAGCAGAGGAACGCCGGAGTTTCGACGGTCATTCTCGATATCAAAATACTCAAATGCGTCTGCATTTTGCTCAACAACGCTCTTGAGCTCGGACCAATCGCCAAAAACTATCTTTGAGGTGCCCTCACCATACACGCGAGAAGATCCGTAAGACACAGAAGCGCCCTCACACTCTTTGACGTAGAGCTTAATAGGGGTCTTCTTCTCTGAAGTAGCAATGTAGTTAATAATTTCCTGGGCGTCCATGCACGTCCTTTCTCAATCAAACAGATGCTAACCTATACAGGTCAGCACATGCGGTTATCCAAAAATCAACTCTTCAAAGGTATAAAAACCTGGAGCTTTTGTAAGCAATTTCTCAGCGCACGCAACGGCTCCGTTGACAAAAATCTGACGAGACGTCGCACGATGTGTCAGGCACACTTCCTCATCCTGTCCAAAGAAATGCACCTCATGAGTGCCGGCAACGGTGCCGCCTCTGAGTGCAAACACGCCAATCTCATCTTTGGTGCGAGCTCCACAGAAACCTTCGCGACCAGAAACAACGGGGCGAGTTCCCTCAGGATCAATAGCAGCGAGCAGCAGCTTTGCTGTACCAGATGGAGCGTCAACTTTCTGGTTATGGTGCGTCTCCACAATCTCGGTATCCCAGCCGTCAAGCGCCTCAGCAGCCATAGCTACCGCGCGCCTCAGCACAGCAACGCCCACCGAATAGTTTGCCGCGTGAATCACCGGCACGCTCTCCCCCAGCTGCTTCAGCTCTGAAAGCTGCTCTGGCGAGAAACCCGTGGTGCCAGAAACAAGTGCGCACCTGCGCTCACGTACAAAGCCGACAACAGCATCAAAAGCAGCAACGCCAGAGAAATCCACAACCACATCAGGCGTCTGCTCAACGGTAATCAGCTGATTGATATTCTCGTGACCAAACGCACCAAGTACCTCAAAGCCGTGAGCAATCAGGGTTTGCTCAATGAGCTTTCCCATCTTGCCGGTACCAATTACTACTGCACTAGGCATCAAGAAGACCAGCCTTTCTCATAGCGTTCTCAAGCACCTCTGCATGCTCTTCAGTCATCTTCCACAAAGGTAGACGATAATTTTCTTCCATAAATCCCATACGAGCCAGAGCGGCCTTAACAGGAATTGGATTAACCTCGCAGAAGAGGGCGTGTACCAGGTCAAGATACTGAAGCTGAAGCTCGCGAGCAAGAGAGACCTCTCCGCGGTGCCATGCAACTACCAGGTCATGAACCATCTTTGGATCAAGGTTAGACCAAACAGAAATAACACCAGAAGCGCCAAGAGAAAGCAGCGGCACAATCATATCGTCATTTCCGGACCACATAGTAAAGTCATCGCTCAAATAACGAGCAACCTTTGTTGCGTACGCAATGTCTCCAGAAGCCTCTTTAATACCCCATGCATTTGGATGCGCTGCAAGCCTCTGAACGTTGCGCTCAGAAATTGAGCAGCCCGTTCTACCAGGAATGTTATACAAAATACAAGGAACATCAACGCGATCTAATACATACGAGAAGTGCTGGTAGATGCCCTCTTCGTTACTCTTGTTGTAGTAAGGAGTAATCAGCAGCAGGCCATCAACACCTGCCTTCTCTAGGGCCTCTGCTTTGCGCAAAGACTCAGCAGAAGAGTTGGAGCCAGCACCGCCAATAACAGGAACTCTGCCCTGAGCTCTGGCAAGGATTGCCTTAACTACCTCAACGTCCTCCTCGTCTGTCATGGTTGAGGACTCGCCGGTAGTACCAAGAGCGAGAATACCGTCAATTCCCTGCTCAATCTGGAAGTCAACAAAGCGCTCAAGTGCCTCGAAGTCAACATTTCCCTGAGCATCAAATGGGGTTACTAAAGCGGTGATTGCACCAGTCAAATTCTTCATGTCCATAGTTTTTCTCGCCCTCTAACGTGTGGTGTTTGTAGTTGTTTGTTGCGCAAGATCAGAAAAATCGGAGCCATCAAATGCAAGCGTTGCAAAGTAATCGGCCTCTGTCTCAGCGCGGCGAATAAGCTGCACGGATCCATCTTCTAGAAGCAGCAGCTCAGCGGATCGCAGACGGCCGTTGTAGTTATAGCCCATCGAGAAACCATGAGCGCCTGTATCGTGAATGAACAAGAGGTCACCCACAGCCACCTCTGGGAGCTGGCGGTTCTTTGCAAACTGATCGTTATTCTCGCAAAGTCCGCCCACAACGTTGTACGCATGTGTTGCAGGGGCATCCTCTTTGCCCATAACAGTGATGTGATGATAGGCATCGTAGATTGCAGGACGCATAAGGTTTGCCGCACACGCGTCTACGCCTAGGTAGTGGCGGTACGTCTCTTTTTGGTGCAAAACGCGGGTAACAAGCGCACCAGCGGGGCCCAAAAGCCAGCGTCCAAGCTCGGTGTAAATGGCAACGTCTCCCATACCTGCGGGAACTAGAACCTCTTCAAAGGCATGCTTTACACCCTGACCAATAGCCAAGACGTCAGGCTCAACCTGGTCTGGCTCATACGCCACACCAATACCACCAGAAAGATCAATAAATCCAATATGAATATCAAACTCTCTGTGCAGCTTAACGGCAAGCTTAAAGAGGACGCGCGCAAGGTTTGGATAGTAATCTTCCTCTTGAGCGTTACTAGCTAGGAAGGCATGAAGGCCAAACTCAGTCACGCCTTTGGTCTTAAGATACGCAAACGTCTGGAATAGCTGCTCTTCTGTCATTCCAAACTTAGCATCATCGGGATTTCCAATAATGCCGTTTTGCGATTCAAACACGCCGCCAGGATTAAGGCGCGCGCACATGACCTGCGGCATGTTGCTTCCCACTGCTTCTTCAAGCGTTGTAAGCATGTCGCCGCCAGCATCTAAGTTAATAATGGCTCCCAGCTCATGAGCGCGAGCAAAGTCAAGCACCGTAGTGTCATTTGACGAGAGCATAATGTTTTGACCGGCAACTCCACAGGCTTTTGCAAGGGTGAGCTCGGTAGCATTTGCACAGTCACAGCCACAGCCAAGCTCTGCCAGCAATCTCACAATGTAAGGATTTGGCGTAGCCTTAACCGCAAAGTACTCTTTAAAGCCAGCGTTCCAGCTAAAAGCCTCTTGCAGAAGCTTTGCTCGGCGAACAATCTCTGCCTTGTTATACAGGTGAAATGGCGTTGGATACGTCTTAGTGATTGCCTCTAGGGCATCTACAGAAACAAACGGTTTCTTACTCAAAGCTCCCCCTCAAATTGGGGGCGCAATACACCGTCAAAGTAGCACCCCCGAAATCTCGGACAGTCTTGCATGTATTTCATACAAGCCCACCTGACAACCACGCCTGATTGCCAAGTTCGGCGAACCTCGCCTCCTTCTGGGGTCACTGCCTGCCGACTAACCCAGAACCCATCGTGCTCGCTCCTCTATTGACAGTAAAACCCTACCACAGAAAGCTCTGTATTTGGGCTAGTTTTGTTCTTCTCGCAAAGTATTAACAAAAGTCTTAAGGCGAGAAAGGCCTTCTGTCAGATTCTTGTCAGAAGCAGCGTAACTAATACGCACATAGCCCTCAGCGCCGAAGAAAACACCAGGTACCAGTGCTACACCAAACTCTTTGATTGCTCGCTCACAAAATGCCTCAGAATCAAGGGCAAATTCCTTGATTGATGGAAATGCATAGAAGGCACCTTCTGGCTCTTCAACAGGAAGTTTCATATCTTGAAGCGCAGAAAGTACAATCTGCCTGCGCTTTTGATAGTTTGTGCGCATAGGCGTGACATCATAAGAAAGTGCATAGAGAGCAGCTGGCTGCAAAAATGAAGGAACAGAAGACACCAGCTGAGCGTGGACCTTTCCAATATCTGTCGCAAGCTCGTCAGAAGTGGCAACCCAGCCAAGTCTCCAGCCCGTCATTGCCCATGGTTTGGAGAAACTATTTGTCACAATGCAGCGATCAGACAAATCTGGATAGAGCTCAACAAAACGTGGAACGTCCTCAACATAGGCAAGCTCTCTATAAACGTCATCACACATCACATAAAAGCCGTGCTTGCGGGCAAGTTCTGCCACCGCATCAAGCGACTCTTTTGTATAAACACATCCCGTAGGATTGTTGGGAGAAGTCAGCACAATAAGCTTTGTCTTCTCTGAAATCTTTGATTTAAGCTGCTCAGCATCAATCTGGAAATGATTGGCGCTGGTATCAAGCGGCACAACTACACCACGATTAAGCTGGCAGAGTGTTTTGTATACCAGATACGCTGGTTCAGGAATGATAACTTCATCACCTGGATTCATAAGGGTCAGCATAGTTGCAGAAATGGCTTCCGCAGCTCCCACGGTAACGACAATACCGTCTGAACCGACCTTCATACCACGTGTAGACTCCCAAGCAGCAATAGCCTCCCTAAGCTCAGGAGTACCGATGTTAGGTGGATAGTGAGTGTTTCCAGCTGCAAGTTCTCTGTCTACTAAGTTGCAAATAGGAGCTGGAGTGTCTTCTCCCGGCTCTCCAATGGTTAAAGAAATACATCCTGGTGTTGCAGCAGCAAGTGCCGAGAAACGCCTGATACCAGAGGGTTTGAAAAGCTCTAGTGTTGTATTTCTTGATAGCGACATACAAACTCCTCAAAGTAATTTCAATCCATAATAGTTATCATTTAAATCATACGACACTTGATTGATACGAGGTTCGCATGAAAAGAGTTTTGTCTCTTGGCCTTAAGTTTATTATTGGCCTTCTAAAAAGGGTTCTTGCACCACTTTTCAAATTTGTAGGCGGGCTTTTTGTTCTAGCTTTACTGGTTGTTGGTGGATATGCCCTCTACCTGCAGCTTAATTACTATCGCATTCCTGACAATACTCCTGTATCCAATCAAGGTGCTTCTCCTGAGGCTACAACTGTACAGGTAGGCCAAACCTACACAGCTTCGACCTACAACATTGGCTTTGGTGCTTACACCCCTGATTACACCTTCTTTATGGATGAAGGCATCATGCAGGATGGCACACGCACCGTGGGAACTCACGGACGCGCGGTAAGCAGAAACTCCGTTCTTTACACCACAAACGGTGCCCTGAACACCGTTTCTTCTCTGAATGGCGGTACAGCCCCTGACTTTATTCTTTTCCAAGAGATTGATACCTCATCCGATAGAAGCTGGCATGTGAATCAAGTTTCTGAGGCAGAGAGCCGCTTTGGATCCTACGCATCATATTTTGCGCAGAACTTCCACACCGCGTTTCTCGCCTATCCACTCACAGAGTTCCACGGAACCTCTAACTCTGGAATTCTGACGCTTTCAAACGTACTTGCTTCTAGCGCAACTCGTCGTACCTACCCCATTGACGAGTCTTTCCCCACAAAATTCTTTGACCTAGACCGCTGCTTTATGATTACGCGCTATCCCACAAGCGATGGTCATGAGCTGGTACTTATTAACAGTCACATGTCTGCCTACGACAAAGGTGGTACCAGTCGCGCGCAGCAGCTTGCACTTCTGACCAAAATAATGTCTGAGGAGCGCGCTAAGGGTAATTACGTTATTGCGGGTGGCGACTGGAACCATGCCATTTTGGGCTCGCTTACACTCTATCCTTCTGTTCAGCAGGTACCAGACTGGGTAGCAGAACTCAAAGATTCTGATTTGCCAGAAGGCTTTAGCGTTGTAGCTCCAGACAACCTTACCAACGTTCCTACCTGCCGCGGAGATGATATTCCTTACGAGAAAGACAAGACGTACACCACTACAGTTGATGGTTGGATTGTCTCGGATAACGTTGTTGCAACCGCCAGAAACATTGACACGCAATTTGCTTACTCGGACCACAACCCAGTTCTTCTGTCTTTTACCTTAAAGAGTAAAGAATAATTTCTGTTTTGTTGTAACCACAACAAAAGCCATATGGAAGTCCTGTCACACTTTGGGTATAAAGTAAGCCGTAGTAGACTTTCTAAACTTATCCGAGAGGAGCCCGTATGGCACAGGTTCTTGATTTAAGCAAATCCGTTTATGAGATTTGCACTAAGTATCCCGTTATTAAAGGCCTTATGGCAGAAAATGGCTTTGCCGAGATTACCGAGCCAGGCCGTCTGCAGACCATGGGACGTTTTATGACCATCCCTAAAGGTTGCGACCACAAAGGCGTAGACCTTGAGGAGCTCAAAGCAATCTTCCGCTCTCACGGCTTTACCATTCTTGGTGATGAGGAGCCTGCAGCAGCAGAAACCCCAGCTGACGAGAAACCCGCAGAGGCAGAGAACGCACCTATCGCGCAGACTCCTGAGGAGCGCAAAGCTCTTATCGCCCAGTACCTTGAGCGCCTCAATGACGGCGAGGACATCGAGGCTGTTCGCGAGGACTTTACCCGTAACTTCAAGGACGTCTCTGGCTCAGAGATTTCTAACGCTGAACAGGAGCTCATTGCTGGCGGCGTTCCTATGGAGAAGGTCCTCAAGCTCTGTGACGTTCATGCCGCTCTCTTTGAAGGCAAGGTCTCTTGCGCACCAACAGGTGCTGTTGAAGAGACCCCTGGCCATCCTGTTTGGACCATGCGCCAAGAGAACGACCGCATTCTTGCCTTTATCCACGACCGCGTTGCTCCAGATGTGAAGCGTGCTCGTACGCTTACCGAGTCTTCCAGCAACGAAGAGTGCGCTGGTGTTGCAGCAATTCTAAAGGCTGATATGGACGCCTTTGACGAGGTCTTTGTTCACTACAAGCGCAAGGAAGAGCTACTCTTCCCTCATCTTGAGCGCCACGATATCACTGGTCCTTCAAAGGTTATGTGGGGTAAGGACGACGAGGTAAGAAACGCTGTTAACGGTGCAGAGGCTCTGCTCGAGACTGCATACGGCCAGTATGATGCAGGCCTTATGGCAGCCGTTGCTGACTATCTGGATGAGGCTATTGAGGGTGCTGAGTCCATGGCTTCCAAGGAAGAGAACGTCCTCATTCCGCTTTCCCTTGAGCACCTAACCGCTACCCAGTGGACCCAGATTGCCGCTGAGGAGAACGAGTTTGGTCACGCATTTGGCGTCAATCCTCCTTCATGGCACGCAGATCCTCTTGAGCTTGCAAACGACAAGCTTAAAGAGATGGAAGCCGCAGCCGCTATGGACGAGAATAACGCTGAAGCAGAAGAGGAAGCAATTTCTGCTGACGGTAAGGTTAAGCTCTCTACCGGTGAGTTCACCATTCCGCAGCTTGAGGCTGTCTTTGCAACCATTCCGCTTGACATTACCTTTGTTGATGCAGATGACAAGACACGTTACTTCAGCCACGGCGACACCCGTGCTTTCCCTCGTCCTAAGAGCTGCCTTGGCCGTGACGTATATGACTGCCATCCACCAAAGAGCCAAGAGGCTGTTCGTCGCATCCTCACCGAGTTCAGGAGCGGTCGTAGCGACTCCTCCGAGTTCTGGTTTGAAGTAAGAAATAAGTTCCTCTACGTCCGTTACTTTGCTGTTCGCGATGAAGAGGGTAACTACCTAGGCGCTCTTGAGACCACTCAGGACATCGGACCAATCCGTGCTCTTGAGGGCGAGAACCGCAGAGGTTCTGACAGCTAAGATCTTGCGCGCGTAAAACCCTGAGTTGCCTCTTAAAAATTTTGTACGACTTGGTAGGCGATGTGTCCTTTTTAAGGCACATCGCCTACACTATTTCTGGCCAAAAGAGAGGAGCCTCAGTGCTACATCGTTTACTCGGCACTAAATATGCATACGCCATCGTTGCAACTTGTATTGTCATCATGTTTTTGCCGTGCGCCATTATCCTTACGTGCTTTGGCATCTTTATCACACCAGTTTCACAATATTTTGGCGTTCCCCGCGTTGCCTTCTCTGCGGTCTTCTCGGTACTCTGTATTGCCATGACGGTAGTTCTGCCATTCATGGGCAAGTTCTATAAAACACACGACACGCGCCTAGTGCTTTCTGCAAGCGTTATCATTTGCGCAATTTCATACGGAGCTATGTCAGCAGCTCAAGAAATGTGGCATTTCTATCTCTGTGCAGTGGGACTTGGTATTGGCGTACCTGCACTCATGTTCTTGTGCGTCCCCGCCCTCATTAACGATTGGTTTGACCAGCGCGTTGGCACTTTTATGGGTCTCTGCTTTGCATTCACCGGCATTGGTGGCACTGTCTTTAACCCCATTGGATCTGCCATTATTTCGTCTGGTCCTGAAGGTTGGCGCGCTTGCTATCTGATTTTTGCGCTGGTTATGCTTGTAGGAACACTCCCCTTCACCCTTTTTGTGGTGCGCGAGAAACCCCAAGACCTTGGCCTTACCCCTCTTACCTTCTCCTCTACTGACGAGAAAAACATTGAGGTTGCAGAGACTTCTTCAACCGACATCTCTGCTGATGACGCAATGAAATATCCAGAGTTTTTTATGGTTGCTGCGTTTTATGCACTCATTACCTTTAACCAGCAAATCTCTCAGTACTTCCCAAGCTATGCAGCAACCTTTGCAGAAACTGCTCCTGCCATTGCCGCTGCCACAGGCCTTCTTGCTGGAACAACTATGCTGGGTCAAGCAATTGGAAAAGTGCTTCTAGGTGCTTTAAGCGATATCTCCGTGAAGCTTGCTTGCTTTGTAGGAATTTTCTCGGGCATTGTTGGCTTACTTATGTTGGGGATTAAGCTTCCAGTATTGCCACTCTTGCTGGCAGGAACCTTCCTTTTTGGAATTGCCTATGCCCTTACAACGGTTGGCTCGCCACTTTTGGTACGTGCGGTCTTTGGTAAAAAAGATTCCACTCTTATTTACTCAAGAATTGCAGGCGTAAGCAGCTTTGTCTCTGCGTGCGCGCTCATTATCTGGAGCTTGATTGTAGACGGCTCAGCCCACGGTTTCTTAGTGCTCTTTGGCATTGGCATTGTACTGATGAGCAGTTGTCTTGCGCTTGCGCTCGCTGCACTTAAGCGCGCTGACAAACGAGCATAAGGTTATCTGGCTCTGTTGGAGCAACTTCTGGATCCAAAGGTACAACCTCTACCTGTTCAAACACCGTGCGAGCAACATCCATGAGTACTTCAAGTTGATATGCGTCCTCTCCTACCTGTGCAGAAACTACATTTGTAAGATATCTTCCGCCAGGAGTAAGGCAGTGTGCCACCTGTCTCATCCACTCAACAGTCATCATAGCTGCAGGTGGAACTTCTCCGCTAAAGCAATCATTTAAGATAGCGTCATAGCGCCTATTATCAGAGGTAGCTAGGCTCTTTATATACTCTACGCCATCAGCTACTTGTACCCGAAGCCTACCATTGCTCTCTCTAATAGCTTCATCCACAAAGAAGTAGCTATGAGCTAGAGCTGCAATTTTAGGATCAATCTCCAGTGCGTCGCAAGAAACCTCTGGATAATGAGCTACTAAATATCGAGGATACGAGCAACCACCAGCGCCCAACATTAAAACTGAATGCACGGGACACGCAGCTTCAAACAGCAAGTCGTACAGCTCAAGATAAGGAAATACCAGCTGGTTCATTCTAGAATCTGTGTACGTTGCACTTTCATAAGCGCCGCCCTGCCACAACACACGTATTTCTCCACCCTCACCATCTGAGATAGGAAATACCAACGCAGGGCCATTCAGTGCCTGAGGTTCAACGTAAATTCCTGCACAAGTTAGGAGCTCCATATCATGAGCAGTAAGCTGTTTTTCTGACATGGAACTCCTTCAAGTGATGTGTTGTATGCGATGTACGTAAGTATAGCTAGTACACGGGGTTTCTCGCCAGGTGTTACCTCAGCTCAAACGAATCGGCATCGGTGATGCAGACGCAGGTGTCATAGAACGCCTTGAGAGCCTGGTATCCCAGAAGCGTGTCTTTAGTACCGGCGGTCTCGTACACGGAGTGCATAGCAAGCTGTGGCAGGCCCACATCAACGGCGTGCATGCTGACCTGAATGTTGGAGAGGTTGCCCAGCGTTGATCCGCCTGGCATATCGCTTCTATTGGCAAAAACCTGGTAAGGAATGTTTTGCTGCTTCCAAATAGCCTCGACAATGGCACGGCTAAACGCATCGGTGCAGTACGACTGACGTGCTGCTTCCTTGATAACCATGCCGCCATTGAGATAAGGCTTGTTGACTGCATCGTGCTTCTCGGGATAATTGGGGTGTACCGCATGCGCATTGTCACAGCTTACCAGCAAAGATGCCGAGAGCGCGCGGTAGTAATCTTCCTGCGTAAAGCCAAGCGTAGCATTAACGCGCTGCAGCGTGTCTTTAAGGAACGTAGACTTTGCGCCCTGCTTGGTATTTGAACCAACTTCCTCGTTATCAAAGCAGGTATACACAGAGATGTCCTGCTCATTTGAAGATGCAAGGAAAGCCTTAAGCGCTACAAAGGCGCACTGAAGGTCATCCAGATGACCAGCGGAAACAAATTCTTTCTTAGCACCCCAAATGCGGCCGCCCGTGTGATCAACTAAGAACAAATCACGAGAAAGAATGTCCTCTTGAGACACGCCTGCTGCGTCTGCTACCAGGGCGTTAAAGGCGCCAGGATTAAGCTCTCCAGCACTAAAGATTGGCATCAAATCTTTAGCACGATTAAACTCTGGCGAGAGACCATTTTTGTGCTCAAGATGAATAGCCAAGCTTGGAATCATGACAACATCGTCTTCAATGTTGACTAGCCTGGACTCTACCTTGTTTCCTACTTTGACCAGCACACGACCGGCAATACCCAAAGGACGGTCAAACCACGTGTGATCAAGCATGCCGCCGTATGCCTCGGTGTTCAGACGAAGCGAGTTGCCCTCACCGGTAAGCTCTGGTTGAGCTTTTACCTTGTAGGTTGGAGAATCGCCATGGGCAACAGCAAGCTGGAAGTGATAAGGAGCATCAGCGCTTGAGGTTTGGGACTCACGGTACTTCTCGCCAACTTTCCAGGCAACAATTGAAGAATTGTTGCGCGTGGTAAAGTAAGAGCCGCCTGGCTGAACATTCCAAGAAGAACCCTCGGAGAGATAGGTAAAACCGTTCTCTAACAGGTACTCTTTGATGGTTTGCGTGGTATGAAACATAGAAGGGCTCTGCTTAATAAAAGCAAGGAGCTCCTCAGAAAGAGCAAGTGACTCATTCAAATCAGACATGCATAAAACCTTTCATAGAACTGTGTTGCACTCAACAGCCTAGCACGCATTTTTAGTGAGGCGCGCACTTTCTAGAAAATGACGCAAAGAATACGCGCTTCAGGGTAGATACTTATATGTTGAACTAATTCTCACCCACCAAAGCGAGAGTGTATGGATATCAATCAAGCTATTGAGCACGCTAATGCGTTTGTCATACCTGGCCTTCTTGTTGATGATCAATCCATCATCGGCGAGGTCAACAAAAACTGTGATGCCATTAAAACGCTGCTTGATGCCTGGAAGGAAGCGCCGCTTGGCCAAGAGCCTGTAGAGTTTTCTGTCATTCAGCAGCTTGCTGATAGAACGCGCTCACTCTGCGATACCTACGGTGTGGAGAGGCTCAGAAACCATCGAGGCGTTGGCCTTTCTCGCGGTCTTTCAAACGACGATCTTGCGGCTGCCGTTGCAAAGATGCAGCGTCGTCGTCCTAAGGCTGTCTTTAAAACCGCAGGTCCGCTTCTTAATGACTTGCAAATTGCCTATGTCGAGAAGAGCGTTTCTGGCACGGTTTTGGGCATTGATATTGAGACTACGTCGCGCTTCCCTGAGCTGGGCTACATTGTTAACGTGGGCTTTGAGTTCTGGAATCTTGGTCGCAACACCGTTGCCGTAGAGCCTCACACCGCCTACTTTGGTATTCCAGAGATGTACAAAGAAAAGGGCGTCCCACTTGCCGATATTCACCAGATTACCTGGAAAGATGTTGAGGGCAAGAAATCATTTAGAGACGATAAAAAAGCTCAAGAGGCCCTGCTGGCAACTATGAAGAAGATTCCTTTTATGGCTCACAATGCTGCCTTTGAGGATTCTTGGTTCATGTTCAACATTGATGGCTACGCAGAAGCTAGAAAAGCGGGCAAGATTATTGTTATTGACTCCCGTGATATCTGCCGTCGTTTGGACCCAGAAATTAGGTCTCTTCCCCGTGAGTCTTCTCCTGCCGCACTTGAGAACTGGGCACGTCGTAGGCATACACTTGCAGCAGACGAGAAGGAACGTCACTTGGGACTTGAAGACGTAGACCTTATGATTCGTACCGTACAAGCAGAGTTTGCAGACCACAATATGTTTGAAGACTAGGCAACGTTGTCGGTCATGTGTGTTCAAGCGTTATACTAAAGAGTGCATAAACTAGATTTTCTCGCTAGAAAATAACTGCCAAGGAGGAGTTTTGTCAGAGAAGCAGGTTAGAGTACGTTTTGCGCCATCCCCAACAGGTAAGTTGCACATCGGAGGTGCACGTACTGCTATCTATAACTGGGCTTTTGCTCGCGCAAATGGTGGCAAGTTTATTCTTCGTATTGATGACACAGATCCTACGCGCTCAACTGAGGAGAACACTCAGATTATTCTGCGCGCCATGAAGTGGCTTGGTCTTGATTGGGACGAGGGTCCAGATAAGGGCGGCGATTGCGGTCCTTATAGCCAGACCGAGCGTCTTGATTTGTATCGTGAGGCAGCAAATAAACTGCTGGCAGAGGGCAAGGCATACCCTTGCTTCTGCACGCCAGAGAAGCTCGCTGAAGACAAGAAGGCCGCAGAAGAGCGCCACGACCCCTTCCAGGGCTATCAGCGTACCTGCAGAAACATTGATCCTGCAGAGGCACAGCGCCGCATTGATGCTGGCGAGCCTTATACCATCCGCATCAAGGTTCCTCTGGACCGCGGTGACGTTATTGTCCACGATGCCGTTCACGGTGACGTAACCTTTAACGCTCGCGAGCTTGATGACTTTATCATCTTCCGCTCTGACGGCACCCCAACTTATAACTTTGCCACCGTTGTTGATGACGCTGATATGGGCATTACCCACATCATTCGTGGCGATGACCACCTGTCCAACACTCCTCGTCAGATTATGGTGTACGAGGCTCTGGGCGCACCCGTTCCAACCTTCGCACACATCTCCATGATTTTGGGTCCTGACGGCAAGAAGCTCTCCAAGCGCCATGGAGCAACCTCTGTTGAGGAATATCGTGACCAGGGCTATCTTGCAGATGCCTTTGTCAACTACCTGGCTCTTCTCGGCTGGTCACTTGATGGCGAGACAACCATTGTTCCTCGTGACGTTTTGGCATCTCAGTTCTCTCTGGACCACGTTTCCAAGAACCCTGCTAAGTCCGATCCAGAGCGTCTGAACTGGATTAATGCAACGTATCTTGCCAATATGGACAACCAGACCTTTGCAAAGACGGTTCTGATTCCAGAGCTTGTGGGTGCAGGTCTAGAGCCTGTTCAGGGCAATGCAACTGATGCAGATGAGATTTACGCAACTCGACCAGGCTGGTATGACCTGCTCTCCGAGATTCTTCGTCCTCGTACCACAGTAAGCCCAGACGTCATTGAGAAGTCCCGCTTCCTATATGAAGGCGCAAACGTCACCCTTGATCAGAAGAGCGTTGAGAAGGGTCTTACCAAAGACGCTGCTCAGAGTGCTACCGTCCTTGCGGCTGCAAAGACTGCTCTTGAGGGTGTTTCTGAGGACGAGTGGAAGGCTGCAGCAATTGACGCTGCCCTTGAGGTGCTTCCAGATCAGCTTGACCTTAAGAAACGCATTGTCTTCCAGTCCATTCGTGTTGCTGAGTGTGGCAACATGGTCTCCCCTCCTCTTGGAGAGTCTATGGAGCTTCTTGGTCGCGAGGTTTGCCTTGCTCGCCTTGACCGCGCTCTGGAGCTTTGCAAATAACGCGTGAATGCGCGGTTGCCGCGTATTCTTCCAAGCGTAAGTGGGTATCAAAAGTAAAACCACACAAGAGCTGTAAAACAGATGGTTTTGCAGCTCTTTTATCGTTATCGTTTGTTTAGTTTTGGAGTAACTATGATTTCTATGTCTGCGTTTGAGGTCCTAGGCCCCATTATGGTGGGTCCTTCTTCCTCGCACACAGCAGGAGCCTTGCGCATTGCTCTGGTTGCACGCTCGCTTGCGCCAAAGCAGCTGGAGCGCGTTGAGTTTTGGCTCTACAACTCCTTCTCTCATACCCACCTTGGTCACGGCACCGATTACGCTCTGATTGCAGGCATCTTAGGCCTTGCTCCAGACGATACGCGCGTCCGTGAAGCACTTACCCTAGCAGAAGAAGCCCATCTTAACTACAGCGTTATTGAGAAGGGCGACGACGAGACTCTCCATCCAAACACCGTAGAAATTCACCTCTACGGCGCAGATAACGTTCACGTTTCTGTTATGGGCGAGTCTGTTGGCGGAGGCCGTATTCGCATCTCTGGCGTCAATGGCGTACGCATTCGCATGTCTGGCGATATGCCCACCATTTTTGTTTCACATCGCGATAAACCCGGTGTTCTTGCAGCTCTCACTACTATTTTGGCCACGCAAAACATCAATGTTGCAACTATGCGCACCTTCCGCTCAGAGCGTGGCGGCTTTGCGCACACCGTCTTTGAAATTGACGAACCTATTGAGCAGAAAGTCCTGGATCTCTTCCAGCTGGCACCTCACGTTTCGTATGCCGCTCAGGTTTCCATTCCAGGAGCAGCTCCACAGGTCACAAACGACGTGCTTTCAGGAGCCTTTGACAACGGCGCAGATCTTCTCGCCAGGTGCTCCAAGACGGGAGCCTCTATTGGCCAGATTATGCGCCAGCGCGAGAAGGACCTGCGACCAGATGCCGACGTAGACGCTGAGATGGCTCACGTTCTTGAGATTATGCGCGATGAGGTTCACGACACTATTAAGACGCCTCGTCAGTCCATTGGTGGTCTGCTCAACGGTCAGGCCAAAACCGTAGCTAACACCCCAGCTGCAATCTCAAGTGCGCTTATGGGCACCACGCAAACACGAGCCGTTGCCTATGCTATGGCCGTGCTTGAGCGCTCGGCAACCATGGGCGTTATTGTTGCCGCTCCTACTGCAGGAGCTTCTGGCGTTGTACCAGGATCGCTTATCTCGGTTGCAGAAGAGATTGGTGCCACTGACAAGCAGGTTATCTCTGCGCTTTGGAATGCAAGTGCTATTGGAGCCATCCTAACCACCAACGCAAGCGTTTCCGGCGCTGAGGGCGGCTGTCAGGCAGAGGTTGGTTCCGCTGCTGCCATGAGCGCATCTGCATTGACTGAGCTCTTAGGTGGCACTCCTCAGCAGTGCTTGGACGCTGCTTCTATTGCCATCTCAAATCTTCTGGGACTAGTCTGTGACCCTGTCAGAGGACTGGTTGAGTATCCTTGCCAGGATAGAAACGCTATTGGCGTAGCTGCTGCCGTAAGCTCTTCTCAGCTTGCTCTTGCAGGCGTTGGTAACCCAATTCCGTTTGATGAGGTTGCACACGCTATGGCAGAAGTTGGCGCCGCGCTCCCTGTTTCTCTCAGAGAAACAGCTAAAGGTGGTCTTGCCGCAACTCCAAGCGCTCCTACCGCATGCGCAAGTTGCACCGGCTGTGCCCCTCTTGACCAGGCGCTTATTGATGCAGAACGCATGCTCAGCTCAAATACGAGAGACGTTCCTTGCGCTTAGAGATGCGTTTTGTATAATATTTTTTGCTGCAAACAGAATTTCTTGAAATTATTGCTTGCATCTCTGACGAGTCTCCTTTATAGTTATTTCTCGCGCTGATGCGCACGGATGACATCTTGGGATATCGTCTAGTGGTAGGACAGCGGATTCTGGTTCCGTCAACGGGAGTTCGACTCTCTCTATCCCAGCCATGTCCTCCCAGTCATACATGGCCCGTTCGTCTAGCGGTTCAGGACGCCGCCCTCTCAAGGCGGAGATCACCAGTTCGAATCTGGTACGGGCTACCAAATGTTCAAGGACTTCTTCGGAAGTCCTTTTTGTTTATCTCAACACCACTTTTGCTTCTATCGTAAAATAGACCAGTCTGTTCTAAGCGGCTGTCACGCCCAGTCGTGTGACCCAGAAGTATAAGAATTTTTACTAACACCTTGATTGGATCAGGATGTGGCTTGAGTTCTTCCAAAGTGTAGTTGTCATTATTGCCCTGCTCTATGTGCCGGGCGTCATTTTGTTGCATGCTTCCGGCATGCCAAAGCCCTGGGCACTTGTTAGTGCTCCTTTGGTCAGCTGCGCACTCTTCTTTATTGAGGGAGAGATCTTTAGCGCACTGAACATCCCTATCCCCTTGGCTGTAATGATTCTTGTTCCGCTGCTTATCGCAGTTCTAGTCAATGGCTACGTTTATTATGTTGCACCCAAACACAAAGAGGATTTCAGGAGCGAGAAACTCGTCAAATCCAAAGCAATACGCACTGCCAAGCAATCAACTAGCCCTGTACCAGCATTTATCTGCGAAGAACTCCCTTTCTGGATGCCTCTTCTGTACGTTGCAATTGGTCTTCTTACCGTAGGGTTTCTCTTCTTACCAACCCTGCCCTCTGCCAGCTCCTTTGTTCAGGGCTGGGACATTGTGCATCACTTAGATGTCACGCAGGCAATGATTGAGTCTCAAAAGTACTCATCAATTCACTATGACTTCTACAGCACCGTAGAAGCTTCAATTACACCTTGGGAGCCGGGGACTTCGGGATTTTATCCTTCAGGCTGGAACATCATTGTTGCACTAACAACGCAGCTTGTTTCTACAACCGTTCCTATTGCAGGTAATGCACTCAACTTTGTCAGTGCAGCAATTATCTTTCCGCTCTCAATCTGCTCACTTATTGCAAAAGTTCTTCCTAAACATCGTATTGCGCTTATCAGTGGAGCTTTTGTTTGCCTAGCATTTTTTGTTTTCCCTTGGTCGCTTCTCATCTATGGGCCAATCTTTCCTAACACCGTAGCCTTCTGTGTAATGCCTTCTATTTGGTGGATTTTTATGCAGATGACTCGCTCAAAAACACCAAAACACGACCTCATCTGGCTTATTGTCATATTTGTTCTTGGCTTGATTACCCTCTTTATCTTGCATCCTTCCACGATTTTCTCGTCAATTGTTGTGCTTTTACCTTGGAGTTTTGCACGTATTGGAGAGTCAAAACGCAGAGTTGTTCTCTTTGGAAAACAAATCAAGCCTGTCACGCTGGCATACGTATTCTTTATCTTTGCGCTGGTTATTTGGTCTGTTTTCTACTACGTTTTGATTGTTCGAGGCGTGGCTCTCAATTTCTGGTGGAGCGCCTACTCGAGCCTGCAAGATGCTATTTTGCACGCCCTTGGCATGGACTTTATTGGACAGTCGTACGCAGGTGGAGAGCTTGTTTCTCCACAACCGATACTTTCAATCTGCGTGCTTGTAGGCGCTGTATGGACGTTTAAGCACAAGCAGGCTCGATGGATGGTATCTGCCTTTATGTACCTGTCTATACTCTGCATTTTTATTATTACGTTTGACGTTCCTCTGAAGGGATATCTCTCGGGATTTTGGTATACCGATCCGTTCCGCATTGCGGCAAGCTGCGTCATTATGGCGATTCCGCTGGCAGCGCTTGGCCTGGCAACCCTTGCCGAAGCTGCGCTGGAAACGTTTGCCTCCTGGAGAGAAAAAGCTTCTCAGGCTCAGACCAAAGCTCAGACCTGCGTTTTTTGTACTGTTTGGGCTAAACCTCTGATTGTGGGAGCGGTCATTGCATGTGTGGTTGTGCTCAACTATGTAGTTCCTATGCCAAACCTTAAATCAGAAGAACCAATTCCTGCTGCTCTTGCGTTTAAACAAGCTTCCGAGAAGGCCTATGGTGATCACTACATTTTGACCTCAGAGGAGCTTGAGTTTTTGCGCCGTGTAGAGCTTACCGTTCCTGCGGGTGCCGTTATTGCAAACCTACCTCAAGATGGCAGCCTCTGGGCATATGGCACTAACGATTTACATGTGCTCTGGCGCTTCCCTAACGGCTATGACGCCTCAGAACGTCCTGCAAGCGCAATACTTCGTAAACGCCTTAATCGCATTGCGAGCGACCCTGAGGTACTTCAGACGGCACGCGACCTTAACGTGCAGTACGTCCTTATTCTGAACAACGTTGTTGATTACTCCAACGCTGTTACCAGTACCTACAAACCAGGAACCTTCAGAGGTATTACGCAAATAACAGACACCACCCCAGGTTTTGAGGTGGTGCTGGAAGAAGGTTCTATGAGGTTGTACAAGATTACCTTGTAAGAACGTTATGCCTGAAGTGCAGAAACTGCGTCCTTAAGCTCTTGAACGCGGTCAGTTGCTTCCCATGTAAAGTCTGGGTCTTTACGGCCAAAGTGACCGTATGCTGCTGTCTTAGAGAAGATAGGACGGCGCAGCTTAAGATCTCTAATAATGGCACCAGGACGAAGATCAAAGACCTTCTCGATAGCCTGCTCAATTACAGCATCGTCGACAATACCAGTGCCAAAGGTATCAACCATGATAGACAGTGGATGAGAAACACCAATGGCGTAGGCAAGCTGAACTTCACACTTCTTTGCAAGGCCTGCTGCTACGACGTTTTTGGCAACCCAGCGCGCTGCATATGCTGCTGAGCGGTCAACCTTGGTGCAATCCTTACCAGAAAAAGCGCCGCCACCATGACGACCCATACCACCATAGGTATCAACAATAATCTTTCTACCGGTAAGTCCTGTGTCTCCCATTGGTCCACCAACAACAAAGCGGCCAGTTGGGTTGACGTAAATGTCTGCGTTATCCCAAGCAATGTTGACCTCACCCATAACAGGTGCAATAACGTGGTCGATCATGTCCTGCTTGATGACGGACATGTCTTCAATCTCTGGAGCATGCTGCGTGGAAACAACAATAGCGGTGACCTCAACGGGTTTCTCGTCCTCATAGCGAACGGTAACCTGAGTTTTGCCATCTGGACGCAAGTACTCAACCTCGCCAGACTTACGCACCTCTGAAAGACGCTGAGCCAGACGCTGAGACAGATAAGCTGGCATTGGCATAAGAACATCGGTCTCATCAGAAGCAAAGCCAAACATCATGCCCTGATCGCCTGCGCCGATAAGATCAAGTGGATCGGTAGTACGTCCTGCCTGCGTATCAAAAGACTGATCAACGCCCTGAGCAATATCGGGGCTTTGTTCGTGAATGAGGCTTAAAACGCCGCAGGTCTCGCAGTCAAAACCATATTTAGCGCGGTCATAGCCAATATTTCTGAGAGTATTGCGAACAATCTCCTGGACATCAACGTAGGATTGAGTGCGAATCTCTCCAGCTACCACAATAGTTCCTGTAGTAGCAAAGGTCTCACATGCACAACGAACGTTATCCAAGCAAGCTGGAACACCACTTGGAGAAACGTATCCACGCTCTTCGAGCTCTGCCTCTTTTGCCAGGATTGCATCAAGAATTGCGTCAGAAATCTGATCGCAAACCTTGTCTGGATGTCCCTCAGTAACACTTTCCGAGGTAAACAAATAGTTTTTGTGTGCCATGAACTGTCCTTTCACGCATGGCTTCTCTGCTTATGCAGAATATTTGCGTTCTTCTACGCGCAACCACTCTTACTATACCCACCAAAGACACTTTTGAGCAGGATCAGTCAAGAAAATTGTAAAAAGAGCACCACAAGGGCGCTCTTTAAATTGCATAGTTAAACTGGCATTATGCAAAAACTCGTATGATTACTCGTCTATTCCAATACCAGCAAGTGTCATATCTAGCAGATTCTGTGCAAGTTCGTCAGAGCCCTCCGCACCGTGGCGCTCTCCCATCAGGCCAATGGCCGAGAGAACCAATGCACCCGTAATAGAACAGGCAGCAAGTCTTGAATAAACACCCTGACGAATAAAGCCTTGCAATTTTCCCGTCTCAAGCTGATTGGCAAGAAGAACAACAACGCGAGAAAGCGGTCCCTCAATGTTGGTAATAAGCGCCTGCTCAGAGCTTGCAAGCTTGTTAATTAAAGCCAAAACCAAAGGTGAGTCAGGCAAAATATGAGCAGCAAGTTGAGCGATGATTGCATGAAGCGTCTCTTTTGAGGCAGGCTTATTACCAATGGTATGCGCAATATCTTTTGCAAGCTCATCAACACTCTCGTCAAAGATTGCCTGCAAAAGGGCCTCTCTATCGGAAAAGTAGTAATACAGCGCACCTTTTGAAAGACGAGCTCTATCAGAAATCTCACTCATTTTGAAGTTGGTATTTCCACGAGCAAGCATGAGCTTGGTTGTCTCGTGCATAATACGCTTACGTGTAGCTGCGCTTTTCTTAGTACGAGCTTCGGCACGAATATGAGAAATAGAAGGCGCTGGAGTCTCGGGTTCTTCTGTAGGCTGCTGTTCATAAGCATTGTGATGTATGACTTCTAACGTAATATAATCGCGCTTCTCGCCCATGAACTCCTCCATACGACACTATCCGTCATATAAAATGACGCCTCTCTGATAATTTTTTATGCCTACTATACCGTTTTACCGAACCTATAAAAATACAAAGGCCTTACTTTTTTATTGATTAAATCTGGCACTCTTTATTATTTTTACCAATTACCCTGAGCAAGAATGGCGAGAAGATCTTCTCTCCTATTCTCCACTTGACCTGCTAAATAAAGCTCAAAAAGCCTACGTTGGCACACACCAACAGCAGGTCCTGGCTGAAGAGAAAGTGCTTCCATAATTTCTGCGCCCGAAACGCACAGCTCTTGCGGATGCTGAGCAATTTCTTGTTTTGCCTCATGTAAGAGAAGGGTCCTCATAGCCTCAAGCGTTACCGCATAGCTACGATAAGGATTTGCCTTTGCCAAGGCATCAGCCTGCTTTAACGTCAAAAGGTCATACGCAAGAGCAATGCCGTCCGTTTTACTTGCCTCTGCTAACAGGGCAACCATATGCCTAAGCGACGAGGTTGTAACGTCCACATCATAGTCATGTAATGCTACAAGAGCACAAACTTCATTGCTCAAATGTTGTGATAAAGCTAAACGTTTAAGTAACGCCTTTGCTACAACCGCGCCCTTTTCTGGATGACCATAAAAATGGCCTCTTCCATCTGCGTCAATGCTAAACATTTCTGGCTTTGCAATATCATGTAGAAGAGCAGCCCACCTAAGAGCGGGAGTAGCACACCCAGCTGTAAGAGCCTCTGCTGCAGAACAAACTCGTGCGGTATGCTCCAGCACATCATAGGCGTGATAAGGGCTTCTCTGGTCAAAATTTTGCAACGGTAAGAGCTCTGGAATTGCTACCGCTAGAACAGGAAATCCCAGCTTGATAGCGTGGGTAATATGGCCAGCCTCAACAATTTGAGCCACTTCCGAGCCAATGCGCTCAGATGCAACCTGAGAGAGTAGTGGCGCACACTCAGTAAGTGCCTGATGTGTCTTCTTCTCAATTGAAAACGAGAGTCTGCATGCAAACCGCAAGGCACGAAGCATGCGAAGAGCGTCCTCTGTAAAGCGAACCTTAGGCTCCCCAACAGCGCGAATTACACGTGCAGATAAATCTTCTTGACCGCCATAAAGATCAAGCAATCCCCTCTTTGGGTGATATGCCATTGCATTAATAGTGAAGTCTCTACGAGCAAGATCTTCCTCTATACGAGAGACAAACTGCACAGAATCAGGACGACGACCATCAAGATATTCTCCGTCACAGCGATACGTTGTGACCTCAATAGGGTGCTTCTCGACAACAGCAGTAACGGTTCCATATGCAATACCTGTTTCATGCACAGGAATGTCTGCAGCCTCAAAAGCCGCTTTGCTCTGCTGCCACGTTGCCGATGTTGTGATGTCAATATCATGGGCAAATGAGCCGCGTAGGGCGTCTCGTACCCAGCCGCCTACAATCCACGCCTCAAATCCGGCATCTTCAAGAACTTCTAATGCACGCAAGGCATATGTGGGAATCTGTAAATTCACAGGGCGAGAAAGGCATGGTGAAGAGCTGTTTTTTTGTATGCTCATGGCCATTCCTTCCGCAGTTGCTGATGGGAAAAGTATACATCCTTCACACGTCATTCACATCCTTCCTGCGGTTTTAAAATGACAAACGTTTGTTCTAGATTTTTCTTTACTTCTTTCCCATTCGTGATAGTCTAAGTATACGAACAGACGTTCTATTTTCAAGTAGAAAGTTGCTGCCATGGATACTCTTGATAAACTCACCATACTTGCAGATGCAGCCAAATTTGACGCCGCGTGCACTTCTTCTGGTGTAGACAGAGATCCGCAGGCAGGAAAGGTAGGAATGGCCTCAGCGGCCGGCTGTTGTCACTCATTTACCCCTGATGGTCGCTGCATTACGCTGCTAAAAGTTTTACTTTCTAATGCTTGTTGTTATGACTGTGCTTACTGCGTCAATAGATCTTCTGCACAAACCAAACGGGCTACCTTTACACCACAGGAATTAGCAGAGCTTACCGTAGATTTCTATAAAAGAAATTACATAGAGGGACTCTTTCTTTCCTCAGGTGTTATAGGATCGCCAGACCACACCACAGAACTCATGATTGAATGCCTCTCCTACCTTAGGAATGAGTTGCTGTTTAACGGCTATGTTCATGCAAAAGTAATTCCCGGAACAGATCCAGATCTTATTGATGCTATTGGCCGCTTAGCAGATAGACTCTCTGTCAATCTGGAATTACCTAGCTCAACCTCACTTACTAAACTTTGTCCTCACAAAAATGCAGAAACGGTTACTAAACCCATGTCTTTCATTCACCGCCTACGCGTCTCTGAAGAAAGGCAATTGCTTGAAGCTAAAAATGCATCAAAGGGCATTGTGAAGTCTGCTGGAAAACCTAAGGGCATTGTTATTCCTACTCAGAAGCAGATCATAAAAGAAGGTTTAGCTCTTCGTTCAAACTGCTTGAAGAATACTTTTATGCGCTCATCAAGGGTGTCTTCAAACAAGAGGTCCTTCTCGCCTGCCGGGCAATCAACGCAAATTATCATTGGAGCTTCTCCAGAATCAGACAATCAAATATTGCACTTATCGCAAGCGCTTTATCAACAATTTGAATTGAAACGAGTATTCTTCTCTGCCTATATTCCTGTTATAGAAGACCATCGTCTTCCAGAGTTGGACACTCCTGTTCCCCTGCGTAGAGAACACCGTCTTTACCAGGCTGATTGGCTTATGCGCTACTATGCGTTTTCTCCTGATGAGTTGGTTTCTCCAGAAGCACCTTGGCTTGATTTAGAAATTGATCCAAAGCTTGGATGGGCGCTGGCACATCTTAATCAATTTCCTGTAGAAATTATGGATGCTCCACTAGAAATACTTTTACGAGTGCCCGGTATTGGCCCTACCGGCGCACGAAGAATTATTGCTGCAAGAAGACGGTCTCGCCTCACCTTTGATGATCTTAAACGGCTGGGAATACAGCTCAAACGATCTCATCACTTTCTCACCTGCTGTGGCGTAAGGGATGCCTCAGCTCCACTTGACCAAGAACTGATTAAACAGAGGGTAATTGCTGATGCCAAAGCAAGTTCGTACAACAAAACAAGACGCCGTATTGAGTCCTCTCAACTCAGGCTCTTCTGATCAGAGCGTAGAGCTTGTCTCGCTTGTTCAGAGACTTACAAGACTCTCCAAGCCTCAGAAGGTTGTTATCTCCTGTAATCCAAGCTTAGAAGGCGTTGTAGGGGCTGTAGGACTCACTTATCTCTCACATGCTAACCCGGCACACGTACGTCTTGTTAGAGAAAACTTTTGTCAGCCTAGCCTTGGGGAACATGTTCTCTGTGGACCAGACCCTTCTGATGACTCCGTAGTAGCCTTGGCTAAACGAGTTCTTACTGGACTAGAGAAGAAAGTAGGCACAAGAGAAATAACACGTCGCATTGTTTTGGCATGTGCTTCAGATGCTCATGCTATGCCAGAGATTGTACATAGGTACATCCGTCTTGCATTCTCCTATGGCATAGGAGCGCTTGAAGATATTGCTGACCCAACCGTGGCAGAATTTAATGCGCTGGCTAGGCAGGTAGAAACTGAACGAGAGCATACGCGGCAATTTGTGCGGTTTTCTCGCATGTCAGATGGCTCTTTTATGTCTGTATTTCAACCTAATGCAAACGTAGTGCCACTAACTTGCAATTACTTTGTCAAACGGATGAGTACAGAGCGGTTTTTTATTGTTGATCCAGCTCATCATATAGTCAGTTTTTATGCGCCAGAAATGAAGACCTTTGGAACAATTCAGCTGGACGATGCCTCTTTGGAAGAACTGCTCTCTAGAACAGACCTTGCAACTGACGAGAAATACGTGCAAGCCATGTGGAGGCGCTTCTATGAGGGAGTTGGTCTAGAGGGTCGTGGACCTGCAGAAAGAGGATATGACTTGCGCGCCCATTGGATGCCAAAACGCGTATGGCAAGGGCTCCCTGAACTCACTGCAAGTACAAATGCAGAAGCTGCGCGTAGCCAAGGCGTACCCGCTCGCTATCAGGGGCGAGAAAACAGAAAGGATGTGCATCATATAGAACAAAAGCAAACATTTCGCAAAGAGCTTACTTCTGGGTTATAAAGCTGCCGCTTAAGACGACTGATAACAAAAAAGCGCCCAGCAGAGCTGAGCGCTTATCAGTAGAAAGGTAATGACCTAAGACTTAGTCAAGGTCGTTGAAGTCACCAGCTGCAGGTGCAGGTGCAGAAATCTGAGTCTGCTGAGCAGCAGGCTGAGCAGCATTCTGGGAACCAGTTGGAGCATTGTTGGTAAGAACAGTCTCTGGGAAGACAGAGTCTGCGTCATCCAGGAAGTGCTGGAGAAGCTTACGGTACTCAGCGCGGAAGTCCTCACGGGACTGCTTGAGGCGATCAATCTCATCAAGCTCAGTCTGCTTCTCTGCAAGAGCCTGACGGATAACCTCACGAGCCTTCTGGTCTGCCTCGTTGCGGATACGCTCAGCGTTTGCACGAGCGTCTGCAACAAGTTTATCTGCGCTCTGCTGAGCAACAATGAGAACCTGAGAAATCTGGTGCTCGGATGCAGCGATAGCTGCAGCGTTTGTCTCCTCAACAGAAGGAACGCTTGCGTTCTCCTCAAGGTTTGCAACCTGAGCCTGTGCTGCAGCAAGCTGCTGCTCAGTGCTGGTCAGACGGCCCTTAAGGTCAGCGATCTTTTGAAGCATTGCATCAACCTCAGAAGAGAGCTGCTCAAGAAATGCGTCAACTTCCTCTGGATTGTAGCCGGTCTCAGCAGGAGAGAATGTCTGCTGCTCGATGTCTGCTGGTGTGATTGCCATCTTTGTTCCCTTTCAGTCTGCGAGTAGACGTACCACACATCATAACTACTCAGTTTGTATTCAAAAACAAACTAATTTCTTATATTAGTATAAAGCCCAGCGTCGAAATGGCAAAACGTCCCACAAGATTAAGCACAAAAAGCGCAACAATTGGTGAGAGGTCAACGCCAGAAATTGGAGGAATTACGTTCCTAAACACACTGAGGTATGGCTCAACAATTTTGCCAATTCCCTCAAGGACGTGATTGAACTGGTCGTTAGAAACGGTAATCCAAGAGGACAGGCACCATACCACAATGCAGAAGCTGTAAATCCTCAGCAAAGTATAAAGCGCATTTATGACATAATACGAAAACACAAAAACCTCCAGTTACCTGGTAATCTCGCCCTCATCAGCAAGCTTATCCAGATCAGACTGAGATAAAGAAATGCCATGAGGAAGTACAGCAAAAACGCGGTCAGCAACTTCTTCAACAGCGCCGTCAAGTCCATAAGAAAGACCAAAACTGAAGTCCAAAATTCTTTTAGCAACCTCAATGTTGGTGTTCTTAAAGATAAGGACAACTGGCTGACCAGTACGAACACGACGAACTACCGACTGAACATCGTCATAAGAAACAGGACGAAGAACGTATGGTGGCAGCTGTCCGGAATAGCTTGTACGGCTCACAGGACGAAGACCAATATCACCAGGAGTTGGCAGATTTGGACTCACAGTATGCTCGTAAGAAGGAGTGTATCCAGAAGGCTCCTGACGAGATGCATACGCAGAAGCACGGGAGCGCATATCCTGCTGAGGATTGTAAGAAGCGGCTGGATTGGTGCTGATTGGCTTGCCAGAGCGCGTATACACAGAAACACTCTCTGCCTCTGGTCTGGATGGATTACCCAGCAGTCTATTGGAAGAGCCTTGCTGTGCACGATCATCGTACGAACGTGGAGAAGCTTCGTCTACCTCGTCATAGCCTTCGTCGCCATAATACTCATCGTCGTAGTACTCATCGTCCTGACCACCACGAAGTTTTGCTCTTAGCGTATCAAGAATGCTCATCATTGTGCCTTTCTGTAACGCACGTAACTTCTTACTACTGTATCAAAAACTTGCAACTATTTTAGTGCCTACTCAACGTATAGGCTGGGTCAAACAATACTCGACCCAGGCGAATAGTCGTAGAACCCTCTTCAATGGCATACGTAAAGTCATCACTCATGCCACAAGAAAGAACATCTAACTTCAAACCAACTTGTTGACTCAAGCGATCGCGCAATTCTCGAAGTCCTGAGAATGTTCTCTTTGCGCGCTCTGGATCATCTTTTGGTGCCATAGTCATCAGACCTACAACAGAAATGTGAGGAAGCTCAACAATCTTTTGAATAGACTCTGACACTTCTTCTGGCGAGAAACCCGATTTTGAGGCTTCGGCGGAGACGTTTACCTCAAGTAGAACAGATTCCTCAGTACCCTTTACCTCAGCACGCTTTGCAACTGCCTCTGCAAGATGCTCGGAAGAAATTGAATGAATGTAGCGAACCTTACCAACTACCTGGTTAATCTTGTTCTTCTGAAGATTGCCAATCATGTCAAAAGATATCTCAGACGCAAAAGGAGCCTCAGATAAACACGTCAGTTTATGTGTCAGCTCTTGTGGACGATTCTCGCCAAAAACCCTATAGCCCGCCTTATAAGCTGCAAGAACAGCCTCAACAGGTACGGTTTTGGAGACAGCTACAATTTCAATCTCAGAGGCGCTTCTGCCGGACTTTTTTGCAGCATCCGCCACAAGTGACTCAATCTGAGCTCTACGAGCCTTTATAAACTCAAGATATTCGTCTGAATCGTACGTCATAGCCATCATCTCTTGCGGTGAATACATCAACATCTTACGTAATGTTTAACGACTTTTTTGTAGACCTAAACGTCTTCTCCGATAGCGCTAAACGTCTTCTACCCTACTTTGACGTCATGTAAGCAACAGCCGCGTGCCTTCCGCACTTGCCATGCTCTGCTCGGTACGAGAAGAACCGCTCAGTTGTAGAGGCGGTCGAGTCAGTAATCTCTTCGATAGCAGACGCGCGTACACCAGCATCTACCAGTGCGGCTCTGACGGCATATCCAAGATCTAAGTACCTCTCGCCAGATGCACGGTCTACAACGCCGGGACCAAACTCTTGTGAGAACATCTGAATGAGCTCCAGAGAAACCTCGTAGTCAGCGCTGCCAATGTGCGGACCAATATAGGCTTTGACCTCGGAAGGCTTGGCGCCAGTTGCCTGGCAAAGCGCCTCGGTTGCGCGCGCAGAAATGCGGGCAATTGTGCCTTTCCAGCCAGAATGTGCCACTGCAAATCCGCCGGGAGCTACAAGAATTACCGGCACACAATCGGCAAACGCCAACATCACAGGCGTATTTTGAACCGTACATACTATGGCGTCTGCACCAGCTTCTGCCTCAGCTTTAGCCAGTTCAAAAGCCTCTGATGTATTGGAAGTCAGACAAACTACCTTGCTTCCGTGCACCTGATGAGGAATAAGCAGTTGCGAGAAAAGCTCGCCAGCTCCAAGAGCCTCTAAGACCAGCAGGCGGTTCTTTTGCACCTGTTGCAGATTGTCTCCACATCTACTGCCCAGATTGAGGGAAGCAAACTCCCCTTCTGAAAAACCGCCAGTACGCTCAGTAAATGCGAGCGTGACCCCGCATGGAACCTCAGGATCCATGAGCAGGGTCACGCCGTGTAAGCACTGTCTATTCAGCGCGCACATATTTAGATGCGGCTACGCTTAAGGAAGTCTGGAATATCAAACTCTTTCTCATTAGAAGAGTTGTTGGTGCGAGCAGGCTGTGGCTGAGCAGCTACAGGACGAGTTGGCTGTGGCTGAGCAGCTACAGGACGAGTTGGCTGTGGCTGAACAGGACGGCTTGGACGGGTGGTACTCTGAGTGTTCAGAGTTGGAAGCTGCTGCTGAACGTTAGAGTCATTGAAACCAGTTGCAATAACGGTTACGCGAACCTGATCGCCCAGGGACTCATCAACAACAGTACCAAAGATGATGTTTGCATCAGGATCAACGTTCTTAGCAACCAGATCAGCTGCCTCGTTAATCTCCTGAATACCAAGGTCTTTGTTACCAGCAATAGAGAGAAGAACGCGGGTTGCACCCTCGATGGAACTCTCAAGCAGGCGGCTAGAAATTGCCTCAGTTGCAGCATCAGCAGCGCGGTTATCACCAGCAGCAATACCAATGCCCATCATTGCGCTACCTGCGCCCTTCATGATGGTGCAGACGTCTGCAAAGTCGAGGTTGATCAGGCCAGGAACAGTGATGAGGTCGGTAATACCCTGGGTGCCCTGGCATAGAACATCGTCAGCCATGCGGAATGCCTCAAGCATGGTGGTCTTCTTCTCAGAAAGATCAAGCAGGCGATCGTTTGGAATAACAATGAGAGTATCAACATTCTCGGAAAGAGTCTTGATACCGTCAGCTGCAGAACCATAACGACGACGGCCCTCGAAGGAGAATGGCTTAGTAACAACGCCAACGGTCAGTGCGCCAACGTCATTCTTTGCAATATCAGCAACAACTGGAGCAGCGCCGGTACCAGTACCGCCACCCTCACCAGCAGTGATGAAGACCATATCAGCACCAGCAAGTGCAGCCTTGATCTCGTCGCGGCTATCCTCTGCTGCCTCTTTACCAACCTCAGGGTTAGCGCCAGCGCCAAGGCCCTTGGTGATGTCAGTACCGATGTGAACCTTAATGTCAGCATCGGAGATTGCAAGTGCCTGTGCATCGGTGTTTACAGCAACGAACTCAACGCCACGGATGCCTTCTTCAATCATGCGGTTGACAGCGTTAGTTCCGCCGCCACCAACGCCAACAACCTTGATAACAGCAAGATAGTTGTTAAGGGTATCGGTGTCCTTAATCATGTCTTCCTCCTTGAGGCACGCTTGTGCCCGTTTGTCCCGGAGCGCGACTGCGCTTAGGCTACGTTTATGCGCTCGCAGAACCGCTGTATAAAACCCTAAACCTCAAGTTAAGGCTTACGCTTCATGCAAAGCGGGGTATATTTGCACAACTCACCCTTGCAAGTCAAATAATATGTAGAAATTGTGAAGAAACCTGGTAAACGGTAGGAAACTATTCCCTAACGGCACATATAGTTTGCGCGTTTACCTACGAAACACCAGAGCCAGACTGAACGTTTCCGGTAGAAACGCGCCTATAGGTTGGGCTTGCAGGTGTTCTTACGTTCAAGTACGTAAGCTCTCCTGGGAACTGCTTAAGCATTGCCAGAATCACTTTTTCTTTATCAGCAATCTGTGTTGGAGAGCCTAGGGCAACCTGTACACCATTGGTAAGCGTGACAGAAATCGCATCAACGCTACTAGCCGAGTAACTCACAATCTGTGACGTAAGCTCTGACGAGAACGTAGACTGATACTGCATAACCGCTTGAATTTCTGCGTCTGTTGCTGTGGTGCCTGCTACAGGAGAAACTGTTGCAGGAACATCTGTGATAAGCAGCTCACCTTCTGAGGTTGCCTTCTCAAGCGCAACAGTAGCGGTAGTTTTTCCTTCTGGTACGTTGAGCTGATCTGCCTCAAGCCAGACGTTATTCTCGCCCAAGTACCATGCAACGGGACCAGAAGAAAGCGCCACTATGGCTGTGACCTTGCGCTCTGTGATGGTAATACGTAGCGTATTGGGGAACTGCCTCTCGTACGTTGCAGAAGCTACCCAAGGATCCTTCTGTAGTTCTTGGGTAATAAGGGATTCATCCATATTAAGCAGCGTTGTTCCCTCTTCTACTGCAATGAGCTTTTGAATTTGCTCGTTTGAGACGTGCTCTGTTGGCTCTACCTGAATGTTGGTAATAGCAAAGACTGAGGAAGAACGTAGGACGAGAAAAGCAATGCCAGCGAGAAGGGCAAGGCTAAGCAAAACGATAAAGGCCGTGCGTACTGCCTTAAACGATACCTTTCTGCTGTGTTTAATACGCTCAGCACGAGCTTGAGCTGCAGTTTTTGTAGCGTTATTTGGCTTTTTGGCAGAAATCTTTTTAGCAGAAGGCTTGGCATCAGGAGTTGTAGCCTCAACCTTTGGCTTAGGCTTAAAGGCCTTGCTCATAAAAGAAGGCTTAGTAGCACCTGTCGTCTGAGTAGAACCAGACGATAAAGGCTCCCTTTTTGTGCCTTTACGGCGGGTTGTTTGCTTTGAAGTATCTTCTGCCATATCTTCCCTATGCCCCAAAACCCAGAAGTTTAACCTCTGGCTGAAGATCAATGTCAAACTTTTCTTGGACCGCATCGTGTGCTCTGCGCATAAGTGCAATGACATCTGAGGCGGTGGCGTTACCGGTATTCACAATAAAGTTGGCATGAACATCAGAAATCTGTGCGCCGCCTTCAGTAACTCCCTTAAGACCACACTCTTCAATAAGTGCACCAGCAGACCTACTACCTGGATTCTTAAAAACAGAACCGCAGCAAAGCTGACCAGTTGGCTGAGTATTTCTTCTACGCTGCAAGAGGGTATCCATGCCAAGAGCAACTTTAGGACGATTAGATGCTGTCAGCGCAAACGTTGCCTCAAGAATGATCTCATCTGGTGCAAACGTAGTGTAGCGATAACCCCATTCAATCTCGGAGGCATCGTAGCGTACAAGACCCTTACCAGGCTTAAGTACCACGCAATCACGGACGGCTTTGCCAATCCAATCATGCCTGGTACCTGCATTCATAGAAAGAGCGCCGCCGATAGTTCCGGGGATACCAGCACACATCTCAAGACCAGAAAGACCTGCTTTCATGGCCTCATTGCAAACGCGTGCCGTAAGCGCACCCGCACCTGCGGTAATGAGGTTATTCTCGCCAACTGAAATGGTAGAAAGCTCATCGTCGAGCACAATAACGCAGCCGTTGTAGCCCTTATCAGAGACAAGGATGTTTGAACCCTTGCCCAAAAGCACCCAATCAACTCGATTAGCTGCAAGCACCTCAAGCACACGCACCAGCGCCACGTGGCTGTGAACAGCAGCAAAGAGCGACGCCTTACCACCAATCCTAAAGGAAGTATGGTGGCTCAGCGGCTCATCTTGCTTGATTGTTGCATCAAGGGCCCCAGAAAGGCTTACATAGGCGTTAAACAAGCTCACGACAGAGGTCCTAGTGGTTCTGAAGACGCTCTTTGAGTGCACGGATAAACATTGGTCCAATCTGAGTGACGTCACCTGCGCCCTGAGTAATCAGCAGATCTCCTGGTTTAACCGTATCAAAAAGGTCTGCGATAAGATCGCGGCGAGAAGGAATATAACGCACGTCAGGAACAGTATGAGCAACCTCAACCCTTGAAGAGACGGTCTTGCCCGAGACACCTGGAATAGGCAGCTCACCTGCTGAGAAGACATCCATGACGCGCAAAACGTCAATACCATCAAATGCATGGGCAAACGAATCTGCCAGATCTTGCGTTCTGCTGTAGCGATGTGGCTGGAAAACAACAACAACGCGCTTGAAGCCAAGAGGAAGAGCTGCAGACATGGTTGCTGCAATCTCGGTTGGATGGTGGCCGTAATCGTCTACGACGGTAATACCGTTGATGTCGCCTACGTGTGTAAAGCGACGGCGTGCACCCTTGAACTGCGAAAGCGCTGCTGCGGCCTGGTCAAGATCAAAGCCAAGAGCATCAGCAACGGCAATTGCAGCGGTTGCATTTGCAACATTGTGCTTACCAGGATTAGCTGGAAGTACCACAGAGATAGTCTGACCAGAAGGAGTCTTGATGGTAAGAGGATTCTCAATTCCAGCTTTTCTCTCCTCCTGCTTGCAAACAAAATCGCAGCTTGAATCAAAACCGTAGGTAACTACGTGCCTACCAGTTGACTGAGCAAGCTCAACGTAATGAGGATTATCGCCGTTGATAACAACAGTTTCTTCCTTATCAAGCAAGCTCATAAACTCACAGAAGGTCTTCTCGATATTCTCGAGAGAACCGTAGTGATCAAGGTGGTCTGCCTCAATATTGGTGACAACAACCACATTAGGGTTAAGGAACATAAACGAACCGTCAGACTCGTCCGCTTCGCAGACAAAGTACTGGCCGTTGCCGTTTTTACCGTTGGTGTCGTAGCCCTCGACAACGCCACCAATCAAAAATGATGGATCGGCGCCCAGCTTATCCAGCATGGTAGCAACCATAGAAGACGTGGTGGTCTTACCGTGAGTGCCCGCAACAGCAATGGTCTTGCGGCCGCGCGACAAATACGAGAGCATCTTAGCGCGAGGCCAAATAGGAATGGAAAGCTCGCGTGCGCGAATGACCTCTGGATTTGTCTCTGGGATTGCGGTAGAGGTAACAATGACATCAGGCATCACAGCGTCAATAGTGGCTGCAGTGTGGCCGATACTTACCTGAATACCTGCATCTTCAAGCTCTCTAACATAATGCGAGCTCTTTAGATCGGAGCCGGTAACGGTGCAGCCGCGCTCGTGCAGAACAAGCGCAATTCCGCTCATACCTGCTCCACCAATTCCAATAAAATGTGCACGCGAGATGGTCTTCTCGCCCATGGAATCTGCCATAAGAGAGCCTTTCCAAGTATTGTTATCGTTTGAGTCTTGGACATACCAAGACATGTTTACTCTAACGCAAAACCGAATGTTTTATGCGCCACAAACGGCACTTTCCACAGCGTCAGCCACAAGAGATGCGGCGCTGCGCTGGTCAAGTGTAGCGGCTGCCTCGGAGAGCTTTTTGCGCTGTTCAGCATTATCTACCAGCTCAAACAGAGCTGTCGAGAAGGTCGTAGTACCCACCTGGTTATCTGGCACCAGAATAGCTGCTCCCGCATCCGACAACAGGTGTGCGTTAGTGGTCTGGTGATCTGCTGTTGCCAGAGGGTACGGCACCAAAATGCTGGGGAGCTCTAACGCTGCAATCTCAGCCACAGAAGATGCTCCAGAGCGAGAAACCACCAGGTCAGCCGCAGCAAGGGTGGCGCCCATGTTGGAGATGTAGGGCTTAACCTCCCAGCGAGCAGCCTCCTCGTCAGAAAGCTTCATAAGTGAGACAACCTCGTCGTAGAGCTTCTGGCCTGTTGACTGAATGATGCGCAGGTTAGGACGGGCAAGAAGCTCCTGCTTAAGTGCAGCAAACGTCTCGTTGATACTACGAGCGCCCAAACTACCGCCAAAGATAAGCAGCAATGTCTGGTTGTCTGCAATGCCCAGCTCTTGCCTCGAGGCGGCTCTGTCAGCAGAAAGAACACTCTTACGTACAGGATTGCCGGTAACCACAATGGTGTCTTGAGCCTTTACGTGGCCCTCAAAAGCCTTGCGAGCCTCTGGGAACGCAATGCACACCTTATCTGCTTTACCAGCAGATACACGGTTAGCAAGACCGGTTACTGAGTTCTGTTCGTGAATCAAATAGGGGATGTGTAGCTTTGCACAAAGCTGAAGCAAAGGCAGCTCAACATAGGCGCCAAAACCAATAGCAACATCAGGTGCACCCTGCTCTTTGAAGCGCTTGTGCAGCTGCATCTTTGCGCGCTCAAGATTGTATGCCGCGCTGATGAGCGTCCAAGGACGTCTGCGATCAAAGCCATTTACGTGGATAGGTACCAGCTCAAATCCTGCCTCAGGTACCAGTGTACCTTCAAGCTTGTTGGGCTGGCCGTAAAACGTAACCTGGTGGCCGCGCTCACGAAGCTCCTCAGCTAGAGCCAGAGCTGGGTTAATGTGACCAGCGGTTCCACCTGCAGCAATTGCAACAGAGAGTTTCTTCTGTTCTGCCATGCAATCCATCTCCTAGAAATCAGCTATCGACGAGGCCTAGTGTTACTTCCACGAAGCCTGTCCGATGCAGAAGGTCCCAAATCAATTCTGCGCCTTCCGGAGGCATCTGTCGTAATGCGGCCTTGAGGGGCGTCGTCATCTCTTGAACGCAAAACGCCTCGTGATGGGCGCGCGGAGCTTTGTGCACTGCTCTTAGGGCGAGAAGAACGTGGGAGTGGAGTGCCTACTCCTACCCCACCGTCAACCATGGTAAGACCAGCAAAACCTGGAGCATCAAAGGTATCCTGTTCTTCAGCTATGCTCCAAGAAGCGCGCTGCCTATCGTACTCGGTTTCTGGAAGCCTTGACTGCCTTGAAACAGACATCAAAAGACCAACCATCAAGATACTAGACATGATGGTTGAACCGCCGTATGAGATAAACGGCAGAGGCTTACCAGAAAGAGGCAAAAGGCCCAAAACACCACCGATGTTAACAAAGGCCTGGATGATAAACATAGAGGTACAACCTGCAGCAATAAGCCTACCGGTCAAATCTGGTGCATAGCGAGCAATCTTAAAGCCTGCCCATACCAGGGCGCCAAATACAACCAAAAGACCCAAAACGCCAATAAAGCCCAGCTCTTCTCCAATAACCGCAAAAATAAAGTCATTGTGAGCCATAGGCAGATAGGAATATTTCTGGCGAGAAAAACCAAAGCCAACACCAAAAATACCGCCAGAGCCAAAAGCATAAAAGCCCTGTGCAAGCTGATAACCTGCACCGTAATAATCAGCCCAAGGGTTGAGCATAGTCACAACGCGAGCACGAGAATAATCATCTTTAAGAGATAAGAAGGCAAAGCCAATAAAACCCACAACAGCAATAGTTACCAGAACTCTTCGATCAAAGTCAGAAAGATAGCCAATGACCAGAAGCGTTCCCACAATAATCAGCGTGGAACCCTTATCTGGCTGAGCCAAAATTAAAGCAAGCGGAACAACTGCGGCAATAGCAAACTTTTTAAAGAACTCCATCTGATCTATGGTCTGATCAATAAAGTACTGCTGAGCCAGGTACGAGACGGATATTAAGATGGTAATCTTTGCAAACTCAGACGGCTGGAAAGAAAATGGTCCAATGGAAATCCAACGAGTTGCACCATATGCGTCGGCGCCCGCAATAGGAGTAAAAATAATCGCCAGCATTCCAATGGTCACAATCCAGATAGGTACCTGGAGGTTTCTTACTACCGCTCGGTAATCAATGCGAGAAACAATAAACGCTAACGCAACTCCCGCCGCAGCAAAGCCAAGCTGGCGTTGCACGTAGTAAAAGGGGTTATAGCCCATATCCTCAGAGGTCATTGCAGAAATCGAGGATGCAGAGTAAATCATTACCAAGCCAAAGCAAACTAGAATTGCCGTTGACACCAGAAGCACCAGACGAGGCTGCATAAAACGCTCTGGAATAGCTCCAAAGCGACCTTTAGTCTGTGAGCGCTCAGAAGACCTCTGGCGAGAAGTACGTGATTGCTGCGCGCGCTCCCCTGTTCTGTTTCTACTGGTAGCCATTATCGACCGCTCTCTTTTTGAGCAAGATCTGCCACCATCTGTTTAAAGACACGACCGCGCTGAGCCATGCCCGTAAACTCATCAAATGATGAGCATGCGGGTGAGAGAAGCACTACAGAACCTGGACGAGCAAGCTCTACTGCACGGTCAAAAGCTTCATGCATATGAGGCTCTTCTACCACTTCTGCATGGCCACCAGAAACGCGGCGAAGCGCCTCTGCAAAGCGGGGACCAGCCTCTCCAAAGCAGATTGCGTATGCACAGGTAGCGGACACCTTCTGAGCAAACTCATCAAGCTCTGTGCCCTTATCGTGACCACCAAGTAGCAAAATAACGTCTTTACCTGGGAACGAAGTTAATGATTTTTCAACTGAATCAGTGTTTGTTGCTTTGGAATCGTTAACGTACAAAACACCATTAACCGTATCAACCGGCTCAATTCTGTGCTCAAGCGGCATAAAGTCCAACAGGGCATGCCTAATAGAAACAATATCGAGTCCCAGGAATAAGCCACATGCAGCTGCAGCAAGAGCGTTGAGTGCATTGTGTGCTCCCCTAATGTGGAGTGCATCAGCTGCTACAAGCTCCATCTCTTTACCAGATAGCCTGACTACCAGCGCTCCATTGCGTACAAAGGCGGCGTTTTGCGTACCGGGATCTGTCTGAACAAGATGGCATACGGCAATGCCGCGGGCCTCAAGGCGAGAAGACACGTCCTGACAAAACTCATCCAAGTCAGAAACAATTGCCAGGTCATTTGCATCAAGGTTGGCAAAAATCTTCTCTTTAGCTGCTGCATACGCCTCAAGTGAACCATGCCACTCAAGGTGATCCGGCGTAATGTTTAAAAGCATCGCAACGTGAGGATGCAATTTTTGAGTAGTAGCAAGCTGGAAGCTTGAAAGCTCTGCTACAAACCAACTCTTAGGTTTTCTCTCTGCAAGTTGGTCAGTAATAGTAAGTCCAATATTGCCCACAGCGCTTGCATCAAGGCCTGCATACTGCAGAATAGACGTGGTCAAGCTTGTGGTGGTAGTTTTACCGTTTGTGCCGGTAATACCAATCCACTGTGAAGGGCTCTCTTGATAGGCAAACTCTGGCTCGCCCATAATTTGCTGAGAAGCTGCCTTTGCACTTAAGAACAGCTCAGAAGTGTCTGGAATACCAGGAGATGCAATAGTCAGGTCAAAGGTACCCTTAACCTGATCAGAGCCGCATTGTACCTGTACGCCTGAGTCTGCAAGCTCTTGGACCTTCTCGCCAACAGTAGCATCTGCGCCGCCCACAAGAGTTACGGAAGACACACGACCCTCTGGCTGCTGCAGCAAATACGTGCAGACAGAGACGCCGGTCTTACCAAAACCAAGAACACATACATTTCCAAGTGTTTCTAGAAGCGACACGCAAACGGTCCTTTCTAAGAGCAAACTTCTTAATGGAGCTGGAAGTACAGAGCAAAGCCAAGCGCAGCAAACGTGGCAGAAATAATCCAGAATCGAAGCACTACTTTTGTCTCGTTCCAGCCAAGTTTCTCAAAGTGATGATGCAGTGGAGCCATCAAGAATACGCGCTTTTTAGTTGCCTTGTAGCTGACAACCTGAATGATAACGGACAGTGCCTCGATAATAAAAAGACCGCCCATGACCAGGGAAATTACCTCTGTCTTGGTAAGAACAGCCAGAGCCGCAAAGGCAGCGCCCCAGGCAAGAGAGCCGGTGTCTCCCATAAAAATGCTTGCAGGATAGCTGTTAAACCACAAAAAACCAATACAAGCTCCTGCGATCGATGCGGCAAAAACAGCAAGGCTACTCTCGCCATAGCGGAAAGCTACTGCAGCCATAAAAATCATGACAACCATAACGCAGCCACCAGCCAAGCCATCAAGGCCGTCGGTCAGGTTTACAGCGTTGGAGAGGCCTGCCATGAGCAAAAAGACAAAGAAGAGATACAGCCAAGGGATAGAAATGATGTTTCCGCCCAAGTTGACGGTAGTGGTGAGAATACCCAGGTTGATATCAAGGCCACCAGGGAACGCAATAATGGGTGTAATACCCCAAATATTTACTGCTGCCAGGCAAAATGCAACAGAAATGGTAATAAGTCCGGCCATCTTCTGAGATGCGGTGAGGCCAAGACTTCTACCATGAGCAACAGACTCGATATCGTCCAGAAGACCAAGCGAGCCCGTGAGCAGCATAGCTGCCATCGCAAGAATGAGGTCGGTGTTCCACTGAGCAAGTGCAATACAGGTCAGCACAATGCTTACCAGCATAACAACGCCACCCATAGTAGGAGTACCCTGCTTGACCAGGTGTTGCTGAGGTCCGTCAGCACGAACCTGCTGGCCCACTCCCTCTTTCTTCATCAGTTTGATGAAGAAAGGCATGAGCACCATCGTAATAATGCAGGAGACACCAAGTGCTACAAACACCTGGTATGTTGGGTAAATAGTCTGGTAAAACATTACTCAGTAACTCCTTTTACAAAAATATCAAGCTGGGCAGACCTCGATGCCTTGGCGAGAAGAACGTCTCCTCGCTTCAGTACTGGTCCGAGCACGGTAAGTGCTTCGTTGACATCGCTAAACTGTTCAATTTTATCTTCCGAGAAACCCATGACGCGTGCGGCTTCAACCATTTCACGCGCGGCACCCGTGCCAACAAAGGCAACAAGATCTGGGTTCTTAGCGGCAATGTAAGCACCCACATAACCGTGGAGGCGCTTCTCCTCTGGTCCAAGCTCGCCAATCTCTCCGATAAGGGCAATGCGACGGCCCTCTGCAGGCATCTGCATCAAAACGTCAAGGGCTGCAGCTGTTGAGTTAGGACTTGCATTGTAAGAGTCATCAATAATTTTGGCACCGCAGGTTGCGTCAAGTACCGAAAGACGCATACGAGTGGCAGGCATCTGCTCAATAGCTTCTGCTGCAGCATCAAGATCAAGACCAAGTGTCTCTATAGCCTCAAGCGCCAAAAGAAGGTCGTCGACAACAACGCGGCCAGGTACCTCGAGGGTTACCGTGCGTGACCAGCCAGAAGAAGCACTAATAGTGGCAGTTGGAAGGCCCTCCTCGTCAAGTGTAACCTGCTGCGCACTCATGACGTCAGCTTCTGTGGCGCCCACTGTCTTGCAAACAACGTGAGCAGGACGAGCAAACTCGTCTGCAATGAACTTGGTGTAGTCCCCTGCCGAAGCCTGAATAAGCGTAGGGTCAATTGAGCCAAATGCGCGCATGCCAGAAACAATCTCTGCCTTGGCGCGCGCAATGTTTTCTCTGCTGCCGAGAAGACCGATGTGGCTGGTACCAACATTGGTAATGACCGCCACCGTTGGACGGGCAACAGAGGTAAGCCTGGTAATCTCACCGGCATGATTCATGCCCAGCTCAAGCACAAGTACCTCGGTATCTTCTGGAGTAGAAAGCACCGTGAGCGGCAGGCCAATGAGGTTATTGTGGTTGCCGGCGGTAGCATGTACGCGACGGGTTGCGCCGATGCCGCGGCGTAGCATTTCTTTGGTGGTAGTTTTACCAACCGATCCGGTTACACCCACAACCAGCCAGTTTGGATGGGCTTCTCGCCAAGCAGCGGCAAGAGCGAGCAGAAACGCCTCACAGTCGTTGTCAGCGGCTTCAAGAACACTGACTCCTGAGGCGGCCAGGTTGTCGAGCAGATTGTCTGCTACAGGCTCAGATGCCACTACAACAGCAGCGCCCGCCTGAGCAGCAGATAAGAGATAGGAGTTTCCATTGACCTTCTCGCCAGCGAAGGCCACAAAGAGCGAGCCTTCCTGAATCTCACGGGAGTCAATGACGGCCGAGCCCGCAACCTCGCGGGTTCCGCGGTGTAGCAGCTGTGCGTGAGTAGCTGCGACTATCTGTTCAACCGAAAGCTTAACCATGAGCTCTCCTAGTTATTGATTGGTTGAATATTAAGGCGTGTAGCTGCGTCTTTTGCAAATTGCGAGAAGACCACAGCGGCAGATTGCGATGCAAGTTGGTGAGTATCGTTAAGTCCAACGTAAACCATCAGATCAGATTCTGAAGGATTTACAATACCGCAGAAAGAGGCAACAAAACCGGAATTCTCGCCGTACGAGCCGGTTTCTTCCACAACCTGCTGGCCGGTACCTGTTTTACCAGCAACAGTGTAGCCATAGATACCTGCGCGAACACCGGTGCCTTCTTTGACAACAGTAGTCATCATGTCAAGCTCGGCTGAAGCTGTGGAAGCAGAAATAACGTCTTTAGTAGGCCAGGTAACCTCTTGGCCGCCCTTTGAAACCATAAAGTGCGGAGTCACCATAGTTCCCTTATTGGCAACAGCGGTGTACGCTCGAATAACCTGGATAAATGGAATTGCAAGGCCCTGACCAAACGCCATGTTTCCGCCAGTTGGACCCTCGTATTCGTCCAGAGAGCGAACAATTCCTGTAGCCTCACCTGGGAAGTCAATGCCTGTGGCGTGTCCAATGCCGAACTTGTCAATTCCTGCCGCAAAGCGTTCATCACCTATGAGCTGCGTCTCAAGGAAGGCCATACCAACGTTAGAGGAACGCCTGAGCATCTCTCTTACGCTCATGTCCATGGCGCTGGTACGCCAATCGTCGTCGGTAACCTTGTTATCGCCAACTTTGAGCTCGGTTGGGATATTGAAGGTTGAATTTGGACCAAAGAGGTTGTCATCTATACCAATTGAGGTAGTAATTACCTTAAATACGGAGCCTGGCTCATAGATACTTGAGACAAGCTTGAGGTTGAGAGATTCGTAGTCAACGCCGTTATCGCTCTTAAAATCTGGCAGAGGGTATGAAGCTGCGGCATAAATCTCTCCGGTACGAGGATTCATAGCCATGATTGAGCCACCCTGCTGGGCCTCAATGTCTTTTACTGCAGCAGTCAGCTGCTCTTCTGCCTTCTTCTGCAGCTCAATATCAATGGAAAGAACAATATCCTGGCCGTTTTGTGCCTCAGTGATGTTTGAAGTACCGCCCGCAATTGGCGTACCACCAGCACCGGTCTCAACAATCATGTGGCCGTTAGTGCCCGCAAGGATATCGTTGTAGTAATACTCCAGGCCAGAAGCGCCCTCATTATCAGCGTTTACAAAGCCTAGAATCTGAACGCCAACGTTGCCGTATGGATAAACACGCTTGGTGTTATTAACAAAATAGACGCCTTTGAGGTTCTTCTCATCAAGTGCTTTTTCAATCTTGGATGCGGTATCCGTGTCAACGCGACGACGAACATAGACAAAGGTAGTGTCTTGCTGCAGGTCCCCAAGATAGTCTGAAGGGCTTCCTCCTAAGAAAGAGGCAATGATCTGAGCTACAGTGCTGGCGTCTTTGATTTCTGAGGGATTGGCGTAGATGTCTTTACAGTCAACGCTCATGGCTAAGACATTGCCGTTGCGGTCGTAAATGGTGCCACGGCGAGCGTGCAAGACAATGTCGTTGGTGCGGTTATTCTCGGCGCCCTTTGCAAGATCTGCTGCCGTAAAGATTTGCAGCCAAGCAAGCCTAAGAACAACAATTGCCACCATAATTGCCATAGCAGCTGCTACGCGACGGAGTCTACCTTCAGGGCCAACACCATCCGAGCCACCGCTGCTACCACGATGACCACGAAAATGCACACGAGAGGCCTCGTCGTACGAGGCCTCAGGAGTTTTTCTGCGCGATGCGCGAGTATGTCGATTCTGCGTACTCACAATGTATATTTTACGCCTAAGCGTTGTTGCTTACGTCTACAACAGGACGATTTGTCTCAAGAGTCATACCATAATTCTGAGTAGCAATGCGCTCAATGCGTGTTGTGCTTGCAAGCAGGGAGCGAGAAACGCGCAGGGAATCGTTAGTTGCGGTTGTTGCGCGCATTTCATTTCTGATGACGTTATTAGCCTGAAGAGTTGAAACCGTAGCGGTAGAGATGCCAATACGGACAACACCAAGTGTCAGGAAGAGTGCTGCAGCAACAGCAATAAGCTTGACGCGCTGGATGAACTGGCTGCTTACGCCACGACGAGCATCAGCATCAAGGCCACCACCAGGGACAACCTCAAAAGATGTGCGAGTGCTCTGTTCAGGAGCGTACTCATGCTCAAACTGAATTGCGCGTGCTACAGCTTCTGATCCGTAACGTGCCATTAAACTTCAATCCCTTCAAAAACTTCTTAACAACAAGCAACAAGTGCTATGGGGTACTTCATTTCTCTGGGTCGCGTTTAACCGCTACCCTCATCAGGGCGCTTCTCGCCCTTGGGTTGCGCTCAATCTCTTCTGGAGTAGCCACAAGAGGTTTGCGCGTAATCACGTCAACTATCGGCACTTGACCGCACATACAAACCGGAAGGTCTGGCGGGCAGATACAACCTTGACTGAGCTCGGAGAACACGTGCTTGACAATGCGATCTTCAAGCGAGTGGTACGAGATAACGCAAATCCTGCCTCCTGGATTAGCCCAGGCAATTGCAGAGCGTAGTCCGCGCTCCAAAACCTCAAGCTCGTGGTTTACTTCAATACGAAGTGCTTGGAACGTCTTTCTGGCGGGATGTCCGCCGTGACGACGCGCTGCTGCAGGAATTGCTGCTTTGATTACCTCAACAAGCTCAAGCGTCGTTTGGATGGGACGCTTTTCTCGCGTTTGTACAATGCGTCGTGCAATGCGTGAGGCAAATTTCTCGTCTCCGTAAATTCGAAGGATTCGGGCGAGGTCGGCTTCGTTATAGGTGTTGATGACCTCTTGTGCAGTTGGAGTTTGTTTGCCCGGGTCCATTCGCATATCCAACGGGGCATCTTCGTGGTACGAAAAGCCTCGCTCTGGGATATCAAGCTGAGGAGAAGAAACACCAATGTCAAAGAGGAAACAGTCAACTCCGGGGACTTCTGCAGAGACGAGAAGTTCATCGAGGTCGCCAAAGTTTCCCTTAAGCGGCAAAAACTCCGCGTTTGGTACTTCTTGCTTCAGGCGAGCAGCTGCTGCTTGATGAGCCATTGCGTCCTGGTCAATTCCAATGGAAAGACCGTCTGGAGCAATCAGCTTTGCCATCTCTACGGTGTGACCCGCTCCTCCCAAGGTACAGTCGCAAACAACTTCACCTGGCTTGGGGTCCAGCTCGCGCAGCACTTCTGCAAGCATTACTGGTTGGTGCCGATATTCGACTTTCAAGTTACCGTCTTCTACCTTCACGATCTTCTCGCCTCACTAGGCGCCAAAGATGAGGTCCTCGAGCGTTGCAACGCGGTCATCTGCCGAGAAGAGGCTGTTCCACTTGTTGGTGTTCCAAATCTCAAAGTGGTCGCCGTTACCGACAATGGTGACGTCGCGGTCAAGCTGGAGCTTCTCCCTAGCCTGTGGATCGGACTCGTCAATCTTTCCCAGAGCAACGCGGCCGGCCGAGTCAATGTCGACGGTTGTTGCTGCTGCGTTCAGCATACGAAGTGCTGTGACGTCGTCGCGGTTCCTTGGGTTGAGGTTCAGACTTGCAATCCAAGCCTCGTACGCCTCAGGTGAGTAGCCGTAAAGCGCGTCCTGTCGACGGAGCAAGATGACAACATCTCCAAGCTGCTTGCGCTGAGGTGCAGGAAGAGTCACGCGAATCTTGGAGTCCAGCGAACGCTGATACTGACCAGTAAGCATGTCTCCCCCTTTCACGTTGGCGCCCCTTGCCGCGCGGGCTGTGTTTGTGTTGTGTGTGCGCGGCAACGCTTGGGCATAGTCCGTCGATTGAACGTGAAATAAATATAACTCATTCCGACACTTACACACACTAGAAAACACTTTCCAACACCAAGTATTTTTCTTATGGTCTAGCTGGGGTTTAACAAAGATGAGAATTGATAGAGCAAGACCACAATATGTAGTGTTTAAAAAAATCCGAACTACAAAAGAACGGATTTTCTTAGCCTTAAGCTCGATTTATTAAATTTTTTATGTCGTAATAATTTTTGAGGAAATTGTGGTGAACTCGTGGCGAAAATCACACGTTGCTCTGACAAAGCCTTTGCTCTGCTTTTACGCAGTCACCACTTTGCCCCACACCTATCCCACGCTTGCTCCGCGATTGCGTCAAGCGCAAGTCAAGCGCGATTGAAGCGCGGGTCAAACGCGAGCCAAGCTAGCATCAAGCTCGTCTATTTGTCCGTACGAACATGAGCTCTTGGGTGAGCCTCAAGATATACATCTCTAATGTGAGACCTATCTACGTGCGTATAGAGCTGTGTAGTTGAAATATCAACATGTCCCAAAAGCTCCTGCACCGAGCGAAGATCAGCGCCGCCTTCTAGAAGATGTGTGGCAAAACTGTGGCGCAGCGTGTGAGGGTGCAAACCCTCAATTCCCACTACCCTGCCGTAATTTGCCACTAATTTATGCACCGACTGGCGAGAAATGCGTCCACCTCTGGCATTTACAAACACCTCAGACACCTGACCGTGCTTAAGCAAAAGCGAGCGAGCCTCATAAAGGTATGTTTTAAGCGCGCGATGCGCAGAGCCTAATACAGGAACTACACGTTCTTTAGAGCCCTTACCAAAAACGCGTAAGAGCTCATCTTCTAGAAAGACTCCACGCACCTCAAGATCGCAGAGCTCAGATACACGAAGTCCGCAGCCATACAACAATTCAAGTATGGTTCTATCTCTAATTCCTAGAGGTGAATTAGGGAATGGCTGGTCAAGCAGCTCTTCTGCCTTCTCCTGAGAGATAACATCAGGAAGCCTTTGAATTCTTGCTGCAGTAGGTAAATCTTCAGCTGGCGATGACTCGCAAATTTGCTCGACAGCCATAAACTTGTGGAAGTTTCTAATAGCAGCAGTATGGCGTTCAACTGAAGCTGGAGCCATACCTAAATCTCTAAGAGAGCCAATGTATTCTTCTACATCAGAGCGAGTCACCTGGCTGGGCAAAGTAATTTTTTTGCTACTTAACCAGAGGAGATAACCCTCTAAATCTCTGGTGTAGGCATCAAGCGTATTGACAGAAAGACCCCGCTCAACAGCAACGTACGCTAAAAATTCTGTACGCGCCTGAGCGAGGTCCATACGTATTCTTCCCTAGTAAAAATTCTGCTTAAAGGGCCTGGTTTACATCATGACGGTCAACACCCTCATGATGAGCGATTGCTGCACGTGCAAACTCACGGAACAAAGGTGCAGGATGAGTTGGACGGCTCTTAAACTCTGGGTGTGCCTGACTTGCAACAAACCAAGGGTGAACAGACTCTGGAAGCTCAATCATCTCTACAAGGCGATCGTCTGGAGAAACACCAGAAACTACCAGACCAGCCTCAACAAGCTGATTACGGAATACGTTGCTTACCTCATAGCGGTGACGATGACGCTCGTAAACCAAGTTGTTGCCATATGCCTCGTGTGCAAGAGTTCCCTCAACAACCTTACAAGGATAAGAACCAAGGCGCATGGTACCGCCCTTGTCAGTAATATCCTCCTGATCAGGCATAAGATCGATGACAGGATATGGAGTATCTGGACCAAACTCTGCTGAATTTGCGCCCTCCATGCCGCAGACGTCACGAGCAAACTCAGTAACAGCCATCTGCATGCCAAGGCAAACACCAAGGTAAGGAATCTTGAGCTCACGAGCACGACGAATAGCAACCATCTTGCCCTCTACGCCGCGAAGACCAAAGCCGCCAGGAACCAAAATGCCGTCCGCACCAGCAAGCTCCTGCTCTACGTCTTCTTCTGTCAGCTCTTCACCATTTACCAGGCGGATATCAACGTGCCTGCCATAGAAAATACCAGAGTGGTGAAGTGCCTCAATAACAGAAAGGTAAGCATCAGGCAGCTGCGTATACTTGCCGACAACATAAATTCTTGTTGCGTCTTCAAGTGCATTTGCCTTATGCATAGCAGTAGTAAATGCTTCCCAGCTGCCAAGATCACTTGGACGGACTTCAAGACCAAGACGCTCAAGTACCTTTTTGTCAAATCCCTGTGCTGCCAGGTGTGCTGGAACATCGTAAATTGAAGGCAGATCATTGTTCTCAAAAACGCAATCTGCATCAACGTCGCAGAAATTAGCGATTTTCTCGCGAATAGAGTCATCCACAGAATGGCTAGAACGGCACACGATAAAGTCTGGCTGAATACCAAGGGAACGAAGCTCTTTTACGGAGTGCTGTGTAGGCTTAGTCTTGACCTCATGAGCAGCAGCAATATAAGGAACAAGGCTCACGTGAATAATAGCAACGTTGCTTGCGCCACGCTCTTTTCTAAACTGGCGAATTGCCTCAACAAAAGGCTGAGACTCAATATCACCAATAGTGCCACCAAGCTCTGTAATGACTACATCGGCATTAGTAACCTCTTCAATGCGAGCAAAACGAGCCTTAATTGCATCAGTTACATGAGGAATTACCTGAACTGTACCACCAAGGAAGTCTCCAGCGCGCTCACGCTGAATCAAAGACTGATAAATGAGGCCAGTGGTGAAGTTAGACTCCCTGGTAAGGTTCTCATCAATAAAGCGCTCATAATGACCAAGGTCAAGGTCAGTCTCTTTACCGTCCTCAGTGACAAAAACCTCACCATGCTGGAAAGGACTCATAGTGCCTGGGTCAACATTGAGATATGGGTCAGCTTTTTGCATCATGACCTTATAGCCACGAGCCTTAAGAAGTCGGCCGAGAGATGCAGCAGTGATTCCTTTTCCAAGAGAGGAAACAACGCCACCTGTTACAAATATGTGCTTGGTCATGGATTACTCCCGTAGGTAAGATTAGCCAATTACATTTCTACGGGTCTTTATATTATTCCGCTTTAAGGCCCATAGTGCCGAGAAATTTAATCTCCAAACAAATACATTGTTATGTCCATATAGTTCTGAAAAATCTAGCGGACTTCTGACAGCAGCTCATGCGCGTGAGCCAAAGAAGCCTCAGTTATAGAGCCTGAAAGCATGCGTGCAATCTCTTCTTCTCTCTGAGTACCAGAAACCTCTGTAAGAGAAGTTATAGGGAGCGCGTTATGTTCTTCTGTCTTTGAGACTACATACTGTTTAGAGGCCATAACAGCAACCTGTGGCAAGTGAGTCACCACAATCACCTGATGTGTTTTAGCAAGCTGCGCTAAAACCTCTGCAAGAGCAACGGCAGTAGCTCCACCAACGCCAGCGTCAACCTCATCAAATACAAGCGTATCGCAGACGTCAGACTCTCCTAGAACCACTTTACATGCAAGCATGACGCGAGAAACCTCACCACCAGAGGCAATCTTTCTAAGCGGACGAGCAGTCATCTGAGCTGAAGGCTTATACATAAGCTCAATCTTTGTAGAGCCAACTTTATTCCACTGCTCAAAAGGAAGATCTTCAAAGTTCAATTCAATCTGAGCTGAACCCATCTGCAGATGACTCATTTGCTTAGTAACAGCATCACAAAGTTTTGGAGCTGCAGCAACACGAACCTTTTTAAGTGCCTGAGCCTTTACGGTAAGAGTTTCTTTTGCTTTATCTACTTCTGTCTGTGCCTCACGGACAAGCTTTTTTGTGTCTCTTGTAACTTCAAGAAGATTTTGAGCTGCCTGGTATTTCTTAAATACATCTTTCATGCCAGGACCGTACGTTCTCATAAGACCCTGAAGACGAGCCATACGACTTTGCATCTCTTCAAGTGCTTCTTCATCAAAATCGAGAGATCCAACATAGCTTCTGAGCTCTGAAGAAACATCCTCAATCTCTATAAGTGCGCTTGAAAGAGACTCTGCATAATTACCTAGCGTAGCATCAAACGTTGCAGCACTCTGAAGCATCTGAACTGCATCAGAGAGAGAATCAATAACGCCCTCATCACCTGAGAGTAACTCGTGTGTTCCTCCTGCAGCTTGAAGGAGAGCTTCTGCGTGTTCAAACCGAGGAAGTTGCTCTTCTAGATCTTCTAGCTCTCCTTCTTTAGGAGAGACCTCATCAATTCTTTGAACAAGAAATGCCGCTTCATCAATCTTTGCATTGCTAGACTGGCTTACTTCAATAACTCGTTGAAGTTCAGCGACTGCAGCATGGTAAGCATGAAGAGCGTCTACATACTCTGTCTGACAAGATTGAATATCTGATCCAATCCATGCGTCCAACATGCTGACATGGTTCTTTACGTCAAGCAGCCTTTGATGCTCATGCTGACCACACAGATCAATTGATGTTCCAATACCTCCGGCCAGTTCTTTAACTGATGCCATGTGGCCATCAATCTCTACTCTGCCTCTGCCATCAGCAGAGACTTTTCTAGAGACTACAATTCCCTCTTGATCTTCTGGCGAGGTAAAAAAGCGTGCCTCAACCCTAAGAGCGTCTGTTCCTTCTCTTACTGCAGAAGCATCCGCACGCTCTCCTACTAAGAGCTTAATGGAAGATAAAAGAGCGGTTTTACCAGCACCTGTCTCTCCTGTTAAAACAGTTAAACCTGAGGCGGGTGCAAGAGAAGCGTCTTCAATAAGTGCAACATTTTGCACGCGAAGTTCATCAAGCATATATGACCTGCTTACTGACCAGTTTTACCGTAAAATACACGAGAAACTGAACGATAGAAACTATCAGCACTTCTATCAAGCAGAATGATATCTCCTGGTCCACGGCTAATACGAGCTTTGGTAGCCACACCCTCTTCTGGATGCTTAATGTTTTGCCCATCAGAGAAGAAGTGACATGTCGCCGGCCTATCTTTTGACATGGTAATTTCAACCACATCAGAAGGAGAGGTAAGGAATGCACGAGCCAAAATAGTATGTGGTGCGATTGGCACGCAAACCATTCCCGAGAACTCTGGTGTAACAATAGGGCCACCAGCAGCAAGAGCATAGCCGGTGGATCCAGTTGCTGTACTAACAACAAAACCATCACCGCGAAGCTTATCAATATGGTTGCCTGATACAGAAACTGTAAACTCAACCATATCGCCTGCTCCACCTCTGGAAACTGCAAAATCATTGAGCGAGAAGGTCTTCTCGACGTAAGTTTCTCCAGATGGAAGCTCATACTCTGTTTCTATTGCAAGTGTTGCTCTTCTAGATACGTGAAGCTCTCCAGCAAGAGCATCAGCTACCATCTCAATCATTTGATGAGGAGTTGCACTAGTTAAAAAGCCAAGGTGACCATAAGAGATACCCAAAATTGGAATTTCTGAATACTCAACAATTTTGGCGGCCCTCAGAAGCGTTCCGTCTCCACCAAGAGAAATAACAAGCTGGCAATCAGAACAATCTACAACTTTATCCGGGAATAGCTTTTTATCGTGTGCCCATTGAACATCACAGCCCTGCTCAAAGAGCCATTCTTCAAGTTCACGTGCACCAGAAACAGCAACTTCTCTTGAATAATTTGGAACAAGAAGTACCTTCACGCAAACCACTCTCCCGATTTTGCTTGATTGCACAACTGAAACAGTTAAAGCGTCTGATTCGATGTACTTAGTATACCTAAAAAAATACAAACAATACTACAAAATAGAACATTCGTTCTATTTCACTATTTCTACAGAATGACTCGATACCACTGAAGCAAGATCCAAATCATGCGAACCTGCCTCAAGCTGTCCAAACAGTAAATATTCCACGTTACCCTTAGCACCGTGAATAGGACTTTCACACGCGCCCAAAGGACCCATATGAGCTTCCTTAAACGCATCGGAAACCTTTTGCAGCGTTTGCAGACGCACGGAGGCATCAGTCACAATACCGCCCTCACCCACTTCTTCCCTCTTAGCTTCAAACTGCGGTTTGACCAGCGTAACAAAGGCTCCTTCAGGAGCTAGAACATCTAAAACAGAAGGAAGAATTGACAAGATTGACGTAAACGATACGTCACACACAGCAACATCAAAAACGTGCGAGTAGCCCATTTCTGGCAGGGACGTAATATTTGTACGTTCGAGCAGTTCAACCCTGCTGTCATTTCTGAGCGACCAATCAAACTGCGCATAGCCAACATCAACAGAGGTAACCGAAGTAGCTCCATGTTGAAGCAGGCAATCGGTAAAACCACCAGTTGAACAGCCAATATCTAAACATTTTTTCTGTTGAACCGTAAAATCAAAAACTTCAAAGGCACGCTCGAGCTTAAGTCCGCCTCGGCTCACGTATGGAATAGCACCTTTTACGTGCAGAAACAATCCCTCAGGAACAAGCTCTCCTGCTGAAGTTAATCTTCTGTCGCGCGTAGAAACATCACCCGCAAGAATTGCGCGTAATGCAGCTTGAGTGTCCTTGAAAAATCCTTGCCTAACCAGCTCTTTATCGAGCCTTTGGCGAGAAATGCGTTGAGCCACTAGTGCTCATCGCTTTCTGAAACCGCGTCATCAGACGACGTTTCATCTGCAGCTGAAACCTCAACCTGCTCAGAAGAAGCCTGCTCATCAGTGGCAGCCGCTGCGCCGCTTGCGTCGGCTGCGTCCCCTGCTGCCTGAGCCTGAATCAGACGCTCTTCCTCTTCTGGCGTAAACTCTGTGGTGTCAACCATGTTGACAGCCTTGGAACCTAGAGCAATTGCCTCATCAAAGAGGTCAAGAGAATGCTCCAACGAGACGTTCTTATCGCGAACTTGATCAACAATCGAATCAAGTCTTGCGGTTATCTGATCAAAGCTCTGATATTCAGAGGTATCGATTTTTGCCATAGCTACTCTGCATCTTCCACAGAGCTTACTGGCTCTTCTTCAGAAATGTCCTGTTCAGCAGACTGCTTGTGGCACAGAGAATAAATGTCTTCTCCAGCCTCAACATCGTCAACAATACGGCCGAGAACACCGTTAATAAAACGAGGAGAATCATCGCCGCAGTAAGCGCGAGCAAGGTCAACTACCTCGTTAATAGCAACAGCTACATCAACCTCAGGAACCTCAAGAATCTCGTAAAGAGAAATTCTTAAGAGATTTCGGTCTACGGAAGGCATGCGATCAATTGCCCAGTCTTTTGAGTAAGCAGCAATGATGTCATCAAGGTCATCTCTAATGCCATCTGCTCCCACTGCCAGCGACTGCGCATACTCATCAAGAGGTCCCTCGGAGAGCGTATAGTCTCCGTCGAGGACCTCAAGAACGTTGCGATTAGTGGCTTCAGCCTGGAATAAAAGCTGTAGTGCTTGGCTACGGGCGCGGGTACGTCCAAAAAACTTAACGCTCAAGCCTACTCCTTAGGAAAAACAAGGCTGTCAATGTAAACATCAACGGAAGCGATACTGACGCCAATCTGCTCATTTACAGCAGTTGCAACAGCAAGTCTTACCTCAGAAGCAAGCTTTGTGAAAGGATAGCCATAGAAAACGGTAAGGTGAACTCCAAGATGGAGCTGACCGTTCTCTACGCCTGCCTCAACAGCCTTCTCTGGTGCAAGGCTTCTGCTGGTAAAGACGTTAATAAGGTTGGATGCCAGGGTATCGTTTCCGCCAACGGAGGCAACACCTTCAACACTTCCAGCTGCGCCGGAGACAACCGTTGAAATTACATCTTTTGAGATGCCGATGCCTGCTATACGAAGCTCTGTTTCAGCCATGTCTACCCCCTAAAAAAGACAAACTGTCTTTGAAATAATTACTCAATACTGTTGGGTGCCAATGCACCCAAAGAGAATGCACTAAACGCGAGAAACAAACTTGCCGTCGCGGGTGTCAACCTTAATGCGCTCACCCTGGTTCAGATACATTGGAACCTGAAGCGTTGCACCAGTCTCAATAGTTGCTGGCTTGGTGCCGCCCTGAACGGTGTCACCCTTGAAGCCTGGGTCAGTCTCAGTGATCTCTGCCTCAATAAACATTGGAGGCTCAACACCAAGAAGCTCAGTGTCTGCATAGAGAAGCTGTGCGTTATCGTTCTCCTTGAACCAGACGCTCTTCTCGCCAATGAAATCAGCAGGGACAGCTACCTGATCGTAAGTCTCGTTGTCCATGAAGTAGAAGGACTCACCGTCGTTGTAGAGGTACTGCATCTCTTTGGTGAGCAGAAGAACGTTCTCAAACTTGGTGCCAGCGTTGCAGGTCTGATCAATAACGCGGCCAGAACGAAGGTCACGAATCTTATAGCGGACAAAAGCGCCGCCCTTACCTGGCTTTACATGCTGGAACTCAACGATGGTGTAGTACTTATCGTTAATCTTAAGGCCAAGGCCGTTCTTAAAATCTGCGGTGCTGATAGTTGCCACGTCTAACTCTTTTCACTCGATAAAGTCGCGAGAAGAACGTGAATTTTCAAACTACCCGCGACACGTATATGCATGTTGGATTTTATCAGTTTCACGCCTTCCGTGCTGGCGGCTCTTGTGAAAATGCAAAATTTGCTTACTTCTTTTTAATAAAACTCTCTTTAATAAGGCGAGGAAGCTGTGGAATTGCCATAAGTCCGTGCTTAAAGACAAACCAGAAGTTTGGAGAACGTACGAGTTTCTCCTCCCCTATATAGGCGCGAATTGCCCTGAGTGTTGCTTTATTGTCTCGTGTAGAAAACGAGTAGTTACCATTACTTTTAGTAAAGATAGCAAAGCGAGAAATGCTTTTGGTGCGTCCCATAACTGAGGCAGCTACATGATCTATCTGGTCCCAAGGAATCTGAATGTAATCTTCAGGATTTTTTTGGTTGTAGAACTCAAAGGCCTTATTGCCAATAAGGATATCGCCATACGTAGCAAGCCCATGAAATGACGTTGCCTTTGCGGTGAAATCAACTGTGCTATTTTGAGACTGAGCCATACAATCCTTTCAAAAAATGGGTCGCACCCATTATAGAGCGCGACCCATATTCGTGCGAAGTTGAGTACTAATACGTACTCCTACTCATTACATAAAGCCAAGAAGTCGGCCAACAATACCAACACCAAAGAGAGCCAAGATGATAGCAATTGGAGAAACCTTCTTTTTAAGCAGTGAGCAGCAAAGCAGTGTCAGACCAACAGCAGCAAGTCCAGGGATGAGCGAATCAAGGTTGTTCTGAAGCGTAGTTACCTTCATTGGGTCAAGACCATTTGGTCCAAGAGCAGCGTAAAGCTTCAATGCTTGATGCATTCCCTCTACTCCTGAAGGAATGCTTGTCCAGTCAATGTAGGCTCCTGCCTGCTGAGGAATGGTAGAAACAACTGGGGTAAATGAAATAGAAACCCAACGTTGTACCAGGGCACCAATAATAAACATACCAAGAATAGAAGCGCCTTCAGTAATCTTGCCCAGCATACCGCCAGAAAGATCAGAAGAAATTGAAGCACCTGCCTTGTAGCCAAATTCCTGGGTGTACCACAGGAAGATAAGGCGAATGACGTTCCACAAAACAAAGAAGAGAATGGGGCCAAGAGCGGAGCCACCAAGAGCAATAGATGCACCAAGTGCTCCAAGAATTGGACGGACGGTAAACCAGAAGACTGGGTCGCCAACACCGGCCAGAGGACCCATCATACCTACCTTGACACCCTGAATTGCAACGTCATCAATAGGCTCACCATTAGCGCGACCCTCCTCCAGTGCAAGGGTTACGCCCATGACTGGTGCAGAAACGTAAGGGTGAGTATTATAGAACTCAAGGTGACGCTTAAGAGCGGCTACCTGATCTTCTTTGTTTGGATAAAGCTTCTTGATGGCTGGAATCATTGAGAACGCCCAACCACCGTTCTGCATACGCTCGTAGTTCCAAGAACCCTGAAGGAACTGGTGACGAAGAGCAACAGACATACGGTCTTTCTTAGAAAGCTGAATCTTATTCTCCATTGTTATCACACTCCTTCAGAATTAGTAGTTATCAATGATGTCGCCGAGTGGATCGCCTGATCCACCACCTGAGCCGCCGCCCTGCTTAGCAAGGTCTTTAAGACCAATGTAGAGAATAGCAAGGCAAACGCCAATAACACCAAGAGCAATAAGGGTGAGCTGGTTAATAGCTGCAAAGACAAAGCCAAGTGCAAAGAATGGCCAAACCTCACGAGTAGCCATCATGTTGATAACCATTGCATAACCAACAGCAGCAACCATGCCGCCGCCAACTGCCATACCGCCAGTGAGCCACTTAGGCATTGCGTTCAGAGCGTCAGTGACAATAGCTGGGTCAATGAAGCAAAGAGCAGCTGCAGGAACAGCAATACGTGCGCCCTGCATAAAGATGGCCACAATGTGCCAACGCTCGATTGCAGCAAAATCGCCCTTCTCGGCAGCTGCATCCATTGCGTGGACAATACCAGTTGCAATAGTACGAGCAATCATGGTGAGGAACAGGCCTGCTACGGACAGAGGAATTGCAAGTGCAATAGAGGTGTTAATAGCAGCGGTGGTGTCAGTGTCTCCACCGTTAAGTGCCAAAACCATGATAATTGCAGATGCGACAGATGCCAAAGCTGCGTCTGGAGCAACTGCAGCTCCGATGTTTGCCCAACCAAGAGCAATCATCTGAAGAGAACCGCCAAGGATAATTCCCTCGGCAGGATGACCAGTCACAAGGCCAATTAGTGAGCAAGCAACCAGGGGCTGGTGGAACTCCCACTGGTCAAGAATACCTTCCATGCCAGCGAGAAGAGCAACAATTACGACAAGCAGTATTGTGATAGGTGTCATTTCTACCTCCTTCTAGTTACTTACGGGCGCCAAGCTCGGACTTAGCTTTTTTAAGCATTGCCTCAAAGTTCTCTGCGCTGTCTGCAGGAACCTTACGAACATCAAACGTTGTACCGCACTCGCGGATGGCCTCAAGGGTCTTTACGTCGTCCTCATCCATAGCAACTGCGTTGGTAACAACAACTTTGCCAACAGAGTGAGCCATAGAACCAAGGTTTGCTTCCTTGATTTCTACGCCACCCTCAATTGCGCGAAGCATATCTTGAGGAGTCTCAAACAGAAGCATTGCCTTGGTATTGCCAAAACGAGTGTCGTGAGCAATCTCAATAATCTTCTTAATAGGAACAACGTGAACATGTACTCCTGGAGGAGCTGCCTGAACAATCATAGTCTTGCGGAGCTCGTCTTGAGCAACGCCATCAGAGCAGACAATAATACGGTCTGGCTTGGTCATCTTTGTCCACGTAGTTGCAACCTGACCATGCAGAAGGCGAGTATCAATGCGTGCAAGCACAATCTTGAGCTTGCCGTCACCAATAACCGTACCCGCAGGAATTGCTCCCTGAGGTGCTGCAGGAGCGGCGGGAACATCAGTAGGTGTTGCCTCTTGTGGCTCAAGCTCTTCTGGCTTAATCTTCACGCCCATACGAGCTTCAGAGTAAATCTCTTTTGCTACCTCGGCGGCGGTATCTACGCCAAGGCGAGAACCATATGTTGCGATAAGCATTGGGAGGTTAAGTCCAGTAACGGCAACCCAATCCTCTTTACCCTCTTCCTCAAGAACACGAGAAATCTGATTAAAGGGGGTGCCACCCCATAGGTCAACCAAGAACAAAACGTGCTCTTGATCTTCAAGCGTGGCAATTGCGTCGAGAATCTTCTGATGCAGGTCATCTGGGCCCATATCAGGAGTAAGCGTTACGGCTACAACGCCTTCCTGTGGTCCAAAAATCATGCTGCCAGAATCTTTAATACCCTCGGCAAATTTGCCATGGCTGGCTAGAACGATACTAACCACTTCTACCTCCTTCTTTTCCACCTAATAAAACAAATGAAACTGTAAACATAACAATGAAAATAACATTTACTTTTCTGATTTTATTACATAAGTCTAAAACATACCTCCACTAACCTAACTCTTTTTAAATTTTTAGGTTTTATAAGCTAATTTTTAGGCGAGAAGGTCTTCTCGCCCTAGGAGATACGGTAAAAAAATACGGCCAGAAACCCAAAGCTTCTGGCCGTAAGAATTCTGTATATCGCGTCTAGTTAGCAGCCAACAGACACAAGGTCGTGTGTGGACTGAGTAAAGACATCGTAGCCGTCCTCAGTAACAACGCCAAAGTCCTCAAGACGGATACCAAACTTGCCAGGCAGGTAAATGCCAGGCTCATCGGTAACAACTGAACCTGCTGCAATAACCTTGTTCCAGCGAGGGTTGAAGAATGGACGCTCGTGAATCTCAACGCCAACACCGTGGCCAAGGCCATGGCCAAAGTACTCACCGTAGCCAGCCTCAGAGATAACCTTAACTGCAAGGTTATGAATATCAGAACCAGTGACACCTGCATGAATAGCTGCCGCGCAAGTTTCGTTTGCCTTGCGGACAACGTCAAAGACGTGCTGCTGCTCCTCGGAAGGTGCGCCAACAACAACAGTACGGGTCATATCTGAGTGGTAATCCAGGTAACCTGCACCGTAGTCCATAACAATCATGTCGCCTGTCTGAACTACGCGCTCACCTGGCTGTGCATGAGGATTAGCACCATTAGGACCAGAAGCAATGATGGAATCAAAGGACAGGGCATCTGCACCGTTAGAGAGCATGTAGTTCTCAAGCTCTGCGCGAATCTGCTGCTCAGTAAGACCTGGCTTAATGTACTTGCAGATGTGGAGGAACGCCTTGTCAGTAATTGACTGAGCGTGCTTCATAAGCTCAATTTCAGCTGGGTCTTTAACAATACGCAGCTCAGCAATATCACCATGCATGCGTGGAAGCAAAGCAGCAACAGAACGATCGCGCAATGCCTGCTCAAGGCCATCAAAGAACGCAAGATCAACGGTGTCCTCAATAGCAACTACGCGAGCACGAGCCTCAGCAATATGAGCGGCAACCCACTCGGTAGGAGTAGCGACTTCCTGGTCAAACTTCCATGGAGAATCAGCACCAAGGCGCTCCAGGAATGTGTTGTAGTAACGAGAGTCAGTGTGCATGAAGAGCCCATCCTGCGTAATAAATGCAGTATGTGCCTGCTCAAAGTCAAAGACACGCTCAGCGTCAGTCAACCAACGAAGGTCTGGGTTGTGACGTAGAACAACAGCGTCGTAACCCCTCTGAGCCATTACCTCGCGAAAGCGCGCAACGCGCTTTGCTGCTGCCTGTAAATCTGCCATTTCAAATCCCTTCTCGAGATGTTTACAACAAAGAGTTGCACCTTGTGGAGTCGCCTCAACAAACAGGCTCCTTACTGCAAGATGCGGCGCTTTAATGCGAAGCGTGAGCCTCACACCAAGCGCGGGCATGCTCGGCGAGAAGTTCCTCGTCGACCGATGCTAATCTTACCCTTCCAATAGACATTGGAATCGGCAACATAAAACGATTAGTAGAATGGAAACATTCTTGTTTGAGCGCTTCGATAAGCTGCTCAGAAGTAATGTCACAGGTAACAAAACCAATATTCAAGCGCTCAAGAATCTCGTCTTGGGCAAGCATATCGTCAAAAGAAAGCGCCTCTTTAGCTACTGCAATTCTTGCCGAGAAACGCAGTGCGTCTGCATAAAGTGCAGAAAGAGGCTGATCAGCTGGGATGAGCGGGCGAAGTGCCTCCACAAAAACCCAACCGTAAGGGACAGACTGCTGAATAGCAATAGCGGAAGAATCAGAGAGACGGCCACGGGTCTTAGTAGACTCTGCCAGCTGCTCTGCAACTATATCGGCAACTCCAGAGGAGAGGTTATCTGCTCTATCCCAAATGCGTCCAAACTCCGCCTCGTTATCAGACATAGCCGTTGCAACCATACATACCTGGGCAACCTTAGCGCTGTCATCGCAAAGATCCATAACCTCAAGATCTGCAAAGCAGAAACGAGCACAAGGCTTAGTGGTAACAAGACGCTGATGTTCATCGTCAGTATCAAGCGCGCGAGGAGTAATAGACGAGACAATAACTGCTGCTAAATCAAGTGGAACAGTAGCAAGGGAGACTCCCCCACACCACTTGTTTGCCACGTGATTAGCAAGAGAAATGACGCCCTCGTGGCCCACGGCAACTACTAAATCATCAGCTGTCAGGTGCATTTCTGCCAAAGCAGACAATACCTGTGCCTCAGTTGCCACGGTAGTTGCTGCCTTGCCATCTTCTACATCTACACGTGTGACGAGAAAACCAATGGTGGTGAGGTCTCTACGCAGAAGCTCAGCAAGGTCTTCATCTGCCTGATTGCTGACGAGAAAAGCACAGCGATGAGGTCTTCCCACTGCGGTTCTGAGCTCAGTACCAAAGTTTGAAAGAACGCCGGCACCAGAACGAAGTGCAATAGAGCCACCAGGAATAGAAACCCACTGTTTAATCTGAACAGGTGGCAATTCCTCTTCAAGCTCAGTCTGGACATTGTCACTCATAGAAGACCTCTTTCCCAAAGCAGCTTGCCAGAATCAATAGCTACCTGCTCAAACGTTTTCTCACGAATATCAATAGTAATATCAGCAGCGGCCTCATAACGCGGGCGCAGGCGTCTATAAAGCTGAGTAGCGTTTTCAAAGCTTCCCAGATCGGGACGCCTATCCGTGCGCTGAATTTGGCGAAGTGAGTCAGAAAGATCGCCGTCGAGAAACACAATGACTCCCATCTCACGCATAAGCGCAAGATTGACGTCCTTCTCGACAATTCCACCGCCGCAGCTTACGAGCAGTGACTTCTTAGACTTAAGCGTGTGCAAAACCTCAGTTTCTGCCTGCCTAAAAAGCTCTTCACCGTCATCTTCGTAGATTTCTGCCAGTGATTTACCTGCTATACGCTCTGCTAGGCGATCGGTGTCAACATAACGACGGTGAAACAGCTCGCCCAAATTACGTGCGAGCGTAGACTTTCCGGCGCCCAGAAAGCCTACAAAAAAGATATGATCACAGCCCTCATGTACAACGTATCTTGAATCGCGAAGCTCCATACTCCTCCAGCCTTTCAAGATGATTCTATCATCGAGTTGGAGCAAGTAAACTAAAGCCGTCTTGTTATGACGTAAAAGTTACATTTTTTAAAATGCGGCGCTCGACGTGACGAATGATATTGGTGTACCAAAGATCCTCATTGGACTGCGGCTTTACCAAAATAGTTGAAACACCAGCCAAATTACCTGCAATTACATCAGTAAAAATCTGGTCTCCCACCATCACGGTTTGCTCTTTAGTTGCCGAGAAACGCTTCATAGCAGCAGTTAGCGCGCGAGGAAGTGGCTTACACGCAAAGCCCTCTCCTTCAATTCCCAGTTCGTGAGCGCTACGCTGGACCTCATTGAGGTGAATGTTATTGGAGATGAGACAGAGCGTTAATCCAGCAGCATGAGCCTTCTCAAACCAGGCAGAAACCTCTGGCGGCACCATCTTGGTGTCTCGGGGCACACAGGTATTATCGCGATCTAAGAGCACAAGTTTAATCCCCTGCTGAACCAAATCCTCTATTGAGATGTATTCAACAGCAGAAACGTATTGTGTTGCTTTGATTAAACTCATGCCACACCAGCTATTGCTTACTTGCGGCTTCACGCTCGCGTGCGTTTTCAATAGCCTGCTGATGCTCGTCGTACGTCTCTGAGAAGACGTGCTCATCCGAAGTAATCCAGAAGTAGTAATAATTAGTTGCTGCTGGATCCATAGCCGCCTTAATAGAGGCATAACCTGGGGAGCAAATAGGCGTAGGAGTCAAACCCTTAAACGCATAGGTGTTGTATGGGTCGCTTGTCATTGAGCTGAGCTCTTCTGCAGTAGCTTCCCTACCCAGAGAATAAGCAAGGGTAGCGTCACTTTGCAGATACATATCATCGTACAGGCGGTTGTAGAAGACAGATGCAACCTTAGGACGGTCATCATCGGTCAGGGCTTCTCGCTCAATAATCGATGCCATGATAATGATTTGCTCGTTAGTAAGATTCAAGTTGTAACGCTTATTGAGCGTAATGCGAGCAGCGTCCAGGTTAAGATCAGCTGTCTCTGTCTCAAACTGATCAAGCATGGCACGGATGACCGTATCGGCAGTCACATTGCTTTCTGTAAAGGTATAGGTCTTGGGGAACAAGTAGCCCTCAAGAGAATCATTAGCATCTACCGCACCAGCAAGGAACGGATAGTCAGCAACATAATTGGATGCTTTTGCCTGATTCAAGAAATCATCGCGAGAAATACCAAAGTAGTCCTGAACCAAATCAGCAACCTGAGAAACGGTATAACCCTCTGGTACGACAAAGCCACTACCAGGAGCATTAGGGCCAGAAATAAGCAGATGAACGATGTCTGCTGGCTTGGTGCCAGTGGTAATAACATAGATACCGCTCTTGATTTTCTGCTCAGCATCCTGACGCTTTACCTGGTTTAAAAACTCGCTCTTAGTAGCAATAATCTTGTTCTCAAAAAGAATCTTTGCGACTTCCTGCGCACCAGCACCATCTGGAATAGTAACGGTAACTTGCTGACCTGCGGTAATTTCTTGTGTATCGGAATTAGCACGAGAAAGCTCTGGAAGCGCTACTTTCCATACAAAGATGCCAAGGGCCGCAACCATAATAAAAGCGATAAGTGCCGCAAAAATACGAGAACGCTTTGAAGCCTTCTTATCTCTATGCTTTACCTGCTTGTTCTTTGCCATATGAGTGACTTGAGCGCTTCTTGAAGAAAGCTTGCCACCGGTAAGTGCAGGCAGCGATCCTGTAGCCTCAACTGAAGGCTGCGTGATCTGTTCCTGCTGAGCCTGCTCTTCCTGAGCCTGTCCTTCTGGTACAGGAGAAGAAAAATGTGCGCCCTGACGACGCGGAGAAGAACCATTTGATAGGGTGGGCATTTAGTCTCCCTTATTCATCTGTGCATCAAGCCATGATTGCAAAAAGAGCGAGGCAGCAACCATGTCAACTTTTCCACGCATGGCTTTTTCAGATAAACCTTGCGCTCGAAGAATCTTCTTTGCTTCCGCAGAAGAAAGTCTTTCGTCAGTAAATTCTAATGGAAGTTGGCAGTTCTTCGCAATTTGCTCAGCTTGAGCGGTAATTTTTTGGGCCTGTGGTCCATCTTCGCCGGCGAGCGTTTTAGGACGACCACATAAAAGCAGCTCTGGCTCCCAATCTTCAAGCACAGCTTTAAACGTGCGTGCATGTGAGAGTACCTCTTGCGCAGGTAGCACGCAAACAGGTGACGCAATAGCACCATCGGGGTCACTTACAGCAACCCCGATGCGAACTTCACCAATATCTAAAGCTAAAACGCGCAAACGTTACGCACCAAGCTTTGTTCTTGCAGCCTCAAGCGCAGCATCAATTCCTGCAGCATTTGAGCCACCTGCCTGCGCCATTGCTGGCTTACCACCACCACGGCCACCAACAAGCTCTGCAATCTCTTTTACAATGTCTCCTGCCGAGAAGCCCGCTGCAACTGCAGAATCAGTGGCACCTGCAAGCAGGGAAACCTTACCGTCAGCGGTTGCGGATGCAATGACGCAAGCAACAGGCTGGCCGTCAGATGCATCGCGGATGCCGTCCCATGCGGAGCGGAGTTCTTTGCCAGAAAGGCCCTCAAGCTTAGCAATTACACAGCTATAGCCATTAAGCTGAACAGCAGACTTAAGTGCTTCTGCTACCTGGTTGCTGCCTGCTCCGGTAAGAGCGGCCTCAAGCTTATGGTTTGCAGTGCGAAGATCTTGCTGCAGCTGCTCAACGCGGTCTGCAACAGCAGAAGGACGAACCTTCAGAGCTGCGGCAACCTCATCAAGCTGAGCCAGACGCTCATCAACGTACTCGATAGCGCCCATAGAAGTTACCGCCTCAATACGCCTTGAGTTAGAACCAACGGAGCTCTCAGAAATAATCTTGAAGAGGCCAAGGTCTGCTGTGTTACGTGCGTGAGTACCACCGCAGAGCTCACGAGAGAATGGAGTGTCTTCTGCACCAGCAGAGACAACGCGTACGACATCACCGTATTTCTCGCCAAAGAGTGCAACAGCACCAGCAGCCTTTGCGTCCTCAATGCTCATAATCTGAGTAACAACAGGCTTAGCAGCAAAAATCTCTGCGTTGACCATACCCTCAATACGATCAAGCTCATCTTTGGTAAGAGCCTCAAAGTGCGTAAAGTCAAAGCGCATACGATCTGGAGCAACAAGAGAACCAGCCTGGTTGACGTGGTCACCAAGAACCTTCTTAAGTGCAGCGTCAAGCAGGTGAGTTGCCGTGTGGTTGCGGCGAATAAGCTCACGACGGCCAGCGTCGATAGTCGCGGTGACTGAATCACCAACAGAGATGGTGCCCTCCTCTACCACACCAACGTGGGACTCAAGGCCGCCGTCACGGTGCTTGGTATCAGTGACGTGAACGTAGAGACCAGGAGCTGTCAGCTTGCCGGTATCACCAACCTGGCCGCCCCTCTCTGCATAGAAAGGCGTGCGGTCAAGTACAACCTCAACCTCAGAGCCAGCAGCGGCGGACTCAACCTCCTGTCCGTCCTGAACAAGAGCAACAACACGAACGCCGGAGAGTTCGTTGTTGTCGTAGCCGTCAAAGACGGTCTCATCAAGGCGGTCAGAGAGTGCAACCCAAATGCTCTGAGCGTTGCCCCAGGCATCGCGGTTAGCAGACTTACGAGCGCGCTCACGCTGCTCAGTCATCGCAGCATCAAAGGCGTCCATGTCAACAACGTGACCTGCATTTGCAGCAATCTCACGAGTAAGATCAATAGGGAATCCGTAGGTATCGTGCAGAAGGAAGGCAACCTCACCAGAAAGCTGTGCGCCATCCTCAAGCTGCTCAAGCTCTGCAGTGAGCTTGGACTCGCCTGCGTCAAGCGTAGCGCCAAAGCGCTCCTCTTCTGCAGTCAGAATACCGTCGATAAGAGCGCTCTTCTCGACAAGCTCTGGGTATTCTGCGCCAAGCAGAACAGCAACCTCATGTGCGTACTCTGCCATAAAGGTGCCCTGAATGCCCAGTAAGCGGCCGTGATAGACAGCGCGACGGAGCAGGCGGCGAAGAATGTAGCTTCTACCCTCGTTACCAGGGAGAATGCCGTCACCAATCATAAAGGTAACTGCACGAGAGTGGTCTGCAAGGATACGCAGGCTGCGGTCAATCTCATCAGTTGAGTGATACTTCTTACCAGAGAGTTTCTCGCCCAAAGAGATGAGGGTACGCATGATGTCACCCTCGTAATTGGTGCCCTCATGCTGCATGATAGCTGCGATACGCTCAAGGCCCATGCCAGTATCGATGTTGCGATGAGGAAGCTCAGGTAGAGAACCATCTTCCTGGCGATCAAACTGAGTAAAGACGAGGTTCCAGAACTCAAGGTAACGGTCACCGTCGTCTCCAGGGGCTTCTCCCTCAAACTCAGGACCCTGGTCAAAGTAAATCTCAGAGCAAGGACCACAAGGACCAGTTGGACCAGCTGCCCAGAAGTTGTCCTCCTCGCCCAGACGGGTGATGTGGTCTTCTGCTACACCAAGAGACTTCCAAATCTCAATTGCCTCATCGTCGTCAGTAAAGACGGTAAAGTACAGACGATCAAGAGGTAGGCCCAGGTGATCTGGAGAAGAAATAAACTCCATTGCCCAGGTACATGCATCACGCTTGGTATAACCACCAAAGGAGAAGTTACCCAGCATCTCAAAGAATGAGAGATGGCGAGAGTCGCCAATGTTGTCAATATCGTTAGTACGAAGGCACTTCTGGCAGGAAGTTGCGCCAATCTCCTTCATAGTCTTGATGCCCTGGTAATATTCCTTGAACTGGTTCATGCCAGCATTAGCAAGAAGCAGCGAAGGATCAGAAGGCACCAGAGATGAAGAAGGATAGCGCTTGCAACCCTTGCTCTCAAAGAAGCTTAGGAAGTCCTCACGAATCTCTGCTGTTGTCATTGTTTTATAGTCAGCCATAAAGTACTTCTCCGTATTCAAATAACTACTCTTTTGTACTGTCTGAGTCTACCGCATCTGACGATGGTTTATCTGGTTCCTTAGTAACTTCTTGAGTATTCCTAAAAAGTAACTGAGAAAAATCATGTCCAAGAATCTTGGGCGCGGGAGCTGAAGACTTGCTGCGCACATGAGCTGTAGTGTCTTGATCAACAAGACGCGACTCCTCAAAGAACTTTGGGTCATCTAGGGCATCATACTCTGGCAGAATAGCGCCAGACTCATCCACATACTGCGTCGAGTTAAAAAGCGCGCCATTTGGCGAGACAATCTGTCTGCCCGAATACTTCTCAAAGAAGTACACAAAGATGCCCCTCAGTGCTGCTGTCAAAGGTATGGCAAGAATAGTTCCAACTACTCCGCCAAGAGCGCTGCCAATGACAATACCAACGAGTGAAAGACCCGGGTGAACTTTAACGCTAGTTGCCATAACCAAAGGTGAAAGCACGTTATCAACAACGTTTTGTGCAACCACCAAAATAACGATAGTCCATACGGTCATGACAGGGTCTACCAAGATGCTCAAAATAAGAGCAATACCTGCCGAGAAAACCGGTCCAACTACAGGAATAATATGGAAGATTCCTGTAACCATGCCAATAAGAGCAGCATAAGGGTTGCCTAAAATCAGACACCCAAAGTACACAAGAATGCCATTAATCGCAGAGGTAATGATAGTGCCTCGCATATATCCACTGGTAGATCTACTTAAGATTGCAAGAATAAGTCTGAACTCATTCTCTTTTTGAGGACCAGCAATAATAGCCATCTCACGGACAATAACTGGATAATCTTTAGCCAACCAATAGGCAAGCACTAGGCCTAAGAAGAAGACCATGAGTTGGTTTGCCATAGAAGAGATGTTGCCTAAAGCAGATGTGGAAAGCCAACTCAAAATACCAGAAGCAACTGATATTCCAATACTTGATGCCTGTTCAATTGCAAGTTCTACCGTCTGTCTAATAGCAGGGTTACTTTGAGTGTCAAAGTTCTGCCAAAACTCCCTTGCCATTGCTCCTATCTGACTTGCATACGAAGGAGCGTTTCTGAGTAGCGTTGTAAGCTCAAATACCAATGGTTGCGCAATCAAAATCAAAAATCCTACCAGCACAATGAGCGTAAGAATAAGCGCGATAAGAGCGGAAATGCCACGAGGCACTCCCCTGTCTTCAAGCCAATTGGTAACAGGGCTACAGACAAACGCAACAATTGCGCCAATGGCGAGCAGCTCAACAGCCTGCCCCAGGATGCCAAGAACATACAGTGCAAGTGCAAACAATGCAGCCAGACCAATGACTGTCCACACCATTAAGCCACGTTGTTTCCATTTTTGAGCTGAATCGGAGAAGTTTTGATGCTTTTGATCCATTAACGGTTCACGCTTTCTGGGTCAATCTTTTCTTGGATACGCTTTAAGGTGCGACGAAGCAGCCTTGAAACCTGTACCTGAGAGATATTAAGTTTCTCCGCAATCTCTACCTGAGTAAGACCTTCAACAAAACGCATACGAATAATCTCTTGCTCTCGTGGCGAGAAGTCTCTAATGGCCTCTTCAAGAACAATGCGGTCATCAGAACCAGCAAGATCCTCATCTTCGGTCACATACTGATCAATGATTGAAGGAGTCTCGTCGCCATCAGCGCCAGAACCGCCTCCCTCAAGAGGAACAGAGCTATAAGCGCTAGAAGACTCCATAGCCTCAAGAACCTCTTCAACGTTAGTATCAAGGCGCTGGGCGATCTCTTCAATTGAAGGGCTTCTTTGCAGCTCTTTAGTCAAATCATCAGTGACCTGATTAATCTTGGACGAAAGCTCCTGCAAACGACGAGGAACACGTACTGACCAGCCTTTATCGCGGAAGTGACGCTTGATTTCTCCCATGATGGTTGGCGTTGCATATGTTGTAAATTCAAGACCACGATCAGGCTCAAACCTATCAATTGCCTTGATAAGTCCAATGGTTCCCACCTGAATCAAATCATCAAGGGGTTCTCCACGGTTTTTAAACTTGGAGGCCAAAAAGCGCACGAGGTTTAAGTGACTCACGATAAGCTGATCTCTTACCTCAGGGTCTTTTGTTTCTTTATATTGGGCAAAGAGCTTGCGTGTTCTATCTTTATCCCAGGCTGGGGTACCTTTAGAAGCACGACGAGCAGCTCTTCTTGCGGCTTTCTGCTCTTCTGCAGATGCCTGTACTGCCTCGTTTGCTTCAGGTTTAGGCATGTGCACCGCCAGAAATCTTTACAAGATGAAGCGTATAACCGTCATCGCTAAGCGCAAACTCATCACAAATAGCGGAAAGCAATAGTTCTACAAGCTCAAGTGGCTGAGAATTATCTGTCTCAGACTCAACTGGATCCTCATCACCCAAATCAAAATCAATAGCCATAGTATTGTCTTCGAGGGTAAACGTAATATCTACGGAATCCTTCTGAGTACCGCACGCAAACACAAAGCCTTCTTCAGCGGCCATTTTGACATCTTCAAGCTCATCAACATTCATCTTGCACAAAACAGCAAGATTAGCAGCCATCATTCTGACTGAACGAGCAAATGTTGGATCTGCTGGAGCGGAAAGCTCAACAATTTTTTGTGCCATTACAATCTACTCCTCAGTCTTCTGAGAAGACTCAGAACCGTACTCAATATAGAACTGCTCAGTGCGAGCTGGTTTAGAATGTTTTGTCTTGTCCTGAGAGAGCAGAGGAAGCTCTTCAAGGTACTCCTGAGCACGCTGTGCACTCTGTTGTGCAGAAGCAGTCGCACCGCTCAGGCGAGCCTGAGCTACCTCAGCAAGCTTGGAAGGATTCAAAGATCCGCCAAGACCAGTTCCTAGCTTTGAAACAGACTCAACAACGCCTGTTACCGCATCGCTTGCAGCTTTGCTGACTGTTGCAGTTACGGCTGATGCAGCACCTGAAACAGTTGCTACATCACCAAGAACTACGTTTAGGCTCTCAAGAGAAGTGTTAGCATTCTCTGCAGCCTCATCAACCTTCTGCATGAGTGCAGGTAGCTGCTTGATAGTTGGATCAAGTTCATCAACCATGCCATCAATCTTTGAAATAACAGGCTGAATCTGTTCAATGGTATTGTTAGCTGAGAGTGTAATCTCAGTAATTGACCTTCTTGTTGTTCTTAGGGTCAGAGCAACCTCGACAATGGCCCAAACACCAACTACGGCTAAGACTACAAGAGCAATCTGTAGGTAATCCATCTATGCCATCCCTCAAAGCTAACGGTTACAGTTCTTTCTATTCTACCCGAGGAGCGTCCTCTTAATGCTCCCACTTAGGTAATTCAAAATCCTAAGCTTCCTCGTGACGATCACGCTCTGTAGCTGCAATTCTCCACGCTTCCCAACCTCTTGGAGATGGCGAGAAAAACGCACCACGTTCAAGTCCTTCTGGAAGATAACGCTGTTCAATCCATCCCCCAGGATAATTGTGAGGATAGAGGTAATTGCCATACTCTTCAGAACCAGGACGCGTACGGTCTCTTAAGTAACTTGGAACTTCTCGCCTTGGACCTGTTCTAACCTCATGAAGGGCAGCATCAATACCTGCTTCTGCAGCATTAGATTTTGGTGCTAGTGCCATATAAATAACTGCTTGCGCAAGGTTAATTCTGCACTCGGGATATCCAATGACCTCAGCTGACCTAAATGCTGCATGTGCAATGAGCAGCGCCTGTGGATCTGCGTTGCCAATATCCTCTGAGGCCAAAATCATAATGCGTCGAGCAATAAATTTAGGGTCCTCACCTGCATCAATCATGCGCGCAAGCCAATACAGTGCCGCATCTGGGTCTGAGCCTCGCATAGACTTAATAAACGCAGAGATAATGTCATAGTGCATATCTCCTGCTTTATCGTAGGGAAGTCCGCGGCGAGGATTTGCCTCAAGCACGTTCTGCTTGGTGATAACAAGCGGCTCAGATGCTTTGTTGTCAGCAGATTCTGGAACATCAACCATCTGAGAGGCAAGCTCAAGTGAAGTTAGGGCTGCGCGACCATCTCCGCCTGCAAGCGTCACAATCTCTTTACGAGCATCTTCATCCAAAACAAATGCGCCTGCTAGGCCATCTTCTGACTCAAGTGCTCGCTGAATGAGCTCATCGATTGCCTCATCTGACAATGCATGTAGCTCCACTACACGAGAGCGAGAAATCAGAGCGCTGTTAACCTCAAAGTAAGGGTTTTCTGTAGTAGCGCCAATGAGTACAACAATTCTGTCTTCTACCGCATGAAGCAGGGCGTCTTGCTGAGAGCGCGTAAAACGATGAATCTCATCAATGAACAGAATAGTTCTTCTACCTGCAGTTAAAAGCCTTGATTCTGCGGCTTCAATCTCTCTGCGAAGATCTTTAACGGTACCCGTAATTGCAGATACTTCTACAAATTCTGCGTGCGTTGTATGAGCAATGATGCGCGCAAGCGTGGTCTTACCAGTGCCAGCTGGACCATACAACAAAACGGACGAGAGCGTATCGTGCTCAATAGCTTTACGCAGCCAGGAGCCCTGACCAACCGCATCTTCCTGACCCACGTATCCATCAAGCGTGGTAGGACGCATGCGAGCAGCAAGTGGTGCATTGGCTTTTTTAGCGGCACGTTCCATGCCAGAAAATAAAGTATCCATGCAGCTATTTTACCCCGTCTCAAACATAAAAGCTTGGCGAGAAACCCGCTTAACACAAATGCTCTTTAAGCGCCCGTTTGCCGTACCGTAACCGACTGACAAACCTTACGCACGTACCCCTTCTGCAAAGTAGCTCCTCTTTGGAAAGAGCTCCTGAGCTTCTGGGAAAAGTGCTTCACAGGTAGCCACAAAGTAGTCATCGGTCATTGCGGAAATAAAATCAACAACAGTGCGATGCGCATCACTCTTCCAGTCATACACATGACCATACCTAGAAAGATGCCTGCTTACTGGCTCAATATGATGCTTAAAGATTGCAAGGCTCTGATCGCCAGATTTAAGCGAAGATAATTCGTACTCATACAATTTCTCAAACAGGTGCTTAATGTCCTCAGAAAAATCACCATTGGCTTCTGATGCACCATAAATCTTCTGGTAATTCTCGCGCTTTGCTCGTTTCATCTCTTTAAACGCCTCTTCAGAAAGAGAAATCTGAGGCTTACCAAAGCTATTCTGAACAATGTCTGCAACAAAAGCAGAGGTAGCCCATGCGTTATAAGCACCACCAAGACCGTCGTCAAATGTTTCTTCTGTAGCAGCGCCAGCACGAAGCGCATCCTGTCTATCTTTTCCAACATACGCAATGATGTCGGAGATGCGCATGACGCAACCTTCAAGCGTCATAGGACGCAAGTGTGCAATAGCCTGGGGACCTCTCTCCCAGCAATCTTCTACCACCTTATCAAACTCATCAAAAGTTGAAAGATCACTCATTTGAAGTATCTGCTGTTCAAACTCACCGTTGTGACAAATTACTCCATCAAGCGTCTGTAAAGAGAGGTTTCTTGCATAGAGTCCGTCAAGAACGCGCACGCTCTGTACGTTGTGGAAAAACCAACGTCCCGTTTGCTCGTGATAAATATCATTGAGGAAATACTCCCCTGCATGACCAAAAGGAGTATGTCCCACGTCATGACCAAGAGCAATTGCCTCGATCAAATCAAGGTTAAGGCCAAGCGCACGTCCAATATCTTTAGCAACTCTACAAACAAGCTGCTCATGAAGGCCGCGGCGCGTAATGTCATCATGCGAACGAAACGAGAAGACCTGTGTTTTGCCGTTTAGTCTGTTATACGCGGGAGTGTGCATGATTTTCTCGACATCTCGCATGAAAGCCGGACGTAAAAGCGATGCCTGATCATGGGTAGAATCTCGGCGAATGATGTCTTCATTTTTGCACGCGTAAGGACTTAAGGTGCCCTTAACAATTTGCTCAGCCACAAGGGCTTGAGTTTCTTCTGTAAGTTGCCCGGTCAAATGAGGTGCAAAAGGATTAATAGTATTCATGTGTATCCTCTCTAGATGTTTTTCACCTCTAGTGTAAAAGTTTCACCGGACAAAAACTCATGATGAATTTTGAAAGAGCTTTTATGAAAGCCTGGTATCTAAAAAAGGCTATCTTGAGCTGGTTGTTTTAAGGCTTCAAACAGATTTTTTGCCAACAGTGCGGCTCCCTTTGAATTTGGATGTACATCGTCAGCAAAATATTTCTTCTCCTGCGGCAACAACTTTTCTCCAGAGATGCACTGCAAACCAAACTTACTAGCAACCTCTTCAATTATTTGAGGAACCTCAGCATAACAAGAATAAGGGTGCGTGGGATACGCATCCTCAAAATAAGGTGTAGGTGTCAGAACCACCACGCGCGTATCTGCATACATCTGAGAAATCTGCCAGAGCGAATTTTGAATATCGTACGTTACCTGTGACTTTGAGCATTTTTCGTATCGATAATTTGCTCCAAGTGCAACAATAACTAAAGAAGCATCCTCAATAAACGTATATGAGCCAGGCTGATAAACTTGTCCACCAATTCCCTGATTAACTACCTCAAGCTTCATGCGTTTAGCAAGACAGTGCGGCCAGGTTTTATCTGGGCGTTCCACAACAAAACCCTGCGCAATAGAATCGCCAAACACCACCAGTTTTTTCTTAGGCTCATCGGGCGAGAAAAACGTGCCATTGCCACGAAGGTTTTTAACGGAAGCACTCTGCAAACAAGGCAAGTAAACACTCACGTGATGCGTGTCATTGAAACCTGGAAGTCTAGCAAAGTCATCTTCAGAGGTTTCTGTTTCTAGATGAATAGAAAGTGTATGTTCACCTGCATCATCCAGTGAGAAGCTCTTGTAAGGTTTACCATCAACCGTCACAAAGACAGAGCTGAGCTTTTTAAGATACGTAGCTTTAAGTAACTGTAAAACAGAAGAGGCTCCCTTAGGAACTTTGTCAATTTTTAGATCAAGCACCACTTCTGAGCTGTCCGTGGTAAAGGCAACTTGAATATCTGAAGTACACGCTACCATCTGTTTAAAAAGACCGGGGTGCCAGGAAGAGCAAGAGCCAATGACTCTAAGCTGATTGGGAGAAATACGCAGCGGATGAACCCATCCGTGAACAAGTTTCTCTGACCATGGTGCACCAAGTAAAAACTTAGATGCTGGAGAACTAATGCTCCACTCCCCAACTTCCATACGCACCTCCAATCACAAGTTAAATTACTATAGTTATATACTACGAGGTTAATAGACAGTATTACAATCTTTAGCAACAAATAAACTGCTCTTGTTGTCCATAGGGAGGCAACAGATATGTTTGGCGAGAAGATATTTAATTTTTCAGAACCGATTTCTAGAAAAACATTTCGCACAGTATTACTTATTAGTTTTCTTGTCTATCAGGGCGCGCGACTACTGTGGAAACAGGGACTTATTCCGCCATTACTATTTTTTCTAGTATCAATTCTGCTCGAGATTATTAATTGCTATCTCGTTTTTAGAAGCGAAAATAAAAAATGGGTAAAGATTTCACTTTTAGTTTTTCTTGCCTTTGCTCTCGTATTTGAGATTAGCCATGTTATTTATTTTCTTTAACCGGTGAATAAAACCCTCTTCTGTGAACTGCCTCCCATTTCTTAGACACAAAAAAATAGGAGGCAGTTCAAAACACACCTAAGTCGGATAATCTGTTAAAAAGACGTATACATGACGCAGAAAATACCTCAATCATGCAGATTATCGTCATTAGATGTGTAAAATGCCC
>CABTJC010000005.1:0-7040 GCA_902485095.1 uncultured Atopobium sp. | reverse complement strand
TGAAGCGATTGCCAGCATAACCAAAAGAAACGGTACAGACTTTGACGAAATAGATTGAATATATCCCGCAATACAAAGACTTGTTGGAGCTGCATAAATACAAGCGAGCGACTCAGCAGAATCAGGAACTGGTCCATATTTAACATATCGTATGCTTACTACTATAAAAAGCACTACAAGGCAGATAAATCCAAACCAAAATGCAACCGTTCCAACACTGGTTTCAAAGTGAAACGCCGGCGCTGTAACACTGGCAACAACAATGCCTACATACACAATGAACCAGCTGGCATGCACATTCTCCCAATTGAATTTTGCAATATATCGAGAAGTAAATAGAGCTATGCACAGTATGTGCAACGCAATTCCTGTAAACCAAAATAATTGTGCTGCGTCACCAATATCGGCCTTCATATACACCGAAATCAGCATAACTGCCATCGGATATGTTGCGGCAACTGAAAGTCCAATCGGATCAGAGAGCTCTCGTAACACAACTTTTGTAGACACCATAAATTTGAGGGTATAGAGAGCTAAAAGAGCAATAGAGATAATGCCGCAGGCAAGATAAAAGCCTTCGAAAGAAGTCTTGAAAAGATTTCCAAGTGCTGCAAAACCTAATGCAACACCGCAAATAGCAACGGGAACTTTTTGGACATAGTTCATAAGGACTCTTCTATCTGTTTAGAAATCTTTTTTATTGCTTTCAATAGTATATAGAAAAGACCAAGCAGGAAACATAGTTCCTGCTTGGTCTCTGCGGTACGCATGTTCAAATGGCGCCGTATGTTCAAAAACGCCTATTTCTGAGGATACAAAACCTCAAGGATCTTCTCGGCAGAATCAAATGCGCGTGGTGAGTAGTCAATGTACTCAGAATATGGAATCTCTACGATGCTCTTGTTAGCAATAGCAGGGACGTTCTGCAGAGAGCTCTCGCCCAGGAGGGTGTCTTTAGCTGCGGCGTCAGTTGCCTTGTTGCGCTCTGCAGTGACGTAAATAATGACGTCAGGATTGAACTTAATCAGATTCTCATACGTCAGACCATTTGCAGACTGAGTTGTTGCAGGAGTAGCTCCAAGCTGGTCGATGATAGTAAACTCAAGGCTCTTCTCGCTACCGCCAAAGAGACCAAACGTGCCGTCCTTGAGGTTGGTCATAACCAGTACAGTCTTCTTTGCATCTTTCTCGTGAGCCTTAACTCGCTCGTTAATGGCGTCAAGGCGCTTCTGAAGGTCAGCGGTATAAGTGTCGGCGTTGCTCTGAACGTCAAAAATAGATCCAAGATTCTTAATATCCGAGATAATTCCGGCAAGCGTTGGATCGCCCTGCTCAGAAGATGCCAGCTGTGTATAGACAGAAATGCCTAGGTCAGCGTAGTCCTTTGGAGAAGTCTGGTCCTTTGAAGTAAAGAGACGTGAGCGTCCCACAATAAGGTTTGGATTAGCGGCAACAACAACCTCGCGAGAAAGGCTCTTCTTATCGCCCAGCTGCTTGATGTTCGCATACTCGTCAGCAATGTCTGAAGGCATTGGTGCATCAGGCTTGATAGTGCCAATAATCTTGGAGCCAAGGCCCAGACGCAGCAGAATCTCAGCGGCGGAATCTGTCAAGGTAACAACACTCTCAGGAGCCTTGTCAAACTTTGCCTCAAACTCATTGCCGTCACCGTCATAGAGCTTGAACGATACTGGATAGCTCGTATTGGCTGATTTCTTTTCTTCTGTAGCAGGGGTAGATGGGCTAGACGGTGCATTGTTGCACGCAGTAAGACCCAGTCCAGCAGCAGTTGCAGCAAACCCTGCCGCAATGCTCAAAAAATTCCTTCTCGTAAAGAGATTTGAACTTACACGAGGATCCATCGGATATCCTTTCATTCATCTGTTGATACTCAACAGGCGATTAATACACGTAATCAATGCTGATACCGTTTCCAGCAGTTGATGGCCTCACCGCACCCTCAACGCCATACACATCAGCAAGTAACTCAGGGGTCACAATGTCCTCAGGTGTTCCCTCGGAAACAATAGTCCCCTCTTTTAAGAAATACAGGCGGTCAACATAATGAGCTGCCATCACAATGTCATGCAAAACAGCTAGACAGCTGATACCAAGATTGCGAACAAGGCGCAAAATATCAATCTGGTACGTAATATCAAGGTGGTTAGTAGGCTCATCAAGCACCAGAAACTCTGGTTCCTGAGCCAACGCACGAGCCAACATGACACGTTGTTTCTCGCCACCTGAAAGCGTGGCAAAAGAACGGTCTTCAAAGCGAGAAAGGCCAACTTTATGAATAACGTCAGAAACGATTGCCTCGTCGTGATCGGTCTCTTTTGACAACGCTGACTGATGAGGGCTGCGTCCCAGCGACACAATCTCACGAACGGTAAAGTCAAAGGACAGCGAGTTAAACTGGCTTACAACTGCAACTTTGCGGGCAAAATCACGGCGTGATATCTCAGCGGCATCGCGTCCGTCCCACAAAATCTGACCGTCATAGCGATGGCCAAGTCCGTAAATCGCCCGTAAAAGCGTAGACTTGCCTGAGCCATTGGGACCCAGAATGCCCACAAACTCGCCGTCTGCCACGTTGAGCGAGACGTCCTTTACGATTTGCTTGTTATGAATGGCGACCGATACATTTTGCACGTCAAGACGCATGTTACTCACCATCCCTAAAGCTATAGTTGCGGGCGACCATGATGTAGACAAAGAACGGCGCGCCTACAACGGCGGTTAAGATACCGATAGGAACCTCGGCGTTGCCCAGGACGGTACGAGCACAGGCATCTGCCCAGAGAATAAAAATAGCTCCCAGTACCAGAGCAGTTGGCACCAGCCTTCGGTGATCGGATCCAACAAACGAGCGCGCAATATGCGGAATGATAAGACCAACAAAACCGATGGTTCCCACTGATGAAACCAGCGTGCCAACCATGAGGGCAGAAATGGTCAAGTATGCCCACCTGCACAAATTGGTATTGAGGCCAAGCGTTGTAGCAGCCTCGTCTCCCATTAAAAGCACATTGAGGGAGCGGAACTGCGTTAAGAAAAACACACTGACGAGAAGTACTACAACAACGGAAATTCCAACGTTTCCCCAGCTTGCTCGTGCCAAAGAGCCCATGGTCCAAAACTTCAGGTCCATCATGCCCTCGGCATTAGCGGCGATAGTAATAATGAAATTAGACAGAGCTGTGAACAGGGCGTTCAAAATCATGCCCGAGAGAACAAGCTTTGATGACGTCATATGTCCGCCGGTAGACGCCAGCAACAAAACACCGACAGTTGCTATTGTTGAACCAATAAACGAGAACAGCGGTACCGAAGAAATTCCCACAACGTGTACTGCGCCGGCTCCAAGCATGATGGCACAGGTGGCTCCGCACGAAGCTCCTGATGAAATGCCCAAAATATACGGTTCAGCCAAGGTATTTTGAACTGACGCCTGCATAACAACACCCGCAAGCGCAAGGCCAGCTCCTGCTACCACGCCCAAGATGATGCGAGGAAAGCGCAGCGACCAGACGACCTTCTCGACAGGTCCTCCGGCTGCCAAGGCTTCCGGTAGCGGCATACCAAAAAGATGATGCATCAGTACGGCGTATGCGTCTTGCAAAGACACGCTGATGGCGCCCATTGTTGAAGTTATTACGATACTCGCCGCCAGAATTACGACGAGAACTCCCATGAAAAGACGGAACGGCCCGGCTTTTCTTATCATACGATACCCCTCTAAAGTGACGCTGCTTTTTGCGCGCAACGTACAACGTACAATGCGCGTTACACAGAAGCAGCGGAATTTTTCGAAAGTTAATCTTAGCTTACTTTTTTAGTTATGAGAAGTTGAATGAATTGAAAAATGCTTAAAATATCTACACCGCTACAGGGGCGCTCCCCCACAGGGGGCGATTCCACGAGGCGGCTACTGCGAGACGACGACGGCACCAACAGGCAATAACAGACGAAGTCAGACGAGGAACTTCATGGATTTATCAGCTCTGCCAGACAATACAATCACTATCGGAGAACGCTCCGAAGTTCCTGGCCTTCTTGTAATTCTCCACGGCTCTCTGCTAATGCCAAAGATAGCTGCGCTTCTTACTTCCGGGAAACTTGACGAGACCAAGCTCCCCCAATGCCTCACCATAACCGCACCGTCTGATCAAGCCTGCTATTCCCCTTGGCCAGCGGCAAGCGCGCGAACAGAAGCTCCAAATTTTGGAGGATTTGGAAAAGAATTTCTTTCAGACGTCGTACATCCAGCTGTCGAGAAGTACGCTGCTCTAGCTACTCATACCGCAGAGGATACGTGTCCTCTTACCTTGCTAGGCTATTCTTTGTCGGGTCTGTGCGGCCTTTTTGAGATGCAGACAACCTGCCGCTTTGACCAGTACCTTCTTGCGAGCCCAAGCACGTGGTTCCCTAATTTTGTTGAAACTTTTGATACCAGCCATGTGCGTTCGAACATTCGCTGGTGCATTGCAAGCGGAGAAAACGAAGGTAAAAACCATCCTGAGCCCCTGCGCTCAGTGAGGCAGACAACAGATGCACTGGTTGATAAGCTGGCGGCTGCTGCCCCGAAGTATCAACGTATGCTGGATTCTTACGATCATCACAAGGGTCTTGAGCTGAGGTTGCAACGATTGCTGCAGTTTGGATTTGATGCGTAGAGGACCGTTTTCCTGTGCGGATGCAGCGTTGATGGCTTGCCCAACTGCCTGCTAAAACAGCCGTCTGAGCGGTGGTGATTGCTAACAAAAAACCCGCCGAGGGCGGGCTTGAAATTCTTATGGTCGCGGGGGCAGGATTTGAACCTACGACCTTCGGGTTATGAGCCCGACGAGCTACCAGACTGCTCCACCCCGCAATGCATGCGCTTATGCGCGAACAAGTACTATACCTCGCAGCACTCTCTACGTCAAGCAAGATTGACGATTTTCTCGCCATAAAGGTATAAGGCTTGCGTACAAAAGCCAAGAAAGTTGCACTGTCGCCAGCACAAGTGGGGTCAGACGGCTAAACTATTTATACTGTCTTTGGGGCGCTGTGCTTGCGCCAAACAGCTATAGAAGGACTTTTGAGGATGACATTACACGAGCTCCTGGCGCTCTTTACCAGCAAGAACATCGAGTACACCACCGCGAATCTTGACGCGGTGGATCAAAACGTACAGCTTACCGATGTTGCAAGCGATTCTCGTGAGGTCACCCCTGGCTCGCTGTTTGTCTGCAAGGGTGCGCACTTCTCGCCAGCGTATCTGGCAAGCGCGGTGGAGGCTGGGGCTGTTGCGTACCTCTGCCAGCAGTCGCTTGCGGAAGATCTGCAGTCAGTGGCGCCAAACGTAGCCGCTATTTGCGTGCATGACGTGCGCCTTGCCATGGCCTACGCGGCCGCAGGCGTTGCGGGACATCCCGACAAGAAGCTCACCACCATCGGCATTACGGGTACAAAAGGCAAGTCTACCTGCTCGTATATGCTGCGCGCTATTCTTGACGGCGACGAGCCGTACTCCAAGTGCGGCGTGATTGGCGGTATTGAGGTGTTTGACGGCAAAGACACTCAGCCGGCGCACAACACCACGCCCGAGGCTCCTGAGCTGTGGCGCCATCTCAAGCACGCCGCGGACGCTGGCCTCCCCTACGTTGACATGGAGATTTCCAGCCAGGGACTCAAGTACGACCGTACGGTTGGCCTCAATCTGAGCGTCGCGGTGTTCCTAAACATTGGAACCGATCACATTTCCCCTGTTGAACACCCTACTTTTGAAGATTACTTTGAGAGCAAGTTGAAGATTTTTGATCTTGCTCGCGTGGCCGTCATCAACAAGAACACCATGATGTTTGACCAGGTCATGAAGCGGGCACAGAGGTGCGAGAAGGTCCTGACCTTCTCCACAACCGATTCCGACGCAACCGTTTGGGCGGACGAAATCACCCCTCACCAGGGCATGGTCACGTTCACCGTGCACACCCCAACCTGGACCGGCGCCGCTGCGCTGCCTATGTCCGGCCTCTTCAACGTGGAGAATGCTCTTGCGGCAATCACCGTTGCCGACTACCTGGGTATTCGCGAGAAGGACGCTGTACTTCCGCTGATGAACGTTAAGGTGCCAGGCCGAATGGAGCTGCTGAGCTCGCCTGACAACAAAGTAACGGGCTTGGTCGACTACGCCCACAACAAGCTTTCCTACCAGAAGCTTTTCTCGTCAACGTCCGAGGAATTCCCTGGTTATGGCCGCTATGTAGTCATGGGAGCCGTAGGCGGTAAGGCGTACAACCGTCGCCAGGAGCTGCCGGAAGAGGCGGCCAAGTGGGCGGACTTGATGATTTACACCACCGAGGACTGCAACATGGAAGATCCTGCGGTGATTTGCGCGCAGATGGCCGAGGCCACGCCTGAGGGCGCCGCGCACAAGATTATTCTTGACCGCTACGACGCCATTTACGAGGCAGTTTCCGCAGCTTACGACGACCCTCGTCCGTCGCTGGTGTATCTGCTTGCCAAGGGCGACGAGCCGTTCAACATTATCGGTGGCAAGCACGTTCCGTGGATGACGGATGCTGCCGCGTTCAAAGCTGCTGTCCGCGCCAAGCTGGACGAGCGTGCCGGTCGCGCCGCGCGCGGGTAGCGCGGGTAGCGGCGGCGACGCGGGTGTCGCTGCAAAGGTTGACGGAGCGGGTCAGAAAAGCGCAGGTGAGTTGGTGGACGATGGCGCCTCAATCCAGATAATCCTTGAGCCGCGCATGATTGAGAAGAATAGCGTGCGTTCTTTAGTTCGCTAATCAGATTTCTGCATATTTGTGTAATAAAATGCATTCTTATGAATACGTAATTTTTGACCTCAAAATTATGTACCGAAAAAGGTAAAAAACCCGTTTAGTTGGGGATGAAAACTTAAAATTGGCCGATTTATCCCCAACTAAGACGATTTTTTACCGCCTCAAAAACTTTTATCTGGGCAAACGTTGTATGCAGAAACCTGTATTCCCCAACTAAACGCATTTTTTACCACCTGGGTGCGCGGGCGCAGTTAC
>CABTJC010000004.1:0-83966 GCA_902485095.1 uncultured Atopobium sp. | reverse complement strand
TTATCGATAGTTAAATTTCTTATATAAGTCTATTCATTTTCCAGCATATTAGATTAAGTTTATGCATAGAGATGCATATCAGGTAGTGTGACCGCCTAGCTGCCTGGCTATCTTGATTAGGAACATGTCGATTCTTCGGCAAAACCTACCAAAGCTGCGCTATTTTGTGCGCCAGGCCTAAAAGCCAACGCTAACACGCTATAGAATCATAATCACCCGCATATGAACTGCCTCCCGTTTCTTGGACATAAGAAATGGGAGGCAGTTCATATGCATTATATAAAGCCTACTTAATTACTCAGTAGCAGGTCCTTCTTCTGGAGCCTGAGCCTCAGCAGTGTTATTTTTCTTAGCCAGCTTCTTATCAAGCCAACCCGTAAACGCAGGGGCTACCAGTGCTGTAATAACTACCGCAGCTGCAAGCTGAGCGTTTGCGTTTGCAACAACCTGAGCTGTATACGTTGGATCAACAGAAGCAACTGCAGCAGGAGTGGTTGTTGCGGTACCTGCAATAGTTGCACTCGCAAGACTTGCCTTACCAGAACCGCCAAGAAGACGCTCAACAAGCATGGTAAGAACACCGGTAATAATACAAAGTACCGCCAAAAGAATGCCTGATGGACCACCAGTAATAAGATTCTCAACACTCATGCCACAACCAAGAGCAAAGCCAACAACAGCAATACAGGGGTTAATACCAGGAACCAAAAGCCCCCTGATAAAAGGACTGAGATTACCAAGAACAACACCAAGGACTAGAGGAAGAAGGGTACCCGCAAGTGCGGTTGGAGAAATTGCTGCAACGCCTGCTGCACCAAGAGCAATCATGGTAACTGCAGGACCAGCAACAAGGGACAAAACTGCAGCTGCACCCTGCTCATCAGGAGTGCCATACTCAGCAGTAATACCAATGTACAGAGCAACATTACAGAAGGTAATACCACCAATGATAGAAAGTGCATTAAGACCAAAGAAATTATCGTTCATGAATTTAGCAACAAACAAACCAAAGGCAATTGCAATAGCAAGCTTAGGAATAAGAATGGTCAGGCCAGTCTTCAGAACCTTTGGAACAGTCTTCAGATCAATGGAGGCGCCAACAAACAGCAGAACAATGCCAACAATTGCAGGAGATCCCTTAGCAACAGCAGTGGTGAAGCTACCAATTTCTAGAACCTGAGGAACAAATGAGTGAAGAAGTAGGCCTACAGAAAGCGGATACAGCATAATATCGCCGGGAAACCTGGGAACGCCAATTTTACGAGTTGCTTTTTGCTGTTCAGCTGCCATTATCAGCCCCTTTGCCCTAGTCGGTCAAAAAATAGTTGACCTACTTTATCAGCACAAAGAATCATTTTTAAAAAGTACTGTACAAATTAACAATTTGGCTACAAACGCGAGAAGACCTTACAGGCTGCAAGGTCTTCTCGCGAAATGGGTGTAATTGAGCTGTAAAGACGGACTAAGCCCAGAACTTAGATTTTGCCGCCCTCGACGACCATAGTATTTGGATCTACTTCGTCGCCGTAAATTGGAGCGAGTGTCTCTTCATAAGCCTTGTGGAAGAAGTTCTCCTCTGCAAGAGGGCCGGTAATCTCGTTGTTGATAAACTCCAACACCGAGGAGTTACCCTTGTGAACTGCAGCGGCAATAGTATCGGAGTCGCCCAGGTCATCAATGCCAACAACAAAGCCAGGGTTAGACTTAATCCATGCAAGTACCTCGGTATTATCGGTTGAGAAAGCATCGCCGCGGCCGTCGAGCAGTGCGTTATACGCATCAGCATAGCTATCAAATTTGACCAGCTCAACCTTAGGCGCGTTCTTAGCAAACCAAACCTCAGCCGTGGTTCCCTTAGAAACAATAAGCTTCTTGCCATCAAGCTGGGAAACATCAGTAATTGGCGCAGAAGCGGGAGAAACAACACCCAGCTTGATCTTCATGTATGGCAGAGAGAAATCAACTTTTTCTTTACGGTCGTCAGTTACTGTAAAGTTTGCCAGCATGATATCTGCCTTATTGGACTGCAAGAAAGGCACGCGATTTTGTCCGTCAGTAGCAATGTAGTTGATTTTGACGCCCATATCCTTTGCAAGACGCTCAGCAAAAACAATGTCGTAACCAGCGTAATTACCGCTTCCATCAACGTAGCCAAAAGGAGCCTTATCGCTGAAGACGCCAATATTTACCGTACCGGCCTTCTTGATATCGTCGAGGGTTCTAAACTTTGAGTCTGTATCAGAAGATCCACCCTGAGCTCCGTCAGAATCCTTTTTCTTGCAAGCTGCCAGAAGAGCTGCAGCAGAAAGTGCGCTTGCACCAAGGAAAGCACGGCGAGAAAGAGAAGCGGAAGTATTTTCAAAGAAGTTCATTTCAAATCCTAACAAGTTGTATCAATTACTACATCATCTACGTGCAAAAACACGTTGTTTACTTATGCACACGTTCAAACTCAAAGGTGCGCAAAAACTCTTGTGCCCTTTCTGTTTTAGGTGCCGAGAAAAACTCTTGTGCATCGGACGACTCTTCTACGATGTGTCCCTGATCAATCAAAATGACTCGATCAGCAACTGCTTGAGCAAAGCGCATCTCGTGAGTTACCACCAGCATGGTCATTCCTTGCTCTGCTAGCTCCATAACTACCTGCAAAACCTCGTGAACCATCTCGGGGTCAAGAGCTGCAGTAATCTCGTCCAGCAAAAGAACTTCAGGGTTAGTCATAAGAGCACGAACAATTGCCACGCGCTGCTTTTGGCCGCCAGAAAGTGCTGATGGATAGGAGTCTTTCTTCTCCCACAGTCCCACACGACGCAACAGTTCTTCTGCCTGTGCCAAAACCTCATCCTCTGAGCGCTTCTGCACTACCAGAGGAGCCAGGGTTACGTTTTTCAAAACCGTCATGTTTGGGAATAAGTCATAGCTCTGAAAAACCATACCAATGCCTGCTGCGGCGCTTTCCCTCTTCTGACCAGAAATAACCTGATCGTGGAGAAGCACTTCTCCCCCTTGGATATCTTCCAAGCCAACAATGGCGCGAAGCAGCGTAGACTTACCGCAACCGGAAGGTCCCAACACCACGACTACCTCGCCTTTATTGATGGAGAGCGAAATCTTATCAAGCACGGGTTTCTGGCTTGAGGGATATACCTTAGTGAGGTCCTTAACTGCTAAAACGGTGTTACTCATGTGAGGCGCTCCTCTCAAGCCTGCGTGAAAGATACGAAAGTGGGAAGCAGGCAGCAAAATACAGGAAGAAAATAGCTCCGTAAATCCAAAGTGCTCCGTCGGTTGGGAACTTGAAGCGATAAAAATCGGTGATCTGACTACCAACTCTGAGCAGCTCAACCACGCCAATCAAATTACAAAGTGACGTTGTCTTAATCATGCGTGTAATCAGGTTGATAGCTGGAGGCAAAAGACGCTTGAAAGCCTGAGGAAGGATGACCTTAAAAAACGTCTGCTGGCGAGAAAGGCCAAGTACAAACGCGCTGTCATACTGAGATGCTGGAATTGACTCCAACGCTCCTCTTACCAGGTCACCAAGCTCGGCTGCTCCCCAGAAAGTAAAGACCACAATTGAAGCTCCAATGCCATCAAAGTTGACATCAAACCATTCAGAAGTACCAAAGAACACCACAAAGAGCAGCACCAGCTGAGGCATAACACGAACAATCTCAAGGTAAACGCGAAGAATTGCGCGAACCACCTTGTTGTTGGATGTCATAAAAAGTCCAACGAGAATACCAAGAGGAATGGAAAGCACCACAGAGATAAGGCCAATGTGCACCGTTGTTGCAAGACCTCCAAGAAGGCGCGTTATCACTCCTTCCTGCAGCAAAATGTTATCGACGGGCATAGTCAAGCCTCCTCTCCAGCCAGCTGCCAAGCAAAGAAATAGGAACAAGGATAATCACATAGGCAATTACCAGCATAAAGAGGGCTTCTGTAGTGTCGTACTGCATACCAATAATGTCTTTAGTCACATACATTAAGTCTGCCAAGGCAATGCCGGAAACAACGGAAGATTCCTTGATCAAGAAAATGACGTTAGCAACAAGGCCTGGAATTGCTACAGAAAGTGCCTGTGGAAGAATAACGTGCTGGAGAGCTTGAATCTTTGAGAGGCCCAAAACCTGTGCAGATTCAAACTGAATAGCTGCAACTGATTCAAAGCCTGCGCGAAACACCTCTGCCATATAGGAGCCACCAAGAAACGTTAAACCCACAACAGCAGCTACCTCTGCATCCATTTTGAGACCAACTTTAGTCAGACCAAAGTAGATAAGAAACAGCTGAATAAGCAGGGGTGTTCCTCTGGAAAGCTCAACATAAACAGCATTAAGCTGACTTAAAACAGGAATTTTTGTCAGCGAAATCTGAGCACTTATCAAACCAACGATAAGCGAGAAGAAAACTCCAAAGGAAGAGATAGTAAGTGTTATTTTTGCAGCTTCTGCATACAGTGGGAGGTGTTCCCCTATGAAGCTCCAGTCCATGCGAATAAATCCTCTCGGGATGTGCGAATACTCACACAAGAGTTACAAAATAGCTTTACGCCCGAGTCTATACCAGGAAAATTTTGCTCAGCGACAATTACACCCTGGTCGTATGTGACCCGGGCACCAGACACATCGCGGTGCATGCACAAAGTGCAGTGTATGTCGTAGCCATAATTCGCATGCGTAATATCCTAGTCGCAACTAGGATATTGTCAACTCATAATTGGTAAATTTTTTGATAATGGAAAATTCCTCCACTAAATCCTCAACTGACATACGTGCGTTAGCGGGACTTGTAGAGGGCAGTTGACGTGCGGAAATACCAGTTTGTTGCTCGGTGTAGCGCTTGTAAAATTTTGTTGCCGTCCCCCCAAGTGTAAAAATAGCGCAGATTGATGAATCTTGAATAAGAGCACCAATATTGTGTGGAACTGGATTTGCAATAGAAGCATCACTAGCACCCTTAATATCACAAGCCTTAAGCACATCACAGAGAGCAAGATGATGTCTTTTACAGAAGTCAATCTTTTCAGATATGGACGTGAGGGGTTTCTCGCCATATAACGCGGCAACTACGCGCCAGAATCTATTCTGAGGATTACCAAAGTAAAAGCCGATTTCTCGAGACTTGGGACTAGGCATTGATCCCAAGAGCAGCACGCGAGAGTCAGGGAAGATGATGGGGTCAAGCGTGTTCTCTACATGCGCAAGCGCAGTTTTGGCAGCATCGCTGGCAGGCTGCGGCGTCTTTACAGCCACAGCTACTCACCTTCTTGCAGCGGCTCAACAAACTCCTGCAAATCATCAAGGCGCAGCACAGTTACTTGGCCATAGCCGGCTCCGCCTGTAGTGCCTGTGTCAATTCCCCACTTATCGCCATCTGACTGGACCCATTGCGCAAGGCCATCAGGAGTGGTGGCACTGCGGTTCAAGTTTTTTGCACCAAAACTTGCTAACAAAGGAGTGGGTGTATGGCCACAAATTACAATAGGATACGCTGCTTCTGACGTGCGGAAATCCGTAGGATATTGCCAGAACTCTTCACGAATCCACAAAAGATCGTTTTCAGACTGCTTACTTAAGTACTGCTCCAAAGAAGCCTTATCCCAGGCGGTTGGCAAGGGAACACCGTTAGACCTTACGCCCGCATGAACCAGAACAAAATCTCTGCCTTGGACCTCAACGGTGGCGTACAAAGGAAGCGCCTGCAACCAGTCAATCAGCTCACCATATTCTTCTTCAGAAAGCGTCTTGAGCTCAGCAAGTGTTGCGTCTCCCCCGTTAATCTGCCACATGAACTGAGCTTCAATATCGGCTTCTGGGTCCAACGCTTGCAGCGCAAGCTGCTCATGATTGCCCATTAAGACCGTACAGTTAGGAAGCTCGCGAATTGTCTTAATAGTGGCAAGCGAGCTAGGACCACGATCAATCATGTCACCAAGACAATAGAACACGTCTGACTCGGTTGGATTAATACGCTCTAGAGCACGCCTAAGCGGCTCCACATGACCGTGAATATCAGAAAAAACGTACGTTGCCACAAAAACCTATTCTGTCGAACCTTCATCTGCAAGCGTCTGACCATCAAAGTTCAGATTTTGCGTAAGCTCTTTTGCAGTATCAAGATTAAAGTCTGGCGAGAAGAAAACGTCAAGTGCATACGGCACATTTGCCAGCGCATGGTCATACAAATCCCAGAAGCTCTCTTTGCGAATCTCTCCCGTAAAAGGATCAGTCCACTCATTTCCTGCTCTGTTATCAAAGTCAGAATCAGAGGATTCCCTTGCCCCGTGAGAGAGCGCCTCAATCAAAGAGAACCTATTTGTACCAAAAGTGCGTTCAAGATTACCAAGTAGCTTTCTTTTCTTACCTGTTGGCGAATATGCTAGATGTTGGATAATCCTAAAATCAACAGCAGCTGACGAGAAAATCCTGGTATCGGTAGGTTTTTCATACGTCCATAACAACGCAAAGAAAAACACTCTATCCAAAACGTAAAGCGTATGCAGCGATGCCTTCAAAACCTCGCTATAAGGCCTATAGGTAGCTACCGTTTTACCAAGATGGGCGTAAAGAATTGCCTCATCAAGGTCCTTCTCGATTTCTGCATGCACTTGATTTTTGGCAGATTCATCCAAGCCCTCTACGCCCTGAGAGATAAGCATGTTTTGCCAGTAATAGACAAAAGGATGAGCAGCGGAATCAAGCATATAGTGGCAGAGGAATCCCGCAATATAGGCGCGAGCAACCGCAACGTCTTTGAGTGGCAGAGGTGCAATTGCGTCTCGCATAGAAAGAAGAAGTTCGGGCGTTTTTTCTTTATGCATGATCGACGCATATTTAGCGTAGCGATGCAGCAGTGGATCTGCTGCTAAATAAAACAGCGGATCTGGACCTTGGTTGCCCAACAAAAAAGCTTCTCGCTCTTCCATCGTAGAAAAACCAAGTTTGCCTGCAGCTATATCAAAGGCATCCTTGCCAAAGAAGTCATGAGTCAAAATTGCGGGCATGTCCATTCCTTTCAGATTGCTACAAACCATTTTACCCAGCAATGGCTCAGTGCGTTAGAGAGAATATAAGACAGTATGTAGTCACTATTGTGAATAAGTTGCCTCTAAGCTCTCTTCAGCTACCGCCCGCCGATTAATAAGCCTTACCCCCTGTAGTAATACTTAAATATTTGATATCTTTAAACATACTTGGGGGAGATATTTTCTGTCTGAGCCATCTAGCTTGTATTGCGACTACAAGTTGGGAAAGTAAGGATCTAAGGAGTGAGGCATTCCTTACGGCACAGTAAAGAAAAACCTGCAAAGACAGAGAATATCTAATTGAGGGGAGCAATCATGGCATGCTGCTATGAGAAGCTTATCTCTGCAGGTAACAAGAGTCTCTGCAGAGTCAAAACATCACGTTCTTCTAACATAAAGAAGCGTGAGTAACATGAATACGGCAAGAAAAATCAAACTCTATAGGATGCTTACGGCCCTTGCCTATGGCGACGCCTATGGCATGCCAACAGAGATGATGTCACCACACCAAATTGATTTTGCATTTCCTGATGGAGTTCAAAGTCTTTCAAATCCACCTAAAAATGACTTTTTTGGAAGACCTTTTACCGCAGGTCAGACTACAGATGACACCGCAAATGCAATCATTTTGACTAAAAACATCATTGATAACCAGGGAGTTTTTAACCAATCCCGCTACTTTGATGCACTAGAAAATTATGTGGCAACAGAGCCAAACGCTGCACAGGTAGTTGGCCCTTCCACAAGAGCTGCGTTAGCCAATCGACTTTCTGGCCACTCGCTTAAAACGTGTGGTCGCCTTGGAACCACTAACGGATGTGCCATGAAATGTGCGCCGATGGCTTCAATTGTGAGCTGGAAAGACAAACATGCGCTCATTAACAGCGTTACTGAACTTGCGCTTCCCACTCATGGAACCAACGTAGCTATCATGGGCGCATCAATGATTGTTGCCGCCATAAGCAGAGGTCTTTCTGAAAACTCGTTTACGGTAGAGGACGCTCTTGAAACTGCTTTAAGTTACGGACACCGAGCTCTCTACACAAAAATTGGTACACAAATGCCTATGCCCAGTATGTATCAAAAGTGCATCATGGCGCTGGAGTTTTGCGAGGGTGCCAAAAACCTAGAGACTCCCCTAGCAGCATCAAGAGACATCTACGACTACTGCGGCTGTGGTTACGAAACCATAGAGACCATACCTGCAGTTCTTGCGGTAGTTAAGCTCTCTCAAGGAAAGGTCTCTAGAGCAGCGAGAATAGCTGCAGAGATGGGTGGAGATACAGACACCATTGGATCTATTGCCTGCGCTATTTGCTCTCAGATTCACTATAACGTTTTGCCTGATGAAGTACATCTGCTTGAGCGCGTCAATGGATACCAGTTTGAAAAACTTGCGAACGATTTGGAAAACGCCACTTCCCTACCGTATGATGTAGCTATCTAGTTTGCGCTCTTTGCGCCATAGCATACGTTTCTTGTAGGAGGCGCCATGAGCTCCTGTGCTCTTATCGATTTGCATGTTCATCTTGATGGATCAATCCCACTTCCTGCCGCAGCTCAACTTGCAGCAGAAGCGGGACTTGATTTCTCTTTGGCTGAACTCAAAGAAAAGATGCAAGTCCCAACTCATTGCCAGGATCTTAACCAGTATCTTGCTACATTTGAGCTGCCGCTCAAGCTTATGCAGTCAGCACAGGGCATTCGTACGGTTGCAAAGGCATTTCATGAGCAGCTTGACGCAGAGGGCATTCTCTACGCTGAACCCCGCTTTGCACCAGGAAGTCTTACTGCAGGAGGTCTTTCTCAGCAAGAAGTTATTGAGGCTGCTCTTGCTGGTAGAGCTGACTTCTATGCAGAGCATCCACAGTCAGCGCTCCACACGGCATACATTATTTGCGCTATGCGTGGCACAGGTGAAGAGCTTGAGCATAAAAATGAAGAGTCAATTGATCTGGCTGCAGCGTACCTTGGAAATGGCGTCGTAGCAGCAGACTTAGCAGGAGCAGAAGCGCTCTTTGCCACAGAGAATTTCTCGTCACTTTTTGCTGAAGCACAAAGAAAAAATGTTCCTTTTACTGTTCACGCGGGAGAGGCTGCTGGCCCAGAAAGCATCAAGGCTGCACTTCGACTTGGCGCACAACGTATTGGTCACGGTGTTCGCTCTTTGGAGGACACAGGCGTTATCCAGGACCTCAAGGCTGCAAATGTTGCTCTTGAGATTTGCCCTACCAGCAACCTTCAGACGCGCATCTTTGAGTCAATAGAGCGCTTCCCTCTTGAGCAACTGCTTGATGCTGGCCCGACGGTCACTATCAACACGGACAATATGACTGTCTCCAACACTACCCTCTTGCGCGAGTTTGAGCTTTTGCAGCAGCACTGCGGTCTAGACAAAAATACCGCACGTGAGCTTGCTGAAAATGCTGCACGTGCGGTATTTAGTGATTCTAGCGAGAAGGACCGTCTACTTGCCCACCTTAGGCAATAGTAGCCTCATATCCTGCCTGAACAACAGCATCAACCAATGCGCTATCAGCGACATCAGAAGATAGCTCAACTACAGCGCTCTTCTCGTCAAGTGAGACGGTTGCCTTAGAAACACCCTCGACAGCCTCAAGAGCCTGTGTGACGTGTGCAACACAGTGCTGGCAAGACATGCCCTCTACGTTTAGTTTCTTCTCCATATAAGATTCCTCCTTCTGTGACGCGGATGCGTCGTTTATGGACTTAGTTTGAACGTCAATGACTGGTTTTGTGTCATGAACGTCTTGGCGAGTTGCTGAGCTGGTATTCTTTGGCTTCCAGGTACGCAGGCGCAGTGCATTGCATACAACAAAGACTGACGAGAAGCCCATGGCGGCTGCACCAATCATAGGGTTCAGCGAAATGCCAAATGGATACAACAGGCCCATAGCTACAGGGATACAAATGGTGTTATAGAACAGAGCCCAGAACAGGTTTTCTTTGATGTTGGTCATAGTGGCACGAGAAAGCTCAATTGAAGTTGCAACATCAGCTGGATCAGACTTCATCAAAACAATGTCAGCGGACTCAATAGCAACATCGGTACCTGCACCAATTGCAATTCCCACGTTTGCTCGCGCGAGTGCTGGAGCATCGTTGATGCCATCGCCAACCATAACAACATTTTCTCCAGCGTCTTGGAACTGCCTAATGTAAGACTCTTTTTGGCTTGGCAAGACATCAGAGATAACCTGGTCAACGCCAAGCTCTTTACCAATAACGTTTGCTGTTGTTGCCTGATCGCCAGTAAGCATGACGGACTTAACGCCCATAGCACGAAGGCGAGCAATGGTGGAAGCGCTAGTTTGCTTTACCTTGTCGGCTACAGCAATAACACCAAGAAGCTTACCCTCAAGTGCAAAGTACAGCGGTGTTTTTGCCTGTTCAGCTAGCTGCTGAGCCTGAGAAGTCAGCTCTTGTGTGCTGATGCCCTCCTGCTCCATAAGACGAGCGTTTCCTGCTACAAGGCGTTTCTCGCCAACCTTTGCCGTAAGGCCACCACCAGCAACCTGTGAGAACTCCTGTACATCAAGAGAGCTGCCTGCAGACTCTCCAAGCTTCTCTTGAGCATACGTAACAATAGCCTGCGCAAGTGGATGCTCGCTCTTTTGCTCAAGCGCATATGCATACTCAAGAAGCTGCTGCTCGGAAGTTCCACCTGCACAAAGTACGTCGGTTACGCTCGGCTTGCCCTCAGTGAGCGTTCCGGTCTTATCAAGAACAACCACGGTTGCTCGGACTGCGCCCTCAAGCGCCTCGGCGGACTTGACCAAAATACCATTTGAAGCGCCCAGGCCGGTGCCCACCATAATGGCGGTAGGCGTTGCCAGGCCAAGTGCACAAGGGCAGGAAATAACCAGAACAGCAACAGCGTGCGAAAGAGCAACCGCAAAGTCACCAGGAGCTACAAAGACAAACCATGCTGCAAACGTTACCAATGCAATTCCAATGACAACAGGTACAAAGATGCCAGCAATGCTGTCAGCAAGACGCTCAATAGGCGCTTTGGAGCTTGTTGCCTCGTCAACCAGGCGGATAATGCCTGCAAGTGTAGTGTCATCGCCAACAGCGGTGGCACGCATCTTAAACCAGCCGCCGGTAGATACCGTAGCACCTGTCACGGAATCGCCAACGGTCTTACTTACAGGAACGGGCTCTCCGGTAATCGCGGACTCATCGACAGATCCTTCTCCCTCGATGAGCTGGCCATCAACAGGAATTGACTGACCAGCCCTTACCACAAGCACGTCTCCAACCACAACGGTATCTGCAGGAACTTCTTGTTCAACACCGTCTTTGACGAGAATAGCAGTCTTTGGGGCAAGGTTCATAAGTGCGTTAATTGCACCTGTGGTATGACCTTTTGCACGAGCCTCAAAGAACTTGCCCAGGGTAATCAGAGCAAGAATCAAACCTGCGGACTCAAAGTACATGCCGTGCATTGCCTGGTGAGCTGCAGTAATGTCTCCTGCAACAAAAGCGTTTGCCATCTGGTACAAACTGACAACACTGTAGGCAAACGACGCTGCTGAGCCCAGCGCAATGAGCGAGTCCATATTAGGAGCGCCATGCAGCAATGAGCGGAATCCACCAACAAAATAGTGGCGACAAATAAACAGAATAGGAATGCAAAGCAAGAGTTCGGTAAGAGCCAAGTTCATCATGCCATTCATACCAGAAACAGCAGGCGGAACAGGTGCTCCCATCATCTCACCCATGGCAAGATAGAACAGTGGAATGGCAAACGCCATTGAGGAGATAAGTTCAATCCTCTTTTGCTTTACCGCCTTTTCTGAAGCATCGGTAGCATCTGCCTTAGTAGTTGCAGCAGAATCTTTTTTGTCGCTACGAGGTGTTGCCTCATAGCCTGCTTTGCTTACTGCGTCAGAAATCTGCTTGAGGGTATCTGGATTACCGTCGTAATCAACTTCCATAGAATTCTTAAGCAGATTAACGCGAGCCTCAGAGACACCAGAAACAGAGTTTGCCGCCTTCTCTACGTGCGCAGAACAACTTGCACACGTCATTCCTTGTACATCAAAAACTTTCTGATCCATAACGCCACCTTACATAAAACGCTTAAAGAGGTCCATGACCTCATCAATAACTTCTGTATCACCCGACTGGATGCGGTCAACCACGCAAGACTCCAGGTGATCCTGCATTACTTCTCTTGAGATGGCCTTAACCGCAGACTCAACTGCTGCAAGCTGAATAAGGACATCTCCGCAATAACGATCCTCGTCAATCATTGTTTTAATGCCATTGAGCTGACCGATTGCACGGTTAATACGGCGAGAAACCCCGCTTTTAAGTTCGCTTGAACGAGGGGTTGCCTTGTGATCACAATGACAGCATGTCTTTTGTGATTGGCCGTTTTTCTGAGCCATCTCTCCTCCTTTACATACCCATAGGGGGTATTAAGTACTATAAACAGTATACCCCCATACGGTATTTTTATGCAAGAAAAAAACAGCGATCGAAGCCGCTGTTTTTATCTGCCCATAATTCCCATAAAACCTCCTTCAAATATCCTTATGGTTTATTAATATCCGAAGGAAATTACCCCTTATGGGTATCTTTATACAGTATTTACAAATGCATTCCCTCTATTTGACCAGTAATTCTCTGTCTGTTGTTGCAAAAAGAGATGAAAGCAAGCGTTATCAATATCCATAGAAGTTCTAAGAGCAACGCATAACCACACAATAGAAACGCATCACTTGTATTAAAACTCAAAAATAATCCGACACTTTCAACAATCCATGAAATCGGAATGCACTTGCAGATAGAAATCAAAGGGTTTGGAAATAAATAAAGTGGTATAACAGCTCCAGAAAGTATGGGGATACTTATTGATAATAAGTTTAGTACAGCAAATCCATCAGTTAACAATAAACCAATTACTGAAGAAAATACTCCAAATATAGCGCCACCAAGAGAAGCAAGAATAAGGGATATACATAAAGGAACAAGTAGGGTCAGAACATCAGCTGCTGCAATATAAAGAACAATAACTGAGGTTACAAGAGAACTCATAAAACAAATAACAGTAATTGTTATGTATCTAATTAAAAAGAATACCATTGCACGGTTTTGAGAAATCAAATACATAAAAATTGTTTTAGCAAATCGATCTTGAACAATAATATTGGCCGAACATTGCATTGCAGAAAGCCATGACGATAAAGTTAAAATTCCTACAAGCAGTGACATACTTGAGGCAGAAAGCTGCATACCAAACAGAATAAAGTATAGATATGAAAAAATAGGTTCAATAAAAAATTGAATGCAAAAAGCTAAAATAGAGCCGTAGCTGGATAAAGAAGTCAATGATATACAAATTGCAGGATAGATATATGAAGTAATTTTTTTCATAATTATGAACAATCTCCATCCTTGCGAAGATTTGAAAATGCTAATTGAATTAGAAACCGTCCTAAACAAACATATGCAATCGAAAAAATTAAACAAACAACCGAATACAAGAAAAAATCTTGCACAGTAGCTGAGGTAATTAACTTTACTGCTGGAGTCAAAGGATGTAAGTATGCGATTATACGCATTGGTAATGGAAAGTTTTCTATTGGTAAAACTATACCAGACCCTATCCATATACCAGTTAGAATAAGGCTTTCAAATGATGAAGCATTTTTTGTTAAAACATATAAAGAAGACAAAACCAAAGATGAAGAGGCGCATGCAACCGTTGAAAAAAATAGTGCCAATATCTCATTTATAGAAAGAATAATAGGAACACCAAAAAATAAGCTAAGAAGAATAGAGCACGGTACTCCAAGAACTAAACCTAATGTAGTTGCAGAAAAGATAATTGGATAAAAAATATTAGCAATTCCCTTCGGACTTATAAACAAATAATCCAAAGTTCCCTGATAACGCTGATATCCAATAATACCTGTTGAGAGAATTGTAGAAGCCCATATAGTTGCGATAGATGAATAAACCCAAAATGAATGATTACTAGACCCCTGAATCATTGAAAAAATCTTAAACAAAGAGAAGCTAAAACATGATCCAAGAACACTTATTAAAAAGAATGGAGTCGTTAAAAACATACTCGTATGAAAGCGTAACATCTGCAATTCTGAGCGCATATCAAAAATTGAATTAACACTATCTTTCATTATCTTTTCCCATTACAGCAAGGTACACCTCTTCGAGTGAAGCACGTCTTTCATTGACTTTCTTCCAACCAAAATCATCAACACATAAATCAAAAACCATTTTCTTATTTCCCGACACATCCACATAAATTGAATCAAACTTCTCAAGAACTTCAACTGACGCAATTCCAGAACATTCCTTTAGAATTTTAATTTTAGATTCATCAAGACAATCAGTTATAAACGTGTATACGCCCTCTATTTTTACTTTCTGCCTTAACTCCTCTAGGCTGCCCAGAAAAATACACTTTCCTTTTTTGAGAACAAGCACGCGATCAGCTAATAATTCAACCTCTCTCATGCTATGAGACGTAAGTAAAATACCACTAGGGATATGACGTAACTCAGCGATAAGCCGCCTGACGTCTGCCGCATTATTTGGATCTAAACCAGATGTTGGCTCATCAAGAAGAATTAAACTATGAGCTGAAATTAAAGCTCTTGCAAGATGAAGCCTTTGTCTCATTCCCCTAGAAAAAGTTGATACATTTTGATTTGAAAATTCAACTAAATGTACTTGTTGAAGGGCATTTTTAATTCTTGATTCTTGCTCATCAAAAGGGACACCACTCACTTGCGCAAAATATCTTAAGTTATTAATAGCAGTAGCATGAAGATAAAACCCATTTTCTCCACCAAGAACTAAAGAAATATTCTTACAAGCCTTGCGAGGACATTTAAGAACGTCTACACCACATGCTTCTACTTCTCCACAATCTGGGAGTAAAAGCGATGAAGCAATTTTTACTAAAGTAGTCTTTCCAGCGCCATTCGGTCCGAGTACACAAACTATTTCCCCTAAATGAACAGAAAACGACACATTATCTAAAACTATACGTTTCCCTTCTTTCATCCTGTATGATCTACTTACTTTTTTTACACTCAGAGGAAGTAAAATATCATGGTCAAGATTTGATTCCCGCTGGATCATTTTTCATCTCCTCTCGGACCGTACTAAATATATATTCTTCTTTAATGTATCTTGAACAACTTATCAATTATCGAAAAAATTACTTACTTCTCATCCTCGTCTTCATCATTTACCACGCCACTAATCCCCAACGTTTTCTGAGCCTCATCGAGATTTTCTAATGCGGTAACAGTTCTCAATTTTCTACTCATAACATTTGTTCTTGTAGTCAAAATGGTATCCAGTGCTTTTTCTGCTTTTTGAACTTGTGATCGAGCCTTTTCTAGCTGAGCCTGATACGTCTCAAACTCTGTCTTAACCGCAGAGAGTACCTTTTGAATCTCGTCTGCATGCTTCTGAATAGCAACAGATTGGAATCCCATTTGAAGACTGTTAAGAAGCGCAGCCATAGTGGAAGGCCCACACACATTAACGCGATACTCTCTCTGTAGCTGCTCAAGCAAACCCGTCTGACTGACTACCTCTGCATAAAGTCCCTCAAAAGGAAGGAACAAAATAGCAAAGTTAGTTGTCTCTGGTGGAGCAATATACTTTGTAGAGATATCTTTTGCCTCTGCCTTAATTCGAGTCTCTAGACTCTTTTTAGCAGCAGCAATCGCCTCCTCATTACCTACATTGATTGCATCCACTAAATGCTCGTACGTATCTCCTGGGAACTTAGAATCAATAGGAAGCCAAACGGTCTCCCCTGACTCTCCAGGCAACTTAACAGCAAACTCAACACGCTCAGTAGAACCAGAAACAGTAGCAACATTCTCTTCGTACTGCTCTGGAGAAAGAATGTCTCTTAGAATTGCGCCAAGCTGAATTTCTCCAACAATTCCGCGAGTCTTAACGCCAGAAAGAACCTTCTTTAAGTCTCCAACACCTTCCGCAAGACCACGCATTTCTCCCAAGCCTTGATGAACTTGCTCAAGTTGCGTAGATACGCGCTGGAACGATTGGGTCATACGCTCATCGAGCGTTTTCTGGAGTTTCTCGTCAACGGTCTGACGCATAAGCTCAAGCTTTGCTTCATTCTCTTTACGCATGTCGCTGAGCTGTTTGTCAACAGTCTCTCTAACCTTAGCAAGCTGCTCAGTTGAAGCCTGGGAAGTTGCTTTCATGTTGTCATCCACACGACGCTGAAAAGCATCAAAGCGAGCATCAAGCTGAGCAATACGCTGATCAGTCTGCTTCGTCTGATTTTGCAGTGTTGAGGTGAGCTTTTGATCAACTACCTCTCTTACCTTCTCAAGCTTTGTATCCATAAGCTCTTGCATTTTTGCCATGTTATCCGTAACACGACGATCCAACTCTTGGGAGCTTCTTATAAGCTCTGCAGATGATGTTTGACTTTGCTCTTGCAGCGTCTTTACTTGCGAGAGCTTAGAGGAAAGTGTGACAAGGCTCACGATAAGCACAATGACAACTACAGCCAAAACTAACAGCACAAGCAAATCCACAAGACTCCCCTAACTCATAGCAGAACAAACAAACGCAAACACAGCAAACACAATCTGAGTGTTAGCCAAAAATTCCGTAGATTGCTTCTGCAATGCTATTGGTAATGCTCTCTACGATATTCACAAATGGATTATCGGAATTAACATCTTTATCTCCATAAGGATTAGTGAAGTAATCCCAGAATTCTTCCCAATAGTTTTGCTGGCGGTAATACCTATAGGAATCATCATCTTCAGTACGATCCTGCTTATCATCAACGTTGTTTGTTTCGTTCTTGCTGTTCTTTTCTTTCTCTTTCATAGAAGAAAGCGTCTCATCAGAACCAAGCGTGACGTTGATGGTAAGGCGGTCTTCTCCACGTACGACCTCTACAGGAACGGTCTCTCCAATCTTGTGAGAGCGAACGGCAATAATAGCTGCATCAGCAGAAACTACGCGCTCTCCACCAATAGAGACAATAACATCACCCTTTTTAATACCAGCGCCCTCTGCAGGACTATCATCAAGAAGGCCTGCTACATACGCACCGTAATCTACCGAGAGATCATTGCGCTTTGCAACTCGAGGAGTAACGGTCTGCATAGAAAGGCCAATATAGGCATGCTTAACTTGTTGGCCAGAAAGAATCTGATTTGCAATATCAATGGCATAGTTAGAAGGAATTGCAAAGCCAATACCCGCAAATGACTTGGTATCTGACGAGAACAACGTACAAATACCCACAAGCTGACCATTAGAGTCAACCAGAGCTCCGCCAGAATTACCTGGGTTAATAGCTGCATCAACCTGGATGAGGTTTGCATAAATAGTAGTTTCTCCACCCTCTGTCTCAAGCATATCTCCACGGGAAAGAGCAGACACGATACCTGCAGAAACAGAGTGATCAAGACCAAATGGACTACCGACACTCATAACCCAACTACCAGGAGCTAAGTTATCGGAGTTACCAATCTCAATTGGAGTAAGACTATCTCCTTTAAGGTCTGCATGAAGAACAGCTAGGTCAGAGGTTGGATCTGTTCCTACGACAGTGCACTCATACTCTTTGTCATTAACGGAGATAGAAAACGTATCCATACCCTCAATAACGTGGTAATTGGTAAGAATATCTCCATTTGTGTTCAATACAACACCAGAACCGGTTGAGCCTGATGAATCACTGGTAGCCTTAACGGACACAACCGAAGGCAAAACCTTAGAAGCTACCGTTTCTGCCGTCTTAGTATCAGTTGGTTCTGCAGCAGGACGAGATGTTGCTGCTTGAGAAATAGTTGCCTGACCAGATACTGTAGGAAGCTTAGAAATTCCCTCTCCCAAAGCAATGGTAGGAACACAAGCAACGGCAAAAGCAATTGCACAGGCTGTTCTTTTTACGCTAGAGCTATGGAACATAGACATAAATCCAATCTGCTTAACTGGTGAGAAACGCTTATAAACAGCGGAATCTGTGGTCAAACCATGTGCTTGGTTCTCCATAGACACCCTCCTTAACATCACTTTGATGTAAATAGCTAACGCAGGTAATTCTGCGCTAAACATCAATTTTTCAATATGTGTATTCTACCCGTTATACCGGACAAAAATTCGTTTCTCATTATGAGAAAGACGCGCGGAAGTCCTGCTAGTAAGAAAGAAGTTTGCAGTTCCCATTAAATGCAGTTTGTACCTGCGATTATGCTCTAAACAGATAGCCTACACCGCGCACCGTCTCAAGATGAGCGGCTGCTTGAGGACCAATCTTTGAGCGAACACGCCTTACGTGAACGTCAACTGTTCTGGTACCACCACAGTACTCAAAGCCCCAAACGCGCTGCAAAAGAGCCTCACGCGAGTATGCACGAGACGGATGGGTTGCCAAGAATGACAGCAGCAGATACTCCATATACGTAAGATCAACGGGAGATTCATCGATGTAAACCTGATACGTTGCCAGGTTAATCTTTATGTTGTCAACAATAACCAAATCTCTAGAAGTGCTCTCGGTACCTGGCCACAAAAGCAGCGAACACCTGAGGCTAAACTCCTGGATAGTTGCAGTAGACAAAATAAAATCACTCTTACCCTGAACAGGCAGAACAAACTTAGAAAGATTATCAAGGTCAGCAACAAACAGGCGAGCAATTCCACCATTTTGCGCAGAATAATTCTCAACCGTACTGATGACATCCTGGGAAAGGTCTTTTTGATCAAGAATGATAAGGTCAAACGTGTGACCAGAAGCTGCAGCCTGCGAGAAAGAAGCAGCGTTTGCAAGAGCAATAGACACATCAATGACATGCGAAAGTTCACGCATACGTTCATGTAAGCGTGTCGTTGCAGATACAAGAAGAATATTCTTGTGATGCATCGATTCCCCCTAGGATAAGCTTAATCTTATAAAGCATACCACAAGCTGCGAATAAAGAGCAGATATACCTCATTATCTGCAATTAGGGCGAGAAGATTTTCTCGCCCTAAAATATTTTTTTACGTTTGCGTATTAATTCTAAAAAGTATGGGTTTTACGCAAGAGCGCCAATGAACTCAGCTGTTCGAGGGTTTTGTGGATTGTTGAAAATGACATCAGGAGTACCTTGCTCAACTACCACTCCTCCTTCCATAAAGACCACGCGATCTGCCACGTCTTTTGCAAAACTCATCTCGTGCGTTACCACAATCATGGTCATGCCAGAGTTCTTTGCCAGATCACGCATGACGTCCAAAACACCACGAACAAGCTCGGGGTCAAGCGCGGAAGTAGGCTCATCGAACAGAAGTACATTTGGATGCATAGCAACGGCGCGAGCGATTGCTACACGCTGCTGCTGTCCACCGGAAAGCGCACCAGGCTTGAAGTCTGCTCTATCGGCAAGGCCAACAGCCTCAAGCTGCTTTAGCGCCTCTGCTTCTGCCTCTTCTTTTGACTTTCCTAGAACCTTAATCTGACCAATCATTACGTTCTCTTTGACCGTTAAATGACCAAACAGATTGAATTGCTGAAAGACCATTCCCACATCTCTACGAAGCGCATTTACCTCTGCCTCGTTTGTGCCCGTAATCTCTTGATCTTCAATAAGAATATGACCTGCAGAAGGAGTCTCCAGTAGATTGATACAACGAAGCATGGTGGATTTACCGGAGCCCGAAGGACCAAGCACAACCACTACTTCACCTGGCCAAACAGTCAGGTTAACGTCATTTAAGACATGCGTTGATCCAAACGACTTATTGAGGTGCTCAATACGAACAATAGGATGTTCACCTGACTCGAAAGCATGGTTAGTAAGCGGCTTATCGTGCTCAAATGCCTCTTGTGCAGCAACTTCAGCATCCAAGGCAGGTTGTTCTGTGTTCGACTTCTTTTTGAAAGAAAAGAAAGACATTAGTTTTCCTCCTTGGAAAGAGCTTGATTCTTACTAGCTGCGACGCTTACTGTTTTACCTGTTTCTGACTGCTCCATGCGTTTCTCGATAGTGCCAACTACCTTAATGAGTGGCAAGGTAATTGCCAAATAGAACAGAGCGGCCGTCATATATGGCGTCATGTTTCCCGTTGAGGTGGTGAGGTTTTTAGCAAACATCATCAGCTCCATAACACCTACAGAAGAAAGCAGCGAGGTATCTTTGTAGGAAGTAATAAAGTCGCTGGTAAGAGGTGGAATAACACGGCGGATAGTTTGAGGAATGATGATAAACGTCATGGTCTGGAAACGATTCATACCAAGAGAGCTTGCTGCCTCATACTGACCCTGCGGAATTGATTGAATGCCCGCGCGGAAGATCTCTGAAAGATACGCAGATGAGTTAATGGCGACCACAATAAAGCCAAGCAAATTGGCGTCCAGATTGATATTTAGCATAGGAAGACCAAAGAACAGAATATAAATCTGCAGGAAGAATGGGGTTCCACGCAACAAATTGATATATACCACCGCAAGTGCACGCAGGAACGGATTCTTGGAAATCTTCAGCAGCGCAAAGCCCATTCCCAGCACAATAGCTACAGGATAAGCGCAAATTACAATTGCAAGGCAAACCAGCCATCCAGGAAAGAGCATCACAACTGAAGAAACAATCAGTTGAGGCTTTAAGAACATGCCCAAAAAGTGATTGGAGTTCCACGCTTCCACCCAAGGCTGAGCATCAAGCCAATTCACCAGAGCCTGAACTGGCGTGTTAGGAATAATGGTGATTTCGGGAGAAGAGGCAAGCTTTTGAGTTCCCTGCTCAGTGGTATATGTTCCCTCAACAGTGTACGAACCTCCGTCAGCAGGAAACTTCATGCCGGAAATCTCTACACGAATAAGCTTTTGAGCGTCCACGGGTGTTGCAAAAGAGATCACAACCTGCGTTCCCTGGACGCTTGCAGTTGCCTCGATCTTCTCGCGCGTAAGACCTGAAAGAACGTTCACCTTAGTAGTTGCTGTCTGCAGATCAGAGCCCTCAGGAAACTGCAAAGTAAGCTGAGAGACCTGCTCGTCCTCAACTGTTCCCTCCCAGGTTAAACGAGTCTCTTTGCCACCGATAACGCCATTGCCTTCTGTCTGATTTGACTTAGCTGTTGCCTTATTTGTGGTGAGAGCAAAAGCACTCTGAACAGAAAACGCGCTCAGAGACATAAAGAACAGCCCACTCAAAAGAAGCGTGGCGAGAAGAACTACAAGCAGCGTGGAGTGCACACGTGTATGCAAACCCTTTGACTCAGCCGTATCCTGGGTCGTAGGTTTGTCGTCAAAACTCGCAGATGACATGCACAAGGACAGTTGCTGTCCTGACATAGTTTTGTGCAAAAGTGCAATCACGTGATACTCCTTTAGAGCTTAGTTGCAATAAATCCTGATGAAAACAGTGAGTGCTTGAAGCCAAATCTGACTTCAAGCACTTTTGCTGAGCTGGTAAAACTAGATGTTAGAGCCAAACCATTTGGTCTTGAGAGCAGTCATAGTGCCGTCCTTCTCCATGTCTGCAAGAACCTTGTTGATTGCCTCGGTCAGCGCAGGATTGTCCTTGGAAACTACAATGCCGTACTGCTCACCTGTTGGAATTTCTTTTGCAATAGTCAGATCAGAATATGAAGTGCTAATCAGATTGGAAGCAACAGGCAAGTCAATGACCATAGCATCGTACAAACCAGTCTGGACTCCTGCCATTGCTGCAGCAACATCGTCGACAGAAACGATAGTTGCCTTTGGAAGATTCTCCTTTGCCCAATCCTCGCCGGAAGTACCTGTCTGAACAACAACCTTCTTAGAGGCGTCGTTGAGCGTCTGCTCGGTCTCGGTGCTGCCTGACTTAACAACCAAGGACTGATTGGAGTCGAGGTAAGAAGTAGTGAAGTCTACCTCCTGAGAGCGCTCGTCAGTAATGGTAATGCCTGCGATAGCAACGTCTGCTTTGCCACCCTGCTTGATAGTTGGAACAAGAGTGTCAAACTTCTGGTTTGGCAGGTACGTAACCTCAAGATTGAGTCTCTTTGCAATCTCGGTAATAAGATCAACGTCAAAACCAACAGGAGTGGTTGAGTTGCCTTCAAAGTACTCAAACGGTTGGAAACCAAGCTCTGCAACAACAGTCAGATGACCCTTAGTTACCAGCGTATAGCTTGAATCAGAGGATGAAGTAGTACCCTGTTGCGCATTTTCTTGCTTAGATGACGAGCAAGCCATAAGACCCATCAGTGCACATGCCATAGAAACAACTGCGACGCCCTTTAGGGCGGCCTTCTTAGCTGTAGTTACAAATGAAGATTTCATATCTGCCTCTTCCTGAATAAATCTGAGCTGAAATTCATTGGAATGAATTATAGGAAGCAAATATGAAAAATCTACTTATAATTTTCATCATATTTCTCGTTTTTATTGCATAAAAATGACGAGAAGAACAACTTCTTTGCATAAATGACTACTATTTAGTTATTCTATCCAATAAAGACCAGGTAAAAGTAATTTTTTCAGTTCATAAAACGGTAACAATTCGAATAAGAAGGCTACATTCTTTGCGTGAAACAAGGGTTTCTCGTCAAAAAACCCTGCTCTGAATAAATCAGAGCAGGGTTCAAAGAAACATATAACAGCAAGAGAAATAGTTGCTTAGCAACCAGCGTAATACTTTTGCGTATCCCAGTCAGTAACTGCCAGGCAATACTCACGCCACTCCTCTGCCTTGCGCTCGCACAGGTACGAGAAGATGTGCTCACCAAGAACATCTTTAAGAAGCTCTGACTGCTTGAAGCGCTCAAGTGCCTCTCCAAGATTAATTGGGAGCTTCTCGCCATAATCGGCAGGATTTCCGCCTACAAACTCCTCAGGAAGCAAGAGGCCTTCTTCAATACCCTTAAGTCCAGCCATAAGCGTGACAGCATTAGCCAAATAAGGGTTTGCAGTTGGATCAGGAATACGCAGTTCAGCACGGGTGGCAACATGCTTTCCTGGCTTATGCGTAGGAATACGAACCATAGCAGAACGGTTTTTACGACCCCAGGTTGCATAGGCAGGAATAGCATCACGATCAAAACGCTTATAGGAATTAACCGTTGGGTTAGTAATAAGCATGTACTCGGGAGCGTACTTAATAAGACCTGCAATGTAGTGTTGAGCAAGCTCAGAAAGGTGGGCCTCGCTCTCAGTCTTTGGAGCCCAGAACAGAGACTCGCCATCGTGGTCAAGAAGCGATTGATTCAAAAGCATGGCTGAGCCAGGGACACCCTGAAGAGGCTTTGGCATAAACGAAGCAAACACACCGTGAAGTGTTGCAATATGTCTGATAACCAGACGAGCAGTAACAATGTTATCCGCGCAAGTTAGTGCTTCTGCATAACGGAGCTCAACGCCGTTTTGAGCAGGGCCAGCTGCATGGAAAGAATACTGAACAGGAATAGAAAGATTCTCAAGTGCACGAGACGTGGAGTATCGAAGACTATGGCTGAGATCAGCAGAATTCAAATCAAGGTATCCAGCCTGATCAATAGGCTTTGGCTCAGTCCCGCTCACAAAATAAAAATACTCAAGCTTAGGGCCAACATTTGCAACATAGCCAAGGTCTTCTGCCTTAATAAAAGCATTTCTCAGTACAAGGCGTGGATCGCCTGTAAAAGCCTCACGTCGAGGAGTCTGAATATCGCAGAATACGTTTGCAACTACACCGTCATCTGTCTTCCATGGAAGAATCTGGAACGTATCTGCGTCAGGGAATGCGAGAAGATCGGACTGCTCCTGGGAAGCAAAGCCGTCAACGTTGGAGCCGTCAAAACCAATGCCCTCAACAAAAGCCTCTTCTAGCTCCTCGGGGGAAATGGAGAGAGCTTTTAATCCGCCGAGCACATCGGTAAAACAAAGACGCAGGTAGCGAACGTCTCGTTCCTCTACCGTGCGAAGAATATAGTCAATTTTCTTATCCGTACTCATACGGTCCTCCCGGGTCAGAAAACTGGAATCGTAACTACCATGACACATTCTTGTTACGGCTATGTTTCCACTTCCCTGAAACCGGGCGAATGGTAAAAAATTGTTAATGAAATTGTGACAATTGACCTATTGAGCGTCAAAAGCCTTATCAACGTCAGAAATCATTTTCTGAGCAACACCGCAGTGACCATCTCCACCATGATGAGTGCCGCAGCTACTGGAAGAAGAGCATCCAGAACAAGAACCCTCTTTTGCGCTCTTAAGTTGAGAGCGGACACAAAGAGCAACAAGAGCAATGACAATAAGGACAACCAAAATATCAATAGGACTCATACAGATACTCCTCAATTTGTTAACTACGGCATACTATACCCTCATTACATGCTTGCATACGCTAAATCATAAATTATTTGCAAAATCTAAATTCTTACCAAAACAATTGAGAACTGCGCTCTCAGTCAAAGTTGGCACACGCGATATAAAAAATCTTTTTGTCATTGATTCGCGTGTATTTTTCGGTGTGCGGTAGAATATTATTCGCAAGCGTTTTGTCTTGCACCTGTATGTAAAGTATTGCCAAAAACTTGGTGTTTACCACGTATGGTGCACAAAGTTTGACGCGTAGAAAGGAAGCCTAATGGCTGAAGATCAGTACATGCACCTTGTTATTGTTCGCCACGGTGAGTCTGAGTGGAACAAGCTCAACCTGTTCACTGGTTGGACTGACGTTGACCTTACCGAGACTGGTCACGAGGAGGCAGCAGCTGGCGGCCGTGCTCTCAAAGAGGCTGGCTATGACTTTGATGTTTGCTACACCTCTCTGCTCAAGCGTGCTATTCACACTCTGAATCATGTTCTTGATGAGCTTGACCGTAACTGGCTTCCTATTCATAAGACCTGGCGTCTGAACGAGCGTCACTATGGTGCACTTCAGGGCCTCAACAAGGCTGATGCAGCTGCCGAGCACGGCGAGGAGCAGGTAAAGATTTGGCGTCGTTCCTTTGATGTCCAGCCACCAGCTCTTGAGCCAGGCGACGAGCGCGATCCTCACGTTCAGGAAATGTTCCGTGATGTTCCAGCAGAGGATCTTCCTTACACCGAGTGCCTAAAGGACACCATTGCACGCGCATGGCCTTACTTTGAGCAGGAGATCAAGCCACAGCTTGAGGCAGGTAAGCGTGTTCTTATTGCTGCACACGGCAACAGCCTTCGCGCTCTTGTTATGCAGTTTGAGCACCTCACTCCAGAAGAGATTCTTGAGGTTAACATCCCAACTGGCATTCCTTGCGCATACACCTTTGACAAGGATTGGAACATTGTAGACAAGCACTATATTGGCGATCCAGCTGTCATCGAAGCAAAGATTAACGCTGTTGCAAACCAGGGTAAAGCTAAATAAATAGCTTGCTAGCACGCAATATTGATAAGCAGAACGGGGTGGTTTAAGCCACCCCGTTCTTCTAACTTAAGTTGAGCAAATCGCTGCTTATATTTTTCTATTCAAATCATCAATAGAATCCTGTAAACCATCAAGTTTCTTAAGATAGCGAGAAAGCCAAATAAAAGCCCTTCGTCCACAGTAAAACATGACGGATAAGATTAGAAAAAGAACAATAAGAATTATTATCTCTGGTGCTCCCATAAACTCATACTCCTAAATAATCAAAAGCCCACTATTGAGGTAATTCATTCATATTCAGAAATATCACTCCACAGGGCATTTGATTTAAAACAAAGAAATTATTAGAACCTAGAAATTTCATTTTTAGATGGTAGATATGTTCTACTGGCAATAAAAGAACTAGACATCTTCATCACCTCTTTAAGTTATTTATACCACTTATTTACTCCAATAAAAAGAAAAAAATAACTTATGAAATGAGATTCTCTATAAACAAAAGCATATTAAAAACTCAACGAATACGCCCACAGTATTAAAACCTGCTTTGAATAGTGTTACGATGTACCGCCGAGAAAAGAAGGGATTAAATGTTTAAAAGAGAGCTCAACGCAAAACTTGTTCTTTCTGTAATTGCAACAGGAATTATGTCCTTCTCGGGAGTTGTCGTAGAAACTGCCATGAACGTGACGTTTCCAACGTTGATGGAGGAATTCTCTATTGGCACCTCAACGGTACAATGGATGACTACTTCGTACCTTTTGATTCTTGCTATTATCATGCCTATGTCGTCGTTTTTAAACAGACGATTCAAGACAAAAAGTATCTTTACTGTAGCCATGATTTTCTACATCAGCGGCATTCTTTGTGGATTTGCTGCTCCAACGTTTATGTTATTGCTGCTTGGCCGTATTTTAGAAGGCATTGGCACCGGTCTAGCGTTACCACTGATGTTCAACATCATCACCGAGCAAGCCCCACTTAAAAATATGGGTGTCATGATGGGCATTGGCATGCTTGTTACTGCCGTTGCGCCTGCAGTAGGACCTTCGGCTGGTGGCTGGATTGCAGAACATCTTGGCTGGCGAATGATTTTTGCCGGTCTTCTCCCCTTCTTGATTGTGGCATTTGTACTGGGAATTAGTTCAATCCAACAGAGCCATGAGACTGAAGTGATTTCTTTTGATGTCTTTGGCTGGCTACTTCTTACCATAAGTTTTATTGCACTCATCTTTGTTATTGACGAGTCCAGCGCGTTTGGCCTGTTTAGTATTCCTGTTTTGCTCGCAATTATGATTTTTGTGGGCTCACTTACGCTCTTTGTACGTCACGAGAACTCCTTTAAACACCAGGAGCCATCTGAAGCATCTCCAAAAATTCCTATCATTAACCTTGAGGTATTTAGCGAGAAGGGCTTTATACTCTCGCTCTTTGCTATTGTTGCTCTGCAATTTATTATTCTTGGTCAGTCATATCTTCTGCCTAACTTCTCCCAGCTAGTACTGGGTGCAGGTGCCACTGCAGCAGGAGCTCAGATGCTTCCTGGATGTGCTATTGGCGCAATTATGGCACCAATTTCTGGCCAGATTTTAGACAAGCTGGGCGCTAAAAAGCCTATTGTTACAGGCATTCTTTGCTGCCTTACCAGCATGCTCCTTTTATTGCTCTTTGTTCACGTGCTTACCGTAGAAATGATCACGTATATTTTTGCCATCTTCGCCATTGGTCAGGCGCTTCAGATGGGAAACAACTTTACGGTAGCTTTGGGACACTTACCGGAAGACCGCAAAGCAGATGGAAATGCTGTTATTAACACAATGCAGCAGCTCTTTGGCGCTATGGGCACCAGCGTTATTTCTGGCGTTGTAGCGGCTTCTCAGCTTGGAGCTACAGACTTAGCTACAAGCACCCTTGCAGGAGCTCAGAATGCTCTCTTTGTGCTTGTGTGCGTAGCTTGTATTCCTCTTGTTACCATGGGAATCGTGCTCTTTGTACTACCAAAGATGACAAAATAAAAAACGCGGCAACTACAATAGAAGGAAGCAAATTAAAAAGCTAGGTATCCAAAAGAAGGATATCTAGCTTTTAATTTAAACGTTTGAATAATCAAGCTACGACACAACAGCTGATAATTTCAGTCCAATAAACACAGCAACCAGGCACGTTATAACATTAACTGCAATATTCACACCTGCAGCAGCCCAATTACCTGCTTGAATAAAGGTAAGCGTTTCATTTGAGAAGGTCGAGAAGGTCGAAAGTCCTCCGCAAAGGCCCACGGCTAAGAATAGCTTTACCTGTGGCTGAAGTGGACTTGCAAGATCAAGCCCTGTTACAAAGCCAATAATCAAACCTGCAACAACATTTGCAGCAAACGTACCAACTGGCAGGTTAGGAATCCACTGTTTAAAGAGGACGCCCAACTGCCAACGACCTAAACTACCCAGCGCTCCACCAAGAGCCACAGCTAACGCTTCAAACATAAAACGCCCCTACTCCAGCTCACGCGAGCCCGTATACAGCTGATAATACTCTCCACGTTTAGCAATAAGCTCATCGTGAGTACCGCGCTCAATAATACGACCGTGCTCCAGAACCATAATGGCGTCAGAATTTCGAACCGTAGATAACCTGTGAGCAATCACAAAGACGGTACGACCTGCCATCAGGGCATCCATGCCCTTCTCGATAAGTGCCTCAGTACGCGTATCAATACTGGAAGTTGCCTCGTCCAAGATAAGCACGGGAGGATCAGCAATAGCAGCACGCGCAATTGCCAGAAGCTGCCTCTGACCTTGTGAAAGGTTAGCACCGTCTGAGGTAAGTACGGTGTTGTAGCCACGTGGCATACGACGGATAAACTTGTCCGCGTTTGCAATCTTTGCTGCAGCAATAACCTCGTCATCAGTGGCGTCTAACTTACCAAAGCGAATATTGTCTGCAATGGTACCTGTGAACAGATGCGTATCTTGCAAAACAATACCAAGCGAGGACCTTAATGCAGATTTCTTAATGTCATTGATAGGGATGCCGTCGTAGGTGATGGTTCCACTACGAACATCGTAGAAGCGGTTAATGAGGTTGGTAATAGTTGTTTTACCAGCACCAGTTGAGCCGACAAACGCAATCTTCTGGCCAGGCTTTGCAAACAGCGTGAGGTTTGCAAGAACCGTCTGATCATCGTCGTATCCAAAGGTCACGTCATCAAAGCGAACGTCTCCAGCAAGAGGGGTTTTCTCGCCAGACGGTGTGACCCAAGCCCAGGACTCTTCTCCTGACTCATAACCACTAACGCGGACCAGGTCAACCTTGCCCTCGTCAACCTCGGGAGCCATTTCCATAACTGCAAAGATACGCTCGGCACCAGCAAGAGCAGTGAGCAGGAAGTTGGAAAGCTGGGTGAACTGGTTAAACGGCATGGCTGCCTGGCGAACAAAGACCAGGTAGGACGCAAGACTTGCAACGTCTGCGTGTCCGTTTACGGCAAGCAGAGCGCCAACCACGGTGACCACGGCGTAATTGATATACGTCAATGAAACCGTGATAGGAACCATAGTTGCTGCATACGCCTGAGCGTTTGTTCCAGAGTGTCTGAGCTCTTCATTGACCTTTTGGAAGTCAGCAAAGTTGGCATCTTCGTGATTAAAAACTTTAACCACCTTGAGACCAGAGATAGTTTCTTCAGCAAAGCCGTTAAGAACACCAAGACTCTTCTGCTGCACCGAATAATGCTTAGCCGAGCGCTTACTTGCGTAACGCGCATATATCACAATTAATACGTCAAAGAGGATAGTGATAAGCGTCAGCTGCCAGTTAAGAACAATCAGCAGCACAAGTGTGCCAACCATCTGGATAAACGCCAAGACAAGATTGGCAAAACTGTTATTAAGCGCTTCTGAGATGGTATCCACGTCGTTGGTAAAGAAACTCATGATATCGCCGCGGGTACGGCGGTCAAAGAACCTCAGCGGCAGCGATTCAATGTGCTCAAAAAGGTCTCGTCTGATGTCAAAAACAATCCTCTGAGCAGCACGAACCATAATTTGCGTGTAACCAACACTGGTAAGCGCGCCAATTGCATACACAACTGCTGTAAATACAATGAGGTTGGTAAATGCGTTTACGTCTCCCCTGCCCACTGCAGCAACAACAGGCTTAATCATGTAGGTGCCCAGAAGCGCTGCTAAACCACTTATAGAAACAAGAAGTGCCACCAACATAAGACGCTTCTTAGCATGACCTAAGTACGAGACAAACACTCTAATGGTATGTCCGATGTTTTGAGGACGTGCTCCTCCTGTGCGATTAGCCATGTGACACCTCCTTACCAGCAGCATCAATGTCCGATTGACTACCGCCAATCTGCGACTCATAGAGTTCTCTATAGATAGGGCTCTTGGCGAGAAGTTCTGTGTGAGTGCCAGTCATATGAACCCTACCGTTATCAAGAACGACAATCTGATCTGAGTCCATAACTGAGTTCACACGCTGGGCAATGATGATTTTTGTCATGTCAGCAAGTTCGGCAAGCCCTGCACGAATCTTTGCGTCAGTTGCGGTATCAACTGCACTGGTAGAGTCATCAAAAATGATGATTTTTGGCTTCTTCAAAAGCGCACGCGCAATACAAAGGCGCTGCTTCTGGCCACCAGAAACATTGACGCCACCCTGACCAAGGTCTCCGTCCAAGCCGCCAATCCTGTCAAGAAACTCATCAACGCATGCAATAGAACATGCGTGAAGCAGTTCCTCGTCAGTAGCGTTGGGATCTCCCCAGAGCAGGTTGTCGCGGACGGTACCGCTGAACAGCACATTTTTCTGAAGGACAACAGATACTGCGTCACGAAGTGAAACAAGATTGTAGGAGCGGACGTCATTCTCGCCAACAAATACGGTGCCTTCAGTAGCATCGTACAAGCGTGCAATCAGCTGGATAAGAGTGGTTTTTCCGGAGCCGGTGCCGCCGAGAATACCAACGGTAGAGCCTGGCGCAAACGAGAGATTAATGTCTTCAAGGACATCCTCTTCAGCGCTCTGGCTGTACTTGAAAGATACGTTTTCAAAACGGACCGCGCCGTTCTTAACATCAGTCAGGCCGTGCTCTGGAGACTCAATAGCAGGCTCCTCGGAAAGAATCTCTCCAATTCGACGCACGCTAGTAATGGCGCGAGCAGTAAGCAAGAACACGCCAGAAATCATCATAAGAGAGTTCATGATAAGCAGTACGTAACTCATGAAGCCCGTGAGCTCACCAACGCCCAGTCTGCCAGCCATAATCATCTGGCCGCCAAACCAAAGAATAGCCACGTTAGTGACATACATTGATGCTTGGAAAATAGGCAGGTTTAAAACGGACGTTCCAAAGGTCTTTGTAGCAGTCTGCGCATACTGGGTATTAACTTTTTCAAAGCGCTCGGAGACATATCCTTCTCGGACATACGCCTTAATAGCACGCACGGCCGCAAAGTCTTCCTGCAGAGCCTCGTTAAGCTTATCCATTGCACTTTGCATAACGCGATACAAAGGACCAACGCGCTTCACAATAAAGAAGAGTGCAATAGCCAAGAAAGGCAGCACGGCAAAATACACTACTGCCAGCTCTGGGCTCATAATAAACGCCATAACCAAGCCCATGACCAGCATAATTGGTCCACGCATAAACGGGCGCGTACCCATTGCAAAGGCGTTCTGAATAATGGTTACATCAGAAGTCAAACGCGTAACCAAAGAAGATGAATCGTATTTATCAAGATTTGCAAAAGCAAACTCTTCCATACGACGATACTCGTCTTGCCTGAGTTGAGCACCCAGTCCCATAGCCGCTTTTGCCGAGTAGCGAGCATAGCCAATGCCGGCAAACATGGCGAGAAGAGCAAAGACAACCATAACGGTACCGTTTACAAAAACAGTCTGAAGGTTGCCTTGCAAAATACCCTGGTCAACAATTTGAGCCATGAGTACAGGAATCACTAATTCGAGTAGGGACTCTGCAAACACACAGAGTCCCGACATAACAAAGTCCTTTTTATACGCGCCAAAATGGTCCAAGATTACCTTTAACTCAGCGCGAGCAGATGGAGCTTTTTCTTTTACAGAAGCATCATTCATCGTTAAAACACCACGTACCTTACTGTCTTGCTTTGCTTGGTTTGCTTATGCCTCTTTTGGAAGCGTTTGAAGCGAAACCTCCTTGAGCTGCTCATTAGAAACAGGTGAAGGAGCGCTAGACATAAGATCAGAGCCAGAAGTAGTCTTTGGGAACGCCATGACATCACGGATAGAATCAGCACCTGCAAGCAACATGCATACGCGGTCAAGACCAAGTGCAAAGCCGCCCATTGGAGGTGCACCAAACGTCAAAGCCTCCATCAAGAAGCCAAATTGAGCCTTTGCACGCTCTTCAGTAAAGCCGAGTTTCTCCAGAATCTTAAGCTGCAGCTCAGCGTTGTGAATACGCATTCCACCGCCGCCAGCCTCAAAGCCGTCCATGACAAAGTCGTACGTATACGAGCCCATAGCCAGAGGGTCAGTGTCCAGAAGGTCAAGCTCATCCTCACGAGGAAGCGTAAAGGGCTGATGCTCAGAAGCATAGGACTGAGTTTCCTCATCCCAGTGGAACAGTGGGAAATTAACAACCCAAAGGAAATCATGACCTTCTCGCGGTACATCCAAAACCTTTGCCATATGCAGGCGCATACCACCAAGAATCTCATCTGTCTCCAGGCGGCCACCCACAGCAAAGAGAATCAAGTCCCCTGCCTCTGCAGACATCTCTGCACGCAATGCCTCAAGCTCTTCTGGCGAGAAGAACTTGGTAATAGGGCCTCCCACGGAACCGTCCTCTTTGAAGGCGACCCATGCAAGTCCCTTGGCACCAAAGCCGGCAGCTACCTCGGCAAGCTTATCCACCTGAGAGCGCGGCCAGGTGCCTGCACCCTTAACGTTGATTGCCTTAACGTACTGGCCATCAGTTGTTGCTGCAGAGCTAAAGAGCTTAAAGCTGGACTGCTTGAAGACCTCAGAGACATCGTGGAGCTCCATACCAATGCGGGTATCAGGCTTATCGGAGCCGTAGGTATCCATTGCGTCCCAGTACTGAATCTTGCGCAGTGGAGCTGGGAACTCAATACCCATCTTTGCAAATGCATCGCCCAGAATATCCTCAAGCTCGGCCATGACATCTTCCTCGCGGACAAATGCCATCTCCATATCAACCTGTGTAAACTCAGGCTGACGATCTGCACGAAGGTCCTCATCGCGGAAGCACTTAGTAATCTGGTAGTAGCGCTCAATACCGCCAATCATCAGCAACTGCTTCAGCAGCTGTGGAGACTGTGGCAGTGCGTAGAAGTTTCCACCCTGCATTCTGGATGGAACCAGGAAGTCACGAGCGCCCTCAGGAGTAGATTTGAACAGCGCCGGAGTCTCCACCTCGGTAAAATCACGCTTATGAAATGCCTCACGAAGCGCAAATGCAAAATCAGAACGCATACGAAGATTCTGTGCCATCTGAGGACGACGCAGGTCAACATAGCGGTACCTCAAGCGAAGATCCTCGTTAACATCAATGTGGTTCTCAATCTGGAATGGTGGAACTGCACTAGTGTTAAGAACCTCAATCTTTGAAGCAAGTACCTCTACCTCGCCGGTAGCAAGAGCCTCGTTAGTCTGACCTTCAGAGCGATGCTGAACCGTACCGGAAATCAAAACAGGCCACTCAGGACGAATAGTCTCTGCAGTTGCAAATGTTTCTGCATCGACATCTGGGTCAAATAGAATCTGTGTCAAACCCTCGCGATCACGAAGGTCAACAAAGATTAGGCCTCCAAAATCACGACGACGCCAAACCCAACCAGTGAGCGTAACGGTCTTGCCAATATGCTCTGCGCGAAGCTCTCCACAGGTATGCGAATGCATACTGTGCAAATCAACAGCTGCGTGAGCGGAATAATTCTGGGGGTTTTCTGAGGAACAATCCATTTTTATCCTTTCGTCTTTGCTTCCCTGTGCCAAATCGGAAAGCACCTTCAAGACGGCAAAAACGCGTAGACGGCGCGTTCTTGCTCATAGATAAACCATTGTACTCTCCAACGTTTAGCCAAGCTCCCTCAATCTGAACTTAGAGCAGATTCAGCAGAATAAATAACTTACATTCACGTTTTTACGCTAGACTGAAGCTGATACATACGAGCCTCACTACGAGGCGAGAAGAACTTGGAGCTTTTATGGCCTATAAAGCCGCTGTTTTTGATCTAGATGGAACACTTCTGAACACTATTGTTGATCTTGCTTGGGCAACCAATTACGCTCTTGAGCAGTTCAATATGCCTACTTATACCGTTGATGAGGTCCGTCAAATGGTAGGAAACGGCGTTGCAAAGCTTATCCGCGATGCCGTGCCAAAGGGCACTGATGATGAAACATACCAGCGTGTACTTGCGTGTTTTAAAGAACACTACGCTGACCATAGTTTGGATAACACCGCTCCTTATCCCGGCATTCTTGAAGCTGTTGATACACTTAGGGCTGCAGGTGTTAAGTGTGCCGTTGTCTCAAACAAACCAGACTTTGCCATTGCAGATTTAATGAGCAACTTCTTCCCAGGTAGATTTGACTTTGCGCTGGGCCAGCGAGATGACCTTAAAAGAAAGCCTGATGCCGAGCCCGTCCATTACGCTCTTGCTCAAATTGGTGTTGACCCTCAAGACGCTGTCTATATTGGAGACTCTGAGGTTGATGTTGCAACAGCACGCAACAGTGGCATGCCTTGCATTAGTGTTACCTGGGGATTTAGAGATAAAGAAACGCTTCTAGCTGCAGGTGCCACCACACTCTGCAATACTGCAGATGAGATGGTGCAAGAAATTCTCAAATAGTAGCACTAAATTTGCAACCATCCGCTCATTGCCGTTGAGCGAGAAAAAACGTCCGCTTGCCTATGCCTCTCAATTCATCTGAATAAGCGTATTCTGAGGGCGGTATAGTCTATAAAAGTGCGTCCATAATTTGCGCGCAAGCGACGTGGAAAGGATTGCATCATGGGCAAGAAAAGTTCTGAGGTTCTCCAGATTTCTTACGAGGACCTGGTAGAGTACCTGCACAGTAATCACTCTGTGTACATGCAAGTCGGACACCAGGTTTATTACCTCACTGATGTCAATTTTGAGGCATGGAGAGCTCAAGACACCAGTATCAGAAACTCAAAAAACCACTTTGTAGATTGTTCTGAACTAGTTCCTACGGTAGACGAATTTCTCGCTCTTCCTTTTATTAATGGAAAAACCATTAAAGACGTTTTTGCGCATGCAACGTTCTATGCATCCATGAAAAACGAAAAATCTGAGTAATTCAAAATAATCAACATTTTGTTGACTGTCTCTCAGCTAAAACTTAAAGGATCTGTTAATCGCAGATCCTTTTTTATTACCTGGTAGATTGCCTTATTAAGCTGCATTTCTCATAAAAAACGCCGATGCAATGCACCGGCGTTTAGCTTTTAATTTGAGAGAACCTGTCTACTCAACAGGCTTCTGAACCTCAAGAACCTCAGCAATCTCAACCTCAGCAGAGACCGTACCAGCAAGCTCTGGAATAAGATCGTTGTACTTATTAGCAGAAGCCAGCTCGGAAGAAGCGGTCTTTGCGTAACGCTTAACTGCTGCGGCAGCACGGTTAACGGCACTCAGGGTGCCAGCGCCTCCGACACAGCCGCCAGGACAAGCCATGCCCTCAAGAAGATAGCCTGGATATTTACCCTTAACAGCATCCTTGAGCATAGCTCGGCACTCAGCAAGGCCGTCAACAGCCATGATAGGCACTTCTTTATCAGGGTACTTCTGGTGAATGACGTTAACTACGGCACCTGCTACGCCACCGGCCACTGCAAAGGCGCGACCGTCATGGGAGGCGTTTTCAAAGTCGGAGTTATCATCATCAAGCTTGGTGTAGTCAATACCCTTGGACTCCATCATTCCTGCAAGTTCCTCAAAGGTCAGAACAAAATCGACCTCAGACTTAACGGAGCGACGCAGAGCCTCAAGCTTCTTCGCAGTGCATGGTCCAATAAAGACAATCTTGGACTCTGGATTTTGCTTTCTTACCAGACGAGCAGTCAAAACCATGGGGGTTAGTGCCATAGAGATTGCATCAGCGTGCTCTGGGTGCTCTTTTTTAGCCATGGCAGACCAGGAAGGGCAGCAACTTGTTCCCATAAATGGAAGCTTCTCTGGGACTTCTTTGACAAAGTCTTCTGCTTCCTGAACAGTACAGAGGTCAGCACCAGTTGCTACTTCTTCTACCTCGGCAAAGCCCATCTCTTTGAAGGCCTCGCGAAGACGACCAACGCTACCCTTGCCAAACTGACCAACAAACGAAGGAGCTACAATAGGAACAACGGTGTAACCCTCATTGATAGCCTGAATTACCTGGAAAATCTGGCTCTTATCGGCAATTGCACCAAAGGGGCAGTTGACCAGGCACTGGCCGCAAGAAACGCACTTCTCGTAATCAATATCTGCGCGACCGTGCTCGTCAGAGCCAATAGCATCCATACCACAAGCAGCAGCACAAGGGCGCACATGGTGATGAATTGCCTGGTACGGACAAACCTTGAAGCACATACCACACTGAATGCACTTCTCCTGATCAATATATGCCTTTTTGTCTACGAAGCTAATTGCCTCTTTAGGACAAATCTCTCGGCAAGGGTGCGCAAGACAACCTTGGCACGCGTTGGTAACGCGATACACGTTGTCCTCGCAGGCGTTACACGCAAACTTAACGATGTTAATCAGCGGTGGCTGGTAATAAACCTCAGGTCGAGAGGCCTCTTCCAAGCCGTCAGAAATAAGCTCTGGTTGATCAACGCCCTGCATAGGCATGCCCATAGTCATGCGAATGCGCTCACCAACAATAGCGCGCTCCAAGAAGACGCTCTCACGATACGTAGCAATATCACCAGGAATAATCTTGTACGGCAGCTCTTCCATCTGGCGAGCAATTTCATCAACGCTCTTATCTGCTTTTTCATACGCAAGCGTTGAAACTTCTTTAAATACCTTCCTGCGGATTTCAGTCAGGTTGGTATAGACACCTCGCATTGTGCCAGGCATTTCTCCCCCTCCTCGTTCACTTTATGCACGTCTGGGTAACGTATCCGCACAAAATGAATGTATGTCTCTACCACAAAGTATGTACTATAAGTCCACCTCGGTGACACCAAAATAAGAAAATCGCTCTGGAATATCCGTTTTAATCACAATTTTTTCGCCCGTGACTGGATGAATAAATCCAACGCGATATGCATGGAGCATTAACGGCTGCGGCCTATGCTTCTTTTTTGAAGCGCGCTGCAGAGAAGACATGCCTCCGTACAGCGTGTCTCCTACCAGGGGAAATCCAAGTGACGAGAGATGCACTCTAATTTGATGCTTTCTTCCTGTCAACAAATTGACCAGTAGCAAGCTTTGAGTTTGACCTTGTGCTGACGATGCAACTTTTATAAGACGTACCTCCGTTTGAGAGGGCTTGCCTGTGACTGAGATTCTCATCTTCTGAGCGTCATGCCGATCTTTTCCAATTGCCTTATCTATCAGCACTTTATTTGGTTCAAATGCACCCTTAACAGCTGCAAGATACTCTTTGGAAAGCTCCTTGGATGCAATAAGCTGATCAAACTGTGCCTGCGTTTCTTTTTTGAGCGAGAAAAGCACAATGCCCGTAGTCTCTCTATCAAGACGATTCAGAGCTTGGACCTGGGAAAGGTCTGTCTGGCGTGAGTTCTCAAGTGCGCGGAGTTTCTCGGAAACTACGTCGGTTAGAGAAGGCTCATGGGTACCGTCCGAATGAACGATAATTCCCGCTGGTTTATTCACAGCAAGTAGATAGTTGTCCTGATACAAAACCTCAAAGTTGTTTTCAGACTGAAGAGCATCCACACTACTCACCTCGCTTAACCACGTAGCGCTGCTCAGAGAGAACCTGGGCAAATGACTCGATTGCGCTCCACACATGGTCAGTGCGGCGCCAAGCAACACTAACCGAGTACGACATCTCTTTTCCCAGCTCAATGATGTGAAGACCAGACGTTTCAGAGTCGTAGTAAGACGAAGCAACCAGCTCTGATGGCAAGAAGCACGCGCCAACTCCTCTCATGGCAAGCGCCAAAAGCGTCTCGGAGTTTCTGGACATGACCTTGATAGTGGGAGAAATGCCCGACGCGGCAAACGCATGGCGAGCAAAACTACCAGCAATGTCTCGTTTACCTACCGTTAAGAAGGGGCAAGCTTCCAAGGCCGTGAGCTTTCCCGTCTTTTTGACTTGCGCGACAACCGAGTCAACCTTATCTGCATACAAAGACTCAAGAAGCGCTTGAGAGACAACCAGAACGATCTTCTCGTCAAACAGTTTTTTAACAACCAGGTCATACGACGATTGATTAACCGTTGCAACAATCAAGTCAAGCTGACCTTCGGACAGCCACTCAACAAGCTCGTCATTCTCGCCCTCGTCAAGCTCAATGGAGATATTTGGGTGCAATTTTTGGAAAGCAGCAATGGAGCGCGGCATGATGATGTGACCTCGTGTGGCGGTGACACCAACACGCAGGCGACCTCGCTCATTACCTGCAATATCAAGAAATTCTTGGTCCATGGCGCGACGCTGTGCTTGGAATTTGCGCGCATACCGCAAGAACTCTTCTCCTGCAAACGTTAGAGACAGCGGGACGGTGCGTTCCAGCAGCTTAGAGCCAAGTTCTTTTTCTGCTGCCGCAATATTTGCCGAGAGCGTTTGCTGCGTTACGCTCAGGCGCTCAGCCGCCTTGGTGAAGCTCTTTTCTTCTGCAACGGCAACAAAATAATCCATGGTTTGAAAGTTCATTTTTGCTCCCACTGAATTACAAAAATTACTTGTAATTATAACCATTGAAAACAGTTGGACTTCAACTTTTTAATTACCTACTCTATTTACATAAGAAATTCGTTTGGAGTGGATGCATGGTAGAGCTAATAGTACTGAGTGCCTTTGCGGTGATGCTCATCGTAGGCACAGCCCTATCTTTCCCTCTTACATCTATCCTGACCATTGGTTTCTTCCTCTTTTTTGGTTACGGACTTTCTCGTAAAATCTCCGCAAAAAAGCTTTTATTAGCAGCCTTTGAATCTGTCTGGGAAGTTAAAACAATTATTGCGCTGTTTGCTGTGGTTGGCGCTATGAGCGCAGCATGGCGAGCAGCTGGAACCATTCCAGAAATTGTCAGCATTTCTGCTTCGCTTATTTCTCCGTCTATCTTCATTCTGGCAACATTTTTGCTCTGCACCATGATGTCTATGCTTCTGGGTACCGCATTTGGTACTGCTGCAACCATGGGAATCATCTGCATGTCTATTGGTAAGGCAATTGGAGCAAGCGAGTTCTTTATTGGTGGCGCTGTCCTTGCGGGTAGCTACTTTGGAGATCGTTGCTCCCCTATGTCTACCAGTGCAATTCTTGTTTCACAGCTCACCGATACCAATCTATCCAAAAACATTAACCGTATGCTTCGAACCAGCGTAGTGCCTTTTATTGCCGCATGCGCTATCTATGTAGCGTGGGACTTCTTTATGGCAAACACGGGAACTATCCCCGATGTCACTGGTCTTCTCAGCCGCTCTTTTAGGCTCTCTTTAATTTCACTCACACCAGCTCTTCTTGTCATTGTCTTCTCGCTTCTTAAGGTTGATGTCATTGTTACCATGGCATCCAGCTTGGTACTTGCCTGCATTCTCTGCGTTACCATTCAGCGCGTCCCTCTTGCCGACCTGCCAGTCATTTTGCTCTTTGGCCTTCGCGCTCCAGGTGCTACCGTTGCAAACATGGTTAATGGTGGCGGGGTTTTCTCCATGATGAACGTTTTGACAATTGTCACCATTTCTTCAAGCTACGCTGGCCTTTTCCAAACAACTGGCCTGCTTCGCCGTATGTGCCAGCTGGTAGCTGACCTTTCCGATAACTCCACGCCTTTCTTTGGCGTTCTGATTACCAGCATGTTTACCTCAATGGTTTCTTGCAACCAGACGCTGGCTATTATGCTGACAAATGACCTATGCGAGAACGCAGAAAACTCTTCCAGCGCCCTTGCTTTGGATATCGAGAATAGCGCTGTAATTCTTGCTCCTCTGGTACCGTGGTCCATTTCAAACATCTCGGTACTCTCTGCAATTGGTGCACCTTCTATGAGCCTTCTAGCTGCAAGTTTCCTCTATTTGCTGCCTCTTTGGACTCTGGGAATTTCCCTGTGGCTCCATCGCCGCCCAGCAAAAATTGACGGTCATCGTGCTCGTTGGCTTGGCCTTACCTCTGACGATGTCCGCAGCTGCTCATGGCCTCACGTGCAGGACGAAGACACAACGGATGCGACTGCAAGCCTTCCTGCTGTAAAAGTTGCCTAAGACCGCGCTGTTCAGCACTCCTCATACACATTGCTAAGCTAGGTGTGTTTTACGCCGTTAATACTTCTATTGATGCTTTGGTAATTCAATAATTCGATCGCAACGCTGGGCAATCCCCATATCATGTGTGACCATAAGAAGTGTTTTATGGTTTGCGTGAACGGAGTCTAGCAAACTGTCTATAACAATAGTAGCCATGGCCTTATCAAGTGATCCGGTTGGTTCATCAGCGAGGATTAAATTACCTGGCTTTATCATTGCTCGAGCAATTGCTACTCTCTGCTTTTCTCCACCAGAAAGCTCATTTACAACCGCATCGAACTTCTCGCCAATACCATAGTTTTCCAAGGCAGTTCTAATAAGGCGTTCCTGTTCCTGCTTTGAAAGCTTGGTGTATTGAAGCGCCAATAAGAGATTTTTGCTTACTTTCCAGTCATTAATGAGAGCAAAAGATTGGAACAAATAATTAATCTCTGTACGCCTCATAAATGTTGCTTTTTTGCTATTGATCGAAGGATATGTTCTTCCCTCAAGGTTGATTGTGCCTGAATCTAATGTCTCGAGAAGACCGATGATATTAAGAAGTGTTGATTTTCCGCACCCAGAAGGGCCCACGAGAGCCACTGACTCTCCACTTTCTATCTCAAATGAAATGCTATGAAGAACTGTGTTGCTTCCAAATGACTTATTGAGAGCATCTACCTGTAGAAATGTTTTCATAACTACTCCTTAGAGAGATTCTCTAGAACAATTCTCATAGTGCTTCTATTTGCAGAAATACTGATAGTCAAATTGGAAATCAATAACATCAAGCAGCCCATTATTATTCCAAGAGTTGAACCTATGACAATCATGCAAAGTGTTCCAACAAGTGCAATGAGATTCACTACAAGGAAAATATTTATGTATTGCTTGTAAATGCCAAATCCCAGCATGCATTCAACAGCAATTTTTCTCTCATGTAATCTCTGAACAATTGAAATCATGCTTATTTGAATCACCGTTATTGCTGCAAACATAAGCACAATTACAACACCGAATAAGAGGAAGAGCTCCTGCAGAGATTTTCTGTAGTCCTTTATAAAGCTCTCTATCGAACTGAACTGTGTTCCAAAACCATCATCAGAGAGCTCTACAACACCGCTGGAATCCAACAAATTTGCAGCAGCCTCAGGTGATAACTTTATGTAACTATTATCAAGCCCCGTAGCCACTAAACTTTCTGATTCAGTAGGAACCATGTTATTTGACGTTACCACTTTGATTACAACATTTGTGCTTATAGAAGGGCTGTCTATATTTGTTGACCAGGTAAAAAATCCCCCACTAGCATCGTATTCAATAAATTCAGATGAAGGATTTTGCATATAGGGTGTGACGATATCTGACTCAAATATCTTGTCGCTTCTAGACACAAGTTCTCTTAGCAGAGATTTTTGCTCTTCTGAGTACGAGCTTGGAACGAGATAAATCCTTGTTCCATTCTCCGCTTTTTTAACTTGTTCATCAGTCAACGCTACCCCAATTTCTTTTAGATAAGATGGGGATGCAACCAGAACATCAAATGGCTTCAAAATCGATGAATTTACTTCATAGGCATTTAAAGTTGCTTCACCTATTTGATTTACATGAGCAATATAGACGCCTGTATCGTGCTCGTGGGTTTTATACCAATCAAATAATTCCTTACTTTTATCCATTGGTCGGCCGTTGAAAAAATTACCTTGAGAAACATGATTTCGGACAATATACCAATCTTTATATACAGACCAATTTTCTTGAGTGGATAGTAGATTTGAGTACATTGTTATAGGAGCATCCATATAAGTAGAACCAGCAAAAACTACTACACAACAAAGTGCATAAATTATCGCCGTTAGAACGTACAGACCCTTTTGCGACAGTCTTCCTAAAATTGCATCTACAGGGCGGATTGTTAGAAGTGGAGCAGCAGAAATTAGTACTGAAACCACAACTACAAGTATTGCTGGCATTGCCGAGGTAAACGTAAACAGTAAAAAACTCCCAGTAATATCAAATCCGGAGCAATTAACCATTGTCCACATAAAGGCTAATGGCAGTAAAACAGCTGCTAAAGCACAATAGAAAAAATAATGATGAACGACGTAATCGCTCTTACTCCAGCCAAGCATTACGTGAACACCAAGTTTCTTTAATTCTTGTAACGAGTTGTAATACGTCAGTAAACAAAACGATATGCTCAGGATTATAAAAGTTACTCCAGCAACGTAGTAGAAGAGTCCAATTTCAACCGCTGATCCTGAATAATTTGTAATAAATTTTTCTTTATGTAGGCCAGTAGCTTCTGAAATCTGACTAACCAACTCATCAAATTCTTCAGGAGAAAGGCCTAAAACAGCACAAGAATTTCCCAAATTATAGCCAGGAGTAATTTGATCTAATTTGAAATAAACTGAACCCAAAACATATGGTAAGTCACCAACTTTATTGTTAGTATCCATTCCGTAGCCAAGGTATGACTCTGAAGAATATCCTAGAAGTTCATTGATTTTTTGCCTATTTATAACTTGGGTACCAAGAATATCAAAGGAATCAAAGCTGTTAGCCTCACTACCTGGAGAAGATAGCACGCCGACGGTCAATATCCTAGGCCCTTCAGTAATTGATTCAGTTTTCTTAGTTATAAGAATCATCTTGTGAGTTTGTGCGTAAGACCTAACAACCGACACAAACGTTTCCTTTGTCTCATCAGACATCTGTGAAGTATAAAATTGCGGCTGATTAGAGAGCCAAGAATCGAATTTTCGGGAAGTAAAAATTTCTAAAAACCCTTTTCCCACCAAAAACGAAGAAAGTGCAATTAAAACAACTATGATAGAAACAATGAAGCGGTACGCTCTTTTCATTTCTTCACCTACAATTTCTTTGAATTACAAATAAATGAAGGTGCTTATTAGTTATAAAGCTATAAATATGCTTCTACAGTATTAGTATGAACTTAAACCGTTTACGTTTAATTGATCTCACTGATAACTATCGTAAACGGCTTCTATTATTCTACAAACGGTATTTTCCACCTAAATAAAAACCCCTCATGCCTAAGACATGAACTGCCTCCCATTTCTTGGACACGAGAAATGGGAGGCAGTTTATATGTGGGTGATTATGATCCTGCAGCGTGTTAGCGTCGGCTTTTAGGCTTGGCGTACAAAATAACGCAGCTTTCTTGTGTTCTGCTGAAGAATAGACATGTTCCTAATCAAGATAGCCAGGCAGCTAGGCGGCCGCACTACCTGATATGCATCTCTATGCATAAACTTCATCTAATATGCTAGAAAATGAATAGGCTTATATAAGAAATTTAACTATCGATAAATTCTGTACCTATAGAACACATCTAAGTCGGATATTCTGCTCAATTGTGGGCATATTACACTTCTAAGTCAGATAATCTGCATGTTTGTGGTAATTTCTGCGTCATGTATACGTCTTTTTAACAGATTATCTGACTTAGGTGTGTTTTGAACTGACTCCCATTTCTCGTGTCCAAGAAATGGGAGGCAGTTCAACATGAGAGGTTTCAGGAATCGAAACTGTTAGCTGTTACTGTCGTGCTTTAACCTCAACAACAAGCTGATCAGCAGGTATCTGTACCTGCTCGTGAGACTCCATATCACGAAGGGTTACCGCACCAGCTTCAACCTCATCTGGGCCAATAACCACGCAAAGCGTTGCGCCCATCTTATCTGCCTGCTTAAACTGAGCCTTCAGCGAACGACCAGTACGATCAGCCTCGCATCTAATACCAGCTTCACGCAATGCCAGCACGGTATCAAATACAACAGGAGCCTGATCAGCGCCTGCGCAAGCAACATATACACAGCTTGGAGCTGCAGGCTCAGCTGCAACACCAAGAGCTTCTAGCGCCAGCATAATGCGCTCAAAGCCAACAGCAAATCCAACGCCTGGGGTTGGCTTTCCGCCTTCAAGCTCAACAAGACCGTCATAACGGCCACCGCCGCCGATAGCGCCAACGCCAGCATTTGGAATCTCTACCTCAAAAACAGTACGTGTGTAGTAATCCAAACCGCGAACAAGCGTTGGATCTTCAACATACGAAATACCAGCAGCGTCCAAATATGCCTTGACCTGCTCATAATGAGTACGGCAATCATCACACAGGCTGTCAGAAATCAGTGGAGCATCCTTCATAACCGCGTGGCAGCTCTCATTTTTGCAGTCAAATGCACGAAGTGGATTAATCTCCGCACGCTCAAGACAGTCCTCACACATCTCATCCTTATGATCAAGAATGAACTGCTTGACCTTCTCGCGATATGCTGGACGGCACTCCGCATCACCCATGGAGTTAATCATGAGCTTCATATCAGCTGGCGAGAAGCCCATCTGCTCGTAAAACTTTATCAACATGATGATGGACTCTGCGTCGGCAGCTGGATCAGAGGCTCCAAGCCACTCAACACCTACCTGGTGGAACTGACGCAGACGGCCTTTCTGAGGACGCTCTCCTCTGAACATTGACTCGGCGTACCAAAGTTTTGCAGGAGTTCCTCCCTGTGGCACAAAGTTGTGCTCAACGGCAGCGCGGACCACACCAGCAGTTCCCTCGGGACGCATAGCCATGCGCTGACGAGGCTTAAGACCGGACTCATTGCCGGCAGCTAGCAGGTCATCAAGTAGCGCGCCTGAAAAAACGCGGAACATCTCTTTGCGTACCACGTCGGTTGACTCACCAATGCCGTGAACAAAGGTATCTACCTGCTCAAGTGCAGGAGTCTCAATGCGGTCAAAGCCATAAGTACCAAACAGATGGCGGGCAACATCTTGCATATGCTCCCAAGAGCGCATATAGCCGCCGTAAAGATCTTCGGTACCTTGAATTCTCTGACCCATGAATCCTCCTTGTTACAAACATAGATGTTTCTAGTTTACCCATGAGAGACAGCTCTGGCGCAGAAAAGCTTTTATAACTTTTGAAACCTATGAAAAAATCCGATTTTTTTTCTAGAAAACGTGAAAAAGTGCGTATGTGAGGGTTGCTTTTTAATTCCTACCATTTAGTATGAATTAGCGGATTTTGGGGTATGACAAAAACATCGGTGACATTGGCGTTTGTCTTTGCCACAAAACCGCACTAGCACAAGGTTTTGCTCGCCCTAGAGCTGCCCAAACTTGCTAGTCACAAACGTATCACGTGCTTGCACGTAGAGGTATTTGGAGTGATTTATGGCAACTGAGCTACTCCGTGTAAACGGAATTTCTGCAGGTACCGAGGAGAAATCCATCCTGCATTCAATTGATCTGAGCATTGGTGATGGCCAGGCTCACGTTCTGATGGGACCTAACGGCGCAGGTAAATCAACACTTGGCCGCGTCATTATGGGTGATTCTACCTATAAGATTACCGAAGGTTCTCTTATCTTTAACGGCGAGGATGTAACTGAGCTTGCTGCAGATAAGCGCTCCCTTGCGGGCATCTTCCTCTCCTACCAGGCACCTGTTGAGGTTCCTGGCGTTCCTCTTTATTCATTCCTGCGTACCATTACACAGATGCGCCCTGAGCTTAAGATGACTGCTCGTCAGTTCCGTCAGCGTGTTGGTCAGATTTCTGATCACCTTGAGCTTGACCAGGGCTTCTTGATGCGTGAGCTTAACGTTGGCTTCTCTGGTGGCGAGAAGAAAAAGGTTGAAATGCTCCAGCTTCTGCTGCTTCAACCTAAGCTTGCCATTCTCGACGAGACAGACTCTGGCCTGGACGTTGACGCGCTCTCCGTTGTCTCAAAAGGCATTCAGGCTTATCGCGAGACCTGCGGCGGCTCTCTGCTCATCATTACTCACAACACCCGCATTCTTGAGCGCCTTGAGATTGACCGCACTCACGTTATGGTTAAGGGTCACCTGGTGGCAGATGGTCCTGCTGACATCATCAACCAGATTGACCACGAGGGCTTTGAGCGTTTTGAGAGCCAGACTGATGAAGGCGGTGCTAACTAGTGAGCGAGAAGAAGCGATCTGAGGTCGCTGACGTAGACCGCTCGCTCTACGACTTCACCAAGTCCGAAGAGGGTTACGAGCGCTACGATGATGGCCTTACGCCAGAAATTGTGCGTGCTATTTCCGAGAAAAAAGAAGAGCCCGAGTGGATGCTCCAAATGAGGTTGTCGGCTCTGGAAACCTATCACCAGCGCCAGATGGCTACCAACTGGGGACCTTCTATTGCAGGTCTGGATTTGAATCATATCTCCACGTATGTCTCGCCAAAGACTCAGGAGGCAAATAGCTGGGACGACGTACCTGAGGATATTAGGGATACCTTTGATCGTCTGGGCATTCCACAGGCAGAGGCAGAGAGCCTTGCTGGTGTTGGTGCTCAGTACGATTCTGAGATTGTCTATCACAACATGCGTGAGGAAGTTGCTGAGCAGGGTGTTATTTACACCACTATTGAGGATGCTCTACATGATCCACAGTGGGAGCCCGTTGTTAAAGAGTACTTTGGCAAGCTGATTCCTCCTTCAGACCACAAGTTTGCGGCGCTGCACTATGCCGTGTGGTCTGGCGGTTCTTTTGTCTATGTTCCTAAAAATGTCACTCTGGACTACCCACTTCAGAGTTACTTCAGACTGAATGCTCAGGGTGCTGGCCAGTTTGAGCACACGCTTATTATTGTTGAGGAAGGTGCTGACCTGCACTTTATTGAGGGCTGCTCCGCACCTAAGTACTATGCAGCAAACCTCCATGCAGGGGCTGTTGAGCTCTTTGTTAAGGACGGCGCTCGTCTGCGCTACTCGACCATCGAAAACTGGTCCAAGAACATGTACAACCTCAACACCAAGCGCGCCATTATTGGCAGCAATGCAAAGATGGAGTGGGTCTCGGGCTCTTTTGGTAGCCACGTTTCCTACCTCTACCCTTCTACAATCATGAACGGCGATTCTTCTAACTGCGAGTTCACCGGTATTACGTTTGCAGGCGCTACGCAGGACCTGGATACAGGCTGCAAGGTGATCATCAACGGCTCCAATAACTCAGCAAACGTTGACACTAAGTCCATCTCCAAGGATGGTGGCGTCAACACCTTCCGCTCTACAGTTACCGTTGGACGCAAGGCAGAAAACGCTCGCGTGGCGTTCTCGTGCCAGTCTCTGATGCTGGATAACATCAGCCGTTCCGACACCATCCCAGAGATGGATGTCCGCAATGCAACTGCTCAGATTGGCCACGAGGCAACTATTGGCCGCATTTCTGACGACACCGTTTTGTACCTGATGAGCCGCGGCTGCTCTGAGGCTGAGGCTCGCACCATGGTAGTAAACGGATTTGCAAACCCTGTCTCAAAGGAGCTCCCAATGGAGTACGCCGTTGAGATGAACAACCTGATTAAACTTGAGATGGAAGGAGCGATTGGTTAATGGATAACGTTTTGATTAATCGCGCCAACGTTCCTGCAGCTCAGACATGGAACCGTCTACGCGCAAACTCACTGTCAGTTACCGTCCCTAATCACGCTGACGCAGGCAAAGTCTACCTGCCTCTGCCTCGCCTTTTTGAGCGCATTGAGTGTGGAATGGGCCAAGAGGTTACTGACTACGTAGAGTCACAGGCATTCAAGTCTGATTTCTACAACGTTCCCGCTCGTACCAAGCGAGATGAGCCTATTGTTGTTGCTGTTTCTGCAGCTCAAAATCAGTGTGCTAACACCGGCATCATTGTACGCGAAGGTGCCGAGGCTACCGTAGTCATCGCAGCGTTTGCAGGCGATGTTGACGGCGACGCACCTACAGGCAGCGACGCGAACGACGACGCGCTTCCAACCAGCGCTGCGCTCACCCGCATTGTGGTTGAGACTGGTGCAAAGCTGCACCTTATTGAGATGCTTGGCGTCAACGAGGGCCAGCAGCACCTTGAAAGCGTTGGCCTTGAGATTCACCAGGACGCTGCTGTTGACGTTAAGCAGTACGCTCTGGGTGGATCAACCATCGGTCTTGGCCTTACCGCCAACTTAGTTGGCGCTCAAGCTCGCCTTGACCTTAACAATCGCTATCACGCTACTCACGAAGAGACGCTTGATATTAACCACCTGGTACGCATGCGTGGTACCTCTACGCGCGCGCTGCTCACCGAGTCCGGCGTCCTTAACGAGGCATCTAAGAAGACGCTTCGCGCAACTATCGATCTTGTCCGCGGTGCAAAGGATGCCCAGGGCAACGAGATTGAAACGGTCATGATTCTTGGTGACGACGTTGTCAACAAGACCATGCCTGCTATTCTCTGTGATGAAGACGACGTTGCTGGTAACCACGGCGCTACTATCGGATCCGTCTCCCCTGAGCAGCTTGATTACCTTGCGGCTCGAGGACTTTCTCACCAGGCTGCTGAGCAGATGTTTATACGCGCTCTTTTTGAAGACGCCATCATCAACGCGCCTGAGGAGATTTCCCACCGCGTGGCTGTTGAGCGTTGCGAGGCTGAGCTGGGCGCAGAAATTGCTCACGACTATGACGAAGCTGCAGCTAGTGACGATGCAGCTGGCAACTCCCTGGCTGCCAGTGATGGCAGGGATTCCGACGCTGAAGCCGATTCCAGCAAAGGTGGTGTCGCGTAATGACCGACGCAGAAGTTGCTCAGATTACCGATAACCCTTACAAGGCAGATTTTCCAATTCTGGCAGCAAACCCCGAGGTAGCTTACTTGGACAGCGCTGCTACTTCTCAGCGCCCACGCGCGGTTATTGAGGCGCAGTCTAGCTTCTACGAGACCATGAACGCAAACGCACTGCGCGGATTGTATCGTTGGAGTGTGGAAGCAACCGCAGCTATCGAGGGAGCTCGCGCTTCAATTGCAAAGTTCATTGGAGCTGTCGATAAAAACGGCAAGCCAGAAAGCCAGCAGATTATCTTTACGCGCAACACTTCTGAGGCGCTTAATCTAGTTGCTTCAAGCCTTGGCCGCTATGCACTCAAGCCAGGTGATGACGTGGTCATTTCCATTATGGAACACCACTCCAATATCATCCCATGGCAACAGATTTGTAAAGCTACCGGCGCTAACCTGGTGTACCTGCGCATGAATTCGCAGTATCAGATTACGCCAGAAGAGATCGCGTCAAAGATTACCGAGCGCGCAAAGATTGTATCTGTCACGCATGTTTCTAACGTGCTGGGCACCCGCAATGACATCAAGGCCATTGCCAAGCGCGCTCACACTATGGGCGCCTACATGGTTGTTGACGCTGCGCAGTCCGCGCCTCACATCCCTATTGACGTGCATGATCTTGACTGCGACCTGCTGGCTTTCTCGGCGCACAAGATGTGTGGACCTATGGGTATTGGCGTGCTCTGGGGTCGCGCTGAGCTGCTTGATGCCATGCCACCGTTCCTTACCGGCGGCGAGATGATTGATTCCGTCACCGAAACCAGCGCCGTTTGGGCTCCTGTTCCCGAGAAGTTTGAGGCGGGCACGCAGGACGCCGCAGGTATCTACGCTACCGGCGCCGCTGTCGAATACCTCAACGGCTTGGATATGGCAAAGATCGAGAAGCGAGAAGAACTTCTCGCCAGATACTTGGTGCAGCAGCTGTGCACGCTGGACTTTGTAGACATCGTTGGCTCTAAGCTGGGACAAAACCACGTGGGCGCTGTAGCGTTTAACGTGCACGGCGTTCATCCACACGACGTCTCGAGCATCCTAGACATGAACAACGTTTGCATTCGCGCTGGTCATCACTGCGCCGAGCCGCTTCTGATTGAGCTGCACGAGTCCAGCACCTGCCGCGCATCCGTTGCGTTCTACAACGATAAACACGACATTGACCAGCTCATCGAGGGTCTTAACCAGGTATGGAAGATCTTTGGCAGCGCAGTCAGCAACAAATAAAACAAGGAGTTGAAATAAGTGGCAACAAACGACCTGTATAACGCTGAGTTTATGGACCACGTTTCTCACCCCGATTACAAATACCAGATGGATAATCCAACCGTCTCCCATGAGGGCGTTAACCCTTCTTGTGGCGATGAGCTCACGTTTTCCGTGCGTATTGAGAACGGAAAGATTGCCGAGGCTGCTTTTGTGGGCAGCGGTTGTGCAATTTCTCAGGCTTCGGCCGACATCATGAGCGACCTGATGATTGACCGCACTCCAGAAGAGGCCATTGAGCTCTGCAAACTCTTTGGCCGCATGATTCGCGGAGAAGAGACCGACGAGGCCGTACTTGACCAGCTGGAAGACGCCAACATTCTGCACGACATCGCTCACATGCCCGCACGCGTTAAGTGCGCCGAGCTGGCATGGCATACACTTGAGGAGATGCTCGAGGCTCACAGCAGCGGTTCTGCCGCAGCCGGTGCGTCTACCACCGAGGACGGCACCGAGAGTAAGCGCGCCGAGGACGGCGCCGAGAGCGAGCGCGCCGAGGACGGCGAGTAGCCGTGGCTGGAATGTTCTCTACAAAGGGAATGTACGCACTCCGCGCAATGGCTGACCTGGCCGTTCACGAGGGATGGGTCTCGCTGGGCGACGTTTCCGAGCGCCAGAACATCTCGCGCAAGTACCTTGAGCAGGTCATTGCCCTGATGCACAAGGCTGGATACGTCGAGAGTCTGCGCGGAAAGGGCGGCGGCTATCGCCTCACGCGCAAACCCGAGGACTACACGCTAGGCGAGATTCTTCGTGCAGCCGAAGGCAATCTTGCTCCCGCTAGCTGCCTGAACTGCACAAACACCACGCTCTGTCCCCAGATGGAGTCCTGCACCACCATCAACATTTGGCGCGACCTTGGCCGCATGACCTCCAGTTTCCTGGATAGCAAGACGCTCGCGGACATCGCCCGCAACGAAGGTAACATGCACGTCTCCCCCGCCGACAACCCTACCGCTGAGTAAAAGTTTAAGCTGCGGTTTTATTGTCGTGTGCGGTGAGGAGCTTCAACGTTTGATCCGAAACCGATGCAATTATGTGTGTGATTGTCTCGTTTGTAGATTTTTGAAGCTCGATTAATCCAAAAGTGAACTAATTATGTGTCGAGAAGGACGTGCTAGGTGCACGTCTTTCGCACATACCGCGCCCAACAAAAAACGGACCTGGAAAAATCCAGGTCCGTTGCTTTAACTAGCAGCAAGAACGCGCTGTCGCATCGACGCCCGCGCTCAGTGCATGCCGAAGGTTAGTTCCAAGCCTTACCGTCGGAACCAAACTCGCGGATGAGCTCCTTGGTGCGCTCAACGATTGCCTCACGACCAGGCTTTAGGAGCTTACGAGGATCGTAGCCCTTGCCGTTGTCAACAAGGCCAGCCTCAACGTACTTCTTGGTTGCCTCAGCAAAGACAAGCTGAAGGTCGGTGTTAACGTTGATCTTGGAGATGCCCATAGAGATAGCCTTCTGAACCTGCTCTACAGGAATGCCGGTGCCACCGTGGAGAACAAGTGGAAGATCACCGACGCGCTCCTTGATAGCCTTGAGCTGGTCAAAGGAGAGGCCCTCCCAGTTAGCTGGGTAGATACCGTGAATGTTGCCGATACCGCAAGCAAGGAAGTCAACGCCCAGGTCAGCAATCTTTGCGCACTGCTCAGGATCAGCAAGCTCACCCTTAGCGGTAACGCCGTCCTCGGTGCCGCCGATGCCGCCGACCTCAGCCTCAACAGAAATACCCTTTGCGTGAGCTGCCTTTACGACCTCTTCGGTGCGCTTAAGGTTGGTCTCAAAATCAGGCTCGTGAGAACCATCGTACATGATGGAAGTAAATCCAGCCTCGATGCACTTGAATGCATCCTCGTATGAACCGTGGTCAAGGTGGAGAGCAACTGGAACAGTGATGTTCTTGTCCTCAACAAGACGACGAACCATATCTGCGACAACGCGGTAGCTTACCTGCCACTTTGCTGCGCCGCTGGTGCACTGAATGATGACAGGAGACTGAAGCTCTTCTGCTGCATCAAGGATTGCTGCGGTCCACTCAAGGTTGTTCTCGTTGAATGCGCCGATGCCATAGTGACCCTTCTCGGCACTCTGGAGCATGGCTTTTGCGCTTACAAGCATGCTAAACCTCCGTTTGACGGAAAACTGATACATATAAATGATACCTTGTTTCATCACCTTTGATACGGTCGTTTTTAACAAATACATGGCGAGAAACACGCGCATAAGAAAATCGCTTAGTTACTCACAGAACTTCTCGCCATTTCCGACACTGAAGTTGTATGTTGGATGAAACTTACTGCCCTCTGATGTTGCGATTTAGCGACGAAACATTACATCTTCACAAAAATGAGGTAGGCTATCAGTTCGAAGAAAGGAGCATCTTGTGAGCTATAAGCACTTTGATGCAGACAAAACTCGATTAGCTTCGCCTGCTCAGCCTACAGATGAGGCAACAAACGAGAAGCCCAGCCTTCTTAAGGACGTCTCAATTACCCAAATTTTGGCAACATCGCTTGCTGCGGTGACTGCGTTTGTACTGTCAAACCAGATTGGTATTGCCGGCTCGATTATTGGAGTGGCTGTTGGTGCCGCCGCCTCGGCGCTTGCTTCGCAGATTTACCAGAACGTTATCAGGCGCTCCACGCATAAGTTCCGCGCTAGCGACAACGATGAATATAACCAGCAGGCATATCCAAACAGCAGCCAAACAACGCTTGAAGGCACACAATATATGCCTCGAGCACAATATGCACCTTCTCGCGATTATTATCCCAACGCTGACTCTGGTACAGGGCAGTCGTCGCAGGTAAATCGCACACCAACGCTGTCTCGCAAGCGTGTAAGAGCGCTGACTATCGTGACCATTATTTCAATTATCTTTACCATTTCTGCCGTCATTCTTTATGCAATGTTCCTCAGCTATATCACCGACGGATCTGGCTTGGGACCAAAGGTCAGCACAACCCCAGTTGTGACGGAAAAAACTACGAATACCAGCAATTCGACGGATAAGAAAGACGATTCCAGCTCTTCTAGCGAGAAGACCGACGAGTCAAGCAAGTCCACTGATTCCAAGGATTCCTCTTCGGAGAGCACTGACTCCAAGAAATCAGAGACCACCAGCTCCGACAGCTCGTCTAGTTCGGAAAAGACCAGCGACTCGAGCAGCTCAAGCAGCTCGTCTGAGAGTAATTCTTCTAGTAACAACTCCGGAACGGGCAGCTCAAACAGCAATTCTGGTTCCAATCAGAACTCTGGCTCTAGCAATAGTTCTGGCAGCGGATCCAGTGGTTCTGGCTCAAACAGCTCCAACGGAGGCAACTAAGTCGCGGTCGCAGCACGGTCTGCGCAACTAACAGCAACAACAAACAGCAGTTCAACTGAGCTTGCTGCAGAAAGGATGGGTATGGAAACCACAAACGCATGGAAAAAGTACACCTCGGAGGACCTGGACAAACTTCAGTCGTTTACCGAGGGCTACAGAAAGTTTATCTCCGAGAACAAGACTGAGCGCGAGTGCGCCGCAAGCGCTATCAAGCTTGCCGAAGCAGCAGGTTACGTTAAGCTTTCTGACGCCATCGCTGCAGGTAAAACCCTCAAGGCTGGCGACAAAGTCTATGCAGACATTCGCGGCAAGTCCGTCATCTTTGTTCAGATTGGTACCAAGTCCCTAGAAGAGGGTCTAAACATTCTTGGTGCTCACATCGACTCCCCTCGCCTGGACGTCAAGCAGAATCCTCTCGAGGAACGCAATGAGCTTGCTACCCTTGACACCCACTACTACGGCGGCGTCAAAAAATACCAGTGGGTCACTATTCCTCTGGCAATTCATGGCGTTCTTGCACTTAAAGACGGTAGCGTCGTAAACGTATGCGTTGGCGAGGATCCAACTGACCCTGTTTTCTGCATCTCCGACCTTCTCATCCACTTGAGCGCTGAGCAGCTTGGAAAGACTTCTTCTAAGGTTATTGAGGGCGAGATGCTGGATCTTATTGTTGGCAATCGTCCACTTGTTTGGGGCCAGAATGGCGAGAAACCCGCTGATGCAGAGGGCAATGAGCCAAAGGAAGCTGTTAAGGCTAACGTCATCAACATCCTGAAGGACCTCTACGGCATTGAGGAAGCAGATCTTCTCTCTGCCGAGCTTGAGATTGTTCCTGCAGGTCCTGCCCGTGACATGGGCTTTGATCGCTCCATGATTTTGGGTTATGGTCACGACGACCGCAGCTGCTCCTACCCTTCCCTGATTGCGCAGCTTGAGTGCGATCTTCCTGCACGTACCTCCGTCACCATCCTGACCGACAAGGAAGAGATTGGCTCCGTTGGCGCTACTGGCATGAACTCCCTCTTCTTTGAGAACATCATGGCAGAGGTCCTGGCACTTGCTGGTTTTGAGTCTCCACTTTCCCTACGCCGCTGCATGGCCAACTCCTACATGCTCTCCAGCGACGTTTCTGCTGGTTATGATCCTAGCTTTACGGGAAGCTTTGAAATCAAGAACTCTGCTATCATGGGTCATGGCCTTGCATTCAACAAGTTCACTGGTAGTGGCGGCAAGTTTGGCTCCAACGACGCTGATGCCGAGTACGTAGCACTGATTCGCCGCATTATGGACAACGCCGGCGTTCAGTTCCAGACCGCTGAGCTTGGCCGCGTTGACGCTGGTGGCGGCGGAACTATCGCATACATGTTGGCTAAATATGGCATGCACGTCATCGACTGCGGCGTTCCTGTTCTCTCCATGCACGCACCTTGGGAGATTGCAAACAAGGCCGACATCTTTGAGGCATATCGTGGATACCGCGCATTCCTTGAGTTCAGCGAGTAATTAAGCTACGCAAATTAACTGCACAAACAAAATTGCGTGCACGAAAATCAAGCTAACAAGAAAGACGTGAGAGACAAACTCTCACGTCTTTTTTCTGTATCAAATTCAAGGCGAGAAACCCGCGCACCCGCAGCAATGCATCCAGGCAATTATCCCAGCAATGAAAGCACTTCTCGCTTGGCAGCCAAAAACTCTTCGCTTAGGTCAAACGAAGCCAGTTCATTACCTTGACCAGCGTCTTTGCTAGAGTCCACTGCCGCTGCATCGGCGCAGCCTTGCGGCTCAACAACGCCCACAATCTTGGTTACCACACCCTGCGCGGGACTGCCCGCCATTACGTAAATGCGAGAAGCCATGGCAACCGCCTCATCAACGTCGTGCGTGATCACCAGTACCGAGAGGCCAAACTCCTTCACGGAAGACATGAGCCACGCACGCATTTCTCGCCGTGTGAGAGCATCTAGTGCCGAGAAGGGCTCGTCCAGCAGCATAATATCTGAGCCAATGAGTGCCGTGCGCAGGAACGCAACACGCTGTCTCATGCCGCCTGAGAGCTCGTGAGGCCAGCTTTGCGCCACGCGCTCAAGTCCACCGCGTTCCAGCATCTCCTGGGCTCGTGCGCGTGCCTCAGAGCGCGAGACGCCCTTCAGCTCAAGCGGAAGCGCTACGTTGTCGATGATGCGCTTGCTTGGGATGAGCAAATCCTTCTGGAGCATGTAGCCAATGTGTCCCGGATGCCCTGTGACGTCAGAGCCATGCAGCAGTACCTTGCCCTCCTGCGGCTGCAAAAGTCCCGCAAGCGCATGGAGCAGTGTTGTCTTGCCGCAGCCAGAGCGACCAACCAAGCAGGTAATGGTGCCAGGTTGCAGCTCAATCGAGATATCCTGAGCAACTACCTGACCGTTTCCCCAAACCAGCGTAAGGTTGCGCGCCTCAAGTGCTGGCACGTCCTGTTGTGGCTCGCATGCAGGTGCAGCTCCTAGGCTTTTCTCGCCAGAAGCGTCCATAGCAGCACCTTCTGTTATGTCAATAAGCTTCTTATCCAAGGTACTCACTAGTAAATCCTGCGGATGGGTCAATCTTATTCTCTAGCAGCTGCTGGTTATTGAGCCAGGTGTAGAATCGCTGCCAACGGGCAGAGTCAATAACACCCCACTTCTCGGCGTCGTCAATGTATTTGGCAGCCAAGAACTTCTGAGAAGCTTTAACCAGGTCAGCGTCAAGTTCTGGAACAGCTTTGAGTAGAATTTCTGCCGCTTCATCAGGGTTAGAAACGCAGAACTCATAACCTTTTCTGGTAGCGCTTAAGAAGGCCTTAACAGCGTCTGGATTCTCTTTTGCAAAGCCATCATTTACTGCGATAACTGGCGTGTAGTAGTCAAAATTCTGATCAATAGCTGCAAACGCAAAGTAGTTGTACGCAAAGTTCTGAACACGAGCGTTTTGAACAGCCCACTGCTCATACACCCAAACAGCATCAAACATCTTTGCTTTTAGTCCAGATACCTCATCATCTACCTCATAAGGTACCATTTTAAGCGTGGAGGGATCTCCTCCATCAGACTCCATAACTGACCTGATAGTAGCCTGCTCAACAGGGAGATTCCACGTTGCGTAAGTACGATCATTAAGGTCACGCGGACGAACAATGTGATCTTCTTCACGGCTCATAATGCCTGAAAGATTGTGCTGAATGATAGCAGCCACCGCAGTATATGGCAGCGGATTAGAAGATGAGAGGCTGTTAGCAATATAGTCCTGGTAGGTAACGCCCATCTGTGCGCCACCAGCACCAATCAGCGCATCGGCACCATCGGCAGGTGGCTGCTGAATAGTTACCTTGAGGCCAACCTCGTCAAAGTAGCCCTTCTCCTGAGCCACATAAATGCCGGTATGGTTGGTGTTTGGGGTGTAGTCCAGGGCAAACGTAATCTCTGTGGGGCTGCCGGAATTCTGCCCAGCACCCTTGTTTGCGTTGGATGGAGCAGACGGCTGTTCAAGCGAGCAACCTGCGCAAAGTCCTGCTGTCGAGAAACCCATCGCAGCTAGAAAGCCTTTTCTTGTTATACCCTTGCGATTAAATGCGTTCATGCGCGTAATCACTTCTTTCTTTGAGTTTCGTCAAGTTATCGTGCAGATTCTTTGGCATCCTGAGAGGTATCCCAAGGAAGTGCACGTTTTTGGACAAGTTCAACAACCTTCATTAATACTAGCGACAGCGCAGACACCACCACGATTGCCGCAAACATCCTGTCGTACGCAAACGCCTTTCTGACGCGCGTCATATAGACACCAAGGCCAGCGTCGCCTCCCAGCCATTCTGCGATTACTGCACCAATTACGGCGTAGGTCACGCTCATTTTGAGTCCCGAGAAAAACTGTGGTGCAGCAGCGGCCAACTTGACATGCCAAAAAATCTGCACACGACTAGCTCCCATGGTGGTCATCAGGTCAACCATATCGGGATCTATTGCTTTAAATGCTGAGTTAAGCGCCACGGTAATAGGGAAAAACGTTGAAATAGCCACAAGAACAATCTTTGGCAAAAGGCCATAACCCAGCCAAAGTACCAAAAGCGGCGCAATGGTCACAATAGGGATAGTCTGTGAAATAGTTACAAGTGGAGAGAGCAGTTTGTCCAGCGTTTTGAAGAAGTCCATAAGAACCGCAAGCGCAAAGCCAATAAGCACTCCAATAGCCAGACCTACAAGGGATTCTAAAAGCGTAATCCCGGTATGTGTCATAAGAAGCTGAAAGTCCTTAACCAGCGCAAATACAACCTGAACAGGAGTTGGAACAAGGTAATTTGGAATAATTCCTGCAACAATAACAAGCTGCCAAAGCACAAGAAAAGAAGTAAGGGATATGGCTTGCAATGCAAACTGAGAAAGTTTTTTCATATGCCCTCCTTCTTATAGTGCGTAAGGACGGCATAGGCTCCCTACGCTGGCATTGCCCAGATCAGGTTTATGGGTCGCAGCATAAGGTGCTGCCTCTCAGCCGGGCCATTTCCCAGCTCCCCGTATATTTATTATAGCGCGGATGCCTCTAACATCAAATAAATAGTTAAACAATCTCCCTAGAGGGCCTAATCTAGCAGCGTTTTCTTAAATCGCGCATTTTTTGTGCGCTCTGAAATCGAGTACTCTGAAGTCCTATGCCCCGAAGCCACGCGCTCCCAGCCTAACAGGACTAGCCCAAAAGCTCTTTAAGTCCCAGCTTATCTGCCTCGGTAATTTGACGTACGACCTTTGCGGGAGAACCAACAACAAGAGAATTGTCTGGAATATCTTTAGTAACCAGACTATTAGCACCAATTACACAGTTATTTCCGATAGTTACACCGGGAAGCACCGTCACATTTCCGCCAAACCAGCAGTTATCTCCCACCGTGATAGGCAATGCTCGCTCATACCAAGCATTTCTCTCCTCAGCATCTAGAGGGTGCTGGACGGTGTACGCCTTAAACTGAGGACCCACAAAACTATGAGCACCAAAAGTGATAGGCGCACAATCCATCAAGTATGCACCGTGATTGATAAAGCTATGTGGGCCAATCTTGATGTTGAAGCCATAGTCAACATTAAAAGGAGAAACTGCTGCACTTCCCTCTCCTAGTTCACCGAGAAGTTCAGTCAAAATCTGACGGCACTTTTCTTTATCACTTGGACGGGTCTGATTAAACTCCCAGGCAAGATCCTTTGCTCGCCAAAACGCAGCGCTCTGCTCTTCGTCAGAGCCGCCACACCACTCTCCCGCACTCATACGCTCAAGCTTTGATTTCTTATTTTCTGAGTTTACAGTGGTCTGCTTTGGATCAACATCATACATAGCTAACTCCTCACGTTACTTTATTGAGCAGTTAGAAGTGTAATAAAAGAAGAGCCCCTGACGAGGCTCTTCCCGGCTAGTTTAAAGTTCTTGTAACCAACTACATTGCATCAAAAACATTTACCCACTTAAGCAGGAACTCTGTTTCTTTTACACGACCGCGCGCAAGCTCTGCTGCAGCAATAATGCCAAGCCATTCGTTTACATACTGACGAGTGCAGCCCTGCTTGGTGCAATAAAGATTGATGTATTTCTCGGCAAGTTCCTCATCACCATGAAGAAGCAGGTGCAGGTAAGTTGTAGCACAGTCTGCTGCACCATTGCCCTGTGTTGCATGAGCCCAGTCAAGAATTACAGGAGCGCCATCTTCGGCGAGAATAACGTTGGAAGGAACAAAGTCACCATGACAGACCTTAGTATGAGGCTTCATGCCATCAAGCTTAAGCAGAAGCTCATACCTTGTAGCCTCATCAAGAATGTCTGGAATACTGTTAATCATTCGGGTGAGCTTGTCTTTTTGACGAGTAAGAAGCGGTGCTTTATGAGCGTGAATAGCCAGCTCAATATCGATAAACTTATTGAGATACTCGTCCTCTTTTTCTGGATGCTCCTCAATAAGCTGCCTAATTGTTTTACCTTCAACTTTTCTGGTTGAAACAGCCCAGCAATTACCAACTTTACTAATCTCTACAAGAGATGGAACGTTGATGCCGGCCTGCTCAGCACGAGTAAGGTTTAAAGCCTCATTCATAATATCAGCAGAAGGTTTGCTTCCGCTGAACACCTTAACGACTGTGTCTCCGTTGTCATACACAACCTTGTTATTACGCTCGACAATTACCTTTTTATCAGCTTTGAGCTCCATAACAACCTCCAATAAGGTACTCATGCAGATACTCACTATCCACCTAGTAGTATTGTCGTTCTTCTCTAATCTCTCCTGGCGAGAAGAACACTCTTATTGGTTAAACGGTTGGCAAATTCGGTGAACGTAAACATCCCCAGTTAAAACAGGGAATCGTCTTTCTGACAAAGATCCCCCGCTTTTTATAAAAGCGGGGGATCTGCATACTAAGTGTATGTGTGTTGCTTACTGCTCTTTACGAGTGCGAGCATATGCTCCAACACCAACAAAGCCAGCGCCGACCGTTGCAAACGCAACCATAGCTACAACACTTGCATCGCCAGTATCAGGCGTGCGGTGCTTACGCTTCTTACCAGGCTTCTCTGGAGTTGGGGTTGGGGTAACTGGAGTCTCGGTGTTGGTAATGGTAAAGCCATTAGCCATATCACCAGTTATCTCAGAAGTGTAACCCTCAATAGCATCCTCAGAAACGGTGTAAGCAATGACGTGATTATCTGCTGCGTAAAGATTTACACCAACAAATGAACCGGTCCAATTGTTTGCCTCAGAAAGGACAAGGGTCTGACCAGTGTCAACACCATCAGCAAGCAGGTGAACGGTTACAGAATCCTTCTTTGTACCATTCCAAACCTTGGTTACTGGGACATCACGAGTTACAGGAGCATCAGCCTTGTTAGTCAAGGTAGTAACGTTACCGTTAACCTCAGGAGTCTGAGCAGTCCAACCGACTACGGTTCCTTCTGTAAAGCTCAAAGTTACGTTATCAGGAAGACCGTGGAATGTATGCTCCCAGTTGTTTGCTGCAGAAAGCTCAACGGAGTCAACAACATATCCATCTGCCTTTAGATAAACAGTAAGCGTCTCTGGAATAACTGCATCTGGGTTTGCAGAAGTATCCCAAACCTTCTTAACGGTTACATCCTGAGTACCCTCTTCACCAGTAATAACGGTACCGTTGGAGCCAATACCACCACCACGCTGTGCGGTATTTCCAGAAATAATCAGTTGAGCCTTATTCTGTGCTGCGGTGATAGAGCTATAACGAAGATTAGACTCAAGAGCAAGCATATCGGTGTTGTTAACGATATTGCTTACTTCTTCAGTAGTATGACGTGCAGCAGCTGGATCAGCTTCACCAAGGATTGAAGGAAGGTTGATAGTAACAGCGCCATCCTTGGTCCAGTGTGCAGAGGCACCACCAAGCATATAATCAGAAATGGTTGCACCGGCAGATTCACCTGCACCGCGAACGGTTGCAATCTCATCGCCAGCACCATTTGCGGTGTTGTTGAAGAATGCTACGCCATTTTTGGAGTGGAATTCAGCTACACCAGTTGGGCAGAACCAAGCACCACCACCAATAACAGTTGCGGTATTGTTCTTAATTAGCGCGTTATTAATGTGGACAACATAAGGAACAGAAGCAACGTAAACTGCGCCGCCCTGGTCATTTGCAGTGTTATTGATAATTTCACCAGCATTAAGGGTTACATTAGCAGATGCAACATAAATACCAGCACCAACACCCTTATCGCCAAGCTGGTTGGTGCCATTACTAGTGACCTTGTTTCCGTCAATAGAGCCGCCATTCATGGTGAAGCCAGCGCGATAAATGTTTGGCCAGTTATTCCATGGAGCACCAACCCTGGAATAAGGAACCTTCTGACCACCAACAACACCAACAAACTGGTCGTAGGTAGCAACGCCACCGCCAGCAATGCCAGCAGTGTTGTTCTTGATGATGCCGTTATTCATAACAACGTTGCCGTTCCAGATTACGTAGATACCACCACCGGACTCAGAAGCAACATTATTAGTAATAGAGCCACCGTTGAAGGTAAAGTCTGCCTTTGACTTAGAATCACCAAACTGAGGATTACCTGCGTAAATGTAGACGCCTGCACCTTCAACAGCCTTATTGTTAGTGATATATCCACCACCCATAGTGGCTGTTGTTGTCTCACCGTTTGGATCCAAGGCATAGAGCATCAGACCACCAGAAGAATTAATGGTAGAAGAAGCATCGCCCCCAGTGATGGTTCCGCCAGTCATAGTGAAATCTGCATTTCTTACCAAAACGCTACCGGAGTACTGATTGGTAAGAGTAGTGTTCTGAATGGTACCGTCACGGAGCTCACCTGTTGCACCATTTGCAACAGTAACTGCGCCACCAAGAGCGTTAGCAACCGTGCTGTCCTGAATGGTGCCGCCGGCCATAACAAATTTTGCACCAGCGCCAGTAGTAAGAACTACGCCGTTATTTCCAGGTGTAGGTTTTGCCTTACCGTTTTTAATAACGCCACGAAGCAAGGTAAAGCTACCACGGTTCTCAACGGCAAATGCAGTGTTGTTGCCATCAATAGTGGCGCCATCAAGAGTAACTGCGCCGCCAGAAGCAATCTTGAACATATAGAAATTAGAGCCGGTCATGGCACTTGTGATAGTTCCAGTACCCATCAACCTAATGTTCTTATTAGCTGGAACCTGGACTGGAGCAGTAATGGTAAAGTCCGCATTTACCTGAACGATAGTCTGCGAACCATCTGCTGGAGCAGCAGCAATAGCAGCCAGCAGCTCAGCCTCTGAGGTAACAGGGGTGGTGTCTGCGAGTGCTTGCTTTGCAAGTCCTCCAACGAGCGAGAGTGCTAGCACAAACGTAGCAACAATCGCCATGCTCCAACGTGAAAGCCTTTTCATGGTAAAACTCCTTGCGCTTAGGGAGCTTGTAGTGACAAAACAATAAAACAATTACTATAAAAGCGTAAAACAGTGCAACTTTAGCGTACTTTACTCTTCTTTGTCTAGCTGTTCAGGCTCTTCTGGACGATGTTTTAGGCGATCGTATTCTTCTTCGGTCAAAACATCTTCAATTCGTAGGTTAACACCAGAAACTTCAAGGCCTGTCATACCGGTAATTTTCTCGACAATTGTATGCTTAACATCCTCAAAAATCTGAGGCGCATAAGAACCATATTTAATAAGTACAGAAACGGTAACATTTAGCGAGCTGTCAGGCAGCACCTCTACAGTGACACCTTTAGCCGTATCAGATGCACCAAGTACATCCTGAACTCTGTTAAGCCAGTTTCCACGAGCACCCACCACGTTGGGGACATCACGCAAAGCCAACGAGACAATCTTCTCGACAACTCCGCCAGAAAAGGTAAGAGAGTCTGTATCCTCAAGATCTGCATCGGAAGGAACATCTGTTGTCTCTTCTGCAGGAACAATTTCTTCAGAGGTGGTCTCTTGCGAATTAGTAAGCTCTTCTGCCACAGCTCTCTCCTATCTAGTTTCTGTCCGTAAATAAGGAACGAATCTTTGCCAAAATAGTTGCTTTTCCGTCAAAAATCTGACCGATGGCAACTCCAACCAATACAAACAATGCAACAACTAGCATTTTAAAAAGGCCAAACGTAAACAAAAAAATTGCAAATAAGAGGCCCAAAAATCCGCCAATAATGGCACCTGGATGGTCAACGACGTATTTTTTGCACTTCTCCTGCGTCTTCTGAAAGAAGCTTTTATCCATTGTCTGTGACCTCCTTTGCATCTGGCGCTGAAATACTCAATCGAATGTCTTTACCAGTCTGCTGCGCAGAAGCCTGATTGGAAGGCTGTTCATACGTTTGCTCTTCTACAATCTCTGGTTCTGGCACAACCTCTTTTGACTGAGACAAAGACGCACCTTCTTCATCTTTTGGCGAGAAGGAACTTGGCTTGATAAAAGATAGATTGATGCTAGAAACACAAGGTCCGCACACGATAGCAAGACCAGACTGAAGAGCGTTATAGAACTCAGAGCCCTTTGCAGTGACATCAACAGGCTCTTTAGGGAGAATATCAATCTGTACAGCTACAGAATTATTCTTAGAAATCTGCACGTTAACACGGTGCGCAAGGCAAGTTCCATCTTCTTCAATGATATGTGCTGCCTGAGAAGAAATGGCATCTTTAGTGACAGAAATTGTTCCGCCCTCAACAGTGGCTACCGTGAGCTTTACCGTTTTTCTAATAAAGAGAGCTCTAAACAACACCACAACAAGGCCAAAGATGCTAATTGCTGCACAAGCGTTAAGCGCAATAAGATATGGCTTGGTGAACAAGAGGTTAGTTGCCTGATGTGTCCAAGGACCAAACCACGTTAAAGCAAGAGCTAAAAATACAAAGGCACTTGCAAGAACATAAAGTATGTAGCAAAAACGCTTGAAGCCGCTCATGGCACCTCCACTTTCTTTTATATAAACAGTTTAACCCCAATACCGGACAAAAAGAGAATATAAAAACTGCCTCCCGGCGGAAGGCAGTTTTTAGTCTGCATATACCGTTAGCAGAAAACGAACTTAAGCGTTCTTCATAACAACGGAGCGAACAACTCCCGCCGCGTCATCACAGGAATCAAGAACAGTCTCCATGCGGTCAAAAATACGAAGCCAAGCAACCGTGTGGCGACCAGGCATTTCATCACGGAACAGGCGGGACAGTGCGTTGTGATAAATAAGATCGCCCTCGTCCTCAACGTGACCAACGGCAATGGCCTTCTCCATAACGGTAGAATCTTTTTTGTAATCGCTCAGAACGCTCAGCATCTCCTGGACCGTCTTGCATGCGCGAAGGGTAAGCTCAGCAAGCTGCATAGCCTCTTTACGAGTGTCGTCAACGTTAAAGAGGTCAAGACGCTCTGCAACAGAATTCATTCCGTCAACAATGTCATCAAGACGAAGAGCCAAATCGGAGATGTCCTCGCGCTCAAATGGAGTGACAAAGGAAGCGTAAAGCTCCTTCATAATGTGCTGGACCTTCTCGTCACACTCGCGCTCGTAAACCTTCATCTGAGGAATACGCGCGGCAGTCTCAGGATAGCCTTCCATAATGACCGCATACTCTTCAGCGGTTTCTACAATTTTGTCGCCAAACTCGCGGAACATGGTGTAGAAGACGTCCTCTTTTGGCTTACCTAGCATGAATCCTCCAATAAAGTTGAGTGGTTCAATAGAACTCGTAAAAGACAGTTATACGTACTTAGAAAATCATCAGGAACAGTTTTGCAAAAAGAAAACCAATGAGTCCGCAGCCAGGGAACGTAAATACCCAAGCTGCAACCATTTCTTTTGCAACGCCCCAGTTAACTGAACGAATATTTTTTGCAGCGCCTGCGCCCATCATGGCAGTCATTTTTGTATGTGTCGTTGAAACAGGAAGTCCGGTTAGCGTGGAAAGCAGCAAAGATGCAGAGGCCGAGAAGGACGCGGCAAAGCCCTGATAACGCTCAAGCTTTACCATTTCCATTCCGACTTTTTTAATAATCTTTCTTCCGCCAATCGCAGTACCGATAGACATAAGAGCAGCACACAGTACCTGCAGCCAGAGCGGGAACACATCTGCTCCAGCAGCTCCATGACCAGCAGAAAGCGCAATTGCAAGCATGGCAATGGACATGAACTTCTGACCGTCCTGTGCACCATGCATAGCCGCAACAAAGGCTGAGCCAACAACCTGCAAATGACCAAACATCTCATCAGCGCGCTGTCGATCAACGTTTACGCAAAGTTTGTTGATTGCTTTAACAATGATCCAACCAGCGGCAAAACCCAGTGTGGTTGAGAAAAGCAGACCAATTAAAACCTTGCTCCACTCGCCCCAGTTAACTGCACCAAAATCACCATGAATAGCAAGTGCTGCACCGGTGAGACCTGCAATAAGGGCGTGTGACTCAGAAGTTGGAATACCTAAAGCCCAAGCTCCTACTGCCCAAGTAACAATACCAACACAGCCTGCGGCAAGAGCAACAAGAGCCTCATGGTTATTACTACCAAAGTCAACCATACCCAAAATTGTGTCTGCAACTGCAGTTGAAATGAGACACATAGCCACCAAACCAACAAAGTTGCACACAACACTCATGATAATTGCATGGTTAACTTTAATTGAACGAGTTCCAACAGCCTCTGCAATAGCATTAGCCGCGTCGGTTGCACCATTTACAAAGATGCATCCAAAAACAAGGACAATGACGAGGGCCAAAAACGGATTGGCAACCAACATCTCAAAAAAGTGTCCGAGGGTTATCATTCGGTACCTTTCAAACCACTTTCATAACGGGACAATGATAATCGAAATATCGTTCAATTATGTCTACAAACATTCGAATAGCTAAATCAGCGCAAGTTGTTTCTTACGCCCTGCCTTCCCTCTTATGAAAAATGCAAACTGACCCGGGAGAGCTAGCCAGTTAACCCAGAAGAGTTGCCTCAAAAAGACACCTCAGGTTACTAGGCAAGCTTTTTGATAATAGCTGCAGTAATTCTGGCAGAGCGCTCAGAAGCCTCACGCTCAAACGTCAAATAATCAACGCTTGAAGTAGTGCCGGGCTTATCGGACATAAGCCTAATCACCACAAACGGCGTGTGGTTAAGCCAAGCAACCTGAGCAATTGAGGCGCCCTCCATCTCGCAACAGTCAGCACCAAACGTTGTGTAGATGTGGTCTGCTAACTCTGATGAGCTTACAAACTGATCTCCTGAAGCAACACGACCAGAAATAACCTGCAGTTGAGGAGCTACTTCTTTGGCTGATGCAAGTGCGCGCTCAATAAGACTCTCATCTGCTGTAAACGAGAAAACCGGAAGGCCTGGAATTTGACCAGCAGCAAAATTGAGAGGACCAACGTTCATATCGTGTTGAACTAAATCTGAGGAGATAACAATATCCCCTACCTGCAACTCAGGGTTTAAAAGCCCTGCAATACCGGTATTAATAACGTGTGTTACTGCAAACGTATCAATCAGGATCTGTGTACATGCAGCTGCATTAACCTTGCCAATTCCCGACTGTACAACAACAACAGGAACATCTCCCAAAAGACCTTCAACAAATTGCATACGAGCCTGTTCGTAGGTGCGCTCAACGGTCATCTGCGCTTTTAGTAGCGCAATCTCTGGCTCCATGGCTCCGATAATTCCAATTTTCATATTAAGCTCCTACTCCTGCAAGCCAACTAGAACCAGCCAGGGCTCTTACAATTTTGTCTCGTACACTCATTTCGTTTGCATCATCTTTGATGTGAACATGAATGATTACCTTGATGCCTGTCTCAGCAATGCTTGATGCTTCAACCTCAATAGGAAGTGTTCTATCAAGCTGAGGTGCAACTACCTCTTGAACAATTTCTGTTATTTCTTGCGTTACCGCATTCAGATTAACGGTTGGTTTAAGCACTATATTGATGGGAACCTCTGTGATATCCCACCTGGTACGGTGTGCAAGTGCTGTTTTATTGAGTACTGAATTAGGAATGATGTCTACCCTACCTCCACGAGAGCGAACAATGGTGGAGCGCCAATTCATATCAATGACCTCTCCAGAAATAGCTCCAATGCTTACCTGATCTCCTGGTTTAACCACACCTCCCAGCATGAGACCCAAGCCTCCTGCCAAGTTAGAAATGGTATCCTGCAGGCCAAAAGACAAAGCAATGGAGGTAACTCCCAAAGCGGTTACAAATGCTGTCGGCTGAATACCAAAAACAGGCTGCAATACCGCGAGAATAGCAAATGTCCAGATAACTCCACGTAATATGTTGACAAAAATAGATGCCGACGGCAGCTTAGATGAATCCAAGGCCTTTCTTGAGAGCTTTATTGCAAAGCGCTCTACAAGAAAAGCCACAAGGAACACAACAACAAAGATAACCAGCTTAAAAATGAAATCTTGTGGAGTAAGACCCAAAATCAAACCGTCATGCATCAATACCATGGCTATCCCTCAATTTTAACTATTGGAGCAAAGCCCTTCATGAGCTTCTTTGTCTTATTAGTACGCGTAAACTTAACCTCAATAGTATCGCCCTGAACTGCTAAAACAATGCCTGGGCCAAAGGTCTTGTGAGAAACCTGGTCTCCCACAGCAAAACTTGCAGAAGCGCGGGCTGGGTCTTTCTGAATAGGAGCTGTACGTGGAGCTGGAGCACCGCCGGTAGAACGCGTGCGAGAACCAAAAACGTTTCCACCGTAGACCTCGGAGCCGCGACCAGAGCCAAAGGTTCCATGACGGTCTCCTCGCTTTGCCCAACCAACTCCAGAAAAACCTGCAGAACCAACACCAATAGCTTTTACGTGCTCTTGAGGAATCTCTCCCACAAAACGCGATACAGGATTTGCCTGAACAGAGCCGTAAGTCCTTCTGGTAGATGCGTACGTCAAATACAGACGCTTGCGCGCACGCGTAATAGCAACATAGGCAAGTCTGCGCTCTTCTTCTAACTGAGCCGCCTCAGCCTCGTAATTTGCATGTGGGAAGATTCCCTCCTCCATACCAGCAACAAAAACTGCAGGAAATTCCAGACCCTTTGCAGCGTGAATGGTCATGAGCGTTACTGCAGAGGTAGAACCATCCAAGCTATCCAGGTCAGAGCGAAGCGCCAGCCATTCCATAAAGGCCGGGAGCTTCTCTGCCACAACCTGTGGATGCAAACTCTCCTCCTGAGGCGCAGGAGCCGTCTCTACAGCAGTACCAGCGAGTGCGCCGGTAGCAACATCAAAACCAGCCTCACTCAGCGAAGCTGCATCTTGCGCATCAAGCGCTCCAGCTTCTCTGAGCTGCTGCAGACTCTCAAGCGTTTCTTCAACGTCATCGTGTGACTCATCAAACTCTGCTGCAACACCAAAGAACTCTCGAATGTTCTCGATACGTCCGTCAGCCTCAATGGTATGCTCCGCCTCAAGTGCACGAATAAGACCTGAGCGGTCAATAATTGCCTCTACAACCTCATCAAGCTCACCATCAATATGGCGGCCATGCTCAATAGCTGACGTAAACTCTACCAGCGCATTTCTTACCTTTGCGGTAAAAATGCCTTCTTCCATCACGCATGCTTCACATGCCGAGAAGAACGACAAACCGTTATGCAGTGCATATGTCTGAATCTTCTGAATACTGGTTGCACCAATACCGCGACGAGGCGTGTTAATAACACGCAGCGCAGCCATGTCATCATCGGGATTGACGACAACTTTGAGGTACGCCATGACATCTCTGATTTCTGCGCGATCAAAGAATCGAGTACCGCCAACAATCTTGTAAGGAACACCAGCTCTAAGCAACATATCTTCGAGAATACGAGACTGGGCATTGGTGCGATAGAAGACGGCTATGTTGTCGTACGATGTACCCTTATCATGCAGTTTTTCTATCTCAGAGCCAATCCATGCGCCCTCATCACGCTCATCAGATGCCTGATACACCTGGATTTTCTCGCCGTCTCCTTCATCTGTGAAGAGACGCTTTGGCTTGCGGTGAGAGTTGTGCGCAACAACTGCATTGGCAGCGGCCAAAATATGACCTGTTGATCGGTAGTTTTGTTCTAGCTTAACTACAACCGCTTCCTCGTAGTCTTTCTCGAACGCCAAGATGTTTTTGATGTCTGCTCCGCGCCACGAATAAATGGACTGGTCATCATCGCCAACAACCATAAGATTGCGATACTTAGAAGCCAGGAGCTTGGTAATTGCATACTGAACGCCGTTGGTATCCTGATACTCGTCAACGTTGATGTAGCGGAAACGCTCCTGGTACTTAGCAAGCACGTCCGGATACTTGGAGAGCAGCTCAAACGCCTTGACCAGAAGATCATCAAAGTCCATAGCATTGGCTTTATCTAAGCGCGTCTGGAGCGCACGATACACACGAGCCACCACGTGATCCATAGGACTTGCTGCCTGCGCCTCTACATCATCGGGATACAAAAGAGCGTTTTTAGCAGCAGAAATCTTAGAACGAATGGAGTTGAGCGGGAATTGACGGACATCAATATCCAAATCAGACAGAATAGTCTTTACCAGGCGCTTTGAATCGTCATCGTCGTAGATAGCAAAATTGGGGCCATAACCAAGACGCTCACCATCTTCTCTAAGCAGACGGACACACATAGCGTGGAACGTGCAAACCCACATACCGCGAATATTGTTGGGCAGCAGCGCCTCAAGACGCTCACGCATCTCTGCTGCAGCCTTGTTTGTAAACGTAATGGCCAGAATCTGCCAAGGACGAACGCCCTCGTCAGCAATCATGTGCGCAATTCTAAACGTCAGAACACGCGTCTTTCCCGAACCAGCTCCTGCAAGAACCAGCAAGGGTCCTTGTGTTGTCATAACTGCCTGGTGCTGGGCAGGATTTAAACCTTCAAGATCAATCTGCATTACGCCATCCTTGTGTCAATCATTCGTAGACTAAAAGTGTACCCCGATAACCGGACATTAATTGCGCTCGTTTCTACTGCCTCCACAATAAAAAACCGGCCCCCAAAAGAGAGCCGGTTTATCTGCATAAATGCTGCTAGTGAACTTCTACACGTATGGCGAGAAGATCATCTACTCCAAACGTATGCTTAGTTTGTTGAGTTTGCCTGACGGCTCTTTGCACGAGCAACAACTGCCAGAGCAATCACGCCACCTGCAACACATGCCATAACGATGGCGCTGAGTGTGTGGCTCTCATCGCCAGTGTATGGAAGTGCAGGACCGCCATAGTATGGGATAGCTGCAGGATTTGGAGCGCCTGGGAAACTTGGTGCAAGAGGATTCCCTGGTGTACCAGGAGTGCTTGGAGTAGCAGGATTTTCTGGAGTAGCAGGGTTTTCTGGAGTTACAGGAGCAACTGGCTCTGGCTCCCACTCTGCAACAAGAACAACCTTAGGAGTGGTGGTGGTAAGGGTCACCTGGTCTCCTGCCTGATAGGTGGTGCCATCAAGCTTCCAGCCCTTGAAGACGTAGCCATCGCGAGTTGGAGCGGTAGCAGAGACAGTCTCGTTCTTAGGGTCGGTGAGAGAGTCAGCAGTGTTGCTATCAATACCAAAGTAACCGTTCTGTGCTGCAGGAGCACCAGTACCGCCGTTTGCATCGTAGCTGAGCTCATACTCCTGGTTCCAAACAGCAGTCAGGGTATAAGGGCTTCTCATGTTAAAGACAGTAGTCTCAGAAACATAACGCTTATCGCCAGCTGGGTTGTTGTTTGCATCTGCAGGAACAGCAGAAGCACCAACATAGCGGAAGTGGTTATCAACGTAAGAACGCTTCCAGAACTCAAACTTGTAACCATCGCGAACTGGCTGGTCCTCAATGATGTTGTACTCAGCAAAACCATAGGTACGAGGGTTGTTTGGAGTCTTGGACTCTGTATAAGTTGCGTTGCCGTAGATGGTACCGCCATTTGCATCGTAAATAAGCTGGTTAACTGCAGATGGCGTAGGTGTAGGAGTTGGGGTGGTCTCTGCTGGAATAACGTGGATGTGATAGCCAACCCACATAAGGTGAGTGGTGTTACCGCCAACGTTAGCAGGATCAGAGGAATCTCCCTGCATAGTAACAAGGAAGAATGCCGTAACAGGCTGGTTAGCAGGAGTTACTTGACGACCGGTAAACTCAAAATAGAACTGACCACCATTATTAGTTACGGTATTGCTGTTTCCATAGAAAGCATAGGTGAAATCATAATCAGTAGCAGGGAGCTCAGGATAAGCACCTGCGGTGACCAGCGTAGTGGTTACGCCAAAAGGAGCAAAACCAGGACGAGTGGTGGTGTAGTGGGAATACGCACCAGTGTCTCTAATAGTCTGACCAACGCGAACAACAATCTCGCCATACTGACCAGGAACAGGAGTCTGGTGGCCAGAACGCTGAGGGTTGTCTGTAAGAACCCTGGATGTATCGGCATTACCGTCAGCCGAGAAAACAGAAACCTTTACACCTGGTGTAGATGTATCAATAGGATCTGCAAATGCAAGTTTTGGTGCAGAAACTGCAAGAATTGCAACAAACGCAAGTGCAAGTGCACATGCAATTCTCTGAAGCGTCTTAATGTGGCGCATAAAACCTCCTGGAACTATTACAAGTAATTACGTACTCTTACGGCCAAAATTCAGCTGTAAGAGCATATAGGACAAGGCAATTCTTAGTAAATGAGCCCAGAGCGATTACATATATCTTTCATAGGTTTTCCACGTATTTTCCATATGTTTTGGCATAAAAAAGCGCGGCGAGAAACTCACCGCGCTTGAACGCATATGTTGTATCGCTTGTCAGTTAAAAACTTACTTAACAAGCAGGAAGTATGCGATAACTGCAATACCCAGAATAATGCGGTACACGCCAAAAGGCTTGAAATCATGCTTGCGGACATAGCCCATAAGCGCACGGACCATAACAAGCGAAACGATAAACGCCACTAAACAACCAACGCCCAAAATAATTGCCTCGGGAGCAGTGAAGGTGTTGCCCTTCATAAAGTAGCGCACAAGCCTTAAAGCAGAAGCGCCAGCCATAGTAGGAATTGCCAGGAAGAACGTAAACTCAGCAGCTACAGCCCTTGAACAACCAAGTGCCAAGCCGCCAAGAATAGTTGCACCAGATCTTGAAGTGCCTGGAACAATTGCAAGAACCTGGAAAACGCCAATTCCAAGTGCGGTCTTCCAATCCAGGTTGTCAATATCTTGCACGCGGGCCAGGTTGTCGGCTGAGGAGGCCTTCAGGGATGCGGCGGCATCTGGACGCATGTGTTTACCGCGAGGTGCTTCAACCTTTACCGTTGCAGCGACCTTCTCGCGATGTAGCTCAAGCACTATGAAGATGATGCCGTAGAAAATAAGGGTTGCAGCAATAACAAAAGGGCTTCCAAGATGCTCTTCGATGAAGTCGTTGAGCGGCAGACCAATTGCTGCTGCAGGAACGCAGCTAACCACCACTTTTGCCCAGAGTTTCCAGGTAGAGCGCTTCTCGTCCTTAGATTTCTTTGGCGAGAAGGGATTGAGCTTGTGGAAAAATCCCACACATACTGCAAGAATTGCGCCAAGCTGAATAACAACGAGGAACATATTCCAGAAGTCTTCAGAAACATTGAGTGGTAAGAACTGATTGAGTAGCAGCATATGGCCTGTTGATGAGATAGGTAGCCACTCGGTAATACCTTCAACTACGCCAAATAACGCTGATTTAAGCGCTTCAATCCACAAAATTGCCGACTCCACTAAAACCTCCTTGGGGACTGATTACGAACCTATTGTACGCAATCCGTTCGCCCTTTCTTTTTCTACCGTTCACGGCTTTATATAACGACTTTACTACTTTAAAAGTGCCTTGTTTTCTGCAAAGTTGGCATTTGGAGCCAAAAACAAGTAGAATTGACACCCTCGCACGAGCGGAGAGAAGCGATTATGCGTATTTTTGAGGTCAAGTGTTATCTGACCTCGCGCTTGAAGCCAGTAATGAGCGGACGGCATGAAATGCGTACTAATCGGAAGCCCCAATCGCGGAGGTCGATTTGAACAAATATATGCGTCATAGACGCTTACCTTCATGCTCTACCCTTATGACAGCACTTCTTGTAGCAGTGCTTGTTGCTAATACCTTTTTGTTTGGCGTCTCAAGAGCTCAGGCAGAGACTCTTGAAGAGCTCCAGGCCAAGGTAGAGCAGACCAATTCTGATTACGATGCCGCTAATCAGCGCGTAGCTGAGCTGCAAAAGCAGATTGCAGACAATGAGGCTCGTATTGCAGAGATTGAACAGCAGCTCCCAGAGCAGCGCTTAAAAGCTGCAGAGTCTATTAGAGCTATGTATCGTATGCAGCAGGGCTCCATGGGAATTATTGATCTGCTTTTATCGGCAGATAACTTTAATGATTTGATTGCTGTTGTTCAGTATCTTGAGATTATCCAGAACAAAAATTCAGATGCTATCAACCACCTGGTTGACCTTAGCAAAGAGCTTTCTGAGACTCAGTCATCTTTAAATGCACAGATGGCAGAAGCAGAAGAGCAGAAGAAGGCTGCTGAGGATGCTATGAATGCAGCAATTGCAACACGAGAGCAGTTGCAGGCAGAGCAAGCTGCGCAGGCAGCAGCAGAGGCAGCAGCTGCAGAAGAGGCTCTGAAAGAAGCTTCTACTGAGACTACCTTTACCAACGCTTCTGGTAATACCACTGAGGTCACTACCCCATCAACTCCTTCGGCTCAAAATGTTGACTGGTCAAGCGATAAGACCAACTTTGTAAGCAGCTGGGGTGCTCGAATTGATGCGTATCTTGCTGGCTCCCCTCTTGCTGGCTACGGCTCAACCTTTGCTGAGGCTGCATGGGCCTACGGCGTTGATCCACGTCTCTCGCCTGCTATTTCTGCAGTTGAGAGCACAAAGGGTAGGTATAACTTCCTCCCCTACAACGCATGGGGTTGGGGTTCTGCTAGCTGGGGTAGCTGGGAAGAGGCTATCTGGGATCACACAGCTGGTCTTGCTGCTGGCTACGGCGGAAGGCTTTCTGTTTCTGGCGCTGCAAAGTACAACCCAGCAAATCCAAACGGCTGGTACTCGGCAGTTCTTACGCAGATGGAGCTCATCTAAGCTTCTGGCCACATAACCTTTAGAAAACGTTAAAACCCCGCAGTTTACCTGCGGGGTTTTTGTTGTCGGGTGCAGAGGCGATTGTAGGTTGAGTTGAGCTTGGAGTGGACGGGTTTCTCGCCAGATGGCGGGTGGCGCGAGTGGGCAGCGCGGGTGCGAGGGCGCTTCCGGATGCGGCTACGCGGTGAGCACGACCATTGCGAGGATGAGGGCAAAGCCGATGAGGTCGGCAACGCTAAAGGTAGTTCCAAGCACCAGTACGGTGGTAATGGTTGCCATAACGGGTTCGATAGTGCCCAGAAGAACGGCTCTAAGTGAGCCTGCGTCCTTAACTCCCTGCAGGTAAAGGCCGTACGCCAAGAACGTTCCTACCAACACACCAATGACTACCAGCAAAACACCAAAGGCGTCCAGCTGAGGCATGTGATTCCAAGGTTGATAAAACACGGCAATGAGCGTGCCAGAGAACAAAAACGCAAGTCCGTTTACGGTAAAGCTTCCCCACTTTTCCATCAAAGGCTTGGGCAAAATGGAGAGGGCCGCCTGAGCAAATACACACATAACGCCCCAGAAAACACCTGATGTTGGCAGGTTAAGCGTGCCGGGATTTCCTCCTGTTACCAAGAGATATGTGCCAATAAGCGCCAAAACAATGCCAAGAATCTCGCGGCGGCGAGGCCAGCGCCTACCAACCGCGCACACAAAGGCCAAAACGCCCAACATACCTAACGACTGCATGATGGTTGCAGTTCCAGAATTAGTAGCATTAACTGCGTAAATGTAAGCAACTTGCGAGAATAGAATGGCAAACAAACTGACTACAAAAATCTTTACCAACTCTTTTGGCTGCTTAATGACGGTTGTGAGATTTTTTCTATCAAACGCAAAAGCAGTTCCCAAGAATAACCAGCAGGCACAAAGCTCGCGAATATCAATCAGCCACATGGGATCAACATGATAAGTATCTAGCAGGTATTTTGCGGCGGTTCCAAATGCGCCCCAGGAAGCTCCGCCAATCAAGACAAACAGCATTCCTCGATAGATTTTCTTCTTATTATCAGGGGTTATTTCAGCGTCGTCGCTACCAAGTGCTTCCTCTTCTACTGGAGTCTCTATAACGTCTGCAGTCTTAGAAGACTCCACACCACTCTCATTAGAAATGAAATCATTCATCTGGGTATAAATCTTTCATTACAAAATACGGATACAAGTGTCACTTTTTCTCTGACGCGGTAGTATCACAATAACAAAAATCCACCTTTCCCTGCTCCGTGCAGAGCCTTAGGTCTCTAAACGGCTCAGTTAGGGCAAGATGGTCCCAAAAACGGCAATGATGCTCACGTAAGTTTTCGTATAGATTGGCAGCTTATGACGTCTAAGTATTCGCAGATGGACAGCGCGTTTTCTGTTGGTACGCTTCACGCAGAAGACAAAAGCTTTGAGGTAATCTCGGCTGAGTGGGTTAACGAGATTTCTGGTTACGCGTACATCTTCAAGCACATTCCCACAGGTGCCCGCCTTATGTGGTTTTCCTGCGACGATGACAACCGCTCGTTTGCCATTGCTTTTAAGACACCTCCTGTAGATCACACCGGCGTCTTCCACATCCTGGAGCACTCAGTTCTCTGTGGCTCCGATGCCTATCCTGTTAAGGAGCCGTTTGTTAACCTGCTCAAGACCTCTATGCAGACGTTCTTGAATGCAATGACCTACCCTGACAAAACGGTGTACCCTGTGGCCAGCACTAACGTAGCTGACTTGGAAAACCTCATGAGCGTATACCTGGACGCTGTCTTGCATCCTGCAATCTATAAGCGCAAGCGCATCTTTGAGCAGGAAGGCTGGCACCTAGAAGCTGACGAGCAGGGCAATCTTAGCTACAACGGTGTTGTCTTCAACGAGATGAAGGGCGCCCTCTCTGATCCAGATCGCGTACTCTACGATTCTGTCAGCGAGGCCCTCTTCCCTGATACCGCCTACGGCAAAGAGTCTGGCGGCAAGCCTCGCGCAATCCCTGAGCTCACCTACGAGAACTTCCTGGACACCCACGCTCGCCACTACGACCTCTCTAACAGCTACACCTTCCTCTACGGCGACCTTGATTGCGAGCGTGAGCTCTCCTTTATTGCCCAGAGGTTTGCAGCTGCCGAGAAACGCGATGCAGGTGCCCCCAATCCGCTTAACCTGCAGGCACCCGTGTTGCCCGTGCCTTGCCAGGTCCGTATGAACACCACAGCCGACAACTCCAGCGTTGGCCTGGGTTACGTGCTTGGAACGCCTGATCAGCGCAACAAGATGATGGCAGCAGATATCTTGTTTGACACCCTCATGGGCTCCAATGAATCCCCGCTCAAGCGTGCAATTCTTGACGCAGAGCTGGGCGATGACTTTAGCTACTATCTCTCCGATGACCTTGCACAACCAATGCTCTTCTTACAGCTCAAAGGCCTTAAAGAAGGATCAGCTCAGAAGTTCCGTGACTTGGTAGAGACCACCTGCCAGAAGATAGCTACAGAGGGCATTGATCCAAAGAAACTCAACGCGTCCATTGCACTTGCAGAATTTAACCTGCGCGAGAATGACCAGCCTTACTCAAACGGTATTGAGTACACGCTGCGTTCGCTCTCAAGCTGGCTCTATGACGACGCTCGCCCTCTGGACTACATCCGCTACGAGGACGCCATTGCCTATGTCAAAGAACTTGCAGCTCAGAAGGGCTTTGAGAAGCTGCTGCTGGAGCTCATTTGCAACAGCAAGCATGCAGCTCAGGTTGAGCTTGTCCCCACAGACGAGGGAGACGCTCAAGAAGAGGCTGCTGAGCTGGAGCAACTTCGCTCTACGCTCACCGATGAGGATGTCGAGAAGATCCGTGCAGAAGTTGAGGCACTCCGTTTGGAGCAAGAAACACCTGACGCTCCAGAAGACTTAGCCAAGCTGCCGTCCCTCTCTCTCAGTGATATCGGTGCAGGTAGAGAGCGTCCTGCCGGCTTTGAGGTTGAGGCTCCCCTGCCATGCATTGCGCATGAGCTGGACACTCACGGCATTGACTACGTCTACCATTACTTTGATCTGACCCGTGCGGTTACCTTTGAAGAGCTGCCGCTTGTGGGCATTCTTGCTGAGGCGCTCGGCAAGCTTGATACAGCGTCACACACCGCCTCTGAGCTGGATATCCTTATTGAGAGCAACCTTGGTCACCTCTCGTTCTTCACGGATATCTACGACCAAGACACGCTTGACCAGGTGCACCCTGCCTTCATTGTTGCCGCAAGTGCTCTTGCCGAGAAAACCCAGGGACTTGCAAGCATTCCTTCTGAGGTTTGGTCTAGCACGCGCTTTGACGATTTGAGCCGCTTAAAGAACATCTTGATTCAACGTCGCATTGCGCAGGAGCAGTACTTTGTTGGTGCTGGTCATACTGCAGCACAGAATAAGGCTTTAACCTCCTATTCTGCTGCTAGCCGCGTAAACGATGCGCTGACAGGCGTTGGCTTCTACGAGTACCTAAAGAACCTGCTTGCCAACTGGGATGAGCGTGCTCCTCAGCTTGCAAAAGACCTGGATGCGCTTACTTGTAAGATTTTCCGTGCAGACAACGTCACCGTCAGCTTTACTGGCTCCACTCAGAGCCGCGAGGCATTCTGGCAGGCAGCGGGCGATCTTGGCCTCAAGAAGGGCAATGAATCGCAGGTAGACAGTGCAACGCAGACACTTGTTGTCCCTGAAGGTAAGTTGCAGCGCGTGGCCTACCTCATTCCGTCAAACGTTTCCTACGTTGGTCTCTCCTATCCAAACGTTGCCCATGCAACTCATGAACAGCAGGGTAACTGGCTCATTGCCACCAGAGTTCTTGGTCTTGATTACCTGTGGAACGAGGTTCGCGTCAAGGGTGGCGCTTATGGCGTCATGTTCAGAAACTCCATCGCTGGCCTGCAGAGCTTTGTCTCCTACCGAGACCCCGCACTTGATGCAACCCTCGACCGCTATGTTGGCGCAGGTAGCTGGCTCTCTGAGTGGACTCCAGACGCTGACGAGTTTGAGGGCTACGTAGTTGCCTCTGTGGCAGGCGTTGACGCTCCTGTTCCCGCTCGAATGCTTGCTCGCAGGCAAGACATTGAGTACTTCAACCACCGTGATCCAGAGCGTCTTCTTAAGCTTCGCGAGAAGATCCTTCACGCCCAGATTGAGGACATCAAAGAACTGGGAAGCACCATGCCTCAAAGCTATGATGGCCTCTCGGTTGTTGTCTTTGGCGCTAAGGAGGCCATTGAAGCCTCCAAGCTTGATCTTGAGGTTGTCGACCTCTTTGGCGGTCAGGAGAACTAGGCCTGGTAGCTGCAACAAAACGCAAAAAGCCCTGTCATGCATGCGCATGACAGGGCTTTTCTTGTGAGGTAATGCACGAAGCCAGACGTTCTTCTCGCCAGACAGTGCGCTCAGCCAGGAGTCTTATTCGCTCCTCAGTGCCTGAACTGGATCGGATTTAGCCGCTCTGCCTGCAGGGATAAGACCTGCAAGAAGCGTCAGAACAACGCTGATCAGAATCAAAATGAGTGCTCCGTTTATCGGCAAGATCACCAAATTGTCCACGTTAAACATGGCTTTGACCACAGCATTTGCGGGCAAAATGAGTAGCTGCGTAATGCCAATACCCATAACACCAGAAATAAGACCTTCGATAAACGTCTCCGCGTTGAATACGTTGGCAATGTCTCGCCTGGAAGCACCAATGGAGCGCAAAATACCAATTTCCTTTTTACGTTCAAGGACCGAGATAAACGTAATGATGCCAATCATGATGCTAGAAACAACAAGCGAGATAGATACAAATGCAATCAGCATCGCAGAAATCATGTCTACAATCAGTGTAACGGAGCTCATCAGCGCGCCGACAATGTCGGTATAGGTAATTACCTTAGACTCTTCGCCAGCAGCCTTTGCGTCGGCATTGTACGTATTAAGAATTTCAACAATCTTTTCTTTACTTGCAAAGTCTTTCGGATAAATGTTGATTGACGTGGGCTTATTAAGGTCCGCATATCCCATCTTAGAAAGATTTGACTCATACGTTGCTGGCGTTGCCCTTAGCATTGACGCAGCAATAGCTGCTAGCTGCGATGGGTCAGCATTGAGCTTAAAGGCACTTGCGAGCGTTGCTTGATCTACCTGCATTGCATTGGACATATTTGCCACAACGCCCTGCATAGCTGTATTGAGTGCGCCTGCAATCTGATTTTGCATTCTTGAAGCAACCTGCGTCATCACGCTGGTTAGCGCAGTCTGCACGTAAGCACTCATAGCACGGGTAATAGCTGCAGAAAGCGCACTTGCAATCTGTGATTGATAAGCACTCATAAGCCTCTGAGAAACCTCAGCCTGAACACTTGGAAGGTCTGGGTTGGTTCCCAGCTTATTTGCTAGAGCACTAACCAGCTGTTGCTGCAGGTCATCGGTATCAACCGCAGAAGAAACCGTAGTTACTATCTGCGTACGTACCTGGTCCGTTGCAAGGTAGTCTGCCATGGTCTTACCGGGATTAGCGGCGCTCCAAGAGTTCCATCCCAGAGCAATATTGCCCATAAGCGAAGAAATAGCAGCTTGTCCTCCTGGTTTGAAATTAACGGTAATGCCAGAAAGAATCTGCTGAATGTCTGCTGCAGAGAGCTCTGGGAAAGCCGCCGCCAGCGCAGCTGGATCAAGCGAAGACGTAACAGAAGACAGAACATCGCTATCAGACAAATTAAGCTGTGACGGATCAAAAGCAGGTAACTGCACGTCAGAAAGGTCAAGCGAGGACATATCCAAACCAGACAGATTAATTGACGAGAAGTTCAGCGCCTGTGAATTAAAGTTAAACGCCGAAGACAGCACGTTAGAATCAACGGAAATGAGAGAGCTGATAGAAAGTCCCTCAGAAGTTTGACCGTTCTTCTCGTCCTCAAAGGTTTTACCAGTGAAAACGTCAACATCTGGACGATTCATCTGATCCTGGACAATAGGAGATGTCTCTGCATCAGAAATCATCTTCTGAGTCAGTTGTGGTGTGTAGTAAATGCCCTCAGAAAGCGCTCCCGTAGTAGTTGGGTCTTTTGCCTGAACAACACCAACAATATGCAGGTCAGGGGCATTGGCAATGAGATTATTCATGTATGACTGATCATCGGATTTGTCTGTCCAGACACCAAGATTACTATCCCAAACATAACGTTGATTAGGCATAACCAGCTTAAACGTTGGAGACATCAACTGCTCGTAGGTGTATGTACTATGAGACTCTTCGATAGTGCTGGATTCTCCACTTGCAATTTTATCAACGGTAGAGCGCAGGCCAGCGTAATCACGCAGGCCAAGCGTATACTCCAAAAAATCATCCATGGTGCCGTTTGGACGCAACACCAAAACAGCCTCGTTCCAAGTAGTAGGCCATCTACCAGCTCGAACCGTATAGCGATCCTCGTAAATAGAAGGATTGCCAGGAAGCTCACCAAAAAGCGATGTACTTGCAAAAGAAGCCAGTGGACTATATGACGGAATCTTAGGCGATACCTTAGAGAAAGTAACGTCTGGCTGCACCTGAACAGGATCAGAAGAGCCAGAGTCCGCGCCTGCCGGCAGGTAGATGAAGGGGCTTACAGAATAGCCATACGTAATAGCGCTGGCATACGTGTTAATGCCGCCGCCATTATTGTCGAGAAAAGCCTTCAAGCTGGTCAGGTCATTAGAGCCAATACTTTCAGCCTGCATACCTAGCCTGTTGTTAGTAGGAATAGCACCTTCAGCAGGTTGATTTTCTAGCTTTGCAGCTTCTGCATTTTTCTGATTTTGCGTCATCTCGCTTTGTGCATCTTGCGTTTGAGAATCAGCCGAGTCAGAGCTACTTCCACTTCCAGAAATAAAGGAAGAAATATTAACGGACTGTTCAGAGATGGTGAGTGGATACATTGAAAGCGTATCCTCCTCAACCTTTTTGATGTAACCGTTTGCGCCATTTGCCAGTGCCAGAATTGCCGCAATACCAATAATGCCAATAGAACCCGCAAACGCCGTCATAAGCGTGCGGCCCTTTTTGGTCATGAGATTATTAAACGAGAGACCCAGTGCAGTCAGAAGCGACATAGAGGTCTTACGAGAAGGCTTGGCTTCTCGACGAGCAACGCTTGCAACATCAAATGGATCTGAATCAGCAGTTACCTGGCCATCTGCCAGCTCAACAATGCGCGTTGCATATTGGTGTGCAAGCTCAGGATTATGCGTAACCATGATAACCAAGCGGTCCTTGGCCACTTCTTTAAGCAAGTCCATAACCTGTACGGACGTTGAAGAGTCAAGCGCACCCGTTGGCTCATCTGCCAGCAAAATCTCTGGATCGTTTACCAGCGCACGAGCAATAGCCACGCGCTGCATCTGTCCACCAGAAAGCTGATTTGGACGCTTATTTGCGTGTGCTTTAAGGCCAACCTTATCAAGGGCTTCAAGCGCACGTTCATGACGTTCTGTCTTGGAGACACCAGAAAGCGTCAACGCAAGCTCAACGTTACTCACCACGCTTTGATGAGGAATAAGGTTATAGGCCTGGAATACAAAACCAATACGATTGTTTCTGTACGTATCCCAGTCTCGCTCTTTGAACTTCTTGGTAGAAATACCATCTACCAGCAAGTCTCCTGAGTCAAAGCGATCAAGACCACCAATGACATTGAGCATAGTAGTCTTACCCGAGCCCGAAGGACCAAGGATTGCTACAAACTCGTTATCCCTAAACGCAACGGAAATATGGTCCATTGCGGTTTGTTCAAATCCACCAGTGTTGTAACGCTTTGAAATACCTTTAAGCTCAAGCACAAGTTACTTCTTTCTTGTTGGGCTGTATGGGGCGCGGAACTGTACCGTTAGTTGATTGCATCTCCGTCAGCTGCATCGGTGTCAGCTACACCGATCTTCTCGCCAGCGGCTGTCTGAGCTTCCGTATCTTCTGCAAATGGATCAGCAGTGACGTCCTCAATAACCTTCTGCTGAGCCCAGCTCAAGCCGTAGAGCAGGCCAAAGAGCACCCAGAACCATGGCGCGTAGAGCATGACAACCATCAAGAGGGCAAAAAGTCCTCGGAGAAGAGTCCAAGGAAGCACCACAATCAGGAAGAAAAAGAATGGCAGTACAAAGAGGATTGCTGCAAGCGTGCGAAGTACAACTGCCACTGTCTTAGTCAACGAGAAACCCGTATTGCGTGCAATAAACAGACCTACCAGGCCAGCAATGCCAAAATACAGCATGATTGGCGCAACAAAATAGGAATAGAACAGCGGTGTAGAAGGGTCTTGAGGCAGCGTTTGCCTAAGAACCATCAAAACAATTCCCAAAACCGTTAAAACGCCAAGAAATGATGCGTTTCCAATAAAAGTCTTTTTCGTCATAGTTAACTCCTTTGATAAGGGGTATTAAGTATAGTGTAACTAGTACCTTGTTCCCGACCTTGTCTATTTCATACGCGAGATGCCGCTAAAACCACTGCTCTCCATATGTTTCAGGGTCAAACGTTTGAATTAAAGGAGTTTTTCATGACTGATGCAGAACTCAAAGCAAGCGCTGAGGCGTTTGTTAACGAGCACTGGGAAGAGATTATTGAGGATATCCGCTACCTTGTGCAGGTAGAGTCCGTTGAGGATCTGTCTCTTGCAGAGCCTGGTAAACCTTGGGGCCCAAAGTCTTACGAGGCACTTCACCGTGGTCTTGAGATTGCAGAGCGCCTAGGCCTTGAGACCACAGACGTAGACGGCTACCTGGGCTTTGGTGACCTTCCTGGTGAGTCCGAGAAGTACCTTGCTACTATCGCTCACTCCGATATTGTTCCTCTGGGTAAGGGTTGGACGGTAGATCCACTTGACGTTACCCGCCGTGAGGGCTTTATTCTGGGTCGCGGTGTTCTGGACGACAAGGGTCCTCTGGCACTCTCACTCTGGGCAGCACACTACTTTGTTGAACAGGTAAAAAAGACTGGCAAAAAGCTTCCATACACCTTGCGCGCCATCGTTGGCAACAACGAAGAGACCGGCATGGGCGACGTCCCTTACTATCTCTCCAAGTATCCAGAGCCAGCATTCTGCTTCACTCCTGATGCTGAGTTCCCACTTATTTGCGGCGAGAAGGGCGTGTACCACGCACAGTTCACTTCTCCAAAAATTGCTGGCGCAAACAGCGAGAAGATCGTTGAGCTTGACGGTGGTACCGTACCTAACGCAATTCCAGGACTTGCAAGCGCACTTGTTCGCGCTGACGCTTCTACCTTGGCTGATACTGATTCCATCAAGGTTGAGGACGCAGGTGTTGAAGATGATGGCACCAAGCTTGCCCGCATTAACGCAACAGGTAAGGGTGGACACGCTTCCATGCCTGAGGGAACTGTCAACGCAATTGGCCTGCTTGTGACCTATCTGCTTGATAACAACATCTGCGGAGAGGCAGAACGTGACTTCTTGACCTTCTCACAGCAGCTTTGCTCAACTACTGACGGTACTGGAACTGGTATCCAGAGCACTGATGACAAGTTTGGTCCTCTGACCTGCATCTCTGGTACTATCCGTACCAAGGGTGACGTCTACGTACAGACTATTGACTCCCGCTATCCAACCTCAACCACTGGCGAGGCAATTACTGCTCGCATGACTGAGCTTGGTGAGGCTCATGGTTGCACCTTTGAGGTTCTTTCCGATGCAGTTCCTTTCTACATTGACCCAAGCTCTCCTGAGATTACTACCCTTCTTGATACGTTCCATGAGTACACAGGAAGCAATGAGCAGGCGTTTGTTATCGGTGGCGGCACCTATGCACGTCACTTTAAGCGTGCCGTTGCCTTTGGTCCTTATGACAGTAAGGCAGCAAAAGACCTGCCTGAGTGGGTTGGTATGGAGCACGGTCCTGACGAGGGAATCTCTGAGGAATGGCTCAAGCGCGCTCTTAAGATCTACATTGTCAGCATTGCTCGCCTGATGCAGCTTGATCTGTAAATTAATTAAACAGCAGAAACGCTAAAACAAAGCCTCTGTATTCCATTTGATTTGACTGCCTCCCATTTCTTGGACATAAGAAATGGGAGGCAGTTCATATGCGGGGGATTTGATTCTGCAGCGTGTTAGCGTCGGCTTTTAGGCCTGGCGCACAAAATAGCGCAGCTTTGGTAGGTTCTGCTGAAGAATCGACATGTTCGTATTCAAGATAGCCAGGCAGCTAGACGGCGCACTACCTGATATGCATCTCTATGCATAAACTTAATCTAATATGCTGGAAAATGAATAGACTTATATAAGAAATTTAACT
>CABTJC010000003.1:0-10750 GCA_902485095.1 uncultured Atopobium sp. | reverse complement strand
GTATTCGGTATTCGGTATTCGGTATTCGGTATTCGGTATTCGGTATTCGGTATTCGGTATTCGGTATTCGGTATTCGGTATTCGGTATTCGGTATTCGGTAAATGGTAACCAAATCCAAAAAAACCAGCTCCCCGCAATTACTCGCGGAGAGCTGGTCATCGTTCAAATTATTGCTCTGCAGGAAAAATCTCTCCCTGCAGAAAAATTTGCCTCGTCGTCTTACGATTCCTTTGGCTGCGTCGGGTCGCCCTCGGCAGCGTTAGCGTCAGAAGAAGCGGAGCTGGGCATACCAAGCAGACGCTGCATCACCATCTCTGGACTGGTCTCACTATAACGAACAAGCGAGGTAATGCGCTCGCGCATGTGGTACTCGTGGAGCTCGTCCTCAAGCACGCGAATGCGTTCGCGCAGCTCATCGATAAGATCGTCCTTCTCGAGAGCTCGTTCACGCATGTCCAAAATGCGCACAACACCGGCAAGGTTGATACCTTCGTCCGTCAGCTTTGAGACAAGATTGAGGCGGTCAATGTCCGCGCGAGAGTACAGGCGCGTGTTACCCCTCGAACGGCCGGGGTTAATCAGGCCCTTCTGCTCGTACACGCGCAACGTCTGCGGATGCATGCCCGTGAGCTCGGCCGCAACGCTAATCATGTAGAGCGGCTTGTTACGACCGTCGTCCTTCTTTCGAGCCATTACCGCTCCTCTCGGTAGCTGCGCTCGTCAGCGTCAAGCAGCGCCTGAAGAGCGTCTCGCTCCTTCTTGGAAAGTTTTGTTGGAACCTTGACATCCACCGAAACATACAGCGCGCCGCGAGTTGCAGAATCCTTCACGCGAGGAGCGCCCAAGTTCTTGAACCTGAACGTTTTTCCACTCTGTGTACCTGCGGGAACCTTGAGTCGCACGGTAGTTCCATCAGGCGTTGGCACGTCAACCGAGGTGCCCAAAGCCGCCTCGTAAATGCTCACTGGCAGCTTCATGCGCACATCAGCGCCATCTCGCGAGAAGACCGGATGAGCTGCAACGTTGATGGTAACCACAAGGTTGCCTCGCGGACCACCATTAACGCCGTACTCGCCGTGCTTCTTGTAACGCAGCTTCATACCATCGTAAGCACCAGCTGGCACTTTGATGGTCAGTGACTGCTCCTCACCAGTTGAAGGAACGCGATACGTTGCCTTGCGAGAAGTTCCCTTAAACGCCTCGTCAAACGATACGCTTACGGACATAGTAAGGTCGCTGCCTGCAACTGGACGGTTTGCTCGCCCGCCAAAGATGTCGGCAAAGTCAAAGCCGCCAGCTCCTGCGCCTGCACCGCCGCCAAAGCCGCTAAAGAAATCGGCAAAGTTGGCACCGTTTACGTTGGTGGTGTAGGTGTAGCCGCCCTGGCGACCACCAAATCCACCTCCAGGAATTCCTCCAAATGCAAGCATCTGGTCATACTCCTGGCGCTTCTTATCATCAGAGAGCGTGTTGTACGCTTCCGAGATCTCTTTGAACTTGGCCTCATCGCCGCCCCTATCAGGGTGGTATTTAGCTGCAAGTTTCCTAAACGCTTTTTGAATATCAGACTTCGAGGCGTCGCGCTTCACGCCAAGAACGTCATAAAAAGTTTTACTACCTGCCATTCAGCACGGCCTCCTCTCTAAACTACTCTGTCTTACTCGGTTGCGCCGTTTGCAGCCTCGGCGCCATCTGCGCCGTCTGCACTGCCGTCAGCAGCCTCTGACTCAGCTGGACGCTTTGGACCACCGTGAGTAACAACAACCATCGCAGTGCGAATGTCCTTGCCGCCCATGCGATAGCCCTTCTGGTACACCTGGGCGACGGTCTCATCATACGCCTGGGTATCCTCAATTTGGCTCACTGCCTGGTGAGATAGAGGATCAAAAGCCTCACCCACAGGGTTAACTACCTCAACACCCTCTTTGTTCAAGACGCCCACAAGCTTATTGCATACTGCGGAGACGCCCTCGACAAACTGCTGAGCTGCAGGGTCAGTCAGGTTGTCCGCGTGCTCAATTGCGCGCTCCAGGTCATCAATGACAGGGAGAAGGTCAACTACCAGCTTCTCCGTTGCACGCTGGCGCTCATCAAGACGCTCCTGAGCGGTACGACGACGGTAGTTATCCCAGTCAGCCTGCAGACGAAGGAAGCGATCATTTGCCTCAGCTGCCTGCTGCTTTGCTGCCTCAATCTGATCAGAGACCGAGTCAAGCTCAGTCTGCAAACGGTCACGCTCCTGAGCTGCACGCTGAGCATCGGCAGCAATCTCTGCCTCAGCCGTCTCTTCTCCGCGACGAATTGCTTCAGCAATCATCTCTTCCTCGGTCATCGGACGGCCCGCACCTGCTGTGCCAGCTGCGCCCGCATAAGCTGCGCCGTTGGCAGCGGTCGCGTTGCCATCAAGCGTCTGACTTGCGGAACCATCCCCCACAACACCAACGGCGCCTACGGTTTCATCACCGTTATTCTCGTTATCAAAGGTAGTGTCAACCTTGTTCTGATCTGCTGTTGTCACTGCCATCACCTCCCTATGTGTAGAAGGCGGCCAAACGTTTCCGCCAGCCGCCTCCGAGTCATATCACATTGTCTACCAGCTGCTGCACTAAGTTACCCAAGTGCATATGCCGAGAAACTCAGATTAGTTCTGGTTCTTATCGTCGTCGACAACCTCGTAGTCTGCATCAACAACATCTGGCTCAGAAGGGTTGCTTGCTGCGCCGTTGTTGCCTGCGGTCTGAGCCTGAGCGTCTGCGTAGACAATCTCTGCGAGCTTCTGACCAACCTCGGTGAGCTTCTCGCCAGCCTTCTTGATTGCCTCAATGTCGGAGCCATCAAGCGCGGTCTTTGCCTCAGCAACTGCCTCTTCAACAGCCTTCTTCTGATCCTCTGGGACCTTATCGCCAAGGTCTTTGACGGTCTGCTCGGTGCTGTATGCCAGGGAGTCTACCTGGTTGCGGACCTCGATCTCGTCCTTGCGCTTCTTGTCTTCCTCGGCGTGGGACTCTGCGTCCTTGACCATGCGGTCAACTTCGTCGTCGGACAGAGCGGTGGAGCCAGAAATGGTAATCTCCTGGGACTTGTCAGTTGCCTTGTCCTTAGCGGTGACCTTCAGGATGCCGTTTGCATCGATGTCAAAGGTAACCTCAATCTGAGGGATACCACGCTGAGCAGCAGGAATACCGGTAAGGTTGAACTTACCAAGGCTCTTGTTGTCAGAAGCCATCTCGCGCTCGCCCTGGAGGACGTGAATCTCAACGGAGGTCTGGTTATCAGCTGCGGTGGAGTAAACCTTTGTGCTGGAAGTTGGGATGGTGGTGTTGCGGTCGATGACCTTGTCAACAACACCGCCGAGGGTCTCAACGCCCAGGGACAGTGGAGTAACGTCCAGAAGCAGGATGCCGGAAACGTCGCCGGTAAGAACGCCGCCCTGAACAGCTGCACCGTCTGCGACGACCTCGTCTGGGTTGACGGACATGTTAGGCTGCTTGCCGGTCATGCTCTTGACCAGGTCCTGAACGGCTGGCATACGAGTGGAGCCGCCGACCAGAATGACCTCGCTGACGTCGGAGAGCTGAAGGCCTGCGTCCTGGAGTGCCTTAGTTACAGGAGCCTTGCAGCGGTCGAGAAGATCGCGGGTGATGCGCTCAAACTCTGCACGAGTCAGGGTGTAGTCAAGGTGCTTAGGACCAGATGCGTCTGCGGTGATGAATGGCAGGTTAATCTGTGCCTGCTGAGCGCTGGAGAGCTCCTTCTTGGCGTTCTCTGCAGCCTCCTTGAGGCGCTGAAGTGCCATTGGATCCTTGCGGAGGTCAATGCTGTTATCGGAGTTGAACTTATCTGCAAGCCAGTCGATAACGCGCTGATCCCAGTCGTCACCGCCCAGGTGGTTATCGCCGTTGGTTGCAAGAACCTCAACAACGCCGTCTGCAAGATCAAGCAGGGAGACGTCGAAGGTACCGCCACCGAGGTCAAAGACGAGAACCTTGTGGTCCTGGTCCTTCTTGTCCAGACCGTAAGCAAGAGCTGCTGCGGTTGGCTCGTTGACAATACGCTGAACGTTGAGGCCAGCAATCTTGCCTGCGTCCTTGGTTGCCTGACGCTGTGCATCGTTGAAGTATGCTGGGACAGTGATGACAGCGTCGGTTACAGGCTCACCGAGGTACTTCTCGGCGTCTGCCTTCATCTTTGCAAGGGTCATAGCGCTGATCTGCTCTGGAGTATAGTCAACGCCCTCGATCTCGACGACTGCGCGACCGTCGGTGCCAGCCTTAACTTTGTAAGGGACAGTCTTGATCTCAGACTGGACCTCGTCAAACTTGCGGCCCATGAAACGCTTGATGGAGAAGACAGTGTTTACAGGGTTAGTGACAGCCTGGTTCTTTGCTGCCTTACCAACAATGCGGTCACCGTCTGCGCGGAAGCCGACAACGGAAGGAGTTGTGCGGTCTCCCTCTGCGTTAACGATAATAGTTGGCTCTCCACCCTCAAGGACAGCCATAGCTGAGTTTGTAGTACCCAGGTCAATTCCAAGAATCTTACCCATTGTGAATCATCCTTTCCTATGTACGTGTTCCGTTTGGCGAGAAACCCCACAGGTAGATGACCTGAAAAGGGGCACAAGCTAACCGTGAACACATACTGTGTTTCTGCTTTACGGTTTTGCTTATACCCCTATGTCTGACTTATATACATAATCTAAGTCAGTTTGTAGTAGATTTTTTCACCGACGTTTTGTAGCCGCTGGTGGATATAATGAAATATATATGTTAAATAAAAAATATCATTATTTTCTTTATAAGATACTACTAAAATAATAAAAATTTCATTTCAACCAAGAGTTATTCTATTCTAGGAGGATAAGATGGATGCATATGAAAATTACTGTTTGGAAGGAATTCTGAAAAAGTGGTCTACAATAAAGAAGGAAAACGCTAAACATAATACATTTAGTGAAATATATAATGTCTTCGGTTGTTCAATTATTTTATGGTGTATTTCTACTGTGCTTTGTATACTTACGTTTAGCCTAGCTTTTATTAATATTCAAAATAAGATATGTTTTCTTGTCTTATTAATTAGCTCTTTCTTTTTTTACATTCTTCTTCTTGTATCTACAGTTATACTCGCCCTTAAAGAAAAGAAGACTAACTTCTTCCAAAGATCTCGTTTTCAATCACTCATGCCGTGTATAAAAATTTTTTTAGAGTCTTATACTAATTCTGATGAACTCATAGCATATCTAAATAAAAGTGTATCTGAGCTTAATCAAAAATATATTTTGGTTACAGGTAAAATATTTACATTCTTTTTATCCACTATAGTTGCTTCAACGAATTCATTTATTTTAAATAAAATTGATGAAATTTTTAATATCGATTTAAATCTTTTGGTTTCCATCTTTCTTCTCCTTGTCATCTTCTTATTTTTATTGTATGAAGTCATCAAATACGTCACTATTTTATCTTCTATCGATAAATTTAGTTTATTAAATAAAACGAAAGATTTAATCGATTTAATAGATGTCTATAACTTAACAATACATCAAAACCAATATTCATTTACAAATATCTAAAGCCTATTCCAGCAACGTATCCCTACCGTAAGCTCCGCGCCATGCAGCAGAGAACTCATTAACAGCAATCTTAGTACCAGGATGATCCATCATCGTGTAGACAATATCAGGTGGAAGCGTAACTGCATCAATACCCGCAGAAATAAGCGAGTGAACCTGCTCGGTATTCTTAAATGATGCGGCGAGAATCTTAGAATTCAGCTCATGGGTTTCAAGCATCTGCATAAGATCAAAAACCTGACCGATGCCGTCACCGTAGTTGCACATACGGTTTACGTAAGGAGCAAGGTAATCCGCGCCATTCATGGCCGCCAAAAATGCCTCGTCCGCAGAATAAATTGCCGTTGCCAGAACACCGAGGCCCTCGGACTTGAGCTGTTTAATTGCTTTGTATCCGTTGCGGGTAACAGGAATCTTCACATAGGTATTCTCGGGACGAAGGCTGCATATATAACGAGCCTCTTCCAACATCTTCTGATAGTCAGTTGAAACAACCTGCACAAAGAATTTTTGCTCAGGCAACAGGTACTCCACGAACTCCTTAATTACCTGCTCAGGTTGCTTACCGCTTCTAGTGATGATTGCAGGATTGGTGGTAACTCCATCAATAGTCAAAAGCTCATCAAGTTGCTTAACCGCCTCAAGATCAGCTGTATCCAGAATAAACTCCATACTTGGCTCCCCTTCATCACTAGGGCATCTATATGCTAAGAACTATTCTAGCCATTGTACTTCTCGCCATGAGCTGGTATTTCGTCTTATCTCCGAACGGCGGCGTATGTGAAGTGCTAATCGGAATCTACAGCGTCTACCAATGGAATTCTGATTGTAAATACAGAACCCTGAGGGTTGTTTTCAGAGACTGTTATGGAAGCTCCATGTCGCTTCAAGATGGTCTTGACCAGCGAGAGACCAATACCCGCACCGCCAAACTCTCTAGATCGTGACTTATTCACCCTGTAGAACGGCTCAAATACAAGTTCTCTTTGCTCAGGAGCTATGCCTACTCCTGTATCGGCAATTGTAACAAGACATTCTTGACCTTCAGTCTCCAGGGCAATGTTGACTGACCCCTCTTCATGGTTATAACGAATGGCATTTTCAACCAGGTTGTAAAGAGCTCGATATAGCAGATTGGTATTTCCTTTAACGATAAAGGTCTGTGCCTCAGATTGTGTATCAGAATGTGCATCAATCTGCGTATTAACCTGCACGTTTACCATATTATTTTGAGCAACCGATTCAAGATCATCCACGACCGTTTTAAGTACTGAATCAAGAGAAACGTCCTCAGCCTCTCCTAGCTCAGATGTCTCCGCAAATTCCAAAAGGTCAGTGATGATGGAAGATAGGCGGTCAATGTATGTCTCCATTGTAGTTACAAGCTCGTCATATTCATGTTGTTCGCGTTTCTTTTTCTTAAAAACATCCAGCTTGGTCCTTAGTACTGCAATTGGCGTTCTAAGCTCGTGAGCTGCGCTAGTCGAGAAGCGCCTCTGCATTGCAAACGCTTCATCTAGTTGCTCAGTCATCTGATTAAATGACTTAACCAGCTCTTGAATCTCTTCTCCACCGCCCTCAATTTCAATGGAATCAGACAAGGTATTTGGACTAATTTCTTTCATGTGAGCAGAGAGTTGTTGAACTGGCTTGGTATAGTGGCCTATTAAAAAGTAAGCAGCACAGCTTCCCGCAACAATCACAACAAGCAAGATGCCCAGCGCGTCAAACAAAATAGAACGTTCGATAGCATCTACATCCAAAACGATAGAAAGAGCTCCCTGATTGATGGCGTTGGCTGCAGCTAGTTCCAGCAGCTCAGAAGTTGAGCGATACACAAGCCAGGTCAAAACAACGCAACAGCACACCAATAAGCCCACCATAAGAAGGGTGAGTTGGGCACGTATCGAGCGCATTGGCTTTGGGATTATTTCACGTATCTTAGTCATCGCTGTCCCTCTTAAAGCAATAACCCTCTCCTACTTTGTTAGAAATTGGGTCATATCCAAGAGCTTCTCGTAACTTTTTTCGTACTGAAAAAATGTGAACACGCACAGAATTGCTGAATAAGTCCACGTTGCTATCCCACGCATGAGTCATTAGCTCTTCACTGCTCACAACCGCTCCAGCATGTCGCATCAGATACTCTAGAATTGCGAGCTCTTTCTTGGTGAAATTAACCTGAGCGTCTCCAACAAAAACTTGTCGAGCCGTAGTGTCAAACCGAAGTTTTCCAGCTATCAAACACACCTCTCCGTGAGTGTACTCACGGCGCAGGAGCGTCCTAATACGGGCCTCGAGCTCACCAAACGCAAAGGGTTTTATAAGGTAGTCATCAGCACCCGCGTCTAATCCAACAATGCGATCAGACACCGATGAACGCGCAGAAAGAATCAGCACCTTAGTCTCTGAGTGCTCCGCTCGTAGCGTACGCAGCAAATCAAGTCCATCGATACCAGGAAGGTTAAGGTCAAGTAGAATCAGGTCATATTGCTCAAGCTGAGCCATTCCAAGAGCTTGAGAGCCATTGTCGACAAGATCAACGTAATAACCGTCCAGCTCAAGCCCCTCTCCAATAGAGGCAAGAAGCTCTTTTTCATCTTCCACTACAAGAATTTTCAATTCTTCCCTTTCAAATGCAGCTTGATGCTTTTTACACGTATTAGAGTACGCCTGGACCAAGCTCAGCCCAGACGTAATCTCTACGGTGCTTCAAATGCTAACCGATTAAGCCGTATGGCGAGAAGTTCTTCTCGCCGTGTGCCGTGAGCGGTATGTAAGTTTCTATAACCTACTTTGCCTGAGCAAGAGCCTGGTCAACGCGCTTTTGAAGTTCGCTGCCTTGAAGCTTGCTGGAGCCACCGGTAATTGGATCGCCCACAAGTCTACCGTTCTGGTCAATAACCATAGTAGTTGGGAACGCTGTGAGGCCTTCGATAACGTGACCGCCATCGCTGTGAGGATCAAGAGCGACGTTTCCGTAGGTAACACCCTGCTTCTGGAGGATATTCACGGCTTCCTTCTTAGCGTCGTCTGTGTATGCGGCTTCGGCGTTTACACCCAAGACATTGACACCTTTGTCCTTATAGGTATCAGCAAGTTCTTGAAGCATTGGCATCTCCTGAATGCAGCCAGTACAGCCATTGAACCAGAAGGTCAGAACAGTGACCTTATTCTGTCCAAATACGGTGTTGTCATAGGTAGCGCCAGTAGTGATATCTGTTGCCTTAAAATCTGGGAAGGTATCGCCGTCTTTGAGGTGCAGTTTTGATGCTGCCTCAGGTGGAACTGCAGCAGAATTCTGCTGCTCGGCAGTTGGAGCGGTTGTTGTGCCTGTGTTGCCAGTACCACCAACACTGCATCCAACAAGCGCAACTGCCATAAGTAGGCCAGCGACATACGTCAGGGATTTTGTTACAAATTTTTTCATTTCATAGTCCTTTCTGTCTTTTCTACGTACGAAACGTAGCTATATACGTTTTATGACGCTTACTTTATTGAGCTTGTCGCCTGTAGATCAGCCAAGCGCTTTGCCGTAGCAACCTTTTCCGACTGTTCAATTTTCTTATTGATTAACAGGAGTTTTGCATCAATCGCATGAACAGGACATACCTTTATGCACTCTCCGCAGCGAATGCACTCAAGAGCTGCGTTATTCTTCGTAATATCTACGTCCATCTTGCATGTACGTGCACACTTTCCGCAGCTTACACAGGTCTTCTCGTCAACTCGATACTGCAAAATTGAGATGCGATTGAACAGAGAATAAAAAGCTCCGAGCGGGCAAATCCATTTACAAAAAGGACGATAAAACATGATGCTCAACAGTACGACAGTTGCCAGAATGCTGAACTTCATCGTAAAAAGTGTGCCCAGAGCTGCCCTAATGCTGACATCTGCTAAAGAAAGCGGAATTGCTCCCTCAAGAATTCCCTGTGGACAAACATACTTACAGAAATAAGGCTCTCCCATTCCTACGGCATTTTGAATCAAAGCTGGTAGAGCCCAGACAAGCACAATTAATATGGCGTACTTCAAATAGCGCAAGGCTTTGAGCTTTTTGGTGCTAAATTTTTTTGGGAATGGAATCTTGTGGAGAAGATCTTGTACCCAGCCAAATGGACAAAGAAATCCGCAGACAAACCTGCCTAGCAAAGTTCCAATGAGAATCAAACTACCCGTAATGTAATACGAGAAGCTGAATTTAGAAGATCCAACTACCGCCTGAAATGCCCCAATAGGGCAAGCACCCGTAGCTGCTGGGCAAGAATAGCAGTTAAGTCCAGGGACACAGACTGACTTTGCTGGACCAGTATAGATAGTTCCCTTAGCAAAATTTGTTAGGTGGGGGTTGGTTAGAAAGGTTGCGCATGCCTGTACGAAACCTCTTTTTGTGATAAATTCTCGCACTTTCTTTCCAAGAAATTTTATTCCTGAGAGCACTTTCACTGCAGGTCACCTAACCAATACCTACACACTCAAGGCAGATTCGTACCGCTTTTCCCAATACGGTATCAACCTCTCCGCGAGTAGCGCCATAGACTACAAATGCACATCCTAATAGCAAAAATAGAATAGGAAGGACACGTAGGCGGCAGCTCCAACCACAAGCTTGCTTTGATTTCATAGATACTCCCTTCTCCTGGCTCTAGTACAACAGAAGGGGTGTTAAATCCCTGTTAAGCTGATTTAAATTTTCCAGGAAGGGTTATAAATAGCTGCTCAAATAGCTGTTGAATTTCTACGAATGTCATGGTAATACCAATGGCAATGACCCTTAAATACATCTTGAATGTGGCTCAAGTGCGGCCCAAAAGATGCCCTGAAACTTTTTATATAAATATCCAAACTTATAAAATATGCAATCACATAAAACCGCAGGTATACAGCTTGCGAGAAAATCTGGTCTTATCGCCATCGGCTCGCGAGGCAAATTTCAGATTTGGGAAACACACCTAAGTCGGATAATCTGTCAAAAAGACGTATACATGACGCTGAAAATAGCTAAAGCATGCAGATTATCGTCATTAGATGTGTAAAATGCCCTCATCTGAGCAGATTATCCGACTTAGGTGTGTTTTATAAATACAGAATTTATCGATAGTTAAATTTCTTATATAAGTCTATTCATTTTCTAGCATATTAGATGAAGTTTATGCGATTGCATATTTTAT
>CABTJC010000002.1:0-201968 GCA_902485095.1 uncultured Atopobium sp. | reverse complement strand
GTCCCATTCCGAACCCAGAAGTTAAGCCCCCGAGCGCCGATGGTACTGCGGAGTAAGTCCGTGGGAGAGCAGGACGTCGCTGACCAACAAGGGGCATTTTTATGTCGAGAGGATCTCACTTTTGTAAGGTCCTCTTTTTTGGTAGAAAAATATTCGAAAATAGAATAAAAATTTTTACTAAAAATCCATATTTATTACGTATTATATATTTATTGTGTATCACAATATTTACATAATTTTCTTAATTAAATACCGTTCACGGAAGATAATTTTTACCATTTAATGTTATCTTATTTTAACATTTGTGCATTTCTGTGTATATTTTGTTACTAATCTGTCATGAATCTGACCATATTTCACCTACCGTTCACCTAAACCTTCTCACTTTCTGACAAATTTGGCTTGATTATTTATCCCACACCAAATTTTGAGACGAGAAATGTTAGAGCGCACGTAGCGCTTGAGTGTTTGAACAGTAAGGAGAGGTTTTATGGAGTCAGAAAACAGAGAAACTGCTGGAACAGAGTCGCTGCTCGGTGGGTCTTCTCGCCATGTGATGGGTGACTATAGCAGGGTAGTACCACCTCAGCACTTCCTCAGAACAATGGAAAAGACCAATAGGCCGCTCGCGCTTTGTGCAGAGCCCTGCATGGGCAAGACTATGTTTTTGCGTGAGTTGGCGGATTATGCGCAGTCACACGGATGGACTGTGTACGAAATCTCTCTTTCTAGTCTGTCGGCTAAAGAGGCAACTCAGATTCTTACTAAGAAAAGTACTTCTATCTGCAATGCCAAGAAATCAAAGGCGGTTAAAAGGTTAGTTCTTATTGATGATTTTCCTCCGTCTGACGAGTATTTTGTTGCTCGCCAGGTTAAATCAATTGCGCGTCTTCGCATGGCTGGCTGTCTTGTTGCGATTTCTTTATCTCCTGAAGCTCGTCAGTTAATCGACGAAGTCCCTAGCGTATATGTTTTGGGAAAGAATGAGCTGCTCACGTTTATGCCTGGAATAGATAATTCTGAACAATCAATTTTGACTAATATGAGATTGACGCGCGGTATTCCAACGCTTGTTTATTCTTTGCCAGTTACATTTTGCGAGCATGGAGATGTGGATGTTCCAATTACGTATCTAACTAGTCTTGCTTGCGTTGCATCGTATATGCTCAGAAGCTCGCTAGGCATTGAGGAACTTAGGCTCAGGCTGGGCATGATGTTGCTCGGTGTTGGTTCATTTGATGATTTAAGCCGTATATGCGGACAAGTTGATCTTGAGTATTTGGCCAAGATAGAGCAAGATGCGCCTTTCTTTGGCGTGCATGTAGAAACTAGGCGTTTCTCGTGTATTCATGCTACAAGATTTGATGTGTTGAACTTTAATAAACAGGAGCTTGTGGCTCTAGCGGGTAAGCATGAAAAGCTTGTTTTGAAAGCTATAGCCCTGCTCATCGATAGGGAAGATTTCTCTAAGGCTGCATTTGTGAGCTCATTGGTTAGAGAAGAGATTATCTGGGAAATTGTTCTTTCTCATGCAGCGGAATTTGCAGATGCTGGATATATTGAGCTGGTAGATAACGCACTTACTGCCACACATTCTGACTGTACGCTCGATAACTCAAGTAAAAAAGCTGCTAAGGGAATGGTGGATTCGCTGTCTACTGCTAAGGGGCCGATGAATACCAAAGATGCTGATAGGGCACTCAAAAATCTCACTTCATTTAACGGATTTCTTAAGCAAACGGCATATATGACTTTACTGAAGTTGATTTTGCAAAAGCCTCTGCCACCCTTGAAAGAAGACCTTGAGCTGGGTCCGCTAGAGAAGAAAATTGCTCTACATAAACGCGCAATTGATTTAGCTGTGCAAGGAAATTTTAAGTATGCCCTTCAGCTGCTGCTTCTTGAGCAGCAGTATGAGAAAGCTGCATCAATAACCTCGTCAATTCAAGCTGTTGACGTGGAATTGCTTTACGCATTGCTGGGTGTATATCAAAAAGAATTTGATGCGCGTACCTCAGGCTCGCTCTCCTTTTTACAAGAAGGTGAGGCCGGAGGCGTAAAGGGGTCTGTAGGACTACTTAAATGTGTTCGCTACCTTTTTGAAAAAAGCTCTTCTGTGGGAGACTTATACGATACTGAGCAGCTCATCAGCCAAGCAGAACTGCAGGGCAATCGTATGATTCAAGTGCCCGCGCTTCTTATTGGAGCTCTTCTCAGCCTCAGAAGCAGAGCATATCCCAAAGCGCAGCTCCAGGCGAGAAGAGCAGTGCTGCTGAGTAGGGAATGGGATTCACTATATGTGGTGCAAGTCGGAAAGATTATTGAAGATATTGCGGGATTTTTCTTAGGCGTTAAACCTACGGAGAAGAGCCTTGAGACAATTACCCATCCATCGCTAAAAGTTGCATGTAGAACAATATATAAAGCTCTCTTTAAGAGTGTAAACGGACATGCTCCCGTTTGGCTGGATGCGGTTGAGTATGGAGTTCCTGAAAATGCCATGTGGCTTGTGAGAGCGCTTCTGTCTGATGAGTCTGAATTTCAGCAGTGCTTAAAACGAGAAATGCCAGAAGAATGGCTCCATTACCTACGTTCAAATGAGGGAAAACGAGACATAACAAAATGGAAAGTATCTCGGCAAGGAGCGGGGGATTCTTGGACTGAAGACTCCGCTCTGAAGAGCCTGCACGTAGAGAAGGTAAATAATGCTCATCCTGGAGTTTACCTTGCTCTTCTCGGCAGATTTAGTTTGTCGGTTCAAGGAGAGGAGATTGCTGGCAGAAAAATTGCCTATCGATCGGCAAAGGCGCTGCTTGTGTATCTTGCGCTTGCTCACAATCACATGAGCTTTAGGTCACAGATTGCACAGCAGATTTGGCCGGAGGCTGATCAGGCACATTGGCAAGAGCGCCTGTATCAAGCAACTCGAGTTATTCGCAAAGAAGTCCAGGAGATTCAGACAGATTGTGAGCCTTTGGAAGCATCTCGGATTGAAAAGACGCTTGGTTTTAATCCCCAGCAGGTGACCGTAGATATTGATATTTTCACGCGATTAGCAAAGAGTGTGGCGTCATCGAACAGCGATGAAGACATAGTGCATCTGGCTAAGCAGGCGGAAGAGCTGTACCAAGGGGATTTGTATCTTCCTGAGGATGAATGCTTTAGGTTTGCAGATCCCATTCGAGTTGCCCTGAGAGATCAATACATAGATACCATGGTAACGGCTTCGGTGGCTGCTTTGAGAATTACCCACTATACGCTTGCGGTGCATTTTGCAGAGCTCGCCTACCTTGTTGATGATATGCGAGAGGACACACTTATGGCGCTCATTCAGGCACTGAGAAAATGTGGTCGGGCGCAGGATGCGCAGCATTACTACGATTTGTACGTGCAGAAATACGTAATGAAGCGTAGAAAAATGCCGTCTAAACAGCTCAGGATGATTGCAGGTGCAGAAAAGGGAAAAGAATCAATAGAAACTAGTGGTGGAGAAATAACGAAATTGGGATTTTACGACGCCATGTAGTGTGATTCAAGCAGTTAGACGGGGTATGATATATAAGTTGAATACTGTGTCTATCAACCGAAGATAGATGCCCGACGTCAAGGAAAAAGCTATGCCTAATTTCCTCTCTAAGATTCTGTCCTTTGGCGCTGACAAGGACCTCAAAGCATATCAGCGTATTGTCGAGAAGATCAATGCGCTTGAGCCAACAATGCAGGAAATGAGCGATGAAGAGCTTCAGGCTCAGACCGAGAAGTTCAAGGCTCGTTATGCCGAAGGAGAAAGTCTAGACGATCTTCTCCCAGAGGCTTTTGCGACGGTACGTGAGGCGTCAGTAAGAACTATTGGTCAGCGTCACTTTGATGTCCAGCTCATTGGTGGTATCGCGCTGCATAAGGGCACTATCGCAGAGATGAAGACCGGTGAAGGTAAGACGCTTGTCTCCACTCTTGCTGGTTACCTTAACGCACTGAGCGGCGAAGGCGTTCACATCGTTACGGTCAATGACTACCTGGCTAAACGAGACAGTGAGTGGATGGGCACCATCTACAAGTTCTTGGGCATCAGTGTTGGCCTTCTGCAGAACGGCATGCGACTGAGCCTTAAAAAGCCTGCATATGAGGCAGATATTACGTACGGTACAAACTCAGAGTTTGGCTTTGACTACCTGCGCGACAACATGGTTACTCGCCCAGAGATGCGTGTTCAGCGTGGACACCACTACGCCATCGTCGACGAGGTTGACTCCATCCTTATCGATGAGGCTCGTACTCCTCTGATTATTTCTGGTGCTGGCACTAAATCCGCAGGTACCTATAAGGATTTTGCAAAGGCAGTTCGTGGATTAACTCCAGATGTTGACTTTGAGATGGATGAGGCAAAGCACACCATTGCAACAACAGAGATTGGTCTTGAGAAGGTCGAGCGCGCTCTCAACATTGACGATATCTACAACGATGAGACTGGCCAGCTAGTCAATCATCTTCAGCAGGCGCTGAAGGCTGAGTATATGTTCCATCGTGACCAGCAGTACGTTGTCATTGATGGCGAAGTAAAGATTGTTGATGAGTTTACTGGTCGTATCATGGAAGGCCGTCGTTATTCTGAGGGTCTTCACCAGGCAATTGAGGCAAAAGAGAACGTTCAGGTACGTGAAGAAAACCAGACTTTGGCAACTATCACCCTCCAGAACTACTTCCTCATGTACGACAAGCTCTCCGGTATGACCGGTACCGCAATGACCGAGGACGCGGAGTTCCGTGAAGTTTATCACGTTCCTGTTCAAGTTATTCCACCCAACCGTCCGGTTAAGCGTGAAGACCTCGATGACCTGGTCTATCGTACTATTGACGCTAAGTTTGAAGCTGTCGTAAGAGACGTTGAAGAGCGTCATCAGAATGGTCAGCCAGTACTTGTTGGTACCGTTTCCATTGACAACTCCGAGCGCATTTCTCGCATTCTGTCTAAACGTGGCATTAAACATAACGTTTTGAACGCTAAGTTCCATGAGCGTGAGGCACAGATTATTGCTCAGGCTGGTCGTGAGGGTGCAGTTACTATTGCAACCAACATGGCAGGTCGTGGTACCGATATTCTTTTGGGTGGCAACCCAGATGTCATGGCTGAAGATATCCTTCGTAACCAGGGAATTGAGCCAGCTGAGGCTACTCAGGAGCAAAAAGAAACTGCGCGCAAAGAAGCAAAGGAAATCTGCGCTACTGAGCGTGAGGCAGTAACCGCTGCGGGTGGTTTGTGCGTTATTGGTACCGAGCGTCATGAGAGCCGTCGTATTGACAATCAGCTTCGTGGTCGTTCTGGTCGTCAGGGAGACCCTGGTCAGACCCAGTTCTACCTTTCTCTTGAAGATGATTTGATGCGCCGCTTTGGTGGAGATCGCATGGATGGCGTTGCAGCAATGATGCAGCGCTATGAGCTTCCAGACGATATGCCAATTAAGGCAAAGATTGTTACCAAGCTTGTCGAGGGCGCCCAGCGCAAGGTTGAGGAAGTCAACTTTGCAATGCGTAAGAACGTCCTCGATTACGACGATGTTATGAACAAACAGCGTCAGGTCATTTACGCAGAGAGAAACAAGATTCTTGACGGTAAGGATCTTATGGAGCTCATCGAGACAGTCACTGCTTCTACTACTCAGCGCATTTGCGAGGAGTTCTGTTACGGAGATGCTGACGAGTGGGATCTTGAGGGTCTTGAGAAGTGGCTCACTGAACTTACTGGTAAGACTGATCTTCCAGAGTTTACCGAGGACACCAAGTTTGAGCAGCTTGAAGAAGATGTCACCGCATTTGTCCAAAAGACCTTTGACGAGAAGACCCAGAAGCTTGGTGAAGAAGTTATGCGTGAGCTTGCTGCTCAGGTAATGCTTCGCGTCATTGATACTCGTTGGATGGCATACCTCCAGGAGATGGATTACCTAAAGACCGGTATTGGTCTTCGTGGTTTTGGTCAGCGCGATCCTCTGGTTGAGTATAAGACCGAGGCATACGAGGCATTTACGCTGCTGGTAAACACCATGTACGAGGACTTCCTCCGTACTATTCTTCGCCTTGAGTTGGTTAATCGTCCACGTCAGAATACTGAGGCAGAGGCCTTCCAGAATGCTCACTATTCTGGTGGAGAAGAGACCGACGGTGATCAAAAGGCACTTAAGCAAGGCAAGAGCATGCTTAAGAATGCCGCAGCTATTGGAAAGAGTCCACAGGGAACCGGCGTCAGCCAGTCTTCTGTATCAACCTACCGTAAGTCTGACGATCCAAATCCTTACGTCAACGTTGGTCGCAATGACCCTTGCCCATGTGGAAGTGGCAAAAAGTTTAAGAACTGCCACGGCCGAAATAGGTAAGAATGGCTGATACAGAGGCTGTTTCGCTCCAAGCTTTAGCGGAGCGTCTCTCTGAGGTAGAAGGATATCTTCACCTCACTGAGAAGCGTCAGCAAATTTCAGAACTTGAGGCAGAAATTGCTCGTCCCAATTTTTGGGACGACGCTGAAGCTGCGCAAAAAATAATGACTCAACTAGCATCACTTCGCGATGATGTTGCTGGTATTGATAGAGCTAAAGAGAAACTCGGTGATGCTGAGGCCGCTTTTGAGCTTGGAACAGAGCTTGGAGACCAAGCATCACTCGACGAATCTCAAGCGCTTGCGACGTCTCTTGAAAAAGACTTGTCGGAGCTTGAGCTTTCAAGCTGGTTTACTGATGAACTTGATCATGGTGATGCAATTGTTACTATTAAGCCTGGTCAGGGAGGCCTTGAGGCTCAAGACTGGTGCGAGATGCTTTTTCGCATGTATCTCAAATATTGCGATCGCCGTGGTTGGAAAGTTGATATCAACGACGCTCCTGTTGCGGAGGTTATCGGCCTTGACCGCGCAACCTTTACGGTAAGTGGCAAAAATGCTTACGGTATGCTTCGTGCAGAGCAAGGTGTGCATCGTCTGGTAAGAATTTCTCCTACTGACGATAAGAAACGCAGGCAGACGTCATTTGCTGGTGTAGAAGTTTTACCCGTTCTTCCTGAAGATATTGAAGTTGCTATTGACCCCAATGACCTGCGTATTGATGTCTATCATGCATCTGGTCCAGGAGGCCAGGGAGTTAACACTACAGACTCGGCAGTTCGTATTACACATATTCCAACAGGAACGGTAGTAACCTGCCAAAACGAACGCAGCCAGCTTCAGAACAAAGCTGCGGCAATGAATATCTTGCGCAGTCGTTTGTATGAGATTGAAAAGGAGAAACGCGAAGCTGAGCTGGATGAGCTTCGCGGTCCAAAGAGAGAAATCTCGTTTGGCAATCAAATTAGGAGTTATGTTCTTTATCCTTATCAGCTCATTAAGGACTTAAGAACAGGTACAGAAACAGGAAACGTAGAGTCCGTTCTTTCAGACGGCGATCTTGATCAGTTCATCATTGCGTACCATCGCTGGGTTGTTGGCGGAAAGGATTAGTGTGCAAAAATCTACTTGGCAAAAGACCTTTAAAGATTCGTTCTTTATCGTCCTTGGCTGTGCAATTTTTGCAGTTGGCCTTGATGTATTTGAAGTTCCTAACGGACTTGCGGCTGGTGGTATTACTGGTTTTGCAACGATTATTAGAGCTGTTGCATTGCCTTTTGGTTTTGATTTGCCAGTTGGTATGCAAACAATCGCTATGAATATCATTTTGATGGCTTTTGTTGCAAAAAGCGGCAACAAAAAATACTTGCTCAAGAGCGTTGTAGGCTTCTTAATTTCTAGTATTTTTGTTGATTTATTTGCACCTTTTTTACCAGCTCTTGGCGCCAATGATCTTATGCTTGCTGCTCTGTGGGGCAGTATTATCTGTGGTTTTGGTCTTGGCCTTGTATTTAGAGCGGGTGGAAATACTGGCGGTACAGACATCATTGCTCAGGCGGTTTCCAAGCGCTTTGGTATTCCATCAGGTACCGCAATCATTATTGTAGATATTCTCATTATTATTGCAGCTATTCCGGTCTTCTCGCTAGAAAACGGTCTGTATTCTACCTTGGCAATCTTTGTCACAGGAAAAATGATTGACTTTGTCATCGACGGACCAAGATCTGAGCGCTGCGTTTACATTATTTCCTCTGAGCACGATGCAATCGCTCACGAGATTCTTTATAACCTTAATCGTGGCTGTACGGAGCTTCAGGCGCGCGGACTGTGGAGTGGTGCGCACAAGCCTGTTTTGATGTGCGTTCTTGGTCGTACGGAGGTTGTTCAGCTGAAAGTTATCGTTTCTGAGATTGACCCCGATGCACTGGTATTTGTTTCAGAGGTCCACGAGGCAATCGGCGAAGGCTTTAAGTCATTTGAAGCTTTGGAAAGCTAATCGCTGCTAATCGCTGTTTGGTCAGCAAGCTGCTCGACAGATGGTCCTGTTGAACTTCGGTGGGTGCGTGTAGCCGGATGCGATTAAACACAATTACACGTAAAAATTTTGCAATGTAAGAAGGCGACCTGTAAAAGGTCGCCGTCTGTGTTCGCTTAATAAATGATGAAGCGCAAGTCTTACTTAGCAGGAAGAATAGAAGGAGTGACGCAGACAACATCCTTGAGGCCTGCGGCTTTGAGCTCTTGGATCTGCTCGTCAGTTGCACCTGTATCAGTAATCAGAAGGTCAATGTCTTCTGCAGAACCAAACTGGAAGTTAGAAGTAGTGCCCAGCTTAGAAGAATCTGCGACAACATAGTGCTTTCTAGAGCGCTTGAGCATCTGAGCGTTAATTGCTGGCTCAGGGGATGTTGCAGAAGTAAGACCAAATTCTCCCGAGAAACCTGTGCAGCCCAAAAAGCATTTAGCAGCAGTAATGTGCTGGATGCACTCAAGAGCGGTATCACCAGTCATGGAAGCGCGTGGAGGACGGATGTCACCACCAGTAAGGATGATAGAAAGATCGTGGATGTCCTCAAGCAACAGTGCCTTGCCATTGTTTGTAACAACAGTTACGTCGTGAGCATCAATCCACTCAAGCATCCCAAGAGCAACGGAGCTGGTGTTGATGAAGATGCAATCGCCATCTTCAACGTAGCGAGCGGCCTCGCGGGCAATTGCTTTGTTAGAGCGAATCTGCCTTGAGCCAGAAGGACGACCATAAGGATTAAGCAGGGTAGCAATGCCATACTGACGAGTCAGGATGCCGCGCTTCTCAAGAAAGTCCAGGTCACGTCTGATAGTTAAAGAAGAGACCTCAAAGTGATCAGCAAGCTCTAAAACACTTGCTTGTCCCTCTTTTTCTAGCAGCTCAGTAATTGCCTCGCGACGTGAATCTACGTAAGCCTTACTCCTTTTCATAAATGCCCTCCCTTTATGAGCAACATTTTTTCTTTGAATGTTCATTCATCAATAAAATAGAACATTAGAAGAAGGATATCAAGATATTTCGGAAAATAATAGTGTGAATATATATGAATGTTTTAGATTATAAAAAATTTAACATATAAACTTTACATGGGATAATAGAAGGCGCTTCAATTACGTTCATAAAAACATGAACATTTGTATAGCTACATGGACAAAAGATACGCTGAAAAAATATGAACAACTTTGATTACTGTTTTAGTAAAATTGATTGAAGTTAAGAACGTTTCATGGCATATTATCAAATTATTAAGACTTGTCATGAGACGGCTTTGGGCCAATGTGTCTCATTAAGAGAAAGGCAAGGTGGTGCTGTGTTAAGTGATCTCCTTACCGAAGACCTGGTGCAGCTCAATGTTGTAGCTTCTAACTGGGAAGATGCAATTAGAAAGTCTGCGCAACCACTCGTTGATAACAAAAAAGTAACTGAGGGCTATGTTGATGACATGATTAAAGGTGTCAACGAACTCGGCCCTTATATTGTTATTACCGAGCATGTTGCTCTTCCACACGCACGCCCTGAGTCCGGTGCGCTTGAGCCTGCAGTAGGCATTACCGTACTTAAGGATTCCGTTGAGTTTGGTAGCAAAGACAACGATCCAGTTAAGTTCCTTTTCCCACTTGCTGCAAAAGATAGTGAAGGCCACCTTAGTGCCCTTCAGTCTCTTGTTGAATTGCTGAGCGATCCAGATTTCTTTGCTCAGCTTGAAAAAGCTCAGTCACCAAAAGATGTTGTGGACCTTGTCCACGCAAAGGAAGGTAGGTTGTAATGGCTGATAAGAAGTTCCACGCACTGGTTTGCTGCCGTGCAGGTATGGGTTCTTCCATGATGCTCAAGATCAAGATTGACCAGGTTATCAAAGAGAATGATCTTCCAATCGAGACTGAGCACGGTAATCTGGATTCCCTGATTGGTTTCAATGGCGATCTTGTTATCACCATGTCTGACCTCACCGATGAGCTCAACGCTGACGATCGCGTTCCTTCTGCAGTTGGTATTACCAACATTGTCGACAAGGCAGAGATGAAGGAAAAGCTCACCGCTTGGCTCGCAGAGCACAACGCATAAGCTCCCCTTTGTATCTTTTTGGCGGGAGTTTCTCGTCATACGCAACGCTGGTTGCCTTCGGCGAGAAGCTCTCGCCAAACCTTTGACAAGAGGTATTTGTCACGTGATTTAGAGAACTTATCTGAGTAGGTTCGTCGGTTTATTTGCTGAAAGGGATTACGCATGCTCAATGCAATTCTCATGCAGCTCAGAGACACAGCCGTCATCATGGGCATTATTGCTCTTGTCGGCCTCTTGCTGCAGAAGAAGTCCGCTGTGGACGTCTTCTCCGGAACTGTGAAGACCATTATTGGCTTCATGATCTTCAACATTGGTTCTAGCGCTATGTCCGCTCAGGTCAACATCTTCAGCGACATGTTTAGTCGTGCATTCGCTGTTAAGGGCGTTGTAACCCAGGTTGAGGTCGCAACTGCTCTTGCACTGAATACCTATGGTACTGAGGTTGCTCTTGTAATGGTCCTTGGCTTCATCATGAACCTTGTGTTTGCCAAGATTACCCCATTCAAGTCCGTCTTCTTGACTGGTCAGCACTTCCTGTACTTCTCCTGCGTACTCGCACTGGTCTTCATTGCTCTTGGTCTCCCAATGTGGGTCACCATTGTTCTTGGTGGTGTCATCCTCGGCTTCTGCGGTGCTGCGCTACCTTCGTTGTGCCAGCCATTCGTAAACAAGCTTGTTGGTGGAGATTCCATCGCAATCGGCCACTTCAACTGCATCGGTTATGCATTCTCCGGTTACGTTGGAAAGCTCTTTGCTAAGAAGAACGAGGAGGAGGGCGAGAAGGAAGCTAAGGAGCTTCCAGAGTTCTTCAAGCTCTTCAAGGACTTTGTCTTCTCCGTTGCTCTCTTCATGATTGTTCTGTTCTACGTTGTTACTATTGCATGCCTTGTCACCGGTCACTTTGGCGACACCCTTGCAAACAACAAGCCATTCACCAGCTACTTTGGTAACGATATGTGGTGGATTTGGCCATTCCTTGCTGGTCTTCAGTTTGCTGCTGGTATGTCCGTTCTTGTTTACGGCGTCCGTCAGTTCATTGCTGAGATTACCGCTGCATTTGTCGGCATCTCCGAGAAGCTCATTCCAGATGCACGTCCTGCAGTCGACTGCCCTGCAATCTTCCCATTTGCACCAAACGCTGTCATCATCGGCTTCATTGGCTCCTTCCTTGGCGGCCTTGTTGCAATGGCACTTATGGTTGCATTCCACAGCCCAACCATCATGATTCCTGCAGCAGGCATCTGCTTCTTCTCTGGTGGTACTTGCGGCGTTTGTGGTTATGCTTACGGTGGATGGCGCGGTGCTCTTCTTGGCTCCTTCCTGGTTGGTATCTTCCTGACCGCTGGTCCTCTGATTCTCTATCCTGCATTTGCTCAGCTGGGAATTGCAGAGGCATCCTTCCCTAACGTTGACTACAACATCGTTGGTTCTATCATCTACGGCATCGGCTCACTCTTTGGTCTTGCCTAAGCCTAGATTTCTGTAGTACCTACTCAGCTCTACGGTTTCTTAGGGCGCTCGTGGAAAGCCCGCGGGCGCCCTTTTAAAAGCTTCACAACAAGGAAAAACATGGCAGACGAGAAGAACAACAAAAGTGTTACTGAGTCAGTGCTTGGCGATATGTTTGGCCTCAGCGTTGACAAACAGCCTGCTCCAGAGCTTCCCAAAGATCAGCTAGTTCTAGAAGTTCTTGAAGATAGAACTCGTTTGATGGTTCAGGGAATTCTGTACTTGCTCCTGGCGTTTGCTGCTCTTGCTCTGACATTTTTCTTTTGGGTTTACGCCAATGTAAGCGGCAATATTTTGGGTCTTGTTGGTGTTATTGCAGGACTCACCATTACGTGGTTTGCATCACGAGCCATGGGAAAACGCTTTAGTCGTTTTGCCAGCGGCATTCATGTTATTGATTTTGGACAGAAAAACGTATGTATCTTTGCAAAATCCGACAAGAGAAAAGCACTTGTCGTTCCTTATACCAAGATTAAAAGCTACAAACTCATTCGACAGGGCAAGGCGCTCCGCCTGCTTCTTGAAGGCGCTTGGGTAAGCCATCCTTCCGGATTTGAATTTGTAGACATTAACCGTCCTTTTATGGCCGCCACGCTTGATCAAATTCAAGAGCAGATTGAGCAGCTTATGGCTCAGCATAAGGTCAAAGAGACGCGTTAGCTCAGCATGTAGTAAGTGTCTTTGAGCGCTGCCTCACAGACAGATAAGGAGTTGTAATGGCAACTGAAAAAGAGCAGGTTCAGGAGTTTCTCTCCATTGTGGGAAAGTCGCTTCATCAGTATGTAGAGAGCATTGATTTTGATGCGCTTTCTGCAGCTAAAAAGCTTATTTTGGATGCAGAGGCAAAGGGCGGCCGTCTGCACGTAACCGGTATTGGTAAGCCAGGTCACGTCTCCGGTTATGCTGCATCGCTTTTCTCGTCAACTGGAACTCCAACCTACGAGCTTCACGGCACCGAGTGCGTCCATGGATCTGCTGGTCAGACTCGTCCTGGTGACGTAGTCATTGCTATTTCCAACTCCGGCGAGACAGGCGAGCTCAAGGCTACCGTTACCTGCCTCAAAAACGTTGGCGTGCACATTATTGCGCTGACCGGAAATCCTAACTCGTGGCTGGCAAACGAGGCAGAGGTTGCCCTTATTGCAGGCGTTGAGCAGGAGGGCGATTCCATGAACAAGCCTCCACGCGCCTCGATTCTGGCTGAGATTATGGAGCTCCAGTGCCTCTCTATCCTGCTTCAAAACGAGTACGGCCTTAACCCAGAGCAGTACGTTAAGTGGCATCCCGGTGGAGCTCTTGGCGCGTCCATTCGCGAGGGCAAATAACCCCAGATAAACACTGCAATACGCACAGAGGAGTTTGCATGTCAACATTTAAGGGCGTTATTGTCCCTATGGTCACGCCGTTTAACCGCGACGAAGAACAGTCTATTAACTACGAAGCAGCTGAGCAGCTTCTAGAAAAGCTTATCTCCGAGGGCGCTGACGGTATCTTTACGTTTGGTTCTAACGGTGAGTTCCACGTTTGTAATCCTGACGAGAAGATCAAGTTTTCCAAGTTTATTATCGAGAAAACCGCAGGTCGTCTTCCTGTTTATGTAGGAACCGGCGCTTGCTCAACAAAAGAGGCTCTCTACATGAGCCGTGAGGCAGAGGCAATTGGTGCAGACGCACTTTCTGTCATCAACCCTTACTTCCTGGGCATTTCTGATCAGCAGCTGGTCGAGTACTTCAAGACTGTTGCTGCAAGCGTAAAGATTCCTGTCCTTCTGTACAACATTCCTAAGGGTACCGGCAAAAACATCTCTAAAGAGGCAGTTGAGCAGCTGGTAACCATTGAAAATATCAAGGGTATTAAGGACAGTTCCGGAAACATTGATAACCTCAAGGATTATCTGGACGCTGCCGCTGGTCACGACGTAGACGTACTTGTTGGCTCTGACGGAAAGATCTCTGAGGCTCATGCTCTTGGAGCTCAGGGTACTATTGCCGGTACCGCAAACCTTATTACCAAGGTTGTCGTTGACCTTTGGAAAGCTCTTGAGGCAGGAAATGCATCAGCAGCAGCTCGCCTGCAGGCAGAGATTGAGCCAATTCGCGACATCCTTCACCTTGGGAGCACTCCTCAGACGCTTAAGCGTTCTCTTGAGCTTGCAGGATACCCTGTTGGTCCTGCTCGTTTCCCTGTTACTGAGGTTGCAGAGGGTGTTAACGAGAAGATCTATGCAATGCTTGACCATTACGGAATTGCTCATAACTAAGAATCAAAAATGACGGGTTTCTCGCCAGCTCAATAGGGTAGAGCGAGATACATTTACAAGGAGATGTTGTATATGAAGATGCAGAAAGCTGCTGTTTCTCAGGCACTAGTAGATACCTGTGCGTTTGCAGTTGTTCGCGTCCCAACAGTTGAGCGTGGTATTGAAATTGCTGAGGGTCTTGCAGAAGGCGGCGTTCATGCAATGGAGATTAGCTACACCCTGCCAAACGCAGGCGAGGTTATTGCTGCAATTAGAGAGCGTCTTGGCGACAAGATGATTGTTGGTGCAGGTACCGTTATGGAGCCAACAACTGCTCGTCTTGCTATCATGGCTGGCGCTCAGTTCATTGTTGCTAACTGCGGCTCTGATGAGGTTGCTCGTATGTGTAACCTGTATCAGATTCCTTACGCACCTGGTTGCACTACTATGACCGAGGCAAATCACAGTCTTGAGATGGGCGCTGCCTTTATTAAGTGCTTCCCAATTTCTAACGTCTATGGTCCTGAGCTGGTTAACCTCTTTAAGACCCCAACTCCTTGGATGCCTCTGATGGCTTCTGGCGGCATTAATCTTGACAACCTTGCTGAGTGGCTTGAGCGTGGCGTTGATTGCTGCGGCATGGGAAGCCTGCTTACTAAGGGCTCAAAAGAGGAGATTGCCGCTAACGCAGCTAAGGTACGTGCCATCATTGATGAGACACGTGCAAAGATGCAGACTGCATAAGTAACGCTTTTCTTGCGATTGTTAGACCGCTTTTTCTGAAATGAACTACCTCCCATTTCTTGGACACGAAAAAATAGGAGGCAGTTCAAAACACACCTAAGTCGGATAATCTGTTAAAAAGACGTATACATTACGCTGAAAATACCTCAATCATGCAGATTATCGTCATTAGGTGTGTAAAATGCCCACATCTGAGCAGATTATCCGACTTAGGTGTGTTCCGTAGATACAGAATTTATCGATAGTTAAATTTCTTATATAAGTCTATTCATTTTCTAGCATATTAGATGAAGTTTATGCATAGAAATGCATATCAGGTAGTGCGACCGCCTAGCTGCCTGGCTATCTTGATTAGAAACATGTCGATTCTTCGGCAGAACCTACCAAAGATGCGCTATTTTGTGCGCCAAGTCTAAAAGCCAGCGTTAACACGCTGCAAAAAAGCTGGTAATCCTTTCGGATTACCAGCTCAAGGTCAGTGTGTTTCTCGCCACATGAGAGAGCCACGTTTGAGCAGCGCTTTCGTGCTCGGAGGTCGCGCGGGCTCGCGCCCGTTGGACCTGCGGCGCCACCGCACCGTGCGCGCTCTTAGTGGGTTGCGTCCTCGAAGAACTCCCATGCCTGAGCGTCGGTTGCACCCTCGTGAACGATCATGCGGACAGCCTCGGCCATCTGCAGAGGATGGGTGCTCTGGAAGATGTTACGGCCCATGTCAACGCCGCGTGCACCCTTGCGGATGACGTCGTATGCAAGGTGCAGAGCGTCGCGCTCAGCAAGCTTCTTACCGCCAGCAACAACAATTGGAACTGGGCATGCTGCAACAACTTCCTCGAAGTCCTCGCAGTCGTAAGTCTTAACAATCTGGCAGCCCATCTCAGCGATGATACGGGTTGCAAGCTTGAAGAAGCGGCCGGTGCGCTCCATATCCTTACCAACAGCGCAAACGCCAAGGGTAGGAATGCTGTAGCGGAAGCCAGCGTTAATGACCTGGCTGAGGTTATCAATACTGGAGAGCTGGCCATCAGCGCCGATGAAGGTCTGAACAGCCATGCAGTCTGCGTTCATACGGATAGCATCCTCAATGTCAACAGCAACAACCTCGTGCGAGAGGTCAGACTGCAGCATAGAAGAACCAGAAGAAACGCGAAGAGCGATGCCCTTAGAAACCTCAGGAGAAACGCAAGTCCTGATTGCGCCACGGGTGCCCATGAAGCAGTCAACGTAAGGAGCAAGCTGTGGAAGCAGTAGGTCAAGACGCTCGAGACCAGCGGTTGAACCCATGAAGTAACCGTGGTCAAATGCGAACATTACAGTGTTGCCGCTCTTTGGATCAAAGATGTTGGAGAGGTGCTTCTGCATACCCCAGTCGAGGTTGTTTGCACCCTTTACATAAAATCCCTGATTGTTAGCAAAAGGAGTGTCTACGTGATAATCCTTAGCTACTTTTAATCCGTCCAGATCTGCCATGAAAATCCTTTCAATAAAACCTTAAAGCTCGCAGAGAAAGTGTGATTCTTCGGCGGCCCCCTCTAGGAGAACCACCCTGGGAGGACCGCCCTCCTCTGCGGCTGAATTACCTCATAAGCTGGCGAGAAGATCGGTCTTCTCGCCAGCCGCAAACTTACGCCTTAAACGTACACCTTGATTAGAAGGAGTAGTTGTTCATGTTCTCCTTGGTGAAGACAAGACGCTCAGGAAGCAGGACAACGCCGTTGTTCTTGTCGCCAGTCTTTGCACCCTCGGCGATGGAGTCGTTAGGCTCAACCTTGACATCGCCGATGCTTGGGATGGAGATGGTGTCGCCAACCTTGACCTCGTTACCAGCTGCGAGGAATGCTGCAACGTAGCAGCCCATAGCGCCCTGAACTGCGCAGTCCCAGAGGCCCCAGTTGTAGATGGTGCCGTGCTCGCAGTAGGACTTGATGGACTGTGGAGAAGCAAAACCGGTGATGGTGATCTTCTTTTCGTCGTAGCCCTTGTTCTCTGCAGCCTGGAGCTGGCCAGGAAGAGCGGTGGAGTCGTTGCAGATGATCAGGTCAATATCTGGGTAAGCGTCGAGAATTGCCTCACCAATGGTGATTGCCTGCTCTGCGTCCTGGTTGGAGTAGTAGTTCTCGTGGACGTTCTTCCACTTAGGATACTTCTCCTTGATGATCTTCTGAGCAGCTACCTGCCAGGAGTTCTGGTCGGTAACAGTTGCCTGGGAGTAGTGCCAGACGTAGGTAATCTCGTCCTTCTCTGGGTCCTTGCCGCGCTCCTTAAGGCCAGCAACACCCATATCAACGAGCATCTGGCCAAGGATCTCTGGAGTACCCTGAGAAACCATGAGGGTACGATCCTCTGGGTTAGCGTCAGAGTCCCAAGTGGTAACTACGATACCAGAAGCAGTTGCCTTCTTCAGTGCGTCGGAAACGCCCTTTGCATCAACGGTAGAGATGCTGATTGCGTCTACACCGTTAGCAACTGCCTGGTTGATGACGGAAACCTGAGCGGAAACGGAAGCGGTTGCGTCGCCGATGTAGTCAACGGTGAAGCCCCACTCCTTGGACTTATCCTGTGCACCCTTGTTTGCGGACTCGAAGAATGCGTTGCCGGTGACCTTAGGAATAAATGCTACGGTCTTACCCTTGACGTCTCCGCCACCCTCGGACTTCTTGGTCTCTTCCTTCTTCTCGCCACCACCATTATTGCAGCCTGCCAGAGCGAGGCCAGCGCTAACTGCGGTGATACCAGCGGCACCAATAAAACCACGACGAGTAATCTCTTGCATAGGTAACCTCCCTTGTCTGTGCCTAAGGCACAATTTCCCCAAAGCTTATGCCTTGGCTTTACTGCTGCTAGAAAGCAGCGATTTCAAAAACGCACCAATATTTGTTCCGCTTGCTGCCGATCGAGCAACGATGACAACAACCAGCAGGACACCAACAGGAATATCCAGGTACTGTGGGCTTACCTTGAAGCACAGTGGCAAGCCGAAGCGCAAGAATGCAATAACAAACGAAGCAAGTGCGGTACCAACAATGGAGCCCTTACCACCAGTAGAGAGCGTGCCACCCAAAACAACTGCGGTGATGATGTCCATGGTAAGGTCAGCGCCAAGATCGGACTTAGCGGTACCCAGGTAAGCAGTCAGAACAACACCTGCAATAACAGCGGAAACTGCGGTGAGCATGTAGGTGGACATGATGACTGCTCGGCTGTTAATGCCAGAGAACTCAGCTGCGCTCTGGTTAACGCCAACCAGGGTGATGCGACGACCATACTTGGTCTTGTGCAGCAGAATGAACGCGATAACCAGCATCAAGATGTAGATAAGAAGCTGGAATGGAATGACGCCAAAGAGCTGGAAGTTAGATACAAACTTGAAGTCCTCGGGGAAGCCGCTAATTCCCTGGTAGCTCTCGGTCTTGGAGAGCGTAGAGATGAGCAGCGCCAGACCAGAGTACAGGAAGCTGCCGCCCAGGGTAACAACCATTGCTTGCACTCGGCAGTATGCAATCAAGAAGCCCGAAAGCGCGCCACAGGCAACAACCAGGACAAAGGCAACGCCCACGGCACCCCAGATAGGAAGGCCAAAATCCTGCCAGCCAACGCCGATAGTAATGGACGTTAGACCAACCAGAGATGCAACCTGGATATCGATGCCGCCGGTAACCATAACAAGCGTTACAAAAAGCGAGATCATAAAGACTGGCAGGTTGTCGTTAATGCTGGTAAACAGCAGTGCTGGGCGCAAAAACTTACCGTTTGCAGCGCCAAAAATGACAAACTCAAGCACAAGCAGGCCAATAAGAATCATGTTCCAGCTTGTCTGGCCCTTGGACAAAAATCCCTTAAGTGTCTTCATCATTAGCGAACACCGCCCTTCTTACCTGAAGGGCTCAAAGCTGCCTCACCAAAGTCTGCAATCTGCTCTGCAAGAACCTCAGAAGTTGTCTTTGGAGAAACACGTGCGTTCAGACGAGCGTGTCTGTTCTGAACAATGGAGCGGTGCTGAAGCAGAGCGTCCACAACGACAATGACAATCAGGATGACGCCGGTAATTGCGTTGTCGTAATTTGACGAGAAGCCCATGAAGACCAACAGGTAGCTGATGGATGCCATGATGACGGAACCGACAGCCGCACCAAGAACGGAGCCAACGCCACCAAGCAGGCTAACGCCACCAAGAACGCAAGCTGCAATAGCCTTCATCTCGTAGCCGTTACCGCTCATTGGGGTAACAAAGCCAATACGGCTGCAGAAGATGATGCCGCCGATAGCTGCCATAACGCCGCAGATGACGTATGCCAGAATCTTGGTCTGAAGAGCTGGAATACCAACCAGGGTTGCACCGTTAGCGTTATCGCCAACTGCTGCAAACCAGCGACCACGACGGGTCTGGGTTAGTGCAAAGTGAATCAGAATGACCAGTGCAATAACTGCGCAATAATACACCGTAAAGTCGCCAATACCAGTTACTGCCGAGAAGTCCTTGAACTCCTTAGGAAGGTTCTCAACCCACTGGCCGTTGGTGTAAACGTAAACAATACCGCGCAGAACGCCGTTGGTACCCAGGGTAAAGATGAGCGATGGAGCCTTCATAACGGCAACGCCCCAGGCGTTTACCAGGCCAATTGCTACACCAATAAGAATACCTACCAGGCAAGCAACAGGCAGTGGAGTTCCATCTCTCAGCATGCTGCCAACTACTACAGCAACAAGACCTAAGTTGGAACCAACAGAAACGTCAATCTCACCAATGAACAAGGTAAAAGCCACACCAACAGCGACCAATGTGTAGACAACGGACGTGTTAAAGCAGGCAGCAATTGTTGCTGGCGTCAAGAATGCAGGATTCATTGCACCAACAATAATAAAGAGAGCAATCAGGAATGCGAGGCTGCTCAGTCCCCTAGCCTTGAGAAGGCGCTTTACAAGATCCATACGTCACCTCCTACAATCCAAATGCAGCGGACATGAGGTTGTCCTGCGTAATTTCTTCTTTTTTGAACTCGTGATTAATGCGTCCCTGGTACATGGTGAACGCGCGATCAGCAAGCTCAATAATCTCTTCCATATCAGAAGAAATTAGAAGAATAGAAACGCCTTGCTTACGAAGCTCCTGCAAAACGGCGTACACATCACCGCGAGCAGCAGCGTCAATACCACGAGTTGGCTCGTCCAAAATAACAACCTTTGGAGCAACCGAGAATGCACGGCCAATAACAATCTTCTGCTGGTTACCACCAGAAAGACCGCCTACCTCCTGATCAAGGCCAGTAACCTTGGTGCGGAAGTTATCAACGTAGTTCTGAGAAACCCTATTTTCTTCTTTACGGTTAAGCAACAGCTTACCCAGGGAAGAGTTGGCGAGAAGAGCGCTTGTGGTGTTCTCGGCAACGTCACGAATTCTAAACAGACCGTCGTTAAAGCGGTCCTCTGGGACATAGCTCAGACCTGCAGCAATGACGTCCTTGGTGGACTTGCCGGTAATGTCTTTACCATCGACAAATACCTTGCCGCCCAACACCTTATCCATGCCGTAAATGGTGGTGGCCATCTCTGATCTACCAGCACCAACAATACCTGCAAGACCAACAATCTCGCCTGGATAAATGTTGAGGTTTACATCTGCAAAACCATAGCCCGTAAACTCAGCAAGCTCAAAGATTGGCTCTGCGTCGTAATCAATGTTTGCGCTCTCGGCAATCTCTTTCTTAATCTCTGCTGCGTCTGGTGGAAGAAGTCCGCGTACAAGATCTTCTCGCGTGAAGTCCTCTACCTTGCCGCGCATAGCCATAACGCCGTCGCGCAGAATACCAATACTGGTAGAAATCTCAAAGACCTCTGCCAGGCGGTGTGTAATGTAGATGATGCCAATATTCTTCTGCTTGAGCTCCTGAACTACCTTGAAGAGGCTCTGTACCTCGTCAAAGGTAAGTGCAGAAGTTGGCTCGTCCAGAATAAGAATCTCAGAGTGACGCATAAGACCGCGGAGAATCTCAACCATGCCCTGCTCAGCAATAGAAAGTGTCATTGCCTTGCGGTCCAGATCAAGCTCCCAACCAATCTCTTTCATAGTATCTTCGAGCATCTTGTTGAGCTCGGCTTTTGGAGCCTCAAAGCCAATGGTGATGTTCTCTCTAACGGTCATGTTAGGGAACAGCATTGGCTCCTGAGGAACCATATAGATACTGTGTGCAAGTGCGGCCTTAGGGTTGGAGATATCAACCTTTTGACGATCGATAGAAATTTCTCCCTCATCGGCAGAGTAAATACCCATGATGATCTTCATGAGGGTAGATTTACCGGAACCGTTGCCACCAATAAGAGAGATGACCTCTCCTGGCGCCAAATCTAAGTTAATGCCTTTTAATACCTCGTTGGAACCAAATGACTTCTTGATTCCACGAACGGAAAGAAGTGTGTCGCACTGCTTACACGCATCTTTTCCTTCAGGCGACTTTGGGTCAGTGGCATCGATATCGATGTCAAAAGTTTCACCCATAGTACCTCCTACCAAAAATAACAAACGGCCGTACAAAATCTCACACTTTGAAGATATCTATAAATAGGCATTCTTCAAAGCACCGTCACGGCAAACGGTATTATTACTGCCGTGAATGGTATTTTTGATTGTATCATGAACAATAGTCCGCAATACCTCTATACGCAATTATGGTATTTGTAGTATATCTTCCTGTTAATAGGGAGAATAATTACTATAATGAAGTCTAGTATGTTAGATACAAATGTTTTATCATTAAACAAAAGTATCAACTGGAGGACGGATGGACGAGCAGACATATGCGCTAGCTACCAAGGCTGCGTGGTATTACTACATGGAAGATAACACCCAGGCTCAGATTGCTGAGGTCATGGGCGTTTCTCGTGCAAAAGTTATCCGTCTGCTTGAAGAGGCTCGCGCTCAAGGCATTGTTCAGTTCAGCTTCAGAAAGAACGATAGCCAGCGCGTTTCCGCAGAACAGCTCCTTATTGACCGCTTTGGCCTCAAGGACGCTTTTGTGGTCCCAACACCCCTGGACAGCTCTGCCATTAATCAATCCATTGCCCAGGGCGCAGCTCACTACGTCTCCGATCACCTGCGCGAGGACGGCTACCTCAACATTGGCTACGGCGACACCGTCAGTCGCATGCTGGGGTTTCTCGCCAAGAACCGCGAGGAATCACTTAACGTTGTAAGCCTTACGGGCGGCGTGAGCTACTACCTACCATCCGTTGGCACCACCGCCTACTCAATGCACCTGTTCCTGACACCGTCTCCACTTGTTGTGTCTTCTCGCCAAGTGCGCGATGCACTTCTTGACGAGAAAAGCCTGCAAGACGTGTCCACTATGACGGAATATGCAGACATGAGTGTGGTCGGCATCGGCGCCGCAGTTGAGGGCGCTACCGTTCTGCGCAATGGCATCCTTAACGAGGGTGAGCTAACCGTGCTTAAGATGCAGGGGGCCGTCGGTGACGTTTTGAATCACTTTATGGATAAAGACGGCAATCTTATTCAGACAGAAATTGAAGATCGCGTCATTAGCACCGATCTGGACAAGCTTCGCCAGCTCAAGAACGTTGTTGGCGTTGCTGGTGGCAAAGATAAAGTTACGGCAATTAAAGCAGTGCTTAACGGCGGTTATCTGAACGTGCTGATCACGGATTCAGACACCGCTGCTGAACTGCTTCTTTCGTAAACAAGGAGGATCTAATGAGCAAGTATCTTCTTGCACTAGACGCGGGAACAGGAAGTATTCGCGCCGTTCTCTTTAGTGTTGACGGTGAGCAGGTTGGGGTTGCTCAGCGCGAGTGGGAGCACCACGAGGACCCTCGTTGGCCTGGCAGCATGGACTTTGACTGGGTTGCTGACTGGCAGCTTGCTCTGGACTGCATCAAAGAGGTTCTGGCAAAGACCTCCATTGATCCTAAAGAAATTGCTGGTATCTCCACCACCTGCATGCGCGAGGGAATTCTCCTGTATGACCAGGACGGCAACGAGATTTGGGCGTGCGCTAACGTTGATGCTCGAAGTGTTGACGAGGTCAAGCAGCTCATTGATATGGACCCAGAGCTTGAGAAAAAGATTTACCAGAAGAGTGGCCAGACCTATGCACTAGGCGCTCTACCTCGTCTTCTGTGGGTTAAGAACAAGATGCCAGAGATCTACAACAAGGCAGCCAAGATTGGCATGTTCAACGACTGGCTTGCTTACAAGCTCACCGGTATTCTGGCAGTTGAGCCATCAAACGGCAGCACCACCGGCATCATGAGCCTGGAGGAGCGCGCCTGGGACCCAGAGATTGCTAAGGAGTGCGGTCTTCGCGACGACCTGTTTGGCCAGGTTATCGAGTGCGGAGAAGTTCTTGGCGCTGTAACTGCAGACGCTGCAGCAGAGACCGGCCTTGCTGAGGGTACACCTGTTGTTGTCGGCGGTGGCGATTGCCAGCTGGGCATGATTGGCGTTGGCGCTTGCGAGCCTGGTCAGGCCGGCGTTTTTGGTGGCAGCTTCTGGCAGTACGAGTTCAACACCGATAAGAGCACTCCTGACCCAGAGTATCGCGTCCGTGTAAACTGCCACGCTATTCCACAGATTTGGCAGTACGAGGCTCTGGCATTCAAGCCTGGTCTGGTCATGCGCTGGTATCGTGACGGCTTCTGCCAGGCAGAAAAGACCGAGGCAAAAGAGCGCGGCATTGACGTATACGACGTTATGAACGAGCACGCTGCAGAGATTCCTGCTGGTAGCCACGGTATGCTTTGCTGCTTCAGTGACGTTATGAACTACATCCACTGGATCCACGCAAGCCCAACGTTCACCAACTTTGAGCTTGATCCAGAGCGTTTCAATAAGTACACCTTCTATCGCGCAATTTTGGAGAACACCGCCCTTCTCGTCCGCGGCCATATTGACCTGGTCAAAGAAGCTACGGGCAATGAGCCAAGCGAGCTCATCTTTGCAGGTGGTGCTTCCAAGTGTTCTCTGTGGGCACAGATTGTTGCCGACGTTACTGGCAAGAACGTCCGCATCCCAGAGGTCAAAGAGGCAACTGCTCTGGGCGCCGCTGTCCTTGCAGGCTACGGTGTAGGCATCTACCCAAGTATCGCTGAGGGCGCAAAGCGCGTTGTTAAATGGGATAAGACATTCTCCCCCAACCCAGACAACAAGGCTGTTTACGATCAGCTCTATGTCCAGTGGAAGGATGTTTACAAGAGTCAACTTGAGCTTGCAGAAGAGAACAAGGTCAAGAGCATGTGGAGAGCACCTGGTCTGTAAACGCCGGGCTCCGCTGCGCCACGGATACGCATAGCGCACAAGAAAAACGTTTGGTCGCATCAAAAGTTGCGCCTGAAAGGAAAGCAAGATGTTTATTGTCAACGAGAACGATTTTGAGTACAGGTGCGGAGATCACGGTCCTAAGTACCTGATGAAAGGCCCTCGCATGAACTATGCCATGGTCCAGTTCCAGCCTGGCCAGGATTTCCAAGCTCATTACCACAACATCATGGAGGAGAACTTCCACATTCTTCAAGGCAAGATTGACATTGTGGTTGACGGCGAGGTCCACACCCTCTCGGCTGGCGACTTCATCCACATTGAGCCCGGCGAGGTCCACTACGTCAACAACCCTTACGACGAGCCCATCGTCATGGTCTCAACCCTCGCTCCTTTCCAGGAGGTCGACAAGGTTGAGGTAGAGAATCCTACCTATTAAGTTCACCATCTAGCGAGAAGATCGTTCAAGCGCAACGTTCTTCTCGCCAGCGCAAACGCGAAGAGGGCTGCCTGGTGGCGGCCCTCTTTTTTATGGAACTAAAACGTTGGAACATTTCTTAATACCAAGTCAATTAGCTTATGTAATTCTGATCCAAACTGTATCTCATCAAAAACTAAGGGAATCATTGCATTGCCTCGTAAAACTACTTTGTAAGTTGGTCCCTCATCCAGTATTAGTCCCCCTTCATAATTAACAGTAGAAATTCTCTCCTGCTCTTCTTCTAACATTCCGTTAACGATTGGATTTGTTAGTTCATTAATTTTTTCGCTAATTTTCTGACATTCAGATACCGGAATTTTTAATTCTCTGGATTCAATTTCTTGCGATTCTAAAAACTGATTCTCAATGACCTTAAAGACGTTCCGCTCATCTTTTGAGAAAGAGCACACAAGAAGTATCCACGATTGCATGCCTTCTCTAAATTTTGATGAATGGACTTCATAAACTGCGAGCTTTCTAGTTGCAACATCAAAAAATAAATACTCTTTCATATAAAAGCTGCGTCCATAAATGAGCACTTGGGTATACATCGTCTATTGGCCCTTCCATACAAAAATCCACTTGATAGGAAGTATTCCTTATCAAGTGGATGGTATGTGTCCATCAAACTGGACAGTATAAACTGGAGACTCTTTACTGAAGGCTAAAAGTCTGAGCAGCAAGCTTATCCTTGCCAAAGAGCGGATATACCTCTACCTCAACATCGGACGAGCTAATAAGCTTGTAAGCTTGCTCAACATCAAGGCTTGTGCCAGTCTTAATCTTTGTCATACTGCTTTCCCAATTGACGCCGTCAGAAATTGCACTTTCAAGCTGCTGACCATCTTGATACGCTTCAACTCGCACCGAACTCATAAATGCAGCCGTCTCATCAGAGTTGTTTGTGAAGTTAAACGTGATTTTTGCTGCTGGATTCCCGTTGTAATCAGTAATCTGTGTGAGTGTGCCAATGGTAACCTCATACTTTTCTGGCTGCTTCTCTTCTGACTTCTTTGGCTCTTCCTTCTGTGTATCAGAGGTAGACGTGGATGTTGTGTTGCTGTTTCCGCATCCTACCAATCCTAGGGCGAACAAACTAGAAGCACCTGCATAAATGAACTCGCGACGTGTTAAAGACATAATTCCTCCTATGTTTGATGTGTCTTTTGCCTGTTAAACGCCTTTTTGAACAAGAACACTTACTACAGTGCAGATAGTAGTCATTGAAATGCGGTCATGTGTCCACCACATTGGACAGTTGACCTGGTTGCGGAACGCCTTGCGGATTTTTCAGTGTCGATTGATTCAAAACCCGGGTAATTATGCGCCCACGAAAAATGCCGCCGGAAACCCGACGGCATTTTCATTTCATAAGGGAAAGAAAGAAACACAACGTTTAGCTGGTTGTTTGCCAAGAACCTGGCCATTTTCCAAGGACCATGTTTATTGGCGCCCAGAGGCTCACCGACCAAAGGACAAACTTACTTGTTGGACTGCTTAATCATCCAAATAGTCTTGGAGAGAAGAGCAATGTGCTCGTCCATTGCTGCAGAAACAAGGAAGTTGTCCTCAGCATCTGCGTCCTTCTTGATCTCCGCTGCGAATGCACGAATTGCCTCGTAGTCAGCAAGAATCGCCTGGTAAATCTCCTGAGGATTCTTGAAGCCCTCAGCAGCCTCGGAAAGAGTTGCGTTCTTGAGGAAGGAATCCATGGAGCCCAGTGGAGAGCCGTCGTTCATCAGGATGAGCTCGGCAACCTCGTCAAGCTGGTCATACATTGCACCGTAAACCTCGTCGAGGTCAGTGTGCACGTTGTAGAAAGAAGGACCGCTGACATACCAATGGAAGTTGTGAATTTTGTGGGCCTCAACAGCGTAGTTAGCGAGAAGAACGTTGAGCTTATCGTTTAGCATGGTTAACACCTTTCTATTAGATATATCCTTTAGTAACTAGTAATGATTACTAGTTAACTGTTATATTCCCAAAGTAAGTTACCCTATACTTACTTTTCAAAAGTTTTTGAGAAATCTTTTTGACGGCTGTTATGTTGCAACGAATCCGCGCTCGATGTCCTATTTAGCTGCAGTTACCATGTGTAGAAAATTGCCGCACGATTGTCTTTTTGACAAAACGGTTAAATCACACGGGTTTCTCGCTAAAGGGTTGTGGAAAGAAGGCAAAATCAGCGCAATCAAATTTTTAGCGCTCTCTTGCAAGGAGACCACATGACCAAGATTCCAGAGGGCTACCGTTCAAGCCTTTCGCTTTACGATACTCAAAAAGCAATTGAGCAGGTCAAGAACGTGTTTTTGACCAAGCTGTGCGCCGCACTGAAGCTGTCGCGCGTCACCGCTCCACTGATTGTTGACCCGCTTACCGGTATGAACGACAACCTCAATGGTGTCGAGCATCCGGTTGCATTTGACCTGCCAAACGTCGGCAAAAACGCCGAGGTAGTTCAGTCGCTCGCAAAATGGAAGCGCTATGCACTCTGGCGCTACAACTTTGCCGTCGGTCGCGGCCTGGTCTGCGACATGAACGCTATCCGTCGCGACGAACAGCCCGATAACCTGCACTCCATTTACGTGGACCAGTGGGACTGGGAGCGCATCATCACGCAGGACGAGCGCAACACCGACACGCTGGAAGACGCTGTCTGCCGCATTGTCGAGGCAATCTGCGGCACGCTCGACGAGCTCAAGTGGCACTATCCCCAGCTCAACACGCGGCTCAGCCGCGAAGTCACCTTTGTAACCTCGCAGGAGCTGGAGGACCTCTACCCTACTCAGACGCCTAAACAGCGAGAAAATCTGTTTGTTCGCGAGCATCCAACCACGTTTATCGTGGGCATTGGCGTCACTCTGAACTCCGGCCAGCCTCACGACTTTAGATCCCCTGACTACGACGACTGGTCGCTCAACGGTGACCTGCTGTTCTGGGACGAGACCCTAGACTGCGCGGTAGAGATTAGCAGTATGGGCATCCGCGTTGACGCCGAGGCGCTTAAGTCGCAGCTGGCAATCGCTGGATGCGAGGACCGCCTTGAGCTGCCGTTCCACAAGATGCTCGTTGACGGCGAGCTGCCCTTTACCATTGGCGGCGGCATCGGCCAGAGCCGTCTCTGCATGCTGCTACTAGAAAAAGCGCACGTCGGAGAGGTACAGGCATCTATCTGGGACAAGCAAACCGAGGATTGTTGCGCTGAAGCTGGTGTTTCTCTGCTCTAAGCAGCGAGCCTGAACACGCAAAGCGGATCTACATCGCATGTCATTAAACGCGCGCGACCGCCTTCAAAACTAAAAACATTTTGGCGTTTCTCCTGTTAACGCTACAATAGTAACCCAGTGTAATTAAAAGCCACTGAGTCTAACTGGCGATTTAAGGAGCGACTCTATGAATTGCCCCAACTGCGGAGCTGAAATTGACAAGCACGCAAAGTTCTGTTCCAACTGCGGACAGAAGCTTTCTGACGTCGCGGACGCCGCAAACGTCGAGAAGCCCGATGCGCTCGTCGAGTCCACAGGACCCACACCAGAAACCGCACCCGACAACTCCACCACAGCCACTGAGGCCATCGCACCAGCAGAAGCTGATGAGCCAGTTGAAACCGTAACTGACCCAGACGCAACTGTCCTGGCAGAGTACCCAACCGATGACGCTACTGCTGCAGAAACCTCGCTCCTAGAGGTATCGGCAGACGACTCCTACATCACCCCAGATGAGGCGCCTACCGCTGTCACCGACTCGGACGCCGTTGCAGACGCTGACGCAGATGCTGACGCAGACCCCACCGTAATCGCAAACTCCAACGCTGCTGCCGAGGAGCCTACGACTTTCATTAATGACCCAGATCGCATCAACGTCTTCACCGCCGATGACCTTGATTCAACTGCTATTTCGCACTTCGACCCTTCGCAGTTCACCGTTGTTTCAAGCGGACCTAGTTCCGTTGAGCGCAAGCAAACCAAGGACGGCTCGGACACACTCCGCAAAGTTGCATTTGGCCTGCTTGCAGCCGTTCTGGTTGTAGGCGTACTGGCCATTGCTTGGGTCATTCAGTCCCACCAAGACGACGCGGCCAAGCGCAGCGCCGTCCAGCAGCGCATTGCAACCTATCAGGAACAGATAGAGAGCGTTGGCGTTGATCCTCGCAGTGACAGTAGTCGTGTTGAACTTCTTAACCAGTACGAGAAACTCAATGAAATTGAAGAGCAGATTCAGACTGATCAGAAGAACGGACAGTTCCGCATGCCTAATGGCAGTGACGATACAGGAATCAACGTTCTGAATAGCTCAATCTCTGACCGACAGAAGAGCATTCGCGACTGGTTTGAGGCCGACTACAAGCGCAGACTAACCGCAAACAGCTTTAACGACACAGATACCGCAAATACTATGGATCAAAAGTCTGTGGCAAATAAGCTTGTTGAGCTGCAGGCTCTTCTCGGAGATATTGAGCACGAGAAGGTTATCTGGGGAGACGACACAGGCAACAATTCAACCTATGATTCATACCACTCTCGCGTATCCGACCAGATAAAGAAGGGTGAAACTCTTAAATCTGGCGTGGCCGAGAAGACCAAAAAAGAGCAAGAACAGAAGGATAAAGACAAGAAATCCGAGGAAGACCGCAAGAAAGCTCAAAAGTGGGTTGGCACTTACAGCGGTACCGGCACTGACGGCAAGCCTATGGAGGTTGTCATTCAGAAGGACGGAACGGTCATTTGGCGCACTGGTGGTCAGCCAGAGGTTCGTGGCACCTGGACCGGTGACGAATCAAAGCTTGAACTTGACTTCAACGGCCAGGTCAGTGGCAGAAGCGAGCCGTTCACCCTCTCTTCCACCAACGGTGGAAGAACCGTAACCATCAGCTCTCAGAGCAGCACTTGGAACACTGATACGCTTTCTAGAAAGTAACGCTGACTAGAAACCGCACGTCACAGACACAAAATATGGCGAGAAGACCGATCGATCTTCTCGCCTTTTTTGTCTACAAAACGAACGCTGTTCTACACGGTAGGCGTTCTTCTTGCCAAACTCCTACGCACCAAGCGCGCGCTGTCCAAGCACCAAAGCACCTAGAATGCCCTGGTTGCCCTCGCAGCCACCAGGGACAACATAATTCTGTATGTCCTCTATCTCGGGCGTGTTGATGTAGCCGTTAAGGTACGCAACAAGCTTCTGCTGAATGAGCGGGAACAGCTGCTCCTGCTCCATGACGCCTCCGCCCAAAATAATGCGCTGAGGTGAGTAGCACATTACATATGTGGAGAGGGCTTTTGCAAGGTAGGCAGCCTCAAGCTCCCATACCTCGTCTTTCTCGGTAAGCTCAACAGCTGGAAGTCCCCAGCGCTCTTGAATAGCAGGACCTGATGCCAGCCCCTCAAGGCAGTTCTGGTGATAGGGACACTTAGTTTGCTGCCAAGAATCGTTTGCCTCACGTTCAACAAGGATATGACCAGCCTCGGGATGGAGCATACCGTGCTGGAGTTTTCCTTCAAGCAGCACGCCGGCGCCAATTCCAGTTCCTACGGTCAGGTAGACAACGTTATCGAGGCCGCGAGCTGCGCCAAAAACTGCTTCTCCTAAACAAGCTGCATTAACGTCGGTATCATATCCAACAGGGACGTTTAGTCCATCCTTCAATGCCTGTAACAGATTGAAGTTGCGCCAACCTTGCTTAGGAGTCGAGAGAATCTTTCCGTAGCTAGGCAGGTCAGGATTGACTCCCGTGGGGCCAAATGCGCCAACACCTAGAGCCTGGATTGAACGAGCTTTGAACCAGTCCACAATCTTTGGCAGCACGGACTCTGGTGCCGTTGTGGGAAAGACCTCACGCTCGCAAATTTTTCCATCTGGTGTACCCGTGGCAAGAACAATCTTTGTTCCGCCAAACTCAATACCACCAAGAAGCGTCTCTGCACACATGTTTTTCTCGCCAATTACTTGTCAAGGAGCTTCTCATACACGTCAATGAAGTCCTCAGCAATAATGCGGAAAGACTCGGCCTGCATAAGCTGGTCCTCAGCGTGGAGCAAGATGAGCGAGAACTCAACATTGCTGTTATCAATTGCGGACTGCTGCAGCATGTTCAGATGCGTGCTATGGCCCTCATTAAAAATCTCCGTACCAGCAAGAATATCTGCACGCGCGCCTTCAATATCGCCTGCTTTTGCCTTCTGGATGGCGCCAATATACATTGACTTTGCCGTTCCAACGGTAGCAATAATCTCAAAGGCTGCTTCTTGCGTAGCAGTCATGCCGTCATCTAAAGCCATTTTTACCCCATACTCTTTTCGTGAGCATCCGGGAGCTCAGAAAATCTTTTATCGCTTATTTAATAAGCTCCAGTGCGTCGTCAAGGATCTTTGCAGCGTTCATCCTGCCGTAATCAACCATAGGAATAACAGCTACAGGAGTAGATCCTGCTGCAGCCTCAACGTCTGCCTTTGCATACGCAATCTGAGGTCCAAGCAAAAAGACGTCTGCGCCATCGATAAGCTCAAGTGCCTTATTAAGAGGATTTGCAATAATCTCTGCATCCAAACCACGAGAAGCAGCCTCTTTCTGAAGCTTCTGAACAAGCAGGCTAGTGGACATTCCGGCGTTGCAAGCAAGTAAGATTTTCATGTGATCTCCTTTTGATGAGCCAGCCACCAAATACGATGGCTGGCTTCAAGTGATACTCAGATTATAAGCTTACAAACTACTCTGCATCCTGAGCGTTCTCTGCAAGAGCCTCAGCCTGCTTGGCCTGTGCACGCTCGGAAATCTTCATGAATGGCAGGTAAATTGCCATGGCAAGAAGCACCTCGATGACCTGCCAGATAACGGCACGAATGTCGCCGCCGGTTGCCAGCCAACCACTCAGGAAGACTGGGGTGGTCCAAGGAACCATAGCAACGCAAGGATTAATCCAACCAAGGTTGGTGAACAGGTAGGTCAGACCGATGAACAAATCTGGAACAAGAACAAATGGAATCATCAAAGGAAGGTTAAAGACGATTGGGTAACCGTAAATAACTGGCTCGTTGATGTTGAAGATACCTGGAAGAAGAGAAAGTGCTGCAACATCTTTGGAAGCCTTGTTCTTAGAGAAGACAAAGGTGTCAAGAAGCAGCATCAGAGTACAACCAGAACCGCCGATCAGCGCAAAGGTGTTGATGATCTGCATGTTCATGTAGTGGTCCTGAGGAATTGGCTGACCAGCTGCAAAGGTTGCCATATTGTCAACAATAAGCATGGTCAGGATTGGCTCGATCAGAACACCAGAGATAGTGGACTGGTGAATGCCAAGGCAGAACAGCAGGTTAGCAAAGGTGTAGATGATGATGACTGCAAATGGACCAGCATTCATGAGGCCCTTCAGTGGGGCGGAAATGCTTGTTGCAATGATGGTCATAAGGTCAGTACCAGCACAAACTGCAAGAAGAGCAGAAGCAATACCAAAAACACTCAAGGTAAGCATCATAGGAATCATGGTGTTAAAGGAATCTGCAACCGCTGGTGGAACGCCCTCACCAAGGTTGACCTTCAGCTGCTTAACGCTGGAAAGCTTGATAAAGATGGTAGTAGAAAGCAGACCAATGATGATTGCACCAAAGAGGCCGTTTGTACCAGTGAAGGAAGTGGAGAAAGCACCAGTTACATCAACGCCGGTAACTGCATAACCACTTGGCAGGAGCTTAGCAACATCAGCCACAGGAAGTGCTACTGCTGCAGCGGTTGCGTCAGCAGCATTAGCTGCGTGAAGAACAGCGCCCGCGGTAGCAACAATGCTCTGAGGCATCATGATGATAAGAGCTGCGATACCAATGACTACACAAGAAATTGCGTTCTCAAAACGCTTGTTACGAGCAAGGCAATAACCAATAATGCCTGCAAGAATAACTGCCGAGAAACTCAGAGTGCCCTGAGCAACAGCTGCACCCCAAACCTTGAAATTAGCCAGGGTAACTGGGTCGTTTGCAAAGATGAGTGGGAACAGAACGTTGTTGATCAGTACTGCAATACCAGCCAAAATGTAAATTGGGCTGACCGTTGCAAATGCATCGCGCAGGCTCCTCAAGTGAACTTGATTACCTACTTTTGCAGAAACTTCTGCAAATTTATCTAGAAACGATGCTTGGCCATTATCTTTTGCCATGAGCAAACTCCTTTCACGAGTTTCTAGTCAACTATATGTGTAGTGGCAACCTGCTTAAGCCACTCAGCTGATTTCTTAAGACGGCGGTTGTAGTTATCCTCTAGGTCAACCTCAACAAAGCCATAACGGTTCTTGAAGGCATTTGCCCAGGACCAGTTATCGATGATGGCCCAGTAGTGATAACCACGGCATTTTGCGCCGTCCTGAATTGCACGAGCAATCCACTCAAGATGACGACGGACAAAATCAACACGATAATCGTCTTCAATTACGCCATTTTCGTCTTTCTTAAGATCTTCTCGCTCTACACCCATGCCATTCTCAGAAACAAACCACTCAAGCTCTGGATACTCATCGCGAACCTTCATAGCAAAGTCGTAAAGACCCTGTGGGTAAATCTCCCAGCCACGGGATACATTCATCTCTGCTTCTGGCCAGATATATGGATCGGCAAAGTTTGGAATGCCATTCTCGTCAGTATCTTTTGCAGGAGCCTGAATACGCTCTGGGTGGTAATAATTGCAACCCAGCCAATCCACAACGCCGTCGGCAAGAATAAGTTTGTCCTCAGGGCGAATAGGCAGGTCAACGCCACGGGTCTGCAGCGTATCAATAACATCCTGTGGAAGCTCTCCCTTGGTTACCAGGTCAAGCCACCAACGAATGTTGACGCCGTCAGTCATGCGTAGCGCCTCAAGATCTGCCTCAGATGGATTCTCTTTGGTATATGGTGGTGCAAAGCAGTTAATGAGGCCAATACGAGAGTCATCAAGCATAAAACCTGCTGCTTTTGCGCGGCGGTACTCGCGAACACCAAGCGCGTGAGCAAGTGAAATGTTGTACTGAACAGCACGGGCGCGAGAATAATTCTTTACAAAGGGGTACCAATCGCCCACTGTGTAGCGAACCTCTGGCTCAACAATTGGCTCGTTAAAAGTGAACCAATAGCGGATTTCTTTTCCAAACGTTTCAAAAGCAATACGTGCGTAATGCGCATATGCCTCAACAACCTCACGGGACTCCCAGCCACCGCGGTTGAAGAGGTATTCAGGCATGTCAAAGTGATAGAGGTTTACAAAAATCTCAATACCAACCTTCTTAGCAACAGCAAAAAGGTGGTGATAGTACTTCTCGCCCTCTGGATTAAGGTTGCCGTTAATGTCCAGCAAACGACTCCACTGAATAGAAGTGCGGATGGAATCCAAGCCAAGAGACTTGAGAAGCTGAAGATCTTCTTCCATTCTTTCTGTAAAGTCATTTCCGGCATAGGAGCCAACGCGATTGTGGAATGCGTGGATGTCCAGGTTGGACCAGGTATCCCAAAGGTTTGGCAGCTTTCCGCCGTCTTGCCATTTACCCTCAGTCTGTGGGCCAGACATTGACCCACCAAAGAAAAAATTCTCAGGCAACTGATACGACATGCCTATCCTTTCTCAAAAGTATCTAAACCTGACATGTCAACTTTATAAAATAGATATGTTAGGTTTTCTATGTAGTATACTAATGCAAATCAGATAGAATGCAAAGTAAAAATTTTGCTACCTGAGGAGGTGTCATGAATAAGTACGACTTGATTGTTCAGGATCTTAAAACTGATATTACTATAGGCACATATCCTGCTTATTCTCGCCTGCCTTCTGTTGCTCAGCTCTGCGAACACTATGAAGTGAGCAAAATTACCATTAATAAGGCACTAGAAGTTCTTGAGCAGCAAGGACTTATCTTCAGGCGAAAAGGCTCCGGCACTTTTGTCAAAAAGCTGGAAGAAGGAACACAAATTAAGCCAAGTAAAGAAATCTCCGGTCAAATGGAAGGTTTCATGGCTGAACACGCTGCCCGAGGCGAGCGCGTTAAATCAAAGGTCTATACCTTTGAAGTTGAGCGTCCCTCTGAATACATTGCTAAAGCTCTTGATATTACTACCGAAGATTTTGTCTACAGAATTGTGCGCGTCAGGCTTGTTGAAGGGATTGCGCAGGTCATCGAGTATACCTACATGCCCATTAGCCTAATTCCCAATCTTAAAATGACCCATCTAGAGCACTCGATTTACAACTATATTGAAAGCGAAATTGGACTTAGAATTGCCAACGCTCACCGTGTCATTAGAGCAGTCATGCCTACTGAGGTTGAGGCTTCGAGGCTAGAAATTAGCACAAGCGATCCCCTCTTAGAGGTTGAGCAAATCGGCTATATCGACGATGGTCGTGCGTTTGAATATTCCATCTCGCGCCATGCGCATGGCTATGAGTTCATGACTATTTCTATGCACTAAACCTCTGACACAGCAACACAAATAAGGCGAGAAGACCGATTGATCTTCTCGCCATTTTTGTTTGCGTGTGGATAACACAGACTTACTCGCCAAGGATGACGTGCCTAAACTCGCCGTCCTCGTAGATTCCGCAGCTGTGAGTGCCGTCCTTTGGAATGCCCACAGAACCTGGGTTGAACACGGTGACCTCTGGGTGGTCAGCGCTTTGCATGTTCACTTTTCTGTGCGTATGGCCGTACACAAACGCGTCCATACTTGGCGTCTGAGGCCATTTATCAACGCTGTTGTGAATGCCAGGGCCAAAGACGTGACCGTGAGTAAAGAAGATAGTGAACTGCTTGCCCGTCTTTGGATCTTTATCAAACAAGATGTTGTAATCAGCCATGCACGGAAAGTCCAGAACCATCTGGTCAACCTCTGCCTCGCAATTTCCGCGGACCGCAATGACCTTATCAGAAATGCTGTTCAACATCTCAATAACGCGCTTTGGTGCGTAGTCTGCAGGAAGATCGTTGCGAGGGCCGTGATAGAGCAGATCTCCCAGAAGCAAGACGTACTTTGGCTGCTCCTCCTCAATGACCTGCATGAGCTTCTCGCAATAGTCGGCAGCGCCGTGAATATCTGAAGCAATTACAACCTTCATCAACGTATCCTCTCTATACGTGTTTCTACACGTAGCTTCATACGCGTGTATCAATAAATTATTTTATTGTATTAATGATGTCCAACCAGTTACAAGCGCTGGCAATTCGGTCACCGTGCAAATGCCTGCTTAGAACCTACCGGTCATCCTTGCGTCAGGATCAGCCTCGGAAACACGTTGACGAAGATCTGCAATAGCCGCAGGTATCTCGTCTGTGTTGTACGGCGTCATCTGGTACACCCAGTTAATCCAGTTGCGATACAGCAAGTTGGCATGAGCGCGCCAGGTAAACAGCGGCTGCTTTTCTGGATCATTATCAGGGAAGTAATTCTCCGGCAGGCGGATAGGCAGACCCTTGTGGAAGTCACGCCAATACTCCTCTGCAAGTGTGTCGCGATCATATTCAAAATGCCCGGTTACAAAAATCTCGTGAAAGTCTCTTGTGGCGAGAAGTGCAGGACCGCTGGTAAATCCCTCAGAAAGCACCGCAAGCTCGGGGTGGTCTACCAGAGCTGATGTCTCAATCGCAGCATGACGAGAATGCGGCATGTAATGTACCTCGTCAAATCCATTGGTGAGGAAGCAATACTCATCGCATAAACGCTGTGGGAAAATACCAAACAGCTTAGCACCCAGCATTTTCTTAGGAATATCGTGTAAGTAATACAGGCCAGCTAGTGCGCCCCAACACAGGTACATGGTAGAAAAGACATGCTCCTGAGACCAATCAACAATGCGACAGAATTCATCCCAGTAATCAACGTCCTCGTATTTAAGGTCCTCAATAGGAGCGCCAGTAACAATCAAACCGTCATAGTTTTTATCTTTGAAGTCATCAAAAGTTGAATAAAACGTAACCAGATGGTCCGCAGCGGTGTTTTTAGATTCATGCGAAGAGATACGCATAAAGTCACACGTAACCTGTATAGGAGACTTTGAAATCAAGCGGAGAATCTGTGTCTCGGTCTGAATTTTCTTAGGCATTAAATTCAAAATTGCCAGGCGCAGCGGGCGAATCTCCTGGTGTTCTGCAACTTCTTCCTCAAGCGCAAAAATACGCTCTTCTTGCAGCGTCTTCTTAGCTGGTAAACCATCTGGAATATTAATAGGCATGGCAACTTCCTTTAGCTAATCGTTGCACATAAGTATACTTGTTTGTATGGAAATAACTTTTGCCGAGCTCGGGCTAAACGAGCAAATTCTGGCAGGCGTAGCAACACTTGGGTTCAGCGCGCCTACTCCCGTGCAGGCCGCGGCAATTCCCGCCGTCCTGGCGGGCAAAGATGTTGTTGCGTCTGCGCAAACGGGAACAGGTAAAACTGCAGCGTTTATGTTGCCTACGCTGCAGCGCATTGCTGTCGAGAAACCCCATGAGGCCGAGAACCCCGACGCCAAGGAGCGCGACGCAGCCGCTGGGCCCAACGCGAGTGCCAAGCGTAACGCCAAGCGTGGTGACACCAAGCGCGACGACGCCAAACGAAACGCATATCCCCGCGCGCTCATCATCACGCCAACGCGAGAGCTAGCTGCTCAAATTGATGCTGTTGCCAAGAGCGTTTGCGCATCCACTGGTCAGCAGGCCGTCATTGTTACCGGTGGCGCTCGCTACAAACACCAAATAACCGCGCTGCAAAAAGGTTGCGATGTGCTGGTGGCAACACCTGGCCGCCTGATAGATCTTCTCGACAAGAAGCATACAAGCCTAGAGAACATCCAGGTACTGGTGCTCGACGAGGCGGATCGCATGCTTGACATGGGATTTTGGCCAAGCGTTCGCCGTATTATGGAACAGCTACCTAAGGCGCACCAAACGTTACTCTTCTCGGCAACACTTCCCGCGTCAATTACCTCAACCATAGACGCGCTGCTCAAAGATCCAGAGCACATTGAGATTGCAAGAACCGGACAGACTGCAGCAACAATCGAGCAACATTTATGCTCAGTTACTCAGGGGCAAAAGCCGCAGCTCTTGAAAGCACTTATCGACTCATTTGATCCTGCGCCAGAGCGTGTGTTGGTGTTCTGTAGGACAAAGTCGCGCGTTGACAGCATTTACAAAAACCTCAAAGCCGCAGGTCTCAAGGTTGATGTTATGCATGCGGACCGTCCGCAAAAGGCTCGCGCAAGAGCGCTTGAACGATTCCGCAGCGGTGCTATTCAGGTTCTTGTTGCAACCGACGTTATGAGCCGCGGTATTGATATCCAGGGCATCGACGCCGTTATCAACTTTGACGTGCCGCTTGACCCTGAGGATTACGTTCATCGCATTGGCCGAACAGGCCGCGCCGGAGCCGCAGGTCAGGCCTATACATTCATGGGGCCAGATGAAGTTACGCCGCTCAGAGAAATTGAATATTTCACAAAAGCGCTCATTCCTTCATGGGATCTATCTGGCTTTTCTTACGATACTGGACGCATTATGCTTCAGGATTCCCGTTCTACCACCAAAACCACGCGTTCGATGTTCTCGGGCTCAAGGTCAAGAGGCAAAGGATTTGGATTTGGCGGCAGATATGGCCGACACACGTAATCTATAATCAGATGCAGTCAGCTCATACAGTAAAGGAATAAAACATGGGTCCTTTTAGTAACGTTGGTGTAATTTTTGCTCTTGGAGCTGCAATTTTACACGTGGTCGTATTTTATCTAGAGTCATTTGCCTGGACTTCCGACGGCGCGCTCAAGGCCTTTAACATGACAAAAGAAGAAGCAGAAAATACTCAAGAAATGGCTTTTAATCAGGGATTTTACAATCTTTTTCTTGCCATTGAGGTCTTCGTAGGCGTCTTCTTGATGGCCACCAGAAATCCAGCAGGTAAAGTGCTTGTCACCTTTGCTGTTTGTTCAATGGAATTTGCCGCAATTCTTCTCTTTGTGACTTCTCCCGACAAACGCTCTGCAGCTATCAAGCAGGCAATATTCCCTCTTATGGCTCTCTGCAATTTTTTTATGTAACTTTTTGAACATCGACGCTGGGCACATACAAGCACCCGGCCTTTTGTAAGCACTTCTCGCGAGAAGGACCATCATGAAGCAACTCCGCCCTTATCCACAGGTTATTGTCACCAAGAAAGCAGCTCGCGCGCTTGCGGGCGGACATCCTTGGGTCTTTGAGGGCGAGGTCATTCGTGTAGAGCCGTCTCCAGAAAGCGGCAAGCATGCTCAAAATGGTTGCATTGTTGATGTCTTTGAAGAGAACGGTACCTACCAGGGAACCGGTCTTCTGTCAGAATTGAGCAAGATTCGCGTCAGAATTGTGACAAGAAACGCCAACGATAGGCTTAACGAAGCGTTTTGGAGTCGTAAGATTAGCTGGGCGTGGGAGCACCGTAAGACCACTATGGGAAACCGCGCTCTACCAGGCACTGAGCCCGATACCAATTGCTGCCGCGTTATCTTCTCGGAGGCCGATGGTTTTCCTGGCTTAATCGTTGACCGCTACGAGAATGTGCTTGTTGCGCAGGTAGGAACCGTTGGCATGGAGCGTCTGCGTGATGCTATCTATCCACTTCTACTTGAAGTTTTCTCTGCAGACAGCCAGGTAATTGATGGCATTTATGAGAGAAATGACTCTCCCTCTCGCCTTAAAGAGGGACTTTCGCAATATAAAGGCTGGTGGACAGGCTCTTCACCGGACAAGAATAGCTTGATTGCAGAAAGCCTCCTTTCCCTGCCTTCAACTCACGTTCTTGCAACCGAAAACGGACTTAAATTTAATCTTGACCTGGAGAACAGCCAAAAAACCGGCTTTTTCTTAGATCAAAAATATAACCGTCGAGCAGTTCGTCAGCTTGCACAAGGTCGCCGTGTACTGGATTGCTTCTGCCACGTTGGTCCTTTTGGCCTTAACGCTGCAGCTGGAGGAGCAGAATTTGTCCGCTGCGTAGACGTCAGCCAGACCGCCATTGACCTTGCGCGCCAAAATGCAGAGCTCAACGGCTTGGCAGACCACATGGACTTTGCCTGCGAAAACGTTCTTGAATATCTGCCAAAGTTAGCTCAAGACCGCGCTCAACTCAAAGCAGAGGGAGGTCCGTTTGACCTCATCATTCTGGATCCACCCGCATTCACTAAGACACGAGACAAAGTTCGCAGCGCCATGCGTGGCTATAAGGAAATTAATGCAGCGGCCATGAAGCTACTGCCCCGAGGTGGCTACCTGGCAACTTGTTCCTGCTCACACTTCATGACCAGAGATCTTCTCGCCCAGGCAATTGCTGAGGCAGCTCACCATACCAACGTGCAGCTCAAGCAAATTGAAGAGCGACAGCAAGCTCCTGACCACCCAATTCTTTGGGGTGTTCCCGAGAGCCACTACCTTGATTTCTTCATTTTTCAGGTGGTTTAAAAACCTACAGTCCATTCTTCAAAGAACATTTTATGAGATTTATTCCATATTGTGATATAATACTCTTATAAATTATTTTATTATTTATAAGAGTATTTATGGCATACTTTGGAGGCTCTTATGGCTGAGACGGATGGCAGGAATTTATCTAAACAACCAACCTTGAGCAAACACCAGTCCTACTTAACCTATGGGTTATTAGCTTTTATTGGCGGTTTTGCAGGTCTTCATTCATTTTATAGAACAGGTAAGGTTTCATTTTTTAGGACTGCATTATCTGGCTGCTTTCTTTATCTTCTCGTTTCTTACAACTATTGGTATCTCTATGCTCTTCTCGTGCTTATAAATTCTTTTATCACACTTTCCATAGTCTTTAATAAGAATGTGACTGTTCAAAATATCCAAGGAGACACAGTTCAGGCTCAGGACGCTGAAAGTAATGACAAATTGATTTTGATTACACTCTCTGTATTTGCATTATTTCTATTAGTAAGCGCGTCTCTATCTTTTGTATTCAGCATCTCAATGGCTATAAAGCTCATTCTTGTAGTAGCTTTCATTGGTCTTGGAGCTTTGCTGATAAACGCTAGTGGAATCAAAATTTCTTTTAAATAATTTTTTCAGACTTCTTATTTTTCCAAACTTTTGCTTTTACGACGCTCTTTAAAGAACGCTTTGAGCTGTGCAGATGCCTCGTCTGCTAATACTCCGCCTGAGACCGCAAATTCGTGGTTAAGTCTTGGATCACCGCTTACGTCAAACAACGTACCCGTTGCGCCGCCCTTGGGATCAAACGCGCCAAACACGCAGCGATTAATACGGGCATTAACCATCAATCCTGCACACATCAAGCAAGGTTCCAGCGTCACGTAAACCGTACAGCCCGAAAGCCTCCAGCGGCCAAGCTTTTTTGAAGCCTCTTGCATGGCGAGAAACTCAGCGTGTGCAGAAGGGTCGTTATCTATCTCACGGCGATTATGTGCAACGGCAATAACCTCTCCATCGCACACTACAACTGCGCCGATAGGCACTTCTCCTATCTGAGCTGCAAGTTCTGCCTGTTCAAGAGCAAGTTTCATGTACTTCTGATCAAGAGCAGCCTGTGGGGTCAAAGGCTCTTGCGCTTCGTCGCTCATAGCTGCTCCTCTCTTGTCTGATTGTTGCTACTAATCTGTCGCTGTTCTGTCGCGATTCTGACGTAAATCTTTCATGACTCTGACGCTTATTTATCTACTCTCAATTATGAAGCAAAACCTAACTTGCTAAATCCCCTACTCGCAAAAAACTGAATTATGAGGTAGGATATTACCGCTTTGGAGAGGTGGCAGAGTGGTTGAATGCGGCGGTCTTGAAAACCGTTGAGCGGTGTCCCCGTTCCGAGGGTTCGAATCCCTCCCTCTCCGCCATTTTTTGGCGGACCTCAACTTAACGTTTTACCTTCAGAACTTTCATTCCATTCCATTCCACGTTATTTCTAGCTCAACGTTCTTCTCGCCAGTGTGTGGGCGAGCATTCCATTTACCAAAAGACTCGTTAGCAAGTTAAAAGCTTTAATTAAAAACGCCTTAGATTTTTACTTTTGGGTATAATTAACCTGTCCAAATGGATGGCTGACACAGGATTGTCAGTGATTGAAAGGATTTAGCATGATTATTGCCGCAGTTGTAGTTATTGTCCTTCTGGTTTTCTGGGCCATTAGCATTCACAACAGCATCATTCGCGCAAGCAACAGGTGCGATAACGCTTGGGCAGCTATCGATACGCAGCTTCAGCGTCGTAACGATCTGATCCCTAACCTGGTCAACACCGTTAAGGGTTACGCAGCTCACGAGTCTAAGACTTTTGAGGCAGTTACTTCTGCTCGCGCTGCAGTCGCAAATGCACGCACTCCTGAAGAGAAGATGCAGGCTTCCGGCACTCTTTCCAATGCTCTGACCAACCTGTTTGCTGTTGTTGAGAACTACCCAGAGCTCAAGGCTAACCAGAACTTCCTGGAGCTCCAGGCAGAGCTTACTGACACCGAGAACCGCCTCAGCTACGCTCGCTTGAGCTACAACGATGTTGTCATGAACTACAACAACATCATCGCTGTTTTCCCAAACAACCTTCTTGCTGGTGGACGTTCCCCACGTACAAGCTTCCAGGTTACCGACGAGTCCGCTCGTCAGGCACCAAACGTACAGTTCTAAGAGCTGTTTCGTTTATCCTTTGTACCAGTACAGCCCGGTATCTGCATCCCCGCAGGTACCGGCCTTTTTTGTGCGCCACGTTACCTCTCGGATTAAGCTGGCTGCTCGCTGTCCACGCGCTGCTCGTACGCCGTTTAACCGTTGTCCGCGTGCTACTCGTACGTCGGCCACAACCAAATCCGAGCAGCTAGATTATGTGAAGAGTCTTTACAGCCTTGCAGGAAAATCGTTAAAATAGTTACATCTGTGAATTGTCCTCGCAAACACAATTCACGTTCTATTGGATGAAGAGAAAGGTCAGCATGAAACCTCGACCTCACAGTCGCTGACCTCTTGCGGTGTGCCGATTTGCACCGTGAGGGGTGAAATCGCAATGCAGTCCCCGTGGCAATTACGCGGAGTTTCTCGCCCAAAGCCACGCTTTAGTCTTCGGACGCATGTAAGGAGCACACATGATTTATCTTTCCCAGTTAATGGGTAATCCGGTTCTAGATTCAGAAGGCGAGAAGATTGGTTCTGTCTCCGACCTTGGAATTGCTACCGGAGAAGTTTTTCCTCGCATCACTTCCCTTGCTTTTATGGGCCCTGGCCGCACGCCAATGATGATTTCTTGGCGCAAGTATGTTGATACCTACGATGAGGACGTCATCAGGCTCAAGGTACCTTCAACTGAGATTCGCTTCTCGTACCTGCAGCCTAACGAAGTTCTTCTGGCCCGAGATATTCTGAACAAGCAGATTGTTGATACGCGTGGCATTCGTGTTGTCCGCGTAAATGACCTCAAGCTCTCCGATACCAGCTCAACGCAGCTGCGCCTTCTGGGCGCGGAGGTTGGTGCACGCGGTCTGCTGCGCAGCCTTTCTCCCCATCTTGAGCACCTGGTCACCCGCATTGCGCGCGCTATGGGCCATCCCATGCAGGAGCGCATCATTGCGTGGAGCTACATGGACCTGGTCGAGCGCGACCTCTCCAACGTTAAGCTCTCCGTTTCCCACAAGACGTTGGACGAGCTGCATCCTGCTGACGTTGCTGACATTATTGAACGCCTGGACTCTCGCCTGCGTAGCCAGGTGTTTGCCCAACTTGATGACGAGCAACGAGCCGGAGCAATGGCAGAGTTTAACGACGACGCTATGGCGGTTGAGCTCATCGGCGGCCTGAATGAAAAAGAAGCATCTCGCATCCTGTCCGAAATGGACCCAGACGACGCAGCCGAGCTTGTCTCCGAGCTGAGCTATGATCGTGCCGAGAAACTCCTGCGCTTGATGGGCGTTAAGGAGCAGCGCGCTATTAGGCAACTGCTGGGATATCGCGAGTACACCGCTGGTCGTATTATGACGTCTGAGGCGCTTTCTGTTCCTGAGGACCAGACCGTTGCGTACGCCTTTGATCGCCTGCGCAACCTGGACGAAGACTTTGAGACCGTCCGCTACCTCTACCTTACTGACGAGGATGGCCGCCTGTCTGGAACCGTTACGCTGAACCGCCTGATTGTCTCCGAGCCAGAAACTCGTCTGGAGGAGATTGCTAATAAGAACCTGGTCACCGCCTCACCAGAGGACGACCAGGAGGACGTTGCTCGTAACATTGCAAAATACAACCTGCTGGCCATGCCTGTTGTTTCTGACGATAACCGCCTGCTGGGTATTGTTACCGTCGACGACGCCCTTGACGTTCTTGAAGAGGAGCACGCTGAGGACCTGCAGATTGTTGGTGGCGGTAGAAGCGATTCCGATTCTGGTGACCGTGGCCGCAATATTATTTGGTTCCTCCACCGCAACCTCTGGCTTTTGTTCTGGGTTGCTTCCGTTGTGATTGCTGCCTTTGTAGGAACGGCTGCAACATCTAATCCAACCATGGGTATTTTCGCAGCTCTTTGCACTATTACCATGCCAATCTCGCTGAACTTGAGCGAGAATACCGTCAACTACGTGACAAACTTCTTCCTCACAGACGATCCTGGCAGCGAGAAGTCTCCTTCTATCTTGGGCTTTGCCTTCCGCTCGCTTCTACTGGGTCTTCTGGTCAGCGGACTCATTTGCATCCTTGGTGCCGCAGCCCATGCCCTGCTAGAGGCTCTGTTCCATCCCTATGATCCAAATGCAGGCGTATTCTACGCCGCGCTCTTTGACCAGACCATTATTCAGATCTTTGGTGCAGCAGCAGGCTCTACGCTTATTTCCTTCCTGCTAACCCCAATTTTCTTGGCTGTACTTCGCCATCGTGAGGAGAAAAACCAGGAAACTTCAGGCCTCACACTTACCCTGATTTCCATGAGCCTTTCGGTGGTGACATTCTTCGTCCTCTCTTACGCTCTCTCGCTTGTGAGCGTGATGTAAATGGCGCAAGAGAACGCACACGTAAAGGACGCGGTTGCAGTGCATGATGCAGTTGCGGTGCAGGACGCCACCGAGCAGGGCAAACATGCGCCTAAGCAAAAAGCTCCGGTCAACAAAAACAGCCTCAAGTACATCTTGATGGCAATGGGTCCCGGTCTTCTCGCCGCATTTGCTGGTAACGACGCTGGTGGCATTGCAACCTACTCCAGCGCGGGCGCTACCTTTGGCTACTCGCAGCTGTGGACCGTGCCACTCATGTGCTTCTTGCTGATTGTGGTTCAAGAAACCGCAGCTCGAATGGGCTGTGTTACCGGTAAAGGTATTGCATCGCTGGTGCGCGAGCGCTTTGGTATCCGCCTATCCACGCTGGCAATGGGCGCACTACTGCTCTCCAATATTGCTGTTACCTTCTCCGAATTCGCAGGTATTGCCTCCAGTATGGAGCTCTTTGGTATTCCAACGTACGTCTCGGTGCCCATCAGCGCTCTGATGGTGTGGCTCTTAACCGTTGGTGGATCGTACCGCCGCATCGAGAAGATTTTGCTGGCAATTAGCTGCATTTTTGTCACATACGTGGTTGCTGGCGTGCTTGCTCAACCAGACTGGGGCGAGGCTCTGCGTGTCACCATCATTCCTCAGCCTTCCGCTGAACCGTCATACATTTCTCTGTTGGTTGCAAATATTGGTACTACCATCAGTCCGTACATGATCTTCTTGGTTGCATCAAATGTTGTCGAGAAAAACCTTGATACCAGTGACATTCCCGCACAGCGTGCAGACAATGTTGCCGGCGCAGTCCTGGCCGAGATCATCACCTGGTTCATTATGCTGACCACCGGCGCTGTCCTCTTCCCTCGCGGAATCTCTGTTGACTCCGCCGCCGACGCTGCTCGCGCACTTGAACCACTTGCAGGTCAGTACGCTAGTACCCTCTTTGCGCTGGGCATGGTTGGCGCGTCCTTCCTTGCAGCATGCGTTCTACCAGGCATTACCGCAAGCGCTATCTGCGAGGCATTTGGTTGGGAGCGCGGAGCCGACCGTAGCTGGCAAGAGGCCCCTGTCTACCACGGTATTATTACAACTGTGCTGGTTATTTCTGCACTGGTTGTTCTGATCCCGGGCATGAGTCTCTTTGGCATCATGATGGCCGCACAGGTCATCAACGGTATTCTGCTGCCAATTCTGCTTGTCTTTATGGTTATCATCGCGGCCGACAAACACATCATGGGCAAGTACGCCAACGGCCGCATCTGGAACGCTCTGACCTGGTTTACCATCGTCACCGTTATCATCCTGACCATTGTGATGTTCATTCTGCAGGCCATGGGCTTGTAGCAAACGTCACGCAACTGCAACACAAAAATAGGGCGAGAAGATCGGTCTTCTCGCCCTATTGTTTTATGCATTTAGCTGCTATTTATTACTTGCTTGCCTTGTCAAACTCGTCCTTGAAGTCAGAGAACATCTTGCCCATGCGTCCGAGCTGCATGCCAAAACCCTTAGCTGCCTTGTTAGCGGTGGCCTGTGTAGATGATTTGCTTGTAGGCTTAGCAGCAGGCTTACTAGCAGCGGCTTTGTCAGCAGCGGACTTGTCAGCGGCGACCTGCTCCTCTGCAGATGGCTTCTCGAGGCGAACGTCCTCTGCAGCAACGGGAGCTGGGCGCTCGGAATCGTCTTCTGCGTCGGGCTCGGTAGCATCTTCGATAGCACGCTTTGCCTTGGCCAGCGTCTTACCCAGGACAAACGCGCCCTTCTCGGTGGCCTCTGCAACAGCCTTTCCGGCCTTAGCGGTAGCCTCAGAAGCCTTTGCGGCGGCGGCTGCGTATCCCTCGCCTGCTTTTGCAGCTAAGCCGCCGGTGAGCTGGGCATCTGCTGCCTCGTCAGAGAGGACCATGGCGCCGTTAGAATAGCCAAGCAACCACTCAGGCTTGATGGCAAACGAGCCTACCAGCGCCTCAGATCCAGCACCGTCACCCACAAGAAATGCCGAGACCACACCAGTGACCTGGTCAAACTCTGCACCGCTCACGTAGCCCAGACTTTTTCCATTCTTAGTGCGGGCTTCCATGCCGTGCCATAGAATGCAGGTATCAAAGTCCAAGTTCAGGCGTTTGATTGCAGCTTTATCGACGTTATTCTCGGGATCTTTAACGCAAAGTCCCTGCTCAATGGTCTCCAGAGACTCCAGAGTGACAAACGCGTCATCCTGCTTAATCATGCCGGCAATATCGGGCTTCTGAACCATCACGCCCACTACCTGCGAGGACTGACCCTGTTTGAAGGGCGCAAAAACCACGTTATGAATTTTTCCTAACTTGGAAAACCGCTCTTCTCCCGCGTGCTTGCCCTTTGTAGCAGCCTTTTTGGGGAGAAGGACCTTTGCGCCTAGGAGCTCGGTTGTTTTCACGTGAAACCTCTCTATAAAAAACGGGACGTCATAAGGCGTCCCGTCACATTGCTTGTAAGTGAGGCTTATGCCTCCTGGTAGCCCTCGCCAGCGTTCTCCTGCTCGTGGGACTCAACATTCTCGATGCGAACAGCCTGAGCCTCAGCGGTTGTGGCGGTTGGCTCTGGAACAACAAAGGAGTCTGCAACGACATCAGCAGCATCTGCGACAGTGTTAGAAGCAGAAGTCACAGCGTCAGAAAGTGACTCACGGAGCTGATCCATGCGCTCGCGAGCAAGATCAACCTTTGCGCGGAGCTCGTCGGTCTTTGCGTCAACAGTAGGCTTGACCTCGTCAATCTTAGTGCTCACAACCTTAGATGTGCGCTCATAAGAATCAAGTGCGGAATCCCATGCGTCATTGACAGCATCTGCAGCCAAAGCGCGAGTCTCCTCGCCGGAACGTGGAGCCAGGAAAAGACCAGCTACAGCGCCAGCAGCAGCACCAAAAATAGCGCCTAGAAAGAAACCAGCAGACTTCTTGCTCATATGTACCTCCTGTTAAACAGCAAAACGCTGTACGTAATCATACCGCAATAAGGGCGTTTATCGAACGGGCTTTGGACGAGGAACGTTAATCATGTTCCAGTCGTCTGGGACGTCAGTGACCTCGGAGTCGTCAGTGGCGTCCTCGGCAGCTGTTGCCTCGGCGAGCTCGTCGGCGGGCGCCTCGGCGGCGTCGGCTGCGGGATCGGCGACGTCTGCGGACGCGACCGCATCCCCGTCAGCTGCGTCGATGCCTGCGACCTCGGCGTTGTTCTCCTCAGCGTCAGCAACCTCAGCCTCAACTGCATCGGCGGCTGCGGCATCAGCGACGTCCTCGGAGGAGTTGTCGGCAGCGTAATCCTCAGCTTCTACGCTCTCTGCCTGGAGCGCAGCGTCCGCCTCAGGTTCCGCGGAGTCTGCGAGTTCATCGGTCTTCTCGCCGTCAAGGCTCTGGATGAGTGCAACAAGGCCAGAGACGATTGCGTTGATGTCCGGATCGGCGTCCTCCTGGTTGCCATATGCCCAGTTGAGGAGCCATACAGCACTGGACAGCGAGGCTGCTACCAGCACGTCGTCTGGGCATGCGAGGATAATCTCGTAGAGGCCGCGACGGGAATCCACCAGGGAAGTCTTGCCGGACGACATATCTCCTGCAAGGTTGGTCAGGGCCAGAAGCTCCACGGTTACGTGCTCGAGCAGGTGCGCAACCTCGGTGTCGTTGGCAACAAGGCCAAAGCGAGCGTCGGCGTCACCCAAGCACAGGTGCTCGGAAAGACCTGGCAAAAGCTCAAGCACGCGCTCAGTTGCCTCAGCGTTTTCTGAGGTCAGACGTGGCGCTTTAGCCGAAAACTCAACGGTAGCGGTCAAGTTTTTGGGTCCTACCACAACTTTTTTGATAGAAATCAACTGCGCCATTTCAACCTCTTTCTATTGGCTCACTCTATTGTAATCATTCTTTTAGTTATTCATTTTCTGATGTGTCAGAGTTTTCGCCGGCTGGCTCAGATTCACCGTCTACCTGTGGTTCTGGTGCAATTACACGCAACAAAGATAGTCGGCGACGACGCATCGACTGCACGCGGAACACGTAGCCATCCTTCTCAAAAACCTCACCTGGACGAGGCAAATGATTTGCCAAATCCAGCACAAAGCCCGCGATAGTCTCGTACTCCTCGGATTCCCCGACCGGCCATCCAAGTTCAGCTGCGTCATTGAGCGAGAAGCGACCATCTACCAGCCACTCTCTATCAGAGAGCTGCGTCAGATACTTGTTGTCCGGATCAAACTCATCCTCAATCTCGCCGACAATCTCCTCGACGATGTCCTCAACGGTAATGACACCCGCAGTTCCACCGTACTCGTCAACCACGATGACCATCTGATCGCGACTTGTCTGCATCTCGGTGAGCAGCGGAATGATGTCTTTGGTATCGGGTACGTAGTCAGCAGAACGCACGAAGCGCGCGATCTTCTCGTCACTATCGTGCTGGTCAAGCGCTGGCTCCAGCAAATCTTTGATGTGAGCGATACCCACGATGCGGTCGATATTCTCGTGGTAGATAGGGATGCGCGAGAAACCTGTTTGGCGCATGACGCGCAGGACCTCGGCGATAGTTGCGGTGTCTTCCATGGCGGTCATGTCAACGCGCGGGACCATTACCTCACGGACAACGGTGTCGCCCATCTCGATGACCTCGTGGATCATGGATTTTTCTTCTTCGGAGAGATCCTCGGAATCCTTGACAATGTAGCGGAGCTCTTCCTCAGTGACCTCTTGACGGTCGTTGGTAGTGTCAATGCCTATCAGCGTGGTAACCGCATCTGCCGAGGCAGACGTGATGAACACAAGCGGACGCACAATCTGCATGAACGCCTTCATAGGTCCGACGACTGCTTTGGCCACTGCCTCGGAGTTTGCTAGGCCGATACTCTTTGGAACCAGTTCGCCGATGACCACGGAAAAGAACGAAACAATCAGCGTAATAGCCACGACAGCTAAAGGAAGCGCCAGGTCAGCGTGGACACCAATACTGACCAGCCAAGCGCCGAATGGCTCGGAAAGGCTTGTTGCAGCAAATGCCGAGGAAGCAAAGCCTACCAGGGTAATTGCAACCTGGATTGTTGCGAGGAAATATCCGCGATCAGTGGCAATGTCAATGACAGCCAAGGCTCTTGGATCACCTTCGTCCACGTCCGCCTCAAGTGCCGCGCGACGAGAGCTAACAATGGCCATCTCGGCCGCAGAAAAAAAGCCGTTTACCAGGGTAAGCAGCAGAGTTATTCCAATACTTAACGCAATGTCCATCGAGTGTATGGGCACCTACCTCTTCGAAGTTACTTTTTTGTATAGACCATTGTACTCTAACGCGCTCTACCTTGTAGTCTGCAGGAATTTGACACAGTCTCGCCATGAAACGCTGGGAGGCTGACGGTGTCGGAAGCGGCGGCGTGATGATGCCAACTATACGAGCAGCACGCTTTTCCCGCGATGCGAATCACTTATCTGCGGTTTTGCCCGCCATTTTAATATCATGCTTCTCTATTTTCTGCGTTAATTCTGGCTAACAAGCAGTTCCCAATATTTGATGCAGAATTTTGAATAACTCGTCCAATTAATTCATTGTCATGAATACGTAACTTTCACGCCTAAAATTATGTGCCGAAAAAGGTAAAAAACCCGTTTAGTTGGGGATCAAAACTTAAAATTGGCTGATTTATCCCCAACTAAGACGATTTTTTACCGCGTCAAAAACTTTTATCTGGGGAAACACTATATGCAGAAATCTGTATTCCCCAACTAAACGCATTTTTTACCACTTAAGGGTCGCTTCGGGATCACTCTGGGGTCACTCCGGGGTCACTCTGGGGTTATTTGCATCATTCTTACCCACTTTACTCCCCCTACAGCAAAAGACCCCCACATTCAGCATGAATGTGGGGGTCTCCCTCAATATACCGCTGGATTAGAGCTGCTTGCCAGCCTCGACCAGGTCCTTGACCTGCGCACGAACGGCATCCAGGTCCTCATCGGAAGGAAGCCAACCGATAGCGTGAACAGGCAGTGGCATGGTGAACTCAGCTGCCTCAAGCTCGGCCTGAACCATCTTTGGTCCAAGTGGAGCCCAACCGTAAGAACCAAACGCAAAGCCAATACGGTGGTCATTCTTTGGAGATAGACCACTCATATAGGTCAGGAAGGAAGAAACGGTAGGCAGGAACTTAGAGTTCAGCGTAGGCGAACCAACGCAGACATACTTGGAATCCAAGAAGTGATACATGACGTTGGAGATGTGAGTCTCCTTGAGGTCGATGAGCTGGGCAGGAATGCCTTCAGCAAGAAAACCGTCCAGGAGAGCGTGAGCCATCTTGTCGGTTGAGCCCCACATGGAGTCGTACACAACCAGGGCTTTCTCCTCAAGCTTGCCGGTAGTCCACTCCTCGTACTTGGAGATGATGTCGGCAATGTGGGAGCGCCATGCAACGCCGTGAGCTGGGGCGATAATATCGATGTTCTCCAGACCAATGCCCTTAACTGCGGTAACAGCGGAGTCAGCCTGACGACCGTAAGGGAGAACGATGTTTGCGTAGTACTTGCGAGCCTGCTTCATGACCTCGCAGTAGTCGGACTCGTCCTCAAAGCGGGTGCTTGAAGCGTAGTGCTGACCAAATGCATCGTTGGAGAAGAGGATCTTATCGTAGTCAGAATACGTGACCATGTTGTCTGGCCAGTGGACCATTGGGGTCTGCACAAAGGTCAGGGTGCGCTTACCAATGTTGAGCGTATCGCCCGTCTTTACGCCGTTGACGTTGATATTCTCGCCATAGAAAGCCTTGAGCTCCTTGACGCCCTGAGGTGCGCTTGCGTAGACCTCGGCGTTTGGCGCGAGCTCCAGAATGCGAGGAACGCTGCCGGAGTGGTCCATCTCAATGTGGTTGCAGATCAGAACGTCAATCTTTGCTGGATCGATGATGCTCTTAATGCGCTCGACCAGCTCCTCGGAGAATGGGCGCTTGACGGTGTCAATGAGCGTGACCTTCTCGTCCAGGATAAGGTATGCATTGTAGGTAATGCCCTGCTCAGTGGTGTAGCCGTGGAACTCGCGAGCGTTCCAGTCAAGGGCGCCTACAAAGTAGACATCGGGTTTGATTTCGACAGAACTAAGCATGTGTCCTCCAAAGACCACAGTGCGAAAATTTGACACTACAAGAATATCATTTGACGGCTGGTGAGTGTATGTTCACGTAAACTTTCCAGAAGTTGTCCGAATCTAAATTCTTTCCGTGCTGGAATCTAGAATTTCACTTTGTCCGAATCTAAATATTTTCCTTGCTGTTATGTTCTTTTGACAGTGTTACCATAAATTACATAGGTCTAAAACGTATCCGGAGAGGGGAACCTATGAAAATGCTACGCGCAATGCGTGAGCCACTGAAGTATGTTCAGGGCAAAAATGCTTGTCTCGAGTTTGAAAAAGAGATGGGCTACATGGGAAAGCGCTTCCTGTTTGTTTGCTCTAACAGCGGCTACAAAGCAACCCACGACATGATCGAGCAGAGCTTCGAGGGCAAGGGCGACTATTACCGTCGCTACGAGGTCTTCGGTGGCATCTCTTCCAACGGCGAGATTAACCGCATGAAGGCTATCGTCGAGGAGGACAACATCGACGTAGTCGTCGCTATCGGCGGCGGCAGCGCTGTTGACACCGCAAAGGCAACCGCATATTACGCTGGTAAGCGCATCGTTATTCTTCCTACCGTTGCAGCTACCGACGCTCCATGCACCGGCCTCTCCGTTATTTACAACGATGACGGTTCCTTTGACAAGTACCTCTTCTACCCACAGAACCCAGATGCAGTTATGGTCGACACCCAGATCATCGCAAACGCACCTGTTTCCTTCCTGGTGGCAGGCATGGGCGACGCACTGGGCACCTACTTTGAGGGCCGCGCATCCATCCGCACCGAGTCTCCTTCCCTTGAGGGAACCGGCATTACCCGCGTTGGTATGGCAATTGCTAAGGAGTGCTACCTCACCCTTCGCGATTACGGCTCACAGGCAATTAAGGCTTGCGAGAACAACGTTGTAACCCCAGCTCTTGAGGCTATCTGCGAGGCAACCGTCTACATGAGTGGTGTCGGCGCTGACAACGTTAACTGCGCAGCAGCTCACTCCTTCTACAACGGCCTCACCTCCCTTGGTGGTCACAGCGCACCTCACGGCAACTGCGTTGCTTTTGGTACCCTGGTCCAGCTTGTTCTTGAGGGCGTTCCTCAGGAGGAGTTCGACGAGGTCCAGGACTTCTGCCTTGAGGTTGGTCTTCCAACTACCCTCGAGGAGGTTGGTATCACCACTGACGAGCAGATCAAGAAGATCGCTGAGGCTGCTTGCGTTCCTGGCGAGACCATCCACAACCTTGCTGGCGACGTCACTCCTGACGAGCTCTATGCAGCTATCGTTCAGGCTGACGCTATGGGCCGCGCTCTTAAGGCTTAGGCTTCTAGTCGCAGGTTGCGACGCACACCGACGCGCCTGGCGGCAGGTCGCAACGGCGCTGCAACACCGACGCGCCGCAACAGCGTGTCTGGCGGCAGGTCGCAACAGCACATTCACTTGATACAGAAGAGGGACCGCAGATGCGGCCCCTCTTTTTTGTTGCAGTTTTGATGTAATAGCGAGAAGTGCGGGCGATGCCGCAATGACAAAGCCGCAGCGCTGGCGCGGCTCACGCCGGAGCGGCAGTGCAACAGCGTGGCGGCGCCTACCTACCAGCGGCGACGCACTTACAGACTAAGCGCCTACATGCCCAGTACCTGCTTGACGTCCGCAGCAATTAGCTCGGGCACCAGATGACTTTCTCGCATAAGATCCGCAATGTTGACGCGGTCGTAGAAAGCCTTCTTGACGCCGTAGTTCAGCACGCGTGCGGAAGAAGTTCCCAGGTAGCTGGCGATATTCTGTCCCCAGCCGCCCTCAATAATGCCGTCCTCAATAGTTACGATGACGTCATGGTCTTTTACCAGGTTGTCGAGCAGATTCTGGTCAACGCCCGAGGCAAAGTATGGTTTGACCAGCGTGGCTTCAATTCCCAAGGTGGAGCTGAGGGCCTCAACGGTTTTCTCGCCAAGGTCGTAAAAATCGCCCAGAGCAACAACGGCCACCTTGGAGCCCTTGCGCGTGACCTCGTAGGTGTTGAGGGCGTCGAAGTTTGTGCGGACGGGACCCTCGGCATGGACCACAGGACCGGAAGGAATTGCAATGTAGACGGGGTGTTTGTCCTGGTCAAGTGCCCAGTCGAGCATGGCGATGTACTCCTCGGCGTTGGACGGCGCGAGATACACCATGTTAGGGATGTTTGCGATCATGGAAATGCTGCTGAGGCCCTGGTGGGTGGCGGCCATCAAACCCCTAATGGAGCCGGAACCCACGATAACCGCAGGATTCTGGTTGAGCGCCAGGTCCTGAGTTAGCTGGTCGTAGGTGCGCTGGATGAAGGTAGCACTTGAGCCCCAAATCACGTGCGCGCCCGCGTGAGCCGCGCCAGAAGCCATTGCAACTGCGGTTTCTTCGGCAATGCCCACGTCAAGGTAGTGCTTTCCCAGCTCTTCTCGACGTTCCTGCGTAAGGCCAAGCAGACCAGGAACAGCCGACATAAGCACCAAGAACTTTGGGTCAGTCTTTGCGCGCTTGAGGGCATACTCTGCAAAAATGCTGGCATACGACTCGGAAGAACCGGATGCAGGGCTCTGACCAGTCTGGATGTCAAACGGCATGTGCCAGTGCCACTTCTCCTTGTTTGCCTCCGCGGGAGCGTAGCCCTTGCCTTTGAGCGTATTGATGTGGACCACGACCAGATGGGTCGTGTCTTTTACCTGCTCGAATGCGGCGATAAGAGCCTCGATGTCGTTACCGTCATTGACATACAGGTAGTCCAGGCCCATCGATTTGAAGAGGTTATTCTCGGCAGCTCCGTTGGTGCGGCGCAGCTCAGCGAACTGGTCGTACATGCCGCCGTGGTTCTCGGCGATGGACATCTGGTTGTCGTTGAAGACGATGATAAAGTTGCTGTTCAGCTCACCGGCAACGTTCAAGCCCTCAAGCGCCTCGCCGCCGGACATGGAGCCGTCACCGATAACGGCGATGATGTTCTCCTTGCCGCCCATGATGTCGCGAGCCTTTGCCAGGCCAAGCGCCAAGCTGATGGACGTGGAAGTGTGGCCGATTTTGAAGAGGTCGTGCGGGGTCTCGGCGGGATCAGTGTAAGGAGACACCGAGTCGTAAAGCGCGGGATCCATGTATGCCTGCTTGCGGCCGGTGAGCATCTTGTGGGGATACGTCTGGTGCGAGACGTCGTAAACGATATGGTCAACGGGTGAATTGAACACGGTATGAAGCGCGATAGTTGCCTCGACGATGCCAAAGTTTGGGCCAAAGTGGCCGCCATGATTTGACTCCATGACCAGCAAGTTGTCGCGAATCTCCTGCGCAAGTACTGCACGAGCCTCCGCATTCAGCTTCTTTACGTCTTCTGGTCCATTGATATTCTCTAGGTACATGTGCGGCCTTTCTTTAAACGGTGCTGAAATGAGCAGATTGCCTGCTTGCAGCGTGACGCGCGGAGCTCGGGGTGCGGGCGCACGGGGCGCGTAGGCGCGGGGTACACGGGGCACGCGGGATGCGTCGGCGCTCGGGACGCGCACGGTCAACCACGCCGTGCGAGCGACGCGTTAGATGTGCAGGTCAAGCACGTGGCAATCTAAACATAGCTTTAATGTGCGAAGTTATGTTTTTGGTTTACCCAGAACACGTCCAAGAATTTCTCGTAATTTGGTTTTAGCAGCATTACTTAGTTGATTGCACTGTTTTGTTAATGGCTGAACACACCTATGACAGATAATCTGTCAAAAAGACGTATACATTACACTGAAAATACCTCAAACGTGCAGATTATCTTCATTAGGTGTGTAATATGCCCGCAATTGTGCAGAATATCTGTCATAGGTGTGTTCCTTAGAAGCGGAATTTACCTATAGTTAGATTTTTTATATATTCCTATTCATTTTTAAGCATATTAAATAAAGTTTATGCATAAAAATGTATATCAGGCAGTGATACCGCCTGCTGACTGATTATCTTGATTAGGAATACGGCAATTCTTCAGCAAGACCTACCAAAACCGCACTATTTTGCACGGCAAGCCTAAAAGCCGCCACCAACACGCTGCAGAAACGCAAAAAGAGCTCTCGCACCTGAAAGATGCGAGAGCTCTTCCTCGAAACGTTACATCTACCTGCGGGCTAGCGCTCGCCGGCGGCGCGACGCTCAGCGTACTCGGCAGCAAGACGAGCCTGAATGTCATGCGGCACCTGCTCGTATCCTGCCAGCTCAACGGTATACTCACCCGTTCCGCGCGAGAGGGACCTCAGTCTTGTAGCGTAATCGGTAACCTCAGCGTATGGAATCGTTGCCTTAATGGTAGTTTCACCAGCGGAAACACCGGTGCCGGAAGACATTCCCTCAACGCGACCGCGAGAAGCGGAGACGTCGCCCATGACGGAACCTGCGTAGCTGTCTGGAACGGTAATCTCCAGGTGAGCCATAGGCTCCAAGAGAACAGGTTCTGCCTGGTCAACAGCCTTCTGGAAACCAATGCGAGCAGCGGTCTTGAAAGCCATCTCGTTGGAGTCAACTGGGTGGTAAGAGCCCTCGTAAACAGCAACTTTGACGTCAATCATAGGATATCCAGCCAAAACGCCTTCGCGCATGGTCTCCTGGACGCCCTTATCAATAGCGGGGATGAAACCGCGTGGAATGTGGCCGCCTACGATTTCGTCCACAAACTCGTAGCCTGCGTCTGGGTTTGGCTCAATGCGCAGCCAGCAGTCGCCGTACTGGCCAGAGCCGCCGGTCTGCTTCTTGTGCCTACCCTGAGCACTTGCAACTCGACGGATCGTCTCGCGATATGGGATGCGGAGCGCAATCTTATGTGCGGAAACGCCGGCTCGCTGCTCAAGACGCTCGAGAAGAACGGCTACTTGTGCCTCGCCGATTGCAGAAACAATGGTCTGACCGGTGTCCTCGTCACGCTCAACCTTAAGGGTTGGATCGGCGTCGGCGGCCTTCTCCAGGAACGCAAAGAGCTTGCCCTCAGTACCGCGCTCATCAGGCTCAATAGCCGTACGGTACAGGGAGTTGGGGAACCTAAATGCGGCAGCCTCAACCTTGCCGGTAACGGAAAGCGTGTCGCCCGTCATGGCCTCGAGCTTTGGAACTACTACGATGTCGCCGGCTGCGGCGGTGCTCACATCAGCCGTTTCTTTGCCGCACATACGATACAGGTGAGAAAGGCGCTCGGGCTTGCGTGTGCGAGCGTTGATAAGCTCAGAACCTGCAGAAACAGTACCTGCAAGCACCTTCACAAAGGTAAGCTTGCCGTTCTGTGGATCCTGCAGCGACTTGAAGGCAAACGCAACAGGGCGCTCGTCATCAGGGGAGATATCAAGCTGCTCGCCGTTTACCAGCGGAATGCGGCCAAAGTCAGACATAGTTGGGAACCAGCCGTCAACGGCGTCAAGCAAGGAGATGACGCCCTCCTCGCGAACGCAAGAACCGGAGAAGACAGGAACAAAAATGCGCTCCATAAGGGCCTTGCCCAGCAGACCCTCAAGCTCTTCCTGCGTAATCTCTCCGCCCTCAAGGTAGCGCATCATCAGCTCATCGTCGGCCTCAACAACCAGCTCGGTCAGAGCGGCGCGGGCAGCCTCTGCCTCTGCTTGGAACTCGGCAGGAATATCGGTGACCTCAGGCTTGCCGTCTACCAGCTTGCGCGCCTTCTGATGGACAACGTCAATAATGCCGGAGAACGCCTCGCCAGAACCCATTGGAATGGTCACTGCACCAAGCGAGGAGCCAAAACGGTCCTGAAGCATAGCCATTGCGGTCTCGTAGTCTGCATCAGGGCGATCCAGACGGTTGATAAACAGTGCGCGGCAGAGAGAAAGGTCCTCGGCGGCAAACCAAAGCCTGGTGGTGATAGTGCCAGGTCCACTAGCTGCATCAACGACAAACAGCGCAGTCTCGACAGCGCTCATTGCCGAATAGGCGTCACCCACAAAGTCAGGATAGCACGGTGCGTCAAGCACGTTAATGCGTGTATTTTCCCAGGTAATTGGTGCGATAGTAGTAGAGATAGAGAATCCGCGCTCTGACTCTTGTGAATCGTAATCAAGCGTGGGCTTTGTGCCTGCGTGGCCGCCTAAACGAGTGGTTGCACCCGTCAGATGCAGCATTGCCTCGGCAAGCATGGTTTTGCCCACGCCACCTTGGCCCACCAGGACCACATTCTTTACCTTAGAAACATTTTTTTCGGCCATGATGCCTCCTCTGACTGCGGCAAGCAGCCGAGAAGGTCAGCCGATAGTACGCGCCCGAGTCTAGCGCGATATGCTTCGGCCCTTCCTGCTACTTACCGAACAAGAAAACCTCTAGCCACCCTACCGTACCGCAAAGCGTAAAAAGAGACACCCACCATTCGATAAACGACATGTGGTGGGTGCCTCAAAGTTTCTTCTCGACAGAAGATTTTATACTGTTACCGCAGGTAGATGGTGTCAAATCGCAGAACGCTACCCGCGCACATCACAAAAGTTAGATTCTAACTCCTCGGTGAACGGTGTTGTTAAAGATCAGATAGCCGATAATTGCGTTCACCAGCGACAGCGTAACAAAGATAATGTTTGGCAGCGTCTCGTTAATCACGCCCGTTGACGAGCTAAATGATTCGATAACCGGAACAATCATCATCATGAACGTTCCGCCGATAACAAACATGGAGCCCAGCGTGCCCGCAAGAGAAGACACCGTGACCGAAAGACTTCTCTTGGTGATATCGATGACAGAAGTCCAGTCAAAGTTTGGTCGACGAATATCAATGGCCAAGCCCACGTTAGACACCAGGAACACAATGCAGAGCGGCAGAATAACGTTTCTCAACGCCGTTTCAATGGTGATGTGGCCAGGAATCAGGAAGAAAATCTGGGTCACAACACTAAAGATGAGCACGTAAAGCATGTTCACGGCAATCTTTGCGCCAAAAATCTGCTTTGAAGATACAGGCATAGTTGCCATCAGCCAGTTTGAGCGGCCTTCCAGCGAATATGAAATGGCAGCAGAGTTGGCAGCGCAGAACATCGAGGTGCCAAACCAGGTGGTTACCATGCCAAAGATGGTTCTTGCCAAAGGTAGATAGCGCGGAACCTCGGACGCAGGAACAAAATAGGCCACGATAGACGACGTGCTGAAGAACAGAGAAATAAAGGCGAGAATAACCATCAATAAGCAGCCAAAAAGCATGTTTATAAAGACTGCTGGGTAACCCGTGATGGTCTGAATCTCTTTTCTGATCAGAGCAACAAAAGGCGTCGCGGACTTGGTGGAAATCTGTTTGGTGGTGAACTTCTTCTGGACCTTATCCTCGCTTACCAGCGCATTAATACGGTCGTTGAAGCGAGAAATGATTGCCACAATTGCTGCAGGAGCACCAACAGAAACCAGAACAAACAGTAAGAAACTGATAAGGGAGCCGGAGTTAAAGAAATCCGCAATCCACAGCGATGGAAGATAAACTACGCCAACTGAACTTGCAACGCTAAAGACGGTGTCGCGGAAATTACCCACCACACCTGGGGCAAACTTGTCTGCATTGAAAGATACCGTAAAGATAAAGAACAGATAAGCGACCATAAAGAAAAGGCCAAAAACGCCACCGATGACCATTCCCAAGTTCTTAAAGTGCAGCTTTGCAGCAAGGGCTGCAACCGCAAAAGCCAAGAGAATAGCTACAGAAACCGCAAGGTTAGGCCCAAGAAGAAGCGCGAACAAGGCGCCAATCAAACGTGGGAGTGTGCCCGCTTCAAAGGTGAAATAGGCCAAAAAGACTGGCAGCATAATAGTGATGGACCAAATGCCCTCGGCAGCATACAGAGCTGCTACGCGAGAATAAATAATGGTGCTCTTTTTGATTGGAAGCGACATGATAAAGTCGTAATCCTTGTACGCAAAAAGCACGCCATTGGCCTTTACAAACGTCAAAATAACACCAGGTAGAGCGCCAACAAGAATTCCCGCCAGAGGAAGCAGCCTTGTGAAGCCTGCAATGGCTAAAGTTGTCGCAATGCCGTAAATGTAAACCATCATGAAGATCGCGCCAACAACGGCAAAAATACCACCGACAATCGGCAGAGCGTTTGCGCCAACCTTTTTCTCAAAATTCTTTCGAGCACCTATAACCTGCGTAGTCCAAATCATGGTGATCTGAACCTTAAGCAGCATCCAGAACACTTTAAGATCGGAAGGCAGCTTGAGCTCAGAGCGATCAAGAACAGGAACTTGACCAGCGCTTACTTGAGCTGGAATAAAGACATCTCCTGAGAGTTGCAGGTTCTGCTCAGGCACATCGGGGCGCTGAGGGGCCTGTGGAACGTTGTTTGCCATGACTAGTTCTCCTTAGGGAAGGAGGGAGGAACTGGAGCGCCTGGAGGAACTGGTGCTCCGGGCACGGTTGGAGCCGCAGGTGCCGCAGGTGCAGTTGGAGCTGCAGGCGCAGCTGGTGCCGCAGGTACTGCAGGTGCTGCAGGCGCGGCTGGTGCTGCAGGTGCTGCTGGAGCCGCTGGAGCAGCGGGGGCTGCAGGTGCTGCAGGTGCGGCGGCTACAGGTGCGCCAGGAATGACTGGCTGAACAGCGGCGCCATCCTTTGTGGTGGCCATATCCTGAGCAATCTCGGCAGAAACGCCAGGAGCGCCAGCCTCAAGACCAAGGAAAACTTCCTCAAGAGAAGCATTGCCTCGAATCTCGTCCGTTTTACCTGCGGCAAGAAGCTTGCCCTGACGAATAATTGCAATTTTATTGCAGAGTTTCTCGACAACCTCAAGAACATGTGACGAGAAGAACACGGCAGATCCGCGGTCGGCAAGCTCGTGCAGCATCTTCTTCAACTCGAAGCTTGCTGCTGGATCCAAGCCAACAAATGGCTCGTCCAAAATGATGAGCTTTGGCTCGTGGAGCAGGGCGGAAATCAGAACCAGCTTCTGCTTCATACCGTGAGAGTAGCTGCCAATAGCATTTGCCAGGGAATCAGTGATGCCCAAGCGGTTGGCCAACGTAGTAATGCGTTCGACGCGGTTCTCCGCAGGAACGCCAAAGATGTCACTGACGTAATTGAGGTACTTAATGCCGCTCATGAACTCGTAAATGTCTGGGTTATCTGGGACGTAAGCGATGACCTGCTTTGAGCCAACAGGGTCAACCAGCACGTTCTTGGAGTCCACAAAAATGACGCCGCCCTCAAATGGCTGAGCACCAACGATGGACTTGATAAGCGTTGTCTTACCTGCGCCGTTGTGGCCGATAAAACCGTAGATGTCGCCAGGCATAACGTCGAGCGAAAGATCAGAAACAGCCACCTTAGAGCCATACTTCTTGGTGAAGTGCTGAACGCTCAACACGGGAACAACCTCGCCAGGAGCCGCTGGGGCTGGTGCTGCTGGGGCCGGTGCAGCAGAAGCCGCAGGTGCAGCGGCGGGAGCTGCAGGTGCGGCTGCTGCGGCTGACGCGACGGGTGCTGCTGGTACAGAGGGAGCCGCAGGAGCAGCGGGAGCAGCGGGTGCGGGAGCCGCAGGAGCAGCGGGAGCGTTAGGAACAGGTGGCTGTGGGATGTTGTCGGCCATGTTAGTTTCCTTCTTCCAATTTATCTATCTTGTTCACACGAGTGTCTTGAACTTTTGGAGAGCGCTTTGCTCTTCTTAGGGCATCGCGAAGTATCCATTCTACCTGAGCGTTAGTTGAACGCATGTCATCTTGCGCCCAGCGTTCAACCGCCTCCCAGACTTCTGGAGCTACACGAAGTGGATATTGTTTGCGAGGTGCCATGGGTTTCTCGCCATGCTTTACTGCTGCAAGGAACCGGTATTAAGCACAGGCTGAGCCTCGGACTCACCACAGAGAACAACCATAAGGTTGGAGGCCATGACGGCCTTGCGGTCCTCGTCAAACTCAACAACGCCATTCTCGGAAAGCTGGGTAAGAGCCATGTCAACCATGGAAACGGCACCCTCGACGATCTTTTTACGTGCAGCGATGATTGCCTCTGCCTGCTGGCGGCGGAGCATTGCCTGCGCGATTTCAGGAGCGTAGGACAGGTGCGTGAGGCGAGCGTCGTCAACGGTGATACCAGCGACGGAAAGGTTGCGGCTCAGCTCGGACTGAAGCGCCTCGGAGACTTCCTCGATGTTGGAGCGCAGGGTAATTGCGGTGTTGGACTCGGACTCGTCCTCCATGTGGTCGTAGCTGTAGATGCTAGCGACGTGCCTGAGTGCGGTCTCTGCCTGCATAGCAACGTAGCTGTCGTAGTCGTCGACGTCAAAGAGGGCCTTTGCGGTATCGCTGACGCGCCAAACAACAACCTCGGCGATCTCGATTGGGTTGCCCATGCGGTCGTTGACCTTGAGGACATCGCCGTTCAGCGTGCGGGCACGAGTGGAAATGATAGAGGTGTGCACGTTTACACTGGGAGTAACGCCTGCAGCGAGAGAAGAGAGGTCACCCACGTTTGTAGAAAGAGTCTTGGCGTAGTAAGGATTTGCCCAGCGCAGACCCTCGTCCTTAACGGTGCCGATGTACTTACCAAACAGCACGCACACCTTTGCCTGACCAGGCTGAAGGCTGAACAGACCACTTGAAACAAACATTCCCGCAAAGAAGAATACCAGCGCGCCAATGATGCTTGGGAAAGACGGATCCAGGCGAGGATTTCTGTCTGCAGCGATAGCGCTGAGTACAAAATTAGCCAAAAACAGGGCTGCAACTGCAAAAAGAACAATGGTAATCAGCAGGAACAGCCAACCACTCTTGGACTTAATGATTTTCTCGGTGCTCATAAGATCTCCTTTGTGACAATGAGCTTTCTGTTGGCATCATTGTGATATCACATTGATTGCAAGTCAAGAGAAATTTTTATTTAAATATTGTTCAAAAATCGCAGGTAAGGAGGATGTTTTGTTGCATGTGTTGCGCGTTCAGGAGCATGTCTGGTCGCACGCTCGAGCGCGCGCCTGACCGTGCGCTTGACCGTGTGTGATGCGCAAGGCGAGACGTTCTTCTCTTCGAGAATTGCAGCTGAATCGCAAGGCTTACATCAAGCGCGCCTGACTTCTGCAAAGATTCTGTAACTTTTGCCTGATAACACCAAAGAATCTGTGGATTTGCCTGATTTCTGCAAAGAATCTGTATCCAAAACACAGATTCTTTGCACTTTTCAGGCGGACCTTTCGTGACGTGACTTTTGAATCCGAGGTTAGTTTCATGAGCACTCTTATGGAGCCTGATTTTCTCGCCATGTCTGAACGATTTGCCGGAAAAGTGCACCAAGTCTGAGCTATTTGCCGGTTTTGCTCGCCATGTCTGAGCTGTTTTACTCAGACATGATGAGCTTTTCAGGCTCGCAATCAGAGCCGATCAAAAAATGGAGAGAGGCAGCTTGAACGCACAAAAACACACCTCGGGAGAAGCCCCCAAGGTGTGTTCGGTATTCGGTGTGCAATATTACCTGTTCGCACTGGCTTGGTCGCAGCCCGCAGCCTCGCGTCCGTCGCAGAGCCCGCAGCGCGATGCAGCCCGCAGCCTCGCGTCACGCTAGTCGATACGAGCGTCTACCTCAAGCCAATCGAGCTGCTCGATGTTGCCCTTGACGTGCTCGCAGGACTTGCGCCATGCCTCAATCTCGGAGTCGGAGAGCTCGGGCACAAAGACCTTCTCGACACCATTGGCGCCGATAACCGCAGGAAGTGAAGAGTAGAAGCCAGAAACGCCATACACGTCGTTGAGCAGCGTGGAGACTGGCGTGATCAGCTTGGTGTCGTGGACAATGGCCTTGATGACCTCGACAGCTCCGTTTGCAATCGAGTACTCGGTGCACTGCTTACCGCTGTAGGTAACGTATCCGCCCATGCGACCAGCCTGCTCAAGCTCTGGGAGGTCAAAGGTCTTGCCTGTCTGAGCTGCAACTTCGTCGAGGGTGAGGCAGCCAATGGAAACGTGCGACCAGCAAGCAAACATGCCGTTGCCGTGCTCGCCGAGCATCCAAGCGTTGATGCAAGATGCTGGATAGCCGGTAGCGCCGGAAAGCGCATGGCGAAGTCGAGCGGAATCCAACGTGGTACCGGAGCCGATAACCTTATTTGGATCAGCGCCGGTCAGATACTGGAGCTCAGTGGTAACAACGTCGCAGGGGTTTGCGATGTTGACCCAAACGCCATCGAAGCCTGCGTCTGCAATGCGCTTAGCGAACTTCTTGGCCTCGTCAGTGGTGACGAAGAGCTCACCATCACGACTACCTGCTGCAGCCTCAATGTGGCCAGCAGCATTAACAATAATATCGCAGCCGGCAAGTTCCTCGTAACGGTCATCTACTTCATAGACACGAGCGGGATGTGGATAAAAAGGCATTGCGTCCAACAGGTCGTTTACCTGAGCTTTGCACAGGACTTCGTTTGTATCACTAATAAAGAGCTCGGTAACAAGTCCCTGGTAAAGCAGGGCATTTGCAACGTGAGCGCCGACGTGATTAACACCAATAATGCCAATCTTGCTGATGAGAGCCATAGTCCACCTCTTTTATCTCGCCAAAATACTGTGCCTGTTAGCTTAACGGTTTTCTAGGCAAACGGGAAACGATACAAAAAATGAAACATATTAGATACAACAATCCCCTCAACGTGCCATTTAAGCCCGCAAACGGTATAGTAGTAATCCAAGATTTGGAGAGGAACTATGGGATACAAGACACCAACATGCTCTATTGCGCGTAGCTGCGGAGGCTGTGAATGGCTTTCGGTCCCCTATCCTATCCAACTTAAGCGTAAGCAGGCGCAGGTAGAAGAACTTCTCGCCCCACTGGCAAGCATCAATAACGTAACTATCGAGCCCATTCGTGGAATGGACGAGCCTCTGGCGTATCGTCACAAAGCAGCAACGCCATTTGCGCCGGGTAAGGGCCGCACGGTTCGCTCCGGTTTTTATGCAAGCGGAACGCACAAGATTATTGCCTCAAAGGAATGCCTGGTAGAAGATGGTCGAGCTCGCGCTATCCTCAACGACGTAGCCTATCTTGCCGGCCAGTTCAACATTCACGCCTACCAGGAGGATCGCGGCAAGGGAGCACTTCGCCATGGCGTGGTTCGCTGCGGATATGCCACCAACGACGTCATGCTGGTACTGGTGGTCAACGGCCAGCACCTGCCTCATGAGCAGGAGTTTATTGCTGCGCTTCGTAAGGCGCACCCCGAGCTGACCAGCATCTTCTTGAACGTCAACCAGAAGCGCACCAACGCAATCTTGGGGCGAGAAACCCGTCTGCTTTGGGGCTCAACGTCTATGAGTGACAAGCTTTTGGGCTGCACGTTTGAGATTGGCCCAACCAGTTTCTACCAGACAAACCCCCAACAAACTGAGGTGCTCTACCAGCTGGCCATCGACGGCGCGCTTGCTGGCTCCACGCAGACCAGCGCCACGCAAGACGGCGCTGCGCTGACCAGTGCTCCCGCACAAGCAGCAACCTCTGCTCAAGCCAACAACCTACGAGTTCTTGACGCTTACTGCGGCACAGGAACCATTGGACTTTGCTTGGCGCACGCCGCCGAAGCTCAGGGCATCAACCTCTTGCTCACTGGTGTTGATCAGGTTGAAAACAATATTCAGATGGCTCGCAGAAACGCTCGAAACAATAAACTTGATGCTGAGTTTATCTGCGACGATGCCACTCGCTACATGCAAGCTTTAGCAAAAGAAGGTCAGAACTTTGACGTTATTATTCTTGACCCGCCTCGCGCTGGTTCCACGCCCACCTTCCTCAAGGCAACTGCCCAGCTAGCTCAGAAGAAAATCGTGTATGTGAGCTGCAACGTTGTGACGCAGGCTAGGGACCTCAAAGTTCTTCTCGACAGTGGATTTGCCATTGAGCGCGTGACGCCTGTGGACATGTTCCCTCACACCAAGCATGTGGAATGCGCTGTGATGCTTTCTCGGGCTTAGATTAAATTCGCAAATTGAATTGAGGGGCAATACCTGATAATCCTTCATTAGTAGCTGCCAAGGAAACTTATAGAGCAAAATTAATTAAGGGAAATGTTTATAACTGGAATACAGTAATAGGGGATGGTCGCAGAATCATCCTCTATTTTTTGTGCAAAAACGAAGAACTTTGTATATTGCATTTTGATATTAGGCTCCCAGTTTCAGTGAAGAATCACAGTCTTCAACATCATAATGATGGAAAGAAAGTCTATTTTGACAAAATACCTCTATATGATTATAACTATGTTCATAGTTATATAGATACTAAACTTCAGATACAAGTTACAAAAAATAAGGAGGTATGGTTATGGCCACAAAAAATATTTATGTTGCAGAAGCAGATCTACACTTATTTGATGATGCTGCCAATTACGCCGGAAGTGTTTCTGCCGCTGTGATACAGGCACTTCAGGACTTTCTAAGTGTTCAACACAACAAAAGCGAAGGATATGACAAGATTGAGTTAAACCTCTATGAAAAAGGGGTAAGAAGAAAGGTAATGTTCTATGGTATGGAGATTACTCGTGTAGAACGTCCGGTAGACGGTGGAATAAGGATTGACACGATTTATAAAACTGCAAAAGGGCAGCTTGCGGTAGCAACCAAGGTTCGCAAGGAGCTTCCGAATTGGGCGAAAGGAAATCCACACGTATGGGAAAACCCGCAGTCTTGGTCACATGATTTTTGGAATCTGGGGGACAGAGTATTAAACGTATATCCGGACACAGAGAGCCTAAAGGAGAAGGATGCGTATCTTGCCGAGTGCTGCGAATCTTCTCTTTCGGAAAAGCCTTATGAGTTTTTGGATATTTAGATTAGGCATAAATACTAGATTTATAGAACTATAACAAGCAAATAATGCGATAGCTTTGTATTTATATATTACTTAGATTAAAGTCGCAAACTGAATCGAGCAGCTATGAAAACGGTAGAATTTGGAAAACAACATAACGACGTAATCATGCTGCTTCATGGTGGCGGTTTGTCTTGGTGGAATTATAAAGCTGAGGCTGAACTGCTGAAGGATCAATATCACGTTGTCCTGCCAATTCTTGACGGACATGCAGGTAGTGACAATGATTTTATAAGTATTGAGGAAAACGCAAGTCGGCTCATTTCTTTTATCGATAAAGAATTTGGAGGCTCGGTTCTTCTTATTGGAGGGCTGTCCCTCGGCGCACAGATTTTAGTAGAAATGCTGACGCAACGAAACTCAATTTGCCAAAACGCTGTCATTGAAAGTGCATCTGTCATTCCGTCCAAGCTGACAAATGCCCTGATTAAACCAACGTTTTCTCTAAGTTATGGCTTAGTAAAAATGAAAAGTTTTGCTCAAATGCAATTTGACTATCTTCATATTCGTAAAGATTTATTTGAAGACTATTATCGGGACACGTCACAAATCTCAAAAGAAAACATGATTGCATTTTTGGAAGCAAATACATCCTATGAGATAAAACCCGGCCTTCAAGATGTCCACGCCAAAGTCCATATACTCGTCGGAGGAAAAGAACAGAAAAAGATGATCTGTTCAGCAGAGCAATTGCATAAGGTGCTGCCTGATAGCATTCTTGAAATAAAGAAAGGCTTATATCATGGCGAATATTCCATCAATTGCCCAGAGGAGTATACAAAAGAACTCCTAGACATGATTAATGCCCAATAGGACCCTTACCATCCGCTGACCCATCAATCTGTCCTCCAAAACCCAGGAGCTCTCCGTGATTATAAAAAACGAAATACCTCTTTTAGAATATGACGATGCCTCCCCAGAGGTTATTTCAGCAGATCACGAATGGACCGCAGGTCGGCTACCAGAAAAATGCCTCTTTGCATTTCTTGGAGACGTTGTCCATGATTACGCCAACGAGCACGGAGCAGAGATCGTAGAAACAATCGTGACCGTTTCTCGAGATATTAAAGTCTACGTTTTAGATTCATATGGCGAGAAAATCTGTTTAGTTCAATCCCCTACTGGATCTGCTTCATCCACACAGGTAATGGACATACTGGTTACCTGTGGATGTAAGAAAATAATTGCAGTTGGTTCATGCGGCGTTCTAAAAGAAATACAAGAAAATGCCTTTCTCGTCCCAACCAAAGCTCTTAGAGCGGAAGGGACGTCCTATCACTATCTTCCAGCATCAAGATACATAGAGCTCGACGAAGATCCAATTTCTGTCATAGAAGAGACCTTCAAAAAAGACGGCCTCTCTTTTGAAACGTGCACCACCTGGTCTACTGACGGTTTCTTCCGTGAGACAAAGGAAATGGTTGAGTATCGCCTGCAAGAAGGATGCTCAGTTGTAGAAATGGAATGCTCGGCACTAGCCGCCTGCTGCAGAAAACGAGGAGCTCAGTTTGGACAGTTCCTTTTTACGGCAGACTCTTTGGCAAACGTTCATGAATATGACGAGAGGGACTTTGGTAAAGATTCGCATGAAAAGGCACTGCTTCTTGGTCTGGAGATAGTAAAGAACTTTACCTAAGCCATCGCTAGACATCTGCACTTACTGCGTTTCAAAAATTAAGCGTACAATTGTTAATGTGCACTACTTAGCTTTTCATCAGGGCATTTTTTACGACTAGTGAGGCTCGTATGAAAGTTCAGCAGCTCATCAAAGATACGTGCGCGATAGCCGCCGAGGACCTCGGCAAAGCAAAAGCAGATCAGATTGCACAGGCAGCTCAAACGCGATTCGAGGCGCTCTGTACAGAAAATGCATCCGATTCCAAAGAGCTCCGCGCTCACTCTTACAAGCGCATTTACCCTGGTATTGCAGTCTATGAAGCTCTGCGCGCAGAGGGCATCCCACAAGAAAAGGCCATCTGGTATATTCGCGAATATTTCCAGCGATTTGCTGCCAAACGAGTCCCACTCTTCCAATGGGCCATCAAAACGTTTGGTCTTGCACGCAGGTTTCCTCGCCTCTTTAAATCAGGTATCGAGAAAAGCTGCACATCAAACGCAGGATTTGCCTTTGAGTATCCAGAAAGTCATGGTAACGAAGCTCGCCTCAACATTGTGAGCTGCCCCTACTATGAGATAACCAAAAAATATGGCTGCCCCGAAATAACCGCTGCATATTGTGATAGTGACGATGCAGGATACGGTAATCTGCATCCTCAACTTATCTGGGGCCGTACAAAAACCATAGGCCACGGTGGCGATTGTTGCGATTTTCTCTTAGAGTATAAGGAGAACTAACCGCAGGTAGACACCTTCTGCCTGCGCCGTCGCTAGAATCTTGTCATCTACATGACGTGCACTGAGTACGTCTACTAGGAGTTTTTATGCAAGAAAATCGTATGTTTTCCGACGTTAAGCTGGCAAAGAGACTAACTCCAGCTTGGCTTAGTCCCTTTTTAGCCGTTTTCTTGTTGGTCGTTGGACAAATTATTGGTGCTATTGTAATGACCATTTCAGCAGCTCTTATTATTGCCCCTTACTACATGGCGCACCCAGATCTTCCAGATCGCCTTTCCGATTCCCTCAATCTGAGAGAGATTTTTGGAGACTACTATCTTCTGGTAACGCTTCTTTCCTTTGTCTTTATTGCAGGTCTCTTTTTCCTGTGGGTAAAACTCTTTGAAAAACGTCCGATTGCTACCCTAGGATTTTACAAAGACAACTGGAAGAAAGAGCTGTTCAAAGGCTTTGGTCTAGGAATTCTTCTCTTCTCTGTTGTGATGTTGATCCTCATTTTGACCGGATCTTATCAATTAGTTGGCACTACTTTTACGCCTTATGCATTCGGCTTTGTTCTTCTCACTATTCCGTTTTGGCTGATTCAGGGCGGAACAGAAGAACTTATCACGAGGGGCTGGCTTCTTCCTGTCATGGCAGAGAAGTCCAATAAAATTATTGCAATCGTGGTTTCGAGCAGTCTATTTGGTCTTCTCCATATGTTTAACAGCGGCTTTACCATGCAGTCTCTGATTGACCTGATTCTTTTTGGCATCTTAGAGACGTTCTACATCATCAAAACAGACAATCTCTGGGGAGCTGCTGGCATTCATGGAGCTTGGAACTTTGCTCAGGGCAACATCTTTGGAGTTCTGGTAAGCGGTAGCACTACAGGCAGTTCTTTGCTGCAGTTTGCCCCTGGCAGTGGCCCGGATTGGCTTACCGGCGGTAGCTTTGGCGCAGAAGGTTCCATCGTTTGCACGCTTGTTATGCTGGTAACTATCCTGATTCTTGCCTATCAGCTCAGGAAATCTGGCAAGCTCTTTACAAAGAAGCCTACCGAGAAACCCGGTGAGCCCACAAACGCTTCTTCATAACTAACCAAATTTCATTAAATTCTAATTTCATAGATAGTTTGATTTTCTTGTCACCTCCTCCTTATAATTAAAATAACAAAGGAGGAGGTGTTTTATGTCAAAGAAACAAATCAATCTATTTGTAGGCTCTATCGGAGCTTTTATCGGAGTATTTGTTTTTATCGCTTATATTCCACAAATTATTGCAAATCTACAGGGCGTAAAGGCTCAACCTTTTCAGCCGCTATTTGCAGCAGTTTCTTGTCTCATTTGGGTCATCTATGGTTGGACTAAAGAGCCCAAAAAGGACTGGATTCTTATTATCCCAAATACTGCTGGTGTAATTTTGGGCGGTTTGACGTTCCTTACTGCTTTATAACAGCTAAACAGCAACTTTATATTAGAAATCTGGTGACATGAAAAATGCCACCGGATTTCTATTTTTCTCCTGGCAGTGGCCAGGATTGGCTTACCGACGGTAGCTTTGGCGCAGAAGGTTCCATCATTTGCACGCTTGTTATGCTGGCAAGCATCCTGATTCTTGCCTATCAGCTCAAGAAATCCGGCAAGCTCTTTGTAAAGAAATCTACCGAGAAACCCGCTGAGCCCGCAGGTTCAGATTTATAAATTTCATACTACGCTGAATTTCACAGAAAGTTTGACCTTCTCGTCCACTTCTCCTGCATCTTAAGGAGAAGTGGATTGTGTATATACGGTCAATTTGCAGCTTGAACAGCAAGTCCTTCTCGCCATTTATTATTATTTACCTATCTTGTTGCTGTTTGAGGAGAAATAATGCGCGCTAAGAAAGTTTTGAGCATCTTATTTGCTCTTGCTCTTGTTTTGAGCAGCCTACCTGCATCTGCAATTGCTGAATCTATTGAAGACGCAGGTAAATACTCTGTTGTAGTCTCGTACGTTAACGTATTAAACGACGAAGAGATTCACGCTCCTTCTAAACAAGTTGTAAATGAAGGAGAATCTTGGTCTGTTACAGCTCCAACAATTACTGGCTATGACTTGGTAGATCCTGCTCAGGCAACCGTTACTGGCGTTGCTTCTGGCTCAGATCACTACATCAAGCAGACTGTCTATTACATGCCTGGTTATGTTACCTACACCGTTAAGCGCATGAAGGAGATGACTACCGGCAATTATGTTGAGGCGTCCTCCGAAGAAAATTACGGTGTGCCCGATTCGATTGTTACTGCTTCCGATGTTACCTATCCAGGTTTTGTGCGCACAACTACAGACCTTTCGCTCAAGGTTACCGCAGATGGCAAGGCTGTTAAGTACATCTATTACGACCGCAATCCTCGCAGCGCAATCTACTTCTCAACTTCTGGTAGCGAGCTTTCTCCTGTAATTGGAAATCCAGGAGATCCTGTTCCTGCCGTTCCTAATCCAACACGAACTGGTTATACCTTTGCTGGTTGGGACCTTAATGACGATGGTATTGCAGATTCTTTGCCTACCACCATGCCTCAAGAGCCTGTTACTGCAAAGGCACTTTGGACTCCAGCAACAGCAACGTATCACTACGCCTATTTTATTCAGGATCCAAACAACCCTTCTAACTACAACTACGTTACAACCACCGCAGCTTCCGGAACTGTTGGAACAATGACTGCAACTGCTCCCGTCCAGCCAAATACAGGCGTTTTCCGCTTTGAAACATACAGCCACGAGAGCGATCCAACTCCTATTGCAGCAGATGGTTCCACCACTATTAACGTTTACTACAACCTTGCAACTATCACCGTCAATGTGCGTCCAAAGAGAAATGGCTCCATTCTTGCAACGCTTACGCTTCGTTATGGTGAGTCGTTTAATCCTTACGCCATCAACCCCAATACCGGCAACAAGTACAGCGACGACATGCTCGCCGCCATGCGTGCAGACGACCCTTCTGGAACCTACTATTGGTACGGCATAATCCCTGGTGTTGGCGGTACTGCAACCACTTTCCAAGCAAAAACAACTGACCCAGGATCCAAAATTACTGCAGATAATGTGCTTGAAATTTACGGCCGCTATACCAATTCCACTGCTCTTGGTCCACGTTACCGCTTCTACTACTATCAAAACCTTGATGGTACCTACGATATGGACGGAGACCACACGCTTTCTCGACCTGGCATGATTACAGAGATTGCTAGAAACGGTGGTGACGGCTATCTTGAGAGCGAGAATAGACATCCTGGTTTTTCGTATGACGGCTACCGCATGAGCATTGGCCATTTTGATGGAACCAATTACGATACGCTCGGTTGGACCAGTTGGCAGCCATACAACTACGATTACCTCATCACTGATTACAATTCCAACTTGATTGAGCACCGCTATAAGCGCAATACCTATACCGTTACCTACGTAAGCTCTGGTACAACTGTTGCTACCCACTCTCATCTCTTCGGAGAGCCGTTTAACGCAAGCACCGATGTTCCTGGCGCCTCTTTAACTTCTCCACGCCCTGGTTATGTTTTCAAGGGCTGGTACGACAACTCGGAGACCGTGGGTACTCCTATTACCGACACCACTATGCCCGCAACTAATACGGTGCTGTATGCCAAGTGGGCACCTCTGACCGCAACCGTTACCTTTGACTCTGAGGGTGGCTCACCAGTCAACTCGCAGGAGCTTACTTACGGAGACGCAGCTACAAAGCCCGCGGATCCCGTACGAGAAGGCTATACCTTTGCTGGTTGGATTCTCTACACCAACGGTAACCCCTCTGTATACAGCTTCTCCGCAGCAGTTACAGGCGACATAACTCTGCACGCACTGTGGAAGAAGAACGACTCCTCCGTCTCCTATACGGTCATTCATCAGACAGATGACGGTCAGATTCTCTCAACCACAACCGAGACTGCTCCAATCGGCTCCCTTGTGAGCAAGTGGGCTCTCGACGCAGCTGACCGCGGAGACTATGCCTACGTAGATGTGTCTTCTCGCTCTATGGTTCTTGATGAGAATGCCGAGAATAACGTCTTGACCTTCACGTATAGCAAGGAGGCTCGCTACAGCTATACCATCCATTACGTTGACGCGCAGACCGGCGAGCAGATTCACTCCGACGATGTCATTGGCAGCCAGACGCTCAACCTGCAGAATGTTTCCGCTCGTGAGATTGATGGCTACACACTTCAGGGCGATAGCACTGGATATGTTTCTGCTGACCAGCTTGAGTACACGTTCTACTACACAAAGAACCCTGAAACTCCTGCGGCACCTCAGACCCCAGCAAAGCGCAAGAGCGCTCTGCCCGAAACTGGCGATGCTTCAAGCGTAACTTTTGTCGGCGCAGCCTTGACCTCTGTAGTTGCACTAGGAACATCCCTTGTTTTGCGCCGTAGGAAGCGTAACTAGAAGTAAAAGAAAGTATTAAAGCAAGCAAAACCCGAGCGCTTTGGCACTCGGGTTTTTGTTTACGTATTTTTGAAGTAGCCGCAGGCAGGCACAGCTCTAGCCAGAAAATTACTCTCCAGCATCCATCCCTGGGAAACCAATCTTCCTCAGCGCCTCGTACAGCACAATGGCAGCTGCGTTTGAAACGTTAAGTGCGCTGACCGAGAACTCGTTGGGATCAATGAAGTTTCCGCAAATATCCTGCTGCAAAAGTGCTGGATGAGCGTACTGATCATCGCCATCAAGCGCATCGTGCTTCTGGCTCCAGTCCTCACGGTTGACCAGGCTGGCAGAATCTTGCAGCATTGGGATTCTCTCACACTCGTCAGCATGCTGTACCAGGAGTTCCTCGGATAAACCCAGGCTTTCTTTACCAAAGATGAGGTAATCCCCATCGCAATACGTTGCCTGTGTATAGGTCTTCTTAGCTTTCTTAGTCAGAAAGTGTAGCGGAGACCTACTGGCCGTAAAAACGCCGTTGGCACTGGCGTGAATTGTAGTTATGACTTCGTTCTATAACGGCGGCGGCAATAGGATTCTTGCTGTTGCGCTTTGTATTGTGATATACGTTATCCGTAAATTCAAGTGGGCTCGACGCGTTGTTATTACTATTGCTGCAGCTATTACAACTGGCAGAACTTTCAATAACCTCTTTACCGCCGACTATGAGTGGATGATGATCTTTCTGATTATTCTAATCATGCTGTACAACGGCAAGCGTAGCAAAGGCTTCAAGCACTTCTTTTATCTCTTCTATCCAGCTCACATCTACATCCTCTACCTTATCTCCTACTTTATGAGTCGATAAGATTTACTGGTAGATTCGTCCTTCAATATTTCTCATATTAATAAACCGTCTTCCATCTCTTTTCTAGCAAGAAATACAAGATGGTTAATGCCGTTAGATAAAATACATTATTGCATTAATATGGAAAATAACATACTTAGTTCACATGGACAAAAACTGTAGCTTGGAAGTCATTAAGACATCCTTAGGCATGATGCAAGACTTCTTGAAACAATATTCTTGCTTTGTTGAATCTGTCATAACTAAGGCTAACCTCTTTTATCTGAAACTACTGCCAATGCTTTCGTATTGAACTATAGCACCTGTTCTCTTTAAGTTTGATTTTTAAGATACTGTCAATTTTTATGTGTTATATTATCTAAAGTCAAGTCTCAGTCTTTTTTAAAGTGCTTAATTGAATAAGAGGTTGAGTTAATTGGATAAGAATAAACAAACAGACCCTCAGCTTGAAAATATCAATAAGTTTCTTGATGTTTTTGTAGAAAAATTCTCAATAGCTACGTCAGAAAAAGACGATGAGAAAAAACGTCAGATTGCTTTCGAGCTCCTTTCTTGTGTTTGCGCATTCAATGTTTCACTTTTTTATGCAAAGGATAACTGCTGGACAGCAACAAAAATAGGAAATGAATATAAAACTGACGGCGAAGATGGAAAAATTGATGGGTATTATATAAAAGCCAACAAAGACCAGATTACTATTAAAGTGATGCAATCAAAATTAACGGATAGTGTCAGCCAAAACTCCGTGGAACTGTTTTTTGCAAGTGTGAAAAAATATTTGATTCAACAATCGAATCCGCTGCCCCCTGGTTACAAAGCCCTTAAATCTATTATCGATGCCATTAACGAAAAAAAAGAACAATACCCTAACGCTATATCAAAATTTGTACTGTATCTATGTTCAGGAGCAAGTCCCGACGAAGAAAAAGCTTTTCGAGATCGTTTCAAAAACGAGTCTTTTGGCTCTGATGTTAAACTTAAATTTATAGACTATGCGAAAATCAATAAATGCATTGATAAAATTCGACTTGACATACTAAACGAACCCGCTATGAAAAATATCAATGAGCTTCTTGATGTTTTTATAGATAAATTTTCAATAGCTACGTCAGAAAAAGACGATGAGAAAAAACGTCAGATTGCCTTCGAGCTCCTTTCTTGTGTTTGCGCATTCAATGTTTCACCTTTTTATGCAAAAGATAACTGCTGGACAGCAACAAAAATAGAAAATGAATATAAAACTGACGGCGAAGATGGAAAAATTGATGGGTATTACATCCGAGCTAACAAAGACCAGATTACTATTAAAGTGATGCAATCAAAATTCACGGATAGTGTCAGCCAAAACGACGTGGAACTGTTTTTTGCTAGTGTCAAAAAATATTTGATTAAACAACCGAAACAACTGCCGCCTGGTTACAAAGCCCTTAAATCTATTATCGATGCCATTAACGAAAAAAAAGAACAATATCCTAACGCTATATCAAAATTTGTACTGTATCTATGTTCAGGAGCAAGTCCCGACAATCAAAAAGCTTTTCGAGATCGTTTCAAAAACGAGTCTTTTGGCTCTGATGTTAAACTTAAATTTATAGACTATGCGAAAATCAATAAATGCACTGATAAAATTCGACTTGACATACTAAACGAACAGGCTAAGAAAAATACCATTAAGCTTAAATCTAACTCCTTAATCCAAAATGTGAAAGCCAGTAATGTAGCAATCGCTGTTTTATCTGGGCAGGAAATTATTAAACTGATTAAAAGTGAGTTTGAAGTTAATTTTGAACTATCAAGGCTCTTTGCAGGTAATGTCCGTGGTTTTTTAGATGAAACAGACGTTAACCTAGCGATTAGAGATACTTTAAAGAAAGAGCCTTCTGCTTTTTTAACCAAAAATAATGGAGTTGTCATTACTTGTGATAAGTATTCTATTGATCCAAACAAAGAAGAAATTGCTATTACTAATCCTGTAATTGTCAACGGTCAGCAAACCGTTTCAACTATTTATAATTTTTATCCTGATGGGAAAAAATCCGACAAAATCTCTGTTCTAGTTAAGTTTATAAAAAACCCGAATAAACAATATCAGGATGAAAAACTTATTGAAATTGCAAAAGCAACTAATCAATCCAATAAAATAAGTAATCTTGACTTATTAAGCAATCGCCCGTTTTTTAAAGATTTATCCAAACAATTTGGGCAAGATAACATTTATCTTAAAATTAAAGATGGCAAACTATTAAATGAGCTCTTCATTCAACAGCTCCCTGAGGTTGATTTTAAGGATCTCCTACAGGTGTGGGTGGCTATTTTTCTGAAGAGACCCTCAGATGCAAAAACGGTCAATAAAAATATAGAGATATTCACTAAAGCGTACGAGAGCGACAATAAAACATATAAATCACTGATATTGCCAGAAAATAGCAGTAAGCTAATTAGTTCATTTAAGTATTCATACGAAGTCCTAAAGTATAAAAATAAAACAGTTTACGAGTTCTTCAAAGATGCCGCATATTACAAACATGCCCAATTTTTCATTTTATATTTGCTACATGAAAATAATCCAAACTTCTTAGAGAATTCAACTAATGCAGATTCAACTAATTCAGATTCAACTGATGCAGATTTAACTAAGGTAAGGGATAGTCTCGAAAACTTTATTTCAGAAGCACGTAAAATAAAAGAGTCTGCTAACTTAGAATTTACGTATAACAACTATTTTAAATCAACTCAACCACAAGTAGACTACCTCTCTAGTATAGGAGAAGAAGTTAAAAATCTCACAGTAGTAAGTGCTATTGAAGAATTTTTAAACTCACAATAATTAGATTAAATAGCTGTGAGTTTAATCTACTTTCTACTCTCCATGATCATAAATAATTGTGGAGAGTTTTATGGTGTCGATTAGTTAAATCTTTAAATTACATCTATTTCAGTCAATACCAACTGCTCATCTCAGACTCGTGTTTAGGTTAATCCAAAAATTACTTGAAACCATACATACATCAACACTCAATTAATACTCGCAAAAGGATGTCTGAGCGAAACGATATTCCTACAGTTCGATTAATGAATAGGTTTAAACTACTCCCCCGCGTCCATTCCCGGAAAACCAATCTGCCTCAGTGCTTCATACAGCACAATGACAGCTGCGTTTGAAACGTTAAGTGCACTGACCGAGAACTCGTTGGGGTCAATAAAGTTTCCGCAAATATCCTGCTGCAAAAGCGCTGGGTGAGCATACTGGTCATCGCCATCAAGCGCATCGTGCTTTTGGCTCCAGTCCTCGCGATTGACCAGGCTGGCAGAATCTTGCAGCATTGGGATTCTCTCGCACTCGTCAGCATGCTGTGCCAGAAGCTCCTCGGATAATCCCAGGCTTTCCTTACCAAAGATAAGGTAATCCCCATCGCAATACGTTGCCTGCGTATAGGTCTTTTTAGCTTTCTTAGTAAGGAAGTGCAGCGGGGATCTACTAGCCGTAAAAGCGCCGTTGGAAGCGATGTCTGCAGCGGTGACAGCGTCGTATGCAGTGTCCGCGACAGGTGCACCAGATGCTTGGGCCAGACCGTTCTTCTCCAGAAATTGATCCCAGTTATCGTAGACAGAAACGTTAAGGCTTTGCCAGTAGGCCATGCCTGCTCGTTTGAGGCTTTTGTCATCAAGCGAGAAGCCCAATGGACCCACTAAGTGCAAGTGGGTTCCACTAACTACGCAGGTACGACCAATGTTTCCCGTATTTGCGGGAATTTCGGGCTCTACCAGTACAACATTGAGCATGGGTTATGCCAGAACAAAACTGGTCAGGAATGCAATAAGTCCGCCAAGTGCCATAGTGGCTGGCAGCGTCACAAACCAAGCGGCAATAATCTTGCGCGCAACACCCCAACGCACGGAGCTGCGACGACGAGCAGATCCTGCGCCCATGATGGATGTGGTGATGACCTGTGTAGTTGAAACTGGTGCTCCAAGTGCAGTCATGATCTCAATTGCAACGGTAGAACTTGTTTCGGCGACAAAGCCAATAACTGGCGTGAGCTTAGTAACACCATCGCCAACGGTGCGCATGATGCGGCCGCCGCCAATGGAGGTGCCCAGTGCCATGGTGGTTGCGCAGAGAAGCTTGACCCACAGAGGGATGCCCATGGAAGGGTCGTGTAGACCAGCGGTAATCAGGGCCAACGTGATGATTCCCATGGTCTTCTGAGCGTCGTTATTGCCGTGGCTGTATGCCATAAACGCAGCTGAAAGTACCTGAAGGCGGTGGAAGAGACCGTTTGCCTTTTTAGGTGGCCAATCAGCAAAGATCTCAAATACCAGCTTCATAATGAAGTAGCCCAGCGCCATACCAATAAGTGGCGAGGTAAACAGAGGGATAACAACCTTCTCGATAACGCCCGCCCACAAAATATGGCCTGTGCTGCCGGTAAATACGATGGTTGCGCCAATAAGGCTGCCGATAAGTGCGTGTGATGAAGAGCTTGGGATTGAGAACCACCAGGTAAAGAGGTCCCAAATGATAGCACCCATCAGTGCAGCAAAAATTACGTAGAGCTGGAGCTGAATGTCAACCAGACCAGACGCAATGGTCATAGCGACCTTCTCGCTCATAAGCGCGCCGATAAAGTTCATGATAGCCGACATGATAATTGCTGTGCGTAGAGGCAAAGCCTTGGTATACACCGTGGTTGCAATAGCGTTTGCGGTGTCGTGGAAACCGTTGATGAACTCAAATATCAGAGCGGAAACAAGTACCGCAATAAGCAAGATGCTAGCCATTTTTCACGATAACATTCTGAACAGCGTTTGCAACGTGCTTGCAAGCGTCAAGGGTAGACTCGAGCCTATCCAGAAGACTCTTCCACTTGAGAACCTCAATCGGATCATCAACGTTTCTGAAAATAGAGCTCAGGGCGTTACGATAAACAACATCACCCTGGTCCTCATACTCATTTGCAGAGCGTGTATGGCGAATGACCGAGTCATCCTTGTGATAATCAGGGAGACGATCAAAGGCCTTTTGCAGCTCCTCTGATGCAAACAGAATCAGATGTGCCACCTGAACTGCCTCTGGACGCATTTCTTTGATGTCATACATGCTGAGGTGTGCAGAGACGCTCTCAATACCGTCTGCAATCTCATCCATAAGCAGGGCAAGACGTGAAATGTCCTCGCGATCAAATGGCGTAATAAAGGATGTGTTGAGGGTGGAAATAATCTTTCCTACCTGGTCATCGCAGAGTGTCTCGTAGTTCTTGATTTGGACTTCATAATCTTCTGAACTTGGGAATGACTCCATATAGGAGACAAACAGTTTTGCTGTTGAAACAATCAACGCTGAAAACTCAGAGAACATGCTGTAGAACTCATCTTCTCTACGAGAAACTCGGCTCATATAACGCCCTTCACTTGGACTTTTTATTACATATAGAAACACATTTAGTATAGCTGTTTAGGGCGTGTATGCTGGAGATAATGACAATTTCAACTTCTCCATAGAGGAGCTGTCGATCATAATAAGGTGTGGACTAGGGAGAGCAGATTATGCGAGAAAAGCTGTTTGAATACGTTGCGAATCAGTACGGTATAAACCCCGACTATCCCTTCTCGACAGCTCCAACCTATGCGGTTTTAGATGGCTCTGTTGACTTTGATGAGCTGTGTCAATGGATTGATGCAAGTTATTCTGCAACAAACTGACGAATATCTTGTTTGGTACTTGGGTAAGTATCAGCAATCTGTTTGTTAGGCATTGGAGGTTACTTTACATGACAGAAAAGCACGCACTTTCTTTTGACGAGAATTTCTTCAACAAGCTAGGTCAATTTGGCAGCATTCTATCAGTCATGATGTATGTTTCTTATATTCCGCAGATTACCAACAATCTTGCTGGCAATAAAGGTAGCTTCATCCAACCACTAGTTGCCATGATCAACTGCATTGTTTGGTTTGTTTACGGTGCTTTCAAGAAAGAACGCGATGTTCCCATTATGATTGCTAACGCCCCTGGTATTCTCTTTGGACTTGTTACTGCATTAACTGCGCTACTATAATCTGGCAGCCGGTCAGGCCTATCAGCTTACTAAGACTCAACGATAAGGACGGTTCACGTGGCACTTATAGGTTTCTTTAAAGTTATCTATATTCCCCTGACCGTCCTGTATCTCATAGCGGCATATGTCCTTCTTGCAAAGCAAAGCTTGAGCAAAATCTTTAAGCGCACAAATTTTGACCTCTTCCGCGGTGGAGTGCTCGCACTTTATTACTTTTTTATAGCTATGGTCTTCTTTGTAAACATAATGCTTCTTACCACTAAAACTGTAGTTAAGCAGCAATTTCTTGTTCCTTATATAGTTGGAATTATTGCTATTGCTGTTGCGTGCGCAATCTTTACGCAAATAGCAAAACACTCTAAATCAGATTGTTTTATTACTATTAGAGACTTGGTTGTTCCGCTTATTTGGCTTGTTTCCTCATTTGTTTATACGCAAAGAATATTTGAGCTTTTACTTGCAACAAAATAGTAACGCAGCCGTTCCATTACTGCTTAATGGACTTCTCGCCTTTAGGAAGTTCCTTATTCTTGGCGGCATTATTCTGCTCTTCGGAAGACTTCCGTTCTTCATGAGCCTTCTGGCGATGCTCTTTAAGATACTTTCCCAGTGGCACAGCAATAACAAAGTGATTAACAAATGCTCCACAGGTAGCCAGTAAAGCTGCAACCAGCGCATTTATGTAAGGATGCCATGCTGGGAAGAACTGAACTAATACTTGCTGAATAGGAAAAGCCCAAAGGTAAATGCCATAGGACAGCTCAAATTTAGTACCAAACGTACTAAAGTGGTTACCCATTCCATACGCAAGACAGAAGCAAGCAATAGGAAAAACCGTCAGCATTGCCAGATTGTCGATGCCACTAAAGACCATAACAAACCACAGAACAATCGACGCAAGGCCTAAAACAGGTGAGATAGTAATACGGTCTCTAAGTACCCAGATCAAAACACCCAGGAAAAACAGAAGAACCGCACGTACAACGCTTAGCTGAAGCGGAGAAAATTTCACGTAATACACTGCTGCCAACACAAAAACAGGCACCGAGAGCAGCAAAAACTTCTTTTTATCAAACTTGGTGAGTTTGTAGCTGATAAAACACAGGATATAGCAGATAAACTCAACAGGAAGCGTCCATAGTGCAGCATTGACCACATCGCCCGAAGGATTGTTGGTAAACACTCCCGGCAACTGATGAACCATAATCAAGACACCATTGAGCAGGTACTTGTACGTCTGTGGATTAGTAAAATACTCCACAGGTGAAAGCGTTGAGAATAGTGGGCCAAACACAAATGCGGTCAGAATCACAACAAACAAAAGCTCCGGAAAAAGCCTCAAAATACGTGCCGAGAAAAACTTTTTTGCCTCAGGATGGTGCTCACAGCTGCGTGCAATCAAAAATCCACCAAAGAGGAAGAAAACGCCAACAGAAACACCGCCTGGACTCAAGCGGTCACCAGTAAACTTCAAGAGATAACTACCGGCATCGCCACCCAAAACAACTGCATAGCAGTGAGAAACAATGACCATCAGTGCGGCAACAAACCTTATAAAGTTCAGGTTATTGACTCGCGATGTAGCAACGTCGCTCAGCTTAATCCGGGCACTTCTCGACATTTACTCACCTAACTCTATACGAACCTTTTGACCCTCAACGTGGACTCTGTCTTGGGCAAAGAGCTGCAAAACCTCTGGATAAAGCTTGTGCTCTACCTGGTGAATTGCCTCTTCAAGCTGGTCAACAGTCCAACCCTCTTCAACCACAACAGGTCGCTGGGCAATAATAGGACCGCGATCATAATCAGCGTTTGCCAGGTGAACGGTGACGCCCGTCACCTTGACGCCGTACTCATACGCATCTTGAATAGCGTGCGCACCACGGAAGCTTGGCAGCAGCGCTGGGTGCAGGTTGAGAACGCGATTAGGGAAGGTGTTCAGAATAGGAACGCCAACTTTACGCATGTAACCAGCCATAACAACGTAATCAACGTTATAGCGCTTGAGCTCGGTGGCAATAACCATATCTGCAACAAATGGATCTTCGTACGTCTCTTTTGAGAGCGTCAGGGTTTGCAGGCCGGCTGCCTCTGCTCTCTTCAGACCATATGCATCGGGGCGAGAAGAAACGACCAGTTCAATGGTTGCGTCAAGCTTGCCAGCATCAATGGCGTCAATAATAGCCTGCAGGTTGGTACCTGAACCGGAAAGAAGAACGCCAAGCTTAATTGGCATCGTTATAGACCACCTTTCCGGTGCCTGGGATAATCTGGCCCATGACAAATGGCTCAAATCCCTGGTCAGAGAGGGCTTCTGCTACATCGTCAACGTCGTCCATGTCTACGATAAGAGCCATACCAACGCCCATGTTAAAGGTGCGATACTGCTCATCAAGAGACAGGTTTGCTGCGCTAGAAACGTATGAAATAACTGGTGGAATATCCCATGCAGGACCAGCCTCTCCACCACGATCAACCTCTGCGTCAAGGTGAGCTGGCAGTGCACGGTTAAGGTTCTCGGTGATTCCACCACCGGTGATGTGTGCCATAGCCTTGATAGGAGCTCCTGCGCGAAGAGCGGCAAGCAATCCACCTGCGTAAATAGTAGTTGGACGCAAAACAGCGTCTGCGAGTGACTCTCCACCGAGCTCCTCTAGTGGCTGGTTAAGCTCCTCAACCGTTTTGCCCTCAATGGCTACCTTGCGTACCAGCGAATATCCGTTGGAGTGAATGCCAGAAGAAGGAAGTCCCAGAATGACGTCACCTTCACTGACCTTCTCGGGACCTAAAATCTTTGGTTTGTCAACAACGCCTACGACAAAGCCAGCAAGATCGTAATCGTCAGGATTCATAACACCTGGATGCTCGGCCATCTCGCCGCCTACCAGCGCGCAGCCACTCTTGCGACAGCCTTCTGCAATGCCACCAACAACCTCGGCGACTGCCTCGGCTTTAAGCTTGCCCACAGCAACGTAATCCAAGAAAAACAGCGGCTCGGCGCCCATGGGAACAATGTCGTCGACGCACATGGCAACCAGGTCCTCACCTACCGTATTGTGGCGATTGAGAAGCTGAGCAATAGCAAGCTTAGTGCCAACGCCGTCGGTGCCACTGACCAGTACAGGCTCTTCCATGTCTTTGAGTGCTGCTGCCGAGAAGCAGGAGCCAAAGCCACCCAAGCCGCCAATGACCTCGGGACGAGTAGTTGTAGCAACAGCAGCCTTGATGGCGTCGACCGCACGAGCGCCCTCATCAACGTCAACGCCTGCGTCGGCGTAGGTAATCTGCTTGGTTGGATCAGCGGAAGTGGTCATTGTTTCTCCCCTTACTGCTCTGAGGGCATAAGGCCCTCATCAATTAACTGCTGTTCTACCTGGTCAAACTTTAGTGCATACGATGGATGCAAGTTGTCTGGTTTGTTCTCTGGCAAGAATCTCTGATGGAAGTCCTCTGGAATTTCCACGGGATACTTACCGCTAAAGCAAGACTCGCAATAACCCCTTGAGGGTACGCATGCAAGCAGGCCCTCAAGGCTTAAGAAGCCCAAAGAATCTGCGCCGATATACTCGCAAATTTCTTCTGTACTCATTTTTGCTGCCACAAGCTGGTGCTGGTCAGCGGTATCAATGCCGTAGAAGCAGGGCCACGCTACCTTAGGAGAAGCGCTTCTGACGTGCACTTCTGTGGCTCCCGCGTCTCTGAGTAGCTGAACAATCTGTTTTGAAGTGGTTCCGCGAACAACAGAATCGTCCACCATTACAATGCGTTTATCTGCGACAACGTCAGAAAGTGCGTTGAGCTTAAGTCGAACGCCCAGCTCACGAAGCTGTTGTGTAGGCTGAATGAACGTTCTTGCAACGTAGCGGTTCTTGATGAGGCCGGTACCAAAAGGTACGTCCAGCTCTTGCGCAAAGCCCTCAGCTGCAGGAACACCGGAATCTGGCACACCAATTACCAGGTCAACGTCTGCTGGCGTCTCTTTTGCCAGCTGACGACCCATCTGGTGACGGACGGAATATACCGAGCGGCCACTAATAATAGAGTCAGGGCGCGAGAAATACACCTGCTCAAAGATGCAGTCTGCCTGCTGACGAGGAGCAAGTCCCATCTCAGAAGACAGGCCATTATCCGAGATGCGGATAATCTCGCCAGGGGCCACCTCGCGCACATACGTAGCGCCCACAATATCCAGCGCGCACGTCTCAGATGCAACTACCCAGTTATTCTCGCCTTCCTCGCCAATATGGCCGAGTACCAGCGGACGAATACCGTTAGGATCCCTAAACGCATAGAGGGCGTTCTCGCGGATGAGCACCATGGCGTAACCACCCTCGATGAGGTTCATGGTTGCAGCAATACCGGTGCGCAGACGGTGTGTACGACGAGTAAAGTAGCCGATGAGCTGGGCTGCTACCTCGGAATCCGTGTGCGATCTAAAGGAAATCTGGCGAGAAGACAGTTCTTCTCGCAAGGAGTCAAAGTTAACGAGGGTGCCGTTATGCGCCAGGGCAATGAGGGTCTCATCGATGGACGACATGTGTGGCTGGGCCGACTCCCAGCCCTTGGCGCCTGCGGTACCGTAGCGGCAGTGACCGATAGCCACTTTACCTGGCATTGCGTTGAGATCGTCGTTGTTAAAAACTTCAGTTACGAGGCCCGTGTCTTTTCTAATAAGCACGGTCAGGCCGTCGCCGACGGCTATACCTGCGGAATCTTGCCCGCGATGCTGCAGCGCGTGCAGCGCAAAATAAGTGAGTCGAGCAACGTCACGGTCAGGCGCCCATACTCCAAAGACGCCACATTCCTCGTGAAGTTCCATTGGATCCCCTCCGGGCTCCTCGGCTTGAGTCACCCTTGATCAAACGTCTCTCACGTTTGGCAACAATACATACAGTGTACCTGGAAATTTGCAAGAAAAAGCGCTCCGAACAAATATGTTCGGAGCGTGTAACAATTTTTTAAGAAAGTAGCATTTTACTGCCCTGACTGACAGCTTCTGGCTGCGTACAATACTCTTTCTGAACCGTCAGCGTGCCAGCTACTGGGCCTTTGGCTGAGCCTCGGTTTTTGGAACACAGATGAGCATGGTTCTGCCGTACTGGTCAGTGTAATTGCAGGTAAAGAGCGTAAGAACATGATCAGCGCGAGAAATAACATCTGCTGCATCAGAACGCGAGCTTACTGCCCTAGAAAGCCTATCTTTCAAGTAAGACCTGAACTCATCAACAGAAGCAAAGTTAAACTGCCTGACTTCCTCGTCGTCTTCGTCGGTGTGATAGGTAAATACCGGCTCAAGCTCATATGTTTGAGTAGGTGTGACGTACCAGATTGTCTCAACCTTATCGAAGGTTGACTGGTCGTTCATGGCTCCAATGTACTGGAACATAGAGCCGTTTCTCATATGGTGTCCATAGAGAATGGTTTGCTGGTCAGTAAGGCCGTTTGGATTGTTCTGGTAGTCCATAAAAATCTGACCACCGATTGACCACTCTCCCTTTGCGTTTGTATGCAGGTAGTGATCGTTATCTGTAGTCTGATACACAGGATAGTTGACTTGCGTATCTGGAATCTGAATCCAGCCGACAACCTGGTTGTTTACTGCCTGAAGACCAGCCCAATCAATAACTGGAGCCTCGTCTTTTTTCTCGGAAACTGTTGCGTATGTAGCGAGCTCTTCGTTGATGACGTCTTGCTCGTGGTATTCAAGCTGGGTTTTGCCAAACATAACACCAGCAACAACCAAGAGGCCAATGCCAACTACCAGCAAGAGTGTGGAAAGAATATAGGCAAAACCTTTCTTCTTAGCGGGTTTCTCGCCAGACTTTTTAGGAGAGGTTTTTTTGTTTCCCTCTTTTTTTGAAGACGCGGAATTTTTCATAGAAACTATCTCGACGGATGTTTTTGAGGTGTGAGTATTTCCAGCCGTCTGATCGTCAGCGGCGAATGAAGCAAAATGCTTGCCGTTTTTTGATTCCATGCACTTCCCTTCTGAAGGTACTCTTTGTCATTCCTTTGTCATACTCTTGTGATACCCCTTAAAAGTTTAGCTATGCACGAAACAAAAATCTCTGTGCATCTTATGAAGTCATCGCATAATCACATTTTGTAGGTATGCGAAATACGCAAAACCCGCGCCTCAGATCTCCTGAAGCGCGGGTCTCGTGTGCAGGTGCGTGCGGGTACGAGCTTTATTCGCAAGCTGCGTGCGTGCGGTACGCGTTAGCTTATGCGTCAGCCATCTCGGCTTTAAGCTGGACGATCTTCTCGCGATACTCTGGAAGAGATGCGCCCAAAATTTGAGTGGCGTAAATAGCTGCGTTTTTGGCGCCGTTGATGGCAACGCAGGCAACGGGCACGCCGGATGGCATCTGGACCATGGAAAGCAGGGAGTCCATGCCGCCGAGGTCAGAGGTCTTCATTGGAACGCCGACGACAGGCAGTGGGGTGAATGCAGCAACAACTCCACCCAGGTGAGCAGCCTTTCCTGCGGCCGCGATGATTACCTTGAGGCCGCGGTCAGCAGCGGTCTCGGCCCACTGATGGACCTTGTCTGGAGTGCGGTGTGCGGATGCAATGACCAGCTCATATGGAACGCCAAGGCGCTCAAGTTCAGCGGTACATCCCTCCATAGTTGCAAGGTCGCTCTTTGATCCCATGATAATGCCGACAACAGGCTGATCTGCCATCTCTGCTCCTTTGTTACGTCTCATAAAATAGGCGGATACGTCAAATATCCATCTCACAGTATAGAGTATGATTTTCTAGAACGTTGGTCCATCAGTCCACGTGAAAGGAAACTGTAATGAATGAAACCAACTCTGTTCTGTACCAGCGAGAAAGCTCGTACATCCCTCGCATTGCCGCAGTGCATGACCTCTGCGGATACGGAAAATGCTCGCTTGGCGTAGCTATTCCGGTTCTGTCAGCAGCGGGATGTGACGTTTGTCCAGTACCTACGTCGCTTTTCTCGGCACACACCAAGTTCCCTACGTTCTACATGCACGACACCACCAACATGCTCGAGGATTACCTGAATGCATGGCAGGAAGAGGGTATTGACCTGGACGTCATTTATTCTGGCTTCCTTGGTGCAGCAGAGCAGGTTGCAAGCATTCAGCGCTTGTACCAGGAGCATCCAAAGGCACTCCGCGTTGTTGACCCAGTTATGGGCGATGGCGGCAAGATGTATCCAACCTATACGCAAGAGCTTTGTGACGCAATGAAGTCCCTGGTAAACGGCGCAGATATTTTGACACCAAATCTTACTGAGGCTTCAATTCTGACGGGTATTCCATACGCTGGTCAGGATTTGACTGATGAGCAGGTAGATGAGCTGCTTGATGCACTGCTTGCGATGGGCGCCAAGTGCGTTGTTCTTAAGGGCATTGTTCGCGGTGATGGCCTTATTCGCAACTTTGTTGCTACCGAGTCCGAGCGCGGTGAGATTGTTTCCGAGCTTCTCCCCTACATGCTGCACGGAACTGGCGATCTGTTTGCTTCTGCGCTTTTAGCTGCAGTTATGTGCGGTCAAGAAATCGCTGACGCAGTTGAGTTTGCTGGTGAGTTTGTCTGCGAGTCCATGGAAATTACTCGTGAGCAGCCAAACTTTGAGCTTCGTGGCGTTTCGTTTGAGACAAAGCTTGGCCTAATTGCCCAGCTTCTGCAGGAGTAAGACGCTTCCGCAAAAGTAAAGTGCTCGTACAGACCTTTGCGTTGTAGAGAAGTATTTTTTCTTTGTCGTAGGTGCTCACTCGCGTAGAGTGGGCACCTATTTTTACGCAAGCAATTGTCGTTATGCATGAAAATGCATTTTCCTAGCCCTTTATTCGTTTCATTTTTTATCAAACAAAAATTGAGCTTCAAAATAAGGCGAAAAAGGTAAAAAAGCCGTTTAGTTGGAGATCGAAGAATTTACTTAAAGATTTGATATTACTAAAAGCCCAGTTGGCGTTAATCAAGCAACACATTCCTGACTCAAAATCGCTCAAAATCGTCATGCATAAAGATTAAAACCTCCAACTAAACGGCTTTTTTACCTTTTTGGGGCCAAAATCGTCTTGGAAACATCGATTCCATAACTTTCAGTCAAATTAACGTGCAAAATCATTCGTCGCGCCACCATTTTGAGGCGCGCCAACCTCCTAATAAGCCGTTACCAGCAGCACAAGCAAAAGAGCCGCTGACTTCAGCGGCTCTTTTGCTCTTTTGCTTGCAGGTACGTAGACTACTTAGTGCCTGAAGAACTGTCGCTTGTACCTGTGCTGTTAGTAGTTCCAGTGGTGCTCGTAGTGGTGTTCTTCTTTGTTGAAGAGTCTCCGCCTACAATACCGCCAAGCACGCGGACCGGCGTAAATGACGTGGCAATCTGGTCTCGTAGCTCTTTTTGAATGGTATCGTTTGCACCAGTAATGACCATGGTGATATTTACTCCATCAGAAGACTGTGTCTTTGAGAACGTAAAGGTAAAGATAGGTGTTGCATCTCCGCCAGGTTTAAGGAATCCGAAGAGTTGAGATTTCTGAAGCTCACCTTGGTCATTTCTGTGAACACTGACGTGATAGACAACGGTATTGATTCGTGGGTTGAGCAGCGCGTTAATAGCAAATGCCTGTGCCTGGACACTGGATCCAGCATAGCATTCAAGCACGTCTTTTGAGGTTGTATCGGTAACTGTTACCTCAACGCGACCTGTGTTCTCGTCAGCTTCCTGAACCGAGAAATCCTCGGGGAACTGCGTAAATCCATTACCCCACTCGACACCGCCACGCAATGCAGATGCAACAGATCGCACCGTAACTGATTCAGTTAGATTTGCTGTGTTAGCTCGACGAATAACACCACAAGAGACCTGCATCAGAACTACGATTACTAGGAAAACCAAAACAAATAGGACTGCCGTCTTTGTAATGACCTTCTCGATATTTGAGCCCGAAGGATCAGATCCCGAAAGTGGATCAACGTCCACCGCCGCAGCTCCACCCTGTCTGCGAGCACGCTCTAGAGCTGCGCGCTCCTCGTTAGGATGACCCGTCTCGTCTACCTTGGTAAACAACTCTTCAGCTGCGTCAGCATCAAGCGCGCCCTTCTGGCGGCGCGCGAAACGTGAACGTTCTGCATCATCTTTAGCCATGTAGCTCTCTCATTCAACCTGCATAAACACACTTAAAAGCGTGCGATGCGTTGACTTTTGCTCTTTAGTTCCACCCGTAGGTTTACAAGCTGCAAGTCGCAGACCGCAAGTTACAAACCGCAAACCTGCAGTTAAGCGCATCACGAGAAGAACGATTGCTGCCGCAAACCGCAGTTCGCAAAGCACTTAAGGCTCTATTTTACCGCCTTGCGATGTTTGGTGCACCACCAAACTGCATTTGATAGTAATGAGCGTAGATTCCGCCCTTTTCGAGCAGCTCATCATGAGTTCCCCGCTCAACTGCACGACCGTGGTTGATGGTAATAATTTCATCAGCACCCATAATGGTCGAGAGTCGATGGGCAATGACCAGCGTAGTTCTGTTCTTAGCCAGCTCGGAAAGGGACTCCTGAACCGCGCGCTCGGACTCGTTATCCAGAGCGGAAGTAGCCTCATCCAAAATGAGTAGCGGCGGGTTCTTCAGGAATACACGCGCAATGGAAATGCGCTGCTTCTGTCCGCCAGAAAGTCTAGTTCCACGCTGTCCTACCTGCGTGTCATATCCATCTGGCAGCGATTCAATGAACTCGGCGATGTTTGCACGCTTTGCTGCCAGCGCAATGTCTTCTTCAGAAGCTTCAGGGCAGCCGTATGCAATGTTCTCCGCGATAGTACCATCAAAGAGGTACACGTCTTGCTGGACCATGCCAATTGCCGAACGCAAACTGTGCTGCGTAACGGAACGAATATCCTGCCCATCAATGGTGATGCTTCCACTTGTCACATCGTAGAATCGCGGCAATAAAGCGCAGGTAGTGGACTTACCTCCACCAGAAGGTCCAACCAGCGCGACGGTTTTTCCACTCTCAATATGAAGGTTCAAGCCGTCGATAACTTCTTCAGCATTGTTGTAAGCAAAATGAACATCCTGGTAGATGATATCGCCGGCGGTAATATGAATATCATGAGCACCAGGTGCGTCTTGAATGTCTGGCTGAGTTTCTAGAATCTCTGTGAATCGCTTAAAACCAGCAAGGCCCTTCTGGAATGTCTCGGTAAAGTTCAGAATGTTCATGATTGGCGTGGTAAACAGCGAGATGTAGAGCGCGTACGTAGCCAGGTCAATGGCTTGCATCTGACCCTGAGCAATCATCCAGCCGCCCAAAACCAACACAACAGTGTTCAAAACACCCATCATGCCTGAAATTGCCGCTTGGTACCTGCCCATAGCCTGATACATATTAGCCTTGGAGTCTAAGTATGCTGAGTTGCTTGCTCTGAATTTCTTACGCTCGTGATCTTCCGCCGCAAAGCCCTTAACCACGCGAATACCAGAAAGTGAGTCTTCTAGCTGGGTATTTACGTCGGAAATGCGCATGCGGTTCTCTTTAAAAATGCCGCGCATGTGCATGTTGGCAAAGAAATTGAACACTACCAACATTGCAGCGATTCCAGCAAGCACCAGCGTAAGGGGCACGTTAATAAAAGCCAGAATGACAAAAGAGCCGGCGATCTCAAGCAAACCAATAATCAGGTACTCAGGGCCATGATGCGCCGTCTCAGAAATGTCAAACAAGTCGGATACCAGGCGACTCATCAGATCGCCCGTCTTGTGACGGTCGTAATACGAGAAACTCATGCGCTCGTAGGCGTCAAACAGATCTTCTCGCATCTTGCTTTCCATACGCGCGCCCATGATGTGTCCCCAGCTAATGACAAAGTAGCGACACAGAAAGTGGACAAAGTACATAACCACAAGGCCAATAGCAATGAATATCAAGCTGCCGAGAATGGCATCTTTGCCCTGCACAAATAGCCCCTTGGTGAGCGAGCGCAAAATCTGGGGGAACGCGAGCTCGATACAAGCCAAAATGATGGCGCAGATAGTGTCCAGAATAAACAGATGCTTTTGCGGGGCGTAATAAGAAAGAAAACTGGCAAACAGCGATTTGCGGTGTTTGCCAGAAACGTTTTTGCCAGAGGTGTTGTTACCAAAAGCATTTCTACGAGAGGTCTGGTTCAAAGAACTGCCAGGTACAGGGCGAGAAGAACGATCAAGCATGCGTAATTACTCCATAGGCAATCGGTGTGAAATTGAATCGCAGATAAGAGCTCCAATGATAGTCTTTGCGTCCTCGATTTTGCCATCGAGAACAGCGTCTACCAGCTCAGATAGTGGAACAAGATCCACGTTAATAAATTCGTCGGCATCTGGGTCTGATCCCTCAAAGGTCAACTCAGTTGCCATATAAAGGTGAATAAGCTCGTCGGTAAATCCGTCGGAAGTGGCGGTAGTGGTGAGAAAAGCCATCTTTCCCGCCTTCATTCCGGTTTCTTCCAGCAACTCACGGTGAGCGCAATCAAGAGGATCCTCGCCTGGATCAAGTTTTCCTGCAGGTAGCTCAACTGTTACGCGACCAAGCGCAGTTCGGTACTGACGAACCAGGCAAATTCTACCCTCATCAGTCAATGCAACAATAGCTACAGCACCGGGATGACGCACAACATCACGAAGAGCAGTGCGTCCATCAGGAAGAGAGACACGCAGACGATTCACGTCAAAAATGCGACCAACCCAAACGGTATCTTCAGAAAGTGGCTTCTCTTCTAGAGAGGCATCACGCGCATCCTCTGTACCTGCAACAAAGCTGCGCTTTTGTGGCTCCCCAGAATGATGGTAGGCAGCATCGCCCACAGCAACACGCTCACCGTCGTAGGTAAGCGAATCAACTGCCGAGTGCAAATCATTGCGAGCAGAATCAAACACCTCTGGAGTTACCTGCATGTCAGCATCAAGAATCTCTGGCTCAGCAGACTGCATATCATCAAACACATCACTAAACTGAGAACTGCTTTGATCGCTGGTCCAAGCACCATCCTGTACGTTGGTTTTCTCGTCATTTTGATTTGCCATAAGCGCTAACCTAACTATTTTTCTGGACGACCTTGAAGAGCCTTAAGTCCAATATCGTGCCTGAGCTGCTTGCCTTCAAAGTTAATAAGGTCACAAGCCTCATATGCACGAGCGCGAGCTTCCTCAAAGGTTGGTGCAAGCGCAGTGACGTTGAGCACGCGGCCGCCTGCTGTGACAATCTTTCCGTCCTCGGTCTGAGCAGTTCCGGCGTGATAAACAGAAACGCCTTCGAGCTGCTGAGCAGCCTCGATGCCGGTAATCTCCTTGCCCTTCTCGTAAGAACCAGGATATCCGGCGCTTGCCAGAACAACAGAAACAGCAACTGTATCGGACCAGGAAACCTGCTGATGACGGAGGGTGCCATTATCGCAAGCCATCAAAATTGAAACCAAATCGCCCTGGAGGCGAGGCAGTACAACCTGAGTTTCTGGATCGCCAAAGCGAGCGTTAAATTCAAGAACCTTAGGGCCGTCTTTGGTCAGCATAAATCCGCCGTAAAGGCAGCCAGAATAGTTGATACCCTCTTTTTTGAGCTGGTCAACAACGCGCTGCTCAATGGCAATCATCTGGGAAAGTTCTTCATTGGTCACAAAAGGAACAGGAGAATAGACGCCCATTCCACCAGTGTTAGGTCCCTTATCGTCGTCGTAAGCACGCTTGTGATCCTGGGCTGTTGCCAGCGGAACAACGTACGTTCCGTCAGTTAGCGCAAGCAAGGAACACTCTGGCCCCTCAAGGAACTCCTCGACAACAACGGTTGCACCTGCATCGCCAAAATGGCCCGAGAAACACTCGCGAACACCTTCGAGGGCCTGCTCAAGCTCAGTTGCAACAATAACACCCTTACCTGCAGCAAGACCGTCTGCCTTAACAACAACAGGAGCGCCGATGTGACGAACATACGCCTCACAAGACGCCTGGTCTGTGAAGGACTTCCATGCAGCAGTTGGAACGTTTGCTCGCTCCATAATGCCCTTGGCAAACGCCTTTGAGCCCTCCATCTGCGCTGCATTCTGATTAGGACCAAAGCATGCAATACCAGCCTGACGAACAGCATCTGCAACGCCCACAACAAGAGGAGCCTCAGGGCCAATAACTACCAGGCCAATACCTTTTTCCTTGGCAAAAGCAACAACCTCATCAGGGTTATTTTGATCAATAGGAGCAATCTCTGCCTGGGCAGCCATGCCGCCATTACCTGGAGCAACGTAAATTTTTCCTGCGCGAGGCGATTCCTGCAGCTTAGTTAAAAGAGCGTGCTCACGACCACCTGCGCCGAGCAACAAAATATCAACGGTGTCATTCATAAGTACTCCAGCCTTCTGATACAACGCCTTTGGGATACAAGCAACGCCAACAGCGCCTTCTCCAAGATGTTTTTTAAACTCAGGGGAAGCAAGTCTTTCTGCAATACATTCTGCATCATATTCGTTGGTTTTAAGCGGCTTTTTGAGATGCTTTTCTATGCGTTTCTCGCCACTTGAAATCACTACATACTTGAGCTCGCCGCGCTTTACAAAACAAGCGCTCATAAGGCGAGAAATTCTTGCTGCTAGATCGGTAAAATCTGATGAACGGGCGACTTCTGTACATTTTCCGCCAACCAAACGATACAAATACATATCGTTTGAGATGCGCCTATGCAAACGCTCAAGTCGAAGTCGCAACGAAAGCCTGGGGCGTTTGTCCTTGCTTTTATGAAGGACAACCTTGTTCATTGCAATGTACATTGTGGCAACTACCTCAGCAAGCTCTTGTGCATACGCGCAAGCAGCTTCAAATGAAGCTCCAGACTTTCTTGCCACACTTAAGCGCTCAAGCATGATTCCCATAGCAGTAGGCATATTTCCGCTATCTACCAGGCAAATTGAGCTTGAAATATCAGGATTGTTCTGACATGCCTTTTTTGCCGTAAGCAGAGAGTCAGAAAAATCTGCATACACATGAAGCGAGAGGATCTTTTGAGCGCCTGACTCAAAAATGCCTCGGTAAAACTCGCCTACCTGGTCAGCATCTGAACTCAGAGCTCCAGGTATTACAGAAACCCCCAGGGCTTCAAGCTGGGAAGCTTCAAGCCCACAGGGGTTATCGCAAACTATTGCAAAAGTTGAGCAGTCCGAAGACGCCACGGGTTACCTCCAGTAGCGGTCGATTGTCTGCTCGCGATCTGGACCAACGGTGATGATAGAAACGCGTACACCAGCAAGTTGCTCCAGGAAATCAATGTAGTCCTTAGCCTCACGAGGTAGCTGGTAGAAGTTGCGAACGTTAGAGATGTCGCACTTCCAACCAGGAAGAGTCTCGTACACAGGCTTTGCGTGATAGAAGACGCTCTGGTGCTCTGGGACGGTCTTGTAAATCTTGCCGTCGCACTCATAAGCAACGCATACCTTAATCTCGTCCAGGCAACCAAGAACGTCAAGCTTGGTAATTGCCAGGTCAGTGAGACCATTGATACGAGCTGCGTAGTTAACAACTACTGCGTCATACCAGCCACAGCGACGCTTACGGCCAGTAGTAACGCCGTACTCATGGCCAACTTCGCCGAGAAGATCGCCCGTCTCGTCAAAGAGCTCTGTTGGGAATGGACCAGAGCCAACGCGTGTGAGGTATGCCTTTGCAATGCCCAGGACGCGGTCAATGTTGGTTGGACCAACGCCAGAACCAGTTACTGCGCCACCAGCGGTGCAGCTAGAAGAGGTAACAAATGGATAGGTGCCGTGGTCAATATCAAGCATGGTTGCCTGAGCACCCTCAAAGAGAATGTTCTTACCAGCCTCAAGCTCTTCGTTGAGGAAGAGAGAAGACTCAACAATGTAAGGACGAATGCGATCTGCATAAGGCAGGTAGGTCTCGCAAATTTGGTCAACGGTATAGGTTGGAAGGCCATACACAAGGCTCAAGATTGGATTGGTGTACTCAAGTGCAGCTTCAAGCTTCTTGCGGAAGATCTTCTCGTCAAGCATGTCCTGAATACGTAGGCCAGTGCGGTTCATCTTGTCCATATACGTTGGACCGACACCGCGCTTGGTGGTACCAATAAGATTCTTGCCCAGCTTTTTCTCGTGCACGCCATCAAGATCTTTGTGATAAGGCATAACAATGTGAGCGTTGCCGGAAATCTTGAGCAAGTCGCAGGAAATACCCTTGCTCTCCAGCATGTCAATCTCGCCGAGAAGAACCTCTGGGTCAACAATGCAGCCATTACCAATAACTGGATAGGTGTTCTCGTACATAACGCCAGATGGAACCTGGTGAAGCGCAAGCTTTGTGTCTCCAGCAATTACCGTGTGGCCCGCATTTGCACCACCTGCGTAACGGCAAACAACGTCAAAATCTCCGGAAATGAGGTCGGTAACTTTACCCTTACCCTCGTCTCCCCACTGAGCACCAACAAGTACGGAAGCTGGCATAAGTTCTCCCCTATCGCAGCTATCTACAAACACGACCATTACATGACGGTTGCAACCTCTTTAGGGGTTGCTTCATAAGTATATCTAATACCGCTCGCAAAAGCACAGAAGCGCAGAGGTTTTGTCACACATAAGAAACGATTAATGCGCGGGGTTTGCCATCGCGGCGTACTGTGCGGCTTCACTTTCTGAGTAATTATTTCCCTGGTATATCTCAACAAACTTAGTAGATGTTGGCATAAACATAACAGGAACATCCCTCAGAGCACCTGCACGGTTCTTTGCAACAATGATGTTGGTAACGTCTTTATCAGGACGGTCATCACGTGCTGCTTCTTCATCGCTCAGTGAACGGTCAAGCAGCAAAACAATATCTGCATCCTGCTCGATTGCGCCGGACTCACGCAGGTCAGAAAGCTGTGGACGCTTGCCGTTTCTGTTCTCAAGCGTACGATTGAGCTGAGAAAGTGCAATAACAGGCGCCTTGAGGTCTTTTGCCATAATCTTAATGCCACGAGACATCTCAGAAACCTCAGTTGCACGACTGTCTGCACGGCCCTTCTCGGCTGGAGGAGACAGCAGCTGAAGGTAGTCGATGATAATGACGCCTTTCTCAGCTTTATTAAGCATTCTGCGGGCTTTTGCGCGGATTTCTGTGACTGTTGTGCCCGGAGTATCGTCAACGATGATTTTAAGGCGAGAAATGCGCTCTGCTGCCTCCAGAAGGGTAGGCCACTGCTCATTTCTGATGTTGGAAGAACGGATGGTCTGCAAATCAACCTTTGATTCAGAAGCCAACAGCCTCTGTGCAATCTCAATCTTGCTCATCTCAAGCGAGAAGAGCGCAACAGTTGCTCCGGAAACCGCAGCGTTATAAGCCATGCTGAGAGCAAAAGAAGTCTTACCAACACCAGGACGAGCGCCGATAACAACCATCTGACCAGGACGAAGACCTTGGAAGAGGTTATCTAGGGTTGCAAATCCAGTTTGGACACCCAACTCCGACGCATCTTTACCGGCATTTTGCTGAAGCTCTTCAAAGAGATCAGTCATGATGTCTTCAATGCCCTGCTCGGACTGCTGAACATCTCTGTTGGTTACATCAAAAATGAGCTTTTCTGCCTGGTCAACTACTTCTTTTGTATCTTCTGGAGCGTTGTAGGCAAGCGCAGAAATCTTTGCAGAAGCACTAATCATCTTTCTGAGCGTAGTATCACGGTGCAGCATAACAGCGTGGTTTTCCCAACCAACCATAGCAAGTGGGTTGTTTCCAAGCTCTGCTAAACGGACAGCTCCTCCAGCGCGCTCGAACTTGCCGTTACTCTTAAGGTGGTCTGCAAGCGAAATGACGTCTACTGGCTTGTTGTTATCAAACAGTGACTTAATTGCCTCAAAAATAATTTGATTGGATGGAATATAGAAATCCTCGGAAGAAAGTCTAATGAGGCACTCTCCTCTGATTTCTTCCGAAAGAATCATTGCAGAAAGAATGGAAAACTCGGCATCAGAATCTTGTGGCATAGAGGCGTTCTCTAGGGCCGTCAATTGCGTAGGATTCATCTCAAACGAGTCTTGTGCCATCGTCTTTTCCAATCATGTTTTTTGGGAATGAATCTGAATAGTAGTGTACTTTTCAAAAAAATAAAGAGTCATTTTGGCTTGCAAAAATCGAAAAGTTAAGTCTTCAACACGATTTTCCAAAACTCGCATACCCTGAGCGGGATTTCCTTGAGTTTTCAACGTTTTCAACATTTTTTAGACTTTTTTCGACACGTGGTATTTTCTACACAATTGCTTATCTGCAGTTATACAAATCAAATTACAATTCCGCAGGTTAAGTGAATATGTTTTACATAACATTTTGAATAACCGCAGGTAGAGTATAAGAAAATATACCGTTCTGTCTACACATAAAAAGACCACCCCTTTGTTATGTTTCACAAAGGGGTGGTTCGAACAAACATTCCATTCTTTTCAGATGGCCTTACTTTTTCTAAAAGCTTACAAATCTGTAGAAAACTGCAGAAATTGTATAAACCACCAAAAAATGCAGGAGAACAGTGTTTTATGCATGCATAAAACTACTCTGCGGACTCAACCTCAACCTCGACGGTTGCCTCTGCGACAACCTCCTCGGCCTCCTCCTCTGCAGGAGCAGCATCGTCCTCGCCAACAAGAACAACGACGGTAGCGGTGATGTCACGGTAAAGCTCAATGGTGACATTGTGGCGACCAGCGGTCTTGATAGCAGCGCTACGAGCAATGCGCTTACGATCAACGGTGACGTTGAGCTGTGCCTCGATTGCGTCAGCAATCTGAGCGGTGGTGACGGAGCCAAAGAGCTGGCCCTCCTCGCCAATGCGAGCGTCAACAGTTACGAGCTTGCCATCAAGAGCTGCCTTGGTAGCATTTGCGTCAGCAATACGCTGCTCTTCGCGCTTAGCGATATTGTGACGACGCTCCTCAAGCTGCTTGATGTTACCCGGTGTAGCAGGCTGGGCAATCTTGTTGGGGAACAGGAAGTTCTCCGCATAACCCTGTGCGACCTCTACGATGTCGCCTTCGCCGCCCTTACCGCGAAGCTCGCCCAAGAGAATAACTTTCATGGGAAACTCCTTTGATGAGTCGATGGTATCGACTAGTTGTTGTTTATCGTAGGCTCTGAATCCTGGTTTCCTGAGCGATTAAGCTTTCGGAAGTTTACCCAGGCGTCAATAAGTCCTACGAGAGCCATAACGCCTAACTGAACTTCTAACATGCCTGCCAATACAAACAGTGACAGAGAAAGTGCTGGCGAGAAGTGCTTCTCGCGCACAAACCATGTGAGCACCGCAAGGCCCTGAAGAGCAAACACAACCCTAAGAGCCATAAACACATTCAACGTAATAAGCTGAAGTATGTCTTGTGCAGGCAAAATGGTGCTTGAGAGTGCATATACAAACAAGTTGGCCACGGTAAGAACACACATCCAAAATGGAACGTCCATCAGTTGGAACTGTGGTAATTTCTGTGGGTCTCTTGTCAGTGCTTTATACACTGTTCGAGCTCCAAAACGCGCAATTACAAAATATAAAAGCGCCATGCCGGTATAGCTGGTTGGCCAAAAGAGCATAAAGAGTGCCTTTGCTGTTGAAAGACCTTCTTGGATCTCTGGAGAAGCACCTGAGACCTGCGAGGCGTATTGATTAAATACGTTCTGAGCAAGCTCGGGAAGAGTTGTTCCTGCCATTGCGGCAAAGAACGCGTCGTATCCCAGAAGTGCCAAAGCCGTTGCTCCTACAAGAAGAGATCCAACACCAACGGTGAGTTTCTCTGTTGCAAAAGCGTAGCCAACTCCAAGAGCAAGTGCACAAGCGGTAACTGAAGTAGCCGCCTCCGTTGGTCCCGAGAGCAAATAAGCTGCTACACCCGTAACAAGTACTGAAGTAATAGCAGGACCAAACCATCCGTGCCCTTTTTTGCAATAGACAGCAATTACCATGCCATACGCAACCAAAGCTGCTCCAATAAAAGAAAGGAGTCCGGTAATTACTCCGCCAACAACGCAAAGAACAAAGCCTTGCTTGTAGGTTGCAGCTTCAAACGGACGCGGTCTGCCTCCGTTTTGGTTGCTTGGACCAGCAAAATTCTGTGGGCTACTCTCTGGGCGAGAATACCCTTCAGGTGCCTGAGGAATATTTGAATCCGGTCTATCCATTGCTAACCAACTCTACCTGAAGAACAGATAGGTTATCCGCGACTACGGCCACCGCGGCTGGAAACCACAGGGACAGTGTAGGGCAGAAGTGCCATCTCGCGTGCGCGCTTGATAGCAAGTGCAATGTCGTGCTGGTGCTGCGTGCAGGTGCCAGTGACGCGACGAGGCTTAATCTTGCCACGGTCGGTCATGTACTTACGAAGAAGCTGAGTATCTTTGTAATCGATGAACTCAGTCTCCTCCTTGCAGAACTGGCAATACTTGCGACGCGGCTGGCGCTGGAAATCTTGTTTCTGCTGAGCCATGTCTTTTACCTTTCAGATGACAGTAACGTCTGTGTTGCTGTCTGACGTTTAAAACGGAATATCAGCATCGTAGAACTCCTCGTCTGGCGGAGCCGGAACGGGAGCGGGTGCCTGTGGAGTTGGAGCTGCATAAGATGGTGCACCCTGTGACATAGGGGCTCCACCCTGCTGATTCCTAGAAAGGAACTCGACCTCATCAACAACAACCTCAAGCTTGCTGCGACGCTGTCCTTCCTTCGTCTCCCAGGAGCTGAAACGAAGTTTGCCTTCAATAGCAACCTTCGAACCCTTGGAGAGGAAGCGGGAAAGTGCTTCAGCACGCTGTCCAAATACTACGCAGTCAACGAAATTGGGAACATCTTCCCACTCACCGGTCTGCTGGTTCCTGCGACGATCGTTAACCGCAACGCCGAAGGATAGAATCTGGGTACCGCCTGCTGTGGAGCGAAGCTCCGGGTCACGGGTCAGGTTGCCCGAAATGTTAACCCTGTTAATACTCATAAATCTCACTACCTCTCATCGTGGAATAATTCCACTTTTCCATTACAAGGACTTAGTCCTTATCGACTCGACGCACGATCATGTGACGCTTAACAGCATCATTGATTCGCAGGACTCGATCAAGCTCTGCAATCTGCGTTGGATCTGCATGGAAATTGATGAGGGTATAGTCACCCTCGGTAAGATCGTCGATCTCAAAAGCAAGCTTACGCTTACCCCAATCCTCGACGCTGTCGACTACTCCGCCGTCAGTGGTGATAGCAACGTCAATACGCTTCATTACACCAGCGCGGACTTCCTCGGTGGAAGCTGGGTCAACAAAAAACAGCAGTTCATAGGCCTTCATATTGTCACCTCCTCTGGGCTAATGGCTTCGGGAAGTGAAGGTGCACCCGAAGCAGGAAAGTTCGACCAAGCATCATACCACATAAATGCTTAAATACGAAACTAGCCCACAAACTTTCTCACATGCAGTCCACATATAAAGCTTAAATTGGCAATTTGTCAGTAATTTGCCTCTAGTCTTGCAACTATCTGACGCGAATCTTTCCAAGGCATGGTCACTCGCACAATTTTAAAAACATGGGATTGAAAAAGAAAAACGACCATCACACAATCTGCATGATGGCCGTCTCTTTTATATGTGCTCTACTTTACTGAGCTGCAGGTCCCTCAGGATTCTGAGTTGGTGCGTCTGCTGGAGCAGCTGGTGCCTCAGGAGCCTCTGGAGTTGTTGGGATAATTGGCTCAACAACAACAGTCGAAGCAGGTGCAGGCTCTGGAGCTGCGGGAGCGACAGGAACCTCTGGAGCCACAGGTGCTGCTGGAGCAACAGGTGCGACTGGTGCCGCAGGTGCAACAGGTGCTGCTGGAGCAGCAGGAGCCACTGGTGCAGCAGGTGCAGCTGGAGCGACAGGAGCCACTGGTGCAGCAGGTGCAGCTGGAGCGACAGGAGCCACTGGTGCAGCAGGTGCTACTGGAGCCGCAACAGGCTCAGCTGGAGCCGCAACAGGCGCTGCAGGTACAACTGGAGCTGGAGCAGCAACTGGGGCAGCAGGCGCTGCAGGAGCTGCTGGAGCTGGGGCTGCTACTGGTGCTGCAACAGGAACAGCAACAGGTGCTGCTGCAGGAGCAGCGGTTGCTGCTGGTGCGGTTGGAGCAACTGGTGCTGGAGCTGCATAAGTAGCGGCTGCGCCATCACGAGGATCGTTAATGAATGGTGGCAGTGGATCGTTGCTCTGTCCCCATGCAGCAACGTTGAACTGACGCATCCAAAGAGCGATTGCGTTCTGCATAAGAAGCATAACGATAAGACCAACAACGTGACCAATATAGCCAATAATCAGGAAAATTGGTCCCATCTGAATGACGCTGCGTGCAAGCAGAGCAAGCATAATAAGACCAACCTGGCTCTGGTCGGTAACGTTCTGAGTTCTTGCAATGGTTAAAGCCTGAGTGCCAATGTTAACAATCATGCTAATTGCAGCGCTACCGCCGATGATGCCCATAATAAGTGAGGTAACAATGCCAAGTACAATGCCCATACCAAAGATACGGAACAGACCGCCCATGTCATGCTTGATCATCTCAAAGATGTTCTTAAAAGCAAAACCTGCAGAGATGCGACCATAAACTGATGCGCGAACCTGAATAACATTGATGCACAGTGGATAAACAAATGCTGCAACAATAAAGACTGGGATAAGAATCAGATTGATAACTGGAATGAAAGAAAGAATTCCCGTTGCAATGCTGTATACCAGACCAAAGGCAAGTGCAATAACAACTGCCTTGAAGCCGGTAACAATATAGGTACCAAACTTAAGGTCTTTCTGCTTTGGACCAGCATTGATACCCCATGCAGTTACGCGTGCAGTCTCAAGTGCATAGCCAACAAGTGCAAGAATTCCGACAACTGGAATAAGACCAAACAGAGCCATAATAAGGACAGGCTTCCACCAACCCTTTTCCAGAGTCAGAAGTGCCCAGGAGCGTGCAAAGTAGCGATCGCGCCTGTAGCCAGTCAACTCATCTGCTGAAACAGCCATTTAACTCTCCCCTCGTGTCAAAAAAGATGACATCGAATTACAAAGCCTAAACATTCTATATAAAATCGAAAAATAAATATATCTTTATTGGTAACAATTAATCAAATGAAAATGTTAAATGGCGGAGGAGGAGGGATTCGAACCCTCGTACCCCTAGAAGGGGTAAACGGTTTTCGAGACCGCCGCATTCAACCACTCTGCCACCCCTCCGAAGGGTGAAACGGCGCCCGTAGGCGCCGTGAAAATTCTGGCGGAGAGTCAGGGATTTGAACCCTGGAGACGCTTTAGACGCCTACACGATTTCCAATCGTGCTCCTTCGGCCACTCGGACAACTCTCCATATAAAACCGCACGGGACAGTATAGCGGATTTCTCACCAATATAGGGCGAGAAGTTCTGTGTATTTTTAATACTTGTGTAGTATTGTCATACTAATAAAAACAAAAACACCAGTAGGAGGTATGGATGCCACCGTTTTTCTCGCCGTATGGCACAGATGCAATTTCTGTGGGCATCCCCTACTGGCTAGACCTTCTAACGGTAATTATTGGTGCAATCTCGGGAATCTTGGTTGCACGAGACCGTCACTTAGACCTTGTGGGCTTTGTGGGTCTTGGCCTTTTAGGTGGTCTGGGCGGCGGGCTTATCAGGGACGTCATGATGCAAGAAGGTGGCGTCTACATGCTCAACTCGCCCTACGCCATTCCTGCGGCGGTGCTAACTGCCATGCTGCTCTTTATGTTCCCTGAGCCCATTGATCGATTCCCTCGCATGCTTGAGTGGACTGACATTATCTCTGTTGGGCTCTTTGCCGTTGTTGGTACCGATAAAGCCCTGGTATATCACTTGCTTCCCTTCTCGGTTATTTTGATGGGAAGTATTACGGGCGTGGGCGGCGGCATGCTCCGCGATGTTTTTCTTGGAGATATCCCTCGTATTTTTCAGCGAAGCAATCTCTACGCGTTTTGCGCGGTTGCTGGCGCAACCTCATATTGGGCGCTTGTTTCCTACGCAGGGGTCACCAAAATCTGGGCAGCCGTTGTCTGCGTTGCTGTTACCGTTGGCCTGAGGCGTTGGTCGCTCAAGTACAACGTGCTTTCTCCGGCCGACGTTGACCTTACGCCACACGTAATGCGCAGTGTTAACAAGCTTCGTCACAAAGCTCAGAAGCCGGGTAAGCAACCTGAGCAGAACACCCCATCAAAGTAGCATCCAGCCACAATCGGGCGGTTTTGGGCGGTTTTGGGCGGTTTTGGGCGGTTCTGGGCGGTTTTGCATCGTCTTCACATACCGTTTACCAGCACTTTATTTAAAATCCACCTAAAACAAAAACTGGCGAGAAACCCTTGCATCTGCAAGTTCTTCTCGCCAGATTGGTTATCTGTAAACGACGCTGTTACTTCTTAACCATGCCGTTACGGACTGCCCACTTACGGCGCTCAGTCTCGGAAAGAATACGCTTACGCATGCGGATGTTTTGTGGCGTGATCTCAACAAGCTCGTCGTCCATGATGTACTCCAGAGCCTCTTCCAGCGTAAACAAGCGTGGAGGAGTCAGCTGAACTGAAATATCTGCAGTTGAAGACCTCTGGTTGCCCAAAGACTTAGTGCGTGCAATGTTAACAACCATGTCGCCTGGCCTTGAACGCTCGCCAACCAACATGCCCTCGTAGCACTCAACACCTGGAGCAACAAAGAGCTGGCCGCGCTCCTGGAGCGTGCCAAGCGCGTATGCTACAGCCTTCTCGGTAGACATAGAAATCATGGCGCCGTTCTGACGGCTGCCAATATCACCTGCAAAAGGACCATACTCAAGGAAGGTGTGATAGAAGACTGCGTCTCCGTGGGTAACGTTCATGACGCGCGTCTTAAGACCCATAATGCCGCGGGTTGGAATCTTGAACTCAAGGTGCGTCTGAGTCTCGCCAGTGTCCATGATGGACATGGTGCCGCCAACGTTGCCAAAGACCTCAATGACCTTGCCGGCATACTCTGGGTTGCACTCAACAACAGCCTGCTCAATAGGCTCAAGCGTATGGCCCTGGGCATCCTTCTTGAACAGAACGCGAGGACGACCAACCTGGAATTCAAAGCCCTCACGGCGCATGCTCTCCATAAGAACAGAGAGGTGGAGAATACCGCGGCCAGAAACCTCAATACCCGTCTTATCAGGAAGCTCCTCGATGCGCATGGTGACGTTATTCTCGCGCTCTGTCATCAGGCGCTCTTTAAGCTGACGGCCACCAACAATGTCTCCCTCACGGCCAACAAGTGGCGAGGTAGACGGCTCAAAAATAATGGAAAGAGTTGGTGGATCAATCTCAATTGGATCCAGCTCAACAGGGTTCTCTGGATCAGTGTAGACGTCACCAATATCAGTGTTATCAACGCCAACGATTGCCGCAATATCACCTGCGTCAACCTCGCTGCACTCCTTACGGCCAAGGTAGTCAAAGGTGAACAGCTGCTTGACCTGGCTCATAGCGCGGGAACCATCATTTTTGACAACAAGAATCTTATCGCCGGTATGAACAGTTCCGGAATAGACACGGCCAATACCAATGCGGCCCAGGTAGTCGGAGTGATCGATGGTGACGCACTGCATAGCAAGAGGTCCTTCAATATCAACATCTGGAGCTGGCAGACCGTCGATAATCATGTCGAGAAGTGGGAACATGTTGTCGTTGTCATCATTTGGATCAAGGCGAGCGTAACCATTAACGCCAGAAGCAAAGATGACGTGCTCCATGGTGAACTCAAGCTGCTCATCAGTTGCGCCGAGGTCCATCATCAGATCAAGAGAATCGTTAACAACAGCCTCTGGACGAGCGCCGTCACGGTCAATCTTGTTGACAACCATCATGATAGAAAGGCCTGCGTCGATGGCGTGACGCAGAACAAAGCGAGTCTGTGGCATAGGGCCCTCGGCTGCGTCAACCAACAGAAGTGCACCGTCAGCCATCTTCAAAACGCGCTCTACCTCGCCGCCGAAGTCAGCATGGCCAGGGGTATCAATAACGTTGATCTTGACGCCCTTGTACTCAATAGAGATATTCTTTGCCAGAATAGTAATTCCGCGCTCACGCTCCTGATCGTTGGAGTCCAGAATTCTCTCTTGAACCTGCTGGTTCTCGCGGAATGCATCGGTTGCCTTAAGCATCTGGTCAACCATGGTGGTTTTACCGTGGTCAACGTGGGCGATGATAGCAATATTTCTGATGTTGTCTTGACGCATAAGTCTCTATCTCTCGAAGGTATGTGTTTGGACTTGCTACTTCAGGTCCAATTTTTATCAGCTTTAGAACTTTAGTGCAATTGCGTGCCTAGAGCGCCCAGAAATTTCAATGAACGCAGCTTTTTCATTACAGAAGTGGCTCAAGCTCCCCTGCTGGAGCGGGATCAGACCACACAAACTGGTCACCTTGGCCTTTTCCGTGAACTAAAGAATATGCCGAGAAACTCTTATAGCCCTTCTCGCCAAACTCAAGAAGCACAGCATCTTCGTAACCGCCCTCTTTGATCAGTTGAATGGCTCCCTCATATACAAGCGCATAGCGAACAGGCTCTTCGAGCCCTGCTTCTTTATCGCCCTTCTGTTTTGCCAGGTCAAGCACGCGCTTATGGGCGCCCTCAAGCAGCTCCTCTGGGCCGTCATCGGAGAACTCATAGCTTGCAACCGTGCCTGCTGCATCCTCAACTACAAGCAAAACGTTGAGTGATTGGCCATCTGCAAGCAGGTCAAACGCATCTCCAAGCAGCTCAGTTGAGAGCATATCAAGCTGGGGAGAAACTCCATCTTTGCGCTCGTTGTTTTCGGCCATGCCGCTCCTTAGCGTCGTTTTTGTAACTATTGTTCTCTATGATACATCGCACAAGAAAAGAGGTCGAAAGCAAAAAGCCTTCGACCTCTTAGGTTTGTCAGATATCTGTCCAAAATTGGACGCTTACAGAACGTGAACCTCATCTTTGGTGAAGTCAACAAAGGCGTGGTCACCAACGTTGTAAATCTTGTGCGTACGAGGATTGAAGTCCGTAATCTTAATGAGCGTATCGCCAACCATAACGTGGTAGTTCTGATAGTGGCCCATGAATCGAGATAGAACTACCTCGCAGGCAAGCGTTCCCTCGTCAGCAAGGCGTGCAGACTCTGGGCGAAGAACAATGCAGCATTCCTTGCCCTTGTCCAGGTGAGAACATCCGCCGGCCTCAAACTCATGGCCCTCAAAGCGGCAAAGTGCAGTCTCAGAATCAAGCTTATCTGCAATGGTTGCGTGCAAGAAGTTTGACTCACCAATAAAGTCTGCAACAAACTCGTCTGCTGGGTGGTAGTAAACCGTCTGAGGATCGCCAACCTGGTCAACAACACCCTTTTTCATAATGATGATGTTGTCTGAAAGTGCCATTGCCTCTGACTGGTCATGTGTAACGTAGATGGCGGTAATGCCAGCCTCCTGCTGAATGCGACGAATCTCGTTACGCATGTCAACGCGGAGCTTCGCATCAAGGTTTGAAAGAGGCTCGTCAAAAAGGAGTACACTTGGCTCAATAACCAGAGCGCGAGCCAAAGCAACACGCTGCTGCTGACCGCCAGAAAGCTGGTTGGTCATGCGCTCTTCCATACCTTCAAGTCCAACAAGACCAAGGATGTGAAGGACCTTCTCGCGAATTACTGCCTTATCCATCTTGCGAAGCTTGAGGCCGTAGGCAACATTGTCAAAGATATTGTAGTGAGGAAGTAGTGCATAGCTCTGGAACACCATAGCAGTATCGCGCTTGTTTGGAGTAAGCTCATCAATCTGCTCATCGCCGAGGAAAATCTTTCCCTCATCAGGGCTCTCAAAACCAGCAATCATACGCAGAATAGTGGTCTTTCCGCAGCCAGAAGGGCCAAGCAGCGTTACAAACTCGCCAGGAGCAATGGTGATGTTAGCGTCTTGAACTGCGTAGAAGTCTTTTCCAGTCTTCTGATCCTGATAAATCTTGGAAATGTGCTCAAGGCGAACGCCTTTTTTCTCTGTAGCCATGTGTTACTCCTCCTTGAGTGCTCGGCTGGTGCCAAAGTGTTTGATGGCCCAATTCATTAGCAATACCGAGCCATAGGTAATAACAATCAGAATTGTCGCAAAGGCGCAGGCCATACCATATGAACCCTTACCTGCAAACTCATTAATCTGAACAGTGATGAGCAGGAACTCTGGTGTGACCAAGAGGATAACTGCAGAAATTGCGGTAATGGAGCGGACAAACGCCGTTACCAAGCCAGACAAGAACGAATCTTTAATCAGTGGCAGCGTAACGGTCATAAACACCGTAAAGCTGTCGGCGCCCATGTCGTATGCGGACTCTTCAATAGATTTATCAATCTGTCGAAGCGCCGAGATACCCGAACGTGTTCCTGTAGGAAGCGAACGCACGACAAAGACAATAATCAGGATAAGTCCCGTGCCATACAGGCCCTGCAAAAATCCTGTGTGCATAACACCGCTTGAGAAACCACGAATGTAACCAACGCCCAAAACCGTACCAGGAACTGCCATGGCAAGCATGGATACAGCCTCGATAAAACCACGGCCACGGAAGCGACGTTTTACTACCAGATAAGAAATGATCATCGAAAGCAAAGCGGTAATTGGTGCCGCAATGAGCGAGAGCATAAACGAGTCGCTAAACGCCTGCAAACCGTGGTACTTGGTAAATACCTGTTCAAACCACTTGGTTGTTAACTCGTAATTAGAGCCCCAGGAACGAACAAACGAACCATAAGGAACGCAGAGGTACATGCCAATAACAAAGAGTGCGACTAGTGCGCAAAGAATGGTAAGTGGGATGCGAACAGAATTGTCTGTAATAAGCATCCTAGCTCGCGTTGCTTTGCCCGAAAGTGTAGATGTACTCTTTGCTTCCAACACAAACTTCTGAACAACAAACATAAGCAGCGTAATGGAAAGAAGAACAACAGCCATTGCAGCTGCGCCTTGCTTGTCGTACGCACCTGTAATCTGCAGGTAGATAGTTGTTGCTAAGGTATCGTAGGAGCCACCAATAATCATTGGGTTAGCAAAGTCTGCAATTGACTCAATAAATGAGACGAGAAAAGCGTTGCCTAAACCAGGCAAAATAAGAGGAAGTGTAACGCTGGTAAATACTTTCCAGCGGCTTGCACCCATGTCACGTGCTGCCTCTTCAAGGGATGGGTCAATGTTTTTAAGCAGGCCCTTAAGCATCATGTAGCATACAGGGAAGAACGACATAGTCTGAACAATAAAAATGCCCCAGAAGCCATAGATGTTGTTATCAAAAATTCCTAAAAGACCTCGAGTAATCAGGCCTTTCTTGCCAAACATCATAATCATGGAAAGGGACAGTACAAAAGGCGGAGAAACAACAGGAAGCATGGAGACCACGCGGAAAAGGCCTGTCATAAACTTTGTACGAAGCTTTACGTACACTTCAACATACGCAAAAAGAAGACCAATAAGCGCCGACAAAATGCCTACTGCAAATCCAACCCTAAGGGTGTTGGTAATTGCGCGATCAAACGAAGGCATAGCTAAGATGCGCGTAAATACATCAAACGAAATCCCGTTATCGGAGACTACAGAGTCAACCATAAGAATGGCAAGTGGATACAAAATAAAAAGGGTTAAGAAGGCGATAAGAACGACAATGGTCGTTATCAAAATTGGATCGCCAAGGAGCTTTTTTCGCTCAAGTTGAGCGCTCTGGGATTTTGCCATGCTGGTCCTAACTCTGAAACACTAAACCTATACGCAAAGCTCTATGTGGAACTGGGTAGGCAGATCTCTGCCTACCCAGTATAATCTGCCACTCAGATCTTGAGCAACAGCATTGTTTGCTTACTCGCGTTGGTTTTACTCCGTCTTGAAGCGGCTGTCTCCGCCACCAAGAGCTTCCATAACGTCCTTGACATACTGCTCGGTATGCTTCTTAGCATCCTCGAAGTTGTAGTCCATGACATTGTTTGGATCAAGGCCGTACTCAGTAGCAATTTCAGGCTGCTTTGCGTTGTCAAGTACCAGGAACTGATAAGAGCCATTCTTCTGAGCAAGGTCAACGCATGCTGGTGAAAGTGCATACTCAATCCAGAGCTTAGCGGCGTTTGGATGTGCAGCACCCTTGAAGATTGCGGTTGCGCCAACCTCATATGATGCACCAGAGCTTGGAATCTGAAGACCAACATTCTCATGCTCTTGGTCAACAATCTGATAAATGCCGTCGTGGAGCATACCAATTCCGATGGTGCACTCACCGGCTCCAATAGCCTTGGAAGGACCAGAGCCACTCTTGGTGTACTGAGCAATGTTCTTATCAAGGTCAACAAGATACTGAATACCCTGATCGTGACCGTACTTCTGAATAACGGTGTTGATAATCAACTTTGCGGTACCAGCAGTATTGTAGTTGGAAGACCAAATAAGACCCTTATATTTAGGATCAATAAGGTCCTTATAGTCCTGAGGCACGTCAAGCTTAAGACGCTGTAGCTCTTCCTTATCGTACAGAATTCCCAAAATACCCTTATAAATTCCGTACCAGTCCTTATTTGTGCTCTTGAACTTATCAGAAATAAGGTGAGACGCATTCTTTGGCTCGTACTGCTCAAGAAGACCCTTTGAGGAGCTGACATTGTAAGGATCGGTTGTTCCGCCGAACCAAACGTCTGCTGATGGATGACCGTTCTCTTCCTCAATCTTTGCAGCAACCTCGCCAGTTGACAGGCGCTGTGCCTGAACATCAATACCATACAGACTCTTGAAGTTGGCGCAAACTGCGTTTAGATATTCCTCTTCGCAGGAGCCGTAAACAATAAGCTTACCTTCTTCTTTTGCAGCCTTTACTAGCTCTTCTGGAGCACCAACAGTGTCTGTAGAGTTGGTGTCAGATTCTTTCTTCTCACCAGCATCAGAATCGGACTTTTTGCAGGCAGTGATACCCAGGCCTGCTACAACTGCACTGACTCCAAAAAAGTTACGACGCGTAAGATTTGACATAAGAACTCTTTTCTCTCCTTGTGGTCACCCACAGCTCCAATGAAAAGAACATACTCCTGTGTAAATCGTACTCAAACTTTTCGAAAATATTTCAACTATTCGATAAGTGGCTGATATTGGCGGCTATCGGTATGTTTTTGCATATCTAAGCAAAAAAGGCCAGGGACATAATCCCTGGCCTTGAACATTTGGTGGAGAATAGGGGGATCGAACCCCTGACCTCAGGCTTGCAAAGCCCGCGCTCTCCCAGCTGAGCTAATTCCCCGTACTGACTTCTGGTTGGGCCCAGAAGGTTTTAATAATCACCCCAACGGCGACTCGGCTAACGTTGGGGTGACTATTGTCACATAAAGTGGTGGGCCTGACAAGGTTTGAACTTGTGACCTCCCGGTTATCAGCCGGACGCTCTGACCAACTGAGCTACAGGCCCAACGCAGGGAAAAATAATACCTCCATACTTCTCGTAGGTCAACACTTTTTTTGTTTTGTTTTAAAGTTTCTTGAAATTGGGTATGAAGTGAGAACAGAGAGTCGTAGACTATCTGCCCAAAGATTGATAAATGGCGTGCTTTTTGGAGTTTTTGTGTCACTAAAACGTATGGACATACAGACGGTTGTTGTCGGAGGAGGACCAATCTCTTCCGTTATTGTCCTGCGTCTTCATGATCCACGCGGGGTCTCCACGCTCAGCCTACCTATTAAGATTGGCAACATTGAAGCCTCTGCTATCAGCCTTGGCATAGATCAAGAGTCTACCCAGAGACCGCTCACGCATGACCTTCTTCGCTCCGTTCTTGATTCTCTGGACGCAGATATTAAAAGCGTGCGTATTGTTGGCGTCCACGGCACCACGTTCTTCTCGCAAATAGAGCTCATCTCTAAAGAGGGAGAGCATATTTACGTGGATGCTCGTCCATCAGACGCAATTGCGCTGGCAGTAAGAACAAACGCTCCCATCTTTGCTGACGAGAGCGTTCTAGAAATTGCTGCTGCTCCAGATTTTACTGATGTCGAGAAGGACGTTCAGGCCCAAGAGCTTGAGGAGTTCCACCAGTTTATTGAGGATGTCTCTCCTGAAGATTTCTCATAAGCCCTGCTCTAGAGCGAGTTTTTGGACAACTGGCTTATCTTTTATATAAAAATCATTACCGTTAGCGTGTTGTTTTTCTCGGTAAACGAAAAAAGCTCAGGAGAATTACCTCCTGAGCTCTTCAAGTTACGTATAGCTGAAATGCTTATTCGTCATCATCCAGCAGTGAATCGTCCAGTACTTCCTCTTCATCTCCGAGGTCAACAGACTCTGCCTCGTCAGCATCGCGAGCGCCTGCTGCCATCAGATCAAGCATACCTTGGTTCTCTGCGTGCTTAGGAGCCTTCTTTTTGTTGGCAACCATACGAGCAACTGCAGAAACAACGTCAGTACCAGAGAGGTTCATAACCTTGACGCCCTGAGTGGAGCGGCCAAGCTTGGAGATGTCGCCAGCCTTGACGCGGATTACAACGCCCTCCTCGGACATGATCATAATCTCGTGCTGAGGACCAACAACGCGGCAGGCAACCAGGTTACCCTTCTTCTCCGTCATTGTGATGGTAAAGACACCCTGGCCACCACGCTTGTGAACTGGATACTCAGAAATTGCCGTACGCTTTCCGTAGCCCTTCTCGGTAATAACGAAAAGGTCACCGTTGCCGTTGGTAATCTCCATGCCAAGCATAGTCGCATTGCCCTTGAGCGTGATACCACGAACACCCGAGGTACCGCGGCCCATGCTTCTTGCCTCTGCCTCGTCAAACAGGATTGCCTTACCGTCGGAGGAGCACAGAACAACCTTGTCACCTGGGTGGACACGACGGACGTTAACAAGCTCGTCGCCATCCTTAAGGTTGATGGCAATGAGGCCGTCCTTACGGGTACGGTCGTACTCAGACATTGCTGTCTTCTTGACCATTCCCTGCTTAGTAGCAAACATCAGGTAGTTGTCTTCTGGGAAGTCTCGGGTTGTAATAACTGCCTTGACCTTCTCGCCCTCTGCAAGCGTCTCGATAACGTTGATGATGGCGCTACCCTTAGTAGTTCTGTTACCAACAGGAAGCTCGTGGACCTTGAGGCGGTACACCTTACCAAAGTTGGTAAAGAACAGCACGTAATCGTGGGTAGATGCAACAAAGAGATTCTCGACAAAGTCGTTCTCTTTGAGAGAGACGCCCTGAACACCCTTGCCGCCGCGCTTCTGAGAGCGATAAATCTCAACAGGAACGCGCTTTACGTAACCTGCGTGAGTAACGGTGACAACCATATCCTCTTCGGCGATAAGATCCTCGACGTCCAGGTTCTGAATATCCTGGTCAGAGATTTGCGTACGACGCTTGTCAGCGTAGCGGTTGGAAATCTCACGAAGCTCATCGGCAATAACAGCCAGAATCTTTTCCTCGTGAGCGAGAAGATCCTCGTAGTAGGCAATATCGAGTCTGAGCTGGGAAATCTCGTCGACAAGATCCTGACGAGCAAGACCGGTGAGGCGGCGCAGACGCATCTGAAGGATTGCCTCGCCCTGAATCTCATCCAGGCCAAAACGCTCGTTCATGCGCTTCTTTGCCTCAGCATCATCCTGCGAGCTGCGGATGATGTGGACAATCTCATCGATGTTATCAACTGCGGTCAGAAGGCCTTCCAAAATGTGGACACGCTTCTGTGCCTTGTCCAGGTCAAACTCAGTACGACGGCGTACAACATCAATCTGGTGATCAATGTAGTGACGAAGAATCTCACGAAGAGAAAGGGTACGAGGAACACCGTCAACCAAGGCCAGGTCAATGATGCCAAAGTTGGACTGAAGCTGAGTCTTCTTGTACAGGTTATTCAGAACAACCTGTGGAACAGCATCACGCTTGAGATCCAAGACGATGCGCATACCCTTACGATTTGACTCGTCGCGCATGTCGGAGATGCCTTCAATTTTCTTCTCGTTGACTGCCTGAGCAATCTTCTCCTGAAGAAGGCCCTTGTTAACCTGATAAGGAATCTCGGTAACAACAAGGCGCTGGCGACCGCTCTTGACCTGCTCAACGTGAACCTTTGCGCGGACCGTAATAGAACCGCGACCAGTCTCATAGGCATCCTTGATGCCCTGAGTGCCCATGATGATGCCGCCTGTTGGGAAGTCAGGACCAGGTAGAACGGTCATGAGCTCCTCAGTGGTAACGTCAGGGTTCTCAATCATCATGCAGACAGCGTTAGTAACCTCACCAAGGTTGTGAGGAGGAATGTTGGTAGCCATACCAACTGCAATACCTGAAGAACCGTTAACCAAAAGATTTGGGAAACGAGCAGGAAGAACTGCAGGCTCTGTCAGAGACTCATCATAGTTTGACTGAAGATCAACGGTGTTCTTGTTAAGCTCTGCCAGCATCTCCATAGCACTTCTGGTTAGACGTGCCTCGGTATAACGCATTGCTGCTGGTGGATCGCCGTCGATAGAACCAAAGTTTCCGTGACCATCAATCAGAGGAAGTCTCATCGAGAAATCCTGAGACATACGGACCATGGAGTCATAAATAGCAGAGTCACCGTGTGGGTGATACTTACCCATGACTTCACCGACTGCCCATGCAGACTTCTTATGTGGACGGTTTGGCGTAATGCCAGCCTCGCTCATTGCGTACAAAATACGGCGGTGAACAGGCTTAAGGCCGTCTCGAACATCTGGAAGTGCACGAGCAACAATAACGGACATGGAATACTCGAGGAAGGAAGTCTTCATCTCTGAGGACAAATCGGTTGGCTTAAGCGTGCCACCGTGAATGTCTGAGAGGTCAAGACGAGTACCAGCCTCATCAGAGATAATGTGTGAAGTTTCTCCCGTTATTAGATTTTCCCCAGTCTCTGGGTCAAACTCGTCAGAGTCTTCTTCTACCTCATCATCTTCGTATTCTTCATCCATATCGTTTTGTGCATCAAGGTCTTGATCCTCGTCTGCACCAAAAAGATCATCATTCATATTTTTATCGTCTGCCACAAGTTACCCTTTCATTTTCTGTCTAATGATTTAGCGAGAAACCATTAAATGTCCAGGAAGCGGACGTCTTTTGCATGTGTTTGGATGAAGTCTTTACGCTTCTCAACCTGATTGCCCATAAGGTCAGAGACCGCGCGATCAGCTGCAAGAGCATCATCGATGGTTACCTTAAGAAGAATGCGGTTCTTTGGCTCCATAGTGGTTGCCCAAAGCTGCTCTGGATCCATCTCACCAAGACCCTTGTAGCGCTGAATGGTGTACTTGGTGTTGTCCTCATACTTCTTTGTCTCAAGAGCAAGTTCTTCATCGGTATAGATGTATTTACCGTTCTTTTTACCCTTTGGCTTAATCTGATACAGAGGAGGCTGAGCAACGTAGATATAACCTGCGTCAATCATTGGCTTCATATAACGATAGAAGAAGGTAAGCAGAAGAATTCTAATGTGAGAGCCGTCAACATCGGCATCGGTCATGATGACAATCTTGTGATAACGAGCCTTCTCAATATTAAACTCATCTCCAACGCCCGTACCAATAGCGGTAATCAGCGAAGTAATAGTGTCAGAAGAAAGTGCGCGGTGAGCCTGTACGCGCTCAACGTTCAAAATCTTTCCGCGAAGTGGAAGAACTGCCTGGATAGAACGGTCACGTGCCATCTTTGCAGAACCACCTGCGGAGTCACCCTCGACGATGAAGAGCTCGGTCATCTCTGCATCGCGAACGGAGCAGTCTGCAAGCTTTCCAGGAAGCGCAGCAGATTCAAGAAGTCCCTTACGGCGAGTGGCTTCACGGGCTTTGCGAGCAGCAAGACGACCCTTTGCGGCCTGAGTTGCTTTTTTAAGAATCTCTTTTGCCTGGTTAGGATGCTCTTCAAGATACTCTGAAAGGCCCTGAGTAACAATCTTGTTAGTAAGGGTTCTCATGTAAGAACTGCCAAGCTTAGCCTTTGTTTGACCCTCAAACTGAGGATCTGGAAGCTTAACTGAAATTACTGCAGTAAGGCCTTCTCGAATATCATTACCCTCAAGCTTAGGATCTTTCTCTTTAAGAAGACCCTGCCTGGTGCCGTAATCATTTATTACCTTAGTGAGAGCAGTACGGAAGCCTTCAAGATGCATTCCGCCTTCCTCGGTGAAAATATCGTTTGCAAACGAGAGAGTTCTATCGCTGAACTCAGTATTCCACTGAAGTGCAACCTCAACCTCGCCCATCTGAGACATAGGAGCATCAGGGTCAGACTGACCTTCAATGTAAATTGGGCGAGAAAGTCCTGGTAAAACGGTCTTCTCTTCATTAAGGTATTTAACAAAGTCAATAATGCCGCCAGTATACTGGTAGTCAATCTGACGAGGAGTCAACTCACGCTCATCAATAAGCGTGATTTTAAGATTCTTATTAAGGAACGCGGTTTCCTGCAGACGATCACGGAGTGTGTCAAAGTTATATGTGGTGGTTTCAAAAATCATATCGTCTGGCCAGAAAGTAATGATGGTTCCAGTGGTCTTAGAAGTACCAATTTCCTTCATCTTCTGAACAGTTTTACCGCGCTCAAAAACCATCTCATAGATCTTGCCATCACGCTTAACCTGTGCAATAAGCTTCTTAGAAAGAGCATTTACAACAGAAACGCCTACGCCGTGAAGGCCACCAGAGCGCTTATATGCGCTGTTATCAAACTTACCACCTGCATGCAGAATAGTAAGAACGACCTCAAGAGTAGGAATTTTCTTTTGTGGGTGCTTACCTACTGGAATGCCACGGCCATTATCTTCAACAGAAATAGAGTTATCTGGATGAACGGTGACCTTAATCTTAGAACAGAAACCGGCCATTGCCTCATCAACTGAGTTATCTACAATCTCCCAAACAAGATGGTGGAGACCAGATGCTGAAGTTGTACCAATATACATACCTGGACGTTTACGAACCGCCTCTAGGCCCTCGAGAATTTTAATCTCGCCTTCGCCATAGTTATTTTCTTTTGCCACGTAAGTCCTCTCTTCAATTGTGAGCGGAATGATATACGTATTTTACTATGAAATCGCCAAAATCAACTCGGCACAGAGAAATTTCATTGTTTAAACAGTAATATTGTGTATCTGAGAGGCTCTGTAAAGAGATTTAAGGACAGATTAGTGACAGATTAGACTAAAGACTCTTTTTTTGTCTAAAACTTGCTTCAATCGCTTTATAAGCCGTTGACTTGAGTGGCTCAGAAAGACCAGAAACTAACTCAGAAATTTGTGATTTTTCTTCTGTAGTGAGTTCTGGAAGAACTTTCTTCTCTACTTTTTGGCCCTGAGGTTGTTCTTTTGAGGAACCGTCTTCTTTACCAGTATGTCTATTGTATTTATCCAGCTTAAACTCAAGATCTGAAAATTCCAGGCCATGCTCTGACAACCTTGCTCTATAGATTTCTCTTTGTGCAAGAAAATCAATCATGCACATACGATTATCTACATAGACAGTAAGCACAGGGAACTCTCTACCAGCTATTTCTCTGACAAATACGCCGGTTGTGTGTTCTACTTCTCTTTCACCATTTGACTCAACCCATGCAAGATAAGCGCGACGATTTTTAGACATACTCTTAGAATCTCTGAAGGTTCCAAACAGAGCGCTCATTAAATCTTTTGCGTTTTCATTACCACCACGCGCAGGCATTTCTTGTTGATTATTCATCGCTAAACCTAACTATCTGCGCTTTCTCTAAAATATCTTCAGAGAAATAACCAAGGTTGGTAGTTGTAATTACGGTTTGGATGTCATGGAACGCAAATTCCATAATGGCTTTTCTGCGATCTTCATCCAACTCACTCATCACATCATCTAAAAGCAACAGGGGTTTCTCGCCAAGTATTTCTTCTGAGAGTAAAACTTCTGCCATTTTAAGTGCTAAGACCACCGTTCTGATCTGGCCCTGCGACCCAAAATTTCTAGCGTCTTTACCTTCAATCAAAAACTCAGCATCATCTCGGTGAGGACCTTTAGTGCTTTGTTGACGACGGATATCATCTGCGCGCGCTTCGTTTAAAGCCTGTAAAAACTGATCAGTAATTTCTTCTCTAGAGGCTTCAAGAGAAACCTCTCCAATTGAAGAAATATAATTCATCTCCAGGTACTCTCCGCCAGAAAGTTCCTGGTAAATCTCGCATGTTTTCTTTGCCAGGCGCTCAAACAAATGAATGCGCGCATGAAGAAGCGTTGCTCCTCCCCTTGCAAGCGAAAGATCCCATGCATCAAGCAAATTATTGTCAGGCCAATCAGATTTAAGCAGCTTATTTCTTTGCTCAACTGTTTTGGTATATACCGAGAAAACCTTGAAGTAGCTCTTATTTGCCTGGCGACCAAAGTCATCGAATTCTTCTCGGCGATATGATGCACCGCCTTTAATCATTGAAAGATCGTCAGGATTAAAAAGGACCGACATCAACGTACCAGAAATATCTGCAGCCTGACATTTCTTGCCATTCTTTAAAAATTGACGGCGGCGTTCTGTAATGGTGCAGGCATTTTCTAGCTTTCTTCCATCTCCTGTAAGAGAAATTTCTATCTTTGCCTCAGAAGTACCTGTAAGAAGGAGTTGTGAAGGTGTGGGCTTTCTAAATGAATATCCAGCAGTAAGGAGTTGTAGTGCTTCAACAGTATTTGTCTTACCTGCAGCGTTCTTTCCTACAAAAATAGTAGTTTGTGCAGATAAATCTATCTCTTTCGAAGAAAAACAACGAAAGTTATACAGCGAAACATGTTCAACTTTAAGTCCCACACAATCCCTATCAAATTAGAGGCGAACAGGCATCAGAAGATACAAGTAGTTGACCTTGCCGTTTGATTTGAAAATAGCTGGCTGAGAAGGACCTTGTAACTCAAGACGCAGAAGATCCTTAGAAGGAGCAGCATTTACACAATCAAAGACATAGTGATAATTCAAAGCAATTGAAAGGGAATCTCCCTCAATCTGAGCTTCAATATGCTCGGAAGACTCACCCTGATCTGGTGAGGATGCAGAGAGCTTAACTTCTTTACCATCGGCGTCAACATCAAAACGAACTGAAGGATTTGCTAGTGCAATAACAGAGACGCGCTTCAGGGCTGCAGAAAAATCTTCAACGTTGATATCAACTGACGCGGTGCAAGACGTAGGAAGTAGCTGCTTATAGTCAGGGAAATGACCTTCAATCTTACGAGAGATGTGAGTGGTGTTTCCAAACTGGAAGACTACCTGATTGTCCGTAGTACCAATCAAAACCTTCTCAGTCATGCTACGCATGGAAAGAACGTCATGGAAAACTTCACCAGAGATAATTGCAGTAAAAGACTCACCTGCTGGAGTATCTGTGTTGGAATCACAAACGGCAAGACGGAACGAGTCAGTAGCAACAAGACGAATAGTGTTGTCTTCAACAGTAAGAGAAATTCCCTGAAGAATAGGACGAGAAGCTTCTTTAGAAGTTACTCGATACACCTTATCAACCATAGTTGATAGAAGCTGGCTTGGAAGCTCACAGGTTTTCTCAAGATCAAACTCTGGGAATTGAGCCCAGTCGTGAGCAGAAAGAGTATTAAGTCTAAAAGATGAACGCTGGCATGTTACAGAAAGCGTACGCTCTCCACCCTCAAAAGTAATTGCAGCATCAGGAAGATTTTTAACAATGTTCTGGATAACTTTTCCAGAAACAACTGTTTCTCCTTCTTCTTCTACGTTTGCTGCAATTTGATGCTTAATAGAAATAGTTAAGTCGCTGGATTGTAACTCAAGCATGCCATTAAATGCTTTGAGGTAAATACCAGAGAGAATAGGAAGTGTTGTATTAGAACCAATACCCTTAGAAACAATATCAAGTGCCGTCTGGAGAGCGGATTGACTTACGGTAAATTTCATGACGACCCTTTCTATTATTTCTTAGATAAGAATAAAAATATCGTAGTAATAATAAGCTATGTTGAAAAGAAGAAAGCTTTACATTTCTAGAGGTAGAAATATGTTTCTAGAGGTCAGATTTGTTTGCTTATTTTTGACATTCATAAACAAAGTAAAACTCCCCCTCTTAAACTCTCAACAACAAACCATTACTTCTCTTCACCAATTAACATCTTACTAACAGGTTTTAAACACTAACTTTGTTCAAGGATAGTCTTCTTAAGTTGAGAAATTTGATCATAGAAACTTTTGTCTTCTTTAATTCTCTCTTCTATTACCTCAATGCTGTGCAAAATAGTTGCGTGTTTTCTTCCACCAAAATGCTTACCAATATTTACCAGTGTGTATTGGCAAAGGTCGTGAGCAAGATAAATTGCAACGTGACGAGGTTCTGCAATCTCTTTATTTCTCTTGTTACCAACAATATCGCGATGACTAATGCCATAGATATTTTCTACGACTTCTTGGACCTTCTCGATATTTACGGTCTTTGAAACGCGACGCCAGAGCGTGTCTGCAATCTTATCGATTTCTTCCTGTTTAATATTTGTGCCAGATTCTTTTGCTTTAATCTGACCAGTTACACAGCGATTACAGAAGCCCTCAAGCGTTCTAATACTTTGACCAGCCTTGTCAGCCATGTAACGACGGATGTCCTCTGGCAAATCGTCTGCAGTAAGAGAAGAATTTCTCTCTTTAAATGCTCGGTCGCAGAAGACATGAATAAGATTAAGTTTCATCTCGTAGCTTGGAGACTCAATACCAATAACGATGCCACCACTCATACGAGAAGTAATACGATCATCAAAGCCGTCAGATCCCATACCAAGCTGAGCAGGTGTTCTATCTGCGGCAAGAATAATCTGCTTACCTCTATCAATAAGAGAGTTAAAAATATTGAAGAAAAAGTTAATAGTACCTGCTTTACCAGCAAGTTTTTGAACGTCATCGATGATAAGAACATCAATGTTTTGGTAGTTATTACTAAGCTCTGTTGCCGCGTTTCCTGACGCGTTTTTACGAACTGCATTTACGTAGTCATCAACAAAGGCATCTGCATCTTTGTAAACACAAACGCGTTCGATATCTTCAGAGTTGATGTAGTTTTGAACCGCGCGTAAAAGGTGAGTTTTTCCAAGACCACTTGCACCGTAAATAAACAGCGGGTTTGCCTTACCTTTTGCGTCATTTGCAACATTTAATGCATGCTGATGAGCAAGCTCATTCTCGTCACCAACAACAAAGCGATCAAACGTGAGGTTTGAATTGAAAGATGTCTCCTCATAAAGAGGATTACTCTTACGGCGCTTTAAGGTCTGTTGTTTTAATTCTTCAAGACTTTGTTCCTGGGATTCAAAATCTTGAATCTGTTCTGGAACAACTGCTTGTATAGGAGCGGTATTTTGCTTCCAAGCATTGAACTCTTGAGGAGTCATTGTGGAAGTAGTGGTAACAGGAGTAGAAGACTTTGTAAGAGTAAGGCTCAAAATAATGTCTTCAAAGGCTGCTGCCGAAAGGCATCTCTCAACAATCGGTAGATTCTTAAGGATACGGTTATATGCCAAGCGCATTGATGTTTCAGCACACAGTGCGTTATCTTCAACTTTAATTGGAGTGCAGGTTCTCAACATAGCGATAAAAGCCTCTGGCTGATTCTCTTCAACCAAGAGGTCAATTGCGTCTTGCCACAGAGCTACTGCGTCTGAATCAATTGATACATCCATACGTGTCCAATCAAAATGTTGAAAATTGGGACACCTAGTATAGAGGAATGTTGATAACTTTCATCGAATAATGTTGAGAAACTCTATGAAAGGAGAGTTTCTCCAATAGTAGTGAGCTTATATTTCTGCCCAAATTTTCCGATTATTCCTATGTTTAACAGCGATTTTAATTCTCTTGACCACGTTGGTGTTGAAAGTCCATAGGTACTTGTTAACTCTGTTGCTCCAACCCATTCATGTTCAGAAAGGTATTGAAGAACTTGTTTTGCTCGATCTGTAAGTATCAGATTAGGAAGCTGTGCAGCTGGCTGTTGAGATACGGCCTGCTGAGCATGCAAAACTGCCTGTTGGTTCTGATTTACAGGTAATTCTTCAGCTTCTTCTTGAGTTGGAAGCGTCTGAATGTGTGCATCTTTAGAGCGGCGTGTTGACAAAGTAACAATGGTTCCGCCAGAGATATTGTCTTCGAGGGTAAGACTTCCACCCTTCTCAACCATGTATTGTTGAGCATAAGGAAGGCCAAAACCAACGCCTCTAATAAACGATTTCATCTCTTCTGTTGCAGAAGAAGTACCAAACTCAAGAGCTCGATTTTTCTCTTTAATACCAGGTCCCTGGTCTGAAAACCTAATGGTATTTCCATTATCCATGATTGAAATTGTAGGCGCTACAAAACGGGCGTGAATGAAATTTTCCACAATCTCACGCATAACCATAAAAGGAATTTTTCCACCCTGCTCGTGAGCAAGCTGGTTAACGGTAGCTGCAATTTCATCAAGATAAGATCGAACGTCTTTTGGTTCTACGAGAACAACACGAGGTGCTGCGGCTTTATCGTCATACACTGCAATACGTGCAGCATAACGGACGGTGAGAGAATTATCAGAACCAGCGTCTTTTTCATTCTGGTTTGTGTTTTCCTCAACAAAAGGAAAGAAATCTCTTGCCATGACACCTCCTTTTCAACAATTGTTAAACAAATGAAGAAAACTTTTCGTTTTCTTTCACGATGAATGAAAGTTTTCAACAAGTGTTAAACATCTGTAGATAACTTTATATCTTTGTGAAAGACGTACTGAATGATAGTAGCATTTAACGGACATATTTCAGCTTACAGAAATATTCCTTTCAACAAATTTCTTCACTTATCACAAGTGAAATTTTCAAAATGAAAGGTTTTCTCGCTAGGTTTTTGAATAAAAAAGAGAAAAAGTTGAGGTATTTGCGTAGAAAATTTGACAGGTACCCATAAACGCGAGTACAATCTGTAGGCTTTTTAATCGATACTGTACCCGTTCGGGAGGAAATAGCTATGAAGCGTACCTACCAGCCAAATAAGCGCAAGCGCGCAACTACCCACGGTTTCCGTGCACGTATGGCAACTAAGAATGGTCGTGCCGTTCTCGCTCGTCGCCGCCTTAAGGGCCGTAAGCGCCTCACCGTCTAAGGAATGTTTCTGTGAAGACCATTAAATCTCGTTCAGAGTTTGAAAGGGTCTTCTCTGCGGGGAAGAGGGCTCAAAGTTCTGTTCTTCGTATACGAGTAGCACCATCCACTGAGGCACATCCTTCCGAGGTAGCCTTTGTAGCTCCAAAAAGATTAGGTAACGCCGTATTTAGAAACAGGTGTAAACGCGTTCTGCGCGAAGCAGCTCGAAAGAGCGGTTTACCTGTTGAGGGATACGGCATTATTCTCTTTGCGACTAAAGATACACACAGCACTAATCCTGCTGATATAAGCGTTTCTTTGGATGCTTTGTTAAGAAAGACAGGGGTCAAATGAGCGAGAAAAGACATGATTCTTTTTTCGCAAACTTGTTCCTAGGTGCTATTCGTTTCTATCAAAGAAACATTTCTCCCCTTTTTAAGCCTCACTGTATTTATCGGCCCACTTGCTCCGAATATGCAGTTCAGGCCATACAAAAGTATGGTGTTAAAAAGGGAAGTTGGCTTGCTCTTAAGCGTATTGCTCGCTGTCACCCTTTTCATAAGGGAGGATACGATCCCGTTCCGTAAAGGAACGCACCGGAGGAAATATGTGGGATTGGATTGTTAACTTTCTATACACAGTCTTAGCGGGACTTCAATCATTCTCGGGAGACTGGGGTATGGCAGTTATCCTGCTTACCATCATCATCCGTATTATCCTGGTTCCAATGACCAACAAGCAGACGGCCTCTATGGCTCGTATGAGCGTTGTTCAGCCAAAGCTCAAAGAAATCCAGGAGCGCTATGCTGATGATCCAGTAAGACAGAACGAAGAAATGCGCAAGCTTTACGCAGAGATTAACTTCAATCCACTCGGTGGTTGTCTTCCTCTGCTTCTGCAGTCCCCTATCTTTATTGCACTCTTTACCGTTGCAAAGATGGTTCCGGTAGACTCTCGTTTCTACAACATTCTTCCTTCTATCGCACGAGCAACGTCAGACATTTTTGCTGTTGATGGCCTTGTTGCTGCTATCCCTTACATAATTTTTGTTCTTCTATTTGGTCTTACAACCTTCCTTTCTATGGCAGTAAATGCTCGTACAAGCTCTGGTGAGCAGCGTACTCAGCAGTACATGATGGGTGGCATGATGACCCTCATGATGCTCTGGTTTGGTTGGACTGTGCCAGCAGCTGTTCTTCTCTATTACGTCACTTCTGGTATTTGGCAGCTTGCTCAGCAGCAGCTTATTACCAAGCGCATTATGGAAAAAGAGAAGCTTAAGGCTGAGGCTCAGATGGCTAATAAGCCAATCGAAGTTGACGTGGTGAGAAAAGAAAAGAAACCACGCCCTCACAAAAAGGCTTAGTAGCTGGAGTTAAACAAAATAACTTTTGTTTACAAAAATTTTTACGATAGATTAATAGTTAAACTTTTTATATTGACTGGAGGACGACATGGAGGATGAGACTTTCGTTTCTGAGCCAAACGCTCTTAATGAGTCTCCTGTCGTTGATTCACAAGACGAGTTTGTTTCAATTCGAGAGCATTTTGAAGCTGGAATTCAGCTTACTGATGCTGAGATGAATAAGATTGCTGATACCGCTGTCTTTTATCTAAGAGAGCTTCTCTCCTTCTTTGGCGAGAATAGCTGTGCAATTGATGAGTATGATGGTGAAGATGGAGAACTTATTCTTGACGTAACCGGCGGCGATCTTGCAATTCTCATTGGTCGTCATGGTAATACGCTTGAGGCTCTTCAGATGGTTCTCTCTTCTCTTATGAGCGCTAAGCTTCACTTCCACTATCCAGTATCTGTTGATGTTGAAAGCTACAAGAGCCGCCGCCGTAATAAGCTTCAGGAGATGGCCCTCTCTGCTGCTGCTCGTGCTAAGAAGACCGGTAAGGTTTCTCTTGCTCCAATGAGTGGCTATGAGCGTCGCATCATTCACATCGCACTGAGAGACAACCTTGAGGTTACTACACACTCTGAGGGTGATGATCCATATCGTCGTGTTGTGGTAACTGCTATCAATAGCTAAGAACTTCTCACAAGCTTTAGTAATTTGATGAGGAAGGTTTACGCCTTCCTCTTTTTTTGTGACAATTCTTCTTGTAACAAGAAGTTTTGTCACAGGAGAAGCAATGTCTGAATCAGTAAAGTCTTTATATAATTCAAAAGAGAATGTACTGAAGGAACTTCTCCTTAACTATGAAATCGATTCAACAGAACTCCAGAGAAGACAGCTTCTAAAACATATTGAATTACTCATTGAGATAAATAAGAATCTGAACCTCACAAGAATCACTTCAGTTGATGACGCGCTCGTGCTCCATATTCTTGATTCTTTGTTACCACTCAAAGTGTGTAATGAGTTTATAACTGGTACTCACAACTATATTGATATTGGTACCGGTGGAGGCTTTCCTGGACTTCCTCTTGCAATCATGAGTGATAATAAAACATTATTGGTTGACTCTATTGGAAAAAAGATCAATGCGGTTCAGTCAATGATTGATGAAATTGGTCTAAATGAGAGAGTTAGGACTGAGAAGCTTCGTGCAGAAGAAATTCCAAATGCATATAAACAAAAGTTTGATTTTGTGACTTTTAGAGCTGTTGCGAAGACAAATATTCTTATGGAGTATGCAGAGCCTTTCTTAGCCCCCCAAGCCACTCTTATAGTAATGAAGGCCAATGTTGATGAGATAGAGCTTCAGGACGCCTCTCAGGCAGCCAAAATTTTTGGATACAAAAATGTTTCACGTGAAACAATTGAGTTACCAAACAATCTTGGCCATCGTGAAATTCTTTTATACAAAAAAGTTGCAAAGAGCAAAATCAAATTACCAAGGAAAACTGGAATGGCTAAATCAAATCCGTTTGTTGCAAGAAGAGGGTAATTGTGGAATGTTTCACGTGAAACATTCTGTATTATTAAATAAACTTGGTCAAACGGAGGATAAATGAGCTACAAAGACCTTTCAAGGGGATTTCAGGATAGAGATCCTAAAGTTCTGGCAGTAATTAATCAAAAAGGCGGAGTTGGAAAATCAACTACCGTAATTAATCTTGCTGCTGCATTAGGTGAAACAAAGAAGAAAGTTCTCATTATCGATTTTGATCCACAAGGAAATGCGACAAGTGGTTTTGGAATTGATAAAGAGGAACTTGAAGCTGATATTTATGACGTAATTCTCAATGAAACGCCAATTGAAGAGGTATTGCAGCAAACAGTTCAGAAATACGTAACTATTGCACCAGCAACCATTCAACTTGCCGGTGCTGAAATTGAACTTGTCTCCGTTGACTCAAGAGAAAACATTTTAAAAAGAGCAATCGACCAGGTTAAAGAGCATTTTGACTATATTTTGATTGATTGCCCACCATCATTAGGACTTCTAACAATTAACGCCTTAGTTGCCGCAAATAGCATACTTATTCCAATTCAGTGCGAGTATTATGCACTAGAAGGCGTTACTAAGATTGTTGAATCAATGAAGATGGTGCAAAAACAGCTTAATCCAGATCTTGAAATCTTTGGCGTAGTAATGACCATGTTTGATAGCAGAACTTCCCTTTCTAAGCAGGTAGTTAATGAAGTATCTAACTACTTTGGTAACAAGGTATTCAAGACACTTATTCCACGAAACGTAAAAATTGCTGAGGCACCAAGTCATGGTTTGCCAGTAACCATGTATGCACGAATAAGTATGGGCGCACTTGCATATAACAAACTTGCAAAGGAAGTGAATCGTCGTGGTTAAAAAATCAGGACTTGGTAAAGGCCTTAATTCGCTCTTTAGTGAGGTGGATGCAGAGGTCGGTAATAAAAAAGAAACTACCACGCTGCCTTTGAAGAAGATTAAGCCGAATAAAGACCAGCCTCGCAAGCATTTTGACGAAGCTGAGCTCACTGAACTCAGTGATTCTATTAAGCAAAACGGTATTCTTCAGCCACTTCTTGTTCGCGAGAAGGGCGATCACTACGAAATTGTTGCTGGTGAGAGACGTTTCCAGGCTGCAAAACTTGCAAAATTAGAGGAAGTACCTGTAGTAATCAAAGCAATTTCTGACGAGGAAGTATTCAAGCTTGCGCTTATTGAGAATTTGCAGAGATCTGACTTAAGTCCAATCGAAGAAGCACAAGGTTATAAGCAGCTCATTAAACAGGAGAACTTAACCCAAGACGATTTGGCCAAGGTTCTTTCAAAATCAAGATCTGCAATCACAAATACCCTACGCCTTCTTGACCTTCCAATAGAGGTGCAGACCTTAATGGTAGAAGGACGTATTAGCGCTGGACACGCTCGTGCAATTCTCTCCGTTAGTGGTAAAGAAGGAAGAATTAAACTTGCTCAGAAAGTAATCGAAGAGAACTTGTCTGTCCGCCAGACAGAAAACCTTGCTCCGCTATTTTCTGTCACCAATGTAGTAAAACCAAAAAGACAACCAACTCCACAGGCATATAAGCGTGCGGCAAGGCAATTAAGAATTGCTTTGGATACTCCAGTCAAAGTGCGAAATGTTCGCGGCAAGAATAAAATCGAAATCGAATTCAATGATGAGGATGAGCTTGCTGCTTTAGTTGAAAAACTATCAAACGGTAAAGAAGCATAATGAAAATAAAGTTTGCAATTATATCTACAGTTTCACTGCTCGGAATTGCTTTTCTTGCTAAGCACACCTTGTTGACTAAAGAAGCGCAAAGAAGTTTTCTCCACGCAATGAGAAGGTCGAGAAGGGCACTTGATGCAATTCTCGATGATTATTCAGGTGGTGTTGACAGAAAAACTTCAAAAAACATTCTCTCTCATCAAGCGAGAGTAGAAAAAGAATGGCTAAAAGCAATTAATTAGAACAAATGTTCTACATATGAACTAAAAAAGAAGGGACTCGAGAGGGTCCCTTCTTTACCTGTAATGTGTAGGGTATGTCGCGTTTAACGTGCATTTCTCTTTTGAAAGAGTTGTCCACAAGCCGCATCAATGTCAGATCCACGAGAAAGACGGATAGTTGCTTCAACGCCAACAGAGTTGAGACTGTTTACAAACTCCTGTGCGCGGGCAGGGGATGTTGGATGGAACTTAGAGCCCTCAATCTCGTTAAGCTGAATGATGTTAACGTGGCAGAGCGTTCCTCGACAGAAGTCTCTCAAAGCTCCAAGCTCATTGTCAGAATCGTTAACGCCTTTGATCAGCGCATATTCATACGTTGGACGACGACCGGTCTTATCGACATACTCACCCATAATGTCATACAGGTGAATCAGTGAGTATTTACGAACTCCTGGCATGAGGGCGTCTCGCGTCTTTTGTACCGCAGAGTGAAGCGAAACAGCAAGTGTAAATTGCTCTGGTTCAGAGGCAAAACGCTTAATCATAGGTATAACACCGCAGGTAGAAACCGTAATATGGCGTGCACCAATGCCAGCTCCGTCAGGGGAGTTAAGACGTCTCATTGCCGCAAGAGTAGCGTCGTAGTTCATGAAGGGCTCGCCCTGTCCCATAAGAACAACGCTGGTAACGCGCGCGTCAAAATCGTCGCGGACGTGCATAACCTGCTCGTAAATCTCGCTCGCAGAAAGAGAACGGGTGAGACCAGCAGCGCCTGTTGCACAGAAAGCACAGCCCATGGCGCAGCCAGCCTGTGTAGAAGCACAGACCGAAAGCTTATTGCCGGTTGGCATACCAACGCACTCGACAGAAGTACCATCAGGGTAGCGAAGCAGGTATTTACGGCTTCCGTCTTCAGAGACCTGGCGAACAATTTGTTCAGCACCAGCAAGCGATACCTGCTTAGATAGCTCTTCTCGCAGCGTTTTTGGAAGATTACTCATCTGATCAAAAGAGGTAGCGCCTTTAGACCAGATCCACTCCTCAATCTGCTTTGCGCGGAATTTTGGCTGGCCAAGGGAGGCCACCAGTTCAAGAATTTGCTCTGATGAAAGGCTTCTGAGGTCAGATTTGACGGCAGCCTTCTGTGGGCGAGAATCAAGCGCGGAGATGTCTGCGCCGTCAGCCGTGGTGTTTGTGCCGTCAAGAGTATTATTTGATTGCATTTTTGTCCTTCTCCAACTCTTCTAAGCTATCTGCGGTATCTTAGAAGAAATACGTTTACTAGAGTTTACCCTATGGGAGACTTATCTGAAGGAGCGGAAATGACACGTGAAGAGCTAAAAAAGCTTCATGTAGCAGTTGTTTCAGGTGGCTGGTCAGACGAGCATGAGATTGCAATGGAGTCTGGCAAGCAGTGTGCAGCAGCACTTAAAGAAGCTGGCTTTACCAGTGTTGACCTGCTTGATGTTGCAGAAAAAGACTTTGTAGTTACCCTTGCTCAGGGCGGTTATGATGTCGTGTACGTTGCTATGCACGGCCGCTTTGGTGAGGATGGTTGCATCCAGGGTCTTCTCGAGATTCTGCACATTCCTTACACGTTTTCTGGCGTCCTTGCGTCTGCTATGGGAACCGAAAAAGAGCTGTCGAAGCTCATGTATAGGCAGGCAGGCGTTCCAACTCCTAAGGGAATTGACGTTGCTGCAGGTACCGTCTTCACAGATGAACAGGTAGACAAGCTTATTGAGGACCTCGGACTCCCTATGTTTGTAAAGCCTTCTGGCAACGGCTCCAGCTACGGCGTTACGCGCGTTACTTCGCGAGAAGAGCTTCCCGCTGCACTTGAACTTGCAGGCGAGCAGGGCGAGCGCATCCTAATCGAGGAGAGCATTGAGGGAACGGAGATTACCGTTCCTGTTATTGGCAACGAGGACCCAACAGCTCTGCCAATCGTTGAGATTGTTACGGGCGATGAGTTCTACAGCATTAAGACAAAATATGAGCCAGCATCCCTGCACCATGTGATTCCAGCTCGTCTTGAGCCTGCAGTATATGCACGTGCTCAGGAGCTAGCTATCAAGGCTCACAATGCACTTGGTTGCCGCGGCGTTTCTCGTAGTGACTTTATTGTTACGAAGGACGGCGTCCCAGTGGTACTGGAGACAAATACCATTCCTGGTATGACTGCCCGTTCTTTGCTGCCTGATTCTGCACGTACCGGCGGCATTGATTTCCCTGAGCTCTGCACTCGCTTTATTGAGTTTGCACTTGAGGATCGCCAGTAGATTTGTAGGTTATGACCAGCACTAAAAGCGCTACGCAAAAACTAGAAGAACTCATTCTTCCAGGTACCCCCTCTGCGGTTTGCAAGAAGTATTTAGAACTTGCAGAGAGGGCGGAGCATGAGTCGTTTGATGTCTTAGAGGACGACATTGTTGTTTTGGATACCGAGACAACAGGTTTGTCCTTTAAGAAATGCTCCCTTATTGAGATTTCTGCTGTTAAATTGAGTGGTAGAGAGATTGTGGAGCGCTTTCAGACTTTTGTTGATCCAGGGTGTCCAATTCCAGAAGAGATTACAGCTCTCACTTCAATCACCGATGAAGACGTTAAGGGCGCACCAAGCGCAAAGGAAGCCGTTGCTGCACTTGCAGAATTTGTCGGCGGTCTTCCGGTTTTGGCTCACAACGCCACCTTTGACCGTACGTTTATTGAACGGGTGCCCGGCGGAACTTCTGTCTCCGATACCTGGATCGATACGCTGTCGCTCTCACGCATAGCGCTACCTCGACTTTCTTCACACAAGCTTTCCAGCATGGCAGAAGCGTTTGGCACTATGAAGGTTACGCACCGCGCAAGTGACGACGTAGATGCTCTTTGTGGCATGTGGCGCATCTTGCTTTTGGGACTTATGAATCTGCCTCGCGGTCTTCTCGCCAAACTGGCGTCAATGCACGACGGAGTGGAGTGGACGTTTAGGCCAATCTTCTCGTATTTGTCGCAAATGAAGGAAGAAGAAGCAGTTCAGCGCGGTGTCGCAAAGAAAGATGCAACAGGTGCCGAACTTGCAGATGCAGAGATCTCGGGCACGTTTTTCTCGCTCAAGGACATTCGCGCCCAGCTTGTCGCAAACATAAAAGCAAAGGCGAGAAGGGACGCGGACGACCCTGAGACGCCTGCTATGCTGCCTATTTCTAAAGATGAGATTCACAGAGCGTTTGCTAAACCGGGCATTGTCTCGCAGATGTACGACAAGTTTGAGACTCGCAGCGAGCAAGTCAGTATGTCCGTTGAGGTCAGAAATGCGCTGGTAACTTCTTCGCACAGAGAGCTTGAGGCGGGGACTGGTATTGGCAAGTCGATTGCATACCTGCTGCCTGAGGTGCTTTTTGCGCAAAAAAATGACGTTACCGTAGGCATTGCTACAAAGACAAACGCCTTGACTGACCAGCTAGTTGCTCATGACCTTCCGGCTCTTGCACGAGCGTTGCCAAATGGATTGAATTTCTGCAGCTTAAAAGGATACGAGCACTATCCGTGCTTGCATCGCGTTGATAGGGCTGCTCTTGAGGAACTTCCACTAACGCTGCTTGATCAGGAAGGGCGCTCGAGCAACAGTATTGCGCCTGACATGCTGACCGCAATTGCGGTAATTTACGCGTACGCGTGCCAGTCGGCTGATGGCGATTTGGACGCATTGGGGATTCGCTGGCGCTCGGTTCCGCGGGAGATGGTAACTATCAAAGCAGCGGAGTGCCTGCGCTCTAAGTGTCCGTATTACCCTCATGAGTGCTTTGTTCATGGAGCTCGTAAACGTGCGGGATCTTCGGATGTTGTGGTAACCAATCACTCTCTGTTGCTTAGAAACGTTGCTGCTGACGGAAAAATTCTGCCACCTATCAGACATTGGGTGATTGACGAGGCTCATGGCTTTGAGGCTGAGGCTCGCCATCAGTGGGCAGTAGAAATTTCTGCCAAAGAGATGAGAAACGGCTTTGAGCTGCTTGGCGGAATTAAGTCCGGAGCCATTCATGCTGCTATGGTAGGTGCCGCTAATCTTGAGGACTCTACGCTGCTCACCGGTCTTCTCACGCGCTCTGCCGCCGCAGTTCAGCGAGCCATGGCCGCAATGGGCAACCTTATGGCTACCGTGCATGAGTTGGCTCCGTTGGCTAAAAGTGATGGTGGCTATAACTCCCTTCAGCTTTGGATTAACGATGAGGTAAGAGAGACAGAGGAATGGAAAGAGGTCTTGGAGACCGCTTCCGTTGCTCTTTCTGCTCTTGAAGAAGCGACGCTTCGTATAGGAAAAACCACCGAGGCGCTCATTGCATCAGCTCCAAACCTTGCAAGCAACTTGAGTGAGGCGGGGGTGTTCTTGAGCACCCTTCTGGAGTCTCTGAAGCTCATCTGTGAGGGAACGGACAAGAGTTACGTCTATTCAGCCAAGTTAACCCGACTAAAACGCGACATTGGCTCTGAGGCCCTCATGGCCGAGAAGCTTGATATTGGAGCAGAGTTAGCAGAGAAGTGGCTACCGGAGACGCACTCTGTTGTGTTTACCTCAGCAACCATTGCTGTTGGAGATGATTTCTCGCATTTTGAGCACGCTGTTGGCCTAGATAGAGGCTCCTTTGAGCACAAGAGCCTGCACTTAGAGTCAAGCTTTGACTACGAGAATCATATGGGCGTCTTTGTGGCTGAGGATATGCCTGCGCCAACTGATCCAGGTTACCTAGATGCTCTGGAAAAGCTGCTATACGACGTTCATGTTCAGATGGGCGGCTCAGTGCTGACGCTCTTTACCAACAGACGCGATATGGAGCGCCTCTATGAAGCGTTGGAGCCACGCTTGAGTGAGCAGGGCCTTAATCTTGCCTGCCAGGAGCGCTCTTCTTCTGCTCGACGTGTTCGTGAAAAGTTCCTAGCCGAAAAGAACCTCTCGCTGTTTGCTCTTAAATCGTTCTGGGAAGGCTTTGATGCTGCAGGAGACACGCTTAGGTGCGTAGTAATTCCTAAGCTTCCGTTTGCAAGCCCTAATGAACCGCTGGTCAAAGAGCGTGAATCACGAGAAGATCGTGCGTGGTGGCGCTATTCTTTGCCAGAGGCGGTAATTGCAACAAAGCAGGCTGCTGGTCGCCTTATTAGAAGCGCTGAGGATAAGGGCGTTTTGGTGCTTGCCGATTCCAGACTAGTATCCAAGCGATATGGCAGCTCGTTCTTGAAATCGCTGCCTAACAAGAACTACCAGCGCGTCTTGACAAAGAACATCTCCGAGCAAATTGCCAAGTGGCGAGAAGAACACGACGCGTAGCAGGGCTGCAATCACCTGATTGGCTTAGAGCTGCTCTTCTGCAGCAAGCAAAGACGCAGCGTAAGTGCACATTGCGTGCATCACGGCCTTGTCTTTGGTTGTTACTTTTCCCTTAAGGGCAAGCAACCGCTGTAGCAGCCATGTTCCGCCGTAGTAGGGGATAGTTGCTTTAATTTCTACAGCATTGCGCTGGCTTCCAATTGTTTTAAGTCCCGGCCACGAATAGTGCGTAAGAGCGTTTTTATCAAAGAAGGTAAGCTCTACCAGCTGAGACTTTTCTTGCATAGCAGAATCTTGCACGCGTTCCGCAAGCTTTCTGTGCTCAAATGAAGCGGACTGCGTTTCAATGCAGCTCATTCGATTGACCCTAAAGACCCTTTGCTGCTTTAGGTTTAAATCAACCCCCTCGATAAGCCATCCATTTTCTCCGTATGACAGCTTATAGGGAAGAATCTCTCTCTGGCTAATTGCAGCATCTCTATCACCGCGAGCTTCTGCAACAGACGCCTCAGAGCGATAGTCGAATGAAATAACTTGTGATTCCGCAATTGCATTTGAGCAGGTGAGGAACGCGTTTACTTCTTTAGAGTGACTTTTGGAGACACGAGAGACCGAAGACCCGTCCGGTGAAGAGCTTTTTGTATATGGAGGCTTCAAGAGGCTCCAAAATACACTTTCTTGGGGCAAAGCAAGTGCGGTAAAAGCCTCTTTAAGTGCCAAGGTTTCTTCATCCGTTAAGACAAGCCTGCGAGCAGTAAAGGGAGACTCTCCAACAAGTGTCAGAGTATCTTGGTCTCCCGTAAGAGGGAGGGGAAGATAGCCATTCTCGTCCGTGAGCTGCAAAAGCTCCATCAGAATAGCAGCCTCTTCAGAGGAGATGCCAAATCGCGACTGAACCGCGCTTAGCTCAACTGCGTCAAAAGACTCCCTCAATGCAGAAGCAAGCAGTATGAGCTTATAGACAGCTGACGATATGTTTTTTCTTCCAAAAGAGGTGTTTTTAACAGCCATTGGCAACCTCGCTTAAAGACCCTTTCCACTTTGCGAGAAGAGACTCCGGAGACCTTGGAATTAATCCGTGAGCAAGAATCCAAGACAAAGCGGTGTCTTCATGAGCGTATGCAATGGTCCACAAAGCGCCATGAGAGAGGAGCTCAACATCTCCTTGCCCCTGAGAGAAATGCTCAAAAGCAGCGAGCATGTTTTTGGGGATAAATGCAGTAAGAACGCCAGTCTGCAATCCAAGCTGGAAATCAAGGAGGTTATAGTCTTTTGAATCAAACTCTTCTGGTATGGAGAAGGACTCATTTTTAAGAATCGCAGCATCTAAAACACGGTCAACGCGAAAAGTTTTGATGGAAGCGGTCTCAGTACTGGATGAAAAATCTTGGGCCACAAAGTATAGAAGTCCCTGTGAAACAAAGAAATCCAGTACGCCCAGATGTTTTTGCTTAACTAGGTCCTGTGAGTTTGTGTAGGTGATGTTTACCAGTTGTTTAGAGCTGAGTGATTCGTATAGAACAGGAAAGACTTTGCTTTGGGAAGAAGTGCTGAGTTTTTGGCTGTCTGACTTACCTGAGTCCGAGGAATAAAAGTTACCCACAATTTTAGAGAGCGCGTTTCTCAATTTCTCTTGGTACACAAAAGTTGTATCAGTGAGAATTGCACTGCAGATTACAAGGAGCTGATTGGCATCTTCAGGGCTTAAGTCGTACGAGGAATCAAAGAAATTCGAGTCCGAAAGATAGAATGACTTTTCTTTTCCCGTTTTTACCTCTGTAATTGTAAATCCAAGCTGTTTCAAAACAGTGCGGTCTCTTGAAAAAGTTCTTAAAGCAGAATCGGTAGATAAATCTGAGTAAATTGCCGTATATATTTCTGCCGAGGGTAGAGGTCCCTTTTGAAGTAGCAGCATAAATAGCGAGAAAATCCTCCAGGCACCCAGTTCATTATTACCTAGAGTTTGATCGTTTGGAGCCATATCCACCTCCCGCTTTTTGCTAGTTGAACTCAAATCTCTCTAAACATATACGAAAGTTTTTGATATTTAGTGCAGAATTTCTAAATTTGGACGTAAAAATACACTTTAACCGCTATATTTCGATATAAGACGTATACTAATGACGTATGTATGAAACCTGTCAGAAGACATGCCAACGAAGGACGTAGTATGGCCATTACACATGACTATGTTGACTATTTAGACGAGCAGATTGATATTGCTCCTGCCGGTAGCCAAGAGGAGCTTCAGGCCGCTCAAACCATTGCTGAAGAAATGAAACTTCACGGGCTTGAGGCAACCATTGAAGAATTTGATGCTAAGTCTATTAAGAGTCTTGGTTATTCAATTTATCTAATCCTCCTCTTCATTGGTGTTATTTTTGCAGGCACTGGTAATGCAGCACTCATTGCTTTTGGTGTTTTGCTTGTTGCTGGCTTTGGCGCACTTACTTGCCTCAAGTATTTTGGTAATGACATTCTTGGTTCATTTGGATCTTCTATTAGAAGCCAGAACGTTGTTGCTAAACACGAAGCCACTGGTGAGCTTGTCGCAAAGGGTAACCGTCCAATCGTAATTGTTGCTCACTATGACTCCCCACATACAAACTTCCTTGTTGAGTCTCCTGTAGCAAAGTACGTACCACTTGTACAGAGGTATGCGCGTTGGTGTGTAGTTGCCGTGTTTGTTGCTACGTTTGTTCAGATTCTTCGTTTCCTTCCTGATCCAGTTCGTGTCCTTTTCTGGATTGTTGGTATTCTTGCAGCTCTTCCACTTGTTGCTCTTTCTGTCGCAACTATTGCAGAGCGTTTTGCACCTTGCACTATTGGCGCAAACAACAACAAGTCTTCAGTTGCAGCACTTCTTGGTATTCTCGAGAATGTCCGTCCTACTGGTCATCGACCCGAGGTTGTTCATCATTTTGCAGGAGATGCAGCTGCACTTATCCCAGAGCCTGATGAGGTGGAAGGCGTCCGCCACGGCGAGGAAGTTCTTAATTCACTGGGCGTTCTTCCTGAGGATTGCGAAGTAAGCTACGTTGCTTATGACACTACTGGTGCAAGCCAGACTGCATCTCTCGAGGATGTTGCAGAGGCTGTAAATGCAACAACAGAAGAAGAGCAGACTGAGGATGCTTCTGCTGACAACACCGTTGCGTATGATTCTGTTGACGATGAGCTCAATGCAACTATGAAGCAGGTTCACGAGTCCGCTGATGCAGATGCAACGCAGGTACAGCCTGAAGCAACACATGAGCTCCATGCTAAGAACGATTTTGCTCGTCGTGCATCCCTCTTTGATCTTCCTGATCCTTCCGGCGATGCCGTCGATCCACTGGCTCCATCTTCCGAGCCTGCTCCTCACTATGTCCCAACTCAGGTACCTGCGCCAACTCCAGAGGCAGAAGATGCAGAGAGCCCATTCGATACCATTTCAGCCGATGAGGGTCTCACAGAGTCACAGGACGCAAAGACTCCTGAGGCAAAGCGCCGTTCTTTTAGACTCTTCGGTCGCAACGACGGTCCATCAGATGACTGGAAGGGCGGTGCAGCACCATCTGCTGAGAATCGTGAAGAGACCGACTCTGAAGATGCAGCCGCTATTTCTGAGGATGATCTTCGTAATGCTGTTCTTTCACTTTCTGATGACGAGCTCATTGCACACGATATTTGGTTTGTTGCACTTGGAGCGTCTGATTTTGACCACGCAGGCATGAGGGAGTTCCTCGCAAAGCATAGAACTGATATTCGCGGTGCTTTCCTGATTAACCTTGACTGCGTTGGTGCTGGTTCACTCTCCATCCTTAAGAATGAGGGAATTGGCAACGTTCGCCGCGCTGACCGTAGAATGACTCGACTCCTTTCTACTATTGCAACTGATCTTCATATCGATGTTGAGCAGAGCGCATTTGATTGGGGAACCACTGACGCAACTCCTGCAATGCAGAATTCAGTTCGTTCCGTTACCTTAATGGGCTTAAATGAGGATGGACTGCCTGCACTTAGCCGTACCGCCGCTGATGTTCGCGAGAACGTTAACGCTGGTCAGTGTGCCGATGCTGCAGCTCTTGTTACTGAGCTTATTAGACGCTCATAAACGAACAAGTCACTAGCTAGAGTAAGTTTTTAAGAAAGGGCAGAGATTTCTGCCCTTTCTTTTTTAGCGCTAAGGCAAGGTTGCTCAACTAAAAGGAGCGTCCTATTTTTGCTGCAAATAAGTGGATACATCTAATAAGTACTGATCCTGCCAAGGCGAGTAAAAGGGGAACTGCGTAGGCATTGTCTGCCGTGCCCGGAAGATGGGGCTTAGGAGCTACGCGAATAGTCTGAGCTTTAGAGTGACTGTCGGTGTGCGAAGCAACTCTCTCACCATCTTTTGAGATGGTTTCGTAGGCGGTAACTTCTTTGCCCTCCAGTGAGGCAGTCCTTACAGAAAAAGGAACCGCAGCTTCTCCTGATGAGGTAGGAGCTTTGAAGCGGACAGTTCCGCGAGCGATGGGCTCTGCTGTATCTTCTTGGAGCTGTTTTGTTTCATAGAGCTCTCCGGTAATTTCGTACTCTTCTCCTGGGGTAAGACCCTCGTATTTAATGTGATCAACAAGATTGAGTTTCTCGGCATATTCAGGATTTTTTGATCCAGCAGCATCCACAAGCATCGTTTGTAAAGAAATTCTTTCATCAATGAGTTCAGGTGCTTCTACAGTCTCTTCAGAAGTAAGAGTGACCGTTGGGTTCCATTCTTTGTTGAGAGAGTATCCTGCTGGAGCCGTAACCTCTTTAAGTGAATAGGAGCCAAAGGGAAGGTCTTTAACCGCCGCCTCTCCAGATTCGTCTGTTTCTACTGTGGTGACAACTTCGTGAGGAGCAATCCATTTTCCCTGATAGAAGATGGGTTGAGCAGAGCTATTAGTTAGCTCAATTTTGGCACCCTTCAGACTTGGCATTTCATCCGCTTCAGAATAACCATCGGTCGAACTTAGAGAAGTATGCCCGATTTTCTTAACTTTAAGATTTCCTCTTATTACCTCGTCTTTGAAGGTAAAGGAGTGCTCAGACGAGGAATTCTCTTTTCCGCTAGAAAGATTTGTCCAGATAAGCTTGCCGTCTTGGCTTGATAGCTTCCAGGTTTGAAGTGAATGTTCTGGAAGTTTATAGCCTTCAGGTGCTTGAATTTCTTCGATCTGGTAATACCCCAAAGGTAGCCAGGGTTTCTCGCCAAGAGTAAGGAGGTCATCCCCAGAAACCTTATGATCTGCATCAAAAGAAACAAAACCTTGAGAATCAGTCGAGAAAACCCATGTTCTTAGTGTTGTTTCAGCAGAGCCGCTATAGGTCACTTTAAAAAGAGCACCCTGTAGCGTTGCGTTTCCTTGGAGAGAAGCGCTTTGCTGCTCAGAACGAGCGTCTTCGTCGAGGCTAGTGCTGTGGTCAAAGTCTTGTTTTGAAATGCGTAGATCAAACTCTCCAATAGGAGTATCGGTAACCGTGAGAGTGCTCTCATCCTGGTTTGTTATTTCTACAGCATGAACTGACGGGTCAAGAAGAAAACCTTTTGGAGCAGTGGTTTCCTTTACGTACACCGTTCCAACAGGAAGTTCATTGAGTGTTGCAGACCCAGATTTATCAAGGGTGAGACTGCCAAGAAGATTGGTACAACTCTCGTCGGAATACACTCCGTAGACAGCGCCTTCTAGGGTGTAGTGCTCGTTGTTGGAGGTGACATCAGGCAATAAGGAGCTTTTGGTAACTTTGAGTGAACCAGATTGCTGTCCAAAGAAAAACAGAACCTGTTTGTCTCCTGTGGGTACAAAGAGCTTGGCAACTCCGTTTTCTGGACTGCCGCCGTTGGTTTGAGCATAGTTCATAGCATCGGAATAGAACTGCTCAATAGGCTGATGAAGTTCTGCCTGAGGAACACTTACCGCAAGCGCATGGGCTTCACCGCGCATAACAGCCCACAGTGTAAACTGCGTGATGGCTCGTGCCTTCCATCCCGTATATCCATACACATCCTTTTCTTGGGACGCAGTAGCTCCATGATAGATGATGTAATCAATAGCTCGAAGCTGTTCATTTGTATACGTTCCACCGCGAGCGCCGTTGGCTGAGGTGAGCTTTGTATAAGATTGCGGGTCAACCACACTTCCCCTTGCTCCTGGCCATGCACCATAGTGGTTAAATTCGTCTCCACAGTAGAGATAGGTACCGTCGCTAGCAGTCCACATGGGAATTTGCTGTCCACCAGGAAAATCTTCTCTTTGAGCAACGGTAAATGAGGGCTCTTGTGCAAAAGCAAGCCTATGAGCAGGCTTTAGGAAAAAATGGCTGAGGAGAAGTACTCCAAGTAACAGAGGAATAAACCAAAAGTGACAGGCAGAAGAAGGAGTTTGTCTTCGTGCAGCCGTTTCCTTCTTAGGTTTTGAGGATTTTGTGATAAACATGCGTGCCTCCAAACTGAAAAATCAGAGGTAGATTGCGTATACAGAGATAATTGGTAATGCATAAATGTGAGCTTTTGTTGCAACATATAGACAATTAGTGTTAACGTATTCAGTAATCAGTAACACTTACTAATTAATGAGGTTATCGTGCGTTACAGCAAGCAACGTGAGGCAATTCGTACTTATATGGAAGGTCGCCATGACCATCCAACGGCAGATAGTGTGTATGCAGCAGTAAGAGAGGAGTTACCAAATATCTCTCTTGGAACTGTTTACCGTAACCTTATGCAGCTTGTTGACGCAGGCGAGCTCCAGGTTGTTAATACTGGCGATAATATCTCTCGTTTTGATCCAACCACAACCGAGCATGCCCACTTCCAGTGTCATGAGTGTGGCCGTGTCTTTGATGTTGACGGACCAGTTCTGAGGGACCTTACCAATCTCACCAAGGATTCTTGCGGCGAGGTTGACTCTTACGCTCTGTGCTTTACGGGTATTTGTAACGAGTGCCTAGCTAAGAACCCAGCGCTTCATCACAGCGTTAACTAATGTGTTGCAACAAAACAGCTTTCTTTAGGACCGGTGCTTCACCGGTCTTTTTCTTTATGGGGGAGCCTCAGGTTTGCGAGAAAACCTGTCTGCTAGACGTGCCCGCAGACCCGCATGTCCTACAGAAGGGAAGCTGCTTGGCATGACGGGGTCTCCGCCAAGCAACTTTGCCCGAGGAAGGCGGAGTTGTCGGGTGGAGAGCAGGCGCCTATAAGAGGTGGGATAGTGGTGTGCGGGGGTTTCTCGCCAGAAGTACTTTTGCATAGCGCTCCTTTCGTTGGAGAGCATGCTAAAGAGTGACTTTGCGCCTATTCTGACCAGCGCCTGTCCAGTTTCTGACGGAGAAAATTTGTGTAGGCGTATATTTGTTGTATATGCGCAGCTAGGCAGAAAACAACTCATCAAACTTTTATCTAGTTGCCGAGCAAGCGATTAAAAGGCAAAAAATACTGTGATAAAATCTACACAATTGCGGGTATCGCCAAGTGGTAAGGCAATGGCTTCCCAAGCCATCATCCGCGGGTTCGAATCCCGTTGCCCGCTCCAAAGACATACAAGAGCCCTTCGGGGCTCTTTTTATGGACAAGATTGAAATTTGGCGTTGTGAAGAAGGTTGTTCGGGTAGAAGTTGAGCGGAAATATTTTGGATATATCTTTGATAGAGCGTGCTTAAGTACTCGAATTACGCGGACTGATGGTTGAAGGGAACAACATGGCACAAATTCCTATGACAGATCAAGAGGTAAAGATTGCCCTTGATGCGCTGTCTGATCAGATTGATAAATACGCAGAGCTTCTTGTGAAGAAGGGATGCGCAATTTCTGAGGGAAGTCAGCTGGTAATTAACGCTTCAATTGAGATTGCTGATTTTGCCCGTAGGGTTCAGCGAGCAGCTTATGCGGCTGGCGCAGAATTTGTCACAGTTATTTGGGGTGATCAAGATTCTGCAAGAATTATGTACGAAAACGTTGATCTACCACGCCTTTCTAAGACACCAAGCTGGAAGATTGAGCAGCTTAACTCCCTTGCAGAGCAGGGTGCAGCATTTTTGTTCCTCTCGTCTGATGATCCAAATGGTCTAAAGGGAATTGATCCAGAAAAGCCAGCTGCTGTTTCTCGCGCAAGAAACTTAGAGTGCGACGTCTTTAGAAACGGCATGGACTTTGGTAAAAACGTTTGGTGTATTGCTGGTGTTCCTGCAGCTGAATGGGCAAAGGTAATTTTCCCAGAGCTTTCTGAGGCTGAGGCAATCTACAGGCTTTGGATTGCAATTTTGGACGTTGCTCATGCAAGTGGAGAAGATCCTCAGAGTGCTTGGGAGACCCACAATGCAACATTTGAGAAGACCAAGCGCTTCATGAATTCTCACCAGTTTGAAGAGCTTCGTTATGAGTCTTCAAACGGAACTAACCTGACTATCTGCATGAATCCAGGGCATCTTTGGGAGGGAGGTGCTGGAAAGACTCAGGATGGAACGTTGTTCTTCCCTAATATTCCTACTGAGGAAGTTTTCACCACGCCAAACTATCGCAAGGTAAACGGCACTGTTCACTCTGCGTTGCCTCTGATTCATGCCGGCCAGATTGTTAAAAACTTCTGGTTTACCTTCAAAGACGGCGAGGTTGTTGACTACGGCGCTGAGCAGGGCAAAGACGTTCTGACTTCTATTGTTTCTCAAAAGGGCGGTAAGTACCTGGGAGAATGTGCTCTTATCTCTAAGAACACGCCTATTCGCCAGAGCGGCATTCTATTCTACGATACCCTGTATGACGAGAATGCTAGCTGCCATTTAGCACTTGGAATGGGCTTCCCAGAGTGCCTGAAGGGCGGCCTTGAGATGAGCCCAGATGAGCTTTTGGCCCACGGTGTTAATCAGAGCACTACACACGTTGATTTTATGATTGGTGCAGACGATTTGAACATTTGGGGAATTTCTGCCGATGGAAAAGAAACACCAATTTTCGTAAATGGACAATGGGCATGGGAGTAAACTGCTACACTATCCTAGTTGCGTGGTAAAATTGCCACGCCCGATAATGGGCCGTTAGCTCAGTTGGTAGAGCAGGGGACTTTTAATCCCAAGGTCTAGGGTTCGAACCCCTAACGGCCCACCAGGTAATTCAAAGGTCGGGTACCATAGTGGTACTCGACCTTTTCTTTTACGAGCAGAAGGAGTCTCATCGTGGTAGATCGCTACACCGGCAAAGAAATGGGCCACATCTTTTCTTTGGAGAACAAGTACGCCGTTTGGCAGGAGATTGAAGTCCTTGCGTGCGAAGCACAGGCTGAGCTTGGTGTTATTGGCATTTCTCGCGAAGAGGCAGCTTGGATCCGCGAATACGCTGCGTTTAATCGCGCTGAGGTAGACGAGATTGAGGCTGTTACCAACCACGACGTCATTGCCTTCCTGACCAATATGGGCTCCTACATCGATGCCAAGGTTCCAGAGGGTGAGCTCAAGCCAAGTCGTTGGGTTCACTACGGTATGACCTCAACAGACCTGGGCGACACCGCTCTTTGCTATCAGCTCACCCAGGCATGTGACCTGCTTATTGCTGCGGTTCGTCGCTGCGCTGCTATCTGCAAGCGTCGCGCGTTTGAGGAGCGCGATACTCTGTGCGTTGGTCGTACTCATGGCATTCATGCTGAGCCTATGACTTTTGGCATGAAATTTGGTAGCTGGGCTTGGGAGTTTAAGCGCGACCTTGACCGCTTGAAGGATGCTCGTAAAAACGTTGCCTATGGTGCTATTTCTGGTGCTGTTGGAACTTACTCTTCCATTGATCCTTTTGTAGAGGAGTATGTTTGCGAGAAACTCGGTCTTGTCCACGATCCACTTTCAACCCAGGTAATTTCTCGCGACCACCACGCGTACCTTGCTGGCGTTCTGGCAACCGTTGCTGCTACCTGCGAGCGTATTGCAACTGAGATGCGTGCGCTGCAGAAGACTGATACCCTCGAGGCTGAGGAGCCATTCCGCAAGGGCCAGAAGGGCTCTTCCGCTATGCCTCACAAGCGCAACCCCATTACTGCCGAGAAGATCTGTGGTTTGTCCCGCGTAGTTAAGGCAAACGCACAGGTTGCCTTTGATAACGTTGCTCTTTGGCACGAGCGTGATATCAGCCACTCTTCCGCTGAGCGCGTGGCCCAGGCAGACAGCTTTATTGCTCTTGACCACATGCTGTCAAAGCTTGAGTTCCTGCTTGATGGCATGGTCCTGTATCCAGAGCAGATGATGGCCAACCTCAACAAGACCCGCGGCATGCTTTTCTCGTCAAAGGTTCTTCTTGCCCTGGTCAACACTGGTATTACTCGTGAAGAGGCATACAAGATTGTTCAGTCCAACGCTATGAAGGTCTGGGCAGATATTCAGCAGTGCAAGGAAGGACCATCCTACCAGGAGCTTCTTGAGGCAGATCCAGCCTGTACACTGAGCCATGAGGAGCTTGAGAAAATCTTTGATCCTCGCGCATTCCTTACCCGTTCAAACGTTTTGTTTGACCGTCTTGAGCATCTTGAATTGGACTAAATCGTGTCACTGTTTGGGAACATTTCTCGCCGAAACTTCTTTAAGACGGGAGCGGCTGGTGTCGTAGTTGCGGGTGCAATTAGCATCGCGGCTGGCTGCTCTCATCAAGAAGGCTCGGGAGATGCAGGAAAACCGCTGGTACTTGACGAGTCTTCTGGTACAAATGTACTGGACTCCTATAGCTCTGCGGAGTATTCTGCCCAACCTAGCCAGACCTGGAGTCTTCCTTTGGGAAGTGTGCTGCATCCAGCCGATGGAAATTGGATTCCCGTCACCACGGCCGGAGCGTCTGCTACGCCAATGGTAAAGGGCTCTGCTCTTTCGCTGACGTCTGGCCAGGTTGTTGATGTTGTTCCTGCGGCTCAGATGAACAATACCACCGCTGTAATTTACGACGTTCGCTGCTCCGACTCCGTTTATGCATGGGTTGAGGTGGACACCACAACCTTTGACTGGGAGCTTCTTGCCGCACCATTTTCTGACGGCAAGCTTACTGGAGATGCAAAGGTCCTCTACAAGGCTGATAAAAACTGGGATCCGGCTCCGTTTGCCTGCGGAGACGATAAGGTGGTTTGGCTAGTCCAACCAGCTTCTTCTGGCGAGAAAACCCGTGAATCTTCGCACTGCTACGTGTGGCGTGTGGGGGATTCTGAGGGAACGGATGCCGTTGAATCTCCAGGTAGATTTGCTACTGCACCGTCTGTCTCAAAGGGTGTAGTTACCCTTACTCCTCGAGTTCGCGCCTCCGAAGGCACTTTCTATGGCGTTACAGCATACCTGCTGGGAGACAACCTTAAAACCAAGGTTGACCAGCTTGTTATGCCTCAATCCGTCAAGCCTTTTGCAGCAAGTCGCGTAGACGATAAGTTCATTGTGTCAGTTGAAGCAAGTTATGACTCGGGCGGCCTGTTGGGCAAGATGGGAACATATATCCTGCCTGCTTCAGGCGAAAACCCTTACGTCATAGAGCGTGAACCTTATGCAACATCGGCAGGTAAAGGTAGCCTTTACATAGTTAAGAGCCGCGCCTCTTACGTGCTTGTTGATCCGCAAAATCAAACGGCAAACTGGCTCTATTCAATGGATAGAAGCGTTGATTACGGAGAGTTTCCCGCTCGAGAAGGCAACTGTGATTCTTTTGTAACCTACTCAACTGTTAAGGATCCTACCAGCGGATATCCGGCTTCCGTGACAGTTCGTGTTTTTTCTTTGTAGATTATTTGTAGGTATAGAGATAGAATGAATACAAATAATTAATGAATAATCGTAATGTGCCATACGCACATACATGCAGGGCAAAAGAAAAGGGGAGACAATGGCTTCCGACGAGAAGAAAATTCTGATTGTCGAAGATGAGAAAGTCATCCGTGACGCCGTCTCAGCATATCTTGAGCGCGAAAATTACGTTGTTAAGGGCGTTGGCGACGGTCAAAGTGCAGTTGAAGAGTTTGAAAAACACGCATTTGACCTGGTGATTCTCGATCTTATGCTCCCAAAGCTTTCTGGAGAGCGCGTTTGCCGTGCAATCAGGGATACCTCCAATGTGCCCATCATTATGCTTACTGCAAAAGGTGAGGTAGAAGACAGGATTATTGGTCTTGAACTTGGCGCTGATGACTACCTTGTCAAGCCTTTCTCGCCACGTGAGCTGGTGGCACGCGTCCGCGCATTGTTCCGCCGCACGTATTCTGAGCCAGACACTGCTGTTGACGTGCTTGATTACGGCACCCTTACTATTGATATTTCTGGTCACAAGATTCTCATCAACAACGAGGAAGTTGACCTGACCGCTTCAGAGTTTAAGCTGCTCACCACCCTTGCTCGCTATCCTGGTCGCGTGTACACACGTATGGAGCTTGTCGAGAAGGTCCTGGGTTATGATTTTGAGGGCTATGAGCGCACTATTGATTCGCATGTCAAGAACTTGCGCGCAAAGCTCGGCGATGATCCTCGTAATCCTCGCTGGCTGTTCACCGTTCACGGTGTCGGCTATCGCTTTGAGGCTGGCAACGCTAGCCACGAGTTCTAAGCTCTAGAGTTTTGGCGCTCTTCAAGAAACATCATTCAAATTCTCTTAAGAACCCTCCGGAAACTGAGGGTTCTTATAAAACTATTAAGCCTGATCCTGTTGGTACTCAGAGCTTTACCACCCGCATGGCGGCGTTCTTTGCGCTGACTGCGGTCATGACGGTTTTGGTGCTTATTTCTGTCTTGGGTATTGTGTGGGAGAGTCGCTTTACTGCTTATACCAGGGAGAACCTACAAAACACCGTTGATACTACCGCGCTCAATATGTCTCAGGCATACGCGCGCGCAGATGGCTGGAATGCCGACGTTCTCTCTATTGCACGTCAGGCCTCTGCAACCAATTCCGATATTGGTATCCAGGTCTTAGATGTTTCTGGCGTGGTTCTGTATGACGACTCGGCGCCAAATGCTCGCCGACCTGGCGGAGAAAGCGCACTATCTGGCCCTCAGACGGGTGACGCCGTGGTTTATGCAGTTGTTCAAAACCTCCAAGGTGAGCCTGTGGGCAGCATTAGAATTTGGACGTTTGGTTCTGAGCCGTTCCTGACCCAGCGAGACATTGCGTTCCGTAATGGCTCCTACCAGGCAATTAGTCTTGCTGCAGCCATTGCAATCTCGCTTTCTGGACTGATTGGTATTTTGGCTTCACGCTCGCTTACCAAGCCGGTACGTCGTATTACCGAGACGGCTGTCCAGATCAGAAGCGGCAATCTTGCAGCTCGCTCAGGCATCCGTGGCGAGAATGAATTAGGGCGTCTGGGAGAAACCTTTGACGACATGGCGTCTTCACTCGAAAGAGACATTAAGCTTGAACGCCGTCTGACCAGTGATGTTGCACACGAGCTTAGAACTCCACTTATGGCTATCATGGCCACTGTTGAGGCAATCCAAGATGGCATCTTACCTGCAGATGAAGAGCGCTTGGAAAACATTGTGTCTGAGAGTAGACGTCTTTCTCGCCTGGTAGACGCCATGCTCCATCTCTCAAGACTTGAGAACGGAAAGACAAAGTTCAATCCAGAAAGCGTCAATGTTGTGGCTATGGTGGCGAGTCTCGTTGCGGTACAAGAAACACTCTTTAAGGAGAATAACCGCACGTTGACCTTTGTGGATAAGACACCCGAGGGTAATTGTTTTGTTGATATTGATTCGGACATGATTCGAGAAGCCCTGACCAATTTGCTGAGCAATGCCATTCGCTACACCGACGACGGGGGTCATGTTGTTATAACCGTATCAATTGATGATACCGATGCGGTTATCTCCGTGACTGATGATGGTATGGGAATTGCTCCTGAGGACATTCCACAGACCTTATCGCGATTCTGGCGTGCAGAAGAAAGCCGCGAGCGCGCTTCGGGCGGTCTTGGCGTTGGATTGGCAATTACAAAAGAGATTATGGACCGTCATAACGGCACTATCTCGGTAGAATCCGAGCTTGGAAAGGGCACGACCTTCTCACTGCACCTTCCTCTGCTTGCCCAAAATAATATCTCTGTAACAGATACTTTGTTGTAGGTCGATTTTTGGACATTTTGCCGTACAATCAAAAGTCCTGCAATACAACGCGCTTTGCGCAGAAGTGAGGTCATTGTGGCTGGAGCTGAGCTTCGTCCCGATTCGCACGGTAAGGTTCGCGATATCTACGATTGTGGCGACAAACTTTTGATGGTTGCGAGCGATCGCATTAGTGCTTTTGACTTTATCCTCCCCGACGAGATTCCTTTTAAGGGAGAAATTCTGACGCGTATCAGCGCTTTCTGGTTTAATCGCTTCAAGGACCTTCTGCCTAACCACATGATTTCTGTTCTGCCAGATCAGACTCCTGAGCAGTTTGCAGATTACACTGAGTATCTTGCTGGTCGCGCAATGCTGGTAAAGAAAGCACAGACCGTGCCAATTGAGTGCATTGTCCGTGGTTACCTTACTGGTTCTGGCAAAAAGACCTATGACCAGGACGGTACCGTCTGCGGCATTAAGCTGCCTGATGGTCTGACTGAGGCATCTAAACTTCCTGAGCCAATCTTTACTCCTTCAACTAAGGCTGAGCTTGGCGATCATGACGAGAATATCTCGTTTGAGCGTTGCTGTGAGATTGTTGGTGAGGATGTTGCTACTCAGCTGAAGGAAGCCTCGCTTGCAATTTATAAGGCTGCTGCAGAATATGCTGCAACTCGTGGAATTATTATTGCGGATACCAAATTTGAGTTTGGTTTTATCGACGGAAAACTTACACTTATTGATGAGTGCCTTACACCCGATTCAAGTCGTTTTTGGCCTGCTGAGGGTTATTCTGAGGGACACGTTCAGCCAAGCTACGACAAACAGTATGTACGCGATTGGCTGAAAGCCCATTGGGACATGCAAGGAGAGCCACCTCATCTTCCAGAAGAGGTTATTGAGGGCACGTCCGAGCGTTATCGTACGGCATTCCAGATTATTACGGGAACTGAGTTTGTACCACTGAAGGAGACCAATGTCACTGCGTGACACCATTACAGGCGCAACCAAAGAAGCGCGTGAGGCTACCGCAAGCCTTTCAAAGAAAGAAAACTCTGAGGAGACTGAACGTCCTTCGTATTCCGCTTTTGGTCGCAAATCTGCTGCTACTGCTAAACCAGTACGAGAGGCAGCTGCGTCTGTACGCGTGAGTGGCTCCGGCTCTAGCTCCAGTGCTCCAAAGAGCAAAGAGGAGAAGCGTGCTGCACGTGCTCGCCAGCGCGAGCGCGAGGATATTCGCAGCCGTGGATTTGAGGCTATGCTGCGCGCGGATCCAGACTATCATCGTGCCGAGCGCGTTTGGTGGGTTTTCCTAGGTCTTGGCTTTGTTGCAACCATCATTACACTGGTGCTTTCGTATATGGTTCCTGAGTCAAGGGACCTGAACACCGGCGTTGGTATGATTTCTGCCATCATGCTGGTCTTTGCTTACTTCTGCATCTTTGGTTCGGTTGTCTACAGCTTCTTTAAGATGCGTCCTCTTCGCAAGAAGATCGAGGCTAAGGTTGCTGGCATGACCGACAAGAAGCTCAACGATTTCTACCTCGAACGTCAGGCTGAGTACGACAGAAAGAGAGCCGAGCGCAAGGCTCGTCGCAAGTAGCAGTATCGCGCTGCTGCCGGCGCCGCAAGCGTTGGCGAGATTTGCGTACGCGAGCCTACGTGAGTAGAATATCCCACATGCCTTCGTAGCTCAGGGGATAGAGCACCGCTCTCCTAAAGCGGGTGTCGGCCGTTCGAATCGGCCCGGGGGCACCATTGATTTTAAACCGGCAGCTTCGTGCTGCCGGTTTTTCTCTGTTGCGGCGTGTCAGCGTCGGTTTTTAGGCTTGGCGTACAAAATGGCGCAACTTAGCCACGCCTCGCTGAAGAACTGTCATGTATCTAGTCAAGATAATCGGATAACTGGGCTCAATGTCTGACATTTAGAGAGCCTCACTACTTGATATACATTTCTATGCATAAACTTCAATTAATATGCTTAAAAATGAATAGCGTCATATAAAAGATTTAACTATAGGTAAATTCCGTATCTATGGAACACACCTATGTCGGATAATCTGTCCAATTGCGAGCATATTACACACCTAATGACGATAATCTGCATGCTTTAGCTATTTTCGGCGTCATGTATACGTCTTTTTGACAGATTATCTGACATAGGTGTGTTCGGCCATCAGCAAATGGATCCGATCGGTCGTATTCCGAAAAATGATGCAAGTAAGCCTTGGTCATTCGAAGATGTTTTATTGCTGGAGAAAGTCGTAATAATCGCAGCAATAAAACGCTCGCAGCGCTGAAGTGCTTGCTTCGCCGGTTCCGGCGACGCCACGTGCCGCTTTCGAACGATTTCTGTGGCAGCAAAAAGCCCTGCAACCAAACACGGTAGCAGGGCTTGAACGTACTGGTTGAGCACATTGCACGCCGCAGTGATTACGCTGATGGACGAGGTCCGCTAGAGACGCGGATGGTGATAGTAGCGCCAGCTGCAGCGCTTGATGGTGTCTGGCCAACTACGTTTCCGGTTGCTACGTTGTCGTCGTAGACCCAAACTGTATTGACCTGGAAGCCCGCGTTTTCCAGCGTGGACTGGGCGGTTTCAAAGTCCTTGCCAACAACGTTTGGAACAGAGCCGCTCTGAGCACCGGAAGAAACAACGATGGTTACCGTGGAACCCTTATCTGCCTTGCCGTTAGCTGGAGACTGGGAGATGACACGACCTTCAGGAACGCTAGAAGATGGCTGTTTCTGAGTATCTACCTTGAAGCCTGCATCTTTCAGGACATCGGACGCACGCTCGGCAGTCATCTCGGTGACGTCTGGAACATCTGCCTTACCCTTGCCAGTAGACAGGTGATAGGTGATGGTGTCGCCAGCTTTAGCATCGCTACCTGCGGCTGGTTCCTGTGTTGCAACATAACCAACGGTTACGTCATCCGACTCAACCGAGTCACCATTTCTTGCTTTGAGGCCAACAGCAGCAAGAGCAGACTCAGCCTCTGATGGACTCTTGTTGGTAAGATCAGGCACCTTAACTGCAGCAGCAGGTTTAGCGCCCTTAGAAATGACAAGGTTAACCGCGGTTCCTTCAGGAGCCTGTTTGTTAGCGCTTGGTGTCTGATCAATGACCTGGCCTTCAGGAGCAGAATCACTGTAGCTTTCTGTAACAGTTCCCAGCTTAAAGTGGCTATCAGAAGCATTTAGTGCCTGAGTAGCCTGGTCTTTTGTCTGACCAACAAACTGTGGAACCAGATACTGCTGGGCGGAGTTGCCGAGCATCTGTGCAATAGCAAAGCCCGCAAGAGCCAGGACAACCAAAGCGCCCAGAACGCCGAGAATAACGTTGCGCTTGCGACGTTTATTCTCGCGCCTGTCAAGCTCATCAGCCTCTTCGCGAGAATGGACGCGGTTCAAGCGACCAGTATCGCCACCACGAGTCATGTAGGTATTGGAACCATCAATGCCACGGCGATCAAGTCTGGAAGTTGGCTGAGGTGGTGTCACAATGCGGGGGCTCACGGTGGTGTTGCTTGGAATAGTGGCGCGGCCAGCAATAAAATCGCGCAGCGCACGAGCAAGCTCGTCAGCGCTCTGATAGCGGTCAGCTGGGTTTTTCTCCATACAGCGAAGAATGATTGCCTCGAGCGCAGGGTCAACGTTGGGGTTGATCAGCGATGGTGGCTGAGGAGCTTCGTTGACCTGCTTCATAGCAACGCTAATGGCGTCGTCACCAACAAAGGGAACGCGGCCAGTTGCAGCCTCGTACATGACAATGCCCAGGGAATAGATATCGGTGGTTGGTCCCAAAGGCTTGCCCGTACTTTGCTCTGGAGAAACGTAATGGGCGGTGCCAAGAACAGAGTTATCGGTGGTTAGACTGCTGTTCTTTGCACGAGCAATGCCAAAGTCCATGACCTTGATGTTGCCATCTGGCTGGACCATGATGTTCTGTGGCTTGATGTCACGGTGAATGATGTCGTGACGATGTGCTACAGAGAGCGCCTGAGCAATCTGAGAGCCAATCTGAGCGACCTTACGGGAATCAAGGGCTCCATGTTTGCGGATGCCACTCTTAAGGTCTGTACCGCGCAGATACTCCATGACAATGTAGTAGGACTCGCCGTCCTTACCCCAGTCGTATATCGAGACAATATAAGGACTGGAGAGCGCCGCTGCGGCTTGTGCCTCCTGCTTGAAGCGGGCAGCAAAGGAAGGATCGTTTGCGTACTGCGGCAGCATCATCTTGATGGCAACAGTACGACCAAGAACCTGGTCCTGTCCGCGGTAAACGGTGGCCATTCCACCGGTACCAATTTTGTCTTGAACCTGGTAACGCCCACTGAGCATTCTACCTGGCATAACTCAACTCCTATCAAGCGTGCGATTTTCTCGCCACGTCACTTACTATCTTAGAACACACCCAACTACTTGGGGAGAAGACCGTGCGGTGTTTTAGGCGCTACGAAGCAGCTCCTAAAGCCTGGATGTTCAGGCACTGCGCAAGAACACGTCCGCCAACTTGAGCACCGTAACCTAAAACGTTCTCGCCGTTGCCTTCGATGACAACAGAAACAACAAGGGTTGGGTGGTCGTAAGGCGCAAAACCGATGAAGAACGAGTTAAAGTTACCGTTCTCGACGTCTGCCGTACCTGTTTTACCTGCAATTTTGACACCCGGAACGCGAGCTCCCATACCAGTGCCGGATTCAACAACGCCCAACATTGCCTCTCGGACCTGCGCAGCGGTATCCGCAGAGACTGCCTGTCCAAGCGATTTTGGTGACGTTGTAGAAACAACAGCTCCCTCTGGCGAGAGAACGCGATCAACAATGTAAGGGTTCATGACCACGCCGCCGTTAGCAATTGCAGCCGCGACAACAGCGTTTTGCATGACGGTGGTCTGAGGACCTGCAGGGCTTGCATGCTCTCCAACAGGAAGACCGCAGGATGCCCAGCCAAGCTCCCAGGTGGTCATCTCGGCAGGATTTGGCATCAACGATGGTGTAGTGGAGAAGTCCTGACCAAGTGCGGTGCCATAACCAAAGGCACGTGCATAGCTGACCAGGTTGTCTGCGCCAAGTGCTACGCCAAGCTGCGCCAACGCCGTGTTAGAAGAGCGAGCAAATGCCTCACGCAGAGGAATAGTGCCCATATCCTCGTTGGCGTAGTTGTGGATGGTTCCACCGCCAAGCTCCATAGTTCCCGGAGCTGAATAGGTGGTGTCCAGCGTGGTGGTATGTGTGTCAATTCCAGCAGAAAGCGTAATGGTCTTAAACGACGAACCAGGGGAGTAGAGCGCCTGGGTAGTTCTGTCAACCAGTTGACTGCCGGTACCGGACTCGATAACAGTGCCCAGATCAGCGTGGGTGTATGAAGGGCTTGAAGCCTTTGCAAGCACGGCTCCGGTGGCTGGATCCATAACAACAATGGAGCCGGAATATCCCTGGAGTGCAGCTTCTGCTACAGCCTGCATCTGGGAATTGATGGTCAAAACAACGCTTGAACCAGCGGTATTAACGCCTGCCATCGAGTACAGAGCGCTTCTCCAGTCGGAATGATCTGCGTGTCCGGTGAGCGTCTCGTTCATGGAGGACTCGATACCTGCAGTTCCATACTGGGTAGAGATGTAGCCAACGGTGTGAGAAGCCATACCGTCGTGTGGATAGTTGCGCACGTAGGTGCCGTCGTCTTGCTTGACGCTCTCTGCCAGAGTGACGCCGTCAGAAGTCATGATGGCGCCGCGCTGAACATATGCGCTCTTAGCAATAGTGTGGTTGTTGGTAGGGAGCGCCTGAAGTCTAGGTGCGTCAATGACCATCAAGAAGGTCAAGTTGCCGAGAAGAACGGTGAAGAAGAGGGTAAATACGGTAACCAAATTGGTCAGACGTTTTCCAAGAGCAACACGTCCCAGAACACCGGATTCCTCAGACTGCAGGCCAAAGCCTCCACGGATGTGGCTGCCATGCAAAACGGAAGAGGCGTGAGCTCCACCAGAAGAAATTTCAAGCCTCTGGGAGTCAAGTGTTTTCTTGCTTGGTTCAAGCTCTGTCTCGCGACCAGTTCCCTCGTCACCTGCCCTGAGCAGCAGGGCAACAATGATAAAGCTGGAAAGAAGAGAGCTACCGCCCTGACTCATAAAGGGCAGGGTAACGCCGGTAAGAGGCATGAGCTTAGTAACGCCTGCAACAATGAGGAAGGTTTGGAACGCCAAAACACTGGTAAGACCAGCAGCCGCAAAAGCAGATGAATCGGACTTTGCACGAGCCGCTGTTGCAAGACCGCGCACAGTAAGGAGCAGGAACAGGGTAATAATTGCCGCTCCGCCAAAGAGTCCCAGCTCCTCAGCAATGGCCGAGAAAATAAAGTCAGACTCAACAATAGGGATAAGTGTAGGCATTCCCTTATCAATTCCGGTACCCGCTAGTCCTCCATCTGCGATGGAATAAAGTGACTGGACAATTTGGTAGCCGTCTCCAGCGGGGTCTTTGAAGGGGTTAAGCCAAATGTTGACACGAGTCTGAACGTGACCAAAGAAGTGATAAAGCACCACGCCGCCAATGGCCAAGAGCGCAATACTGACAAAAACGTAGCTTGCGCGACCTGTTGCTACATAGAGCATGATGACAAAGAACACGAAGAAGAGCAGAGCGCTACCAAGGTCGCGTTCAAAAATAACAACAATCAGGCTGATGCCCCACATGACAAACAGAGGAAGCAGCATTTTAAAGCGAGGAATGCGGAAAGGTCCAAAAGAACGCATGGAGACCGATAGGGCTTCTCGATTCAGTGCTAGATAAAACGCCAGGAAGAGCGTAATGGCAATCTTTGCAATTTCGCCAGGCTGGAAGGTGAATGCGCCAAAAGAAATCCAGAGCTTTGCGCCATAGCGGTCCTGGCCAATAACAATTGGCAAAAGAAGCAGTATGACGCCGAGAATACCAATGGAGTATTTGTAGCGTGCTAACGCGTCAAGATTTCTAATGACCGCTAGTACCACAATCATGACAACAACAGAGATAAAGAGCCAAATCGTTTGGTTGACTGCAAGATTTGGCGCAAGTCTGGTGACCATGGTGATGCCAATTCCCGAGAGCACAAACACAATGGGGAGAATGGCGGGGTCTGCTGCGGGAGCAAGGAACCTAATAGCAATGTGAGCCACGGTAAATGCTGCAAAGAGACCAATAGGAACGGCCATTGTCTCAAGGCTGAGCGTTGAGCGAGCAGTAATCATGTACATGGCGTACAGCAGAAATACAGGGATTGCTCCTACAAATAGTAAGAAGAGCTCTGTATTACGCCTTAGTCCACCTGCTTTTTCCATTCCTACTCACCTCCCGAACTTGTTGTTGACGTTGTTGTTTCTGTTGTGGGTGTTCCGCCAGACTGAACGTCTTCTTTCTTTCTGACTGCTTTGTTGTTGGCGTCGTCAATTTGTTTGCGGTAATTCTCGACGGTGCTATGTGCTTCATCCTCGTTCTTAACGCGAATTCCGTCTGCAAGAGAGTCTTGAACTGCGTCAGGCAAATCTTTTATTTCAATCGACGTAGTTTCAACAAGCGAAGACATGTTTATGCCGGCAATTGTTGTAGGAATACCTCGATAAACGCCAACGGTAGTTCCGTTAATTCCTAAGTACCACTCGCTGCTTACAAACAGGAAGAACACTGCAACAGTGGCTGCAAAGAGCGCAAGGAACGAGACAAACGTGGCAATGACGCCACGAGTAAGGTGTTTTCTGGTTTGATCGGCTATGCCGTCGTCCAAGACATCGATGACAATAACGGTAATGTTGTCTGAGCCGCCATAGGTAAGAGCTGCGGAAACAAGGTTATCGGCAGCCTTTTGTGGCGTGACGTTAGAGACAGCAATGGACTCAATCTCATCGTCGGGCACCATGCCAGAGAGACCATCGGAGCACAAGATGATGCGGTCACCATCAGATACTTCAAGCGAGAAATGATCTGCGTACATGTCTGGATCAGAGCCAAGAGCTCGCGTAACTACTGAGCGAGAAGGGTGCGTGCGAGCCTCATCAGCGGTAATCTGACCAGAATCAATGAGCTCCTCAACATAGCTGTGGTCATGAGTAATGCGGACCAGCGTGCCATGATGGAGCAGGTAAATGCGAGAGTCACCAACATGAGCAACGGCCATCTGATTGCCCTCAATGAGGACAGCAGAGGCAGTGGAGCCCATGCCAGGTTTGCCAATACCCTTTGCAGGAGCATCAATAACTTCCTGGTTAGCAGCCTCAATTGCAGCGCCAAGACGGACATCGTCTGCGGTACTTGGTGCCTGTTCGGCAATAACCTTAACAGCAATGGAGCTTGCTACCTCACCAGCGGCGTGACCTCCCATACCATCGCAGATGGCAAAAAGGGGAGTGCGCAAAAGGAACGAGTCCTCGTTATGCTCGCGAACTAATCCCACGTCAGAGCGGGCGCCCCAAGAAATAAAGGTGTTAGAGCCAGAAACCGCCTCTGCGTCACAGCGACCATCAAGTGGCAGCTCACAACGACCAGGAGCACTCACGGGCTCTTGTGTAGGTGTATCAGAAATATGTGTTGTATCAGAAGAAACCATGAGCCTCTTATCGACGTCCAACACGCATAATCACATCGCCGACCTGGACTTCGTCTGTGTCGCGAAGGGTAACAGGTTGCTCGATGATGTGACCATTAACCATGGTTCCGTTTGTGGATCCAAGGTCTTCAAGTACCAGAGCAGGGCCCTGGATAGTAAAGCGGGCGTGTGAAGCAGAAACGTAAGGTTCGTCAATCACGATGTCAGACGAAGGAGAACGTCCAATAACAACAGGACCCAAGATGTCTACGTGAAGACCACGTAAGGACTTGACGCCCTTCTCGACATCAACGGACCAAATAGCTCCGTCTTTGCGCTGGCCGCGGACAAGACCAATGCCCGTGCGCATGACCGAGAACAGGAAGATGTACAGCAGGACAACAAGCAGAACGCGTCCTGCAAAGAGAATCAAATCAATCATTAGTTCTCCCGGAACTGAAGGTCCATAAGACCAATGGTAATGAGGTCTCCGTCGCGCAGAATTACCTCATCTACGTCGATATCGTTGACAAGCGTTCCGTTAGTGGAGTGCAAATCAGCAATGTGCCAATCGTGACCGTCATAGGTCATCTCGGCGTGACGTCTTGAAACGTTAGGATCGCGCAAAACAACGTCTGCCTGAGAGCGCTCGCGACCAATAATGGCTCGAGGAGCCTCAACGCGATACGAACGACCGCTCTGACGATCAATCAAAATGCAGGTAGCGTCCATGTTTGCACGTGGCGTGCCTTGCAGATTGCGAGAAGAACGACCGCCCGCGCCATTTAATTGGGCATCAAGGGAAGGCGTGATACGACGCTGAGTCATAGGAACAGGAGCTGCTGTTGGGATAGCTCCGTTTACGGGCAGGTCTGGAAGTCCGTTTGAGCTAGGAAGAACAGGCATAGGAGTGGACTCAGCTGCGGAAACAACAGGAATTGCGCCTTGAGCCTCGACAAAGTCTGGTGGCATTACCGCAAGACCGGCGTCTGTACCAGCAAGATCTCCCAAAACCTCTGGCGTTGCATTATCTGCAGAAACGGGTCTAACTACGGACAGAGGATCTGGCTCTGGCTGTGGTTCTGGCTGAACAGCAGCGCGGGAATTGTGCTGCTGAGGCATTTGAGCTGCAGCTCCTCCAACACTGGAGTTTCCACCCAAGAAAGCACGCTCTTCATTGCGTAGCTGGTCAAGCGTATTGCCGTCAACGTTTTCTGCAAAGACAGCAAATTTTCCAGGCTTCAGAGACGGGTCAACCATAAAACGAACAAGCGGCTGACCAACAAATACATAATCTTTTTGCTGAGCCTGAGCAGCCACGAAGTCAGAAACCTCTGCAGTTAGATCAGCATAAAGAGGACGCATCAGTGAATCGTCTTGAGGAGCAACTAAAACGGTATACAGGGCAGGCGCAGTGTCTACACCATCAATCTCATACGTCTCACGTTCCATCTCTTTAGCTGCGCGTTTGGCAAGCTTCTTAAAAGAGAAAGGCTCTGCGTATCCCTGAGGTGCGGCACCAAAGACCGAACCAATACGGTTTTCAAAGTCACTAAGAAAGCTCATCTAATTCCTCGCCTTCCTGATCCGCGTCAAGTGGACCTATCAGGACAATTGCAATACATACAAGTACACATAAGAATACCGTAATTAGTACAGAAACTATACTTTCAACTACCCAAAAATTGGGATTCTCCATCCAAGCTGCCCATATAAAGCCACTTGAAAGCAATATGGCGCAGACAATTTGTCCAAAAACCATCCATCCGCGACGTCTTTTCTGGCTAATAAGCGAGCCTAAAAGAGCAGATAGGGAGCATGCCCCAAAGCGAATCCAGAAAGGAAGTCCTGAGGCCAGTGAGGTGTAGTCATAGGCAAGAGGAGTTGCCGCAAAGCCCAAAGATACGCCTCTAGCAAATAAAGTTCCAAAAAGATAGCTAAAGGCTCCTGTTAAAACTGCAGGTAGCGGACGCATAGTAGCGGAGACAAGCGCTGGTGCTGAAACAGGAGTAGGTAATAAAGCTCCTAATAAGCAGTTGATGCTGCTAAATTTTGAGACCCTTCCTGCAAAGGCCCACCAGATAACGCTTACCAAGGTTACAAGCGTTGCAAACGGGAATGAAGTGCTGGTAGGGCTAATGCTTGCCAGAGCATATACCGCGCATGCAATGACAAGCGCAGAACCCAACGGAGTCCAAAGAGCAGCTGCCGCAGCTCCTACAAGAGAGCCCACCACAATAAACGTGAGCGATTCTGGAGCAATAAGCTGGAACAACTGGGCGAGAAGAACACCGGTGACCAGGGCTGATACGCCACGCACGGCAGCCGAGGGCAGCCAGGGGAAGCGGATTGAGAGCGGAAGATGCTTGACGTCCCAGGTCTCGGTTTCCTCTTCTTCTGACTGTTCCACCAGGGATTTGAGGCTTTTCTCGCCCTGCTTTTCACTGCCAAGAGGTGTCACAATTTCTTGTGCAAACTCCAAGACGCTTCCTTGTCTCATTGACGGCTCAGGGGAAAGTGCCTGTGTCAAGGCGGCATCTACAGCAAAGGGAACCTCGGGATCTTGTTTGAGCAGAGGAATTTTTGGGCCCTTGTAGATGTGATCAAGGGATTCTTTAGCCGTTCTGCCCGCAAATACATTGACACCCGTTAGTGCCTGCCGCAGAACAACAGCAAGCGAGAAAATATCGGCTCGCTCATCAACAAGCATGCCTTCAACCTGCTCGGGAGGCATGTAGCCTACCGTACCACCACGAGCGCCGCCATAACCAGCAGCTGAGGCAAGTGTTGCCATACCAAAGTCGGCAAGTTTTACCGTACCCTGGCGGTCAATCATGATATTTGTTGGCTTGATGTCCAGATGGAGTACGCCGTTTTCATGGGCATAGTGAAGCGCCTTTGCAAGTGAAGACACCATGTGAGCTGCTTCGGCATAGGTGAGGTAGCCACCCTCAACGCGAGCCAAGAGCTCCGATAAATTAAGGCCATCAACAAACTCCATGACCAGATAGGCGTAATCGCCTTCAATCTCAAAGTCATGGACAGTCACAATGTTGGGATGCGCCAGCAAACAGGCAGTTCTTGCCTCAGAAAGAGCCTCGTCAACAGTTGAAGCAAGCACGCCGGGAGTCTCGGAAGCTCCCAACAGTGGCATGCGTTTAATGGCTACGCGCCTCTGCAAACGAGTATCCCAGCAGGTACAAACGGTGCCAAAGCCCCCGTTACCTCTGCGAGCAAGAACGCGATATCGGTCCAACAAAATTTCTGGCTCAGCCGTAGGTGATGCCTGCTGAGTAGAAGGTGAATGTAGATATGTAGTCTGCGTGGTCTGCGACCGCGAGTCACTCACGGCAACCTCCTGTGTTTAAAGTGTGTTTGTCGGCCGTGACTGTCTATATTCTACCGCTGAAAAGAATTTTCTTATATATCTATTGTTTTTCCATTAGAAGAAAACAAAATGTTGTAGTATTATTCCCTAGCACGCGGGTGTGGCGGAATTGGCAGACGCGTACGGTTCAGGTCCGTATGAACGCAAGTTCATGGGGGTTCAAGTCCCTTCGCCCGCACCATTTGCATTTAAAAAGCCCCTTTACGGGGCTTTTTTGTTACCTATTTGTTATCTGATTCAAAGTCAGACCAACCCTCTTGGTCGTCGCCAAAGAGATCCCAGTCGTCTTCAGTCTTTTTATGGTTGAAATACATCTTCTTAGTTTTGCGCTCCAGCACAAAGGAAATGACCAAAAAGAGCAGAATTCCACCAAGTACGAGGAACAACACACCGGTCTTATCGCCAAAAAGCCAGCCGACAAATGAGTTAATTGCGTCCATAATCTAGCTCCAGAACATGTGAAGGGTTAAGAATCTGATACAAGTATATACTTGGTAAGCTATAAGAAAAAATGCACTGCTAAAAAGTGTTGATTCAAGGAGAAGCTGCATGCTTGATATCAAATTTGTGCGCGAGAATCCTGACCTCGTAGATAAGTCTTGCGAGTCCAGGCAAAACGCCCATTGGGATCGCGAGAAATTCTTTGAGCTTGACGAGGAGCGCAGAAGCGTAATTGCCGAGGTTGAGTCTCTTCAGGCAGAGCGTAACGCTGTTTCTAAGCAGATTGGCCTTCTTATGCGTGAGGGCAAGAAGGAAGAGGCTGAGGCAGCTAAAGAGCAGGTAGCAGCTAACAAAGATCGCATCGCAGAGCTTGATCAGCGCCGCGGAGAGGTTGAGGAAGAGCTCACCGCCCTTGTTGCAGCTATTCCAAACATTCCTGACGCATCCGTTCCTTATGGCAAGGATGACTCCGATAACCCTGAGGTTCGCAAGTGGGGAGAGCCAACTCAGTTTGACTTTGAGCCAAAGGCGCACTGGGATCTTGGACCTGAGCTGGGCATGATTGACTTTGACCGTGGCGTAAAGCTTGCAGGAACTCGCTTCTATCTTCTTGGCGGCATGGGCGCTCGCATGGAGCGTGCGCTTATCAACTTCATGATTGATACACATAACCAGGCAGGCTTCAAAGAGTGGTGGCCACCAGTCATTACCAATCAGGATTCTCTGTTTGGCACTGGTCAGCTTCCTAAGTTTGAAGAGGACCTCTATCACGTACAGCCTGACCTCTACCTCATTCCAACTGCTGAGGTCCAGCTTACAAACATCCATCGTGACGAGATTCTGGACGCATCTCAGCTCCCTCTGCTCTATACCGCATTCACCCCATGCTTCCGCGAGGAGGCAGGTTCAGCTGGTCGAGACACCCGTGGCATCATCCGCGTCCACCAGTTTGACAAGGTAGAGATGGTCAAGTTTGCAAAGCCTGAAGACTCCATGAATCAGCTTGAGTCCATGGTTCAGGAAGCCGAGAAGATCCTTCAGCTTCTGGGTCTTCCTTATCACGTGGTTACTCTCTGCACTGGTGACATTGGCTTCTCTGCATGCAAGTGCTATGACATTGAAGTTTGGCTCCCAAGCTATAACGCATACAAGGAGATTTCTTCTTGCTCTAACTGCTGGGATTTCCAGGCTCGTCGTGCAAATATCCGTTATAAGGATCCAGCAGAGTTCAAGGGCACCCGTCTAGTTCACACGCTTAATGGCTCCGGTCTGGCAGTTGGCCGTACCATGGCTGCAATTATGGAGAATTATCAGAACGCAGATGGTTCCGTTACCGTGCCCGAGGTGCTCCGTCCTTACATGGGTGGCATCGAGGTTATTCGACCAGAATAGTTTCTCTTTTTAATCAAAATTGATTCAATCTCTGAAATGGTCTTCTAGTGAATTGTGGAGACCATTTCTTTTACTGATTTATAGAACATATGTTCTATAAATTTGCTATACTGAGATCAGTAAAGGAAGAAAGAGGTGGCTATGAAAGGTCTGGTAGAGGTACAGAAAGAAATTGTATTAAGGCAGTTTGTTCAGGGTAGTGCGGCAAAAATTGGATTTGGTCACAAGGAGTTTTATTCAGAGATCCATATTGCATCAGAGCAACTTGCAACTTTAAGAAAGTGGATTTCAGACCAAGGTAGAGTGGGTTTAAAAGATTTAAGCCCACAAGAGTATCTGGAGGTTATTATGGCAGAAACATGCATGGCTGAGGTAATGGATGAGCTTGATGAAGCCGGTGTTTCTTATCAGTATTTGTATGCAAATTCGTCTGGTGAAGTAGCTTTAAGACCAGGTAGATAATAAAAAAGAGCTCCCGAAGGAGCTCCTAAGTTCAAGTGGTGCGGCGTATAGGATTCGAACCTATGACGCCCTGATTCGTAGTCAGGTCCTCTATCCAGCTGAGGTAACGCCGCGTGCAAGTAGATAGAATGCCATTTTCCAGTTGAAAATGCAAGACTAATCTTAGAAAAAGTTCTTCTTGGTAAGAAAAAAGCTCGTTGCAGAGATGCAACGAGCAGAAAATTCTGGCGGAGAGCTGGGGATTCGAACCCCAGATGGGCTTGGGGCCCATACTCGCTTAGCAGGCGAGCACCTTCGGCCTCTCGGTCAGCTCTCCAAAATGGGTGCTTGAGAATGATACCCCGAACTGGCGTCACTCACAATAAGACATTTTACAAAACATGTGAAAAATGCTCAACAACCACGTTTTTTCGGTGAGCGCGAAGTACATCCCATGAAAAGCGATTGGCAACTTGTACTGCAGAAAGAGGCTCTTCTTTTTCTGCAAGACCTATGCAATAAGCCAGAAAGCCAAGAATCTCTTCTGGTGTTTTTCCTTGGTCTCTCAGAACACCAAGATCTAGATCGTGATTGCGTTTAGAAAGTCTCCTGCCATCAGGTGCAACCAGTAAGGGGAGGTGAGCATAGATGGGATGAGAAAAACCAAGCACGTCTTGCAAATAAAGCTGTCTGGGAGTAGATGAAAGAAGATCTGATCCTCTAACTACTTCAGTTACGCCCATGTCAGCATCGTCAACTACTACAGCAAGTTGATAGGCAAAGACGCCATCTGCACGCTGGACAATAAAGTCTCCGCATGATTCAGCAAGGTTTTGTGATGTTTGACCATAGACCTTGTCTTCAAACGCGTAGGTCTTATTAGCAACTCGTATGCGAGTTGCTGGAATTTTATGTTTGGAAAGCTCTTCACGCTCGGATTTGCTCAGGTCGCGGCAGGTTCCCGCATAGACATATGCACCATCGCTGGCATGAGGGGCTTGTGCAGCGTGTAAGTCTGCTCGGGAACAAAAGCAAGGATATAAAAGTTTCTGTTGTTTCAATTTCAATAGAGCGTCCTGATAGAGCTCCGCACGCTTGCTTTGGTAATACGGACCTTTGTCCCAAGTTAGTCCCAACCACTGTAAATCATCAAGGAGGAGGGAGGTGTATTGAGGATTATGAGCACGAATATCCAGGTCTTCGATGCGAAGAATAAAGCTGCCATTTTGGGAACGAACGCTGGCCCAAGCCATAAGCGCTGAGAAAACGTTGCCTAGGTGCATCCTTCCAGAAGGTGTGGGCGCAAATCTTCCAACGCAAGAACTCATTCTTAGAAATCTCCTGCATAGATATAGGCAAATCCATAGTCTTTTGTTGATGACCTAATAGCTGCCTTATCTTTACAGGTGAGGCCTTTGTGCTGATAGAAACCAAAGTCGCAATCGTCATCAGTTGCAAGGAAGTAATGCTTAGCTCCTTGCTCTTTCATAAAGTCCAGAACGTAGGAGAAGAGCATGCCTCCAATACCTTGGCTCTTTATAGCGGGGTTAATGCAGAACAGAGTAATTTCCCATTTGGCATCGTTAGTGTTTGTGTTCCAATAATCATGAACAAGATGAGATTCGACATCACCAAAGATCTCGTAGTCCTTAAAGCGAGCTTCACTCAATAGTTTCTTAGCTTTTGCTGTTGTTTCGTTTTCTAACTTCTGCCATTTTTCAAAATCTGCTGGAGTTTCTCCGTTTGAGCAGAAAATAAGACCAAGTATTTGACCATCTTGCTTTGCTACAAAGCGATGAGTAGAAACGCCAAGAAAATAGGCGATATCAATAGTTGCAAGTGAGCGACTTTCATCTTTTGATTCATCGCCATCCAAGTACCAGACGCGTTCAACGATTGAGATAAGTTCTGGTAAGTCAGTATCTTCGAAGGGGACTATGATTGGAGTATCGGCAGACATATGAAATAGTTCCTTTCAGGTGTTTTACAGCGGAAGATTATAGAATAGTTTCAAGTTTGTTTACATCTAGTATGTAGTGTTTCGCAGCTGATAGGCTGTAAGTGTTTCTGATAGCAAGTGTCGAACACAAAGGAGCGGCAATGGCTGAGGCCCCTATCAAACGTGCGCTAATTTCGGTAACAGATAAAACAGGTATTGTTGAATTTGCACAAACGCTTACTAAAGAGTTTGGCGTTGAGGTAATTTCAACAGGCGGAACCGCAAAAATCCTCGAAGAGGCTGGTGTGCCTGTAGTTCCTATTGAGTCTTATACCGGATTTCCAGAGATGATGGACGGCCGCGTTAAGACGCTGCATCCTCGTGTTCATGGTGGTCTTTTATGCCGTAGAGATAATCCCGGTCATGTCGCAGATGCAGAGAATAATGGCATTGGCATGATTGACCTGGTCTGCGTTAATCTCTATGAGTTTGAGAAGACTGTAGCTGATCCATCAGTAACTCTTGAAAACGCAATTGAGCATATCGATATCGGTGGACCTTCAATGCTCCGCTCTGCTGCAAAGAATAATGATTTTGTTACGGTTGTTGTTGATCCGGCAGATTATGGTCGTGTCCTTGATGAGATGCGTGTCCATGACGGTGCGACTACAAGGGCTTCTCGCCAGCAGCTGGCTTTGAAGGTATTTAAGACAACGGCTGCATACGATGGCGCTATTGCCACATACCTTTCTGGTGTAGTTGAATCAGAGCAAAGTAAATTCCCAGAGACTTTGCTGGTAAAGGCAATAAAAGAACAAGATCTTCGTTACGGAGAGAATCCTCAGCAGTCCGCAGCGTTTTATAAGATGCCTGGAGCTCCTGCACACTCTCTGGCAAACGCTCAGCAACTTCAGGGTAAGCCCTTGTCTTACAACAATTTGCTTGATACTGATGCAGCTTGGGCTGCTGTTCGTGAGTTTGATGATCCATCAGTCATTATTTTGAAGCACCAGAATCCTTGTGGATCTGCTACGGCGGAAAATGTTGTTGAGGCATACGATCGAGCATTTGCTTGCGATCCAATCTCTGCATTTGGTGGAATTATTGCAGTTAATAGAGAGGTTCCTCTGGAGTTTGTTGAGCACTTTGCAGACATCAATAAGCAGTTTGTTGAGGTTCTTATTGCACCAAGCTTTACAGAAGAGGCTCTTGAGCGCCTGTCAAAGAGAACAAATCTTCGCGTATTGGCTACGGGTGGAATCGATAGAAGCCGCGAGCTTGAGATGAGAACTGTTGACGGTGGTCTTTTAGTACAAGACCTTGACCATGCAGACGAGGCTGCAGATAGCTTTGAGGTTGTTACTAAGCGCCAACCAACTCCAGAAGAGCTGAGCGATTTGGTATTTGCTTGGAAAGTTTGCAAGACCGTTAAGTCAAATGCAATTTTGGTTGCAAAAGATCAGGCTGGAATTGGTATGGGACCAGGTCAGCCTAATCGTGTTGACGCCGCTCTTCTCGCGTGTGAGCGTGCAGAGGCAGCTTGTGAGCGCATGGGAATTGATTCAAAGAATCTTGTGGCAGCATCTGATGCCTTCTTCCCATTCCGAGATAACGTTGACACACTAGCAGCTCATGGCGTAACGGCTATCATTCAGCCTGGCGGATCTGTCAGAGATGATGAATCTATTGCTGCTTGCGATGAATACGGCATTGCAATGGTGTTTACAGGTAAGCGTCACTTTAGGCACTAATCTGCTAATTCGGGACTAGCAGTTCATTTTAAAAAAGTTGGGGGAGGACACTGTGGACCAGGAAGAGTTAGAAGCAGCTCAGAAGTTTGAGCTTGATAATCCAGAACTTGTCTGTCGTTGGAGATTATCTGGAGGTGTCCTCCCTCTTGATAACAGGCACTTACGTGCGCTGAGCAAGCGAGTTGTTGCGCAAAAAGAGGTTTCTCCGCACTTGATTGCTTGGGCTAAGCAGCATATTGAGGGAACGCTTAAAGAAGGGTCACAAGAGTTTCCAGATGGCGTTCTTATGATTTTGCTTGAGAGCAATGGACAGGCTGCTATGACTGTTGGACCTTACCAGTCTTTGGAAGAGCGTTCTGCTCTGTCTCTTGCGGGACGCGCAAGAATTTCACAGCGAGAAGAGCAGCAAACTCATTGTGCACCAGAGGTACTTTGGCTGGTAAAAGACGGAAAGCTTATTGCGGGTGTCTCGGAAGAAAGCGTTCGATCGGGAGTCACAAGTTTAGTGTTAGACCTGGCACAGACTCTTCATGAGCCAACAGAGTTTAATCCAGACGTTATTGCCCAGGTATTTGATGGAACCGCCGAATTTGATGAAGCTTTTCTTACTTCAGATGAACATGGAATCGTATGTGCTTCTGATGCTCAAGGCGAGATAGGAGAGCGTTTCTTATTTGGTTACAAGAAACTTTGCGAGATCAAAGCGGCCAAGTAATCAGATAAGTGCGATATTTAAGGCTCATCCAGCAAAGGGTGCGCAACGCACGATGAAGCTGTCGCACGTTGAGCGCCTACGTAAAAATCTGTCTGTTTTTCAGACAGATGGCTTCTTGTGTACTTGAATATTTTGTCGATTTACAAAAAAATTGCACTTTAGTGTTATGTTTATTTTGTAATTCCGCAGGTAGAAATTCCTACCTGAAAATAGGTATTTGTCAGCTTGTATTTCTGATTTGTTTCATTGTTTTTTTGCGCAATAATAAAAGCATTATGCGACCGCTGCCGGCCGAACTATGAAACATGTTTCCGTAGTCACCCAGGGTCTACAGCTTTATTTTGGATCGCACAGACGCATACTGTGAGAAATCACAGATTAGGCAAGGAGAGGAAATGGCAAGAAAGTTTAAGTCCATGGATGGTAACAACGCCGCGGCTTACGTGTCGTATGCGTTTACCGAGGTAGCGGGCATTTACCCAATTACCCCATCAAGTCCAATGGCAGACTATGTTGACCAGTGGTCCGCCCAGGGTGTAAAGAACATCTTTGGTACAACCGTCAAGGTTGTCGAGATGCAGTCCGAAGCTGGCGCAGCTGGTGCTGTTCACGGTTCTCTTGGTTCAGGTGCTCTGACCACTACTTACACCGCTTCTCAGGGCCTCTTGCTCATGCTTCCAAACATGTACAAGATTGCCGGCGAGCAGCTCCCTGGTGTTTTCCACGTCAGCGCACGTACCGTTGCAACCCATGCACTGAACATCTTTGGCGATCACTCTGACGTTATGTCCGCTCGCCAGACTGGCTTTGCACTTCTCGCAGAAGGCAACGTCCAGGAGGTTATGGATCTGGCTCCTGTTGCTCACCTCGCAGCAATCAAGGGCAAGGTTCCATTTGTTAACTTCTTCGACGGCTTCCGTACTTCTCACGAGATTCAGAAGGTTGCTGTTTGGGATTATGCTGATCTGGCTGAGATGTGTGATATGGACGCTGTCCAGGCATTCCGCGATCATGCACTGAACCCAGAGCATCCATCAAGCCGTGGTTCCCACGAGAACGGCGATATCTTCTTCCAGCACCGCGAGGCGTGCAACGAGGTTTATAACCAGCTGCCAGCAGTTGTTGAAGACTACATGAACCAGATTAACGCTAAGCTTGGTACTGACTACGGTCTGTTCAACTACTACGGTGCAGAAGACGCTGATCGCGTTGTTATCTGCATGGGTTCCTTCTGCGATACCCTCGAAGAGGTTATCGACTATCTGAACGCTCATGGCGAGAAGGTCGGTCTGGTTAAGGTCCGTCTCTATCGTCCATTCTCTGTAAAGCACTTTGTTGACGTTCTTCCTGAGTCCGTCAAGAAGATTGCTGTTCTCGACCGCACCAAGGAGCCAGGTTCCGTTGGTGAGCCTCTCTACGAAGACGTTGTTTCTTCCCTCTATGAGGCTGGTCGTACAGGCATTAAGGTTGTTGGCGGTCGTTACGGCCTTGGTTCCAAGGACACCCCACCATCATCTGCATTCGCAATCTTCGAGGAGCTCAAGAAGGATGCTCCTCAGCGTGAGTTCACCGTTGGTATTGTCGATGACGTTACTAATCTGTCTCTCCCAGAGGATCCTGAGGCTCCTAACACTGCAGCTGAGGGCACCATTGAGTGCAAGTTCTGGGGTATTGGCGGCGACGGTACTGTTGGTGCTAACAAGAACTCCATTAAGATTATTGGTGACCACACCGATAAATATGTTCAGGCATACTTCCAGTATGACTCCAAGAAGACCGGCGGTATCACCATCAGCCACCTGCGCTTCGGTGATCACAAGATCCGTTCTCCTTACTATGTCACCAAGGCAGACTTTGTTGCATGCCACGTTCCTGCATACATCATCAAGGGCTACAAGATGGTCCGCGACGTTAAGCCTGGCGGTACCTTCCTGGTTAACTGCCAGTGGGATGCAGAGGAGTTTGCACACCACCTGCCAGCAGAGGCAAAGCGCTACATTGCTAAGAACAACATCAACGTTTATCTGATCAATGCAATTGACCTTGCCAAGGAAATTGGTATGGGCAAGCGCACCAACACCATTCTTCAGTCCGCATTCTTTGCTCTTGCAAAGGTTCTCCCAGAGGCAGACGCACTTCAGTACATGAAGGATGCTGCAACTCACTCTTACCTGAAGAAGGGCCAGAACATTGTCGATATGAACCACAAGGCAATCGACGCTGGTGCTACTGCATTTACTAAGATTGAGATTCCTGCTGATTGGGCTACCGCAGAGGATGCTCCAAGCACAATCACTCTTGAGGGCCGTGAGGCTCTGCTCAAGCAGGTCAGCGACATCATGACTCCAGTCTCTCGTATGGAGGGTGACGCACTTCCTGTTTCTGCATTTAAGAACCACGTTGATGGCCAGTTTGAGCTTGGTGCTGCTGCTTATGAGAAGCGTGGCATTGCTGTTGTTGTTCCTGAGTGGAACGTCGAGAAGTGTATTCAGTGTAACCAGTGCGCTTATGTATGCCCACACGCAGTCATTCGTCCATTCGTCCTTACCGACGAAGAGGTTGCTGCTGCACCAGCACAGTCTCAGTTCAAGGATGCCGTTGGTCCTAAGGCTAAGGGCTACAAGTTTGAGATTGCTATTTCTCAGCTCGACTGCACCGGTTGCTCCAACTGCGTCTACATCTGCCCTGCAGATGCTCTGACCATGAAGCCAATCGAGGAGCAGGAGTCCAAGCAGGAGATCTTTGACTACGCAGTCAACCACGTCTCCGAGAAGACCGAGCTTGTTGCTAACAACGTCAAGGCATCCCAGTTCAAGAAGCCTCTTCTTGAGTTCTCTGGTTCCTGCGCAGGCTGCGCTGAGACCAGCTACGGCCGTCTGGTCACTCAGCTCTTCGGCGATCGTATGTTTATCTCCAACGCAACCGGCTGCTCCTCCATTTGGGGTAACCCAGCTTCTTGCTCACCATTTACTACCGATGCAAACGGCCACGGCCCAGCATGGAACAACTCCCTCTTTGAGGACAATGCAGAGCACGGTATGGGTCTGATGCTTGGTCACCAGGCACAGCAGAAGCGTCTTCTGGAGCTTGCTCAGCAGCTTGTCGATGAGGACGGTGCATCTCAGGACCTCAAGGATGCTGCTAAGGCATGGATTGAGTCCGTTAACGACGCAGCTCTCTCCAAGGAAGCTTCTAAGACTTTCGTAGTTGAGCTTGCTAAGTCTGATCTTCCAGCAGCTAAGGAAATCCTTGCTAACAAGAGCTTCCTCACCAAGAAGTCCTTCTGGATCTTCGGTGGCGACGGTTGGGCATACGACATCGGCTTCGGTGGCCTTGACCACGTTCTTGCTTCCGGCGAGGACATCAACGTCTTTGTCTTCGATACTGAGGTTTACTCCAACACTGGTGGTCAGTCTTCTAAGGCTTCCCGTCTTGGCCAGGTTGCACAGTTTGCTGCAGCTGGTAAGGACATCAAGCAGAAGAACCTTGCTGAGATTGCTATGACCTACGGTTACGTCTATGTTGCTCAGGTCTCCATGGGCGCAAACCTCCAGCAGACTCTCAAGGCAATTGCTGAGGCAGAGGCTTATCCAGGACCATCCCTCATCATCGGTTACTCCCCATGCGAGATGCACTCCATCAAGGGCGGCATGGCTCACGCACAGGAGGAGATGAAGAAGGCAGTCGAGACCGGCTACTGGAACCTCTATCGCTTCAACCCAGCTGCACCTGCAGGTAAGAAGTTCACGCTTGACTCCAAGGCACCTAAGGGTGGCTACCAGGAGTTCCTGATGAACGAGGCTCGTTACAGCCGACTCACCCGCGAGTTCCCAGAGCACGCAGAGAAGCTCTTCAAGGAGAACGAGGAAGCCGCAATGGCTCGCTACGATCACCTTGTACGCCTCTCCGAGCTCTATGCCGCAGAGAAGAAGGAGCAGCCTGAGGAGTAAGGCAACTTACTTTCACGTAGCTTCAGCCGAGCCAGGATATCCTGGCTCGGCTTTTTTATGCAGCATTTTTGGCGAGAAGCCCTGTGTTCTTCAAGCCCTTCTCGCGAGGTGATAAACTAGAGAGACTTTGCTCACGATGGGAGTTACTGTGGCACAAAAAAAGAGCAGACTATTTCCTGTAGCTTTTCTCGCTGCTAAAGCAACACTTGCAGCACTTAAATTGACCAACCATGAAGGCGGAACGCTGCCAGGCTTTATCGCTGAAGGCATTGATCCTGCATTTTTGGGCGACATTGCTAAGCCAGAGCAGATTGTCTTTATTACCGGTACAAACGGTAAGACAACTACCAATAACCTGCTCAACGACCTTCTCGCCGATAATGGCTACCAGACCGTTACCAACCGCGTTGGCGGCAATATTTCCAGCGGCTTTGCAAGCTCGTTTGCAAAGAACGCTACGTGGAAGGGCACGTCAAAGACTAAGCTAGCGGTTATGGAGTTTGACGAGCTCTCGGGACCTCGCATTTTTCCGTATCTGCAGCCTGATATTTTGTCTGTTACCAATTTGTTCCGCGATACGTTCTCTCGCAGTGCAACGCCAGACTACGTGTTTGACGTTATGGATAAGGGCATTCCTGCTTCAACTCATCTGATTTTGAACGCAGATGACATGATTAGCTGCAGGCTTGCTCCTCAGTGCACACATCGTACGTATTACTCCATCGCAAGGCTAGCAGAAGACACTGCAGAGCCAGTGGGCATTGTTTCAGATCTTACCGCCTGCCCCAAATGCGGTGGCAAGCTCAAGTGGGATTATGCACACCTTAGGCATCTTGGCCACGCAACTTGTGAGGAGTGCGGCTATACCAATCCAACTCCTGATTACGAGGTTATCTCAGTAGAGCCAGAGACTGGCAAATTTGTGGTCAAGGAGCACTGCCACGAGGGTGCACCAACATACGAGTACAAGCTCAACAGCTACTCTATCGTCAACCTCTACAACTTGTTTGTGGCCATCGTAACCGCGCGTGAGATGGGTCTTGCGCCTGCAACTATCGCTGCATCTTTGCAACGCGTTAACATTGCTTCTTCCAGGTATAACGAGATTGACTACAACGGTCGTCGTCTTATTAGCATGGCTTCTAAGGGCGAGAATGACACGGCAACCTCAGTCACCATCGATATCCTTCGCAAACAGCCAGGTGACAAAGCAATTATCATCATGATTGCTGATGCGTACATGGCAAAAGCAAAAGACCAGACAGAGTATATTGGCTGGTACTACCAGACTGACTTTGAGTTCCTGCAAGATCCAAGCGTTAAGCAGGTCATTATTTACGGCGACACTTCACTTGATCTGCAGCTTAGACTCAGACTTGCCGGTATTGATCCAGCTAAAACTTTTGTGGCAAGCTCTCCTGAAGAGACCGCTGACCTGGTTGACCTTAACGCTTGTCAGCACGTTTTCTATGCACACGGCCTCTATAACGGTGGCATTGCTGACATCAGCAGAAACCGTATCATTGAGCGCTTGAAACAGATGGAGGCCTCCCATGAGTAATCCAGCAACTAAGATTGAGATTCTTTACCCAGAGTACGGTAATCAGGGTGGAGACAACGGAAATGCTCTCTACCTGGAGGCCTGCCTTCCAAAAGAGAACTTTGTGTACACCTCTCACGCCGCAACACCTTACTTTGTGGAGCATACGCCATCGGCAATCATCATGGGTGGCATGACAGAAGCCCAGCAAGAGCTTATTATTTCTCGCCTTATGCCTTACAAGGACAGGCTTGCAGAGCTGGCTGATCAGGGCGTTCCTATGCTGTTTGCGGGCAACGCTTCAGAGCTTTTTGGCGAGAAAATCGTTAATCCTGACGGCTCTGAAATTGAGGCTCTGGGCCTCTTCAAGTTTACGACCACTCGCTATATGCCCCAGCGCTTCCACGATGTCCAGGTGGGAGAGTTTGATCCTGGCAATGGCAAAGAGCCTTTTGTTGTCGTTGGCTTTAAGATGCAGTTCACGCTCACCGAGGGAGATAATTCTAACTGCTACTTCCTTAAAAATAAGGTAGGTTTTGGCATCAATAAAGAAAGCAAGCTGGAAGGTTTCCGTCGCAAGAACGCTATTGCCACCTGGCTGATTGGTCCTCTCCTTCCTTTGAATCCTTATCTCACACGCTGGATTTTGGATATGGCAGGCGAGGAAGACACTCCTCTTGCTTTTGAGGAAGAGGCTGTTGCCGCATATCAAAAGCATGCTCGTGAGATGGTCTATCCAGGAATGCACCTGCATTACTAAATGTATGTCTGCACTGCTCATTTGCTCATATATACATTTCGTCGTATCATGAACTAAATTTTTAGAGTTAACAAGGGGATTGTTTTGCCACAGGTTTCTTCAGCTTATGCAACAAAACAGCGCGCTCAGCGCCTTGCACGTATTGGTATTATTGCTGCCCTTTATGCAGCGCTTACACTTGCAGCTCTTCTTTTCTTGGGCGGTCTTGCTTGGGGTCCTGTGCAGTTCCGCATTTCTGAGGCGGTTGTGGTTATTGCACTCTTTACCGCTGACGCAATTCCAGGACTGACGCTTGGCTGCGTTATTGCCAACCTTGCAAATATGGTCATTTCTGGCACAGGAGCTTTGGGATTGTTAGACGTAGTCTTTGGTTCTCTGGCAACTGCTCTTGGTGCATGGTTTACCTGGAAGAACAGGAAGAACGTACCGCTTGCGCTTCTGGGGCCAGTGCTTGCAAATGCCGTTATTGTGTCTGCATATCTTCCCATTTTGCTTCAGGGATTGGGATTCTACACAATCCCATTTACCACCATTGAACTTGATGGATCGTATCCTCTTATGTTCTTGTTTGGTTTTATCACCACAGGACTCGGAGAGGCTGTTGTTCTCTATGTGCTAGGAGCTCCTTTGGCTCGTGCGCTTAAGCATTCGCCTTTGCCGCAGCAGCTTGCTTCTGAGGATTCTGCTGCAGAACCAGTCGAGAACTAGACAGCCATGCAAAGACTTGCTCAGTACATACATAGATCAACCAGGATAGTCCTGATTATTCTTGCCTGTGTATTGCTGGGCTTGCTTTCCTGGAGCGTCATGGCAGACAACCTGTTTGCCGCTCTTGTTGCGGGCGGAGGACTTGCCACGGTCATTGTTCTTGGTGGCACTACCCAGCCTGGTAATGAGCACGCCAGGTCTCAAGCAACAGAGCGAACACTTGAGGTTGCCTCTAAGACGCTCAAGACCTTACGCGGTGGATTGTCACAAGAAACAGCGCCAACCATCTGCACGTTATTGCTTTCAGAAACCTCTGCTGCTGCTATCTCTATTACTGATACAGAGTATGTATTGGGTTTTGAAGGAGACATTGCAACCACCCATATGCCTGGTTCAAAGGTAGTTGGCCCTGCCACTGAGGTTCTGGAAAGCGGCCGCATGGAGACGTTTGTCTCGGTAGATAGCCGTCAGCAGGTGCTGCAAAGACGAGGTGGCTTTGGTAATGGCGGCAGCTCTTTTGGCATTATTGTTCCGCTTATTGTTCAAGATCGCACGGTTGGCACAATTAAACTCTATTATCGTCGCGGTATTGAAATTGATCGCACGCAGCTGGCAATCGCAGAGGGTTTGGGCGAGCTTCTCTCCACACAGCTTTCCTCGTATGAGCTTGATCGCCAAGCAGAGCTAACCGCTCGGGCCGAGGTTAAGGCCTTGCAGGCACAGATTAATCCGCATTTCTTGTTCAACACGCTCAATACCATTGCATCTCTTACGCGTACAAACCCCAATAAGGCGCGAGACCTGCTTCGCGAGTTCTCTGTGTTTTATCGCCGTACGCTTGAGAGCTCTCAAGGTGCGCTCATTCCGCTTTCTCAGGAATTGACACAAACGCGCAGGTATTTGACAATTGAGAAGGCGCGTTTTGGAGAAGAACGTATTCAAGAGTCTGAGCATGTCGATGAGGGATGCGAAGATATTCAGGTACCGTCTTTTTTGATTCAGCCTATTGTCGAGAATGCCGTGAGGCACGCTATGAAAGATGAAGGCGCCCTCCATATTGACATCCACGTCACACGCGATGATGATGATATTCTTATATCTGTTGCTGATGATGGTCTTGGAATGGATGAAGAGACTGTTTCTCGCTTACTTAATGGTCAAGGTCCTACCCCGCAGGATTCTTCGGGGAGAAATAGGGGCACGGGTATTGCCATTAAGAACGTAGCTGAGCGAGTTGAGCGCTTCTACGCCGTTGGCTCTGGCATGGAAATCATGTCTAAACCAGGGCAGGGTACGTGCGTGACACTCAAGCTTGCAGGTGCGGCACTGCAGGCAACAGTATAAAATAGTATCGGTTTTTGCTTAACGCTGCGTTAGGCCGTTGGGAGTGAATGACATGCGCGCCATGATTGTTGATGACGAGGCTCCAGCCCGTTCTGAACTCAAGTTCTTGCTTGAGGAGACCGGACGTCTCGAGGAAATCATTGAAGCCACAAGTGCAAGGGATGCTGTCGAGAAACTCATGGAGTCTCGCGTTGAGGTCTTGTTCCTGGATATCTCTATGCCTAAGACAAATGGAATGCAGCTTGCAGAGGCTCTTCACAAGTTGAAGAACCCTCCTCAGATTGTGTTTGTCACTGCATATAGCGAGTACGCACTAGACGCCTTTGGCGTTAATGCCGTTGATTACCTGATGAAGCCCGTTGAGACCGAGCGCCTTGAGCAGGCCCTTGATAAGGTTGAAGAGCGTCTGCGTCCTCAGTCTCCTATGGCAACTATTGAGCGTATTCCTGTCATTAAGAGCGGCAGCAAAGTTCTTGTTCCTATTGATCAGATTCGCTTCATTGAGGCAAAAGACGATTACTCCTGCATCTACACGGAAGATGACCGTTTCTTGTCTACTATTTCTCTGCAAAAACTTGAAGAGCGCCTTGCTCCGCACGGATTCTTCCGCATTCATCGTAGCTTTATCGTGAATCTTGAGTATGTTGACGATGTTGAGGTTATCTCTGCTGGTATCCTACAGTTGACTATTCAGGGATTTGAGGAGCGTCACATTTCGGTTTCTCGCCGTCGTGTGGTTGCACTCAAGCGAGCACTGGGACTGTAGAAGCTCAAAGGGTTTCTCGCCAGAGGCTTAAAAGCGCACGTAGGAGTTTGGTATGGCACTGGTAAGGTTTGACGTAATTTCAGATACGCATGGGTATTTGTCATCTGAGTTGCTTGAAGCTCTGCAAGGTGCCAACTACATTGTGCATGCAGGAGATATTACCTCTAACGCCGATTATCAGACACTGCAGAAGATTGCTCCCGTTAAGCTTTGCCTGGGCAATAATGACTTCTGCTACAACTATGGCCCCATGGTAAAGAAAAAGATTATTTTCTTTACGGCTGGTCTTAAGTGGCAGGTATGTCATTATCGTGAGAGGCTTGACCTGGTTAAATGCAATATTGCTATCTGTGGCCACACGCATAAGCCTTTTGTACAGCGTGACGAGTGGACCAATACACTTGTAATGAATCCAGGAAGCCCTACCTACCCGCGTAGTCGCGAGGGCGCAACAATGGGACGTATTATTGTTGATGATGAAACAGCACAGGTAGTCAGCGCAGAGATTATTAGTCTGTCTTCGCTTGAGGTGCTTTCTTCTTGTAAATAAGCGATGGAATCATCAGCTTGGTAAAAAGCACTAGCCATACAAGGGCAAGCGAGAAACCACCAATGACGTCGGTAGCGTAGTGCACACCCAGATAAATTCTACTGACGCCAATCATAATGATGACACCTGAGAACAGGCCACACCAAATCCAACGCTGTAGCTTGTCTTTCTCGTAATGCCAGACAAGCCAAATGAGTAGGCCATAAAAAGCCATCGAGAACATCGAGTGGCCCGACGGGAAGCTGTAGCCAGTTTCAACAACCAGTCTAAAGCCATCTGGGCGTGGACGTTGGACAATTGCCTTAAAGATAAGGTCTACAACAACAACGCCACCCAGATTAATAAAGGCAAGCCTGCCGACACTTGGCCCTGGTGCAAAAGCAGCAACCACAATAAGCATGACAATAACGGTGACGGGGCTTGCAAGTCCAGAGAACCCTTCCATAATCTCTGTGAGAAGAGGAGTCCTGAGGTGGACAACAAAAAGCCTGTAGGCAAAGTGATCAATGCCAATGACGTCGCCTTCAGAAACGTCAATCAACAGAAAAATAAAAATTGCTGATGAGACAAGCAGAATGATGGTAGAAAGGCTAGAACGCAGACGCTGTAAAAAAAGGCGCTTGCGAACTCCTGTTAAAAGTCCTGTCTTTTGAGCATCAAGGCTTTTATCGGCCATTAGTTCTCCTTGTAACAAAAAGGCGGCACGCCGATAGACGTACCGCCGCTTAGTTCAATGATAAGCCAGCGCAGCCGCGTGGCACACAAGAACTTACAGGTTAGCGTTGAGCTCAGAAACGAGGTCAGCCTTAGGAAGGTTGCCAACCATGGTGTGAACAGGCTCACCGTTCTTGAAGAGGATGAGAGTAGGGATGGAGACGATGCGGAAACGAGTTGCAAGATCTGCCTCGTCATCAACGTTTACCTTGTAAACGTCAAGCTTGTCTGCCATCTCATTGCCAACCTCCTCGACAACTGGACCAAGAGCACGGCAAGGACCGCACCAAGATGCCCAGAAATCAACAAGAACAGGCTTGTCTGCGTTTGCAAGAACAGAATCGAACTCTGCAGTAGTAAGCTGCTGTGCCATAACGAACCTCCAGTTACACACGGCCTTTAGGCCATTTAATTTCAAGCACTTAGCAAACTTATCCCCAAATTAGAAAAGTGTATACACATAACTTTATAGACTTGCTCAAATTGTGAATTACGTGCATAGTTGGCATATAAGAAAGAGGTGCGTATGCCAAGCGAAAGATCTATGCGAAAAGAAGCCTACATGGCAAAAACAACGCATGAGTTTGGAGATTTTGCTGCTCAGGGGGTGTGTATGGCAGGCAATGCTTTTGCATCGGTTTTATTGGTAAAAGGCCAGGAAGACTTTGAAGAGGCTGAACTTTCTGCACTTAAAGCTTCTTTAGAGCATTTAGGCTATGCGCCTGAGGCATGGGCCACCTTGCTTACCACCACAAAAACAGGAGATCCTATAAATCCCCTGCTTGTCAGGCAGGCGATAAGCGCCTTTAGTCCAGATACGGTGCTCATGGTAAATGACGCAGCAGTTACATCAGTGCGTGAGGCATACGCAGATGAGCTTGGTCAGCTTACAACTGACGCCGAGAAGACCTTCTCGCCCCGTGTTCTTGTTCGTGTGTGCGGAATACGGATGGTAAATCTTGATAACTTTGCCGGAGCGCTCGAGGACCCTCGTCAGAAGCAGTTACGCTGGGCGGCTATTAAACAAGTCCCACCTTTGGGAGAACCTTATTAGTAACGATTTGTCGTATTTTTTACGAAAAACGACATTGTGACGGTTGATGAGCGTTGCTCAGACTATCCTTGAGGTAGTCAAAAGAAGGAGACTGGTATGGCATCACCTACAGCACCAAGCATTTTGCCTACTGACGCAACACAGACTAAAGCTTGGCAGGCACTTACAGAGCATTACGCCAACTTAAAAGATACTAAGGCTACGCTGAAGAAATGGTTTGCAGAGGACCCACAGCGCGCCAAGAATCTTACGTTTGAGCTAGATCAGTTCCATATTGATCTTTCTAAAAACCTTGTCACGCAAGAGACACTTGATCTTCTGTGTGACCTTGCAAAAGAGGTCAAGCTTGAAGAGCGTAGAGATGCTATGTACGCCGGCACGCACATCAATACTACTGAAGACCGCGCAGTTCTCCATACAGCACTTCGTCGCCCTGCCTCTGAAGCAGGCACGCTTATTGTTGACGGGCAAGATGTTGTCGCCGATGTTCACCAGACTTTGAACAAGATGTATGCCTTCTGTGACCGAGTTCGCTCGGGAGAGTGGAAGGGTGTTTCTGGCAAGCCTATCAAGACGGTTGTAAGCATTGGTATTGGCGGCTCTGACCTTGGTCCTGTTATGGTCTACGAGGCCCTAAAGCCTTTTGCTGACGCCGGTATTACTGCTCGCTTTGTCTCCAACATTGACCCTGTTGACCTTGGCGAGAAAACCGAGGATCTTGATCCAGAAACAACACTCTTCATTGTTGTTTCCAAAACCTTTACCACACTTGAAACACTTACCAATGCACGTTGTGCTCGTGCGTGGCTTTTAGAGAAGCTTGCTGAACAGGGCATTATTGATGGCTCTGATTCTCAGAATGCAGATGCTATTCGTAAGCATTTTGTTGCTGTTTCAACTGCGCTTGATTTGGTAGAAGACTTTGGTATTGATCCAGAAAACACCTTTGGTTTCTGGAACTGGGTTGGCGGCCGTTATTCGGTTGATTCTGCAGTTGGTCTTGTGCTGGCTATCGTTTTTGGTCCACAGCGTTTTGCAGAATTCCTCAGTGGCTTTAATGCAGTTGATGAATACTTCAAAAACACTCCATTGAGACAAAATGTTGTTGCTCTCATGGGTCTCTTAAACGTTTGGTACGTTAATTTCTTTGGCGCAGCATCTCATGCCGTACTTCCATATAGCCAGTACCTGCATAGATTCCCTGCATATCTCCAGCAGCTCACCATGGAATCCAACGGCAAGTCTACTCGTTGGGATGGTACGGCGGTTACTTCAAAGACAGGCGAAATCTTCTGGGGAGAGGCTGGAACTAATGGTCAACATGCGTTCTACCAGCTTATCCATCAGGGGACCCAGATTATTCCTGCTGACTTTATTGCGTTTGTAAATACTGCCTTTGCCACCAAAGATGCAGACCTAGACGTCCATGAACTCTTCCTCTCCAATTTCTTTGCGCAGACTAAAGCGCTTGCTTTTGGTAAGACTGCTGATGAGGTCCGTGCTGAGGGAACACCAGAGTGGATGGTTTCTGCACGCGTCTTTGAAGGAAATAGGCCAACTACTTCTATCTTTGGTAAAGAGCTTAATCCTCGTGCTATTGGTACGCTTATTGCACTCTACGAGCACATTACCTTTGTTGAAGGTGTTGTGTGGGGCATTGATTCCTTTGATCAGTGGGGCGTAGAGCTTGGTAAACAGCTTGCAAAGCAGATTTTCCCTGCAATTCATAACGACGAAGAACTAGCAAAACAAGACGCTTCCACTCAGTCTCTTGTTGATTTCTATCGCAGAAACAGAACATAACACGTTACATAACATAAAATTATTTTTTTATTTCATGTTAAGAAGGTCATCTTGTATGGCCTTCTTTCTTACTTTTAGAAATGTATTTCGAGGAGTGCTGAGCGGACATTTCTTTATCTAATATATGCAATATTGCTACTTTTATGTTCATATATGCAAAAAATTTCTGCATATTTATTTATGCTGTTAGAACGCCTGTTCATCTAAAAGAAACTGAATCAATTGAATTATTTAAATAAAATTTAAAAAAATAATACATCAAGAATATTAAAAATTTGCGAATGCCAATAGCGCATGTATACCTTTGTGTTATAACGGCTAGCCAAGTGACACTTGGCTTGGAATGTAAGTTTTGATGCATAGCAATTTACATAACAGGCTGGAAATTTTGTATTGGCGTAGTACGGCTGTTAATACAGGCGAAGTACAGCCACAGTGGTGATGTCTGGAATGGAGCAGTAATGAAGTACCTTTTGCTCGTAAGTCATGGAACGTTTGCACCAGGTCTGCATAGCGTAATGGACATGCTGATGGGACCCAGAGAAAACATCTTGAGCTACAGCATGGAAGATGGCGTGGGAGCAGCTGAATATAGAGAGAATTTGTCAAAAATTCTTGAGCCACTTACTGCTGACGACGAGGTTGTTGTTCTTGGTGACATTATCGGTGGTTCTCCACTTACTAATGCACTTGATCTTCTCGCCAAAAAAGGCCTGCTTTCCCATACCGTGGCTTTTAGTGGTGCCAATCTTCCCATGGTAATTGGTGCTTTGATGGCTATCGATGATGGCCTAAGTGGTGAGGCTCTTGTGTCATCAATCCTGAACGAAGGAAAAAATGGCGTTAATCAGATCGTCTTAGCTCTTGAAGACGATGACGAGGAAGACCTTTAGTAATTACTGCAAGTACGCGTAGCTGCTTGCGTAAGAAATATGTTAGGAGAAAACATGATTTCATTTGTTCGTGTTGATGACCGCATGATTCATGGTCAGACAGTCACTCGTTGGGCCCTTGAGGTTCCTTGTGACGGAATCATTGCAGTTAATGATGCGGCTGCATCAAATCCTGTCCTTAAGTCTGCTTACAAGTCAGCAGCACCTGACAAGAAAGTATTTGTTTGGACATTTGATCACTTCAAAGAGAGCGCTCAGAAGGTTCTAGACAGCGATTCTCGTTATTTTCTTATTACTAAAAACCCAGTTGACATGAAGAAAATTCTTGTTGACTTTGGTTTTAAGCCAGGAATTAACACGGTCATTATCGGTCCTGGTAATGACCGTCCTGGTGCGGTAAAGCTGGGCAACAACCAGTCCTTTACTCAAGAAGAGGGACAGGCATTTGAGGATATAACCAAAGCTGGTTATACCGTTCAATTTGCTCTTCTTAAAGAAAAGGCAATTGGTGAGTGGCCTAAATTCCGCGAGAAGTTTGACGTAAAGTAGTATTCGGAAGGCGATTTTTATGGCAATTAATGCGTTTCAAGCTGCCCTTTTGGGTTTGTTTGCATGCCTTGCGTCACTACCTGGCATGGCTGGTACTACCGTAGGTAACTATACCCTCGGTCGTCCACTTGTTGCAGGTCTTGTCGTTGGTGTCATTCTTGGCGACGTCCAGACTGGCATTATTGTTGGTGCAGCAATCCAGTTGGTCTACATTGCACTCGTAACACCTGGCGGAACTGTTTCCGCTGACGTTCGTGCAGTTTCCTACATTGGTATTCCTCTAGCAATTCTTGCAATCAAGGCTTATGGTCTTGATCCAAGCTCTGTTGAGGCTGCATCTCAGGCAGCTGCTATTGGCGCAGCTGTTGGTACTCTTGGTACTGTCTTGTTCTACGGGACCGCTACCATGAACCTTGTATGGCAGGGTATTGGCTGGCGTGCAATGGAGAGCAAAGAGTGGGGTCGTATTAAGAAGACCATTCCAATGGTTGACTTTGTATTCCCTTGGGTTTCTCACATTCTTTTCTCGTTCATTCCAACATTCTTCATTTGCATGGCTGGCGAGAGCATGGTTGGCATCATGAAGGAATACCTTCCTATGAACGGTATCCCAATGATGACCCTCTTCACCGTTGGTACCCTTCTTCCTACCGTTGGTGTTGCAATTTTGTGCAAGCAGGTTATTACTAAGCCTCTTGATTGGGTAACTTTTGCCTTTGGCTTTATCCTTGCTGGCGCACTTGGCCTGAACCTCATTGTCTCTGCAGTCGTAGCAGTCTTCTTTGCTGTTCTTAACTATCAGCTTCAGCAGGCAAAGAATGTTCGTTTGGCTGCTGCAACATCAGGCAATGTAAGCGCAGACGATGAAGAAGAGGAGGATATTTAATCATGGCTGAAAAGAAAACCATTTCTCAGAAAGCACGCAATAAGTCTTTCTTGAGCTGGATTTACGGCAATCTTACCTGCTTCTCTCAGGAGCACATGCAGACATTTGGTTACCTTGCATCCATGCTTCCAATCGTTGACGAGCTTTACGATACTGATGACCAAAAGGTTGAGGCACTTTCTACCTATACAACCTTCTTTAATACCGAGCCACAGATTGGTTCTATGGTTGTTGGCTTGACCGCTTCTCTTGAAGAGGCTCGCGCAAACGGCGAGGCAATCGACGACGAGACCATCAATGGTCTTCGCGCTGGTCTTATGGGCCCTCTTGCTGGTCTTGGTGACTCCATTATCGTTGGTACTTTTATTCCAATTCTTCTTGGAATTGCACTTGGCCTTTCTAAGGGCGGCTCCGTTCTTGGCCCACTGTTCTATGTTGTGGTCTGGAACCTCATTATGTACTTCGGCATGAAGTTTGCTTACGATCAGGGCTATAGTCTGGGCTCTTCTGCTGTTGAAGCACTTGTTGGTCCTGAGTCCGAGGCTCTCCGTAGCTCCATTGTTATGATTGGTACTATGGTCATTGGCTCTGTTGCTGCTACATGGATTAACGTCACAACTTCTCTGAATATTGCTGGTGTTGACATTCAGACAACACTTAATGGCATCTTCCCTAAGGTATTGAACCTTCTGTTTGTATACCTTTGCTGGTGGTTGATGACTAAGAAGAAGCTCAGCCCAACAGTTGTTATGCTTATTCTTGTTGTTGTAGCACTTGTTGGCGTTGTTATTGGCGTCTTCAACCCAGGTCTGTCTTACTAATTTTTTGCGCAAAATCCTGTCTGGCGCAGAAAAGACAAACGTAATAAAGTGGCATCGTCATACGGCGATGCCACTTTTGATTGAGAGTTTTTATGAGCAAGAAAAACTATGTAGGAGCAGCTTCTCATTCACACGAGGATAACCCTTTGGTTGTCGAGGCTCGTATGCAAACAAAAGCTCTTGGAACGCTAAGCGTTTATAGAAGAGCAGCTTATTCTGGTATCGCAATTGGAGCATGGCTTATATATCTCAGTGTGTACGGGAGTCTTTCTACAAGTTCCATGGCAACGGCTGTGCTCGTGGGCGGCATAGTTCTTCTCGTCATATCTGTTCCTATAGCTGGGATTTTGCATGTAGGTATCTCAAGAGGAAAAAAGAACGTCGAGAAGATCATCAAAGCAATTGAAAAAAATTCGTCAAAAAATGCATAGAAGCGATACGATCTGTGCAAAGATTTCTCTAATAAGGTAGAGTATCTACAGCGCATTGAGCGGGTGCGGATGACGTGACACCTCGAACCTGGTCAGGGTCGGGAGACAGCAGCCATAAGGGGTCACTCGCGGGCATCCGTTCCCACTCAATGCGCTTTTCTTAGGCGTTGACTTTGCTTGCCGCGACATTTGTCACGACGATTGGACATCGATGGGTTTTGTAAACTACATCATTGAATTGCTTAGAGATCCTCGCGCATTTATTGCTTCAATGATTGCCACTGGCCCTTTTGCTGCGTACGGTTTTGTTTTTCTGATTGTTTTTATTGAGACTGGTGTAGTCTTTTTCCCATTTTTACCAGGTGATTCTCTGCTTTTTGCAGCGGGATTTTTTGCCCACAACGGTGGTTTTAATATTGTTTTACTACTTGTTATTACGTGGGCTGCTGCAATTCTTGGCGATCAGATGAACTTCATGATTGGCCATTTCTTTGGTCAAAAAATTATTGCTTCCGGAAAGATCAAGGCACTTACCCCAGAGCATCTTGAGAAGACCCAGAAATTCCTGGACAAGCACGGTCATCTGGCAATTTTCTTAGGCCGCTTCTTCCCCTTTATCCGTACGTTCGTGCCTTTTATTGCTGGTATGGGCGGTATGCACTGGCGTAACTTTGGTATTTTTAACATCCTGGGTGGTCTAACCTGGTCCACGATGTTTGTACTTCTCGGCTATTTCTTTGGCGGCATTCCTGTAGTTCAGGAGCACTTTGAGCTGCTGATTGTGGGTATTGTTGCCATTTCAATTATTCCAACAGTTGTTGGGCTTATTCATGGCCGTATGAGCAAGGGCGAGAAAAACAACGAAGAAGCCACAGATACAAACGAAGACGAGGCTTAGTAACAAGCTTTCGCACCTTTCGTAATTTGATGATAGAAATCCCGTCAGGAACGACTTGGCCTGACGGGATTATTTTTACTCTTTGGAGAGCTGATACGTATCAGTAAAGGTGACGGTCTGACCGTTTTCCGTGTGGGTGGAAATAAGCTGAGCCACAACGCTTCTGTTGGCAATATCAAACGTGACCTTCAATTGTGGCTTCTGAGGTGTGGCGAGAGCTGCATTAGAAGCAGAATGAGCATCCAGGTTTGCATTGGTTACATCGACCGTTCCAGAAACTTGGATTTGATCTCCGATAGTTCCTGAAGTTGCAAGGGAGACAGAAGCATTTTTGAACTCAGTATCACCGGGATACCAGCGGTACGAGGTGCTGAGTGCTCCATGGTTGTGCACAACACCCCCTGCGGTTGCCGTAAGCACGAGCTGATCACGAGAAAAACCTGCAGCCGATACGGTCAACGTTAAAGGATTGGTTCGACCGGCATAGCAAGGGCTTCCGCTGCTTGCTTCGCAGCTGACAAAGGTACCCTTCCACGTTCCTACGAGCCCGCTGTAGTCGTACTTAAGTCCTGCCGAGGGGTTGGCTGTGTCCAATGCCCAGGTACCCGTAGAAGCATCAAAGGTAAATGAGGCGGTAATTTCGCAGGTGAGCGAACCAAAGAAGGTTGGTGAAACACCCGACATTCTTACCCAGCAGGTTTGCTGTTCACGGTCAAAGCCCGCGTCAAGAACGGTGAAGGTTGCATCAGAGAACTGCGAGCTATAAGAAATAGCTTCGTTTGGATTTTTCTCATCAAGTTTTGCTAGCACATCGCCAATAGCGTCAAGGACTTTTGTGGTGGAAACGCCTGAAGTTGCCTGGTAGGAGACAGATTGGGTCTCTTCGTCACCAATAGCGTTCCAACCCTGGGTATTTGCGTATCCTAGCTTGGAAATCTTTGTGGCAGCAATTGCGTTACCCGTGTAGGTAAGGCGTACGACAGAGTTGGCGTAGCCTGTGGCGCCAAACTGAGCAGCATCGCTGGAGATTGCCGTGGTACTTCTGGTGCGAGAAACAACTTCAATGCCCGTAAGGAGTAAGGACTCATCAGCGTCATACTCGCCCGGAGTCCAAGCTGGGGCTTCGGCTCGTGTGCGAGCGTCAGCGATAACAGTATCTGTTGAAGGAACGTTGCTCACGCGAATAAAGAAGACGATAACCGCAGATAAAAGGGCAAGACTTAAGAGTGCAAGAATGCCAGAAAGCAAGCTGTAGCGGCGTACAAACCTAAAAAGCGCACGACGCCTACTGCGAAGATAGCTTGAGAACGTGTCGGCAACATCTTTGATAGACGTTGCGTCATCGTCAGAGGTTGCATTACCCGCGTCAGCAGCATTTTTGACAGAAGCTTCAGTAGCTTTGGCCTCTGCATGTTCGTGAGCACTCTCTTCAAGCTCTTTAAGGCGAGCTTCTACAGCAGAAAGGTCCTGTGTCAGGGCCGCATCGTTTACGATTTTCTCCAGGTCAGTTGTGCTGTCTGCGTCATTTTCAGAAGAGCTCTCATCCGAAGCCAGAGCAGCCTCATCTTCGTCTAGACCAGGAAAGATGGGGCTGACAATTTCCATGATGTAGTCTTCATCAGCAGCGGCCATATCGGCAGCAATAGGGTCGGTGACCTCTTCAAGCTCGTCGGTCTTCTCGCCAGCAGTGTCAGCTGTCTCAGCAGCCTGGGCATCAAGGGTCTTCTGATCAGAAGCGGTGTCCTCTGCAGCAGGAGTGTTATCTGGTTGTGAAGTTTTGTTCTTAGAAGTCATAGCGCCTCATTACCGTATGAACCTGCTGTAATTTTCTCACAATTATGTAACTTGTGTACCCTCATCCTGTGCAGATAGGGAGGTATCGGTTTAAAAACCGCCTAGTGGTGGTACACTTCTTTAGTTGAATTCTCACCTCGCAAGCAGCTTTGCAACAGTTTGGCCGTATGTCAATGAGCCAAGCGCGCACGAGGCACTTATCTTAGGAGCAAGAATGCGTGACAAGCTAGAAAAAATCGTCGAGGCCTATGCTGAGCTTGAGCAAAAGCTTGCAGACCCAGCTGTTGTCTCTGATCCAAAAGAGTATGCTCGCGTGGCAAAAGAGCACTCTAATCAGGCAGATTTGGTTGCTCACGCAAACAAGTACATCACTGCCCTTGATGACATCGAGGCTGCAAAAGAGCTTCTCAACGCTACTTCTGATCCAGAAGAAAAAGAGATGCTGCAAGAAGACATTGCTGCTAATGAAGAGATGCTCCCTCAGCTTGAGGATGAGATCAAGGTCATGCTGATTCCAGGCGATCCAAATGACGAGAAGGACACTATCGTTGAGATTCGTGCTGGTGTTGGCGGCGATGAGGCGGCAATCTTTGCAGGCGACCTCTTCAAAATGTATGAGCGCTTTGCTGAGGCTCGCGGTTGGAAGACAGAGATCCTGTCCAGCTCTCCTTCTGAGGCAGGCGGCTTCAAGACTATTGAGTTCAAGGTCACAGGCGATAAAGTCTATTCAGTTATGAAGTATGAATCCGGTGTTCACCGTGTTCAGCGCGTTCCTAAGACTGAGTCTCAGGGCCGCATTCAGACCTCTACCGCAACTGTTGCAGTTCTCCCAGAGGCTGACGAGATTGATATTCAGATCAACCAGGAAGACCTGCGCATTGATACCTACTGTGCATCCGGCCCTGGTGGTCAGTGCGTTAACACCACCTATTCCGCAGTTCGTATTACTCACCTGCCAACAAATACCGTTGTTCAGTCTCAGGATCAGCGTTCTCAGATTCAGAACCGCGAGGTTTGTATGCAGATGCTTCGTGCTCGCCTCTACGAGATGGAGCTGGAGCGTCAGCAAGCTGAGCAGGGTGCAGAGCGTCTTTCCCAGATTGGTCATGGCGCACGTTCCGAGAAGATTCGTACATATAACCAGCCACAGGACCGTGTAACCGACCACCGCGTCGGCTTCAACGGCACCTACAATGGCGTTCTTCTGGGCGATACGCTGCCATCCGTTATTGAGGCTCTTGCTGCAGCAGAGCGTGCCGAGAAACTCGCTCAGGCTGTGTAAGGTGCAAACTTCATGACAGATGAAGTTTGGACAATCCAGAAAATTTTGACGTGGACTACTCAGCACCTGGAAAAGAAGGGTGATGAGCATCCACGTCTTTCTGCAGAATGGCTTTTGTCCGCGGTGACAGGCCTTTCTCGCGTTCAGCTCTACACCAACTTTGACAAGCCGCTTTCTGCGGATGAGCGCACTCGCATGCGCGAGGCAATTAAGCGCCGTGCAGAAGGGGAGCCGCTCCAGTACGTGACGGGCGAGATGCCCTTTAGGCACCTGGTTCTTACTTGCGAGCCAGGCGTGCTTATCCCACGACCAGAGACAGAGGTGCTGGTAGACGTTGCGCTATCAGGTGTTGACGAGGCAACTCCAAACGCTGACGGAGAAGTGCGCGTGCTTGAGGTTGGCGTAGGAACGGGCTGCATATCGCTTTCTATTGCTACTGAGCGTCCACAGACGCGCGTCTACGCTACAGATCTTTCTCCTAAGGCGATTGCGCTGGCAACTCGCAACAGAGATGCCCTGGACCTCCAAGAGCGCGTGGAGCTCATTGAGTGTGACTTGGTAGAAGGTGTGCCCGCAGAGCTTTCACAGTCCTTCTCGGTGTTGGTGTCTAATCCGCCCTACATTCCCACACGCGTGCTTGAGCAGGAGGTACCTGCTGAGGTCAAGGGTTTTGAGCCTGAGCTGGCGCTTGACGGAGGAGAGGACGGTCTGGACGTCTATAGGCGATTGCTTGAGGCTGCTCCACATATGCTTCTACCTGGTGGTATGCTCTGCGTTGAGCTCTACGAGGGGCACCTGGACAAGGCGGCGCACCTTGCCGAGGAGCAGGGTGTGTGGGAGTTCGTTGAAGTCAAAGAGGATCTGACGCACAGGCCGCGCATTCTTGTGGCACGTCTAGCAAAGTAGCACTTCAGCCGCCTGGCGAGAAGATCTGTGTAACACGTAACAATGAGTCGAGGGTTTCATGGGCGAGTACATTAAAGTTGATCAGATGAATCCGAATACATCTGCAGTTTCTTTAGCAGTTGAGGTGGCGTGTCGTGGTGGCGTGCTTATCATGCCTACCGATTCTGTCTATGGCATTGGCGCAGCTGCAACTCCTCAAAACCCTGGTCATAAGCGTATTTTTGAGATTAAACAGCGTCCCTCCACGCAGACGCTTCCCTGGCTTGTGGGCAGTAAATCCGACCTGCAGAAGTACGCTCACATTACGCACAGCTGGGCAAATAAGCTGGTAGAAGCATATTGGCCAGGAGCTCTTACGCTGGTGGTTACCGCATCAGAGAACGTTCCTGATGAGTACGTCTTGCCAGATAACAGAACCATTGCGCTCCGTATGCCCAACTCACCTCTGGTGTGTCAGATTGCACAGCAGCTTGGATGCCCTCTGGCTACTACCAGCGCCAACACGCACGGGGCTCCTTCTGCAGTTGATGGATGTGGTCTTGAAGCAGGCCTTATTGAGCAGGCAGACTTGACGCTTGATGGAGGTCCGGCGCCCCTTGCTATTGCGTCGACCATTGTCGACTGCACGGGTGATGAGCCGCGCATTTTGCGCGAAGGCGCCATCACAACCGAGGATATTCTCGCCACTGCGGGATTTGCAAAATAGATAAAAAATCCTATCCCTTTTATGTGTTTTGGCTGCAGCTTTTGCCTGCATGCGGTACTCTCTATAGGAGTGAATTTTCTGAGGAGGATGCGTATGCGTATTGCAGTTGGTTCCGATCACGCTGGCTTTATCCAGAAAGATCCTATCATTGAGCACATTAAGTCGCTTGGCCACGAGGTTTTGGACTTTGGTCCAGCAAATGACGACCGTGTTGATTATCCTGATTTTGCAGATAAGGTTGCTCGCGCAGTCGCAGCAGGCAAGGCAGATCGCGGCGTTCTGATTTGTGGCACCGGCATTGGTATTGCCATGACCGCTGATAAAGTCCCTGGTATTCGTGCAACTCCTGTTCAGACTGTTCAGTTCGCAGAGCTTGCTCGCGAGCACAATAACGCAAACGTCATTGGTCTATCTGGCCGATTCACTGATCTTGCTGTTAACGAGGCTATTGTGGATACCTTCCTAAGCACCGAGTTTGCAGGCGGCCGTCACACTGGACGTGTCGAGAAGATTATGCGTGAGGATGACCCTAACTTTAAGGGTGTTGACGCTGAGTAAGTAAACAGCACGTAAACGGTGCTGTCTAAGCAATACATACACAGACCTGCAGGGAATGTACTGTCTAGTATAGAGTTGCAGACATTCAAATAAAACGCAGGTCAAGCTCTTGGAGGGAGCATTATGGCAGATTACGATGAGTCCAGACTTACGGTTGTTGACCACCCACTAGTTCAGCACAAACTTCACATTCTTCGTGACAAGACAACCACCACTAAGCAGTTCCGTGAGCTTGTCAACGAGCTTGCAATTCTTGAGAGCTATGAGGCCATGCGCGACTTCCCACTTGAGGACGTCGAGGTAGAGACTCCTCTTGAGACCATGACTGCTAAGCGTATTGCTGGTAAGAAGGTTGCTATTATTCCAATTCTTCGTGCTGGCCTTGGTATGGTCGATGGCATTCTTGAGCTGGTTCCATCTGCTCGCGTTGGCCATGTTGGTATGTACCGTGATCCAGAGACCCATCTTCCTCACCAGTATTACTGCAAGTTCCCTGCAGACATTGAGAACCGCACCTGCCTGGTTGTTGATCCAATGCTGGCAACCGGCGGCTCTCTCACTGCTGCTATTCAGTTCCTGCGTGAAGCAGGTGTCAAGGACATTCGTTGCCTGACCATTGTTTCTTGCCCTGAGGGCGTCAAGGCAACTCTGGACTTTGACCCAGAGGTACGCCTCTACACCTGCACCGTTGATCGTCAGCTAAGCCCAAATGCTTACATTCTTCCAGGACTTGGCGACGCAGGCGACCGTATTTACGGCACCAAGTAAGGAGCCCCTCGTCCTTCTCGCAATCTAATAGAGTTGCGAATACGTAAGTTAGTACATGATCCAGTGTCCGCAGAACATGCGCACTGGATCATTTTTCTTTTCAAATCATCACTTTACGAGAAGAAATAACGGTTGGCATATATCAAAAACTTTGCGAATACCAGGGGATATTGATACAACTATTTTTACCTGGACATAAATGGTCCTGTCAATAAAATATCAACATAACAGCAGCTTATTAGTGTTATAGTTGAGTAGAACAATAACGGCAGCTAACACGAAATGTGTCAGTAATGTGAGATTTTGAGCATAGGTCAATTATTTGATTTTGTAATCGTGACTATGCATTCATTTAGTGCTAGTATCGCCGTTCGTCGCAAATATGCACGCCGAGTGGTAGATAATATACTCCAAGTGGCATATTCTTGGCATCTTACGTTGCGTTTCAAGTATGCTGAGCAGTGACGGGCAATCTGAAATGGTTGCAGATTGTATGGGGAGGTTGAGACAGAGTGGATGTTCTTGCGCAGTTGCCAGCAGAGATGGCCGAGCTGCTCGAAAGTTTTTTGCCACACGCATTGGTTGGTAACACCACCTTTGGTTTCACGAACTACATTTTCTATTTCTTAATCGCTGCTGTGATTTTTCTGATTGTCTGCTTTAGGTTTAAGAAGAAGCAGGCAGAGAGCATTGCTCCTCAGGGACGCTTTGTTAATGGTGTTGAGTATCTGATTGAGTACATCAGAGATGACGTCTGCAAAGCTTCTCTTGGAGAAACGTGGCGCACACACTTCCCATTCTTGATTACCATGTTTATGTTTATTCTGATCAACAACATTATTGGCCTTATTCCTGGCGCACACCCAGGTACTGGCACCATTGGTGTCACCGCCGCTCTTGGTCTTTGCTCCCTTGGATACTTTATGTATGTAGGTGCAAAAAAGATGGGTGTTATTGGCTACATCTTGAGTCTTGCACCAAAGGGCGTTAATCCTGTTATCGCAGCAGTTATCTGGGTTATTGAGGTCTTCTCAACATTCCTTCGTCTGGTTACTCTGGCTGTCCGTCTGTTCTGCAACATGTATGCAGGTCACATCGTTATGGGTACGTTTGCAATTCTTGCATCTATGTACTTTATGCCAGCGATTGAGAACTTCTCCGCATCAACAGCCGCCCAGGCAGGATTTTCGATTTTCTGGATCTTGCTGTTGATTATCATTTACTTGGTAGAAACTATTGTTGCTTTCATTCAGGCATACGTTTTTACCCTACTCTCTACTGTCTACATCCAGCTGGTAGAGTCTGAACACTAAGCAAAACGCTTAGTTGGTGGCATTGCCACACTGTGGTGCCAAACGGCACAAAAGATGAAGTCATCTGAGCCCACGCTCAGTTGATGATAGGTATGTATATTGGTCGCCTTGAGAGGGGCGAGCGAAAAAGGAGGAATCGTGGGTATTTTCGGATATGCTCTTTGCGTTATGGGAGCAGCAATTTGTATTAGCGCCGTAGCAACGAGTGCCGCTAACAACATGGCTCGTCAGCCTGAGGTTCAGGGTCGTCTCTTCACAGTCTTTATTCTTGGCTGCGCATTCATCGAGGCACTTACCCTAATTGGCTTCGTTGTTACCTTGATGGTTAAGTAAATTACTGTTTGTAACAGCGAAAACGCTACGTTGGAGGAATGCATGAATACGATTTGTAAGGGAGTTAAAAAAGCCAGCACAGTAGGCGCAACTGCTGCTCTACTTGTGGCAATGGCTCCCTCAGTCGCACTTGCTGAAGAGGGTGCAAGTGGTGCCGATATTCTTCTTCCAAAGCCCGCTGAGTTTGTTCCTGCTCTGATTGCGTTTCTGATCATCTTTGCTGTTGTAGCAAAGTTTGTATGGCCTTCCGTTCTACGTATGCTTGACAAGCGTCAAGAGAAGATCCAAGGCGATCTGGACGCTGCAGCAAAGGCTCGCGAGGAAGCCAACAAGGATCGTGAAATCGCAGCAGCTGGTATCGACGCAGCTAAGCAGCAAGCAGACGAGATTGTTTCTGCTGCTAAGCGTGAGGGCGAAGAAGAGCGTGCTCGTATTATCGAGCAGGCAAAGGCAGAAGCTGTCGAGATTATTACTAAGGGTAAGGGCGTTGTAGAGTCTGAGCGTCGTCACGCCATGGCTGAGCTTTCTGATTCCGTTGTTGATCTTGCCGTCGATATTGCCGGAAAGATTATTGGCAACGAGCTTTCAGTAGAGCAGCAGCGTGCTCTTGCCGAAAAGTACCTTGCGGAAGTAGGTACTCCAGATGAGCACTAATAAAGACGATCAAGACAGAAAAGTAGAGGGCTATACCAGGGCACTCCTGGAGGCTGGCCGCGCAGAGGGTCGTGCAACTGCAGACCTTGTACAGGTGCAGCACGCAAAGAAGTTCTCTCCAGAAGTTCTTGAGACTCTTGGTGCTATGCAGGCGAGTGAGGATGTCAACCTTATCAATGATGTTGCCGCTACGTTCCAGGAGCTTCTTGAAGAAGAAGACAAGACACTTACAGTAACGGTAACTACTACAATGCCTCTTGATGATGAGTTACGTGCAAAGGTCACCGAGAAGCTCGAGAAGAACTTCAATACTCAGGTGTATCTTATTGAGCGTGTTAATCCCAAGATTTTGGGCGGCATTGTAGTTGAGGCACGTGATCATCGTTATGATGCATCGGTAAAGACACAGCTCACTCACATTAAGAGTAGGCTCTCTTCAGATCACGTTGAAAGTGAATTGTAATGACTGATAAGACCACTATACAGGAAGGAACGCTGAGCTCAGATGCCGTCATGGCACAGCTTAGAGAGCGCCTTTCTAAGGTCAATTCAACTGTATCCCAGCAAGAGGTATCTGCTGTTATTGAGGTAGCAGACGGTATTGCTCGTGTTGCTGGTCTACGCAGCGCTATGGCAGGCGAGTTGCTGGAGTTCACTAGCTCCGTTACGGGCCACAGCGTATTCGGTCTTGCTCAGAACCTTGATGAAACTTCAGTCGGCGCTGTTTTGTTCGGCGAAGTTTCTGAGATTAAGGAAGGCGACGAGTGCCGTACAACCGGCCGCGTCATGGATATTCCAGCTGGTTTTGACATGCTTGGTCGTGTTGTTAACCCACTGGGCCAGCCTATTGATGGACTTGGCGCTATCCACGCTACACATCGTCGCCCTATTGAGTTCAAGGCTCCTGGCATCATGCAGCGTCAGCCTGTTTGCGAGCCAGTTCAGACTGGACTTCTGTCAATTGACGCTATGGTTCCTGTCGGCCGTGGTCAGCGTGAGTTGATCATTGGTGACCGTAAGACCGGTAAGACCGCTATCGCAATTGACGCAATCGTAAACCAGAAGAACACCGATATGGTTTGTATCTATGTCGCCATCGGTCAGAAGGCGTCTACAGTTGCAAACATCCGCGAGTCTCTTTCCCGCCATGGTGTTCTTGACAAGACCGTCATTGTTGCAGCTACCGCAGCCGATTCTGCTCCAATGCAGTACATTGCCCCTATGGCAGGCGCTGCTATTGGTGAGTTCTTTATGTATAACGATAAGGACGGCAAGCCTGCTGACAAAGACCATCCAGGCGGACACGTTCTTGTTGTTTACGATGACCTCTCTAAGCAGGCAGTTGCATACCGTCAGATGTCACTGACGCTTCATCGTCCACCAGGACGTGAGGCATATCCTGGTGATATTTTCTACCTGCACTCACGCTTGCTGGAGCGTGCATGTAAGCTCTCCGATGAAAACGGAGCAGGTTCTCTTACCGCACTTCCAATTATTGAGACGCAGGAAGGCGACGTTTCTGCATACATTCCTACAAACGTCATTTCCATTACAGACGGCCAGATTTATCTGCAGTCTAATCTCTTCTTCCAGGGCCAGCGCCCAGCAGTCGACGTAGGTATTTCTGTATCCCGCGTTGGTGGCGACGCTCAGGTCAAGGCAATGAAGCAGGTTGCAGGTACACTTCGTCTGGACCTTGCAAGTTATCGTGAGAAGCAGGCATTCTCGCAGTTCGGATCCGACTTGGATGCAACTACGCAGTACCAGCTCAACCACGGTGCTCATATGATGGAGCTTCTCAAGCAGCCACGTTATTCAGCTCTGGACGTAGTAGACCAGATTTGCGCAATTTACGCTGCAAAAGAGAACTTCATTGATGACGTTGATCTTGAGAACGTTGCTCTCTTCCGTGATGGCCTTGCTCAGTACATGAGTGAGTATCACCCACAGCTCCGCAACTCTCTGCGCAACGGAAAGATTTCTGATGAGCAGGCAGAGCGCTTGAGTGATCACATTAAGCACTTCAAGGCTAAGTTCTTGGAAGAGCATCCAAACAAGGTTGTGGATGAGGCAGAAGCTAATTCAGACACACCAGGCTCTTTTGACGCAGTAACCCAGGGTTCATTGCAGGAGTAATTATCAATGGCGAACCTTCACGAAATATCGAGGCGTATGAGCTCCATCAGGAGCACCATGCAGATTACGCGCACGATGTCGATGATTTCGACAGCGCGTGTCCGCAAGGCACTTGATAGGGCCGAGGCTGCTTCGCCATATAAGGAAGCTATTACCCTTATGCTTGCAAATGTAGCAGGCGCTGGCTTTAATCCTAAGAAACAGCCTCTTCTTGCTACACATAAAGTCGAGAAGAACGTGCTGTTCTTAGTCATCGCATCTGACCGTGGCCTTGCAGGCGGATTTAACATCCTGCCTCAACGCGAGGTTGAGCATGAGATGGCACGTCTTAAGGCTAAGGGTGTGTCGTCCGAGATAATTACTTGCGGACGCAAGCCAACTGAGTACTTTACGTATAGAAATATCAAGCCCACCATGTCTTATGTAGGCATTTCCTCTGAGCCTACAGCAGACCAGGCTGATCGTATTGCCTCCTATATCATGGATGGCTATATCAAGGGTAAGATTGATCGTGTCGTAATCAAGTACTGGCATGCAAAGAACCGTGTTGACCAAGAGCAGGTTACAGAGCAACTTCTTCCTATTTCGCGCGATAAACTCACGATTCCTAATAAACCACGTACCGAAGAAGCCCTCTCACAGGTGAAGACGTATAACAAGAGTGAATATCAATTCTCGCCATCTGCTTCTCAGGTACTTGATTCGTTGATGCCCGCTTATATCAAGACGGTCATCTTCCACGCACTTCTTGATTCTGCTGCAGCCGAGCATGGTGCACGCCGTCGTGCAATGCAGTCTGCAACTGATAATGCTGAGAACGTCTTAGGCGCTCTTAGCCGTACGTACAATCGCGAACGCCAGGGCGCAATTACCACTGAGCTCAATGAGATTATCGGTGGTGCTGCAGCATTGGAGGATATGTAATGTCAGATATGCAAGTAGAGACTTCTTCCTTTGAGGAAGCTATTCTCAACAAGCGCAATCAGCACGTTGACGATGGCGTAATCGTTCGCGTAGTTGGACCAGTTGTCGACGTTAAGTTCGACGGACCTGTTCCAAGCATCTATACCGCACTGACGGTAGAGGATGACACGCCTGTTGGTCACGTCAGCACCGTTCTTGAGGTTGAGTCTCAGCTTCCCGGTGGTGTTGTTCGTACCGTCGCTATGTCGTCAACCGATGGTCTTCAGCGTAACCTTCGCGTTAAGGACACCGGCAAGCCAATGATGATGCCAGTAGGCGAGTCTACGCTGGGCCGCGTCTGGAACGTCATGGGTCAGCCAGTCGACGGTGGAGATATTCCTGAAGACGTTGAGTTTTATCCAATTCACCACCCAGCACCTCTCTTCGAAGAGCTCACTACTGAGACAGAGATTTTCGAGACGGGCATCAAGGCAATCGATCTTCTCGAGCCTTATGTTCGAGGCGGAAAGACTGGCCTCTTTGGTGGCGCTGGCGTTGGTAAGACCGTTCTGATTCAGGAGCTTATTAACAACCTGGCTCAGCAGCATGGTGGTACTTCCGTATTCACCGGCGTTGGAGAGCGTACTCGTGAGGGTACCGACCTCTTCCTCGAGATGACTGAGTCCGGCGTTATTAACAAGACCTGCCTAGTCTACGGTCAGATGAACGAGCCACCAGGAGCTCGTATGCGTGTTGCTCTTGCAGGCCTTACTACTGCAGAGTACTTCCGTGATCAGGGCCAGGATGTTCTGTTGTTCATCGACAACATCTTCCGCTTCTCTCAGGCAGGTTCTGAGGTTTCCGCACTTCTTGGTCGTATGCCTTCCGCAGTTGGTTACCAGCCAACCCTGGCTACAGAGATGGGCGAGCTTCAGGAGCGTATTACTTCCACCAAGGAAGGTTCTATTACTTCCGTACAGGCAGTTTACGTCCCTGCAGACGACCTTACTGACCCTGCTCCTGCTACAACCTTTACGCACTTGGATGCAACTACCGTTCTTTCTCGTGCTATTACCGAGCTTGGTATTTACCCAGCAGTTGACCCTCTGGCCAGCTCCAGTTCTGCTCTTGATCCATCCATTGTTGGTTCAGAGCACTACCGCGTTGCTATGGCAGTTCAGGAGACCCTGCAGGAGTACTCCGACCTTCAGGACATCATTGCAATTCTGGGTATGGACGAGCTTTCTGAGGAGCAGCAGCGCACCGTTGCTCGCGCCCGTAAGATTCAGCAGTTCCTCTCTCAGTCATTCCACGTTGCCGAGAAGTTCACTGGTAACCCTGGTGTGTACTGCACCGTTGAGGAGACTGTCCGCTCGTTTGCAGAGATTATTGACGGTAAGTGCGATGACCTTCCTGAGCAGGCATTCCGTTTTGCAGGCACCATCGAAGATGTTCGCGAGCGCGCTGCAAAGATGTCCGCTTCGGATAGCTCACAGAACTAGGATTTCTCATGGCTGAGTTGACTTGTCAGTTTGTCAGACCAGATAAGCTCCTTTACGAAGGAACCGTTGAAAGTCTGATTCTTGCTTCAGCAGATGGAGAGTATGGTGTGTGGCCAGGCCACGCACCAGAAATCATTGCGCTTGGCGATGGTGTTGTAAGACTGCACATGCCTCATCCAGAGAATGAAGAATCTATGACCAAGATAGTGATTTCTGGTGGATACGCAGAAATCGATCCAACAGGAGTCATTATCTTGGCAGATCATGCTCGTCGCGTTGATGACATTGATGCAGATGTTGTGCGCGAGACAAGAGATGACGTCATTGACCAGATGCTTTCTCTTCCAGAAGACGATAATCGTCGTGCCTACTACGAAAAAAAGATAGACTGGTGTAATCTACTTCTGAAGCAAGTGGTTGAGGAGTAAAATTCTCTCACTGTCGTTTTCGGAGGTTTATGGACGTCATAAAAGTAGTAGGTGGCCGTTCTGTCACAGGAGAGGTCACTGTAGAGGGTGCAAAAAACTCTGCCCTTAAATTGATGGCTGCAACCATCATGGCTCCTGGTGTTACTACACTCACTAACGTTCCTAATATTGCAGACGTTCACGTCATGGGCAAGGTGCTCAAGACGTTAGGCGCTCGCATTGAAGTCGTTGGTCTTCACGAGCTCAAAATTGATACCACAGATATTACAAGCTGGGAGACTCCTTACAGTCTTGTTGCACAGATGCGTGCATCAACTGCTGTTTTGGGTCCCCTTATTTCTCGTTTTGGCAAGGCTGTTGTGGCGATGCCAGGCGGTTGTAATATCGGTGCTCGCAAAATTGACATGCACATCCTGGGCCTCGAGGCTTTGGGTGTTGAATTTAAGGTTGAGCACGGCAATATTCACGCAAGCGCTCCTCACGGCATAACCGGCGAGACCGTTTCTTTAGCCTTTGCTTCCGTTGGTGCAACAGAGAACCTGATGATGGCATCAGTTTTTGCCAAGGGTGTAACGGTCATTGATAACGCAGCTCGTGAGCCAGAAATTGTTGACCTTGCTACTATGCTCAACAAAATGGGTGCCAACATTCAGGGTGCCGGATCTCCTGTTATTGAGATTCACGGCGTTACAGAGCTGCATCCTGTTGAGCATGAAGTTGTCGGCGACCGCATTGAGGCTGGTACCTTCCTGGCTATTGGCGCGCTTACTGGTGAGCCTATTACTGTTCACGGCTTCGAGCCAAATCACCTTGGCCTGGTACTTAAGAAGTATGAGCAGATGGGCATTACCATCGAGACCGGAGATAGGTGGGCAAGGGCTTCTCGCCAGCAAGATCTTAAAGCTATCGATATCCAGACGCTGCCATTCCCGGGTTTTCCAACAGACATGCAGGCACAGACCATGACGCTGCTTGCTCTGGCTAAGGGTACCTGCATCATTACAGAAAACGTCTTTGAGAATCGCTTTATGTTGGCGTCTGAGCTTTCTCGCATGGGAGCCGATATTACCATTGAGGGCCATCACGCTATTGTTCGCGGCGTCTCCGGCTTTGAGGGGGCGCAGGTCAAGTCACCAGATCTTCGTGGTGGTGCTGCGCTTGTTATGGCTGGTCTTGTGGCCGAGGGAGAAACAATCGTTTCTGCCATTCATCACATTGACCGCGGTTACGAAGGATTTGTCGAGAAACTCGTCACGCTGGGAGCAGATGCTCAGCGCACTACCATTCCAGACGACGACTTTATCGAAGGATAGTTTGTGTCAACTAAACCAAAGCATGCAAAACTGCTCGACAACGGGGCCGCACAGGGCGCTTCGGCTGACACTGCACAAAATACTGCTACGGGAAGTACCCAAGGTACTGCACCAAGCGCTGCAGCCAATACGTCGCAGAACGCTGCGGTTAGTAACTCTCCTTTTAGTCGCACGCAGGCAGAGGGCTACCACAAGCGTCGTAAGCGTGTCTTCAGAAAGCAGATGGTAGTCAGGTCGCTTCTGGGCGTTCTTGCTGCTGTTTTTGTTGCCGCTGTGGTGGGCGCAGGTATCTGGTATGCAAGCGTTCAGGCACAGCTCAATAACTCACAGGTCATTACTGCTGAGCTTCGTCAGACGCTTCAGGAGCCTTCTGCACCAAGCGACCCCTATTATATGCTGCTTCTAGGAACCGACGGTCGACCTGGCGAGACTGAATATCGTGCGGATTCCATTATTTTGGCGCGTGTTGACCCTATCCATAAGCGTGTGACTATGCTCTCTATTCCACGAGATACCCGTGTCTTGTGGAAGGGTTCTTACATGAAGATTAACGCCGTCCACTACTATGACGGCGCAAATGGCATGGTACAAGCTGTAAATGAACTGTGCGGCGTACATATTGCCCACTATGCAGAGGTCAACTTTGATGGTCTCGCAGGCATTACAGATGCTCTTGGTGGCGTAACCGTAAACGTTGAGCAGTACATGCGTGACACAGAGAACTTCAGCGACGTTGTTGAACTGTACCCTGGCGTTCAGAAACTGAACGGTGCTCAAGCACTCTTCTTTACTCGTGTTCGCTACGCTTTTGCAGACAGCGATTACACCCGCATGCGCCATCAGAGAACCTTCATCAAGGCTATGATTGCTCAGATTCTGAACACAGGAGACCCTGTAGCCATTGCAAATACTGTCAATTCAACAGCAAGCATGGTTATTACCGATCTATCTGTCTCAGACATTATTTCTTTGGGCACTCAGATGATTGGCATGAACACTGACAAGGATATCTATACGGCATACGTACCATCCGAGGGAACAGAAATTGATGGCCAGTCGTATGTTATTGCAGATAAAGATGCACTTGCAAAGATGATGAAAGTAATTGATGCAGGAGACGATCCATCTAGTTTAAACGGACAAACAGATGCCGAGGCAAATGCTGAGGCTGCCGAGAAAAGTTCAGAAGAGTCCTCAGAATCTTCAAACAGCTCTTCTCGCCAGTAAAACTAAGCGCCGTTTTTGGGTATCATTCAAGTGTTAGAAATATTTTCGTTGCGTAGCGCAACTGATTTTGCATGAAAAAGACTGTCAAGCAGTCGTCGGAGGAGATTTATGGCCAACGATAACGTACAAAACGACCACACACTGACAAAAGCCGGCGAGGACTATCTCGAGGCAATTTATCGAATTGCACTTGAGCAGCCAGATGACGATAAGAGCGTCCGCTCCGTTGATATTGCCGAGAGTCTTGATGTTTCCAAGGCAAGCGTCAACAAGGCACTGTCCCAGCTTAAAGAGCAGGACATGGTTGAGCAGAGCCGTTATGGTCGTGTCACGCTGACCAAAGAAGGCGAGGCAAATGCCCGTACCACATGGCGTGCTCACCGTGCGCTTCGCACCTTCCTTGAGGAGGACTTGGGTGTAGACACAGAGACCGCAGATGCAGAGGCTTGTCTTATGGAGCACTCGCTGTCTGTAGACACGCTGGCCAAGCTCATCACCTTCCTCGAGAAGCGTGGAATTGAGATTCCAAGCAAGTAACGTAACCTGGCGCTCGCGTAAACTAGGCGCTTACGCAACTAGATATGTACGCAAGCGTTTGTCATTTGAGTTTATCGGCGGTAAAACCGTCATTCTTAAAAGCGCACGTTAGGTGTGCAGGGCCAACAGGGCTCATAGGTGAAAGGTAAACGCATGAAGGCAATTATCCCAGCAGCAGGTCTAGGTACGCGCTTTTTACCTGCAACAAAGGTAACCCCTAAAGAGCTGTTGCCTGTTTTGGATAAGCCCGTTATTCAGTACGTAGTAGAAGAGGCTCTTGAGCCAGAAGAGGTCGATGAGGTAATCATCATCAATTCTCGCGAGAAGCCACAGATTGAAACCTACTTTGCTGAAGACCAGAAGTTTGAGGCAGACCTTTTTTCTCGTGGAAAGCAAGAGCTTGCCGAGAAAGTCCATGCAGCTTCTGCACTTCCTGTTTCCTTTACCTATCAGGACAATCCTCGTGGCCTTGGCCATGCCGTGCTTTGCGCTGCAGACGGTGTAGGTGACCAGCCATTCTTTGTACTTCTCGGCGATTACTTTGTTCCAGACCGTCAGATGTGCATCCGCATGGCAGAGATTTCCAAGCAGCACAATGGCGCATCCGTCATTGCAGTTGCTCCAGTCCCTGCAGATCAGGTGAATCGCTACGGTATTATCGCAGGTGAGTGCATCTCTTCTCCTTCAGATAACTCTGAGGGCGAGGGTGCCATTTGGAAGGTAACAGGCCTTGTCGAGAAGCCCCGTCCAGAGGACGCACCTTCTCACCTGTTTATTGTTGGTCGTTACCTGCTTTCTCCAAAGATTATGGAGCTCCTGGCAACTCAGGGTCCTGGCGCCGGCAACGAGATTCAGCTGACAGATGCAATGGAGCGCCTGCTTGCTGAGGAAGAGATGTATGCGCTGGTAATCGACGCGGAAGAGGGCTGCGATACCGGTACTCCTGCAGCTTGGGCAGCAACTAATGCTCGTATGGCACTCTCTGATCAGAGCTCTGCAGCAGCATTTAAAGAGGCGCTCGGCAGCTATGCCAACCGCATTGGATAAAAGACCCGACATACTCCGTTTTGGTAGCGATGGCTGGCAAGCCCGCTATGATAAAGGCTTTACCAGGGATAATGTAGTTAGACTTGCAGAGGCCCTTGGTACCGTCTGGTCAGAGGAGCTGCCTGGCGGTATTGTGTTTGTCGGCTTTGACACACGCTTTGAAGCAGATTCGTCTGCTCTTGAAGCCGCTGCAACATTGGCTTCCTTTGGTTTAGACGTGCGTGTGTCCGAGACCTTTTGCCCAACTCCATCTGTTTGTTGGGCCTGTGCACATCATAATAATGTAGCTGGTGGCCTCATCATTTCTGCAACTGAGCTTTCCTGCGAATATTGCGGCATGATTATTCGCGCTGCTAATGGAGGTCCTGTTTCTCGCGATTTTCTCCAGCGCGTGGAATCCGCAACGCCGCTTGAGCCAACAGATCAGCGTGGAACTTTTACCACAACAGATATTGTGACGCCTTATAAAAGTGCGCTGCTTAATCAGATTAATGTGTCTGTTATTAAAGAGCTACGACCGAGCGTGGTAGTTGATCCTATGTATGGTGCAGCAACAGACCTGCTTGCTGACGTACTTTCCGCAGCTGGATGTGTTGTGTATCAGATGCACCAAGGTCCTGTTAGGGATTTTGGTGGCATTCACCCACAACCAGCGGACCCTTGGGCTGATGAGTGCTCTTCGATGGTGGTAAGCCGCCATGCACAGCTGGGCCTTTTGCTTGATTGTGACGGAGACCGCGCTGCTGCCGTAGATGAAACCGGCCGACTCCTTAGCCCACACGAGCTTATTCCGCTTATCACACGCCATCTTGTACAAAATAGAAAGCAAACCGGCCGCGTTGTTTCTACACTGACCTGTTCGGCAACGGTATCCAGGCAGGCAGCTCATCTTGGACTAGAGTCTGCAAGCGTGCCTGTTGGATTTGCTCGACTTTATTCAGAGATTGAGCAAGGAGACGTCCTTCTCGCCGCAGAGGAGTACGGCGGTATTTGCATTCCAAGCCACCTATTGGAGCGAGATGGTCTGCTTGTGGCCCTGCTTGTTGTCGAAATGCTAGCGTATACCCATAAATCACTTGCACAGCTTGTCTCTGAGGACGAGGCTGAACTGGGTCGCATGTGTTATAGCAGGCGAGGAGTGCGACTTGATGCTGCAGCTACTCAGGCGTTCAGAAACATCCTTCCAGGCCTCAATCCAGAAAACGTTGCAGGTAAAGTGCCTGTTTCGGTAAGCCATGCCGATGGCCTTAAGCTTCAGTTTAAAGACGATTCTTGGGTGCTCATTCGTCCTTCTCGTATGGATGCGCTGGTACGCGTGTATTCTGAGGCCGCTAACGAGACACTTCGCGATCAACTTCTTGATGCAGCTTGTCAGATAGTCAAAGACGAAATTTAGCCCATACAAAGCGTGTCGAGAAGACCGTTTAAATGGCAGCGTAAAAGACACCGCAAAGGGCAGTGTAAAAACGTGCAAGAAGACAACGTCAAAATCGCGTAAAACTCGCACAAAGATAATGTCAAAAAAGCGTAAAAAGTTAACGCAAAATGACAACACTATATATAGATGAAAAATGAAGTGTTACTACGAGACGATAAAGGGAATTCAGTGCCCAATATACGCACCAGTTCACTAAAGACTACGAATTGTGTAGAAATTGTGGAGGAATTAAGAAGATACAAAATCATCTTCACAAACGAGTCGTAAGTGCGTATAGTTATTCCCCGCGCCGCG
>CABTJC010000001.1:0-61525 GCA_902485095.1 uncultured Atopobium sp. | reverse complement strand
GTTCCCTCTCCTATATTTACCAGCTGTAAATATAGGAGAGGGAACTCTTTAAGCTCTGGTCCTTCTGGAGTAGCTAAAAGAGTTCCCTCTCCTATATTTACAGCTGGTTTAAGTGAAGAATTCCAAAGCTTCTCATAACCTGAAGGCTCTTGGGATTCTTTCTCATGCTCAAGATAAACATCAATATCCGCTTTTGCTGCAAGATATGAGCTTTTAACAGAACAAATCGTATCAAGCGGTTCGCTCAATACTGACAAAATCAGATAGGCGGCTAAAATCTCTCCAACACTCATCTGACCTATAGAAAGCAGCATAACACCTGTAATTATGGCTACGACTTGCGTGAAATTTGAAAGCGCTGATGGAAGGTTCTTTGATAAAGCAGTAAAAAAACTACTTCTTTTTACATAGAGGAAATACTCATCATTAGCCGCCTCATAAGCATTTTCAAAATAGTTCTCTGCTCGTAGCATATTAATCGAGAACTTTTCCTCAATTATGCGCCTACCGATATCCAGCCAGCCTTCTCGTTTTTTCATTGACTCGGTCAAAATCTCATTTGTTTTTTTGCTCGGATAATCAACAATCATTAAATAAAAAGGGATATAAAGTAAGACAAGCAAACCAATCCATGGATTTACCGTAAACGCCACAATTGCCAAAACAATAACTGCTAAAAGACCACCTAGAAATTCAACGCTTACTGCAATTTGAACACCACTGAAGACAAAAGCCGCCATAGTAACTACATTAAGATAGTGTCCGATTTTCTTTTTTGAAAAAACACGAAGAGACATCTTTAAGAATTCCGATATCGCTACCTCAGAACTAGCAACCGCAGCTTCTAAATTGAGCTTTTGTGGAATCCAAACAGTGAGAAAAAAGCTTAAGCAAAGCGTTACAAGCGAAAGGAGCAACAACAGCCCTAGCTTTTGCCAAACACCGTCAACAGCTTGCACATTAAGCATACTATCAATTAAATCGCCTGTAAAAATACCCAGCATTGCAACAGCAATATATCCAATTGCCAAACCAAGGGCAGATAGAAGCATATGTTTTCGTATAACAAATAAGTGAGAGAGACGATTATTCATACTCATCATTTCCAAAATATCATTAGCTTAAAAAACGCAGTAAGTAATTCAGCCTCCTTTCTAAAACAGTAATTACCTGCACTTGTAGAATAAGCACTTGATAGATTCTTTAAGGTTAAAGGCGGGTTTCTCATATAAAATTGCGTTATCACCCTATAATTTGACGCAGGAAAATACCGTTGAAAGGCTGATTATGAGCGAAAAGCGACTAACTCAAGCACTTCAAAATATACTTGCCAATGGGAATTCTCTTGCTCAAGGCGGTGCTTCAAATGTCATTTTGAGTGCACACTACGAAACAGAAGAGTCTGTTAACCCTCATATCAGAGGATTTTTTACACTCACTTCTGCTTTTGATTTAGCAAATTTAGGCCAATTTTCTACAAAACCTTATGGAGACGACATTGTGAGTCTCTCAATACTTGCTCGTAAAAACTATTTTGGAAGTTTTCTTTTCTTTCTAATGCCTTCATCAGAAGATTTCTTTACTTTTACTACAAACCTTATATCAAATAAAAATACACTGCCGCAAAATATTCATCCAGCTGATATTGAACAAATCTATACACTTTATACTCAAATAATCATTACCTATTCCGAGAGAAAACCAAATTGGGAAGCTATTGTTACTTCCTTGCTTATAGCGCTTATTACCTGCCTTTCTCCTGATGTTCACTATACGTTCACTCCAGGTAACACTAATGAGACGGTTGCTCTTATCCTTAATGAAATTACCGCTCATTCAGAAAGTATTACACTTGCTAAACTTTCAGGAAAATACTCATATACACCAACTTATCTCTCTGAACTTCTCAGACAAAAATGTGGCAAGACTTTTTCTGAACTTGTTTTAGAACAAAGAATGGAACGAGCAAAAACGCTGTTAATTCATACCAAATTGCCTGTCTCTACTATTTCTTCAATGATTGGCTATGGTGGAACATCAGAGTTTTATAGGAAATTTAAGGACTACTTTTCTATTACACCACGTGAAATGAGAAGCGAAACTTTTTAGTCACATTACAGCTGTGGACAGATATCTTCTCCTACAGAAGTTCTTCCCATAGACATAGCGCTCTGAGAGAGTAGGGCTTCTTGCAGGTCTTTTGGTAGTGTGTCTGCTACCACGATATTCTCGCCCGTAAAAGGATGCTCAAACTGAACATGCCAAGAGTGTAAGAACTGCCTGTTAAGTCCAAGGTTAAGACTTGTATCTTTTTTACCGTAGAGCTGATCGCCGACAACAGGATGACCAATGTGGCGCATGTGAACTCTAATTTGATGTGTACGACCTGTATAGAGATGGCACTCAAGAAGCGAGTAACCCTCGCCTTTTCTGCCCGCTTCAAAGCGCTCAAGCGTTCTAAAGGTGGTAATGGCCTCTCGTGCGCCAGGCGCGTCTGATACGGTCATTTTGAGACGATCTCGCGTTGAGCGAGCAATGCCCGTTTCAATGGTGCCGGAATCGTGAGCAACATAGCCTTGAACCAGCACAATGTAGCGTCGGTCAAGCACGCGCAGCCTAATGAGGTCTTGAAGAGCCTTTTGCGCCTCGTCTGACTTTGCTGCCAGCATAAGACCAGACGTATCCATATCAAGACGATGCACAATACCAGGACGTTCTTCTCCCTGAAGCATTCCTAAGTGCTCGTAGCCACAGTGGGCAACCAGCGCATTTGCTAGGGTATCATCAACGTGGCCAGGAGATGGATGGCAGACAAGGCCAATCTGCTTGGAGAGCACTATGAGGTACTGGTCCTCAAAGCGAATATCAAGGGGAATATCTGGGTTTGGACGTAAAAGTCCCGTTTGAGGCTGTGCGTCTGGAAGAGACACTAAGAGCCTATCGCCCAACATAAGTTTTTCTGACTTAGAGGTAGCCAGCGTAGCGTTGATGGTTACTCTTCCCTCTTCTACCAGCTTTGCGCAGGCACTTCTTGAGGGAAGCGTATCTTGGGCAGAAAGGAACGCATCTAATCTGACGCCGTCCCCTTCTGGTCCAACTAGTATGTCAACGATACGCTCATTCATTGCCACTACCCTGTTGCTGCTTTTTGTCCCAAACCATCCAATACACAAAAGCAAGAAGGATGCCACAGGTCACAAAGATATCCGCCACATTAAACACGGCAAAATTAACAAACGTTGTAGCAAAGAAATCAGTAACCTGACCATACAAAACACGGTCAATAGCGTTACCAATTCCTCCACCTGCGACGCCTCCCAAAAGCGCAATAAGCGGCAGCGGGAGGTTCTTCTCGCGAACTACAAAGCCCACAAGAGCGGCGATAACCACGGCAGTGAGAGCCACAAAAAAGAGGGCATTTCCAGAGCCCACAGAAAACGCTGCACCGGTGTTACTTACGTGGAAGAGCTCCATAACTCCTGGGATAAAAGGTACTGCGGTTCTCTCTGGAATTGAGGTTCGTACCCAGAGCTTGGTTACCTGGTCAAGCACGCAGGCAACAGCGCCCGCCCCGCAGAGAACTGCAAGGCGGGTCACTAGCGTGTGAGTTGTATGTTGCTGCTGGTCAGTGTTCATTTACGCAACAACGTCGTGGCAGCGGTGGCAAAGGTGATCCTCACCAAGCTCGCGATAGTTCCAGCAACGGTCGCAGCGCTCGCCGTTTGCAGGATAGACGCTTACGCTCAGCTCAGAACCTTCGGAGACGGTAACCTCAGAGCAGACAAATGCCTCAGCAAAGTCAAGGCCAGCATGAGAAATGGATGCAGCCTGCTCAGCGGTAAGGGTAACCTCTGCACGAGTAGCCTGCGTGGTCTTCTCGGTAACAACACCTGCCTCAAGAGCAGTCTCATATGCCTTAGTGTATGCGGCGCGAGCATCAACCAGTACCTGATATGCAGGAAGCAGTGATGTGTACTCGTCAGTGCTCATAGGAGCCTTATACCAGTCGAGAAGAGCTGCGTACTTCTGACCGTCACGCATAGACTCTGGCAGGAACTGCATAGCCTCGTCGGTGGTGTAAACAAGAATTGGCTGCAGGTCATGAACAAGCATGGAGAGAATCTCTGCCCAAACGGTCTGAGCGCTTCTGCGTGTTGCAGAATCTGCAGCATCGCAGTACATTCGGTCCTTAGTTGCATTCAAATAACCGTTGGAAAGCTCAATGATGTAATCGTAGAGGGTACGGAAGACGTTATTAAAGCGATATCCCTCGTAGGCCTCAGTGACTGCAGCATGAACCTCGCACATACGTGCAAGAACAAGACGGTCGTACTCTTCAAGGTCCGCTACAGCAACTGCATCGGTAGCAGGATCAAACTGGCCCTCGAGCTCGCCAAGAAGGAAGCGCAGGGTGTTTCTGAACCTACGGTATGCATCGCCTACCTGGGAAAGAATGGCGTCATCGCAAGGAACGTCAGTTGAAGTGTCAACAGAAGCAACCCAAAGGCGTAGGACGTCTGCGCCGCGTTCAGCACAAACGGCATTTGGATCAATGACATTGCCCAGAGACTTACTCATCTTGCGTCCCTGACCATCAAGCGTAAAGCCCTGTGAGACAACGGACTTGTAAGGAGCAACTCCGTAAGCGCCAACAGAAGTCATAAGAGAACTCATGAACCAACCACGGTGCTGGTCGGAGCCCTCAAGATACATATCAGCTGGGAACTTAAGGTTTGGACGGTGCTTGCAAACAGCAGTGTGAGAAACACCAGAATCCCACCAAACGTCCAAAATATCCTTGTTTGCCTTGAGATTGTGGCCGCCACACTTAGGACAGACGCAAGCGTCTCCTAAATAGGTCTTAGGATCGTCGGTAAACCAAGCATCAGAGCCCTTCTCGCGGAAAAGCTTGATGACAGCGTCAAGTGTCTGGTCATTGATAACGGTTTCGCCACAATCCTCACAGGTGAAAGCAGGGATTGGAACACCCCAGTTACGCTGCCTGGAAATGCACCAGTCAGGGCGGCCTTCAACCATAGAACCAATACGCTTTACCGCGTTTGCAGGATAGAACTTAACCTTTGTAAGCTCCTCTGCTGCCTGCTGACGCAGGCCAGTCTTATCCATGGAGACAAACCACTGGCTTGTTGCACGGAAGATAACGGGCTCTTTACAACGCCAGCAGTGTGGATAGCTGTGGGTAATCTCTTCTGCAAGAATGAGCGTTCCACGGTCTTTGAGCCACTGAACAATGACAGGGTTAGCCTCATTGACCTCCATACCAGAGAAGGGGCCACCAGTGCCCTGACCGTCACCCTTGAAGAAGTGACCGTCATCATCAACAGGCATAGTCTGTGGAATATCAAAGCGAACACCAGCGTTATAGTCGTCTACACCGTGACCAGGTGCAGAGTGAACAACACCAGTACCGTCGTCAAGGGTAACGTACTCTGCATAGATAAATTTACCAGTGTTACCAAGGTCGCCAAAGATTGGCTGCTTATACTCATTGCCTGCAAGCTCAACACCAGTTCTCTTCCAGGTGTTGCCCTCTGAGTCCTGAGCAAGCTTCCAATCGGTATAGCCAAACTTGGTAGCAGCCTTCTCTGCAAGAGCCTCAGCAACAATCTCTATGTGTCCATCAGGAAGCTCAAGAGCAACATAGTTAGCCTCAGGGTGCAGAATAACTGCCTCGTCAGCAGGCAATGTCCATGGAGTTGTAGTCCAGATGTCTACCCAAGTCTTACCTGCGTAAGCCTCAAGACCCGCAGGAACAGTAGTTAGCTCAAAGCGAACAAAGATTGCAGTAGAGGTGACATCGTGATACTCAATCTCAGCCTCAGAGAGAGCAGTGTGGTCATGAGTACACCAGTGAACAGGTTTGGTTCCTCTATACACAGAGCCCTTGTCGTAGATTGCCTTGAAGATCTCAACATCAGTTGCGTCGTAATCGTTGACGTAAGTGAGATAAGGGTTATCCCACTCGCCCAAAACACCAAGGCGCTTAAAACCCTGACGCTGGGTGTCTACCTGCTCAACCGCCATCTTGCGGCAAAGCTCACGGATCTTCTCGGTAGATAGCTGATTGAACTTCTCTGTGCCAAGCATCTGCTCAACCTTGTGCTCGATTGGCTGACCATGGCAGTCCCAACCAGGAACATAAGGGGTCTGGAAGCCCTGCATAGCCTTATAGCGGTTGATGATGTCCTTGGAAATCTTATTCTGTGCGTGACCCAGGTGAATTGGACCGTTTGCATAAGGAGGTCCATCATGAAGGACAAACTTGTCATGTCCTTCATTCTTCTTCATCAGGAGCTCATAGACGTTGTTTTGGTCCCAATCAGCCAAACGCTGAGGCTCGTTCTGCGCAAGTGATGCGCGCATAGGAAAACCTGTGTTTGGCAGGTTGGTGGTCTTTTTGTACTCGTTTGCCATCAAGCACAACCTTTCTGGGCACAAATAAAGCGCCCGTCCCTCACAGCTGGGACGAAGCGCCACAATACACTTCGTTGTAACCACCCAGCGACGGATTTGTCCGTTTACTCGGCTGGCCTGTCACGGCGACCATTTCCGGCAGCATCTACTAGTACAAAACATACTTGTACGTTTGAACTGCAGCTCCGAGGTGATGTTCACACGGACGCAAATGCGGACTTCCACCAACTCCGCTCGCTTGAGATTTGCGCTACCCAGCTACTGTCCTCATCACAGCTTGTGTAAGTAATACTACCACGTCTTGCACTCATTGAACTAAGTAATACACACGCTTAAACCGTTTTTAACAAATTATGCGGAATCCAAATTTTAAATTTTTATCGAAATAAAAAATGTAGATTGGGTAAAACAATTCCAATATCTAAGTGAGCTCATATCACATTTGAGCCAAACAGGTAAAGGGACGTGTATGGCAGATAACAATAACAAGCACCGTAGATCTATGTCGATGCTACTCTATATTGCAGTAGCCATCTTTGTATATCTCCTGCTTAGCAACACATTATTACCAGGACTTCTGCGTCAACAGGTACAAACTGTCTCGTACAGTGAGTTCCTTAACAAGATTGATAACAATGAAGTTACCAAGGTAGACCTTAATACGGGCAGCAGAAACATTAGGTTCACAACTGGCTCTGGAGATTCCGAGAAGGTCTTTGAGACTACGCAGTTCCCCAATGATTCAACGCTGGTTCAGACGCTTAGAGACCACAAAGTTGATTTCTCGGCTTCTATTCCTGACAACTCTACAAATATGCTGCTCTATGCCCTTATTCAGTATGGAATCCCTCTTGTCCTCTTCTTGGGCATTGGCTACTTTATCAACCGATCCCTTAAACGCGCCATGGGTGACGATGGTCCTTCCATGAACTTTGGTGGCGGTTTTGGAGGTCTTGGCGGCAATCTTGGTCGCTCAAGCGCTAAAGAAATTAAGGGAGAAGACACAGGCATTACGTTTAAAGACGTAGCTGGTCAAGAAGAGGCTAAAGAGTCTATGCAAGAGATTGTTAGCTTCCTTAAGACTCCTGATAAGTACAAAGAGATTGGTGCTCGCTGCCCTCGTGGCGCCTTGCTTGTAGGCCCTCCAGGTACTGGTAAGACCCTCATTGCTAAGGCAGTTGCTGGTGAGGCTGGCGTTCCTTTCTTCCAGATTGCTGGCTCTGAGTTTGTTGAGATGTTTGTTGGACGCGGTGCTGCAAAAGTCCGTGACCTCTTCAAGCAAGCAAATGAAAAGGCTCCATGCATCATCTTTATTGACGAGATTGATGCGGTTGGTAAGCGCCGTGATGCTTCTCTCAACTCCAACGATGAGCGTGAGCAAACCTTAAACCAGCTGCTCTCTGAGATGGACGGCTTTGATAACCACAAGGGTATTGTTGTTCTTGCAGCAACTAACCGCCCTGAGACCTTGGACAAGGCACTTCTGCGTCCTGGCCGTTTTGACCGCCGTATTCCTGTTGAGCTTCCAGACCTTAAGGGTCGTGAGGCAGTTCTTCAGATTCACGCCAATGATGTAAAGATGGAGCCAGGCGTTGACCTCTCTATTATTGCTAAGTCCACACCAGGCGCATCTGGTGCAGACCTCGCAAACATCATCAACGAGGCAGCTCTTCGTGCTGTTCGCTTTGGTCGTCGTCGTGTTACCACCGAAGACCTTGCTGAGTCCGTTGACGTTGTTATTGCCGGCGCAAAGAAGAAGAACACCGTTCTTTCTGAGCACGAGAAGGACGTTGTTGCTTATCACGAGACCGGTCATGCAATTGTTGGTGCCATTCAGAAAAACGATGCTCCTGTTACCAAGATCACCATTGTTCCTCGTACTGGCGGAGCTCTTGGCTTTACCATGCAGGTTGAGGATGATGAGCGCTATCTGATGAGCAAGAGCCAGGCTATGGACGAGATTGCTGTTCTCTGTGGTGGACGCGCAGCTGAAGAACTTATCTTTGGTGAGATGACCAATGGCGCTTCCAACGATATTGAGCGTGCAACAGCTATTGCTCGCGCAATGGTTACGCAGTACGGCATGTCTGACAAACTTGGCATGGTCACCCTCAGCCAACAGCAAAGCCGTTATCTTGGTGGTGGTTCTTCCCTCACCTGCTCTGAGGCAACTGCTGAAGAGATCGATGCTGAAGTTAGACGCATTATTGAAGAGGGTCACCAGCGTGCACTCCAGACGCTTAAAGAGAACCGCTTCAAGCTGCATGAGATTGCTCATTACCTGCAGAAGAAGGAGACTATTACTGGCGAGGAGTTCATGAACATCCTTAAACGTGAGAATACCTTTGCACCAGTAGTTGAGAGCACCAATGAGGAAGGCTCCTCTTCTTCAGCAGAGTAACTTTTTCTCATAAGTAAAGTTAAACGGCCGCCTATTCTGAACTACCTCCCATTTCTTGGACATAAGAAATGGGAGGCAGTTCATATGCGGGTGATTATGATTCTGCAGCGTGTTAACGTCGACTTTTAGGCCTGGCGCACAAAATAGCGCAGCTTTAGTAGGTTCTGCTAAAGAATCGACGTGTTCCTAATCAAGATAGCTAGGCAGCTAGGCGGTCGCACTACCTGATATGCATCTCTATGCATAAACTTCATCTAATATGCTAGAAAATGAATATCGTCATATAAAAGATTTAACTATAGGTAAATTCCGCACCTAAGGAACACACCTAAGTCGGATATTCTGCTCAATTGCGGGCATTTTACACACCTAATGACGATAATCTGCATGATTGAGGTAATTTCTACGTCATGTATACGTCTTTTTGACAGATTATCCGACTTAGGTGTGTTTTGAACTGCCTCCAATTTTTCGTTTCCAAGAAATGAGAGGCAGTTCACTCTCGTAGATGGCCGTTTTTTGTACCGCGATTAAAGGCATTCCACAAAAGCTATCGAGCAAAAAGTTCCCAAAAAGCAACAGCAGATGATGCAGCAACATTGAGTGAATCTACCTGATGAGACATGGGGATGATGGTGGTAATATCACAGGCCTTAATGGTTTTCTTATCAAGACCATAGCCTTCACTACCAAAGAATAGTGCAGCTTTTTTACCTTTTACCAGCTCTTTATTAAGAGGTACTGCAGAATCTGTGAGTGCAAGTGCACACGTAGTAAAAGAATGAGCTTTAAGCTTTTCAATAAGGTCCAATGAAGTTGTCTCTTCATCCAAACGAGTCCAAGGTACCTTAAGAACCGTTCCCATAGAAACGCGCAGGACACGCCTTGAGAGGTTGTCGGCGCACTGAGCAGTCAAGATTACTGCATCTACATTGAGGGCCGCAGCTGACCTAAAGACAGCGCCAACGTTGTTGACGTCTACTAAATCTTCTAGAACGGCAATATGCTTTGACGTGCTTAGAATCTCTTCTAGCGATGCGCCTTGAGGTCTCCTCATAGCGCAGAGCACTCCTCTATTCATCTTGTAGCCAATAAGCTGTGTAAGCTGCTCATCTGGAAGAATGAAAATAGGAACGTCATCTGACAAAGGATGGAACTTCTCGACAATTTGCAAAATATTATCTGTATGAGAAGTATTTGCAAGAAATGAAAGAGGCTTGCAGCCTGCGGCAAGTGCAGTTTCAATCACAAAATGTGACTCACAAATCATGACGCCGCGCAACGGATCAAGGCGATTACGAAGCTGGTTATCAGTCAATCGAGCATACACATCAAGACGATTGTCGTCAGATGAATCTACATGAATAACCGGATAAGTTGCCATAAATAACGTACCTCTCGCCTCTTGATAGACAGTATTCTCTCACTCTTGAGGCAAGAGTAACGTCATGTATTCCTAGATTACTTCTGTAGCAGCTTTCTCTTGAGGAAGAAACTCAGAGAAACCAGCGAGACAGAGGAACAGACAAGTGTGCCCTGAAGCGCAACCTGAGAATAATCTGCAGTATCAGGAAGCTGTGACTTCTTCTGAGTTTGCTGAGGCTTCTCGGGAGTGTGTGTCTCAGGTGTTTCTGGCGTAGTCTCAGGCTGCTTCACGTATACGTGAGTCCAATTTGCAGTAATGGCCGGCTGAGAAGTATCACTTGTGCCAATAACAAGATTGACCTTTAAATGCTGGTACGAATCAAAGTGATCTGGATCTGCAGATGTTGGAGTAAGCAGATATTCAATTCGATACTGACCAACAGGTAAGGTGTCATCTTGGTATGAAGAATAGACAACATCCTTAAAGTGATTAGAGAAATAAATAGCATTGCCGTCGGCATCAACGACACGAGGTGTGCCATCTGGCATATAAGTCATATCGATAGTAAATTGACCATTCTCAAACAACTGAACATCGTAGGTATCATATCCAGGAGTCCTACTGATAACAATATCGCCATTGTGCGTAGCAGCACTAACAGGGAAAAGCTGTGTAATATCTTGCGATTGGATCTCAGTCATAAGACGAGTTGTTACGGCATCAATGTCCAATACTCGCCTTGTTCCTGCATCAACCGTGTGGTCATAGTTGTAAGAAGAGATGGTAGCAGGAGCATTCTGAAGACCAGCGTCAATAGGTTTTAAGGTAGTTCCAGTATCAGAGACATATGCGGTGTGCGCGAGGGTGTAGTAATACGTAATATGCGTCACATACGTAGTTGGACGCGCAACATTACCATCACCATCATAACCAGCAGAAATCGTATAAGAATCCACTTCTTTATGGTCAAGAATGTCATTACCCACTACCTCTGGAGCCTGGAACAGACCTTGTTTTTCAGTCTTATTTCCGTTGCTATCAACAAACGTTGTGAGGTTACGATCAATATTAGATACACCCACGTGCATGGTATAGATGTAATAGAAGCCATGCTCTTGATCATACGAGAGCGTTTTTTCCAACTTATATTGACCCATAGGCAAACTGGTATCAATAACGGCGGTATTATCCTGACCAACCGACCCTTGTGCCAGCTGACCATTAGCAATGTAAGAATTAACTCTGTCTCTGTGAGTCTGAATATCATTGTCTGAATCAAATTCAAACACTGGAAGCAAAATTCTACGATCAGTCACACCGGCAAGCTCCGGATGAGTCTGAATGTATGCATCTACAGCTGCATCATCTGTTGTATATCTCAGAGAATCATCTGGCGAGAAAAGCGACAAGTCAAACTGATCTCTATCTAAATAAACAAAATCGCTTACCTTGCTGTAGTTTGGATGAGAATCAGTGTTAACTGCCTCATAAGGCTTAACTGGCTCAAGAGTATCAAACGATGTTGAATCATTGCCAACAAGCGAAGCAAAATCAGAAGGAAGAAGCTCATACGATTTGACATCAGTATGCAGTAACAACTGATTAGTAGAATGAGAATTTGATTGGCTAGTTGAAGCAGTAGCTACAGCAATTTTAGGAAAAGCTGAAATGCATAAAAGAAGTACGGCAAGAGCAGTACAAACACATCTAATATTTTGCGTAGTACTATTGACTCTAGTTGATGACATACGCTATTACTCCCCCTGCAATTGAAAAATAATTATTTCTAAATGTCATATATATATTACTCCAGTTTTGTTCATCTCCTATAGAAAATAATTCCACGTAAGTTCCATAAAATATGTGGTGAATATGCACTACACTAAATGAATGTGTCTTTGACTCATTTGCAGAAAGTCTGTTTGTCAAAACACACTGATTTTTGCTATGTAACTTCGTTTTTATAAGGAGTGCTCCTTGGCTAAGCACTTTGCAAAAAGCTCTGCTTCTCACACCGCTAACCTACAGCCTCTTTCCACAGAGGAAGCTACAGAGAAGTCACCTTCCCTTAAGGACTCAGTTCCAAGTCTTGGCGATACTGATATGTACGTTGCTCTCAATGAAGAGCAGGTAAAAGCCAATCAGCTTAATGACTCTTCACAATCAGCGGAAGCCCCGGAAGAACAGGCAGATGATTTAACTGTCATTGCTCCCCTTGATAGCGCAGAGCTTGGAGAAAAAGAAGAGGCTCCCGTTGTTCACAAGAAACATCAGTGGTGGAAGATACCTGCTGTGCTCGTTGGTGTTCTCGCCCTTGTGTATGTGGGTGGAGCAATCTTCTTTAACTTCTTCTTTATGCCTCAAACCAGCATTTATGGTAAGGACTACTCCTTAAAACCGGCTTCAGATTTACAGGCTTCTAGAGCAAACGAGGCCTCAAATTACTCCGTCCAAGTCTCTGGAAACGGCGTAGATTTAACCATCAAGGCATCCGACATTGATTTAACATACGACGCAGCTGGATATGCTCACGATGCTATTAGCCAGCAGAATCCTTGGATGTGGCCACTGGAACTTACTCGTAGCAGGTCCTTGAGCCCACATGCAACCGCCTCGTATGATACAAGCAAGGCGGACGCACTCTTTAATCAAAGAATTGAGCAGGCAAAAGAATCTGCTCAAAGTCTAGAGAACAATGGTATTACCTACGATAGCTCTGCTAAAAAGTTTATTTTTGCTGACGATGCTATTGCCACAAGGCTGTCTCTTGAGGGTGTCCATAAAGACTTGCAAACAGCTTTTGATAATCTGAGCACTACCGTACAGCTTGGCCCAGAAAGCCTCATGAGTGCAGAAGACCTTGATACTGCCTTGAAGACTGCTAATTCATACGTTGCTTCTGCAGTTGATTTGATGCTAGGCGATTCTGCTGCATATCAGCTTGATCAAGACACCATTGCTAGCTGGATTAAGTTTGATGAGAACCTCTCTATTTCATTTGATACAGACGCCATTACCAAATGGGTCAACGAGACACTTGCTCCTGCAGTAGATACTCGTGGAACTTCAAGAACGTATAAGCGCTGGGATGGAAAAGAATTCACTACAAAGGCCGCTGGTGCATACGGTTGGGTTATTGATAATGATGCTGCTGTAAAAGCTATCTCTGACGGTCTGTCTGCTGGTCAGGCAACAAAGATTGAACTGCCTACAAAACAGTCGGCCGATACATTTACTAAACAGGGCGAGCAGGACTGGGGCGGTCGCTATATTGATGTTGACCTTACCACTCAGCATGCTGTTCTTTATGGTGATGATGGAACCATTCTTTGGGAAGCCGATGTAGTAACAGGTATCCCAGACGGACATCACAACACCCCAGAAGGAGTCTGGTACATTACCAGCCACATTAGAGACGCTCGCCTCCTGGGACCAAATGACGAGAATGGCAAACCAGGTTGGGATGCACACGTTGACTTCTGGTTGGGTGTAAAAGGTCAGGAAGTTGGTTTTCACAACGCTCCATGGAGAAGTGCGTTTGGTGGAAACATCTACAGAACAGGCGGCAGTCATGGCTGCATTAACCTAAGCTATGAAAACGCTCAGAAACTCTTTGATATTGCCAAAGACGGAGATCCAATTGTTATCCACTACTAGATTTTTCTTAGAGAATAATTTTCTTAGAGAATAAAATTATGCGCGCTTTAGAAAACAATTCTGAAGCGCGCGTTTTTTATATCTTACAGAAGATCTACAACACGCTCTTTGTTTGCCATAAAATCAAGATACTCTGAACCTAAGCGAGAAATGATCAATGAACTGGCAGAAGGAAATTTGCTGTCTCCTTTAACAAAACCATAGTCTCCTGTGCCGTAATTAAATGTTGCAAGTATATTATCAGACAGAAAGGTTCCTCCACCATCTGTATTGTATTCATAGTAGGAGACGGCAGGTAATTTGCGACTGCTTATAGCTTGTAGAATATAAGCAGTCCCATAAAGAATATATTGATCAAAATCTTGTGATGAGAGAGAAACTGAATATAAAGCGGCATCTTGCTCGATTGTTCCAATGATTTCTCCATTAACACTTACAACCCACGAAATGCCACCGTCTAATAATTCATTGTTTTTCTCTACAACTGATAAAATTGGACCAGATATATACACATCGTTTATATTGCAGGTATAAGTCCTATATTCTCCAGACTCAAACTTTTCATATGAGAAAATATTATCAGCTGATTGCTCCCGTATAAATTCCACAGCTTCATGTTTTAAAAAATCAAGATTTCGTTCTTTAACCGCTTCGGGTCTAAACCAACTACATATGAATATAGAGGCTAAAAGCATTGCACCAAGAGTAGACAAAACTACTTTTCTTTTACGCTGCATCATCTGTCACCTCATCATTACCTAGTAATAATGAAACTAACTAGAAGCTATTGTAACAATTGTTTATTCTTTAATTGTTTTAACTTTAAAACCAAAATAGTAAATATGGCCTAACCAAACAACACTAAGGATAATACTGCCAACAATAACACCTTTCATAAGCATGGCAATCAGACCTACGGCCATAATCAAGGTTACTGTAACAAGGATGCGTGTTTTAGTCTTAACAGTCATCCCTTTTCCAGCTTTAAAATCAGCAAGATTATTTTGGTAAAACTTTGTATTAATAAGCCAATTATTGAGTCGGTCGGATGATTTTGCAAAGCAAAAAGCAGCAAGTGCCAAAAATGGAACAGTAGGCAAAATAGGAAGCACCACACCAAGCACAGCAAGTGCCAAGCTTATACAACCTAATACAACAAAGGCAATACGCTTGATTGACATAATTACTCCCTACTGCTTTTTGAGAGAGTTTACCATGTTTAACAAAATGCAGCAGGGATATTACTCGACATGAGCAATTCTTATATAAATTTATTTACTGGCAACGCCTAGAAGCGAGGCATTTGACCTCCACCAAAGCCCATGTTCTTCATCATGGACTCCATAGCACGGCGGCCCTTCTTTGCATTACCACCTTGAGTCATTGCCTTCATCTTACCCATCATCTTATTCATCTCTCCCCACTGACGAATAAGCTGATTGATTTCCTGAACACTACGACCAGAACCCATGGAAATACGACGACGGCGTTGACCGTTAATAATCTTTGGACGTGCACGCTCTTCCTTGGTCATTGAATGAATGATAGCTTCAATCTTTCCCATAGAGCTATCATCTACACCGCCCTGCTGGGCCATCATGCGGTCACCACCAGGTAGAGCACCAATAAGCTTTGCAAGACCGCCCATCTTACGGATCTGGTTCATCTGATTAAGCAGGTCATCCATAGTGAAGCCCTCGCGCAACATGCGCTCAGCATCTTCAACCTGCTTCTCGTCTGCTGCCTGCTGGGCCTTCTCGACAATAGAGATAACGTCGCCCATGCCAAGAATACGCTTGGCCATACGATCTGGGTGGAAAACCTCAAGTGAATCGGGTTTCTCGCCCATAGAAACAAACTTGATAGGCTTACCGGTAACCTCGCGTACGGAAAGTGCGCCACCACCACGAGCATCGCCATCAAGCTTGGACATGATAACGCCGTCAAAGTCTACGCGCTCGGCGAAGGTGCTGACAACATTGACAATATCCTGGCCGGTCATGGCGTCGACAACCATAAGAATCTGGTCTGGCTTGACGGCGCGCTTGATAGCAACAGCCTCTTCCATCATTTCTTCGTCAATTTGAAGACGACCAGCGGTATCGACAATTACCAGGTCGTTGAGGTGGTCAACAGCTTCCTGGATAGCCTGAGACGCAATAGCAACTGCGTCTTTGCCATCGCCACGATAGACTGGCACGCCAATCTCTGAACCAAGTGTTTCAAGCTGATCTGCTGCTGCGGGACGGTGAACGTCGCAGGCAGCAAGCAGAGGATTCTTTCCCTGGGACTTAAGCAGGTAAGCAAGCTTTGCAGCTGCAGTTGTCTTACCGGAGCCCTGAAGGCCAACGAGCATAATGACGTTTGGAATGCGGTTCTGCGCCAGCGTAAGCTTGGACTCGGTTGAACCAAGCAGTACCGTGAGCTCATCCAGAACGATGCGGACAACATTTTGAGCTGGAGACAGAGACTCTAGCACGTCAGCGGTCATGCACTGCTCTTTACAGCGGCCGACAAACTCTTTAACTACCTTGTAGTTAACGTCAGCCTCGAGAAGAGCCATGCGAATTTCTCGCATTGCTGAATTGATATCGTCCTCAGTGAGACGGCCCTTTCCGCGCAGAGCGGAAAATGTATTTTGCAGTCTATCTTGCAGGCTGTTAAACATTACTGAACTCCCTCACCAACAAGTGCTTCACAGAATGAACGAGCATCAAATGTCTGAAGATCATCAATTGACTCGCCCACACCAATACGATAAATAGGCAGGTTAAGCTGATTAGAAATTGCCAAAGCAATTCCTCCCTTTGCGGTGCCATCAAGCTTTGTAACAATAAGACCGTCCAAAGACAGGGCGTCATTGAACTCTTTTGCCTGATTAAGGCCGTTTTGGCCAGTAGTTGCATCAATAACCAAGACAACACTCACGGGAATATCCCCTGCGCGCTTTCTAGTTACCGAGACAACTTTAGCAAGCTCACGCATAAGATCGGATGAAGTATGCAGACGTCCGGCAGTATCAATAAGCACCAGCTCAGTGCCTTGTTTTTCTGCAGTCTCAACAACCTCAAAACAAACGCTTGCAGGGTCAGCACCACGCTCTCTGGTTACTACCTCAATACCAGAACGCTCTCCCCATACCTGCAGCTGCTCAATTGCAGCCGCACGGAAGGTGTCAGCGCCGCCAATCAAAGTCTTTACGCCATTAGCATGTGCACGACCAGCAATTTTGCCAACAGTGGTAGTTTTACCAGCACCGTTAATGCCTACGAACAAAACAATAGAGGGCGTATCCGTAAAGGGGTCTCTTTCTGCAATAGGAAACTCTGCCGTAAGGCGCTCTACAAGAGCGCGGCGGAGCTGATCGGAGCGCATAAGATTTTCTCGCGCTGCACGCTCACGTAGGTCGTCAGTGACGCGCATTGCCACCTCAGCACCCATGTCTCCCATAACAAGCGTGTCCTCAAGGTCATCCCAAAAATCTTCGGTGACCTCGCCGCCCATATAAAAGATTTCGCTTAAAGTCTCACGAGAACGCTCAAGACCGCGGCGAAGATTGTCCATAAAGCCCATTAGATATCAACTACCTTTCCGGTTGTCTTATCAAGCCTCTGAGAGACAACATGGCTGACACCATCTGCCTGCATAGATACACCGTACAGAACATCAGCCTGCTCCATGGTGCGCCTCTGGTGAGAAATTACAATCAGCTGAGTGGTCTCTTTGAGCTGCTCAATGGCATCAAGCAGCTTGGAGAGGTTGGCGTCGTCGAGCGCGGCCTCAACCTCATCAAAAACGTAGAACGGAACAGTACGCGTTCTGTATACAGCAAAGAGCAATGCCAGGGCGGTGAGGCTCTTCTCGCCACCTGACATGAGCATCATCTTGGTAATGCGCTTACCGCGCGGCTGAGCCACAATCTCAATACCTGTCTCGGAGAGATGGTCTGGATCGGTGAGCTCAATATGAGCATGACCTCCAGGGAACAGCATCGAGAAGATCTCGGAGAAGTTCTGGTTGACGCGGTCAAAGACAACAAGGAAGCGGCTACGCATCTTGCGGTCAATGGCCGAGATAATCTTCTTTAGTGAGGTTCGAGCAGCCTCTAAGTCAGCTACCTGCTCGTTAATGTAATCAGCACGCTCTTTGAGGCGCTCGTACTCATCCATGGCAACAGCGTTGACAGGACCAAGTGCCTCAAGCTGACTCTTGAGCGACGCAGCAAGGCGTTCTGCCTGCTCTCTATCTTCTGGCTCAGGAAGCGTCAAGGCCTCGTCCAGCGAAGCACCGGTGACAAGAATGGCCTCGATGGCGTTTTGGACCTGAACCTCAAGCTTACCAATCTCAACGCTAATCTGGTTGGCAGCGTCCTTCTCTTTTTCTACCGCAAGCGCAGCTTCAGAAGCAGCGTCTTTTGCCTCGGAGATGGTCTCTCGCAGCGTCTCGGAGTCTGCCTCCGCCAACGACGCGCGATCCTTGAGCCTAGACGCCCACTCGAGCGCCTTCTGGTGCAGAGCATCGTAGCGCTTGTACAGCGGGTCTACGCGAAGCCTGATTACCTCAAGCGCGTGCGTTGCCTGTTTAGCAGCAGCAAGCTGCTCGTCCAGCTGAGATAGACGCCTCTCAAGCTCTGCCTGACGAGAAGCCATACTTGTTGCGCGCTCTTTTGCAACAGTGAGGTCCGTTTTTGCATCCGAAAGCTCTCGGTTGGCCCTACCCTGAGCGCGAATGGCATCCTCATGCTGATCCTGCAGCTCTTTGAGCTCAGAAGCTAGCGACTCCATGCGAGTCTTAGCCTCTTCTGCCGCACGCTTGTGCTCATCAATGTGCGCACGAGCCTCTTGAGCGCGCTCTTTGGCCTGCTCTCGAGAAGTGCTAACCTGCTTCAGCTCAGCCTGAGAAGACGCAACCTGTCCCTCAAGACGGCCTCGCTCCGCAGCAATAGAGGTAAGCTCACCGTTGAGGCGAGCAACCTCACCCTTGGACTGCGCGCTTTTCTCGCGAACTAAAGCTAGCTCATTCTCGCAGTTGGTAACTGCAGAGCGCGCGGCCTCAAGATGGCGTTTGAGGGAAGGAAGCGCACCCTCAAGCTCACGGATGCGACGCTTACGCTCAAGAGAGCCGTCCTCAGCCTGAGATGTGTGTCCCAGGATCAGACGACCGTCTGGATAGAGCAACGTGCCGTCAGGGAGCGCATAAAGCCCACGAGGCTCAACGTTGCGAGCAGCGTAGGCATCATCAAGACTCTGAGCAACAAAAACGTGACCAAAAAGCGCCTGCACAAGAGCTTCGGCACCCTTCTGAGCAGATACGTGCTCAAGCAAAGACGTTGTATGTGCAGGCGCAGCAAGAGCTGGAGTTGTGTCAGAAAGAGCAACCAACGTAGCCTTGCCGTCCTCAGAAAGCGTCTGAACGCGCTCAAAGAGCGTCTGAATGTTTTGCTGCTTATCAACTACAAGTGCAGAGAGATCTTCTCCCAAAAGCTGCTCAACAAGAGCCTCAAACTCTGGCTGGACCTCAAGGTAATCAGCAAGTCTGCCAGAAACAAGAGAAGCGGTTGCTGCATACGCAACAAGCTTTTCTGCCAGAGGACTTCCCTTTTGGACTTCCACATCAAGCGCACGAAGTGCCTCAAGCGTAGCTTCACTGCTTGAGAGCTCCTGGCGAGCAGTACGCTCTGCCTCGCGAGCCGCCTCAAGTGCAGAAGCACGCTCAGAAATCTCAGCAACAAACGCCTCGGACTCCTGACGAGCTTTCTCAAGAGCCACAGTGAGCTCTGCTTCTTTAGCGCCACTATCTTCTAGAGCAGCACGAGCAATCTCAAGCGCTTCCGTAATCTGAGTCAACCTAGACTCAAACATCTTGTCTTCTACCTGCGCATGAGCAATCTGCTCTTCAAGCTTTACATACGCAAGCGTTTCTTTATCAGCGGTATTACGCGCACTTCGCTCAGATGCAGTACAGTCAGAAATCTTTACATCAAGAGCACGACGCTCGGCAATTGCCTGGTTAGCCGCCTCTTGGAGCGCGTTCACACTCTCTGTCAGATCAGCAACCTTTGCACGAATTGTTGCCAGCTGACCAGAAAGCTCTTCGTTCTCTTTTGCGGCGTCTGCCTTCTGTTTATCCATCACAGAAAGCTGCATACGCGTGTCAGAAAGGCGAGAAACCATGTTCTTGCCCTTCTCCTCCAAAAGACGCATGTCAGATCCCATACGACCAAGAATCTCTTGCATGCGACGGCGCTGCTCACCTAAGTCTCCAACAAAGAGCCCCTTTTGCTCAAGAAGTGACTGGAGCTTTTCAAGCTCACGGTTTTTCTCGCCCGCGCGATATTGTGCAAGTTCAATAGCGGCCTCTGCCTCTTTAGCGCGTGCCTCCAACTTGCCATGCGTAAACTGCAGCTGACGAAGGTCATCAACCGCAAGCTGAACCGTCAAATCTTTGAGCTGAGCGGACAGATCTTTAGCGCGAGAAGCCTTGTCCACCTGCCTCTCAAGCGGTTTAAGCTGACGGGTAATCTCGCGAGAAACCACTTTGGCTCGCGTGAGATTCTCATCCATGGAAGAAATCTTGCGCTCCGCACGCTCTTTGCGGCGGCGATGCTTAGAGATATCTGCTGCCTCTTCAATGAGCTCACGGCGCTGCTCAGGGCGGCTAGACAAAATGGAATCAAGCTTGCCCTGAGAAATGATGGAGTGTGTATCTTTGCCCAGGCCAGAGTCATGCAAGATGTCCTGGATGTCCATGAGCCTTGAAGGAGCGCCGTTAATCAGGTACTCGGACTCTCCAGAACGATACATGCGCCTGGTGATGCCAATTTCAGAGAAATCAATAGGAATGGTGTGGTCGGAGTTATCCAGAACCAGCGTTACCTCAGCAACGCCCACCGCTCCCCTTGCTGATGAGCCAGAGAAGATGACGTCTTCCATAGCCTGGCCACGGAGCATCTTTGCGCTCTGCTCGCCCAATACCCAGAGAATTGCGTCAGAGACATTGGACTTACCCGAGCCGTTAGGACCAACGACAACGGTAAGACCGGGGTCAAAAACCATCTGAGTTTTATCAGCGAATGACTTAAAACCCTTAAGTGTCAGCGATTTTAGATACACGGGTACAGGGTACCTTTCTACCTTAGGTGCATTTCTGCATCAGCATCAAGCGGAGTGTCATCCACACCAAGACGCACCAGTGCATCTTGAGCGGCTTCTGACTCTGCGGCTTTCTTTGATGGTCCCTGTCCACGACCCACCTTAAGGCCGTCGACAAATACCACAGCGGTAAACGTTGGTGTATGAGCAGGTCCACTCTCGCCAATAAGCTTATATTCAGGAGTAGCCTTGCCTTTAGCCTGTACCGCTTCTTGCAAACGAGATTTAGGGCTTACCGAACGAACTGCCAGCGCTGGAGAAATGTGAGGTCCAAGCGTACGAATAACAAAATCGTGCGTTGGATCAAAACCCGCATCAAGGTAGAGCGCGCCAACAATGGACTCGTAGACGTTCTCCAGAGCAGACTTCATGCCACGCTTTCCCGTGCCCTTCTCGGAAATTCCCATAACAATTAAGGGAGAAATTCCTAGAGCATCAGAGACAATGGAGAGCGTATGGCCGGATACTAGAGAGATTTTCAACCTAGTAAGCTGGCCTTCATCCATATCTGGATAACGCTCAAACAGCTCTGTTGCAATAATGGCACCTAGAATTGAGTCGCCCAGAAACTCCAGGCGCTCATACGAAGCAGAAACAGGCTTGCCCTCCACCGCCGAAGGGTGTGTGAGGGCAGCCTCGATAAATTCTTTATTGGTAAATGTGTGACCGCAAATAGCTTCTGCAGCAGCTACTCGTTCGTGCAATTTCACGTATAAAACCTACTTAAGCAGCAAGAATAGCATCTACTGCGTCACCAACGGTAGCAATCTCATCGATGTTTTCTGCATCAAAGGTCATATCAAACTCTTGCTCAAGGTCTGTGACAAGCTGCAAAAGATCAAATGAGTCTGCACCAAGATCTTTAAATGAGGTACCCTCTGTGAGCTCAACGGAATCGTCAAGGTCCAGTGTCTCTCTAACAACGTCAATTACCTTTTCAAGTGTTTCTGTGCGATCCATACATCCTCCTTGCACACAACAATGACGCTATTAATTTTACCCCGTGAGGGGCGTCTGTATGATGACATTACTAAAGCTGAAACAAACAATCTTAAAAAAGTAAAGCCCACAGAATTGTCCATGGGCTCCACCATAGTTATAAAAATTTTTATGTACAGACGCTTTTACTACAGCTGAATTGACGAGGAAATTTTCTCGATGAGGTTGGCACGTACTGCATTTGCTGCAGAAAGTGTTCCTGCGCACACAGCAGAAGAGCTGGTAGCACCATGTCCTTTAAGTACAGGTGCAGAAACACCTAGCAAGAAGGCGCCACCAACAGAATCTCCTGAAAGTTCCGCTGCTGTAGCCTTCAGAGCATCCTTCAAAAGAAGTGCACCAAACGCAGCCTTCTTGGAGGAATTAATTGCGTCTTTGAGGCTAGACATAATAAACTTGCCTGTGCTCTCAATAGATTTTAAGGCCACATTTCCTGTGAAGCCATCTGTCACAATAACATCAAAGCGGCTTCCTAAAATATCAGTTCCCTCAGCATTTCCACCAAAATTAATAGCCGCTTCTGCAAGAGCTGCGTGATATGAAAGAGCAAGCTCAGAACCCTTGGTCTCTTCAGAGCCGTTGCAGAGAAGTCCTATGGTTGGGTTTTCAATTCCAAGCGATGCATTGGCAAAAGCCTTGCCCATTTGTGCAAATTGCACCAAAACTTCTGGGCGGACATCAGCGTTAGCACCAGTATCCAAAAAGACTGTTTTATGACCACCAAGTCCAGGAAGAATCAGGGTAAGCGCAGGGCGTTTTACGCCCTTGATGCGACCAATACCAAAGGTAGCTGCAGTAAGCACTGCTCCTGTAGAGCCTGCCGAAAAAAGACCGTCGGCCTCTCCAGCCTTGACTGCCTGGGCAGCCCTTACAATACTGGCGTCTTTCTTCTGTCTAACCGCATTGGCAGGGTGTTCGCTCATGGCAATAACTTCAGTGGTTACCAAAGCCTTTGCGCGCTCATGCTTGCTTGCAAAAGGAGTAACAAACTCATCAGCTCCGGCGAGAAGAACCTCTAGCTCTTTGTCCTTCTCAAGAGCCATACGAACTCCCTCAAGAACAACCTCAGGACTTTGGTCAGATCCCATAACGTCTACACAAATAACGGGCATGATAACTCCTTAGTGCTATAAAAAAGAAGGCTGGCCCCTAAAGAACCAGCCTTCTTGGCCATACGATGTATGAGTGTTACTCAGTAACAACAACCTCACGGTCCTTGTAGAAGCCACAGTTAGGGCATACGTGGTGAGGAAGCTTTGGAGCGCCGCACTGTGGGCATACAGAGCGAGCTGCTGCGTTAAGCTTGCTGTTTGCCGAACGACGGGTGTGGGTTGCGCCGCGGCCCTTCTTTTGTTTAGGTACTGCCATCTTAAACCTCTTTTGCTCTTGCTAGCGCCCCTAAAACATATGAGGGCGCGACCCATTCACATAATGCGTTGGATACTATACCACGTACTGACACATTTTGTACGTAGATACAGCATTTCTTCACCATTTAGGAGAAGAAATTTTATTTTACTCTTCCGAATCCGGCTCAATCACAAGATTTTTGAGAGCCGCAAACGGGTTTGAAGCAAGCTTTTCTTCTTCTCGCTTCTGCTCAATCTGAGCTGCATGACCGCAATCCTCTTCATTCAGATTGCAACCGCATACTGGGCAAAGTCCCTTGCAGTCGGACTTGCACAGTACGACATAAGGCGTCTCCATAACAAGCGAAGGCAAAAGAGCCTCTGCAAGATCGATGGTTTTATCGGCATTTACTAAAACGTAATCTGCCTCATCTTCATCATCTGCAGAAATTACAGGCTCTTCAAAGAGATAATACTCATCTACCTCTGCGTTTAAAGAGAGATGTGCGTCCTCAAGACAACGGTCACACGTACCAACTGCGTCAGCACGAAGCATTCCGGTAACCAAAATGCCCTCACCCGCGTTGGTAAGCACTAGATCAAAATCAATTCCCATAGGAAGAGAAAATTCATGCTCCCCTAGCTCATACGAATCTTCATTGAGATGACCCGCATAAGACACGGTATCGCCTGCATTTGCAAGACGATCATCTAGTGCATAAAGAACTGGTTGCATTGGAATTACCAGGCAACGTTATTGCTGGTGTTACGAGGACCAGAGTTCTCATCAAGTGTCTGACGAACACGAGAGACTGAGTTTGTCAGGCTCTTAAGGTTCTCCTCAAGGTGAGCAAGAACGGTATCTGCATACTCCTCAGCGTTGTAGCGAGTATCACGCTCATACTGCTCTGCCTGGTCACGAATGCCATCTGCCTGCTGCTGAGCAAGGCGGACAACCTCCTGGTCACCAGCAAGAATCATAGCCTGCTGCTGTGCGTCAGCAATGATGGATTCTGCCTGAGCACGTGCGCGCTCAAGGGTCTCATCCTCTTCCTTGATGATGCGACGAGCGGTTGCAAACTCTTCTGGGAAGACACGACGAATCTCGTCAAGCAGCTCGTAGAAGTCCTGGGCATCAATAATCTTCTTGTTACCGCCATCCATAAAAGGTGACTTAGCCTCAGTTACCATCTGCTCAATCTCAGATACAAGGCTCTCAATTTCCTCGCCTGGCTGCATCCAGGGCTCCTTTCAATCCAATACATAAGCTGTGTTATATGCAGTTTTAGCCCTTATGAGCACGACGCATAAAACACCTTTTTAAGAATGTTAGCAGAATATAATGAAAATGCAGGGCAAATATACTTAATTACCGCAATTATGCAGAGCATCAAGCTTTTTAATGACGTTCTTTGGTACCAAAAATGATACATCTGCGCCCATAGCTGAAATTTCTCTCACAATTGAGGAAGAAATATAGCCGTACTCTGGACTGGACATAACAAAGACGCTCTCCAGCTCAGGAGCCATATGAGCGTTAAGATCTGCCTGCTGCAGCTCATACTCAAAGTCTGTCATAGCTCTCAGGCCTTTAACAACACCACCTGCGCCGCGAGCATTGCAGAAATCAACCAGAAGACCTTCCATAGGCTCTACAGAAACGTCCACAAGTCCTTCATCTACCAGAGCGTCTTTGAGCATCTGTACACGCTCTTCAAGAGAAAACGTAGTTCCCGTGCCGTGTTTGCGCTTTGAAGCCGCAACAGCTACCGTAACATTTTCAAAAAGACGAGAAGCTCGTTTGATTACATCAAGGTGTCCGTTTGTGACGGGATCAAAAGTACCTGGTACAACTACGTGAGTGATGCTGTTCAACGTATCTCCTATCCCTCACAACGAACAAGTAAATCAACTTGAGCAATACCATAACGCTTACTCTTAGAAAGCTCAAAGTTATCAAGAGAAACTGAATCAGATTTATGGCTATGTTCATAGACTACTACAGCGTCTTTTGTCAGACTTCCCGCCTGAGTCAAGTCTTTGAGCAGCTTGGATACTACCTCTGCCTCAACGGCATAAGGAGGGTCCAAAAATACCACGTCAAAAGGACCTCCAAACAGCTGGGATGACTCAGCTAAGCGCGCTGTATCACCACAGATAACACTCATCTCAGAGGTGCTTACGCCAAGAGATTTAGCCGTACGCTTAATGCGATCGCACGTCTTTCTATCTTTATCAACAAAAGCAGCGTATAGCGCTCCTCTAGAAAGAAGCTCAAAACCCATAGCGCCTGAACCTGCAAAAGCGTCAAGCACTCTGGACTCACTGAGGTCAAGACCGCGAGAAGCCAAGATGGAGCTTGCAATAGCCTCACGCGTACGATCAGTGGTTGGTCGCGTAGTCCCCTTGCCATCAGGGGCCTCAATTGCACGACCTTTCCATTTTCCGCCAACAATCCTCATGGGTTTCTAGCCACCAAACCTATCTTGTACTGCATTTTACCTGCAGGTTATTACTTATAGCCAAGCTCTTCAAAGTAGATACCAAAGCGATCTTTTGCCTCAATTCCCAGCGTAGCATAGGCATCGCTGGTAAGATTTGGGTCTTGAGCAGTAATTGCCAAAGCGTCCATGTGGGCTGCCTCAATCAGGTCCGCATCCGCGTAAAGATCAGAGATCTTGAGCGTGGTGCCGCCCGACTGACGGTATCCCAGGGTTTCTCCCTCGTGCCTGAGCTCAAGGTCAAGCTCTGCCAGGCGCGCGCCGTCGGAGGTTTGCTCAAGCGCGGCTAAGCGCTTTCTTGCGGTAGAGCCTCGCTTGGCGTTGCTCACAAGATACACAGTTCCTGGGAAGTCTCCTCGACCAACACGGCCTCTGAGCTGGTGCAACGTAGCCAAACCAAAGCGGTCCGCATTAAAGACAATCATGACCGTAGCGTTAGGAACGTCAACTCCAACCTCAATGACGGTTGTAGAGACCAAAATCTGTGTCTTATTTGCGCGGAACTTTTCCATTACCTGATCTTTTTGTGTCTCAGGCAATCTGCCGGTCAAAAGGTCACAGGTAAAGTCCTTGAAAACGGTCTTTGAAAGCTCCTCGTATACGCGAGTTGCACTGTAGAGCTTACCGTTTGTGCGAGCGGCCTCAGGAACATCTTCAAGCTCTTCTTCAGAATCGCTTGGGTCAATTAAAGGACAGACCAAATACGCCTGATGACCCGCTTGAACAGCTTCGGCGACAGCGGCGTATGCTTGGTCAAGGTTTTCTGGCACACACAACTTGGTGGTAACGCCAGCGCCTGCCTTTGGTCTTTTGGTAATGTGAGACGTATCAACGTCTCCGTACAAAGAAAGCGCCAGCGTACGCGGAATTGGCGTTGCACTCATGGCGAGAAGGTCTACGCCTTGTCCTTTTTTGCGCAACGCTGTTCTTTGATCAACGCCAAAGCGATGCTGCTCGTCAACAACGGCAAGGGTGAGCTGCTTAAATACCACGCGATCTGAGAGAAGCGCAGTAGTACCAAAGACAACGGACAAAGAGCCGTCAGCTAGGCAGAGTTCAATCTGTTGCCTCTCTTCTTCTGAGGTAGAGCCCGTAATAAGTGCCCACGTAATTCCCGCACGTGAAAGCAAAGGACCGATTTTTTGAGCGTACTGCTGAGCAAGAACTGAGGTAGGAGCCATCACAGCTGCCTGAGTTGAAGAATCTGCTGCTGCAGCCAAAGCAACGGCGGCAACGGCTGTTTTACCAGTACCAACATCACCCAAAAGCAAGCGATTCATAATACGTGGTGCTGCCATATCAGAAAGAATCTCTTGCGCTGCGTGATTCTGCTCGTCAGTTAGGGCAAAAGGCAAAGCCTCAATCAGAGCCTTAACTTTAGGTCCATCTATAACATGCTCAAAAGGCCTATGACCTGCAAGCTCCAAGTTTCTTCTCGCCAAAAGAGAAAGCTGCAAACTTAAGAGCTCATCAAAAGCAAGACGGCGACGGGCCTGTTCAGCTGCGTCTAAACTGGAGGGAAAATGAACCTCACGAAGCGCCGATGAGAGCGACATGAGGTGGTGTTTGGTGACAAGCTCTGAAGGCAGCCAATCACACACGCTTCCCGTGTCCGCCAAAGCCGCTGACATAATGCGACGCATCCATGCAGGACTCACGCCCTCGGTAGCTGGGTGAACAGGAAGAATTGCAGCTTTTGAAGGTGTCTCTTTGGAGCGTGCTTCATCGTTTGAGTCAGATCTTGCCGTGCTAAGCACCTCGTAGAATGGCGACTTCATCTGGCGGTAACCGTAGGCAAAGAGAACCTTACCGCTTAGCGCCACTTCGTCGTCAACGTGGATTTGCTCAGCTATCCAAGGCTGCCTAAAAAACGAAGCTGTGAGCACGCCCGTATCATCCACAACCTCAATCTCAACAATGACCATTTTAGGACGTGGACGCTTAGTCTTTACCGAAGCAACGCGACCCGTAATGGTAGCGTCCTCACCTATCTGCGCAAAAGCAATCTGCACACGATGAGAAAAATCGAGGTAGCGGTGAGGAACGTTGAGCAAAAGGTCTCGTACACGCAGAATGCCGAGACGCTCAAGCGCCTCGGCACGATTTGCATTGACATACCTTAACCTGGTCACGCTATCAACAAGCGAGCAGGTGTGTGCTACTCGCTCTGATGCGGGAGCGATACTTACCTTGGACTCAGACATGTCCTACTCAATAGAGAAGATAACTGGATAGAGTGGCTGCTCGCCGCGCTGAGCGTCAACCTCAAGGTCTGGATAGGTGTCCTCAATCTTGCTGGCGAGAAGATCGAGCTGCTCGTCAGAGAAGTCCTCACCTGCAAGAATGGTGAGGTTATCGCCCTCTTCCTCCTCTTGCATCTTAGCGATAAGGTCAAGCGTGACCTTCATGACATCAGAGCCGACAACATCAATGGAGCCGCCCTGGATACCCATGACATCACCATCGTGGATAGGAGTGCCGTCAGCTGCAGAAGAATCGCGGACTGCGGTGGTTACCTCGCCATAGCGAACGCCAGAGATAGCGTCAGTCATCTCTTCTACAAGCTCTTCAAATGGAGCGCCATCTGCAACAACAAACATTGCAGCAAATGCCTGAAGAACAGACTTGGTTGGAATAACGGCAACCTTAACATCCTCACATGCGCTTGCAGCAGCCTCTGCTGCCATACGAATGTTGGAGTTGTTTGGCATAACAATGACCTGGTCTGCATTGGCCTCTTCAATTGCAGCAAGAATATCTGCAGTTGAAGGGTTCATAGTCTGACCACCAGAAACAACAACGTCCACGCCAAGAGACTTCAAGATTGATGCAGCGCCAGAACCAGCGGTTACGGCAACAAAACCGAGTTCTTTTCTAGGTGCAGTAGCAGCCTTCTTATCTTCAGCGATCTTCTCGGTACGCTCCTTAGCCTCAAGATCCATGTTGTGAATGAAGACCTCAAAAATCTGGCCGTACTGAAGCATGTACTCAAGAACCTTGTTAGGAGTATTTGAATGAACGTGAATCTTATAGTCTGGGTTTGCGCCAACAAGAAGCTCACAATCACCCATAGTTGCCAGGAAGTTCAGAGCTGCATCCTCGTCAAAGTCTGGGCTATCTGCCTTAAAGAGGAACTCGTTGCAGTAGCGATACTCAGAACCCTCCCAGTCATCGTTGAGCTCGATCTCAACCTTTGCGCTGGTAGCGGCCTTAGCATCAGAAACAGAAACGGTTGTCTGGAAATCAGTAGTCTCAGTCTTGCCAGTAACAGCGTTTACAAAGCCCTCCAGGAAGGTTGCAAAACCAAATGCACCAGAGTCAACAACACCATTCTCTTTAAGAACGGGAAGAAGCTCAGGAGTGCGAGCAACAGACTCATATGCCTCAACAACCAGGGCATCCAAAACCTCAACTGGGGTGAGCTGAGACTTCTCAAGGGAGTCTGCCTTAGCAGAAACGTCCTTCAAAACGGTAAGAATAGTGCCCTCAACTGGCTTTCTAACAGCCTTAAAAGCAACCTCTTTACCGCGACGGAATGCGTGTGCAATATCCTTTGGAGTTACTGCCTCAGGATTCTTGACGTCGCACAGACCCTCAGCAATACCACGCAGAATCTGAGACGTAATAACGCCAGAGTTACCACGAGCGCCCATCAAAGAGCCGTGAGTAATTGCCTTTGCAATATCCTGCATGCTTGCATCTTGAGGAAGATCTTGAACCTCACGAACAACGGTGCCCAAGGTAAGGGACATGTTAGTGCCGGTGTCTCCATCTGGTACAGGGAAAACGTTGAGCTTGTTGATCTCTTCTGCTTTGTCTGCAACGGCAAGAGCTGCTACAGGGAAGCATGTACGAATGACATTTGAAATCACGTTAGACCTCAGTTCCTACTCATTTGAAGCAAAAAGCTTAGCGAGAATTACGCATGGCCTCGATATGTACAGTTACATCAACACATGAAAGCTCTGCAATTTGCTTAAGCAAAAACTTTACTGAGCTCTCAAGATTGTCGACAACAGACGCCATGTTAACGCCCTGCTCAACAACAATGTGAAGGTCAACCTGAACTCCCTTAGGAGTTGGGGTCACATCAATACCCTTACGAAGTCGGTACGTTGGAAGAAGACGAGCAACACCTGCTGCCTCATCAATCTCTGCCATGCCAACAACGCCATAACATTCCATAGCTGCATAGCCCGCCAGGTCAGCAAGGCAATCATTAGAAACTCTTAGTGTTCCGGGAACAGCGGTAGTCATTACATAACTCCTCTCGCAAGAACCAGGGTTAGTCATTGTTATTTAGTATACCGCAGAGCACATTTATTATTAAAGCGGCTTATATATACAAGTTGATAACCTTGCAATTGACAAATCTTTTTCTTGTTATTTAATCTTGGTGTAATAAATGAAAAACATTCAAAAGCTGTCTAAAAGCTATCTAATTGTGAATGTTATATTCATGCTTTGACAACACAATATATTGTGCTATATTTATTCGGCTATTTGGAAATTTTAGGCGCAGAGGGCGCCTATCCTATGGAGGTCTTACTCATGTCGAAGGTCTGTGATTTCTGCGGTAAGCACGCCGTTGCCGGTCGCTCCATCTCCCACTCTCACCGTACTGTGGCCCGCACCTTTAAGCCAAACATCCAGCGTGTTACTGTCGTTGTCGATGGCCAGCGCAAGAAGATGAATGTTTGCTCCCGTTGCCTCAAGTCCGGCAAGATTGCTCGCAACTAAGCAACTCAGCTCGTCTTACCTCAAATTTAAAAAGGTCGCTTCGGCGACCTTTTTTCTTAGCTCGATTAACTGACAGCAACATCTAATACTTCTTGCTGGACTTACAGCCGCTTGTTGGGGCTTTGTTATGCAAACGTAGCCCCAACACAATTCATCAAACGACTTAGTTCCAGAGCTGTACCAAAAGGCAACCCTTATTACACGTCACACAAGCATCGTTGGCTTCAACAATATTTGAAATGCCATCGTCTCCAAGCAGTGTGAATTTCTCGTGATTAAGATTCCACCTCATGCCAGTCTCAGAAACCTCGCACTCCTCTGACAGAGCTACAAGAGAAATCTTTTTACCCGCATCTGTTGTGCTCAGCTGCCACGAATCAACTTGACCCGCAGCTAAAAAGCGCATCTCAAAGTCATTCTCTACAACACGAACTTCCGCCTGACCCATCTTTGCCCAGGTAGCGAGAAGACCAAGCACTACAAGCTGGTGATCCAAGTGGCCACCGGACGTTGAGACGACCGTAAGCGAGAGCTTGCTATCTCTACGGATTGCCTCGTACTCGGCAGACTTTAAAGCAAGAGCCAGGTCCGTATCATACTTATCCGCATTAAACTTCATGCAAGGTACCTGCTGCTCTTTGAGCCAGGAGAGCGTTTTTGCAGAAGCTGAGTCAAAGTCTCCAAGCGCAAGCTGTGGAATTACTCCGGCGGCAAAGCACGCATCGGCACCGTGGTCAACTGCTATCAGGTAGTCAGCGCTTTGGGCGCAGGTAGAGAGCGTCGTGTTCGAGACAGCCTCTGGGGATCCGCCCACAATAAGGACCTCAAGGGGTTTCTCGCCAGAAGGAGCAGCAGCTAGAGGACGCTCGTAGTCACGAAGACGCAGAAGCGACATCTCACCATAGGTGTGGGCGAAGATGTTTGAGTGCTCACGCATAAAGACGGGGTCTCGGCCGTCGTGGTCGTTGTAGAGTGCCACCACGGGAAAGCCTGCATTTTGAGCCGTCTGAGCGCCAAATGGGGCGTCCTCAAAGACCCAGGTAGTTGCTTTATCGGTGCCAAGGCGACGGAGTGCCTCAAGGTATACATCAGGCTCAACCTTGTCCACTCCCCCCACGTCTTCTGTAGAAACCACCGTTTTAAAGAGGTGCTCAATACCTTGAGCCGCGAGGGCCGCACGCACTTCTCGCACAGGAGTTGACGATGCAACAGCCATAGGAATACCCGCATCGTAAAGCTCCTGCAAGAACTCTTTTGCACCAGAAATAATGGAGACGTGATGTTGATACTGCTCTGTTACATACGCGCAGAACTCTTCATACAAAGCTTCTGCAGTGATAGGCAGCTCCAGATGATCAACGCAAATTTTGCAACCATCCATAAGCGAAACAGCCTCAACGCGCTCAAAAAATTCTGAGTCAACAGTCTTGCCGTATTTAGGAAGAACAGCGCCAAACACATTGCGCCAAACGCGCATTGAATCAACAAGGGTTCCATCGCAATCAAAAATTGCACCGGTTACCTGCATAATGCCTCCGTAAACAAACTTATTAGTTGCAATCGTGAAATATCTACTCTAAGTAGGGTAAAGTATCTCACGTTTATAAATTGTTTTCATGGAGGAAGCATGGCACGTTATAGCTATCACTGCACACACTGCGACAATACCTTTGAAATTGAACGCCCTATGAGCCTGAAGATGGAAGCTCCTCAGTGCCCAAAATGTGGACATGAGACCGAGCGCGTGTACAACACCTCAACCATCGTCTTTAAGGGCACCGGTTTTTACAACACCGATAGCAAAGGCAAGTAATCCTGTGCTTTGAGCCTGAAGGCGCTCTTTAAACGTCACGTATGAAGCTCTTGTTGTGATAACGCAGCAAGAGCTTTTATTTGCGCTTAAGGACCGCCATAAAGTGAGCATCACAATCAACAGACGCAAAAGCCGTCTGCAAAAATCCCTCTGGTGTAATGCACGTATCGAGAAACTCTTGTGCTTCTGAGGTTAAGCATGCACGCGCGGAGCACTCAAAAAGATTTTGCACCTCAAAGTGAGAACCCTCTGAACTTGCAAGAAAATCGTCAATAACCTGCTGATTCTCTGAATTTGAGAGCGAACACGTCGCATAGACTATAAAGCCACCCACCTCTACACGGCTGCTACAGCTCTGCAAGAGTTTGGTTTGTAAAGCGGTAAGCTCTCCCCCGTCATACAGACTTTCTGGTGACAAATTCCACGCAATCTCTGGATGGCGACGAAGCGTGCCTAAGCCAGAACAGGGAGCGTCAATAAACACCACGTCAAAGCTCTGATTAAGCTCTTCTGGAACCTCTGGTGACATAAACTGTGTAGCATCAAACGTGAGTGATGTAACCTGATCTGAAAGGCCAGCAGTTTTCAATCTTCTTTTTGAAACGTGGGACTTTCCCTTTACAAGCTCCACCGCAGTAATCGGAACATCCTTTTTACCAAGTACCTCAAAAGCATGAGAGAGCAGCAAGGACTTAGTTCCTCTGCCCTGTCCAACCTCAAGCATATCTTGGTCTACATAAGATGCCGCGAGAAGTGCCACAAGCTGAGAAGCTAAATCTGCAGGAACAAGCTGAACTTTCTTCACATACGCATCAACGTTAAGTTGAGCAGGATTTTTTACCTCATACACATCTGGCAGAACTGTTTGCTGTAGTTCTAAAGAGCTGCTCTGCAATTGCTGCTCTGATACGTTTCTTTGTAAGACATACACAGGAGCGGGGTTCTTTAAATTAAGTATGAGCTTTTGAGCGGCAGACTCTCCCAGCGATTCAATAATCTCTAAACAAATCCACTCAGGAATGCCTGACGCCCACGAAAGCTCTGAAGGAGATTTGGGATTCTTTGTACGCGTAAGCTGAGCTTCTTTTTCAGAAATTTTTCTAAGCACAGCATTTGCAAGACCAGAAGAACGCTTTGAGATAGACTTTACCAGCTCAACACCTTGGCTAATGGCGGCGTCACGTCTAGTCTCTAAATATAAAACCTCAAATACAGCAATACGGAGAGCGTCCTGTACCTTTGGCTCTAAATGAATACCTGACTTAAGATGATTCTTTAAAGCTTCATCAAGCTTACCTTTGGTAAGCGTTGCTCCCAGAGCAAGACGAGTAGCAAAAGCTTTGTCTTGTACAGAGAGTTCCAAGAAATCTTTTGACTCTCGTAAGTAATCACGAATACGTAGATTATTGCGTCTACACTCAAAGAATGCCTGATAGGCCACTCTTCGAGCGGGAGTTAAGGTGGCCATTATTGAAGCATCTGCCAGGTCATCTGGGACTTCTGAAGTCCTGCGGCAAATGATTTTGCATCCATAGAGCGCTTGCCATCTGGACGCACCTCAAGAAGCTCAAGAGTTCCTTCAGCACAGCCAAGGAACAACCTATGATCTTGAAGAGCAACCTGACCTTGGGCAACAGAGACTTCACTTGGTGCTACCTGAGCGGACAAAGCGCGAAGAGACCTTCCTCCAACAGACACGCGAGCAGGAGCGGTATCAGACGAGGCCTGAACCCTCAACGCATTTACCTGGGCTGAATCTTCTGGATCAAGCTTCATTTCTTGCTTAGTAACTTTAGGAGCAAACGTTACTTCTCGCTCATCTTGTGCATGCCACTCAAGAGAGCCTTCCTTGAGCTCAGAAAGAGCCTCAGACAGTGCTTCAGCGCCCAGATGTGCTAGAACGTCAGTAAGTTGCTCGGTGTTTTTAGAGCCAACCTCACACGATGCCTGTTTGCACCAATCTCCCGCGTCAAGCTCGTGCGCGATCTTCATGATAGAAACGCCAGCAACCGTGTCACCCGCGAGGATAGCACGCTGAATTGGTGCAGCCCCTCGCCAGCGAGGAAGCAGCGACGCGTGTACATTCAGAGCACCATAAGGTGCAAGAGAGATAACTTCATCTGGCAAAATACAGCCAAAAGCAACCACGCAGAGCGCTTCTGGTTGTGCCTCACGCATTGCAGAGATTACTTCTGGAGTCATGCGGTTTGCCTCAAGAACGGGCAATCCTAGTTTTTGTGCGCATTCTTTTACGGGAGATGGCTCAAGTGTTTTACCACGACCACGAACAGCGTCTGGCCTTGTAATAACCAAAGCAACCTGGTGATCATGAGCAAGTTTTTTGAGCGATGGAACAGCAAAATCTGGAGTTCCCATAAAGACTACGCGCATGTCAACTCCTAATAGTCTGTTTGACCAGGACGAGCGCCAGAAGCCAACGCCTCTTTGTACTCCTGCAGCGTCTCCATACGAGCACCTGGTCCCAGGTGATCTGGCATGGTTACGCCGTTGATGTGGTCAATCTCATGCTGCAAACATACGGCGAGAAGATCTCCTTCTGCCTCATAGCGCATCAGATCGCCCTCGAGGTTATATGCGTGAACGACAACATGGCTTGGGCGCGTAACCGGAACCGTAATGCCTGGGAACGAAAGACAGCCCTCCTCGTACACACGAGGCTCGCCATCTGCGATTTTAATCTCTGGATTAATGAGCACAAAAGGGTTCTCTTGACCGTTAGGATAGTCAACATCGATGACTACCATGCGCTTCATATAGCCCACCTGAGGTCCAGCAAGACCAACGCCGTCGGCAGCATACATAACTTTGAGCATGTGCTCAGCCATCTTGCGGACATCGTCGTTAATATCGTCAATCTCTTCGCACTCTTGGCTCAGACGAGGGTCTGGCCAAAGTACCATATCATCAACTTCAGAACTCATAACTATCCTTACATCATGTCGTAAGCATCAACATCTAATGTCATGTTGATACCCACTCTTTTATCAAGTGAAGCAGCACATTCAGAAAGAATTTCTCCTACCTGAGCATCCACGGGAGCCTTTACTAAAATATGTCTGCGATACTTATCTTTTACCTTAGCTTTTACACAATCAGCAGGACCCAAAATCTCCCATCCTGATTGTGAATCTAACTTCGCGTGAAGAGCCTCTGCCATCTGATCTGCTACGCGACGAACTTCTTTTTCTGAAGCTCCCCAGAAAAGCACATTAGACAAGCGCGAGAAGGGCGGATAAGCCCCCTCTCTTCTCTCTTTAAGTTCTGCATCAAGAAACGGGCGTCTGTCATGTGTAACTACAGAAGCAATAGCAGGATGTGTTGACCAGTACGACTGAATGATGACCTTACCTGGCTTTTCTCCCCTGCCCGCACGACCAGCAACCTGCTCTAGCAAGTCAAATGTTCTCTCTGCCGCCCTAAAATCTGGCAGCTTAAGCATGGTATCGGCATTGATAACGCCAACCAAGGTGACATCAGGAAAATCCAGACCCTTTGCAATCATCTGCGTACCAATGAGCACAGCTCCAGGCGTTGCATCAAAAAGCTCAAGAAGACGCTGATGTTCGCCCTTTTTGGACGTGGTATCGGCGTCCATACGAATAATTGGCGCATCGCTGCCAAGCAGAAGTTTGAGCTCATCTTCTACACGCTGTGTTCCCACACCATATGCACCCATATAACGGCTGCCGCAGTTTGGACATTTGCTGGAAGGGTTAGGATACGCATGCTGAGACCACTGTCTGCCACAACTATGACAGACCAGAGAATGCGTGCGCTCATGGTACGTGAGAGACGTCGAGCAATGCGGACACTCGGGCACACAACCACACTCGCGACACATCAAAAAGTTTGCGAATCCTCGACGATTAAGGAGCAGAACGCTTTTCTCGCCACGCTCTGTTGTTTCTTGTAGCGCAAGAGCAAGAGCTGACGAGAAGACCGATCTGCCTCCGTTTTTGAACTGGGAAGCCATATCAACTACCTGGACCTGCGGAAGAACCGCCACACCGGGCCTCTCGGTCATGGCAACGCGCGTCCAATTAGTATCGCGCCAGCTTCCTTGAGCTGTTCGGTATAAGCTCTCAAGCGAAGGTGTTGCAGAACCAAGCACCAGCGCAGCACCGCGAAGACGGGCCATTTGAGCAGCTACTTCTCTTGCGTGATAGCGTGGGAGCGAATCTTGCTTGTACGAAGCCTCGTGTTCCTCGTCAATGATGTACAGTCCAGGGTTTTGGATGGGCGCAAACAGAGCAGATCGTGCACCTACTACCACGCGAGCCCTACCCTGCCTGATTAAATCCCACTGGTCAAAGCGCTCGCCAAGTGAAAGCTTTGAGTGAAGAACGGCCACCTGCTCACCAAAACGTGAACGGAATCGGCCTACTGTTTGCGCGGTAAGAGAAATCTCTGGGACAAGCACCACAGCACCCTTGCCAGCCGATAAGGTCTTTTCAATAGCGGAGAGATACACCTCGGTTTTGCCTGAGCCCGTTACACCATCAATAAGCACAACATCGCCCTGAGCAGCAGTTTGTGCAGTCTCGATTGCTGCAAGAGCAGACTCTTGCCCCTCAGTAAGTTGTTGAGGACGAGGTGCTACACCACTTGAAAGCGTGGTTCCCAGACCCTCCTGGCTTCCACGAATTTGCCGCTGTGTGCGAACCTCAACAACACCCTTTTTCTGCAGTGCAGTAACCGCACTACGAGCTCCTGGAATTGTGGCCGAGAGCTCGGATAACCTCATGGCACCTTGCGACAGAGCCTCAAGCACCGATCGCTGCTTGCTTGCATTTGCCGCGGGCGTAAAGTCAGCCGCCTTTTCTGTCAGCTCAACCCATCGCTCATCAACAGGACCGGACTTCTCACAAACAAGCTGCCAGGGAGATTCTGTATCTTTTCTGGTGACTTTAACCTTTTGGCCAGGCGCTAAAAAAGGATGCAATGCGTCTGCATAACTACAGGCGTATTCTTTGCTCATCCATTCTGCTACCTGTGCAGACTGCTCATCAAATGCTGAATCTGCTAGAACTTGTGTTATTGGAAGGACGCGAGAAACATCTAAACCTAAAGACACACGGTCTGAGACACCCACGATGTAGCCAACAACCTGCCTGTGAGAAAACGGCACCAAGACCGTTGTTCCCACAATCGCAGTCTCTTCCAAAGATTCTGGAATGGCGTAGTCAAACGTGCCAGAGAGAGCACGAGTTGGTATGTCTAAAACAACATGTGCAAAAGGCACGTTCTTGCCTCCTTAAAGCCGTGGTTGATGGTTTACATCAAACGTGTAACGAGCAACGTGTGGCTGACCAGCTTCTTCAACCTCAACACAAACAAATGCGCACTCAACCTTAGTAAATCCGTGCTGCATCAAGACGTAGGCATAGAAGTTTGCCTGCATCTGATGATGCTCATAAATCTGAGTTGCACTAAGGCCTTTATCGCCTGTTTTATAGTCAACTACCAGCGCATCTTTGCTTCCCTTATTATAAGCGAGAAGGTCGATGGCTCCTTCTACATAGTTCCCATATTCAGAATCAACCTGCAGCGTAAAGGGAGACTCCGCAATAACCACATCATGAGCTAAAGCTTCTTGCCTAATTGCAGAATTGCTCCACAGTTCAAGTGCTTGTTTGACTCGTGATATCGCGCGCTGAGGAACACTGTTCTTCAAGCACAATCTATCAATAGTTTGTTCATCAACCTTAGACTGAGTCTCAACCATAATCTGAGCAAGCTCATGGAAGGCTGAGCCGAGGCTTGTCGGATCTACTCCATCATCAGCTAATGTGCCAGGCAACATAACGGAAGTCTCAGCTGCCGATTGAAGGTTGTCCGCCTCATGCTCCTGACTTACTACCTGAGACTGCTCCTCAAGATTCTGGTTATTCTCTCCCTTGAAGTTCTCTGCCATTTGTTGATGAGCTGACGAGTAACTAAAGAAACCTTTTCGCTGATCATACATAGTTTCTGAGGTAACACTTAGTCTTACCTTCTCATAGAGGTCAAACGTTTCAACAGCCTGAGAGTTTTCCTCTTCACTTGGGTTGCCATCAGAGGGTTCGAGCTTGTCGCCAAAAGGTTCAACTAACTCTAAACCTTCAACCTGAATTGGCTCATCCTTCTTGCCAGAACCCTGAACTACACGCATACAACCAGCAAGATTTCCACCATATTCAAACTGATGCTCACCAGCAGAAAGTGGCGGGTCTTTAAACAAGGCATCTGTAATCTTGCGTGTATAACGAGGACTAATTCCCTCTTTAGTGAGGTCGATGGTTGAAGTAAGAATGACTGCTTCTCGAGCGCGTGTTAAAGCAACATACAGACGGCGGTTCTGCTCCTGCTCTTCAAACTCATTCTCTTGAGTTTCCAGGAACATTCTCCACTCAAGAAGACCCTCACACTCAACAATACTTGTAGGAACCTCATGACAGCCATCATACAATTCATGAAGTTTTTTAGAACTGCTTGAGAATGCAATCTGATACGAATCGTCTTTTTTAACATGCAAAAATGGTTCACTACCAGCGCCTGCCTTAGGACCAGAAACAGCTCCTACAACAGCAACAACAGGAAATTCCAATCCCTTAGAAGCATGAATAGTCATAAAGGTAACCGCATTTTGAGTGCTGCAGTGAAGCACCTTTGGTGACTCTTTAGCTGTATCACACCATTGACTAAACGCTTTTGCGACTGAAGCTACGCCAATGCTCAGCTCCTTTTGCAAGCTATCAATTTGTTCAAGAGCTGCAAAGATATTTGCAATCTTTGACTGCCCCTCATTTCCCATCTTTTGAAGGCGAGAAATCCATCCAGCATCAAGAACTACCTTTTTAATAACGTCTGAAACTCTCTTGTTTGAAAGAGAGCTACGAGCGTTACTCAACACCTCTAAAGCATTTTTGAGCTTTGGACTTACCTCAAAAGGTGGATTGAATGCATCATTTACCACTGACTCTGCAATATCTCTATTGGTAATCCTCTGACCATTTTCTCCAAAATTAGTGCCCAAGAGAAGCAGGTCAGATGCATCAAGACTAAAAATCTCACTCGAGAGTACAGGAAACAGTCCCTCGTATGAATCGTACATATTTGCGAGTGCTTGTAAAAGACTACCAATCAGCTGAACCTCAGGCTGCTCACCAAACGTTGAAGCTCCAGAGACCACGCTTTCAATTCCAAAGGTACGAAGTGCCTCAATATAGGGCTGTGCCTTTTTAACTGATTTCATCAAAATTGCAACATCTTTTGCTTGGATCTTCTCATCCTGCATAAGCGTGTTGATTCTATCTGCAAGTTGATACGCAACAAGCTGGCTTCTTGTAACGTCATCGCCTGGCTTAGAATTTCCTGACTTTTCAAATTTTGTGACTTCAAAATATACGCGTGGTGAATGAGCAATGAACGGAGTTGCAGGTTCTTCTCGCCCAGCAGACAGATCCATAAAGTTAGGAATCATGCCGTCAGCGCTGCAAACCTTTGCAACAAATCGCAAAATTTCGTTGTGACTGCGGAAATTATCTACAAGACGGGGTTGCAAATCTTCTGAAACCTCTGCTTGACGTCTAAAGAACACATCAACATCAGCACCGCGGAATCGATAGATTGACTGCTGCGCATCACCAACTGTTGTGAGATATTGAGCATCTTTACCTGAGAGACTCTTAATCATCTGCACCTGTTGCTGGTCCGTATCTTGGAACTCATCAACCATTACGAGCTTGAATTTATCCGTGTAAACAGCTGCAATCTCTGGATGCTCTTCGAATACCTTTGCCGTTAGATGCAAAAGGTCATCGTTATCAAGGCCGCCAACAGCAAGTTTCTTCTGTTTAAAGAGCTTGTAGACCTGCTCTGTAACATCTTTTAGACTCTGACCCTCAGACATGTCCTGAATAAGTCCAAATAAAGCGCTACAAACCTTAAGCCGGTATACAGCTTCATCTTTTACAATTTTTATTTCTTTTGAAGAACGGATGGCCTTAACGGCTTTTCCCAGAGCCTCCCAAAACGCCTGGTCAAAATCAGTTATCGAGAGAACCAAGTGTTGCTGTAATTTACTTGAAAGCTCAGATTGAACATTTTGTAGCTGTTCTGCTTCATCTGGTTTTGTGGCAGCAATTGCACCCTTTAGTGCTTCAAGCGCAGCGTCAAGGTCCTCAAGCTCCGCTTTTAGAACTTCCAGGTCAGAGCTATCCCCTACAAACGAAATAGCATCCATTCCTACAGGAGATGACTGAGCATATGAAATCAGCGTTTCAATACGAGACTTCAGTGCATCTCTGTTCCCTGCATAGGTTGAGAGAAACTCAGCATAGCTTTCATCTTGAGAAAGTTCTCTGAGTACTTCTTCAATAGATATATTGACCAGCTGATTTCTAGTCATGTCGTTAATGATTTCAAACTCAGGATCAAGACCCAAATCAAGTGCATGAATCTTTAAGATTCTGCTGCACATACCGTGGATAGTACTAATCCACGCATCATCAACCTGCAACGCAGCGCTATGAAGACCTTCTTTTTCTAGAGCTTCTCTAACGCGCTCTTTAATTTCTGTAGCTGCGGCATTGGTAAACGTAATAATCAATGCCTGATCAAGACTACTCAGATACGACTTTCCGTCAGCTCCCGAACCTTCTTTTAAAGCCCACACAATTCTCTGCGTAAGCGTAAAAGTTTTTCCTGAACCTGCACCTGCTGCAACAAAAAGAGGCTTATCAAGCGTCTTGATGGTCTTCTCTTGACCAGGCGTATAACGTGTGTCAGCCATAGTAGCTTACCTCCTCTTGTCGCACAGTTTTACTGGACAATACTCACATGCATCCTTATCGCAAGGATTGGCTCGAACATCTCCAGAAAGCATGGCTTGAACCTTCTGAGCAATTAAACTCTCCCAAGCGTCCAAGTAGTCTGCAAACTCCGCTGAGTTTTGAGACACAACCATAACTGCCTGGTCCCTAAGCTTTTTATCTTCCGGATTCATGTTCCAAATATGTTCTGTTGCCGCTTCTGTTGCCATGCCTGCAAGAGCAAATGAAGGCTTATCTTTTTGCTCTTTGGTGCCCAGATAAATTGCAGCAACTGGCTCAAGCTTATACTTGGTGAGCTGTTTTCTCATAATCTGAGCATATATTGCAGACTGTACATGCCTTGGAAGGATCTCTTTTGAAAGCTCACTATCCAGGCTTAGCTTTGCTGAATAAGCCTTCAGATCTTTTGTGGCCTTGTGTTTATAGTCAATAATAAGTGCCTGACCATGAGCGTTTACATCTACGCGGTCAATCGAGCCTGTAAATTGAGCTCCTGCATACTCAACAACATTTTCTTCTCTACCAAAACGAAGCTCAAAGAACCTAGGCTGATAGCCAATAAAGTGCGAAGCTTCAAACTCGAGAAGATCCTTGAGTTCTTCTCGTATATTCTCAACCTGTTTTCTTTCTTGAATGCTATGCGGAATAAGCTCATTTGAAGATGCTCGGTTAATGTTGTCGAACTGCTCATCCCAAACCTGGGCAAAGCAGCTGTCTAACACTTGTTTTGCATGATCTAGGTTATCAGATGTAATCCTAGAGCCAGGAATGTCTTGCAAAAGTGCAGATTCAACCACTGAATCAACTTCAGCCACATCACAACCAAGTGCTTCAGCTAAAAGTGTTGCGTGTGTTAGCTCCAAAACACGATGGATAAAGGTTCCTATCTGCATTGGGGCAAAGTCAGTGTCTACCTGAGAAATTTTGATTCGACGTTGCGTGAACCATTTGTAGGGACACTCAAGATACGTTTCAATCTGAGAAGCAGAAAGAAGTGGTAGCCCTTCTCGCGAGACCTCTATAAGACCTTGTAATTCCTGCTCAAGAGTCTCCCTCGTCAAATGACGTGGAAGTACCACAATGTTTTTGAGCTTAGGATCGATCTCACCAGATTCGATTGTTGGGAGTTCTGCAACACGTTCTGGATCAGTAGCTTGAGGCAACAGGTTTACCAGCACCTCTTCTTCTCCGCGTGCAACCCCTGTCTTCTTTGCATAGTCTTTGGGATAGCATGCTTTAACCTCACTGAGAGCTACTGCATTAAAGACATCTTTTTGCTCAACCTTCTCAAACGCAACGCTGATGGAAGCAGTTGTAAGCGCCGTATAAAAAGCTCTTTGATATCGTGCAAACTCTGATACCTTAGGCATTTGGCTTGCATGGCGAACAAACTCTTGAAGCGCACCGTCTGATGCTTTGACGCCAAAATTCAACGTATCCATACCCTGGAAAATAACGGCATCAAAAGAATGTGGCTCAAAAGAATGAGCTTGGCTTACAGGAGCGATTAGCACCTGAATATCAGACTGGATACCATTAGAAACAGGCATCATGACCATCTGATCTTTGCAGAGGTCAATAAAAGATTTAAGTGTCTGAGGAGAGAGCTTTAGTCCTGCCTCATGCAGCTCCTGAGCAGAAGAAACAATCTTACTCATTACCTTAAGCGACTCTTGATTTTGAAGAGACTGAAGTGTCAACTCATTAGACTGAGCAGCCTCTGACTGCTCATCAGATGTTTCTGCAGAAAGGTATTCAATAATGCGCTGAGCAGCAGAGCCAATTCTGCCAAGCTCAAGGCTCTTGATGGTCTCTGCGCACAAACGCGAGCTCATAGCCGCCTTAGAAAGCGTCTCAAGCACTCTGGTGGCATACAGCGTTCTATTACCGCGCCAACTCTTATCCAGCATCCACGCACGCTCAACACTTATGCCTGAAATAGGTGAAATCAGATAGTCCGTAAGAGTACGTGGAGGCCACCACGACATATCCCCCATCTGATGGTAAGATGCCTGGTAGTCAATGTTTTTCTCGAGCTCTGAGCGTTCACTCAGCGTGACATATGCGTCAATCAAGCTAGCAAACGCACGTCCTGCAAGAGAGTCTTGAATACGCACTGAACGCCTATAGTGAGCGGCAATCCCCTTAGCTGCAAGCTTTTGCGAGAGCGCATCCCAAACCCTTTGTGAATCTGAGGTGTACACCACAAAGCTCTTGCTACCAGACTCAACGCGCTGAGAGATATATCTGCTGATAGACTCTGCCTCGGCGTGCTGACCCAGCGGCGACAAAAACGTTACTGCACCGCTCGGCGTAACCTCACTGCCCTCCTTGGCCCTGAACACCCTGGCGAGAAGATCGTTGAGCTCCTGACTTTTTGCGGCTGGCGCCGGCTCCGTATCCACACGACAATCGCATCCCGGGCCACTAACCAACTCTAGTTGCTGCTCTGCTGCATAACCTGCAGGTCCTTCGGGCACGTAGAGAGAAAACACCACATCCCGCTTCTGCGACAGCTTGCGCACAAACTGAAGACGTGCCTCCGAAAGATCTTCAACTCGCGAGAAAACCAATGCAGGTCCTTGTGCTGGTATGGACTGCAGTAGGTGGTCCAAACACTGACACATCTCAACGTAAGATTTTTCTTCAAGCAGCGCCTTGTAGCGCTCGAGCACCTTACAAGCACTCATCTGACCAGCAGAAAGTTGACCGGAGGTCGTAATCTGATCAAGTTCTGTAAGATACTCTGGAGCAAGCTTAGACAGAAGCTCCACCGTACCCTTGCTCGTAGTTAAAGTGCCTAGCTCATCAGCAGACATTCCATCCAGAATCTGCTGGAAAAATACCTTGCGAAGCGTATTTGAAAGCAGACGATCAGAGCTTCCATACAGCTTCCATTGATCGCGCATCCACTCATCAAAAGTTGAAACATTCACGCCAACAGAAAGCTCTTGGATGGCTCCAAGCTTCCTCTTAACCAACAGCACAGCATCGGAAGAAGGCACTATAAGCTGAGCAGAACCCCACCTCTCAAGCGAAGTCTCTAACTGCTCTTTAACAGAGTTTGATAAGAAAGCACCTGTTTGTTGTTTGTACAGAAGCAAGCCCATACGTCACCTCTCCGATTTTTCTTACTTCTAAAGTTACCACGCACACCGGACATAAATTAGAATCAAACTAAACAACAACTAAAAATCCCGTATCAAAAGGATTTTCATGATTATTTTGCTTCCTCCATCATCAGGAAAAACCGCTCCCACCTCGGGACCTTCTCTTAATCTCTCATCACTTTTGTTTGGTTCTGAACTCACCAGCTGTCGAGAAGAACTCATCAAGGACTTACACCAGGTATGTTCTCACGCAAACGCAGCTCAGATGCTTAAAATTGGTCCTAATACCGTCGGTGACATAGCCGACAACCTAGACGTCTATGAAGCTCCAACCACAACCGCGCTCAATCTCTATACTGGCGTACTTTTTGAAGCTGCAAAGTTCAACCAAACACTTGAAAACGTTACGTTAGAAAACACGCAGAAAACAGTCACATTACCAGCAGATATCCTTAACTCAGAAATCATGATTTTCTCTGGTCTCTGGGGAGTTGTAAGACCGCACGATCTTCTCCCCAACTATAGACTGTCTGCCTCAATCAAGCTGCCCACCGTTGGTACCGTTGCAACTTACTGGAAAAAGCAGCTTAATCCCCTGTTAAACGCCGCTCTAAAAGATCAAATAGTTGTAGATTGTCGCTCGGGTGAATACAGAAAGATGTGGACGCCATCAGCAAAGCACCCTAGCGAGCTGTTGCAAGTTGTCGTACAGCGAGAAGATCCTAGTACGGGAAAGCGCAGTATTGTATCGCATAATGCAAAACACATGCGTGGTGTACTTGCAGGCGCCCTCTTTGAGCAACGCGCAAACGGAAAACTTTCTAAAGAAGTTAGCGTGTCTCAAATTGTAGAAATCGCAAGCAATCTACCAGGCGTCATTGACGTTAACGTAAGCACAGCAAATGCTTCTGGAGAAGCAACGCTTACGCTAGTAACTGGTCGCTAGTCACTGCTCAAAACTAAGCCAAACTTTTCAAAATAGACCTGCATAATTGAACTGCCTCCCATTTCTTAGACACGAGAAATAGGAGGCAGTTCAAAACACACCTAAGTCGGATAATCTGTTAAAAAGACGTATACATTACGCTGAAAATACCTCAAACGTGCAGAATATCGTCATTAGGTGTGTAAAATGCCCGTATCTGAGCAGAATATCTGACTTAGGTGTGTTCTATAGATACAGAATTTATAGATAGTTAAATTTCTTATATAAGTCTATTCATGTTTAAGCATATTAGATGAAGTTTATGCATAGAGATGCATATCAGGTAGTGCGACCGCCTAGCTGCCTGGCTATCTTGATTAAGAACATGTCGATTCTTCGGCAGAACCTACCAAAGCTGCGCTATTTTGTGCGCCAGGCCTAAAAGCCGACGCTAACACGCTGCAGAATCATAATCCCCCGCATATGAACTGCCTCCCATTTCTTGGACATAAGAAATGGGAGGCAGTTCAAATTTTTATGCAGGTCTATTTATTAACGAATCACAATCCGACTAAGACAGATAAATACAAAAAGACCTATACCTGTATTGACAATTTTTCCACCTAAACCCAAATCTATGTACGCTAAACAGTAAATAAATAGAGCTGAGAACAACCAAATAACTAGACACAAACATAGACTTTTAATTATCTTTTGAACTGTTCCGTCATTAAGAATGCGATAAGCCTTATCGAAGACACAAGCAATAAAAATGCACATAACAAAAGACACTAATGGCACATTACAATAAACATATTCACTAGAAATTAAAATCACCGGAAAAGGAAATCCAAAGATTAAACTAAGCAAACAAACGCCCAGTATTCTAGCGGGATTGAATGCGCGAAGATGCGACTTTTTTATTACATTCTCAGACGCGTTATTAGAAAAATCTTTATGTTTAAAAAACGTAAAAGAGCTCAACTCTGTACTCCTTCAGTTTATATAAACTATATTTTATCTGATATTAAAAAAATTTCAAATATCAATTCAATTTCTCAGATAACATAACAAAAGCTATTTAGCAGAAAATTTCTGTTTGATCTGTCTCATCAGCCACTGGAACGCCATAACTACAACAATTGTGACTGCAAAGACAAAGATGCCTCGTACAAAAGCATTACCAAGCAAGCTGTATGGGAATCGACCAAGTCTTAGTCCCAAGAAGTTAATAACAGGAATCTGGAACAGATAAACTCCTAAAACACCAGCAGATACCGTGCTGATGCGCTTCTTAGTAGCATCAGAGAGCTCCTGCAGACTTGGTTCAAGGTTCAGCACAAACAAGAACAAAGATGCCGCTTGTACTACACAAAGGAAGTTTTTGATAGTAATGGGATAACTCTGATATGTCATTTCTGGAGTTAATGGGGTTCCAAAGTTGTTAGCAATAAGTCCCCAGCCAAACATAGCCGCAGACGAAAGCAAGAAAATTACAGCAAGCACAAGATTGTTTTTAGTAAATTTTGGAAGCTCGTCGTAATACGTCTTAACGTAATATCCCAGCAGATAGTAGAAAAGGCCATCGCTGTTAAACGCAGCCCATCTAAACAGCTGATCAAAGTAAACACCACGAACGCCAATGAACTCAAGTAGCGGCAATCCAAAGCTCACAAAGAGTGTGAGCGCCATAACATAGAGCAGGGTTTCTTTCTTTTGAACTACCAGAGAAAGCACAGGTGTCAAAAGATACAGATACAAAATGGTATAGATAAACCAAAGCGTGCTATTGATATTGTTAGTCATAAAACGCTTAATAAAATCAGCAACACCAGCGCTTGCCGCAACCTCTTCGGCACCCCAAAACTTTGTAGGAAAAAGCACGTACATCAGATACACCACTGCGCTGCCAAAAATGAGCGCCATCAGCGTCTTTCTTGCACGCTTCATAAAGAATGTCTTTGTGGAGTATTTACTTCGATACCCAAGCAAATTCATGCCACTCAGCATGAAAAAGATAGGTACCGCGTAAATAAATGCAGCTTGCAGAGCTAAAGAGAAGGCCCAAGTTTTTGTGTGGGCAAGCGAGAAAACGTTGAGAGAGGTATGTAGCATAACAACAGCAATGCCTGCCAAAATGGTAAGAACATCTGCAAAAACAAAGCGCTTCTTGGTAGCAATTGCTTTTGAAGAAACTGTAGCTTTTTCCACGGGCTTCTCCCCAAATCAATCAAACTTCCTCTATGCTTAGTATACGAAAAGTACCAGCAGGAAAGAGGCATCATGGCAAATGTCGTTGACTATCTACACTGGCGCGGCGATCTGACGTTTGAGAATGACCCTTTTAACAACGTCGATAACCTGATTCTCTCAATTCTTTCCTATCTGGGATTTGGCGGGGTCGTGCCTTCTGAGCGTAGCGAGAAACGCGTTCTACTTGGCAGCGCTTGCGCCAAAATGCTGAAGAAACTCGATGACAATCCGTCTCTTATCACGGGATTTTCTCGCGTTGATGGAACCTTCCTTGAGGCACTGGTTAACGCTCCCCGCTTTGCCAACATTGAGCTTGGTCGCTATGTAGACCGCATTAATGTCGAGAAAAACCTGCAGTTTGCAGCGTTTACCGCTTATCTTCCTACGGGGCAGATGTTTGTTTCTTTTAGAGGAACTGACGGCACGCTCGTTGGCTGGCGAGAAAACCTTAACCTTAGCTTCCAGGTTACGTCCGCTGATAAGTCGGCGGCACTATACCTTGAGAAACGTATTCGCGAACACCTTGCAGCAGGCAACAGCACTACCTGCGCAAATGTTATGGTTGGCGGTCACTCTAAGGGCGGCAACCTTGCGGCATACGCAGCAACAGTCTGCCCTGAAGAGCTTCTTGGCACAATTGAGCGCGTCTGGAGTAACGATGGACCTAATATGTGTCCAGAAATTCTTCCCACCACAGCCCACAAGGTGCTTGGAGATAAATACATCAGAATTTTGCCTGAGTTTAGTGTAGTGGGCATGATTTTTGATGATCCTGCTGTTCCAAAGCTCATCGTAAAAAGCTCCGAGACAGGTATGATGGCTCACGACGGTGTTTCATGGCAGGTCATGCGCGACACCTTTGAGTTTGCTGACGACTTCCAGCCAGAATGTAAAAAGATTAACGAGGCGTTTAGCAACTGGTATAAAGAACTCCCCCTCTCCGATCGTGAGCACTTTACTAACGAGCTCTTTGACGCCCTTTCGGCAGGCGGAGCAGTCTATTTCAGCGACATTATTAGCTCGCCCGCAAACTTACAGCCTGTTGTTGCGGCACTCACTAAAACAGAAAAGCAAACCAAAGAAGTCTTTTTTGACCTCCTTGGTTCGCTTGTCAATGCATCAGCAACATCTTTGATTGAAAACATTACTGAGTCTTCCCAGATTTCTCAGCTAACTTCTGCTATCTCAGAAAGCTTTGCCAAACTGGATAAAGCCCAGAAGGAACTTACGAAAGGTTCTCCTTCTTCAGACCAGTAAGGCTAATCACAATTGAAGAGACAATTGAGATAACTATTGATCCCAGGATAGCGGTGCCTAAAGAATCAATAGCAACGCCCGCATGCAGCAAATTCCTAGAAATAAAACTTGAAAGCTCAAGCATAAAAGCATTAATAAAGAGCGAGAAAATACCTAGGGTCAGCACATTAATAGGCAATGAGAGTAGCTTAACAACAGGCTTAATGCCCGTATTGACTGCTGCGAGTACTAACGAGAACAGAATAGGACCTGCCCACGAGCCTCCCACAATAGTTAGACCTGGAATTAAGGTGCAGGCCACCAACGTAGCAACAGTAGTTACAAGCCATGTTGCAACAAATGTCATACTAACCTCTCTTTGAAAAAAGCCCGGCAAAGCCGGGCTTGACGTGCACAGTATGTAGCCGTTAGCTTACTCGCCGAAGCCGCTGTCAACAAGAGCAACGAGAGCGTCAAGGGCTGCCTGCTCGTCAGCGCCGTCGCATGCAATCTCAATCTTGGTGCCAGTACCAAGGCCAGCAGCAAGAATCATCATGATGGACTTAGCGTTAACTGGTGCGGAGTCCTTGTCAACATTCTTGATGGTGACGTTGCTCTCAAACTTCTTTGCCTCAGAAACAAAGACGGATGCTGGACGAGCGTGAAGACCAGTTGCATTGATGATAGTAGTCTGCTTTGAAACCATAAGTGGACTCCCCTTCCGGAAACCAAAAATCTACTCGAGAGTTATTCTCGATTAATCGTTACTATCGTAACAAAACATAACGTATTATATCCAATCTTATTTCCAGAAAGAACCAAATTAGACTATGATTTGCTCAAAAACAGGGTAAAAATAAAAAGTCGGAACTCTTGTAGGAGGTTCACCATGGCTGAAAACGATATCCAAAACTCAAAACCTGAGGAATTGGACACGATAGATACTCAAGTAACCACTTCTAATGAGCAGAATGAGTCTGCAGACACACCTGAACCCAGCAAATCCCAGGACATTCAAAAGATTGCCAAGGACACTACTCAGGTTGTAGCAAAAGGTGTTAGCAGCGCATTTGAGAGCGCCACAACCGCTGTTGCAGAAGGTTTCCAGGCTACCAAAGAAGTCCATAACGCTGCCAAAGAGACAAACTCTGCAAAGCAAGAGCTTAAGCAGATGCAAGAACACCTTGCTCAAGACAAACAAGATCTAGAACACAGAGACTACGTACAGAGCTCATTTGACCAGATTATCGCTGAGCAAGAGAAAATTTTTGCAGAAACCGCTCAGGTCATGAGCGATCAATCTACGCAAGTGGATCTTCTCACGGTTAAGAAAAACCAGCTTATTCAGAAGCTTGAACAGCAAAAAGTTGATGACGAAGCAAAGATTAAGCCTTACAAAGAAGTTACTGCCACAGCAAAAGGCAGGCTAGATGATATCTCAAAGACAATCTCTGAGGCGCAGCGTGGTGTCAAAAACGCCGAGGCTCAGCTTAAAGAAGTTACCGAGAAACGCGATGCTGCAGTAGCGTCTGCAAATAAAGCACTGGAAAACTCCCAGGCAAGACAGCTTTCTCTGAGAGAAGAGCTTGCTGGTCTTAAGACAGACCCCGCCGCTAATCACGATGCAATTGTTCGCATTGAGGAAGACCTTAAGTCAGAGCTTGCTCGTGCAGAGCAGGCCCAAAAGCAAGTTGAGGAACTACAGAACTCTTTCCAGTCTTCACTTGAGATGGCACAAACGCATTACTGGACCCAGGGCAAATCGTTGGAGTCCTCAGAGTCTTCTATTGATGCAGCTCGCAAAGATTATGAGCAGAAACAGCAGGAATACGACGCTGTGGTAGCTGAGGCTAATGCTCGTCAGAGGATTTTGAGCAAAGATATAGAGGGTCTTGAAGACAAAATTAAGACAGCCAAGGAGCTCTTTAACGAAGCAGCAGATAAACATGATGAAGCACAGTCAGTCATTGATGATGCTAAAGAAATTCATGCAACACCAGAAATTACTGAGCAGCTCAGAAAGTCTGTTGACGAGCAGGTAATTAACATCAATACCAAGCAGCTCACTCTTAAAGAGCTTATTACTGGCGAGAAAATCCTTCGAGAGACAACTCGTGGTCAGCGCATTGGCTTCATCATTGTTGTTCTTGGCATGATAGCGATTCTTGCGTCTTTTGTATGGCTGATTTTTAACTGGTAGTTTAGTCTTTGCCCAGACAAATCATCTTATGAAAAAAGTACTCACAATACTGTGAGTACTTTTTCTACATCTAAACTCTCAATTTAAACGTAAGGATCATGGTCACGTAACCAAACTCGCTAAATGATGATCATGGCATCACCAAATGACAAGAAGCGGTACTTCTCGTCAATGGCACTTTGATAGGCGTCCATAATCTGCTCGCACGTTGCAAACGCAGAAACCAGCATCATCAAAGTTGAACGTGGAACGTGGAAGTTGGTCACCATGGTGTCTACCACGTGGAACGTAGAGCCTGGCATCAAATAGAGGTTGGTAGTTGCGTTTTCTCGGGCAACCATATCGCCTTTGTGAGTCAGCGCAGCAGAGTCTTCTGTCTCCTCAAAGCGACGAGCCACAACAGGAGGCTCAGCTGCAGGAATCTGATTATCCCAAGCACTTTCAAGCGAGCGAACACTGGTAGTACCAATGGCAATAACCTTATGACCAGCGGCTTTGGTAGCCTTTACTGCTTCTACAACTTCTGAAGCTACGTGGTAGCGCTCGGTATGAATGACGTGCTTAGTAGGGTCATCCTCTGTTACCAACCTGAAGGTATCAATACCCACCTCTAGCTCAACAGATGCCCACTGGACACCCTTTGCTTTGATGGTTTCAATGAGCTCAGGAGTAAAGTGAAGACCCGCGGTAGGAGCTGCAGCAGAATGCTCGTCCTGCATAGCGTAGACCGTCTGGTACTTCTCTGGGTCTCCCTCGTACTGTGTAATATACGGAGGCAGTGGAACATGGCCCGCCTCATGAATAGCCTCGTCAAGAGTGCGATCTCCCTGTGCTTCAAAACGCACCAGGCGACCTCCCCTGTTATCGTCAACAAAGTCCACAATGGTGCCCGTCAACACAACAGGAGCTGAGTCAGGAGCATGCAAGCCACCTGCACGGTATTCAATTACTGCGCCAGGCTTTAGACGCTTACCAGGATTTACCAGACACTCCCATACACCACCAAGAGCATCAATATCTTCTCGACGTTTTAAAAGCAGCGTTTCTGAGACGCCGCCCGTATTTTGCTTTTTACCTACAAGGCGAGCTGGCATAACGCGCGTCTGATTAACTACAACCAAATCGCCCGGCTCAAGATACTCCACAATATCGGTGAAGTGCTTGTGCTCTATGCGGCCATCTTCTCTATGCAGCACCAAAAGCCTACAAGAGTCTCTTGGCTCAGCAGGAGCTTGTGCAATACGTTCTTCTGGAAGGTTGTAATCAAAATCGTCAGTTCGCATGACGTGCTGCCTTTCTTGCGTCACGAGCTTCATGACGCTCTATCTGAGCCTCGGCCGCAGAATATCTGCAACCGCAATAATTTTGTCGATACATACCAAGCTCACGAGACTCTTTTGTAGCCTCTGGGTAAAACGGACGGAAATCTCTCCATACAGGCGTCAGTCCATGAGCGTGCGCAATGGACACCAGCTCATCCTCGCACGCATCAAAGAGCTGATAGGGCGAGACAGCCAGTGTTGTAGAAACGTATTCAAACCCGCGCTCAGCCGCCACACGACAACTCTCTGCCAAGCGGATTGCGTAACAAGCACGACAGCGACGATCTCGCTCAAATCCCTGAGGGGCCACAGCTCGCTCCCACTGCTCTCGCGGATCTCTTGCCACAATCACCTCAACATGAGCCTCTTCTTGAGCCCACGTAAGTAATGTCTGAAGACGCCTATCATGCTCTTCAACTGGCTGAATATTAGGATTAGTCCAGCAGATGGTTGGCTCAAAGCCCTCTTCCCTCAGATGTTTTAAAGGTTCAAGTGAGCACGGGCCACAGCATGCATGGAGCAGCAGCGGTGTTCCCGGCTCTACTGAAAGAGTCTCAATTGACTGAAGCATGTTTGAAGCCATTAGTTCTTCTCGCCTTGTGCCTTATAACATTTCCAACCTACTATAGCGCAGGCAGCAAGGCATACAAAAATAGTGACAACGCTTGCTTCAATACCGTAGGCGCCACCCGAGATAAACTCAGATGCTGCAGGATACGCTGTTAAGAGCGTGGTAGGAAGAAGCGTAGTGGTAACCGAGATGCCCAGAATAGGGCCGGTTACAAAGTTCCAGATAAAGTGCATAGCAATGGTCATGAGCAGATTATCGGTAAGCCAAAACACCAAGCCATAAAGAATGTCCATCAAAAAAACTGAGATTGCTGCGGCAATAGAGATGTTAGGCGTTAGTCCATACGTTGCGGTAAAGAGCACTGCTTGAAGCACAAGCGCTACAGGGAAAGAACTCTTAGCTGCAACACCAGTTTGTAGGTAACCTCTAAACAATATTTCTTCTGCAGCAGACTCAATAAGGGTTGCCACAAGTAAGAAGAGAGCAGCAAAAATGTTATAGGAAGCATTGAAGTTAAAGTTAAAGCCTTCAATGAGCATGATAGAGCCAAAGGTAAACAGCACCATCAAAAAGCCAAAGGTAACTCCGCGCATAAATCCTGGCCAGGAGCTTACTCGAAGACCCAAAGACCTAAAATCTCGCTTATTGACGCGGGTAATCCACACAAGGATTAAGCCACCTGCCAACATGCTTCCAAGAAGACCCAACACGGCTGGAAGGATGTCATTGGCTGGGAGCTCTCCCATAACCATCAGCGGAATATGACAAACAAACATAAGCAAAAGTGCAAGGTCAGCCACAAGGAAGGGCGTCACCACAGACTTTGGTGGATCCTTTAGAACAAACTCAAGGCTTGTCTTTGGCTTTTTTCTTCCCACAAACTCTCCTTACATAATTTCTACTCACTATAGTATCGACTTCTGAATCTATTCGTGTAGTGAATCAAAAAAGATTAGAATAAGAAGATAATTTGCGTAATCTACTAATTCCAACTGCGAGGTATCCATGGCCGAAAGCTACGACATGAACAACCGCCCTCATTTTCCTAAGCGCGCTGTCATTACCGGTGGTATGCCCTACGGTAATAAAAATCTCCACTTCGGACATATTGCAGGCGTTTTTGTCCCAGCTGACTTCTTTGCTCGTTTCTTAAGAGATCGTATTGGCCAGAAAAACGTTTTGTTTATCTCGGGAACTGATTGCTATGGCTCTCCTATTGCTGAGGGTTATCGTAAAAAGGTTGAAGAAGAGGGCTACGAGGGCACCATCCTTGATTACGTTAATCATAATCACAACCTGCAGAAAAGCGCTCTTAACGCCTACAATATCTCGCTTGATTTCTACGGCGGTTCTGCGCTAGAACCCGCTGCAAAGATTCACGAAGAGATGGCTGACAGCATCATGCACCGCCTCTACGAGCGCGGTAAACTCTCCAAGCTCTCAACTAAACAGTTTTACGATACCGAGGCTCACACATTCCTTAATGGTCGCCAGGTCAATGGACGTTGCCCCATTAAGGGCTGCAAGTCAGAGAAGGCTTATGCAGAAGAATGCGACCTGGGTCATCAGTTCAATCCAGAGGAGCTCATTGCTCCTGTGTCTCAGCTCACCGGCACCACGCCAGAGCTTCGTCCGGCACCAAGCTGGTACTTTGACCTGCCACAATACAAAGAGTTTCTAAACAACCTGGTAGAAAAGTGGAAGAACAACCCACAGATTCGCTCAGTTGTTACCTCTACCGTTCAAGAGACTCTGACCGAGCCTATTATCTACATTCAAAATTCCTACCGCCAAGACTTTGACGGCGTTGCCTCTTCCCTCCCAGCTCATAGTGTTATTGAGCCAGAAGGTAATGCTTCTTCTTTCTCTGTTGTTTTTGAAAACTGGCAAGATAGAGATGAAGCTCGCGAGAAACTCAAAGAGACTGGAATTCGCTTTAGAACAAGCAAGACGCTCCTGCCTTACCGCATGACAGGCAATATTTCTTGGGGCCTTAAGTCTCCAGACATTGAAGATCTCAAAGACCTTACCATCTGGGTCTGGACTGAGTCCCTCTGGGCTCCTATCACCTTCACACGTGCTGCTCTTTCTGAAGACGCTAGCAACGGTGGTTCTCGCTACTCTTCTGACGAGTGGCGCGATTGGTGGTGCAGTGACGATGCTGCTGTCTACCAGTTCATTGGTCAGGACAACATCTTCTTCTACTGCATTGTCCAGAACCCGCTGTGGGATGCACTTGATTGGGGTCTTATCACCGATACTCCAGTTGCTAACTACCACATTCTCTTTATGAACAAGAAGGCTTCCAGCTCTGGTGCTATCAAGCCTCCAATGGCTGAAGAGCTTCTTGAGTTCTACACTCCAGAGCAACTCCGCGCTCACTGGCTCTCACTTGGCCTTGATCAGCGCGCCGTGTCCTTCTCGCCAAAGGCTTTTGACACCTCTGTATCCAGGAAGGGCAAAGACGGCGAGCCAGATCTTCTGGTAAAGGATGATCCTCGCGTTGTTGATCCAGCGCTCAAGGAGTCAGCATTTCTCACTAACATCTTTAACCGCATGGCTCGTAGCTGCCTGTATGGTGCTGCTAATGCCTGTGGCGGTCACCTGCCTGTCAGTGAGCCTCACCAGGAAGTTATCGATGCTGCCCAAGAGGTTCTGCTGAAGTACGAGCAGCTTGCATACGGCTTTGACGCGCACTCTGCACTTGCTGCTGTTGATGAGTACGCTCGCGCAGAAAACAAGCGTTGGGGCGAGGCTTCCAAGGCCGCTCAGGGCAATGACGAGGCCTATGACCAGGCACTTGCTGATGCATTCTATGCACTCAAGACCATCACACTGCTTATGCACCCGGCTGTTCCGGAAGGCTGCGAGCGCATTGCAGATGCTCTCAACTTCCCACATGAGGAGTTCTTCTCTTGGGAGAACGCCTTTATGGGTCCAAAAGAGCTTGCAGCAAAGCTTGGCCAGAGCGCAGAGGAGCACCAGCTTGAAGAGCTCCCTCCTCGCTTTGACTTCTTCAAAGCACATCCAAGCCAGAAGAATTAAAACACGCAGCTAGGAGCATACGTGGTCGAATTTCCACCCGTCTACCGTCCAAAACCTTATAGCAAGCCAACAGCACACCTGAAGAGCCATCTTCAGGTGTTGCTTGATGACGGTGCAGAAATTGCAACGTTTGTCTACACTCCCCACACCTCTGCTGGCGAGAAACCCTGTAAAGACCTCGCTTCAACTGCGGCTTATTTGGCGTCTGTTACTAACGCTACCAATGCTGCGCCTATTGTGTTTCTCCACGGAAATGGAGAAGAGCATGGCATCTTTGGCACCATCATTGATGAAGTGTGTAACCAAGGTTACACCGCAATAGGTATTGACTCGAGAGATCAGGGTTTGAGCACTCGAGGAACAGCCGCCTTTACCTACGAGCAGATGGCAGAAGATGCATACGTTGTCCTAAAGCAGCTTGGTGTTGCGTCTGCTCATATTGTGGGCTTTTCTGACGGAGCTATTCTTGGTCTTCTTCTGGCACGCGACTATCCAGACGTAGTTACCTCTCTTGTATCTATCGGAGCAAATCTTGAGCCTGACACGTTAGGTGATATGACCTGGCTCTATGAAAGCATCGAGGGCAACAAACGTTGGGCAGCTCAAGGTTGGGAAGGCGCTGTTCTAGAAGATGGCTATCCCGTTCCCTCGCCTGCTGAAGCAGCTCGTATTGCAGAGCATTTGGAGCTTATGGTAGACAACCCACATATTGATCCCGCAACTCTTGGATATATTTCTGTTCCTGTTGTTGTCATGGCTGGTGAATATGACGAAATCTACCCAGAAGAAACTCGCCGTATTGCCGAGGCAATCCCTACCGCTCGACTTCTCTTCATTCCAGGATGCCCTCACAATGTTCCGAAGGTGTCTCCGGGTGCAGTAATACGTAGACTATTTGCAAATTTCTTGTATCTTTAGGATTTTTACAAGAGCAATTGTTTATCTTACCTGCAAATTTTGCGGAATTTAAAAAACTTAGGTACTTAATTGTTAAGTACCTTGCTATCTCAGAATTTTTGAGTAAAATACCTAGCAAGAATTATTTCTATTACGGGAGGTACTCATGCATCAGGCATCAACCTCACCTACTCAAGAGATGCGCATCATTCACAATCTTGGTCACCTAGGCCATTATCTTTACATCACGCGTGGATGTCGTGGTGGTCAGCAGTTTATTTTGACCACACTATATCGTGATGGAGAAATGACCCAAAAAGATCTTCTCGCCAAAACTAAGAATGCATCTGCATCACTTTCAGAAATGGTGAGCAAACTTGAAGCAAAAGGTCTTGTTGAACGTGCTCGTGTAGACAAAGATCGCAGGCAGACACTTCTTTCTTTAACAAAAGAAGGTCGCAAACAAGCAAAAGAAGCTCAAGAGGCTATTGAGTCATTTGAAGCACGCGCATTGTCTATTCTTTCTGATGAAGAAAAAGTTACATTCTGCGCATATCTAGATCGTTTAGTTGAACATTGGGACACAATTAACAGGGATGAGAAGGGAGAAACAGCATGTCAGAAGAAGTAACTTCAACTGAAGAACTTGAAAACATAATTGAATCAACTGAAGCAGAAACTGCTATGGTTCCCTCTGCTCTGACAGGTATTGTAGATGTCAGCAATCTTTCCATTAAAGAGATTGCTTTAGTGCTTTCAAAGAGTATCGGTGAGTTCAAAAGAGACACTATCCTCACTCCTCTCTTTGTGTTAATTGAGACCATCTTAGAAATTCTCATTCCTTTTAGAACAGCCAATCTTGTTGATACGCTTCGCACGGGGGCAGAACTAAACGCTGTCATTCAGTCTGGAGCTGTTCTTGCTGCTATGGCAATGCTGTCGCTGCTGTTTGGAACACTATCCGGTATTTCTGTTGCAAAAGCATCTACTGGCTTTGCACGCAATCTTCGCCGTGATATGTTCCGTAATATCCAAAATTTCTCGTTTACCACTATTGATGCATTCTCTTCATCATCGCTGGTAACACGCCTTACTACGGATATTTCTAACGTACAGATGGCATTTATGATGCTCATCCGCCTGGCCGTTCGTGCTCCATTTATGTTTATTGCAGCGTTTATTGCTGGCTTTATCATGGGCGGCTGGCTTGCCATTATTTTTGTTGCCGTCATGCCTCTTCTAGGAATTGGCCTCTACTTCATTATTTCTAGAGTCATTCCTATTTTTAAAAAGGTATTTAAGAGATACGACGCGCTCAACGAATCCGCTGAAGAAAACTTAGCTGGTATCCGCGTTGTTAAGTCATTTGTAAATGAAAACTTTGAGCGTCAGAAATTTGATAAGGCTTCAGAAGAGCTGCGCGAAGATTTTACAGCAGCCGAGAGACTCATGGCTCTGAACTCTCCATTTATGAACTTCACTATTTACGTGCTATTTGTCTTCATTCTGTACTTTGGCTCGTACCTCATTGTCTCTTCTCAGGGAACTGCATTTGGCGTTGGACAGCTTTCTTCGCTTATTACTTATGGCTTTATGATGCTTATGGCACTCATGATGCTTTCCTTTGTCTTTGCCATGATCATCATTGCAGAAGAAGGTGCTCGCCGCATCTGTGAAGTACTCCTTGCAACTTCCACTATTAACAACCCAGAAAATCCTCTGACCGAGGTTACAGACGGATCCATTGATTTTGAGAACGTTGGATTCTCCTATTCCGGTCCAGAGGGTCGAGAAGCCCTGTCTGGTGTAGATCTTCACATCAACTCTGGTGAGGTCATCGGTATCATCGGTGGTACCGGTTCTGCAAAGTCCACGCTGGTGCAGCTCATTCCTCGCCTATACGATGTAACCGCTGGTAGCGTTTCTGTTGGCGGGCACAACGTCAGAGACTACGACATCGATACTCTTCGTGGTGCTGTTGCCATGGTTCTTCAGAAAAATGTTCTCTTTAGCGGTACCATCAAAGAAAATCTCCTGTGGGGTAACCCTGACGCTACCGATGAAGAGATTCTTGAGGCAGCTCGTCTTGCTCAGGCTGATAGCTTTGTTCAAACCTTCCCTGATAAATATGAGACTCATATTGAGCAGGGTGGCAGTAACGTTTCTGGTGGTCAGAAGCAGAGACTCTGTATTGCGCGCGCGTTGCTTAGACGTCCAAAAGTACTTATTCTTGATGACTCTACCAGCGCTGTTGATACAAAGACAGATTCTTTAATTCGCTCTGGTCTTAAAGATTTCTTGCCTGATACCACCAAGATCATCATTGCTCAGCGTACTTCCAGTATCGAAGAATCTGACAAGATTATTGTTCTGGATAACGGTCGCGTTAACGCAATTGGTACGCACGAAGAGCTCCTGAAAGATAACCCAATCTACCGCGAAGTGTACTTCTCACAGAACAAGCAAAGTGTTGATGAAAATCAGTCTCAGGAAGGTGAGGTGACTTCTCATGAGTAGGACAACAGAAACAAACAATGCAAGACCAAAGCTTCCCGTGGGAAAAATTCTTACTCGAACCATTAAAATGCTCTGGGAGTTCTACCCTGTCCTTCTCCCTGTAGCACTCCTTGGTGCTGTTATCCAAGCAATTATGCAGTCACTCCCAAGTGTCTTCTTGGAGCGAATCCTCTCTATCATCTCTAACTTTATTGATACTGGTGACTGGAGTTCTGCTGAAGGCTTAGTCTTCCAAAACGTAGCTCTTCTCGCCACCTTCTACGTCATTGGACTTCTTGCGAACATCATCTCTACCCAGGGTATGGCTATTGTTACCCAGGGAGCTCTGCAAAAATGGCGTTCAAAGATGTTTTCGCACATGCAGGACTTGCCTATTAGGTACTTTGATACGCACCTCAATGGCGACATCATGAGCTATTACACCAATGATATTGACGCAATGCGCCAGATGATTGGTACCAGTCTTCCAAACCTCCTCTTTACCTCTGTGGTTATCATCGCAGTAGTGTTTATCATGTTTTACTACAGCGCACTTATGGCCATGGTTGTTCTGTTTGGCTTCTCTTTGATGGGCCTTGCTACTAAAAACCTTGGTGGTAAGTCCGCAAAGAACTTTGTTAAGACTCAGAAGACTACCGCAGATGTTGAGGGACACATTCAGGAAATGATGAATGGCGAGAAGGTCGTTAAGGTCTTTAGTCATGAGGCAGAAACTATTGAATCATTTGACAAAATCAACGATGAGCTGATGGTTGTTGCAAGAAATGCAAACCTTTATGCCAACACGCTTATGCCTATCCTCAACAATCTGGGCAACATTATGTACGTTGTAGTTGCTGTAGTTTCTGGTGTGTTTATTACTCTGAACATTCAAAACGTTTCTTTGTCTGGACTGCCTTTCACCATTGCTGTAGCTGTCCCCTTCCTCAACATGACACGTCAGTTCTCCGCCCAGATTAACCAGATTTCTAGTCAGATTAACTCTGTTGTTATGGGCATCGCTGGTGCTAATCGAGTTTTTGAGCTACTTGATGAACCAGCAGAGACTGAAGAAGGTTACGTTACTTTAGTCAACGCAGAAACCATTGACGGTAAAGTTCAGGAAGCTGAGTACCGCACCGGTTACTGGGCTTGGAAGTATCCACACAGTGACGGCACGGTTACTTACACCCCTGTTAAGGGAGACGTTCGCCTCTTTGATGTTGACTTTGGCTACGAGCCTGGCCACACCGTGTTGCATGATATTTCTCTTTATGCAAAACCTGGTCAGAAGGTTGCATTTGTTGGCGCAACAGGCGCTGGCAAAACAACCATTACTAACCTGCTCAACCGCTTCTATGACATTGAAGACGGCAAGATTCGCTACGACGGCATCAACATTAACAAGATTAGGAAGAGCGCTCTTCGTCGTGCTCTCGGTATTGTTCTGCAAGACGTCAACCTCTTTACAGGTACCGTCTTGGATAACATCCGCTACGGGCGTCTTGATGCTACTGATGAGGACTGCGTGAAGGCCGCAAAACTTGCTGGTGCCGATGACTTTATTAGACGTCTTCCTGAGGGTTACCACACCATGCTCAAGGACAACGGTAGTGCTCTCTCCCAGGGACAACGTCAGCTCATCTCCATTGCTCGCGCAGCAGTCGCAGATCCACCAGTCATGATTCTGGACGAGGCTACCTCCAGCATTGACACACGTACCGAAGCAATTGTCCAGCGTGGTATGGACGCTCTGATGTACGACCGCACCACCTTTGTTATTGCTCACCGTCTTTCTACGGTTAGAAACGCAGATGTTATTGTCGTACTTGACCACGGTCGCATTATTGAGCGCGGTACACACGACGAACTTCTCGCCAAGCGAGGAACGTACTACCAGCTCTACACAGGCGCCTTTGAGCTTGAGTAACAGCTAGCCTCTGTAATGCAAAGCGCCTTGTCATCGGACTGCCTCCCATTTCTTGGACATAAGAAATGGGAGGTAGTTCATATGCAGGTGATTATGATTCTGCAGCGTGTTAGCGCCGGATTTTAGGCCTGGCGCACAAAATAGCGCAGCTTTGGTAGGTCTCGCCGAAGAATCGACATGTTTCTAATCAAGATAGCCAGGCAGCTAGGCGGCCGCACTACCCGATATGCATCTCTATGCATAAACTTCATCTAATATGCTTAAACATGAATAGACTTATATAAGAAATTTAAC